>CBDDKG010000029.1:0-223775 GCA_965230105.1 Roseivirga sp. | reverse complement strand
ACTCTGGATGATTCGCTAAAGCCTTGTAGTTTCTGAAAGTTAGGATTTTGACTCTCAGACAAATCGAATCGGTTAAGGCCAAGGTATGTCCCTTCTAGGACAACATCGGTCAATTTTGGGTGTCTCTTAAAGACCCAAGCGCCTTTTTCTCCAAAGAGCTGTACCGACTTTCCTCTTTTGATTTCCATCGGGCCATTGTGATGTCCAATGAATAGCCGATCTGCTATACGCTGAATGGAGTAGACCTGTCCAGCGGTGCCCTCTATAAAACGCATTTGATCATTATTGAAAAGGTAAAGTCCATTATTAGTGCCCAGGTAAATCCCCTCTGGTGTATTCAAAGCAGCATATCCGGTGCCGCTAAGCCCCATACGTTCATTGATAAGGGTAAATGGGGAATTGAGATCTACTCTGGAAATACCATTATTCAAGGTCAACCAGAGATTACTCTGAAGGTCCTCATAGATGTAATTGACAGTTCTATCTCTTAAGCCCGTAGACTGATCGATCTGCACAATGAGTTGACCTTCTTTATTGATAATGACCAGTCCACCATTCTGGGTGCCTAAAGCAATTTGTCCATTACTCAGCCTAGTAGAATAATTGACAATCAACCTTTTTAAGTCCAAGGTAGGGTCAACCGACATTGGCTTAATGATTCCATTATTGTACATAAAAAGCCCATGATCAAAGGTGCTTATGAGCCAGTTTTCATTGTCATAGTTAAAGATGTTGGAAATGCGCTTGTCACTGAAAAAATCCCCGTTGGTAACCAAGTTTAAATGATTGTTTTCTAGCCTTGAAAGACCTTTGCCCCATTCCTGAGTATATAATTGATTATTATGAAAAAAGGAGATCTCTAATGGAAAGTCCGAGGTTACTACATCGAGCTTTGCCCCATCATAAACAAAGATTTCTGAAAAGGTGCAGAAGTAAACCAAATTGTCTTGACCATAAATTTTCCAAGTTTCATCGAAATCCCGAAAACCACCAGGCAATGAGTCAGCTAAGGAAGTGTAGGCCAATGTTCCCTTTTCATTTGTGGAGAAGTAGCCAAAGTCTCCTTGAGAGCCCGCATAGATTTTATGACTTTGATCTATGAACAGACTTCTTACTTTAGTTCTATTGGGTACAGAATACCTCTGCCAGTCATGGCCATCAAACTCCAAAAGCCCCATGTTGTTAGCCACATACAAAAGCCCGTTAGACTGTTGAATAATAGACCAATTTTGAATACCGGCATTATACTCTTCAGGTCCATAGTTCTGAATCAAAGGCAGTCCCTGCAGACGACTACCTTGAGGAAGAACCGGTGCGGATATTAGTATGAAGCTGACTAAGAAAAACGCTTTTCGAAATCTCATTATGAGATCATATATGATCAAAGACGAATTGACGATTGTGAAATTGATGATTTTGCTTGTATGATTTTTGATTTTATAAAAATGGGTATTATTCACCTTAAACCAAATAATTTACTGCTATTGATGAGTTATTGACGTATATGATTTTATACATCTGATGTGTTCTTGTGAAGGTAATTTTGTTGCATCTGATTAAAGAGTAGTGGACATTGAAGCAAAAATTAACACTATGAAAAATAAATTTCTCTCAAGTTTATTGTCACTCGCTCTAGTAGTGGCAGTCGCTTCTTGCGACAATGGAAACGCGGACTTTGATATAGTAGATGTCGAACCTACCATTACAATTGGAGCGTTTGATGGTTTAGTAGAAGGAAGTACATTCTCTTTAAGTGTAACTTTTAATGATGGTGCTGAAGGAAGTACAACAAGTACACTTGCTAGCGGTACTTGGAGTATTACGTCTGGTGGTGCACAAGTGGCGAATGGTACTTTGACCCCTTCTGGAGACAGCTGGGATGGAACTATTATGGCAACGGGTTTAACGGCTGGTGATCACACAATTACGGTTTCTGCAACCGATACCAATGGTAATACGGGCACGGCTATGGCAGACTTTACGGTAGCCAGTGCAATTCCAGATATTACGGGTACGTGGGTAATGGAGCCAATTGCTGGATCTTTATCCGTTGGTCCTAACCCTGGTAGTGGTGAATGGTGGGCTATTCCTGACGCAGATGTAACTGCCAGGGCTTGTTTCTATGACGATACTTATACTTTCGCTGCAGATGGTACATTCACTATCGATGTAGGAGCTGATACTTGGTTAGAAAACTGGCAGACAAACGCTGGTGATTTCTGTGGTGCACCAATTGCTCCGGTGAATGGAGGTGCATTCACTTATTCTTTTAACGGTGCTACACTCACAGTAAATGGTTCCGCTGCTTACCTAGGGCTTCCTAAAGTGACTAACGCTGGTGAGTTGGGTAACCATATTGGTGCTACGGATTTCCAATCTTCAATTACCTATCAGGTGCAGTCAGTAACAGAAACTGGTGCTGAGCTGAGAATGGAACTTAGAATAGAGACAGTTGCAGGTGTTCACTGGACATTTAGACTGATAAGACAATAAGATGCTCTTTTAAGGCGCCTGCTCTCCTGTGAAGTCATTCATAGTGTAGGGTGGGTGCTTTTTTTATACCTAAGATTATGAAAGAGCTATTGAGAATAGGCTGTCTGGGTTTAATTCTAGGAATTATGTCCTGTGATGGAGGAGGTGATAGTGACACCCCTGATGATAATGACGATGGCACCGATTCAGGTGTAGATATTCCTGCCACCGGTTTTACTTCACCGACTTCCTATCCAAATATGACTTTGGTGTGGGAAGATGATTTCTCTGCTGCGACAATAGATCAATCGGATTGGACCTTTGAAATTGGTAACGGAACCAATGGATGGGGAAATAATGAACTTCAATACTATCGTTCTGAAAATGCCTATACACAAGATGGTCATTTGATCATTGAAGCTAAGCGGGAGAGTTTTCAAGGTTATGATTATACTTCAACCAGGATGATCACCCAAGGAAAAGAAGACTTTCAATATGGTCGTATTGATATCAGAGCGGCTCTTCCTGAAGGCCAAGGCATTTGGCCAGCACTATGGATGTTGGGATCAAACTTTAGTACTGTAGGCTGGCCTGCATCTGGTGAGATTGATATCATGGAAATGATTGGCGGAAGTGGTCGTGAAAATACAGTGCATGGTACTGTACATTGGCAACATGATGGGCAGCATGCTAGTTTTGGAGGCGATGTGGCACTACCCTCAGGTACTTTCAATGATGAATTCCATGTGTTTTCAATTGTGTGGACATCGTCTAGGATCACTTGGTACATGGATAATCAAGAATATCATGCCATTGACACAAGTCCAGCGCAACTCAGTGAATTTAGAAATAGTTTTTTCTTCATTTTCAATTTAGCTGTTGGTGGAAATTGGCCAGGTGCTCCGAACAGCACTACTACATTTCCCCAGTATTTAATTGTAGACTATATTCGGGTCTTCCAGTAAGATCCGAATCTTTTACTTAACCTCTTCTTATGAAAAGTCAATCACGATTTACCTATAAGGTTGCGGCAATTGTTGCGCTCGGAGGATTGCTAATGGGCTTCGATGCTTCTGTAATCTCCGGTGTTAACAAGTTTGTACAAATAGAATTTGATATGACGGATGCCCAACTTGGGCTATCTGTTGGTTCTTTAACCTTCATTGCCGCTGTCGCAATGCTCTTTTCTGGCACGATAAGCGATCGCTTTGGTAGAAGGGTGGTACTTAAGGCATGTGCAATTATTTTCACGGTATCCGCTGTAGGGTCCGCTATGGCACCCAATTTCATTCTGTTTTTGATATTTAGAATGCTGGGTGGTATTGGAGTGGGAGCATCCTTGATTCTTGCTCCTATGTATATCGCAGAGATTGCACCCCCGAAAATTCGAGGAACAATGGTTTCCTTCAACCAGCTCAATATTGTCATCGGAATATCGCTTGCTTTCTTTACTAACTATCTGATTCTGTCTCTGGGAGATTCAGATGCTACCTGGGTAGAGAGTCTGGGGATTGGAGAGCACAATTGGCGTTGGATGCTAGGATTAGAGGCGCTTCCTGCTGTACTATACTTTTTTGGACTATATGTAGTACCAAGAAGTCCAAGGTGGCTATTGATGAAAGGCCATGACGAAGAGGCCTTGAGTGTAATGAAAATGTTTAGGAGCGAGGAAGAGGCTGAAGCAGACGCAGCAGGGGTCAAGGCAACGCTAGCAGCCGATGAAGGAAAACCAAAAGCTCCGTTAAGTGCTTTGTTTAAACCAGCGATGGGACTGGTTCTAACCATTGGTTTGGTTGTGGGTATCCTTCAACAGATTACTGGAATTAATTCAGTTTTCTTCTACGCACCAATGATTTTTGAGCAAACCGGAGGGGGGACTGATGCAGCTTTTCAACAAGCAATTATCGTTGGGCTCGTCAATCTGGTATTCACAATTATCGCAATGATATATATTGACCGACTGGGAAGGAAAAAGCTTCTTTCGTTCGGTGTGGCAGGCATTGCCATTTTCATGTTCATCATTGGCTATGGCTTTAGTCAGGCTACTTATGAGTTGAAAGAAGAAAACCTGTCCGGTTTGTCTGCTGAAATTGAATTAGCCAAGCTTGACAATCTGGTGGGTAATAGTTTTGAGAATGATGTAGTTTATAAAAAAGCCTTGAGAGAAGCTTTGGGTCCTGAGGACGCAAAGATTTATGAATCAGAGCTCATCACTGCCGCGATAGAAATGAATCCTACACTTATTTTAGTAGGTATTTTGGGGCTTTATCGCTTCGTTTGCCATTTCATTAGGTCCGGTTATGTGGGTGCTCTTTTCAGAGCTATTCCCACTATCGATTAAGGCCGTTGCCATCTCCTTTGTTGGGTTTGTTAACTCAATGGTCAGTGCAGGTGTTCAATCTGTCTTCCCCATGGGAGTTATCGACCTTAGGCAGTTTCGATGACCTTTCTGATTTATGGAGTTTTTGCTGTCCTTGGCTTAGTATTTATTCTTCTTAAGGTACCTGAGACAAAAGGCAAGAGCCTTGAGGAATTGGAAAGTATCTTGGTTAAAAAGTAATTCAATGAAGTATTTAAAATATTTTTCAATACTAGTACTCTCTGTTTCTTTGCATTGGGTGTGGACAAACTTCTGGAGATGAAACCACGATGGATGCAGATGCAGTATTCGAAGCTGAAAACTTCAAAGAATCATCCGGAAATGTAGTGAAGGATAACTCAAGCATTAAGTCATCTGGGGATTCATGGGTGACCTTTGAGTTAAATATACCTGATGTGGGTAGATATAGGACTGAAGTCTTAACAAGAGGAAATGGCTCTGTTTGGCTAGAAGATTATCATGATAACCCGGACGGGAGAACTTACAATATCACTGGAGCTATGATGGCCAATAGCGAAGATTACACTTTGGTGGGAAAAGATGGTAGCCCTTTAAATGAGGGTACTCATAAAATGAAGTTACATATGTCAGGTGACGTTGAGGTGGATCATGTTCAATTCACTAAAATGATTGACCATGAAATAACTCCTGAATCCATGACTCAAAGTACGACAGGTTCGAAGTGGAAATTGGTCTGGTCAGATGAGTTTGATGTAGATGGGGCACCGGATCTAACCAAATGGACTTATGACGTTGGAAACTGGGGTTGGGGTAACAATGAACCACAGTACTATACCAAGGATAGAAGAGAAAATGCTCGGGTTGAAAATGGCAACCTCATCATTGAGGCGCACAAGAATGATATGGGACAAGATTGGACTTCTGCACGATTGACTACACGAGGAAAAGTAAGTTTCCTCTATGGGAAGATAGAATTTCGGGCTAAGTCTCCTTCTAAAGATGGGACTTGGGCTGCTGGCTGGCTTCTGGGTGATGAATATAGAGACGAGCTTTCGTGGCCTTACTGCGGTGAGATTGATGTCCTCGAGAATATAGGTAGTGAGATTGATGACGAGACAGGAAATGGTATCAATCACGCCTCTTGCCACACCAGAACCTACTATTTCAAGGAAGGGACTCACATTACTGCCGTGAAAGAGGTGGAGGACATGACCAATACCTTCCACAATTACACCATTGAGTGGACACCTGACGGTGTGAAAGCTTATTTGGATGGCGAATATTATTACACTTATGACAAAACAGCTGATGTGTTAGAATGGCCTTTTAACAAGCCTCAGAACCTCATTGTAAACCTTGCTATGGGTGGTGGAATGGGAGGCGTCATTGACCCAAGTATTCAGAGTCAACAATTCATTCTGGATTATGTCAGAGTATATGAATTGACTGACTGACCAAATTGAGAGTCAGTTGTAGCTTTGAATTATGAAATTAGAGCCAAAGTAATTTTCACTTTGGCTTTTTCTTGTAGTTTTGAATTGTGTAGAAAACAATGAAATGGAGGAAACATCATTGATTTAAAACACATTGAATGACTTTTAGAGAAAAGCTTGTAAAACCACTCGGCTTTACGGCTTCAGGAATACTCCTGTTATTAATTCTTTTGAGCGCCAGGTCAAATGAGCCAAAATTGATTTGGTCTGATGAATTTGATGGTACAACGCTTGATAAAGACAAATGGTTGATCTCTACAGGCGATGGTTGCCCACAGCTTTGTGGATTTGGCAATAGCGAGCTTCAATATTACTCCGATCGTTCTGAAAATCTAAGAATTGAGGATGGTAAACTTATCATTACTGCTTTACATGACTCTATAGAGAATAGTGCATACTCTTCAGCTAAGGTCATGACAAAAAATAGAGGTGATTGGAAGTATGGTCGGATTGAAGTAAGTGCTAAACTGCCTCACGGAATTGGAACATGGCCTGCTATATGGATGCTCCCCACAAAGAATAAGTATGGTGGTTGGCCTAGCAGTGGAGAAATCGACATTATGGAACATGTCGGTTACAATCCGGGAATGATTTATGGCACTGTGCACACCCAATCATTTAATCATATGAATGGAACACAAAAAGGTGATTCTACTATGATCGCAGATGCTTCAGAGGCTTTTCATGAGTATGCCATTGAATGGACAGCCGATAAAATTGAATGGTTCATTGATGGAGAACAATATCACACTTTTGAGAATACAAGGAAGGACTCGAATGATTGGCCTTTTGATCATCCCTTTTATGTAATATTGAACTTAGCCGTTGGAGGGTCCTGGGGTGGTTCTCATGGAGTTGATGACTCCATATGGCCACAATCTATGGAAGTGGATTACGTCAGGATATATAGCTTTTAATACAACTCAACCTTAACTTATAAACATGGTAGATTTAATTAGCCTCGATTATGTCATTATAGCTGGCTACTTTTTATTGGTCTTTGGTATTGCCGCCTGGGCCACAATCAAAGAAAAAGTAAATGCCTCTTCATCAGATTACTTTTTAGGAGGTAAGAATGTAGGTTGGTTTGTAATCGGTGCCTCATTATTTGCTTCCAACATTGGTTCGGAGCACTTAGTAGGGCTTGCAGGTTCCGGTGCAAGCTCAGGAGTAGCAGTTGGGCAGTTCGAAATTCTCGCAGGCTTTATGTTGCTGCTTCTGGGTTGGGTATTTGTACCATTCTATGTCCGCAGTGGTGTTTTTACCATGCCCGAGTTTTTAGAAAAAAGGTACTCTTCAGGGGCAAGAACCTATCTTACCTGGGTCTCAATAATAGCGTATATTTTAACCAAGATATCTGTAACCATTGCTGCTGGTGCTATTGTTTTTACAGCAATAGGTGTAGAGTTTTGGACTGGGGCACTGATTATTGTGGTGGCTACTGGTATATACACAATTTTCGGAGGACTCAAAGCAGTATTATACACCGATATGATACAAATGTTCGTATTGATCGGTGGTTCTATTGCTGTTACAATTTTCGGTCTTCAGGCACTTGGTGGTTGGGGAGAGCTTCAGGCAACAGTCGGAGATAGTTACTTTGATATGTGGCAACCCATGGATCATCCCGACTTTCCTTGGACAGGAATTCTCTTTGGAGCGCCAATCTTAGGAATCTGGTATTGGTGTACCGACCAATATATAGTGCAAAGAGTGCTCTCAGCCAGAAACATAGAACAAGCGAGAAAAGGAACCATTTTTGGCGGTTTTTTAAAGATGTTGCCATTATTCTTATTTGTCGTGCCTGGCATTATCGCTTACGCACTTTCCCAAAAAGGAGTGTTGCAACTAGAGAGTAACGATCAGTCGCTTATCGTAATGGTCAAGGCTATGGTTCCTGCAGGACTTAGAGGTCTGGTAATAGCCGGTTTACTCGCAGCATTGATGAGCTCATTATCCTCTGTTTTTAATTCGTGCTCAACAATTTTTACAATCGATGTTTACAAAAGGTGGAAGCCAGAAACCCCAGAAAAGAAGTTAGTCGTCATCGGACAAATTGCAACCATCATTATGGTGGCTATCGGTTTACTTTGGATTCCGTTTATGGAGAATGTCAGTGATTCACTCTTTGTATACCTGCAGAGTGTGCAAGGATATATTTCTCCGCCAATTGCAGCGGTCTTCTTACTCGGTATTTTCTTTAAACGTTTGAACGGGCAAGGGGCAATGGCCGCTCTTTTGACTGGCCTAGGTATTGGGGCTTTGCGATTCATCTTGGAACAAATGCAAAACTCTTTGTCGGGGATCATGTATGATTTTGCGACATTCAACTTCCTCCATTTTGCCATTTTCTTATTTGTCATTTGTAGCATCGTTTTAGTTGTTGTGAGTTTGATGACCCCAGCTCCAGCACCCGAAAAGACCGATGGAATCACCTATGAAGGTGGAGTGCAAACGGAATCAGGGAAAAAGAAGCTCGATACTTTGCTAACCATTGTACTTATTGCGATAATCGCAGCGCTTTGGATATACTTTAGCTAGTGATAAAATGAGCAGAAAATACAAAGTAGCGGTTGTTGGTCCAATCCCGAGAGACCACATCACTACCCATAGAGGAGAAGTGATCGAAAAGTACGGCTGTATTACTCACCCGGTGATCGGCTTGGCTCAATTACTAAGAGGCCAGGGTACGGTTTACCCGATTTCACACATCCGTAAGATAGATACTCCGGCCGTACAGGAAATATTCAAACCATTTCCAGCGATTGATATGTCGGGTGTGAGTGACGAAGCGGATAGTGGGGACGTGATCAAACTCAAATTCATAGATCAGAATTTTAGAGAAGAAAAGCAGACGGCATTTATGAATCCAATCATGCCTAAGGATTTAGCACCTTATATTGATTGTGATGCTTTCGTGTTTGTTCCCATCACAGATCATGAGATCGTTTTGGATACCCTAAAGTATCTCAAGGAGCATAGCTCGGGGACTATAATTTTCGATGGGCACGGACCTACTCATACCATGACCATAGGAGGAGATCGGCATAAGAAATTTTGGGTAGAAAGAGACCTGTGGTTGCCATATATCGATGTGCTTAAAATGAATCTTGAAGAGTCATGGTGTACCTGGTATAAGCATGAATATGCAGAAAGCGAATTGACAGATCTTCTGGATGATATTGGACAAGACCACTTAAGACCTATGGCTGATTACATCTTAGACAAAGGTCCAAAAGCATTAATAGTCACCACAGATGCGTCTGGTTGCAAAGTATTTACGAAACCGAATGGTGAGTTGAAAGAGGAATTTGTACCATCCATTTTCATGGAGCAAGTGATAGATACAACGGGCTGTGGAGACTCTTTTGCAGGAGGCTTGGCTTATGGATTGAAAGATGGTGAGGACGACTTCATTTTATCTGCCATGTATGCCAATGCACTTGGCGCACAACGTACACAAGGCACGACCTTCGAAGTCTTTAAGTCTCTGGTTGAGACCGAAGATATGATGCGAGGTCACTATCCTGATTTTAAATGATTTTACCTAAAGCATGCATTTTTGACCTGGACGGTGTCATAGTTGATACCGTACCAGCACACTACACTGCCTGGAAGGCCATGGCGGATGAAGTAGGTGTACCCTTTGACGAAGAGGAGAACGAAAACCTCAAAGGAGTAAGCCGTTTCGACTCTATGAAACACATACTCTCCTTAGGGAATATTGAAAAGACTGATGAAGAGGTTTTGGCCTATACAGAACGTAAGAATGAGATATATGTGGAGATCATCTCCTCAATGACGCCAGAAGATATTTTGCCCGGTGTCGTTGATCTCATTGATCAACTCAAGGCCAACGGTATTGCTATAGCCATTGGGTCCGCCAGTAAGAATACACCTACTATTTTAAAGTGTGTAGGGCTTGATAAGGTCTTTGAAGTGATTGTCGATGGCAATCAAATCACCCAGTCAAAACCAAATCCAGAAGTATTCCTAAGGGGAGCAGAACAACTTGGCTTCTTACCAGAAGACTGTTTGGTTTTGGAAGATGCCATATCAGGTGTGAAAGCCGCTAAGGCTGCGGGAATGAAATGCATTGGAGTAGGAGACCCAAAGGTGCTATCAGAAGCTGATGTAGTGATCAGCGATTTAACCAAAGTAGATATTGATTTTTTAAAAGCATTATACAGTAATGAAGAATTACATCAAGCATGATCCTTGGTCGATCATAGAAGAAGGCTTTGTTCCAGAGTACAATAGAATTTCAGAAAGTATATTCAGTATAGGAAATGGTATGTTCGGTGGACGCGCCAATTTCGAAGAACAATACTCAGGAGACACACTTCAAGGCAACTATGTCGCTGGTGTTTATTACCCAGATAAGACCCGAGTTGGATGGTGGAAGAATGGTTACCCAGAGTACTTCGCTAAAGTATTGAATGCAGCCAACTGGATAGGGATTAATATCGAATTTGATGGTGAAGTTTTAGATCTTCATACTGCTGAAGTCTCTGATTTCAGAAGAGAATTGAATATGAAAGAGGGCTATCTACAGCGTTCTTTTACGGCCACACTGCCTAGTGGAAAGTCTGTTTCAGTCATTACCACAAGGTTTAATAGTATGGTGCGTAATCGGATTGGCGCTATCGCTTATCAAGTAACCCCTTTGAATTTCTCAGGAGAAGCTAAAATCACTCCTTATGTCGATTTTGATGTAGTCAATGCTGACTCTAACTATGATGAGAAGTTTTGGGTAGAACAATCCAAGCAGGCCGTATCCGATTTCTCTTATATTGTGGCCAGCACTAAGAAGACGGATTTTTGGGTAGCGACAGGTATGTCGTTTGAAATTGGGGGATCATGGTCTTCTCAGGGAAGAACAAGTTCCGACCGGGATAAGTACGTAGAGGTGAGCGAAACAGGAAGTGTCTCAGAAGGAGAGGCCTTTACCATCTACAAGTATGCAGCGAATATCTCTTCCATGAACTTTCAGAAAGACATGTTGGCCAAAGAGTGTCAGACACAGGTAGAAGAAGCGATGGCCATAGGCTTTGATGCCTTGATGGACGAGCAAAAAGCCGCCTGGATTGAAAGCTGGAAAAAGAGTGATATAACGATTGATGGAGATGTGTCTTCACAACAGGGTATTCGATTCAATATTTTTCAATTGAATCAAACTTATACTGGTAAAGATGAACGCCTGAATATTGGTCCAAAGGGATTTACAGGAGAGAAGTATGGTGGAAGTACTTATTGGGACACAGAAGCTTACTGTTTGCCATTTTACTTGGCAACCTCTGATCAGGAAGTTGCTAGAAACCTTGTGATGTACCGTTATAAACACTTGGGTAGAGCCATTGAAAATGCGGAAAAACTGGGCTTTACCGATGGCGCAGCTCTTTACCCAATGGTAACCATGAATGGTGAAGAGTGTCACAATGAGTGGGAAATTACCTTCGAAGAGATTCATAGAAATGGCGCTATAGCATATGCTATTTATGACTATATCAATTACCATGGAGATAATGAATACCTAGTTGACTATGGCTTAGAGGTATTGATTGCTATATCAAGGTTCTGGGCGCAACGCGTACAATGGTCTAAGGCCAAGGAGCAGTATGTAATGTTGGGTGTAACAGGCCCTAACGAATATGAGAACAACGTCAACAATAACTGGTATACCAGTAAAATGGCCTTATGGACTCTGAAGTATACAATCGATGGCTTACAACAGTATGTGGATAGTCCCAAGCTAAAAGCGCTCCTTGAGAAAGTCAATTTTAAAGGTGCTGAGGAAACCGAGAAGTGGCAGCATATTCTTGACAATATGTATCTGGGCTATGATGAAGAATTAGGTGTATTCTTACAGCAGGATGGATTCTTGGATAAAGAGCTTATCAAAACTGAAGACATGAATCCGAATGATCGCCCCATTAACCAGAAGTGGTCTTGGGACAGAATTCTACGCTCATGTTATATCAAACAGGCAGATACGCTTCAAGGAGTCTACCTTTTCGAAGATGAGTTTGATATAGAAACGATTGAAAAGAACTTTGATTTCTACGAACCACTAACAGTTCATGAATCATCGCTATCACCTTGTGTGCATGGAATCCTGGCCTCTAAGCTTGGTCGTAAGGAGAAAGCTTATGAGATGTATATCCGTACGGCTCGTTTGGACTTAGATGATTACAATAACGATACAGAAGATGGATGCCATACGACTTCAATGGCAGGAACATGGATGGCTTTTGCTAAAGGCTTTGCTGGAATGAGAGTTAGAAATGGAGAACTCTACTTCAGTCCTTCATTGCCAGATCAATGGGAGGGATATTCTTTCAAGATTAAATTCAGAGAACGTAACCTTAAGATTTCGGCTTCAAAGACGACCGTGACTATAAAGAACGATTCATCCGAAAACCTGAGCCTATATGTTTTTGGCAGTAAATATTCCCTGCCAGGAAACAATGCAATAGATATTAAAATACCCTAGAAAGGATAAAATTTGAAGAAAAACCCATTGATTGTTCAATGGGTTTTTTTGTAATGTTTAATGCGGGTTGTCGTCTTACAGAAAATAATAACATCAAGACCTACTAATAAATTAGTATATCTACTAATAAATTAGTATCTATGTTTGAATTTTATGATATGAAAGAGTTTACCAAACGAGAGGAGCAGATTATGCAAATAGTCTGGAAACTAAAACAAGCGGTCATTAGAGATATTGTGGATGAGTTCCCAGATCCAAAACCTCACTATAATACAGTGGCTACGCTTGTAAAAATTTTGGTAAAGAAAGGGGGACTTAAGTCTGTGATGATAGGAAATACTCATCAGTATAGCCCAACACGTGACTTTGAAGATTATAGAGATGAGAATATTGAGGATATAAAGAAAAAATTCTTCGATAGTTCGCTCCCTAAGATGCTAGCTCACTTCGCTAAAACAGAGAGTCTCAGCGATACAGAGAAGGAAGAATTGATTCGCATTATAAAGTCTGAAAAACCTTAAGTATGTGGCCTGCTATTATAAAAGCGTGCGTTGTAATTATGGTCCTTCTGGGCTTTTACAAACTCCTTTTGGAAAAGGAAAGTCTCTTTAAGACTAACAGAATATACCTCTTGTTATGTCTGTTTGCAGCTTTCATTTTGCCTTTTGTCAGCATGCCAGAATTAAACAAGCATCAGGGATACGTGAATTCATTAATTGACAGAAGTACCTCAAATGAGATTAGAAACTCTCTGATAACTGAGCCCCCGTCTTCAAGAAAGGTTCCATTGCAAGAGCGAGTAGCAGAGGAGGAGTCAAAAGAACAATTTGATATTCCCTTTACCAAGGAAAAGACATCGACTGATTCGGAAGTTTCAGTGCAGCCGATAAATCCTGGCTATTGGTCTCAATTTGGTTTAACGGATGCCTTGAAGCTAATCTATGCCTTGGGTGTAGTTGTTTTGACCTTTAGGCTGGTCAGGCAAGTCACTCAGGTCTTACTCAAGGTTCGAAAGGCTAAGGACACGATAGAAGATGAAGGTGTGATTATTGTTAATCTCACAGGGGATGTGGCACCCTGCTCTTTCTTTAAATACATATTTATTAACCCTGAGAACTATGATTATGAGGTGTATGAGCAAATCCTCTTGCACGAAAGAATACATGTAGAACAAAGGCACTCTATTGATTTAATGCTCTCGGAGATTACTTTGATCCTGATGTGGTTCAATCCGTTTGTGTGGTTGCTAAGAAAGGAGATAGAGAAAAATATTGAATACCAGACGGATGATCTTTTGGTCAATGGAGCTTCCGATGTCCGGGAAAATTATCAAATGAATTTGGTCAAGATTGCGAATGGAAATAAACCATTGGTGATCACAACCAACTATAATCAGTCATTAATCAAACAACGTATACTCAAAATGAACAACGTAAAATCAAACAAAAGGCGTTATTGGAAATACACCTTAATAGCGCCAATTATCTTATTGTTAGTAGTCTTTCTAAACGAACCTAATGTGAGTTATGGAAAAAACGCTGACAGAAAACAGGAAACTAGTGAATTGCCATCAAGCCGAACCGAAGTAGATGATAACCTTAAAAAGACTTCAGAAGACTCTGAGGACGATGGATCACGATTTTTGCCATTTGCAAATAGCTGCAAAGCACTCAATGAGGCCGTTCGCAATCAAGACTTGGAGGGTATTAAAACACTTCTGAAAGACCAGGATCCGAATTGTGCTGACCCAGATCCTGGCTATGAGGTCATCAAACGTGATGATAGAGGTTATACTTGGCGTAGGTCTTACCCACGAACGCCATTGGCCAATGCCGCTAGAATTGGAAACCTGGAAATAGGTAAACTCTTAGTAGATGCTGGTGCCAAAGCTGATTTTGACAGAGGAGATCATGGTTCACCAATGACAGAAGCAGCTAGCAGAGGTCATCTTGATTTTTTAAAGTTTCTGGTTGCCGAAGGAGCCGACCTCAATTATATGACGGACGGTGAGGGGACTGCCTTACACTGTGGAGCTAGAAACGGCCACTTGGACATAGTCAAGTATGCCCTGGACCAAGGGGCCGATTTAAACAGACAGAATGATGGACAGGGTACTGCACTGAATGGGGCCGCACGAAATGGCCATTTAGAAACTGTTGCCTTTTTAATAGAGAAAGGTGCCGACATCGATAAGCAGAATGATGGTCAGGGTTCAGCATTGAATGCGGCAGCAAGGAACGGTCATATAGCAGTGGCTGAGCTACTCATTGATGAGGGTGCGAATATTAACGCTCAGCGAGATGGTCAAGGATCGGCATTAAATGCAGCCGCTAGAAATGGGCATAACAAAATGATCGAATTACTTTTAGCGAAAGGTGCGGACATTGACAGCCAGAATGATGGTCAGGGCTCAGCACTCAATGCTGCAGCTCGAAATGGACATGATGATACTGTGGAGTTATTACTAGCCCGAGGCGCGGATATCGACCGCCAAAATGATGGTCAGGGTACAGCATTAAATGCTGCGGCAAGAAATGGACATAATGAAACTGTGAAACTCCTTTTGTCAAAAGGTGCCAACATCAATAGGCAGAGCGATGGGCAAGGGTCCGCGCTGAATGCTGCCGCGCGAAATGGACATTATGATACCGTGGAATTGTTGCTTGAACTTGGAGCTGACGTTGATAGGCAAAATGATGGTCAAGGATCTCCTCTTAATGCTGCTGCACGAAACGGACACTTAGATGTTGTAAAGCTGCTGGTGGAAAGAGGAGCCAATGTTAATCAACGGAATTCCGGACAGGGGACTGCACTTGATGCTGCCTGGAGAAATAGACATCGAGAGGTAGTTAAGTTCTTACAGTCTAAAGGAGCCAGATAGTTTAGCTTACCTTAAGAGCCCATTAAGCAATTGATGGGCTTCTTTGGCTGTTCATAATCCCAGAGTTGAGATCTTAAGAAAACTGTTTTCAGGATCTTTAGTAAGATTTAAAGTCGGCCATTAAGCCTTCCGCAATCCACTTAGCTAGGGCATCTCTGTTAGTGGCGTTTAGAATACGCCTCTGATCGGCTGTGTTTTTAAGATTACCCAGTTCTATATAAACAACAGGAGGAAGAGTGTTTCTAATAACATAGAGGTTGCTTCTACTCTCTACGGTGCCGGTATACTTCCGATTCGGTTGATACTTGGCATACTTCTGCTTGAAGGTCTTTTGAAGGTTAGTGGCTAATCGTTTGCCTGATTTACTGTTTTTGTGATGATAGAAGAAGACGTCAATTTTCTCTCTTTGACTACGGCTATCAACATGAGTAACTACTAACCGTTGATAAGCCTTTCCATTTTGCTTGAAGAGCTTATTAACGGAAGCCGTTCGCTGCCTTAAGCGAAGTTTCTGACTTCTCGGAATCTTTTGATTCGGATAGTTGATTTCATCGTAGTCAACTTTGAGAATACTCTCATCTCGAATTCCATCATTTTTATCCTGAATGATTAAGTAAACTTCCGCACCTTGAGCCAATAGGCTTCGGGCCAATCTGAGGGTTACATCATAGGCATACTCATCTTCTGATATGGTTCTACCGCTACGTTTTACGACAGCTCCCGGATCGGGACCTCCATGGCCCGAAATAAGGTAATAAATAGCCCCTTTAAGTGCATTGCTTTCTATAGCTACCTTGGCGTACTTTTTTCCAAAAAGTGGAAAGTTGATTGATTTGTCATCAGGAGATAATGAACCTGTTGAACTAGTAATTTCATTTGGAAGAATATACTTCTTTCCAATGAAGAGGCCATTGGAGCGGCTTAAGTTCTTCTTGTTCAAACGAACAAACTCTTTGTAATGCTTAATTGGATCAAAGCCATTCTTAATCAGTATTTTATGAATACCATCTCCGGATACAGCGATAACAGTTTTTGGGGTCGACTGTGCGATGGAGATATTAATCCAGAAGGCTTGAAGGAGTATAAAGAGAAATAAAAATCTTTTCACTGAGCTGCCATCGCAATCAGACCTGAAGATGCTAAAATTTAGGGTGATTGTCAACATTGTTTTGGTCTATATGAAGAACACTTCTTTGATTGGTCAAGTGCTTTTAGCAAGTTCTCATGTGCCTATGTTTTTATATAGTATTAGCTTTATTCCATGAAGCGATTTATCCTACTCTTTGCCTTAGGTTTTACCTTTCAAATCTCGAATGCCCAAATCACCAGCACGGGTCAATTGATGGACGCAATGCAAGTGAAGAATCGTAGTGATTGGTTCAAAGAGTTCACTTTTACTCAGGAAACCATCCGCTACAACCAGAATGGAGCTGTAAGAGATACCGCTATTTGGTATGAGGCTGTGAGTTATCCTGACCTGTTTAGAATTGACTATAATGATCAGGGGCGTTTTATCATTTTCAGAAATGATTCTGCCTATCGCTTTCAGAATTATAATTTTCAATCGGCTCGCATCGAACCTCAAGAGTTCTTGCTCTTTAAAGGAGGAATGTACTTCATTTCACCTGCCAGGGTGATGGATAAGCTGAACGAGTATGGTTATGACACATCTGTTTTCCGAGAAGACCGATTAAATGGCAAACGAGCATATGTTGTGGGAGCCAAAGAAGGGGATTTAGAAACCAAGCAGTTTTGGGTCGATGCCGATCATTTCTATACGGTGAGAAGAGTTAGTAAAACGGGGAGGGGAGCTGTGTTAGATGTTCAATATAGCGACCATAAAAGAGTTGAAGGAGGGTGGGTAGAACAGACCGTAACCTTTTTCTTAGACGGAAGGATGTTGCAAATAGAGCACTATTTGGATATTGATGCATCTAAGCGCTTGTCAAAAGAAGTTTTTGATCCGGCCAAACCGAGCAAGTATTGGTATAAAAATAAGTGAGAACGCGCCTCTCGTTTACAACGTATTAAACATAGTGCTTGTCAATATTAATGAAATTCATATGCTAAGATGAATTCCTTCTTAGGTTCTTTTCTAAATTCACTTTTGACATCATTGATACTATGAAGCGACTATTTTTTTGCCTTTTTAATCTTCTCAGTCTTTGCGCCCTGGCACAGAGTGGTGTCACTGCAAGTTTTAAAGGAACATACAATGTGTACCCTGTAGACACATTGGGTGTAGTATTGCTGAACAGAAACATGGTACAGCTTAGCACCGGAGATTTGGCCTTAGAATATTCAGGGTTGAATCATGATTTAGAACAGACTTGGAAGAACATGTATCCCTTTTCAAAGGGAATGTCCCCTGTGTATCAGCAAGTGTCATCAAAAGGAATAATCCTCCTCTTTGCTGATAAATCCGGCAGGCGTTACGAACTAATCAAAGCGAATGCCGAATATGGAGATTATGAGCGTTCCAGGTATGAATTTTCAAATGCATTTCAGGTAAGTCAGGTAGAGACGTATTATGATCATGTGTGGGTTACGGGGCTTATAGGGTCCAATCCAGTGATATTCAAGCTACGGTCGGACAATTCTTTTGAAACAGTACCCGTGGGTGTGCCTGGAAGAGTGAAGTATATCGGTGAGACTAAGTTTGATCCAGAAATCAAAGGTTTGAATTTTCTGATACTGGCAGATATTCAAAAGAAAGATGCTTTGATCTGGAGGTCACTCAGTCTCCAAGGAAATGTTCTGAAAAATGAAATGCTGGCTTCTTTTGAAAAGAAGAAGGTGAGAGCTATTAAAGCAACATATACTACCTCTGCTGCCCTTATTACGGGTACTTATAGCGTAGGTACAAAAGATAAGGTTGAGGGACTTTTTTGGGGGAAGATTGATAGCGGAGATGGGACTTTAAGGCATGAAACATTTAAATCGTTAAAGGCAATTTCGACCTACCAGACATTTGAGGATATTTCCTCTTTGGGTTTTGAAGCGGCCAAGGAAAAGAAATTCCGAGGTGCCAATGCATCTGTTTTTATGGATGGATTGAGCGTGAATAAGGATGGTGATTTGATGCTTGCTTTGGAGGTATTCAAACCCGAGTACCGTAGTAGAGGAGCTTTGGAAAAGCAATTTATCGCTAGAGATCGTACTGCTCAGATTGACCAGAATGTTTATGGACGAAGAAGTTTTTTTGAGGCCAATGGTGGTAGAGACCTCGAAGGTCGAATTGACAGGGCATCAGCTACTGATCAAATACAAATGCGATTTATGAATCAAAGCCTCAACAAAGCAGTCAATCAGGGAGTGTCTTATAGTCATACAGCTTATTTGAAGATAGCGCCTGATTTAAAGATAGTCGAATCCCAAGGCCTTGCCTTTGAACTTATCGATTTTGGTAGGTTAGCAAGAGTGGAGCACTTTAAAGGTAATCAGCTGAGATATCCTCAAGAGCATACATACCAATCATTTGATGTTGACTCTCGGGCTTTATATTCCTTCGAAGTAGAAGAAGGGATATCCCTGATGAATTGGTCTAAGGATAAACTACTTGCAATTCGTTTTGATGAGGACAGCAAACGTCTGAGACTATCGATTCAACGAATCGATTGATTTTTGCCTTATCAGCTCATTGTAGTAAGATTTGACATCCGATATACTCGGCAAAGGAGGGAAGTGATCGAGTATTTTTCCGTCTACACCAAGTACCAAGTAGTCTGGAACAAGCTCCTCGAAAAACTTCTGAACGATATCGTCTCCTAAACCCAATGGAACCCGCTTATGAATCACAAAGTCTCTATTCAGACCGTAGATTTCGCGGTTCTGATTCCATGTGACTTCATCCTCGTCAAGTGAAATCATCAATAGCTTGACTTTTCCCTTTTTCATCAGCTTTCTGAGATGGGGCGATGGAATTATTTCGTAGAAATTTGGGATACCCCACTTTGCCCACAACACTGTATATACCGGCGTGCCATTGAATTCTCTAATGGCTGCTTGAAAGTCTGAGTGATCAATAATTGATTGCACTCCTTCTTTAAACTTATTGATGGATTCGAACTGATTCTGTAGTGATACTTTTTTGGAAAGATCATCAATGATCTTCTTTTCTAGCGGAGTAGCCTTTAATACAGTGTAGGAGTTCCAGAATACCGAATCGTACTGAATGGCTCGTAAATCTTCTTCAGATGGCTCTCCTCTTGCAAATTTAACTTGTGATTTTGGGATCAATTCGTTCACCATGATCTCGACATGTGACTGATGACTAACGGATTGGTCTGAGCCCGAAAAAAAATGCTCTGCATTTACATCAGAGAGCAGCCTTTGTGGGTAGTACTTCCCTTTGAATTTCTGAAAAAACACCTGCTTTTTGATTGTCGAACGAATGCTGTCAATGGAATTGGAGAAGGTTTGAATTTCCTTAATATCAGCCCTTACAAAGCCCTTGTCTGTCATGTTGATAAACAACTTTCCTTCATAATTCAGGTTTCGTTTTGCAGGCTCTTTGGGCTCAAAACTTATTACAATAACAGGTTCATTGTTAAGAGAGGTGATGTTTTCAATCATGAATTCATAGTGATCTAAATCCCTTCTCAACGGGTTGTGAAACTCATAATTGGTTAAGTCATTAGACATAATGAAGTTGAGCGAAATAGGAGGGTGTGAGAGTTTTGCGAAGCTTGTATAATCGAAGCTCCTACGCATGTGCTTCAAACCAAAACGGAGTCTCTGCTGAGGGATTTGAACAAACGTGCCTCCTTTTTTATGCTGAAAAAGCTCTATAGCCGCTTCTGTCAGTCTTACATAACTGGTGTCCTCTTTGCAGTAATGCCTGTAGAAAGATTTGGCCAGGTAGTTGGTCTTAGCTCTATTGGCGGGTATTCTATCTATAGCATCCATGACCACCGTTCTGGCTTGATTGCTTTCTTTACGCCTAAGCCTTGGGCTTCTTACTACAAAGTCATCAAGGCTGTTCTGTTTTGCTGCTAATCGAATCGTCTGATAAAAGCTGGGGTCAACGGACGAAAGTTTGATGACGAGAGAGCGGTATCCAATGCATGATATCTGCAGTTCATTTTCATTAGAGAAACGCCCAGTTTTTAACTTTAACTCAAATCTCCCATCTAGGTTGGTGGATGTTCCATAGTAGTAATCATTGAGCCTGATGTTTACAAACGGCACTGGATCTCCACTGCTCTGTTCGATGACCTGCCCTCTTAAGACCAATACAGAGTCTTGAGCGGTCGTGGTCAAGACTATAGTGCTGGTCAATAAGAAAGAGAAGAGGAGACTTCGCATACTTTATTGACGTAAGATATTCATTAAAGGTGGTAAGGTATTTTAGCCTTTTGTTAAATTTCTTTTAGGAAGAGGCCTGGATGGTAATTTCTATTGCAATTACTTTTCTCATTTCAGTTTAATTCGCATCTTCGCGTCAAAGAAAAACGAGATGTTTATACTTATTGTAATCGCCCTGTTTATTGCTGCTATAGTTGCACCTTATGTCCTTCCAAATAGCAAAGTAAGCTCTCACAAAAAAGACTGGGACGTTTAATTCCCTTACCGCTTAATTCTCTGACTCCTTCCTAAAAAGTAGTACAGTATTGACCCTAGTACGGGCATCAATATCACCACTATTACCCAAATCAGCTTGTTGTGGCTTGGTTCAAATTCGTTGCGAACAATATCAACCAAAGCGACTACTACAATCAGAAATGGTATGACATAAAAGGCGAGAAGCATAAAGAACATGGAATTACTTTTATTTGGATTGTTGTTCCGTTAATACAATTGAAAAAGGCTTCAATATGAAGCCTTAGTTTTTTAGTCAAATTGGGATTATATCTTATACTCTTTCGGATTTATCTTAATTCTATTGCCACCAGCATTGATTGCTTCGTGAATCTTGTAAATACAGACTTCTGATTTGTAAGATTCCTCTGCATCATAATTCAGGGTTTCTTCGCCACGCACCGACTCAACAAAATTGTATAAGTGTGCCGTGTGAGCAGCAAGATTATACACCTTGTCCATATCATTCATGTCTTTGATATCGTAACTGATCTGTGGTGCAGTTTCTTTAATACCCGAGTCACCCGATTCTTTTTCCTTGTATTGCTGCATGTCAGCAAGGTTTGAGAGGTAGCCTTTATCGATATATTTTTTCCATCGCTTGGAGGAGACCCGAGACTCGCGGTAAATCTTGTTATCCTTTCCTTCGGAAATGATAAAGGCACCATCGTCTCCAATAAAGCGCTCATATACACCAACAGCTCTGGAATTTGAGATGTTTTCATAAATACCGATCGCAGGCCCCTTAGGTGTATCATACTCAAGTATAGTCGCCATAGTATCTGCCTGCTCTAAACCGAAGTAGGAGTTATTACCTGAGGCATAAACCGTATGAGGGAATGAGCCGAAGAACCAGTTGAAGATATCAATTTGATGCGAGCCTAAATCGGAGACTACACCACCACCAAGTTCCTTGTAGTTCCTCCAATTGTAAACCTGATCCATGGTTTTGAAGCCATAGCGATCCAGTTTTTTGAGGTCTATATTATCTCTTTTATTAGGTCTTTGTGACCAGATGCGAGATCTGTTCCATTGGCCTATGGCGTGTGTCAATCGACCAAACATTTGTTCGCGCTCCAGAAGAATCTGATGCGTAAAGCGGTACCTGTCGTTTGACCTTCGTTGTCTGCCAATCTGTAGAAGTTTGCCAGTTGATTTCATGGCTTGAGCCATCTTTTTGGCATCTTGGATATTGTTCGACATTGCCTTTTCGCAATAGACATGAAGTCCTGCATTCATAGCATCGACAGCATGTGCTTTATGCCAAAAATCTGGGGTGGTCAGAACAACCGCATCCAGCTCTTCCTTCTCGAGCATTTCATAAAAATCCTCATAGGCATTAACCTTACCCCCAAATTGAGAATTGAAGCGGGCTTTTGCACCTTCTCTTCTGCTTTCAACAATGTCACATACAGCAACCAAGTTGGCACTTGGAATTTTAGGTATGTTGCTAAACAGTACACCACTGCCACGACCACCACAGCCAACAACGGCTATGTTTACTTTGTCAGCAACACTTAATGGGTTTGCTGTAATGTTAAATGGGTTTCCCAACATCAATCCACCACCGAAAAGGGCAGAGGTCTTGATGAAATCTCGTCTACTAGATTCTTTCATACTCCTCAGAATTAAGTTTTAGGCCTTAGGTTTATTAAAACCTAATATATATGATTTTTTGAAAGGAATTGAAGGTTTCCATCCTTTGAATAAGCCACCCAGACAATTTTGTCACTTTCAGTCAAGATTTCTCTAATTTCCTCTTCAGAACTCAGAAAGAGAGCAGTTGAAAAAGCATCAGAATAGGCGGCCGATGGACAAGCTACCCAAAGTCTGTGATAGCTATTTGATATTTGATTATTGCCTGTCCTAGGGTCAAAAATGTGATTGCCTTGATAAAAAGTGCCCGAGGCACTGACTACCACATTACTCAGCTCTAATTCCATTTGATCTTGACTACTGGCAATGCTATACTGCCATGAATCTTTAACTTCAGTATTGTTGCTCACTAAGAGTGTGCTGTCTCCAGCACTCAGCGTGAATGTATCTATACCAAGTTCTGAAAGTTTGAGTTTTGCTTTATCAAGTGCATAACCTTTTCCAATGCCTCCAAGATCAAATTGAACACCGTCTTTTACACAATAGGCCATCGGTTTATCTGGGTCAATAAAGACTCCTGCGGCTAATTTTTCCTCCTGAACTTTTTCCAGGGCTTTTGTAGTTTCAAACTCATTCAGTATGCCTTGCTTCGATGCTCTGAAAATATCCATATGTCTCGCAACCCCAATATCAAATGCTCCTTTGGTCGTTTGACTCATCTCAATGGCCAATTTCATTACTTCCCAAGTCTCAAAGTCAATTGGGAGCTGTTCGCCAGCCTTCATTCGATTGATGCGTGATATATCACTATCCGGTATAAACCTACTCAGCTGAAGTTCTAATTGATCAATAAGTTGAAATAACTGTAGAGAAGCATTTTCAGCATCCTCTCTAGACTCACCTTCAATGGTCAGTGTAAACTGTGTTGCCATTGCATCGTGCTCGAAGTGTTCCATTCAGAATTCTATTGCTTTTCTTTTCCAAGCCTGCTGCGGCCCATAAGTTTTACCAATAAGTCTGCATCCGGTATCTGTGCGAGTATAACGCGAGCCATGACAATAAGGGGAACAGACAGAAGCATTCCTGAAATGCCCCATATATATCCCCAGATAACGAGGCCAAGAATAACGGTTACTGTATTTAAAGCGACAGAAGAGCCCATTAAATAGGGTTCAATGACATTACCCCAAACGAATTGTGTTGCAATAAGCAGGGCAATGAAAAGCACAAAGGTTCCACTACTATCGATCTGAATAAGCCCCAAGAGTACTGGTGGAATCGTAGCAGCAATGGAGCCTACTGTAGGTATGAAGTTGAGCAGAAAGGCTAAGAAACCCCAAAATAAAGCGAAGTCGATACCAAATATCCAACTGAGTACCCCAAAGAAAAGACCTGTACAAAAACTCGTGAAGAATTTGACCTTCATATAACTAACAATTGAGGCTTTGACCTCAGTAAATGAATTCAAGAGGCGCTCTTTTCCCTGCTGATCATCTCCCTCCAAGTAGTTGATATACATCTCATATTTCACAATACTACCAAGCACGGCTACTAAGTAGACAGCGGATAGAATAAAGTTGAAGGTAAATGTGCCCAATTGACCCGCCACAACTCCTGAAGTATTGAGAATAAAATCTTTGGATATGATTCTGTTTAGAGCAGTTGTAAAGCCATCGGCTTCTAACTCCTTTACACCAGGGATAAACTCCAACTGACCGAGAATTACCTCAAATCTGGCTTCAATCTGAGCTAATAGCTTAGTTTTTTCGGCAAGAATTTGAGATCCTGTGTCATATACCACCAAGCCTATTAAAAATATAAACCCCAATGTCAGTATAGTAATCATAGAGATGCTGACAGTATAGGGCCATTTCTTTTTCTCTAGGAATTCAATGACCGGGGAAAGCAGAATGCCAATAAACAGCGCAAAAGCAAAAGGAATGAGTAAGCTCGAAAGCGTTTTGATGAGCACGATCAATAAGATCGCAGCAAAAAGCATAAGAATATTTTTAATGGTCCGGACATCTGAATTTATTCCTTGTGCCATAAAAAGTTCGCTTTTGAGGTTTGAAGTGACTTAAAGGCTGAAAATAACCAAAAAAAGATGCATTGGCATTTATGTCAAAAAATTAAGTCCGAAAGCAGTTTAATATTTAGTTTTGTAGCTTGATCAATCAACTACTTGATGTCATTGGAATTTGAACAACCCATTACCGAGCTTGAAGGAAAATTAGCAGAGATGAAACAATTGGCAGAAAGCAGCCAGGTAGATGTTTCAGAAGCGGTCGCTTCGCTCGAAAAGAAAATACAAGGTCTAAAAGAGGACACCTATAAGAACTTAACGCGTTGGCAGAGAGTCCAACTGTCGAGACATCCCGATCGACCTTATACACTAGATTACCTTTATAATATCACAGATGACTTCGTAGAAATACACGGAGATCGTACTGTTAAGGATGACAAAGCCATGGTAGGTGGTTTTGGAACCATTGACGGACAGACAGTGATGTTTGTAGGACAACAGAAAGGTAGAAATACCAAACAGCGCCAGATGCGTAATTTCGGTATGGCCAACCCTGAGGGCTACCGTAAGGCCTTAAGGTTATTCAAAATGGCCGAAAAATTCGGCAAGCCAATCGTTACTCTGATCGATACTCCCGGTGCTTATCCAGGCTTTGAGGCTGAAGAAAGAGGTCAGGGAGAGGCGATCGCCAGGAATATTCAGGAAATGTTTATGCTGAAAGTACCTGTAATCTGTATTATCATTGGCGAGGGAGCCTCAGGTGGTGCTTTAGGTATTGCTATTGGCGACAAAGTGTTAATGCTGGAGAATACTTGGTATTCGGTGATCTCTCCAGAGTCATGCTCATCGATTCTATGGAGAAGCTGGGACTTCAAAGAACAAGCGGCAGAAGCTCTAAAACTTACAGCTGAAGACATGAAGAGTTTTGGTTTAGTGGATGGCATCATTGAGGAACCTTTAGGAGGAGCGCACAGAGATACAGACTGGATGTATAAAAATCTCAAAAAACGTATCAAATCAGAGCTTAAAGAACTAATGTCCAAAACCAGTGAGGAGAGAATCAATACCCGAATTGACAAATTCTCTGATATGGGAGAAGTAGTTGAGTAATTCTTAAGAAAAAATATCAGTTGGAGACCACATGGCTTTGCTTTGTGGTCTTTTTGTTTTTAGCTAATTTCATTCGGAACGAATAAGTATGGCCAAACAAAAAATCTCTTGGAAACTACACCTTGTCGAACTTGTTGTGGTCATCATAGGAATCAGTATCGCCTTTGCATTGGAAGGCTGGTCTGAATCAAAGAAACGGAACAAACTTGAGCAGGACTATCTAAGCTCTATTCAAGTCGATATCCTGAAGGATATCGATGACCTTAAGAAGGTCAATGATTCCACACAACAAATTATCAGATACATAGGGGAAGTATTTCAATTCACTTTCCAAAAGGCACCATTAGAAAGTTATAAAAGACATCATGTGACCAGCAGCTATTTGGCTACCTTTTTCTATCCGCAGAACGGTACTTACCTGTCTTTGATGAATTCTGGCGATATCAATGTGCTAAAAGATTTTGAGCTAAAAGCAGCCTTATCAGATCTTTACAATGTAAAGTATAAAGAGTTGGAAAGAATGGATCAGGTATTGAAGAACCTAGCCGATAATAGAATTCAGCCTTATATGATTGACAATATTCGTTTTTCTTATGATAGAGACGGAATAGAGGACAGTGCACCGTTGACCTCGAATAAGGCTTTTAATCTGTTGGGTAGTTTCTTTAACCTATTAAACAATAGACAGCAAGAATATACAACTATGATCCAGAGGTGTGAAGAGTTGAACCTAATGATCAGTAACCTTAAAACTGATGAAGAATAGACGTTTTACTTTCGGAGCAGTTTTGATGGAGATAATTATCGTCATTATCGGTATCTCGATTGCCTTTGGCCTGAGTAATTGGGGTGAAAGTCGAAAGGAAGTGCTCATGGGTGATGAGTTTGTCAGGACTATGATCAACGATCTCAAATCAGACAGTGCTGCTTTTGTCTATCAAATCGCGAATGTTGAGGAGAATATCTCCAATGTAGAGTCCTTTATGGATATGTGTAGGAGAAAGGGTTTTGAAGAAGACTCTGTACAATGGTATGTCGGGAATTTCATGAATAGAAATAACTGGTTGATCAATAGTAATACCTATGAAATACTTAAAAGCGGAGGTAAGCTTGAAATAATTTCTGACTTTGACTTGAGAAGTGATATCAGCTTTTTCTACCGCATTAGAACTTATCAAACGGATGTAATCCTTGAACTCAATCAAGAGTTTGTGCAAAATCAGATGAATCCTTACCTAACCACTCACTCGGATTTCTTCATCAGCGATATTCCCGACAATAGTTTTGTCAAGGATCTAGAATTCCAAAATCTCCTAGGCCGTTGGAGAGATTTAAAAGAAGAAAAACTGAGTATCTATGAGAATACGCTTGAAGATATAAAGGCACTAATCCCTAAATTAGAGGCCTACTTAGAATAGGAAACAAGCATGAATCTTCACATAATAAACACCGGTAACTTCAAACTCGATGGGGGTGCCATGTTTGGTGTTGTACCCAAATCACTTTGGCAAAGAACCAATCCAGCAGATGAAAATAACATGTGCACCTGGGCCATGCGTTGTCTTTTGGTTGAAGATGGAAATAGACTGATTCTAATTGATAATGGTATTGGTAACAAGCAAGACGCCAAGTTCTTTAGCCATTACTATTTACATGGTGATGCATCTTTAGATAGCTCTTTGCATAAAGCTGGTTTTGATCGGAGTGATGTAACAGATATGTTTCTGACTCATCTCCATTTTGACCATTGTGGAGGAGGCGTTGATTATGTAGGCGATAATAGGGATAGATTCGAACTGCATTTCCCCAATGCGAAGTATTGGTCAAATCAAGAGCACTGGAAATGGGCCACTGAGCCGAATGCCAGAGAAAAAGCATCTTTTCTGAAAGAGAATATTCAGCCCATGCAAGATAGTGGTCAGTTAGAATTTGTAGACCTCCATGGCGCTTCCCCATTTAGTCAGTTTGACATTCATACGGTTAATGGCCATACTGACAAACAAATGTTGCCCAAAATCAAGTATAAAGACAAGACCATTGTCTTCATGGCAGACTTACTTCCATCGGTGGGGCACATTCCATTGCCTTATGTAATGGGCTACGATACACGACCTCTGATCACATTGCAGGAAAAAAAGGCGTTTTTGGAGGAAGCTGCTGACAATGAATATGTTCTTTTTTTAGAACATGATCCTGTCAATGAGTGTTGTACGGTCAAAAGGACCGAAAGAGGCGTCAGGCTAGATCGAACCTTTCCTTTAAAAGAGATTTTGTAAAAATGAAAGTAGGCTTAGCGTTGTCGGGGGGAGGAGCCAGAGGTTTTGCCCACTTTGGCGTATTAAAGGCTTTGGAAGAACTAGGTGTAGAGGTACATGCCATTTCTGGCACCAGTGCAGGCTCTATTGTTGGAGCCTTTTATGCTTGTGGTTATTCTGTTGAGGAGTCAAGACGCCTTATGTCAAAGACAAACCTATTTAAGGGTGTCTGGCCAGCTTTTAGCTGGAAAGGAGTCTTTAGTATGAGCCGTAGTGAGGAGATCTTCAAAAAACTTTTTCCAAAGGACGATTTTTCGGCTACAAGAATTCCGCTTCATATCACTGCCACAAACCTAAATACGGGTAGGCCAGAAGTTTTTAAGGAAGGCACAATCGTAAAGCCCATGATGGCATCTTGTTGTATACCCTTTATTTTCGACCCGGTAAGAATCAACAGAGATGTCTATGTCGATGGAGGACTGGTTAATAATTTGCCCGTAGAGGCCATCCGTGATCAATGCGATATTGTCATTGGGGTTAATGTATCGCCAGTATTGGAGGAAGATAAGTTAGGTGGTACTAAAAAACTGATAGAACGTATATCAATGGTCTCATTAAATGCTAATGTTGCTAAGAGCAAATTGAAGTGTGATCTCATCATTGAGCCAAAGTCGCTCAGAGCTTACGGTACTTTTGACCTTAAACGAGCAGATGAAATCTATGACATTGGCTACCAAGCTACCCACCATATCTTTAAGACAGAGAAAAAGCTAAAAGTAATTCAAAGACTTCTGGTGAAGTAGGACCCACTTTTGAGAGTTTGGCATTTTAATTGGTCAAAAAAATCGATTTGATGTCAACCTTTTTCCATTAGAATCGACTAATAAAGAGAATTATTTCAGAAACCGATACGTGTAGTTTCTGTGGCTTACGTCAAACACACAAAGGTCGCCAACGGGTGTTGGCAAACTCAATCAAAAACACGCTATGCGAGTACTAATTTTTATGATCAGTGCCTTGTTATTTTTTAACATGGTTAAGGCACAAGATAAATTTACATTGAACGGATATGTGCGAGATGCCAAGTCCGGAGAAGAGCTCATTGGAGTTACAATTCTAATCGAACAGACCGGTGGAGGAGCAAACACAAACCCCTATGGATTCTATTCTTTAACACTGCCAGAAGGCGAATACACAATACAATTTAGGTATGTAGGCTTTGAGACAAAGGTTGAAAAGATTCAATTGAATAAGGACCTCTCGCTGAATATCAATTTGGAAGAGGAAACGGTTGAACTAAGCGAAGTTGTCGTCACAGCGGAGCGCCAGGATGTCAATGTTACAGGCATTCAAATGAGCAAGAATGAAATAGATATTCAGCAACTTAAGAAGTTGCCAGCTCTTTTTGGGGAACCTGACATTATCAAGACTATTCAAATGCTACCAGGGGTTGTTTCTGCAGGCGAAGGAACATCTAGTTTCTTTGTCCGAGGAGGAAGTGCAGACCAAAACCTTATTTTAATTGATGAGGCGCCTGTTTACGACCCGTCACATTTGTTTGGACTGTTTTCGGTCTTTAATGCTGATGTAATTAAAGATTCAGAGTTATACAAAGGGGGAATTCCTTCGAGATTTGGTGGTAGACTCTCCTCTATACTAGAAGTTAGAACCAAGGACGGTAACAATAAGGAGTTAAAAGGAGAGGCAGGTATTGGTCTTTTAGCCAGTAGTGTGATGCTGGAGGGGCCAATCAAAAAGGATGAGAGTTCCTTCATAATCTCTGCCAGAAGGTCTTATGTAGATCTTTTCCTAAGATTGGCTGATCAAAAGAATCTGGTCTATTTCTATGATATAAACGCGAAAGTTAACTGGCGTGCAAATAATAAGAACCGATTCTTTCTAGCCCTTTATACCGGAAGAGATGATTTTAATTTCGATGGGAATTTTGGCTTTGATTGGGGTAACAGAACGGCAACATTTAGGTGGAACCACCTTTTTAATGATAAACTATTTTCAAACACCTCCCTTATCGCCAGTTCTTTTGATTATGGATTGGGTTCAGAGGAGGAATCAGATGGTTTTCAATGGGATTCTAATTTGGAGGAATACAGCTTCAAACAAGATTTGAATTACTTTTTCAACCCTCAGTTAACCATGGACTTTGGCTACCATGTGACTTATAGGAAGTTTGCTCCCGGAAAGATTGTCCCCAGTGAAGAATCAATATTTAAGTCCGTGGAACTGCAAAATGAATTCGCTCTAGATCATGCCCTATACATGAGTTTGCAGCATCAGGTTAGCGACAAGCTCACTTTCGAATACGGAGCGAGGTTTTCAATATTTCAGAATATTGGAGAAAACACAGTATACACCTATTTGGATAAACTAGACAATACCAATCCAGTTAGAATAGACTCTACCCACTACGGAAGCTTCGAAAATATAAAGACCTATGTGAATTTTGAACCACGTTTTTCTGCACGTTATATATTGAATGCTGAGAGTAGTCTGAAGGCAAGCTATAACAGAATGGTTCAGAACACGCACCTGATCTCGAGCGGCACTGTACCGTTGCCCTTCAATACCTGGGCTCCAAGTTCTACTTATTTAAAACCTCAGATTGCTGATCAGTTTGCCTTAGGTTACTTCCGGAACTTCGATGACAATCGCTTTGAGTTTTCAATGGAAGCCTTTTATAAGGACATCAGTAATGTGACAGACTTTGCTGATAATGCACGCATCTTCTTTAATCAAGATTTGTCAACAGAGTTTAGACAAGGAAAGTCTGAGGCCTATGGCCTAGAACTTATGCTGCAGAAGAAGAAGGGAGACTTGACAGGTTTTATTGCCTATACACTTTCTCGAGTTGATCGGACAGTACCGGGTGTGAATCAAGGTAGATCCTTTTTAGCCAATTATGATAGACGTCACAATCTCAATATTGTGGGAACTTATGACTACAATGACAAATGGACATTTGGAGGAAGTTTCACTTATGGAACAGGCCGACCTACAACTTTACCATCAGGCTCATATGAGTTTGGAGATGGACAAATCGCGGATATAATTACTGAGAGAAATGGATTCAAACTACCAGATTTTCACAGGGTGGACCTGAGTGCCACTTTAGTTCCTAGAAAGAATCGAGACAAGAAGTATGAGACTTCTTGGGTGTTCTCCCTTTATAATGTCTACAGCAGAAAGAATCCATTCTCTATCTACACCCGCGTGAGATTAGATGATGATGATAATGTAATCGGTGACGGCACGGAGAAAGAGGCGCGTCTTATTTATCTATTCCCAATTCTACCATCTGTAACCTTCAATATCAATTTTTAATCATGAGGAAACAATTAAAAAACATAAGTCTACCATTGATGATCTTGACCGTATTGATCTTCAGTGCATGTGAAGAGACAGTAACCATTGAAACCAATGATCTGGATGAAAGAGTGGTGATAGAAGGTTTGGTGACCAACCAGCAAAATCACTATGTAAAACTGACAAGAACTAGGTCTTTCTATGCAACTGGTCCAGCAGAAGCCATAGAGAATGCTTTAGTGAGTGTTTCGGATGATAATGGAAATACCTTTCAGTTTGTACATAACCCAACGGATAATCCTGAGCAAGATGGTTTTTACTATCCAGTAAACAGTTTTCAAGGGCAAATAGGCTCTGTTTATACCTTAGATGTCCAAGTGGATGGTGAGCAGTATGGAGCACAGGAAGAGTTGCTGCCGGTGACAGCCATTGATTCTTTGACGATAATACTAAATGAGGAAGAGTTCGAAGACCCAGAGGAAGAAGGTCGGTTCTATGAAGTCTTGTTTTATGCTTCTGAACCTCAAGACAGAAAGGATCAATATCTGTTTAAATTCTATCGTAACGGGGAGATCGTTAAGGATTTTCCTACAGATATCTATTTCTCTGATGATATACTTTTGGGAGAGAAGATTGATGATCTGGAAATAGCGGGTTACTATGCGCTAGGAGAGACTGTAACTGTGGAAATGTATAGTTTGACCCAAGAGGCCTTTATATTCTATTCTGACCTCTTTAATCTGCTTAATAATGATGGTGGTATGTTTAGCCCACCGCCTGCTAATCCAAGAACCAATCTGAGCAATGGAGCTTTAGGCTACTTTCAGGTAAGTGCTGTGGATAGTGATGATATATTAATAGAAGACCCCGGAAACTAGTTTCTGGGGTTTATTCAACAGTGATCAGATAGTAGTTCTTCTTGCCTTTTTGGGCTAAGAAATATTTTCCCTGTAGCAGACTCAACTCTGGTTTGGAATTCATATCAGCTATCTTGGCTTTGTTAATTGAAACGCCACCACCCTGTAGCATTCTTCTAGCCTCGCCTTTAGAACTGAAAATGACACTCTGTGTAACCTCTGATAGTAGATCAATATAGTTTGCTGCACTCTCAAGCTCTCTTGAAGTGACCGTTACCTGAGGAACTCCCTCAAAAACAGATAGCAATGTGCTCTCATCCAAAGATGCCAGGTCTTCTGTGGTTGACTTGCCAAATAGGATTCCAGAGGCCTTGATGGCCATTTGAAGGTCTTCTTCTGAGTGAATTCTCTTGGTAACATCTTCGGCTAGGGCTTTCTGTAAAGTCCGCATATGAGGAGCCTCGGCATGTTGCGCTTCTAAAGTCTCAATCTCCTTCTTGTCAAGTAAAGTAAAGATTCGAATGAAGTTACTGGCGTCCTCATCTGAGGTATTTAGCCAATATTGATAAAATTTATATGGAGAGGTTTTCTCTTTATCCAGCCATATGTTTCCACCCTCAGACTTACCGAATTTGGAGCCATCTGCTTTTTTAATCAGCGGAGCAGTCAGAGCAAATGCTTCACCTTGGGCCTTTCTTCTTATAAGTTCGGTTCCAGTGACAATATTGCCCCACTGATCAGAACCTCCCATTTGAATCTTGCAGTTCTTGTTTTGGTATAGGTGATAGAAGTCGTATCCCTGAACCAATTGGTAAGTGAATTCGGTGAATGACATTCCACCCTCCAATCTATTTTTCACCGAGTCTTTGGACATCATGTAATTCACGGTGATGTGTTTTCCTACATCACGGATGAATTCAAGAAAACCCATGCCCTTGAACCAATCATAATTGTTAACAATTTCCGCAGAATTATCACCACAGTCGAAGTCCAGAAATTTCTCCAATTGTGCCTTTTGACCTGCTAAGTTATGATTGAGCACATCTTCTGCTAAAAGTTGACGCTCTGCAGATTTGCCCGAAGGGTCTCCAACCATTCCGGTAGCACCACCCACAAGAGCGACTGGTTTATGTCCAGCTCGTTGTAAGTGAACAAGAAGCATGACGGGCACAAGGTTACCAATATGAAGAGAGTCAGCTGTTGGGTCAAACCCGATATATCCAGCTGTAAGCTCCTTAGACAATTGTTCTTCAGTACCAGGCATGATGTCGTGGATCATTCCGCGCCATCTTAATTCTTCAACCAGTGGATTGCTCATTTGGGAATTAGATTTGGGGGCAAATATAGAATATGAAAGGGGAGAGGAAAAGGAAAAAGCCCGGTTCTACCAGGCTACTCCTCCGTAATTATCCTGACGATCCTCATCATCATTTGATGTTGTGGTCGTAAAAGTAATTTTTTGTGTTGATCGGGAAGGTGAGCTACTACTAAGCTCAGGCATTTCTACTTCAGCTCCGACATTCACTTTTCCGTTCATTTCAGCGCCATTTTCTACAGAAATCCTTTTTGAATAGATTTTGCCATAGATTTTGGCGGTTTTAGAGATGTGTAGCAGGCCATTGGCTAAAACGTCACCATTGACATAGCCATCAATAGTGATGTCTGTTCCACTTAGATTTCCTCCAATTTCACCATGACTGCCAATGATTATCTTTTCGCTGGAGATCAAATCACCCGTCACAAATCCATCTACACGGATACTGTGCTCTGATTTCATATTACCTGAAATCACGGAGCCGTTTCTGACCTGCGTAATGTAGGTAGATGGATTAACCGAAGCTGATTCTCTCTTGCTCATTAGTAATCAGATGGAATTGATGAGTTTGAAGTTGCACCATTTTCGTCAAAGATGGAAAGAATAGTAGTAGCATTTCCAATATCAAGTCCTACCGCATTGCTTTTTACACCACCGTTTAATTGGGCGGAGTTAATACAATAGCCTCTACTTGCGAGTGTTTGTGGTTCATTTGCCACTTGAAGATCAAGTACGTCCTGGAACTCTTTCTTAAAGCAATCAACCAACATTGGATACATTGCGCCCCCTCCAGCTAAGAACATCTCATGAGATATAGTAAAGTCATTGTCATTAAATGCTTTTCTCATAGCAGGAGAAATTACATCCTCATAGTATTGCTTCAATACTTTATCCCTAATCTCCTTAATATCAATACGTTTTCTATTCAAAAATATTACTCCTTTTTGAAAAGCTGCATCAATTTGGTGCTCAGTTTTGAGCTCTAAATAGTACGTTTTTGCCAGTTCTTTTTCCAATAGATTTACGGCATACCGTAATCCATATGTTGAGAGTGAAGTTCTTTGGACAATACCTCCTTCAGTACTTAAAAGCCCCTCAAGTGTTCCATATCCAAGCGACATCACAAAGAAGTTGCCAGTCGCTTTTTGCAGTCCTTTACGCAGCGCAATGGCACAGCTAATTACCTCGGGAATGACCTGAACACTATCGATTTCAACTTGTACATTTTTTCTAGTGCCACCGCCATAGGTAGCCGCATCATATTCGATTACATGTTGAGTATTGATCAAGTTGCTGGCCACTTCTTTATAAAGCTGGAAGGTTGAGAAAGGAAAACCCGTAGATAGGGTAAGAGGATTTCCCAACTTCTGGTTTGCAATGAGCATACCCGATTTTAAGAGTAAATGATAATCTAGCTCATCCGGAGCACTATTGATATTTCTGTGTGGAGATACTCCCTCGGTTAGAGCAAGATTGCCAACCACATAACCATCGCCATTATGATATAATTTTAGACCGTTGATGAGGTCTGGAGAAACGTTTCTTAAATCTGTATTATTTCCCTCGAAAACACTTGGGAATGTATAAGTCTTAAACATGCTGTGAGTTTTGTTCTAGTGAAATAGCCAAAATAAGTGAACAGCAATATTACGATTAAAAGACCATTGACTGCTCATTTGCCTTAAAAAAATCAGCCGGAAGTTCCGAAATACTTTTGAGATAAAAAATTGAAAATAGCTTATTGATTAATCACTAGAGCCAATCTTTTGTTGTTACCGCTAACTGCCATTCGGGTAATGCCCTTAGCACCTGTTTCTCCCAGGTCAGTTACTTCTATCCAGTTTTCATCTCTTTTCGGATTGTAAGACAAGAGTTTAGAGCCTACGCTGGTGATATATGTTCCTTGTTGTGTTATGGCCCAGTCACTAGCGCCTTGTGGTTTTTTAATGATAGCAGTGGTCTCATTGTTGACATTATTTAAACGATGGATTACTACATCGCCATTATCTTCTCGCCTTTCAAAGGCGAAATCAGGACTATCAGGGACCACCTTGATGGTTCTGCCAATGTTACTTGTAATGATCTTATCATCTACATTATTGGGGTTAGCCTTTACCAAAGTGGCAGGTTGGCCCAGGACAAACATTAAAATTTGATCTTGATTCCAGGCAAAGTAGCCTACAGGGGCTATTTTCTCAAAAATGACACGAGGAGACTCCTTTCCTTCCATAGGAAACAACCATAGCCTTTGTGTTCCGTCTTCTTCTACCCTCACAGTTGCAAAGCTGTTGTATTGTTCCATGGGAAAAGGGGAGTATTCACTGGTGTTGGTATTTGTTAGATTGGTCACTTTGTTGTCGTACAAATCAATGATCATGATATCATTTTGCCCATTATCATAAGCTGAGTACATGATATAGTCGTTGTTGAAAAAGGCAGGTTGATTATCGTAGCCCTTTCGATCCGTGACATTTTTGGAGTTAGAAAGGCTGAGCTTGCCTTTTTTCTCTTTCAAGTCAAAAACAAAGATATCTGTGTCGGGTGGGGGAGTTTGGGCCAGTGTGAGATTGACGATTGTTAATAGCGAAACGCAGGTAAAAAATGTCTTCATGAGTCTGTTGTATAGTCAGTCACAAGATAAATAATTGAGAGATAACGTAGCTATAGCTTTTTGTTAGTGGTTAAATATTATTGAAAGTAAAAGTTATTATTTGTTTACTTAAACAATTGATTAACAAATGGATATATAAAACAAATTTTATTATGCTCATTTTTTGAGCAATGGAATTTCAGCTCTATTTTAGCAGTTTTACACTAAACTTTATTATCTAGGTTCAGTTAACACACAATACCAATATGGAATTACACACGGGCAATAGGCTGGATGCTTTTCGTGAACTTCAAGATCCTTTGGCCGATCAGGTAATTGACAAGTACTTCCCAGCAAATAAAGATTCATTACTGTTACACCTCTCTTCTCTTGCTCAGAATAATGATGTCCTGCCTGACGATGCTTTTGAAGAGCTCAAAGCGCTTTATAATTCCATACAACAAACTTCCAAGTCAATCAAATCAGAGGATTTAGAAAAGGGTCAAGATTTCTTTGATACCTATGCATCTGACATTATGCTCCTATTGGGTTTCCTAAGTTTGCCCTATTGCTATACGGCTGCCTATGGTGCTGAAGTACTGGTTCAGTCAAAACGTATTTTGGAAGATCCCGCAAGGCGCTTGATGGATACGGCATCTTTTGTTTTCGATGTGACAAATAGAAGGGCTTTTGAGGCCGATGGCAGGGCATTGGTGAGTATTTTGAAGATAAGATTATTACACGCTGCTAGTCGGTGGTATGTCAATCAGTCTGACCATTGGGACAGTGGGAAGAAGGGAAAACCGATTAATCAGGAGGATATGGCCGGGACTAATTTGTCCTTTTCTTTAGTTGTCATCAGAGGGTTGAGAAAGCTTGGAAAGTTTATCGAGCCAAAGAAGGCTTTCGATTATATCAATTATTGGAATAAAATTGGCTTACTACTGGGACTCGATCCAGAGTTAACCCCTGAAACTAATAAGGAGGCCTTTTATCTGGAAAAGCAGATTAGATTTAGACATTTCAGAACATCAGAGGCTGGGCTTCAGCTGACAAGTTCATTGTACAAGTATTACGAAAAAGCTGTGATAGACTCACCTTTGGAGGGACTTGTCAAACCTTTTATGATCCATCTTTTAGGTGATAAAGTGGCCAGACAGCTCGGTATGGAAATTAGTAACTACGATCGTATCGTGTTCAAGCCATATCAGATGTTTATGAATTTCAAAAATTATTTCTTTGCTTCCCAAGATTCTTACGCTAAGGCCTTTGCACGCTTTAAAGAGACAAAGGAAGATACACTATAGAACCAATATTAAATTCCCAAGTGTCGCTTTATTTTCTTTCTGCGAACAAGGTTATGATCTATCAATTGAAAGGTGACGACCAATGCGGCTAATGCAAGTACTGGCATTAGCGCACCTATTGAAACAAAAGAACTAGAATCACCAAAAGACGAGATTACTTGTAAGGTGCTAAAACCGAAGAACAAGACCCCAACAATTGCGAGTGCAAACATAAGACTGTCTTTTCGGGCCTCTTTTCTGTGCTTCTCCTTTAGTTTCTTCATCACATTGCTTGAAAAGTCTGGATGAATAGAGATTTCCTTCTCTTTTTCCAACTGGTCGAACAGCAATTGGTAAAGCTCTTCATTCTGATCATCAGCAGAAGCATCGAATTCAATTTGTTCGTGGATTCCATTTTGTCTTTTCATAACAATTCCTCCTTTTGCATGTATTTGGATAGTTCTTCTTTGAGGAGCTTTCTAGCCCTGAACAAATAGTTTTTGACAGTACCTTCTGGCATTCCTGTGATCTCAACGATTTCAGGATAGCTCATTTCCTCAATATGGTAGAGGTAAAGTATATTTCGGTAGTGTGAAGGGAGCTTATCAATGTTTCTTTGCACGAATTCAGATACACTACTAGATTCCAATATATCGGCAGGAGTGGTTTTTTCTTTAAAGAATTGATCCTCATTAGCTTCTTCCAGTGCTTTATAACTCATCTTACTGGTTTTTTTAAGTACGTTGATCGTATGTCTATAAGCGATTGTTCCTATCCACGTGGATAGTTTGCTATCGAATCGAAAGCCAGGTAGTTTTTCGTAAACTTTCATGAATACGTCCTGAGCTAACTCTTCGACCATTACCTCTTCACTGGTCAATTTGTGAATCATATGAAAAACCAGTTTTTCGTACTTCCGAATCAAAAATTCGAAGGCCTGTCGGTTTCCACCTAATACGCTTTTAACCAGCGAATGATCATCCATATGAGTCGTTAGACAAAGTTGAGTGTTGAGATGTTGCACTACAGTCTAAAGACTGTAAAGAATAAGTTCGATATTTTTTTTCTTAAACTGCAACATTGAAAAACACTTGGTTGTCTGATGGGGCAGATGGAATTTAAAAACTCGAAATAATGGAAGGATTTGATATTGTATTGACTGTCTTTATCACGTTTGCCTTTACCGGATTTACAACCATAGGGATTATAAAAGGTATTACCAGCTATAGATTAAGAAGAAAAATGATTGAGGCTGGTCTAATCAATGAAGAAGCAATGGAACTACTAAAAGAGGGGGCTAAAGATAGTTACTATAGTTCTTTGAAATGGGGCCTTATTTTATTCTTCAGTGGTATAGGCCTGGTTATTATTAATACCATGGACATTTACTATGATTCGACAGCCGCTTACGGAATAGTGATTACAGCTGCCTCATTAGGCTTTTTGATCTACTTTATGTTTATGCGGAAGGAAATGGATAAGGATGCATAAAACCTTAATTTGGAGGATTGAAGGCCGAAGAAATTAATCTTCGGCCTTTTCTTTTACAACCAAAATGAAAAAGGTGCTGTCAAAGGTATTGAACTAAACATAATCTTATGAAGCGATTCTTTTTGGCGGCACTATCGTTAGTTGTTATTTCTTTTTCTTCCTGCGAAAATGAAAGTGGGATTGTGCCGGAGTGTGTTGAAGTACGGGTAGTGGCTGAAATTTGTGGAAACGCTGTTTTACAAGTGGTCGATGGTTATCAGGCCCTAAACCTTGAAACATGGACGGATAGTGAGGGTAATGTCCATCAAAATACTTTTAGCACATTTATGAATCCTTGTGCCGAAAATTATCCGGATGACTTGTCTTCCACTTTCTTTGTCACTTTCGCAGACAACAAAGACATCAGTGATTGTATTGTGTGTCTGGCTTTACTAGCTGATATGCCAGAGACTTACTTTGACATTAGATTTGTAGAACCATGTGGTCTGGGTCAAATAGACTAAGAAAGCCTTTTAATAATTGGATTAAAAGCCTTGGAAGCTACCAAAACCTTGTCGCCAACTGATAGGGAGGTAGCTTCTTCTACATCTGACACAACTCTAACAAGCTCTTTGGCCACCATCACAGTGATGATACTAACTACGCCCTCAGCTTTAATGCCTATTACCTCGCCACTGAATTGAAATTTCCCGGTTACGGTACTACCCCCCAATACCTCTGCGGGCTTCCCTTGTCTAATGACCTTGCCGGAGTCCATTATAATCAAATTATCGGCCAATCGGAGAACTTCAGCATTGTCGTGAGAGACCATAAGCGTAGTCAAGTTAAACTCTTTATGAAGCGTGAGTACATGGTACTGTAACTTGCTCCGCATTTCGGTATCCAAAGCCGAAAGCGGTTCATCTAGCAGCAATAATTTAGGTTGTTGAACAAGAGCTCGTGCTAAAGCTACACGCTGTTTCTGACCACCAGAAAGTGTTTCTGGTTTAAGAAACTGTAGATCGCCCAACTCCATAAGTTCTACCAAATCCTGAATGATACTTTTAGAATCACCTTTGGGTAGTGCAAACTCTAAATTCTCCTTAACAGTCATATTAGGAAAGAGCGCATAGTCTTGAAAAACATATCCAACACCTCTTTTCTGGATCTCGAGGTTAATCTTTGCCTTATTATCAAACCAAGGCTGTCTTTTAACGCTTATGGCTCCTCTATCTGGTTGCATCAGGCCAACGATCATTCTTAGTAATGAGGTCTTGCCTGCTCCTGATTTTCCCTGGATAGCCGTAAAGCTTCCTTCGGCTATGCTCAGCTCGACTTCCAGGTTCATGTCGCCCTGGTTGGCATTAAGTTTCTTATGTAGGTCTAAGACAATCATTTCCAAAATGCTTTTATGCCTCTTCGGTTTAAGGAGTAAACCATCAATAGGATGAGAAATGTAATGCCTAAGAGTATCAATGAGTACTGGTTAGCGAGTCCATAGTTGAGGGATTCGACTTCGTCATAAATGGCAATGGAGGCAACTTTCGTTTGTCCGGGTATATTACCTCCGATCATTAATACAACTCCAAATTCGCCCATGGTATGCGCGAAAGACAGGACAATGCCAGTCAAGATCGCAGGTTTGATATTTGGTAGCATAACCTTAGTGAGGGTTTGAAACCTGGATTTACCCAGTACATATGAGGCTTCTCTTAAAGAATTAGGAAGGTTGGTCAACCCTGATTGAATAGGATGAACCATAAAAGGAAGGCTATAAATCATTGAGGCAAAGACTAGCCCTTCAAAAGAGAAGATCAGGCGCAATCCAAGCCATTGATCGAGCCATTCTCCAAAAGCGTTATTGGGACTGAAGGCAATCAGTAAATAGAACCCCAAAACGGTAGGGGGTAAGACTAGTGGCATGCTAATAAGTGCCTCTAAGGCAGGCTTGAACTTGGTCCTTGTATTCGCCAACCAATTGGCCAATGGAATGGCAATCATAATCAGCAAAATTGTGGTTACAGTGGCCAGCTTTAGAGTCAATATGATTGGTCCCCAATCCACTATTCAGAAATCATGATTTCGTTAGTTTTTATCAAGGCTGTCACGGACATTTCTTCCACTAAGCCCAAAGTTTCAACGGCTTTGGTGGTGATGATAGAAGAGATTTGATTTGTCTCAGTTTGAATCACAACCTTAGTCAATAACTCCGAGGTTTCAATACGCTTTATGGTACCTGGGAGTTGGTTTTGCAGGCTAACTTTCTGTTTTTCTTCCGTACCAATGGCCACTTCGGTTTCTTTAAAGATGGCCTGAACTTTATTGCCAATTTTTAGAAGCGGGAGTGTGGTGGGGGTATCAATGACAATAGAAGTTAGATAAACTGATCCTGCTTCAATACCGACTAATGACAAGCTGCCGGAAGTCTCTATTGATGATATTTTACCTGAAATGGAATTCACTGTGCAGTACTCGAATAACCGAAGTTATTCAAAATTTCCTGACCTCGATCGGAAAACACAAAATCAAAGAACGACTTTGCTCGACTCAACATTTCTGGCCTTCTATTGAGTAGCACCATTTGTTGAGTAATTGGTGTATATGTGCCAGTAGGAACATCAACCCACGAACCTTCATTCTTGAAGGCATTTGACAGGACACTCGATTTAGATGTAAACCCTGCTGGTGCAGCTCCTGACAGTAGGAATTGATTGACTTGTGAAATGCTTTCTCCGTAGACCAGCTTTTCCTGAAACAATTCCCAATCTCCAACAGACTTCAGAAATTCGACAGTAGCCCTACCGTAAGGTGCTGTCTTAGGATTGGCCATTACGAATTTTATTTCCTTTAGACCAATCATACCAGAAGCCACTTGCAAAGAGTCCACCGAAGTCCATAATACTAGTTTTCCGTAAGTGTATGTAACGGGTAGGTCATGAGTAAAACCCTCTTCAGAGAGGGTTTGAGGATATAGGCTATCTGCAGAAAGAAACAGGTCATATGGGGCCCCAGCCATAATTTGATTGGTCAGCTTACCTGATGAACCCAAAATAATCTCTACATCTTCCCCAGTTTCGGATTCATATGCTACTTCCAATTCTGCCATGGCGAATTGCATATTGGCCGCTACGGCAACCGTTAATTTGACTGAACGCTGATCAGAACAGGATAGGCCAAGTACCAAAAGGAGTAATATGATCCATCGTCTGTTCATGCGAGGTGATCCCATAGAACCTCCACCGGGTGGTATGACTTTCTACTGGTGCCATCTTTAATCTGATGTCTACAACTGGTGCCAGCGGCTGCTATAATTACATCTTGAGGTTGTTCTCGGACGGTTGGGAAGAGTACTAGCTCGCCAATCTTCATAGAGACCTCGTAATGTTCTTTTTCATAACCGAATGATCCAGCCATACCGCAACATCCGGAAGGTATCATCTGGACCTTGAAGTTTTCGGGTAGTGAGAGTAGCTTCTTTGTTGGAACCATAGACGACAAGGACTTTTGATGACAATGCCCGTGTACTTTGATGAGCTTTGAGTCTTTAGTAAACTGCCCTGATTTAATACGCCCTGCATCGATCTCGTTTGCCAAAAACTCCTCAATGGTAAAGACATGCTGTGCTATACGCTTTGCTTGTTCTTGCTTTTTACCACGTGTCAAGCTGATGTACTCATCTCTGAAAGTGAGGATAGCAGAAGGCTCTATACCCACAAGGGGCGTGGCAGCAGTCAGTAAATCCTTGAACGTTTCTATGTTGTCCTCTGCCAGGGCTTTTGCTTGTTCCAAGAGCCCTTTAGAGAGTTGTGGCCTTCCGGAATCAGCATGGGGGACAAAAATGACTTGGTACCCCAGTTTTTCAAGTAGCAGGATGGCTTTTTTACCAATTTCTGCATCGTTGTAATTGGTGAACTCATCACAGAAAATATAGACTTTCTTGTCCGTTACTTGAGGCTTGAATTCTTTTACGAGCCACTTAGACAAAGGCTGTCGTGAAAGAGTAGGTACGCTACGTTTTTTCGCAAAGCCAACCATTGACTTCATTATGTTGCCTGTAATCTTATTACTGAAGGCAAAGTCATAAGCCCAAGGAGCAAGGCTGGCGAGTTTCATGTTTTTCGAAAAGGCCGCTATCTGTTTTGTTCTCCAAGGAATTCCTTTTTCCTTATAATACTGATGCTGCCATTCCGCCTTGAGTTTGGCCATGTCCACATTAGACGGGCACTCAGAGCTGCATCCTTTACAGGACAAACAAAGGTCCATGACCTCTTTGATTTCCTCGTTGACGAATGGATTCTTATCAGTTGAATTGGTAAGAATCTCCCTTAAAATATTCGCCCTTGCCCTTGTGGTATCCTTTTCGTCACGTGTCGCCATATAGCTGGGACACATGGTGCCACCGCTGAGTTCAGATTTACGGCAGTCTCCTGAACCGTTACAAAGCTCTGCTGTACGCAGAATACCATCGGTATTCGAGAAATCGAAATGTGTTTCAAAATCGGGCGTCTTCTGATCCTCGGTATACCTCAAGTAAGTATCCATTGGTGGCGTATCCACTATTTTATTTGGATTGAAAATGTTTTGAGGGTCCCAAAGCTTCTTTACGCGTTTGACCAATTCGTAATTATATTCTCCGATCATCTGAGGAAGGAATTCCCCTCTGAGTCGCCCATCACCATGTTCACCAGATAAAGAGCCTTTGTATTTCTTTACCAGCGTGGCAATTTCTTGAGCTATTATTCTAAACTGTTGTTGGCCTTCTGATGTCTTGAGGTTGATGATTGGTCTCAGGTGCAATTCCCCTGAACCCGCATGGGCATAATGAACAGAGTAGAGCCCATGCTTCTCTAGAATTTCGTTGAATTCAGCTATATAAGCCGGTAAATCGGCTACATCAACTGCTGTGTCTTCGATGACTGGCGCGGGTTTAGCATCACCTGGTATATTAGATAATAGGCCTAAACCTGCTTTCCTTAGACTCCAAACGGATTTGATCTTCTTGCCTTTAATAATTGGATATGCATAACCTCGACCTGCATTCTGAAGGTCTGAGATTAGGTCAGCGACCTTTTGATCTGCTTCTTCGGGACTGTCACCATTTAATTCAACCACTAGTATTGCCTGAGGATCACCTTCTACAAAGAACCTCAATGCGTTATACATGGTGTTGCGCTTGGTAGCTTCCAAGATATAATGGTCCATTAGCTCACAGGCAGATGGTTGGTATTTGAGCGCAACCAAGTTGGCCTTTAAACTATCGTCTATGGTTTTTGAGTGAATACAAACTAAGCGTTTGTTATTTGGTGGTAGAGGAGTAAGCTTAATTTTGGCAGCAGTGACAAGACATAGAGTGCCCTCAGATCCAGCGATTAAACTGCAAAAATTAAAGTCATCACCTTGCTCATTAAAAGGTCGATGCCTAAGGAGCATGTCTAATGCATAGCCTGTATTTCTTCTCGGTATATCGGCTTTTGGAAAGTCATCTAAAATGGCTTTTTGATTCCTGTCATCCTTAAGTATTTCGCGGGTTTCGAAATAGATATTATTCTGTAATCCGCCCGAAACAGAAAGTCCATTACATCGATCCAAAAAAGCACTTTTATCAAGGCTCCCAAACCAGGATTCTGTCCCATCTGCTAAAATAGTTTTTACTTCAAGTAAATGTTCTCTTGTGCTTCCATAAATGACTGAATTAGAGCCGCATGAATTATTCCCAATCATGCCACCAATCATAGCACGATTGGCCGTAGAGGTCTCTGGTGCAAAGAAGAAGCCGTAAGGCTCTAAATGCTTATTGAGGTCATCCCGAATGATACCCGGTTCCACCCAAGCATAACCTTCTTTTTTATTGACTTCTATGATCTTGTCAAAATGCTTAGAGATGTCTGCAATAATGCCATTCCCTACAACCTGTCCCGCAAGGCTGGTTCCTGCTGTTCTTGGGATAATGGAGGTGTTATTTTCCCTTGCATAATTGACGAGTATTACCAAGTCATCCTTGCCCTTGGGTACAGCTACTGCTTGAGGCAATTCTCTATAAGCCGAAGCATCCGTAGCGTAAAGTCTCCGTGTGGTAATGTCAGTAAAAAGTTCGCCTTTGAGTGAGGCTTGTAAGTCTATAAAACTCATGCGTCAGCAAATTAGGGGTATTGATGTTAATCTGGAAGTCAGAGGTTTTAGAAATTGTGCTTTCGTTTGAAATCAGCCAAAGATTAATTCGAACTTCGATCCTCTTCCAAGCTCACTTTCAAGGAGAATGTCGCCATCATGGAGTTGCATTATCTGCTTAGAAAGGCTCAATCCAATACCTGAACCCCGGTTTTTGGTAGAATAGAATGGCATAAAGATCTTCTGTTGGGCTTCTTCCACTATACCTGGACCATTGTCTTGAATGATCACTGAAGTCTTCTGATTATGAACTTTCACCTCTACTTTGACTTGACCATTATCCTGATGCTCCGTTGCCTCTCTGGCGTTTTTGATCAAATTGATGAGTACTTGTTCAATCAGCTGCTCATCGAGCATTAGCTTTTGGTCAGTCTTAGGCATTTTGACTGTCAATTGTCCTTCCTTGAAATCAGCCTTCATTAGATTGACAGTATTTTGAACTACCTGATTAATGGCAGTATCTACACGGTCAGGTTCTGGTAAATTAGTATAATCCCGATAGGCATTAATAAAGTTGATAAGACCATCTGATCGACCAGAAATGGTTTTTAAGCCTTCTTCAATATCTTCGAGACTCTCGTGAGAAATTACATTTTTATCCTCCTGTTTGTCAATGTCCTCTGCGATTATTTCAGTGAGGGTAGAGGTAAGCGAAGAGATTGGTGCTATGGAGTTCATGATCTCATGGCGAAGCACTTTTGTCAAGTTTTGCCAGGCCTCCAATTCTCTTGCTTGCAATTCGGCTTTGATGTCCTGTATGGCAAACAGTCGATAAGAACCCTCACCTAACTTGTATTTAGTCTCAAATACAGCCAATTCACGTCCATCATGGGTTTTATAGGTAGCTCTTGGGCTACCATCTAGTTGATCAATCAGGTTGGCAATCTCTTTGGTTTTTATATTCAACTGATTTGAATGCCGGTGTTTAGTGATTCCAAGTAGATTGAAAGCAGAATTATTGATCAGTTTGATTTGCCCATCATTGTCTATAGATATAATACCAGAGGCAATGTTTTCTATAACTACCTGTAATTCTTGAAAGAATTCTTCACGCTTTTGCCTTTCAATCAGAATGGCATCAATCACTTCTTTGAACGCGATATTGAGTTCTTTGAAAGTCTTACCCAGTTTGTTGTCGTGGGTAAAACTCATATTGAAGTCATTGTATTTAATGGCATCAAAGAACCGTCTCAGCTTTTTGTTGGTGCTTTCTATATAGTTGAAAAGCTCGAAAACCTCGAAAATGATAAGAAAACCAGTCACCACAGTGGTTACATATTTCTCATCAAAGAATATCAGGTAGACAAAGGCGGCTACCGTCAAGAAGAGTATAATAACCCTTATTAATACGAAAAGCCTGAATCGATTAAAGCCCATACTTTTCCAATCTTCGATAAAGCGATGACCTGGTTAGGCCTAATTCTTGTGCCGCATGGGTCACATTTCCATTGTGTTTGGCAAGGACTTTACGAATCAGTATGCGCTCGACATCTTCCAGATTATACTGTTCCAGACTAATTTCTCCACTGTTTTCCTTCGGCTGTTGTGCAGCATTAAAAAAGAAATCTTCTGGTTGAAGAATGTTGTCTCTACTCATGATAACCGCTCTTTCAACAGCATGCTGAAGCTCTCTTACATTACCTGGCCAATGATATTTGCCTAATCGTGTTAGAGCCGCCTCACTGAATTTATAGATGTCCTTATTATACTTTTTCGCATACTGGGTAAGGTAATGATTGGCTAAAAGAGGAATGTCTTCAATACGTTCTTTTAATGAAGGAAGTCGCAGTTCGATAGTATTGATTCTGTAGAGTAGGTCTTGTCTGAATTCACCTTTCTGTACCATCTCGTATAGAGGCATGTTTGTCGCACAAATCAATCGAATATCAACATCAATTACTCGATTAGAACCTACGCGAGTGATTTTTTTATTCTGAAGAGCCGTTAACAGTTTGGCCTGCAGAGGAAGTGAAAGGTTGCCAATTTCGTCAAGAAATAAGGTTCCTCTGTTAGCGACTTCAAATCGTCCTGGCCGATCGGTCTTTGCATCGGTAAACGATCCTTTTACATGTCCAAATAGCTCTGATTCAAAAAGACTTTCAGTAATGGCACCCAAATCGACACTGACAAACGGATTATCAGCTCTTTTGGAGTTTCGATGTAGAGATCGGGCAATCAACTCTTTTCCAGTACCGTTTTCACCTAATACGAGGACATTGGCATCTGTTTCAGCGACACGGTCAATAGTGTCGAACACTTGCATCATATTGGGAGATTGTCCAATGATATCCTTGAATTTCTCATCCAGATCGGCCGTTAGCACGGCTTGTTGGTCTTTAAGTTGTTGAATCTCAGTCTTAGAGGACTTCAATTTCATTGCAGAAAGGAGCGTAGCCAGCAATTTCTCATTTTCCCAAGGCTTCATAACAAAATCAGAGGCACCAGCTTTTATGGCCTTGACTGCCAGGTCGACAGAACCGAAGGCGGTTATTAACAGCACCACTGCAGACGGATCTATTTCTAATATTTGATCTAGCCAGTGAAAGCCTTCGGCACCAGAATTTACATCTTGTGTAAAGTTCATGTCCAAAAGAATGACATCATAACTCTGGTTCTTTAAGAGATCGGGAAGTAGTGTGGGATCTTTCTCTAGGTCTATTTGACTGAAGTGCCTTTTAAGAAACATCCTTGCTGCCTTGAGCAAGTCTTCATTGTCATCAACAATAAGTATTCGTCCTGTATTCATAAGGGTTGAGCGTTTGACCTAAGGTTTTCAACAAAGAAAATCTGTTCATAATATACAAACAAATACAGCCGTCCGCTAGCGGACGCTAAAGTTCGCGAGCGGATATGTATCAGTATATGTGTTATTGTAACAATCTGATAATCAGATTTTTGAATTTGGTACGGTGCTTGAAAAGAATTCTGTTAAACTAAGGCTATGATCAAAAACTACATTACTACCACACTCAGGTTTTTTTGGAAAAACAAATCTTACAGCTTGATCAACATACTAGGTTTATCCATTGGTATGAGCTGCTTTATCTTGCTGAGTTTATTTGTCCAAAAGGAGTTCAGCTATGATCAATATCACGAACATAAGGATCTTATCTACCAAGTTTATTTAAGCGATACCAGCAGTAGCAGAAGCGATTATGCCTATCAGACAATGGCGCCCATGGCACCGCTATTCAAAGAAACTGTTCCTGAGGTTACTGACGCCATTCGGTTTGGTAGAATGAGAAATCGAGTGATCAAATTGAAGACAGGAATTAAGTATCAGGCTGATAATATTTACTTTACTGATAAGTCAGTTTTTGACTTTTTCTCTATTCGTCTCTTAGCGGGTTCAGCTTCAAATTTGCTTGCTACAAGTGATCAGATTGCCATCTCAGAGGAAGTTGCCCTTAGAATGTTTGGCACAATCGAAGATGCAGTATCTAAAACGATTGAGATTGTTGATTTTGGTCCTTTAACAGTAAGTGGCGTATTTAAGGATTTACCTGATAATACGCATTTGAATTTCGACTATCTTATTTCATTTGAGAATGCAGATAAGGCAATGAGCAATGTTTTCGGGCCAAATAATTCTTCATTAGGAGAGGATGCCAAGTCAGTATTGGATTGGGGGACCGTTTCGGCATTTCCGGTATATCTCAAACTCGGTTCAAAGCCCACTGACATTGCCAATCTTGAGTTGAGCCTTCAAACAGCACTTTCTCCTCACAGACCCTCTGATTTAGTGAAGTTGCTTCCGCTGTCGGAGATCTATTTTTCAGAATTAAATACAGGCTACTTTGGTAGGAAAGGAGAAGAATCCAATGCAAGGTTATATATGATCATCGCCTTCATCATCCTCGGAGTAGCGATAGTCAATTACATGAATATGGCCACAGCTCGTCATTCAAAAAGAGCAAAGGAGGTAGGCATACGGAAGACTGTGGGTGGACATCGAACCCAGATCGCTAAGCAGTTTTTCTTAGAGTCAACATTGATGTCATTTTTGTCCCTGCTGTTAGCAATTTGTTTAACCGAACTGGCACTTCCAATGCTTAACGGTTTTATAGATAAAAAATTAGATCTGGCCTATGACTCACCGTTGACGTACTTGTCACTGGCACTCTTTACGATTTTGATTAGTTTCTTATCTGGGATATATCCATCTATTTTTCTTTCCAAATTCAGTCCTATTGAAATGCTCACTGGGCGAGTAACAAGAGGTAAAGGAGGAGCTACCTTCAGAAAGGTCTTAGTTGGTTTCCAGTTCTTTGTATGCCTAAGCCTCATTGCTATTACCAGTATCGTTTATAGTCAGTTTAGCTATATGCAAAATATGGATTTGGGAATAGAAGAGGATCAGGTGCTTGGAGTTTCAATGAGAGATACGAACCTTCAAAAAAGCTATCCAATATTCAAGGACCGACTACTTTCTAATGCATCAATTGCTGATGTAACAGGCGTCTCCTATTCAGTATTTAAAGGAAATATGTCTGTATATGCAGATATAGCCGGAATGGAGGAAAGTCAAGCTGTGAGCTATATGTCTGTCGAGTCAAATTTCCTGAACACCTTGGGAATAAAGGTAAGCTCTGGAGAAGGGTTTACAGATATGGAAGAGAGCGCTGCAGCTAAGGCGTTATTGATTAATGAAACAGCTGCGGAAAAGTTTGGTTGGGATAATCCGCTCGAAGAGAAGATCTTTCAGGCGCCAATAACAGGAGTGGTTGACGATTTTATCTATGGTTCTGCCAAAACAGCCATAGCCCCAATGGCCATGATGACCTCAAAAGAGGGTTTTACTCAGGCATATATTAAAATTAAGGGGGGCAATGTCAAAGAAGCTGTCAATCATATTCAGTCTGTCTTTGAAGAGTTTTCAGTTGATTATCCATTTGAGTACAAATTCCTGGATGATCACTTTGATGAAATGTATGAAGATGAGAAGCGACTTTCTGATGTCTTTTCAATTTTCAGCCTATTGGCAATTTTCATAGCAGGCTTAGGCATATTTGGATTGTCCATATTCATGGCAGAACAGAGAATTAAGGAAATTGGTATTAGAAAAGTGTTGGGAGCAGGGGTTGGTCACATCATTTGGGTAATGAATCATGGGGTCACTAAATTGATGATTGTTGTTGCCATAATTACACTTCCTTTGGTTTATCATTTTATGAGTTTGTGGCTTTCTGATTTTGCTTTCCATATAAGTCTTAATGGAGTTTTGTTGGTGGCACCTTTGCTGGTATTGACGCTAATTGTTTGGAGTATACTAATGTTCCAATCCTATAAATCAGCTACTACAAATCCAATAAATGCACTGCGAACTGACTGAGTTTAACTGAGTGTCCGCTGACGGGCATTACAGTTCGCTGACGGATAATTACATTTACTCGTTTCTTTGTAAAATACTTACAATCAGTTAGTTATGTTTGGTACAATGCTTGAATTGGTTTTGGGGAGTCCAAGGCTCTAAATCTCAAAATATTATGAACAACATCTTAAGATTCTTCAAGTCCGGTATGAAAAGCCTCAAGAGAGAGCGGTTTTTCGCTTTGGTCAATATCATAGGATTGTCACTAGGAATGTATTGTTTCCTTATCACCTCATTGTATGTTCAAGACGAACTTACTCATGACAAATGGCATAAAAATTCAGAGAATATATACATGTCTAAGATTTCCATGAGTTTCGGAGGATCAACAAGTTTCTTCCTCTTTCCTCCAGTGGGTTTGGGAGGGGCTATGACCGAAGAGGTTCCCGGAGTCATTGATGCGGTCAACATCAGTATGGCTCAAACTGTGGATTATACTTTCAAGGATGAGAAGTTCGAGTCAAAGCTATTCTTCTACACTCAAGCCAACTTGTTTAGTGTATTCGATTTTGAATTGAAGTACGGCAATGTTGAGACTGCACTTAGTACTACAGATGACCTGATTATTTCATCCGAAATTGCCAGAAAGCATTTTCCAGATCAAAACCCTGTTGGTGAGTTTATGGAGATTGATGGTAAAGGAACCTTCAGAGTTTCTGGAGTCCTTAAACCGATTCCATCCAATTCCCACCTGCAATTTGAATTCTTGACATTGATTAATGACAACGTTGCTCCTTATGACTTCTATAAGAATCGTTGGGATACAGGAACTGGACTCAATTATATGTTGACAAGGTCTGACTACTCAGAAGAAAAGCTATTAGAGGATACCAAGCGGGTTTTAGCAGCAAAGGATAGTACAGAAGCACCGGGAGAGTATTTATACACGAAGTTTTCAGATTTATATATGAACAATGAGACCATGCGGAGCTCTTCCAAAGCAATGTTTGGTGGGCAAATGAAGTACGTATATATCTTCTCACTAATTGGCGGCTTGTTATTGATTGTAGCATGTTTCAATTATATAAATCTTACTACTGCCCGTTCTTTCGCTCGTTCGAAAGATGTAGCAGTCAGAAAAATCATTGGTGCTACCAAGACAAGGTTGGTACTATTTCAAATGGGTGAAACACTCTTTTTAGCACTCTTGGCGTTGATTATTGCAGTTGTTGCGGTTGAGACTACGCTTCCAGGTATCAACAATCTGCTGGATAAGTCTCTGGCACTGGATTTCATCAACTCGCCTCAAATGCTTCTGATTCCTTTGGGGCTGTTGTCAGTCGTGGTGTTTATCTCTGGTTTGTATCCAGCTTTTACTGTTTCAGCGTTTAGTCTTTCATCGGTTTTAAGAGGTACAAGTCCAAAATCTACGAAAGCAGTTTTTAGAAAAGCATTGATTGTATTGCAATTCTTAATATGTGCTGGTCTCTTGTCAAGTGCTTTGATCATCCGTGGACAAGCACAGTATTTGGTCAACCTGGACTTGGGTTATAACGAAGAGAATGTATTGAGTGTGAACCTAACCCAGGCGGGGCTTTTCGAAAAGTATACAGAGTTCAGAACAGAGGTTGAACGAATTCCACAGATACAGAAGGTCAGTGGTTCGCCATTCCCAAACTTTAATTCAATCATTACTATTCCCAATGGTGAGGGAGAAGATAGAATAGATATTCCATACTTCTATGGAGCTGCTGATAGAGACTTTAATGACCTTTTCGGATTGGAGTTTATCTATGGAAGCGGCTTCGATGGCTTGACAGATAGTGAAATGGAAACCGCAGCGATCATTAATGAAGCCGCTTTGAAGCGTTTAGGGTGGGAAGGAAACCCGGTGGGAAGAAAACTAATGGAAGGCAAGATAGTTAGAGCTGTTGCAAAAGATTTCCACTATCAATCGGGTAAATCAGAGATTGGCCCCATTTTGATCGATAACCAAATGGATCAGATCAGAAAGCTCCAGGTAAAGTTTAGAGAAGGAGATAGAGAAGCAGTGATGGCCCAGGTGGAAAAGGTATGGGAGAGCTTCAATACAGATGGCAAATTTGAAATGGAAGAGGTTGAGGATTTCTTCGCAGATTCCTACAAGCGAGAAGAGGCCCTAGTGAGCATCTTTGACTTATTGACTGGACTGCTTATGGTAGTGGCATTTTTAGGTTTGTTTGCTTTATCAACTTTTGAGAATCAATTGAGAGAAAAAGAGATGAGTATTCGCAAAGTGTTGGGTGCTAGCTATTTAAGTTTGATAGGTGTTCTAAACCGAAAGTTCACGGTACTCATATTATTGGCCATTTTAATCTCAATCCCAGCAGCGTATCTATTGATTAATGAGTGGTTGGTATCGTTCCCTTACCGAATTGACAATATAGTGCCATATTTCGCCATCGCTGTAGGTTCTGTGCTTTTACTAGCGGTTGTCATTTTAGGGGTGCATAGCTACTTCAATACGCAGAAAAATCCAGCTAATGTCCTGCGCAACGAATAACCCAGATTGTATATGTGGTTCATAAAAAACGGTTTGAAAATACTGAGGAGAGAACGCCTATTCTCATTGGCTAATGTACTAGGCCTTTCTCTTGGTATGTTTTGCTTCTTGGTGACATCTCTTTACGTAAGAGATGAGCTCACTCATGACAAGTGGCATAAGAATTCAGATCGTATTTACGTACCTACAATTGGTACAGAAGTATCAGGCGGTTATAGCTATTCCAGTCCGCCATTCGCTCTGCATGATGCATTATTGAATGAAAGTCCAGGTGTAGAGGATATTGTGAATTTGGCTAGTGTCGTTACAGAGAGCTATTCTTTTATTAAGTCGTATGAGTTTGATAATCAAGAATTTGAGTCTCTGTATATCTACGCTACAGAACCAAGTTTCTTTAAAATCTTTGATTTTGGATTGCAAATAGGTGATTCAGAAACTGCCTTGGATCAACCAACAGATGTCGTGATCTCGGCTGAACTCGCTAAGAAACATTTCGGAAAAGAAAATCCAATTGGTGAATTCATTACCCTAAAAGGAAAGGGTACCTATAGTATTTCGGGAGTATTGAAATCTATACCAAGTAATTCACACCTTCGATTTGATCTATTGATTATGGCCGATATGACTGCCAGCCCATATAAGGACTACAAAGGCAACTGGCAACTGGGGTGGGGCAAGGATTACGTGTTAATGCGGCAAGGTTATACTGTAGAAGCCTTGACAGAAGATCTAAAAGAAATCTACGAAAAGAATACAGATAATGATGAAGTCAGAAAGGTTGGTTTTGACTTATTCAGTGATTTATATCTTGAGGGTAGAGCAAACCAGCGTCAGAAAGGCATTTTTGGCGGCAACAAAAGGTATGTGTACATCTTTTCCATCGTTGGAACCCTAATCTTTCTAGTGGCATGTTTTAACTATGTCAACCTTAAAGTGGCAAGTTCATTTGCTAGAACCAGAGATATGGCCATACGCAAAGTACTTGGCGCAAGTAAGCTAAGTCTTATTTCGATTTCCGTTGTAGAAACTGCTCTTGTAGCTTTAATTTCCCTCTTAGTTGCTCTTGTATCTGTTGAAATGAGCCTGCCTGGTCTAAATGATATATTAGGAAAGCGTCTTACTTTAGCATTTAATGACCAGCCAAGTTTATTATTACTCCCGCTTCTGGTCTTGGCTCTTGTGCTAATAATTTCTGGGATCTACCCAGCCTTAGTTTCTTCTACTTTCAACATATCCAGTCTACTAAAAGGAAGTTTGCCAAAAGTCAATCAGCCGATTCTACGGAAATCGATTGTGGCCTTTCAATTCATCATTTGTGCAGGACTATTATCGAGCGCGTTAATTATAAAAGGTCAGGCTAAGTTCTTAATCAATAAGGATATAGGATATAATACTGAGAATGTTTTCAATATAAGCTTATATCAAAGCGGTTATGGGAGAAGGTATCAACAGCTCAAAACTGAGTTAGAACGAATACCTCAAATAATCGCTATCACTGGATCATCTCTGCCAAGCAGCATGATGTCGATGTTGTTGCCAATCGAAAAGGATGGAAACGAGACTCAAGTAGTATTCCGCACGGGTGCTGTAGACTTAAACTTCCATGAAGTGATGGATATAGATATGATTATGGGGAGGGCACTGTCTGAAATACCAGAATCACAATTGGAAAATGCTGCTGTCATTAATGAGACTGCTTATAAGAGCATGAACAGTGAAGATGTTATCGGTACTAAATTGGCTCGTTTTGAAATTGTTGGGATCATGAAAGACTTTCACGTTGCATCTACCAAATCTCGAATATCTCCCGTAATTCTTACCACCGAACCGTCAAGCATAAGGAATCTGCAATTTAGATTCAGGGCAGGTGATCGAGAATTGATAATGAGTCAATTGGAGGAGCTGTGGGAAAAATTGGGAGAGACAAAACCCCTTCAAATGTCAGAGCTGGCCACATTTTATAACGGAGCTTTTGAAAGAGAGAAAGTCTTGGTGAAGATATTCAATGGGCTCACAGTAATGCTTGTCTTGATATCTTTCTTGGGTCTTTTGACCATTTCAATTTTTGAAAGCAAGTTCCGAGAAAGAGAACTCAGCATTAGAAAAGTCCTGGGAGCCAGTTACCTTACCTTATTAAGGCTCTCTAACGGTCGTTTTTTATGGCTTATTGGTGTTTCCTTGCTGATTTCCATACCCATTACTCATGAGCTAATTTCAAATTGGTTGGAGGCTTTTCCATATCGCCTGAAAAACATTGATTTCTACTTTTTAATCTCATCGCTTGGGGTGCTGGCTTTGTCAGTAGTGGTGCTCACTTTGCATGGTCATAAAAATGCACATAAGAATCCAGTTGATATTTTAAGAAACGAATAAAACTCAAAGTCATGATTCGCAACTATTTTTTAGTCACTTTCAGAAATATCGCAAGGCATAAAGGCTATTCAGCCATTAATATCACTGGTCTAGCACTGGGGATCGCCTGCTGCATGTTAATTTTTCTCTATGTCAAGGATGAACTGACTTATGATCGATATCAATCAAAGGTTGATAGAATATATAGAATAGGTTCTGAGCTGGATTTCTTTGGCGGTATCAGCAATATTGCCGCCTCAAGTCCAGTAGAGGCACCTGCTTATTTAGAGAATATACCTGAGGTCGAAGACTATGCAAGGTTGGAATCGGCCCAGGTCATTGTTAAGAAGGGTGAAGAATATATCGATCAGCACCAAACGGTTTTTAGCGACCCTTCGCTTTTCGATATATTTGATTTTGAAACGCTGTCTGGAGACTTATCAACGGCCCTTGATGAGTTGAATCGTGTAGTGATTACGGAAGAACTGGCGAAGAAATATTTAGGAATTACAGATGCTACAGGCCTAGAGCTGACGATTAGAGTTAAGGGTAAAATTGAACAGTATGTGGTTGGTGCTGTAATCGCTGATATCCCTAAAAACTCATCGCTGGAGATAAAAATGATCTTTCCATGGAAGAAGTTCGAGACCTTCCATACCTATCGCAATAAACCATGGACATCTATTGGTTATACATCATTCTTACTCTTTAAAGAGGGTGTTGACCCAGAAGCTATAAAAGACAAGTTCAAGGAAGTTCGCGATACTCAGAATCCTGGTGAAGACGGTGACTTCGCACGTAGGGTGAAAATCATCCTTCAACCAATGGCGAGGCTCCATTTAGATACTAACATTAGCGGAGGAGTTGGTTTGAAAGGGAGTAGCAACCCTACATACTCCTATGTGTTAGGCGGTATCGCGTTGTTGATCTTGATTCTTGCTTGTATCAATTTCGCTAACCTTTCAGTTGCAAGGTCTCTTCCAAGGGCTAAGGAGATTGGTGTAAGGAAAGTGCTTGGCGCTAGAAAGAAACAATTGAGCTTTCAATTTCTAATTGAAGCATTTAGTATCTCCCTAATGGCATTTGTGATTGGATTACTAATTGCAGAGATGCTTTTACCATTCTTTGGAAGGCTAACGGAGAAGACTTTTACGAATAATGTAACAGGTGATATAGGGCTTTTAATGGGCTGTTTTGCCTTGGTCATGTTAGCCGCATTTGTGGCAGGGAGCTATCCATCTTTTGTCATATCAAGGTTTTCAGTTTTAAATAGTCTTTCTGGAAAGGTAAGATTGAATGGCAAGCAATACGTCACTAAGGGTTTGGTGTTATTTCAGTTTACAATAGCTGCTGTTTTGGTAGTAGGCACCATCGCTATGAACAAGCAAATTGGTCATATGCTTAAAGTTGATCTTGGATATGATGATCAGGATTTGGCCAAAATGGTTCTGACTGGTAATGAAGACAAAGGTGAATTGCTGAAAAACATTATTGCTCAGAACCCAAACATTGCAAAGATTTCGCTGACAGACGGCTACGGTTCAGGAACAAGCGTTGGTCATAAGGGCAAGACAAGTTTTAGTATTTCTAATTCAATTGATGAGGATTACTTAGAAATATTAGGTCTGGAACTCAAGGCAGGTCGTGAATTGAAAAAAGGTAAGGATCAATACATTTTTGGTGAAGATACATTGACCAATGTGATTGTCAACGAAAAGTTTGTCGAGGAGCTTGAGATCGATGGTGACCCTATTGGCGCATTAATCACGGATGGTGATGATGACCCAGAAACAGCGACATTTCAATACCGCGTAGTTGGTGTAGTTGGTGATTATATATTCTCGAGCGCCAAATCGGGAATAATGGGAATGATGCTATTGCCCAGCGATGCATCAACAAAATTCAATGAACTATTGATCAAGTACCACCCGGAATACCTCACAGAGCTTAAAGAAGAGGTTCATGCAGCTTGGAGAGAGGTTGAACCCTATCAGCCTATGTCCTTGAAGTTCGTAGATGAAGAGAACAGAGCTGCATATGAGACAGAAAAGCGTTGGAAGTCTATTATTACTACTTCTACTGTCTTAGCTATATTGATCTCATGTCTTGGATTGTTTGGCTTAGCACATCTGTCAGCACAGCAAAGAGCCAAAGAAGTGGGAGTAAGAAAGGTGTTAGGGGCTTCTGTAAAAAGACTTGTGTTGATGCTCAATCTAACTTTCTCAAAACTGGTTTTAGCATCATTGGTTGTATCCACACCGATTGCCTATTACCTCGTAAACAGCTGGCTTGATAACTTCCAATACCGTATTGATTTGGACGGAATCGTCTTCCTCATTCCAGCGCTGATCACCTTCGGAATTGCCAGTGCAACCATTTCTGTTCAGTCTTTCAAGACTGCAAATGCAAACCCAGTTGATTCACTTAGAAACGAATAGTCATGATTAAGAACTATCTCAAAATAGCAATTAGAAACTTACTGAAGAATAAGCTCTATTCTTCTATAAATGTCGCAGGGTTATCGGTAGGTCTGGCGGCTTGCGTCCTAATTGTTCTCTTTGTTAGACATGAATTGAGTTTTGATCGGCACTTCAGCAATTCTAAGGACATCTATAGGGTAACTGGTGCCTATAACCAGGGAGGTGATGCCAAAACCTATTCCGCTACTACAACATATCCCTTACTGCCACTACTCCAGGCCAATTTCCCAGAGATTAAAACATCAGCGCGGATAGATAATTTTGCTGCCAATATTGAAATAGGTGACAGGACAATCTACCAAGACGAAATGCTTTTGGTGGACTCCGCATTCTTTGATTTATTCAGCTTTGAAGCGATTTCTGGAGACCTAACCAATGTGTTGAATGAACCCAATGCCATAGTACTGTCTGAGACCGCGGCAGTAACTCTTTTTAACAAACTGGATGTTATCAGTGAAGTAATCAGGATTCAAGAGATTGATTTCAAGGTAGCCGCCTTGGTCAAAGATTTACCTGAAAACACCCATTTTCAGGCTCAAGTGTTTATTCCAATGTCTACTGGCATCCAGTGGTATGGCGATTGGGTTCATATTCTATTCAATGGAACTAGTCATTACACCTATTTGCAACTCACAGCAGGAATGGATCCAGGTGATGTAGCTCAAAGGATCAATACTTTCCTTAATGAAAACTACGAACAAGAGACACCTGCTGATTATTCTCTTCAACCGATTGAGTCCATTCACCTAGAATCTGATTTGGTAGGAGAACTTGGTGTAAATGGTAACAAAACAACTGTACTCATATTCATTGCTACAGCCATAGTCATTCTACTGTTGGCTTGTATCAATTACATTAACCTCTCTATTGCTACAGCCTTTCAAAGAGGTACTGAGGTTGGACTTAAGAAAGTTTTCGGTGCTAAGCCTTTGGCTCAAGTAATCCAATTTCAGGTTGAATCTGCAATAGTGGCATTGTTGGCTTGTATTGTCGCAGTTGTATTAGTTGAATTTTCTTTACCGTTCTTCAATCAGGTTACAGGAGGTAGCTTCAATTTTAACCTTCAGGAAGACATTCTCTTATCCCTCACCATTTTCGCTGTAGCTTTGGTAATAGGTCTTGTGTCTGGTAGTTTTCCGGCTGTCTTTTTGCTGAAAATGAAAACCATCAATGCTTTAAGAGCAAGTACGCTTTCAAATGGCAAGGGCAAATTCAGTTTAAGAAATGCACTAGTGGTGTTTCAATTTTTCATTGCCGTTGTTCTTATCGCCTCTACATTGATCATTCTTAATCAGATCAAATTTCTCAGAAACGCTGATTTGGGTATTAAAACCGAACAAGTAGTAGTGATACCTATCGGCATCATCAATGATCAATTTGACTTGTTACGACAGGAGTTGATGCGTGACGCTAATGTCATTAACATAACTGCTAGCAATAATCACCCCGCGAATCGTGTGGGGCATTGGAGGGGGTATAATCCTGAAAATGCCGAGGAGCAAATATCAGCTCCGACTGTCATTATTTCACATGATTTCTTTGAAACCCTTGGCGCAAAAATGGTAGAAGGAAGAGCTTTCGATCGATCGTTAGAAACCGACTATATGGAAGCCTATGTGATCAATGAAGCCGCGGTAGAATTTTTTGGTTTTGAAGAACCAATTGGAGCCTCTTTAAGAGGGAGTGCTTATACGGGGTCACAGTGGTCACAAAAAAATGCCAAAGTGATCGGTGTAGTAAAGGACTTTCATTTTGCTTCCTTGCATAGCGAAATTAGACCCACTGTTTTCTCATTGAACTCAGAGGCCACCTGGGGCTTAAACTTTATGAGCGTTCGTGTTGCTCCGGGCGACTTACAGAACACCATTGCTAAAATTGAGGATACATGGCATCAGTTTGCCGGAGCAATTCCATTTGATTTTACCTTTCTGGATGAAGATGTTAACCAACACTATCAGGCCGAGGATCGCTTTTTAAAGGTTTTTACTAGCTTTTCATTCTTATCAATAATCATCGGGTGTCTAGGTCTTTTTGGTCTTACTGCCTTTATGATGAAACAAAGGACCAAGGAGATAGGCATTAGAAAAGTGCTTGGTGCAGAAGTCTTGGGCTTGGTGAATACGCTATCTAAAGACTTTTTAAAACTTGTTCTGGTAGCCAATGTATTAGGTTGGCCTTTGGCTTACTATCTAATGGATAGGTGGCTTCAAAACTTCGCTTATTCCAATGGTATTTCCTGGAAAGTATTTTTCTGGACAGGTCTTGGGGCAATTGTCATTGCTTTTGTTTCAGTCGCATATCACGCAATAAAAACTGCCCGTATGAATCCTGTCAATTCTATTCGCTACGAATAAGAAATTTAAATCAGATGCTTAGAACCAACTTCAAAATCGCTGTAAGAAAGCTCTTAAATAAGAGAGAGTTTACCCTGATCAATGTACTTGGTCTATCTGTAGGACTGACTACGAGTTTACTGATTTTTCTATGGGTCAATGATGAGGTCAATTTTGACAAATTTCATGATGACTCAGACCGAGTCTTTGGGGTTTGGGCACATGATTATCGGGACAATGGAGACATAGAGACTCAAAATCGGCAGAACGGTCTTATCAAGAATGTGATGGATAGCGACTTTCCTGAAGTGGAGCGATCAACAAGGGTAGATAGCCGTGAGCACCAGCTGGCAGTCGGTGATCGGAAGTTCAAGCAATTAGGAATAATGGTCGATGAAGAGTTCTTCCAAATGTTCAATTTTCCATTTATCGAGGGAGAATTAAAAGAGAATAGTTTGGCTACCTATGGTGATGTGATTTTGACTGAAAGTATGGCCATCAAACTTTTTGACAAAACGGACGTGGTCGGTGAGTTGATAAAAATCGATCATACCCGAGATGGAATTGTACGCGGGGTGGTAGAAGACCCTCCTAAGAATAGCCAGTTTCAATTTGACTTTGTCTTGTCTATGGAAAACTGGACTAAAAGAAACAGTTGGATCATGCGATGGGGCAATTCTGGAATCTTCACCTACATTCAATTGAAAGAAAATGCGTCTCCATTGGCCTTGGAAGAAAAGGTTGAAGGCTTAATTCGTGAAAATCATGAAGGAAATACAAAGTCGCTTTTCTTAAAACCATTCGATGACATCTATCTGAAGAGCAGCTATGAGGGAGGCGAAGAAGCAGGTGGCAGAATAGAGTATGTAAGACTGTTCACACTCATAGGCATATTTATCGTATTCATAGCCTGCATCAATTTCATTAACCTTTCGGTTGCTGATGCTTTTAAAAGAGCAAAAGAAGTTGGAGTGAGGAAAGTCTCAGGGGCCAATCGCCTGACACTCATCAAACAGTTTTTGACAGAATCCAGTTTGATTGTCATTTTGTCGGTGGTCATAGCCGTCATTTTTATCGAGATCGCTTTAGGTCCATTTAACACGTTGACAGGAAAAGAAGTAAGCCTCAACTGGCTGGATGCCAAATTATTGACCCTAGTAGGAGGCTTAGGAATATTCACTATTCTAGTTTCCGGGCTTTATCCCGCCTTTGTGCTATCAAGTTTTAATGTAGTTAAGGCACTAAAAGGAAAAGTAGATGCAAAGGGCACTACCAAGATGGGAGGCTATTTCAGAAAGGGCCTGGTCATATTTCAATTTGTGATAGCGGGCTTCTTGATATTTGCCACGCTGATTATCAACAGTCAGGTTGAATATATATTCGAAAACCAAAGAAATGTAGATAAGGAGGGGGTCATTATGCTTCAAAATGACGAGGCCTTGCTGGAAAAATATGAGAGCTTCCGGTCTGAATTATTAAATGACCCAAGCATCCAGTCTGTAACTGTGGTTGGAGATGCACCGGTTAATGTGGAAGCTAGTACTGGAGATTTTCATTGGGAGGGAAAGGACCCTCTGAGAGACAAAACGAGCTTTAATATTCTTTTCACGGAACAGGACTTTGTTCCGACAATGAACCTAAGAATAGTCTCAGGTAGAAATTTCTCGAGAGAGATTGAGTCGGATGTCAAGACTGTCTTGGTAAATGAGGCGACCGTAAGAGGGATGAATGTTGAGAATCCCGTGGGTATGGCTGTTAAATTTTGGGACAATGATGTAAAGATTATTGGGGTGGTTGAAGATTTTCATACGGGTTCTGTTTACGATGAGATCGAACCTCTGATCATACTGAACTATGTCGAAAACAGTGATTATGTAACTATCAGATCAGCGAGAGGTCAGGAGCAACGAGCCATAGACGTGCTTAAGGAAAAATATGAAGCCTTTATGCCCGGTTACATCTTCGACTATAAATTCTTATCGGAAGAGCATGAAGCCATGTATAAAAGCGAGCTTCTCATTAAAGACTTGGCTAAAGTTTTTGGTCTGATCGCGATTGTTATCTCTTGCTTAGGTCTTTATGGTCTCACCTCTATCAATGCACAAAGAGGGATTAAGGAAATTGGTGTTAGAAAAGTGCTCGGAGCCAGTGTTCAACAGATCCTAATTGGCTTTTCAAGACAATCTTTGACACTTCCGGTACTGGCTTTGGTCCTCATGGCTCCATTGGCTTACTATACCATGGATTCTTGGTTACAAGACTTTCAATATCACATAGATATATCACCAGGAAGTCTAGTAGGCGTAGTGATTGTTTCATTACTCATTGCATGGTTAACGGTTTCGATTATAGCCTATAAGGCCGCAAAGACAAATCCAGTAAACTCACTTAGAAACGAATAAGGCTTCGCTATGTTAAAAAGTTATTTCAAAACGGCTATTCGCAATCTTATCAGAAACAAGGCTTATGCTGTAATTAATGTTTTTGGCTTGGCCATTGGCATAGCGGGCTGTTTACTCATCAGCATGTTTGTAAAGGATGAGTTGACATACGATAGCTGGCACCGAAACAAGGAGAACATATATCGGATTACTACCATCGCAACCTTTCAAGACAAGCAAAATGTGATGCAGGCCACTTCTTATGTGGAAGCAAATATTTTCAAACAGCAGATTCCGGAAATTAAGTCTTTCGCTCGTTTAAGAGGTGAGGGAGCTACTGTAAATATTGGCTCAGATTACTTTGATGAGAAACGGTTAAAGTTTGCTGATAGGGCCCTCTTCGAGATATTCGATTTCAATTTGATACATGGTGCTTTCGATGAGCAACTCGATGGACTTGAATCTGTTTTACTGACTGCAAGTGCTTCAGTCAAGTACTTTGGGACCACAGCCTCAGTAGGAAAGGTGCTGAGAGTTGATGTGGGAAAGGGGTTTGAAGACTTTATTGTTAATGCAGTAATTGAAGATCACCCTTCCAATTCCAGTTTTACTTTTGATATGATTATGTCATGGCCAAAACTTGAATCTATCAAGGATAAATGGTCAATGAACTTGTGGGTAATCACCCCAGCAGTTAGTTATGTTTTATTGGATGAAAAAGCGGATATCTCGACAGTCATCGATAAAATGCAGGCTACGCGAATTGCACAAAACCCTGGAGATGAAAACAGCATGGAAGCCAGAGCCAGAAGCAATTCAAATGGATTACTACCCTTAAAGGATGTTCATTTTGATGGCAGTAGAGGGAAAAACAGTATAAGTCAGTCTTATATCCTCTCAGGTATTGCCATACTCATTATAATTATTGCCTGCTTTAATTTTGCCAACTTGACTTTCGTCAACTCGATTAACAGAGCTAAGGAGGTTGGTGTCAGGAAAACAGTGGGTGCTGACAAAAAACAGCTTGTAACACAATTCCTTTTTGAGGCATTGATCATATGCTGCTTTGCCTTTTTAGTGGGGATTATACTGGCGGAATTAGCACTTCCAACCTTTGAATCCATAATTGAAAAGGATTTTAATAGAGGACTTATTCAGGACAAAGCTATACTAATCATGTGCTTTTTAAGCGTGTTGTTTGCCTCAGTATTGTCTGTTATATATCCTTCTGTTTTCCTATCTAAATTAAAAGTATCGAGAGTTTTTAGAGGAGGAGTCAGCGTGGGAAACAGACGTTTGCTCACTAAGTCTTTGGTTACTTTCCAGTTCCTGGTAGCCATAACATTCATAATTGTGACGGTAGGAATCAATAAACAGCACAACTATCTGATGAATAAAGACAAAAGGGCTATAGTGATGAAAACCTTATTAAGCTTCGTATGCCTCAAAACAACTCGAAATCAAACTTTGATAGGCTAAAAAATGAGTTAATCCAAAACCCAAATGTACGCTCAATAGGTGCCGTGGGAGAGCTGAATGAGGGAATAAATATTGCAGGTCCCGATGGAGAGGCATCAATGGTGATCATGAGCAATGTTGATCCTGATTATATCAAAACCTTAGAGATAGAATTATCAGAAGGTCGCTCATTTGATCGAAATGATATAGTAAAGCCGAATGAGAATGAGCCATCGGTTGCGGTAATCATTAATAGATCAGTCGTAGAAGCCCTTGGTTTGGAGGCACCAATCGGAAAGACCCTAGATGAGGGGAAATATCGTATTGTAGGCTTGATAGAGGATTATCAGTTGTTCTCAGCAAAGTCAGTTATGAATTCAGTGATGCTGACTGCAGAGTCTCATCCTGGAAGGCGCTACATTATAAATAATGTATTTATCAAGTATCAAGAAGGCAAGTTATCTGAGGTCTTACCTGATATAGAGTCGGCTTGGAAGAGCGTATTGCCCTATACGCCTTTTTCCGTGACTTATGTAGATACTTACAACCAAAACCTTTACAAGAAGGAAGCAGTTTGGGCCAAGACGCTCAATTACTCCTCAATGTTGGCTATTGCGGTAGCTATAATGGGATTGTTGGGTTTGGTAAGCTTTTCTACTGCTCAAAGACGTAAGGAAATTAGTATCAGAAAAGTATTGGGCGCCCCAGCAACCCATTTGTTGCTTTTACTCAATCAAGGCTTTACTGCTTTACTTCTGTTGTCAATTGTCATCTCATTGCCTATTTCATATTACATCATACAATCATTCTTGGATGATTACATAAACCGTATAGAAGTTACCTTTTGGTTATTTGCTCTGCCCATAGGAGCAACATTTTTAATTGCCTGGATGACGGTATCCTCTATCACCATAAGGTCAATTGTTAGAAACCCCGTAATCGATTTACATCATGAATAAGTATATCAAAAGTGCCTATCGTAACCTGATCAAAAGGAAGTTGTTTTCTTTCGTCAATATTACCAGTCTGACTTTTGGCTTAGTCTGTGCCTTATTTATCGGTACTTATGTCATTTATGAATTTAGTTATGACAAGGAGATCGATGATGTTGAAAGAATATACCGCGTGAATAGTGTCTGGAAGGAGAATCAGGTAGGAGTGATTGTTCAAACAGCCATTAAACCCTATATGGACAAAAATATGGGACAGATAGAGATGTCAACTCGTGTACAGCGTACTGGCCCTTTTGTTTTTAAGGTTGGAGATGTCGTAATCCGTGAAAGAAACGGGTACTATGCTGATCCTGAAGTCTTTGACATGCTTGACTTTGACTTCGCCTTAGGTCAAAAGGAAAATGCCTTAAAGGAAATTAGGACAATTGCCATTTCTGAAAGCTTGGCCAAAAAATACTTCGGTGATGAAAACCCCTTAGGTAAGCAGATTCTAACAGATGAAGACATTGATGGACAGCGACTAGGGCTTACTGTAGCAGGAGTATTCAAAGATGTTCCTGCCAATAGACATTTCAGACCTGATTACTTGATCAGTATTGACATAATAAGAGCTTTTCAAAGTAGACCAATAGATCAAGAATGGGGGAATTCTAATTGCTTTACCTATGTCAAGCTTCTTCCAGGTGTTACGGCAGATCAAATCAATAGCCAGATAGCCAATATTGTCGTTGAAAATAGCGAGTACGATATGACAGGTTATGCTTTAAGACTTCAGGCAGTAAGTGATATACATATGCAGGATTTTGTGCCTTTTGGAGATATTCCTGGTCAGGTTAGTAAACGAAATATGTTGATTTTGGCTGGAATAGGTTTCTTGATTGTGCTTTTGGTTTGTATCAACTTTTTTAACATGTCGACAGCCAGATCTTTGGAGCGAGCAAAGGAAATTGGAGTTCGAAAGTCCATTGGGGCGAGCCGATCCAATGTTATGGTTCAGTTTATGACAGAATCGGCCTTACAGGTTACAGTAGGTATGGTTTTGAGTATAATTCTGTTCGAAGTATTGGGGGATTTACTAGCTGAATTCACCGGCTTGAGTTTTAATATCGGCACTATGATTGAGTCTCTCGGTTACCTGAATTTTAGCCTTTTCATCCTATCGCTGTGGGCTGTTTTGGTTATTGGATCAGGCTTCTACCCATCTCTAGTGATTTCCAAATTTAAACCCGTGGACTCCTTGAAAGGGAAAGTGAACATAGGGAAGTCAAGCGTGAGTCTAAGAAAGGTACTTCTGATATTACAGTTTACCATCACTTTGACCATCGGGGTAGTGGCAGTGGTCGTTTACAGTCAAGTGAAGTACATGCAGGCCAAAGATCCTGGCTTTGAACGGGACGCGATGGTTTCGGTCGATTTGTTCGATGATGGCTTAAAAACAACCTTCGTTGAAACCTTAAATAAAAATCCTCTGATAGAAGCCATAACCTTCACTGATAGCAATGTTATCAGAATATTTAACTCTAGCAGAGGCTATGGCTGGGAGGGAAAATCGGAAGAGGATGACATCACAATCTATCATATGAGTATAGATGAGAATTTTATCCCCTCGATGAATGTATCACTTATTGAAGGTCGCAATTTCGATTTTGATTTAGCTACGGACAAGGATGCAGTTATACTAAATCAAGCGGCTGCCAAGCTAATGGGCATTGAATCTCTGGAAACCTCACCAAAGGTCACAAGAGGTAGTGGAGAGTATGAAAAACAGCTCAATGTTATTGGTATTGTAAAGAACTTTCAGACAGGTACACTGAGAGAGAAGGACAAGCCGATGCTAATGTACCAAAACCCAAATAGACTCTTCAGGGCATATATCAAACTGTCGGATAACAGAAGGGCGGATGCCATTGCGGATATTGAAAGTGTTTGGAATTCATTGGTGTCGGATCAGCCATTCGAATATCAGTCGCTCGCTGAGGGCTATGATAGGATTTTGGCCAAAGACAAGGCCTCAGGGAATACTCTACTGTTTTTCACTGTGGTGAGCGTGGCCATCTCATTTTTTGGCCTCTTTGGCATGACGAGCTTGAACATCCAATCTAGAATGAAGGAGTTGGGTATTCGGAAAATTCTTGGTGCACATTATAGAGATATTTTTGCTACAGTTTCGAGGCAGTTTCAATATACCATGCTAACGGCTCTGGTCTTGGGTGTACCATTGGCTTGGTATCTGGGGAGTGAGTGGTTGAATGGTTTTGCACATAGAATCAATATCACTACTACCATTCCATTAGTGGTGGTAGTGGGAATGACATGCATAGGACTAGTGACGATTTATTTCTGTACTCAAAAATTCACCAGAATTAACCCGGTTCAAACCCTAAGAGAACAATAGATATGATATGGCGCTGCTTCAACACTATATTAAATCAGCTCTAAAGAACTTCAAGAGGAACAAGTGGTATAGTATTTTAATGGTTGTGTCATTGGCAGCTGGTATGTTCTGCTTTCTATTGGCTGCCATTTATGTTAACTATGAATTCTCCCGTAACTCCAACCATAGGTTTGCAAACAGGGTATATCAGATCTCTCTTCGCCTAGGGGAATCCGGTAGGCATGTGTTTACTCCAGTCGACTTCTCCGAGAAACTGACCGAATGGAATCCAAATATTGAAGCAGTCAGTATTCTGGATAGGGGTGATTCAGAGTATCTAAGTGCGAATGGTGAGAAATTTGTTTATGCTGATTTAGCATTTTATGGTACACCAAGTTTCTTTCAGGTATTCACCTTTCCTCTGAAATATGGGAATGAGTCAGAGGCACTTTCTAAGCCCAAGGATGTGGTCATATCTGCTGAGTTATCAGAAAGGCTATTCCCCAATATCAACCCTGTAGGTAGAGACTTAGTAGTCCATGAAAAAGGAACATTTCAAGTTGCTGGAGTCTTAGCGCCCGTTTCAAAACTGTCTCTAATGAAACCTGAGCTTATTTTCTCAAACTTTCAACGTTACGTTGAACGCCCAAAGGGAGATAGGACCACTGCATTTTTCACACATTTAAAGTTGAAGTCGCCTATAGACCAAAAGGTTTTGGAGGCCGATTTGTACGAGCAGTTTAAACGCTTATATAATGAGGAGAGGATAACCGGTGTATATTCTGAAAGACTCTCGGATGAATATTGGGGTTACTCTCATTATAACTATGGTGCTCAATATGATGCTTTGATTCGCAATGATAAAGCAATGATAAGACGGGTTGGGTATGCAGCAATAGCTGTACTACTCTGCGCCTTTGTTGGCTATTTGTCTATCTCCCTCAGCAGATCTTTAAAGCGAGCTAAGGAAATTGGTATTAGAAAGGTCAATGGAGCCTTGAGGGTTGATGTCAAGAAGCAACTTTTACTCGAGTCGGTTATTAATTCAGTGCTTGCTCTCATTCTGACCATTGTAGGTTTAGAACTTACACAAAATTATTTTTCAAGTCTATTTCAGGTACCGATTGCTCTAAAGTTAGTTCAGCCTGAACTACTCATTTTTCTATTCGGATTCACTCTGCTGAGTGGTTTACTAGCAGGAGCTTACCCCGCCTTTGTTGTTTCAGGATTAAATCCCGTAGCTGTACTGTCAGGGTTTTCTAGTCCGAGAGGAAGTGGTTTCAAGTTAAAGAGGGTGTTATTAATAGCGCAGTTTGCCATTACTGTAATTTTGGTCTTTACCGTCTTTATACAGAAACTTCAGGTCAACAAAATGAAAGATTTTGATGATGGCATGAGCAAGGACGGTCTTGTCAGTTTTGAAGTGGATAATGAGCCAATGGGAAAAAATTACCAGGCAATTTTAGCTGAAATAAGCCAGTTTCAAGAGGTTGAGACAGTGTCAGGAGGACCTTTTCCATTCAATTTTGATGGTTTTTCGAAGCTAAAGTATGTTGAAGGAGATACACTTGTTGAAGCTTCTTTTCCACGTGTGTATGTACGACCCAATTTCTTTGAAACACTGAGTATTCCTATGGTGGCAGGCATGAGTTTTGAGGAGCTTGAAGCCACTCCATTGAATAAGACATGTATTGTGAATGAGGCATTTCTTCAAGAAGTGGCGGGTATCGATGTTGGGTCGGTAGTAGAGTATGGCGGAGAGGTTCTGACCGTGGTTGGGATTGCCAGTAATTACTCTGATTGGGGAGTTGCGAATCCCGATGCAGATCCTAGAGTTTTTTTACCAACTCAAGATCCAAAGTTTAACAGCATCTTGCTAAAGGTGAGAAAAGGAGAGGAAGTCAATGTGACCTCAAGGTTGGAAGATGTTTGGAGAAAGTACGAATCAATTATGCAACCTGTGGTGGAGGACTTAGGAGCGAAGGAAGACAGTAGTGTCACAAACCTTAGAAAGGTGTCAATGATTTATGGATACCTGGCCTTTGCTGTTTTAGTGTTGTCCATGATGAACCTTCTAGGTGTGGTAATCATTTATGGAGAGTCACAATTAAAGTCAATCGGCATTAGGCGAATTCTGGGAGCAGAATCAATTGAACTCTTCAAGAGAACCTCCGCACCTTTTGTGGGGGCGATGCTGCTTGGACTGACTATTGGTTTGCCCATCGCATATTGGCTTATGCAAACATACCTGAATGATTTTGCGGTGCGCATGAACCTTCACTTAGGTCATACTTTAGTTATCGCCTTGATTATGGTAGTAGTCCTTTTCATGGTAACCAGTGCCCACTTGATTAAAGTAAGCAGGGTTAACCCTGTTGATATTCTTAGGGAATAGGAACTATAACATTTGATTAAAGTCCAGAGCCTTCTCTATCCAAAAATCAAGATCTTCATCGGCATCAAAACCTTCAGGATCAATAAATAGAAAACCTCGCATCACGGTTCCGGTAAAGTCCATTTTTCGGCTACCTTTTGTATTTAACAGGTCTTCGTATGGAAGTTTTCCAACCCGTACCATAAGCCGGTCTTGCTGGGTACGTTTATCAATGTCAACGCCAATGCACATTTTGTCATTGACCATAAAGATCAACCCGCCCATCATCTTCTTTTCAATCACATGTCCTGCATTATGAAGCCTTTGACGTACTCTATCCGCTAAAAAATCGCTATAAGCCATAGTTATCTAATCTACCTAAGACTAAGACGATTTTAAAACAGATATGGGACAAATTTATTTATCTAAAAGACCCTGAAGCACATTATTATATCTGTCTGCCACCACTTTGGCACCTGTCTGATTATAATGAACATCATTGGCATATAGTTATCATAATCATTGGGTTGATAGCCATAATGATCACCTCAGAAGTAAAATTTACCCAAGCTTCAATTTAGCATTCTGAGAAGTTATGAGGTGTAAGTGTTCCTTTATTTGGAATTGGTCTTGATCGAATCTTTTACTTCTCGATTTTGCCTGTTCTTGCCGAGTAATGCTTCGAACAAAACGCCTGACGCTTTCTTCAGAGTCCAGGATAAGACCAGGAACCTGAACACTTTTTCCATTGTCATCCTTAGCCACCATGGTGAAATAGGAGGAGTTGCAATGTTTGACTTCGCCTGTTTTGATGTTTTCAGATTCCACTCTTAAACCAACCACCATCGAAGTACGACCGGTGTAATTAATTGAGGCCTTTAAACTTACCAGTTCACCTACCTGAATAGGATGCAGAAAATCAACACGGTTCACCGAGGCAGTGACACAGTATTGTCCAGAATGCTTGGAAGCACAGGCAAAAGCCACCTGGTCCATCAGGTTAAGTATATGACCACCATGGATTTTGCCACTGAAATTGGAGTGAGATGGAAGCATAAGTTCCACCATTTTGATTTGGGATGATGCTATGGTTTTGTAGTTCATTTGTTCTGAAAAGTGGACGGACTATCTAACAATTACCGAATAATAGGTGTAAATGCCGAGCCAATTTCTTTAAATACGAACAAATAACCTACCACTTTGGAAATCACAAAAGATGTGAATTCCAGGCCGTTAACATTTTTTGGATAGGTATGATAAATTGCATTTTTTACCTTAAACATTATGCTCAAGAATTATCTCAAAACCGCTTTTAGAAATCTAATCAAGTATAAAGGTTATTCCTTTATTAACATATCTGGCTTAGCCTTAGGAATAGCTTGTTGTCTTTTAATCATGCATTATGTGAAAGATGAAATGACTTTCGATCGGTTTCATGAAAATGGTGAGCATATATATCGAGTTAGGACCATTCCAAGCTTTGATGAGAAACTGGTCATGGAGTTTGTAAAAATGCCAGTAGGCCCCACACTTAAGGAAGAATTGCCTTTGGTCATCAATCAGTGTCGTTACGTAAAAACGGCTTTTGATATTCGTTCTGGGGGTAATATTCAAAATCAAGGTAAGGCTTTCTATGCAGAGCCTGAATTCCTTGAGATGTTCAGTTTTCTAAATAAATATGGTGATGGGATATCAGTGTTAAATGGAACTTCTCAAATTGCTCTGGTGGAAAAAGCTGCCAAGCGCATTTTTGGTAAGTCTATGGCTGTTGGAGAGTCGATAGACTTAAATATAAGGGGAGAGTGGAAAACATTTACCGTAGGAGCTGTACTCAAAGATTTACCAAGTAATTCCTCTCTTGACTTCGAATTCCTCATCCCTTTTCAGAGTTATTTGATGGCTTATAACCGACAAAGTAATAATGCGAAAGACTGGTATATTTCTGAAATAACTTTTCAAACATTCGTACAAGTTTTACCGAACACAAACATCGCTGATTTAACAAAGCAAATTGATGAACTAGCTAGGCGGAAGATGGTAGACTCTCCCCAATATGCGGAAAGGTATAACCTACAACCTATTTATAACCTTCATTTTGAGAAGTCTATGGCTTCGGGGAAACAAGCGGGTATGCAAGAGACAGGTGATAGGTTTTATTCTTTTCTTTTAAGCGGAATTGCCTTGCTTATTCTGTTGTTAGCATGCTTCAATTTTACGAATTTATCACTTGCTCGGGCTTTGCCTCGTGCTAAAGAAATTGGTGTCAGGAAGGTAATAGGGGCGAAGAAGCATCAATTAGTAGCTCAGTTCTTAGGCGAGGCGTTCATTATTAGCACTACGTCATTTCTTTTAGGCCTGTTATTGGCTGAATTGGTCTTGCCATACTTTGAGTTAGCTGCAGAAAAAGAATTTAGTAAGTCAATTATTGAAAACCCCATTTATATATCGATTGCATTTATATCGGTGACCTTTGCAGCTTTTATAGCAGGCTCTTACCCTGCGTTAATAATCTCTAGTCTCAATACCGTGACGGCTCTAAAAGGGCGTTTCGATGGGTCAAATAGGAAAGGAGGTCTACAAGGGATTCTAATTGTTTTACAATTCTCTATAGCAGCAGTTTTAATTGTGGGTGTTTTGGCCATGAACAGACAAATAAACTTTCTTGTCAACATGGACCGTGGCTATGATGATACCAATCTCATATCCATAAAGACAGGGGATTTGTCTAAAGCCAGTCTACTCGATTCGACAAAGTCCAAGGGACAGGCCCTGGTAAACCTGATGAGGGCTGAGTTGCAAAAGACGCCCTCAATTTTACATGTGTCAGGAAAGGCCAGTAATTATTCTCATTTGGCTTTTGAGGAGGTAAATCCTGAGACGGGGGAGAAAACAGAATTAATAGGTTATGGTACGTCTGTTGATTTTAATTACTTCGAAACAATGGGTATTGAAGTTCTTGAGGGTCGAGATTTTGATAGAATATCCACCCTTGAAGGACTTAACCAAATAATTGTTAATGAGAGATTCGCATCGGTCAAGCACTTGAGAGATTCAGTGAATGGGGGTTTAAATTCCACTTACAGAGGACAGACAATAATCGGAATAGTGAATGACTTTAATATATTTTCAACAACACAAAAGATTGTTCCAACAGTTTTTGATCTTAATAAAAGACGAGGTTTACAACGTCTGCTTGTAAAGTTTAAACCAAGTACCCTATCAAGTTCGCTAATGGCAATAGAAGCAGCATGGTTAAAGTTTAACCCTGATAATCCTTTTGATTTTGAATTGGTGGAGGAATCGAATGCATCACAGTTTGCCAAGGAAAAAAGATGGCGAAGTATTATCCTCACAGCATCATTAATAGCTATTTCTATTTCATGTCTAGGCTTGTTCGGCTTGGCTTATATATCTACTCAAAGAAGAAATAAAGAAATTGGAATTAGGAAGGTTTTTGGTGCTCCAGTACCGACAATAGTTTATATCCTGGCTAGAGGTTTTTCTTTGCTTTTAATGATCTCATTGATGATTGGTGGCCCAGTGGCCTATTGGGTCGGAGTAGAGTGGCTGTCGACTTTCCCTTATCGTATCTCTATGACCTGGGATTTATTCCTGATAGCTGGTCTAATTCAACTCTTGATTGCCATAGTTACCGTAAGTTACCATGCGGTGAAAGCGGCCATCGCCAACCCTATTAAGGCACTTCGGTATGAGTAGAACTCTTTCAGTTAGTCTTTCTTTTTTTAGCAAACCTAGTAGCTGGTTCTTGAGTAGGGTCATCCGGCCAGACATGCTTAGGATACCTTCTCTTTAATTCCTTTTTAACTTCAAAGTAGGTGTCTGCCCAGAAGTTCTTTAGGTCTGAGGTAATCTGTACAGGTTTATAGCCTGGCGATAGCAGGTGCATGAGAACACTCTTTTTACCTGCGTTGATTTTAGGAGTCTCGTTCAGTCCGAAGACCTCCTGAATTCTAACGGCCAATACCGGAGGCTCTCCGTTATCGCAGTACATTAGTTTGATATTCGAACCGCTTGGTACTTCCATTTTCTGTGGTGCCAGTTTATCCAATAATTGTTGTTGTTCGAAATTTAAACTGTGCTGGAGTACATCTTTGAGCTTGATCTTTTTTAAGTCTTCTGGTTTTTTGACCTGACTGAGATATGGACTGAGCCATTCTCCACTTGTGGTTAACAAACTTGTCGTACTCACTTCAGGCCAAGCCTGGTTGGGATTCCATCTTCTGAGACTAATCACGCGGTGCTGCCATTGTTCTACCTCTTCGTTGAAATCCAGTAACTGCTCACCTTCTTTCTTAATGGCTTCTATGATTGCCGCTACCAAATGACTTGGATCGGGGTCGGGTAGTGGAGTGCTCTTTAGGACTATACTTCCAATGCATAAATTGAGGTTGGCTACCAAACCGCCATCTTCACTGTTCCAGGTAATAACTTCTTTTTCTTTTACCAAAGGAGCAAGGTCTCTTGGATTCAGAGGTGAAGCCATATGAATTTTACCCATGCCATCTCGGGCATCCACATGACAAATGGCTAGCCATGGCTCTGCGGCCAAATCTTCGCGGTGACCAGCCATGGCATAACGACCATTAGATAACTGAAATTGGGCATTGTTACCGGGCCTGGCAAAAGCGATACGCTCGGGGTAAGCATGCGTCAATAGAACTCCTGTTTCATAGGGATCAATATGATCATTGTCCTCTTTTATGTCGAAGAGCTTACGGTATTGACTGGCTATCTTTTCGATTCTCCCAAGTTTTCTACCATCCCTTTGCTCTCTACGGTGTACTCTTAGTGCTTCTATTCTGGTATTCAAATCAATACCAGATTCTCGACCTAGTGGATCTCTTTCTTCCAGCAAAGCAGCGATGTCTGTGGCCAGCCCGAGTTGATCATCTTCGTCAGCCAATAAGAGCATATGGGCAATTCTTGGGTGGCAAGGGAGCTTGAGCATGCGTTTACCGTGCTCAGTAATCCTACCATTCTCCAGGGCTTCCAATTGATGTAAAAGGTCGGTGGCTTGCATTAAAGGACCTTTTGGAGGAGGGGTCAACCATGTCATTTGTTGAATATCTACAATGCCCCATTGGGCCATGTCCAATACCAATGAAGCCAAATCTGCTTCCATGATTTCGGGTACGATATGATCGGACAAGCGCTGATGAGTCACTTTGGACCACATACGATAGCAATGACCAGAACTCAACCTACCAGCACGGCCGGCACGCTGATCTGCCGAGTCTCTCGATATGCGTACTGTCTCAAGACGAGACAGTCCTGAGTTCGGGTCGAACTTAGAAGTTCTCCCAAAACCACTGTCTACGACTACTTTAATGCCTTCAATGGTCAAACTGGTTTCAGCAATAGAAGTGGCAAGAACTATTTTTCTTCTACCTTCTTTATCGGGCATTATGGCAGCTATCTGTTGCCTTTGTGGTAGGGCTCCATAGAGTTGATGGATTTGAAAGCCTCTCAGTTCTTTTTTGAGAATATCCGCTGTATTTCTGATTTCTCTTTGACCAGGAAGGAAAACCAGAACGTCACCCTCATGTTTTTTTGTCGCAGAAACTATGGTTTTGGCACACAGCTCAGGCATTAAGAACTCATCGATATCTCCGGCATAGTTAACATCTACTGGGTACTGACGTCCCTTACTGACTACAGCGGGGGCATTAAGTAGTGAGGTTAACTGTGGCATGTTCAGCGTGGCTGACATAATCATAATCCTTAGATCAGGGCGTAAGACCTGTTGTGCCTCCCTACAAAGGGCCAAGGCCACATCCGCGTGGATACTACGCTCATGAAACTCATCAAAAATGACCATGGCTACATTTTCCAATGCATTATCGCTTTGAATCATGCGGGTAAGAATACCTTCAGTCAGTACTTCAATTTTTGTCTCATCCGAAGTCTTATTGTCGAATCGAATACGATATCCAACGGTTTTACCCACTGTTTCACTTAGGAAATAGGCCATGCGCTCAGCGATCGTTCTGGCAGCAAGTCGTCTGGGTTCTAGCATTAGAATCTTCTTCCCTTCAAGCCATGGTGCGTTCAATAGGGCAAGAGGAAGCAGCGTACTCTTACCTGCACCAGGGGGTGCATTGACTACCAGACTGTTTTGAGCAGTTAGCTGAGATTGAACTTCATCGATGATCTCAACTACGGGAAGGTCTATAGACTTTGGGTCGAATGCCATTGAGGCGAAGATAGGGCAAGGCGCCAATATATTATTGATAGAACTAATAAAGATTAGGAACAATTTAGTGGATCAGTTTGTATGTTTGTCAAAGAGAAAAATCCACTATGCTTTACGTTATTTCGCCCGCTAAAACTTTAGATTTTGAAACTCCTTGCGACAAGGAGAAGTCTTATCCACGCTTTCAAAAGGAAACCCTTGAGTTGATAGGTGTTCTAAAAGAGAAGAGCCCTGAAGAGATTCAAGAATTAATGAGTTTAAGTGAGAACCTGGCCGAACTGAACGTGCACAGGTATAACAAGTTTGCCAAAGGAAAGAATACAAAAAGAGCCAAACAAGCAGTTTATGCCTTCAAAGGTGATGTTTATATAGGTCTCGAAGCTGAAGAGCTTTCTAATGATGAGATTTTATATGCCCAGGATCATCTTAGAATACTATCTGGCTTATATGGAATTTTAAGACCCTTGGATTTAATACAGCCTTATCGTTTGGAAATGGGTACAAGGTTGGCATTTGATGACTATAAAACCCTTTACAATTACTGGGCAGACAAGATTGTAGCACAAGTGAATCGTGACTTGAAGCGACAAGGGGATAAGATCCTAATTAATCTGGCTTCACAGGAGTACTTTAAGGCGATCGATCGACCTGGTCTAAAAGCCAAGGTGATCAATGTAGATTTCCTGGATGCCAAGAATGGCAAGTATAAGGTGATTTCATTTTTTGCTAAAAAGGCTAGGGGCTTGATGGCCCAGTATATCATCAAGAATCAGATCAATGAACCAGAAGGCTTGAAGGGCTTTGATTATGAAGGTTATTGGTTTGACGCAGATAGCTCTTCAGAAACTAACTATATATTCAAGCGAGAAGAGGTTTAATCCTTGAGATTTATCTCTCTTGAGTCCTTTAGGTTTTGCTATGTTGTATCATGTTTGACCCCAAAAAAATATCAGAGAGAGACTATTCATCAGAGTTTGTTTTTCAGACTTCTAGAAGTTCGGGAGCAGGAGGTCAGCATGTGAATAAAGTCGAAACTAGAGTTACCTTAAAATTCTCAATATCAGATTCTTATGTTCTTAATGATGAAGAAAAGAATCGACTTATTATAAGGCTTAAGAACCGCATCAGTTCGGAGGGTGTTTTGTCCATCCATTCTGAGAAGCATCGTAGTCAACTAAGGAATAAGGAAGAAACGGTCACCTCCTTTAGAAAGCTGTTAGTGGCTGCATTTACCGACCCCAAACCACGTAAGAAGTCTAAACCGTCAAAGGCGGCTATCAGAAAGCGGTTGGAAGCCAAAAAGAAGCAATCTGACAAGAAGTCCAGTCGTAGACCTCCTGAGTTCTAGTTCGTTCTTGTAGCTGTGAGGCCTTGTACTTTGAAACCGGTCACCTTACCATCTTTCAATTCAAAAGTAATTGGTGTGCCATCGGCTTTGTCAAAGAACCTTGTTTCACTTTGAGCCACTAGCTCGACTCTCTGTTGTATAAAAGGCGCTTTGAATAGGAGTGTACTGCCGGTATTTTCTACCTCCACAATGCCAATATCACCTACTTGGAATTTGCCCACATACCTCTGAAGTTCTTCCGAGCTCATTTTGACTATTTCTCTGACATCTGCTTTTATTCCTGAGAGTCCATATTCTTTGGCAACGGCCAGTTGAAATTCCTGCATGATTTGCCCGTTGTCTGAGTTTACCATCACTACTAATGCGTAAGGCTCGTTTTTCCACGCAATCATATTGGCTCTAAATCCTTCATCAGCTCCTCCATGTCCAAACCTTTCCTTACCAGCCTGTGGTCCAAGTCCATGATCATTCATGCCTGGCGTTAGCATGGCTTCGACTGAACTGTACTTGAGTATTCCGTCTTCCTTGCTTGAGTTAATCTTCTGAACTTCAATGGCATATTGGATAAGCTGACTGGGAGTGGTCCAAAGCCCAGCAGCGGCCATTTCAGGATATATAGGCCATTTGCCTTCTACTTCTTGTCCATTGCCTCTATAGCCTGTTGCGGCCATACTATGATACTTTTCTGGAAGTGGGTTAGCGAAGGTACTCTTCTGCATACCCAGGGGGTCCAAAACATGAGACTGCATTGTTTCAGGAAAGCTTGTACCTTCAGTGTCTGTAATCATCAATTGCATGACCGTGTAGCCACCTCCGGAATACATCCAGCTTCGGCCTGGCTCTTTATAGACTCTTACTGAGTCTGTATTTCCTTTCCCATCGAGTACCTCGGGAACACTTGGTATTTTATCCCCTTTGTCATAACCAGGAAAGCCCCAAACAGTCAATCCTGCCGTGTGATTTAGTATTCTTCTTAGGGTGACTTTCTCATTTTTGGTGAATTCGTTGTCTGGTACATACCATGACTTGAGATACTCATTGACATTCTCATCTAAATCAAATACCCCTTGTTCGACCATTTGATGAGCTCTTAAGGCGGCAACAGGCTTACTGATCGATCCGGCCAACAACATGGTCTCAGTTGTCATTGGTCTATTTTCGGCAACATCAGCCATACCATAGGCGCGTGACCATTCGATCTTACCATCTTTCACAAAGGCAACACTCAAACCGGGAATTCCGAGTTCCTTTAACCGATTGTTGACATTGAAAGTAGGAACAGCTTCTCCTTTTATTTGTAAAGAAGGCATTAGTCCATCTTCAACCCGTTTGATACGGGCTTCAAGATCAGCGTCTTGAGCGGATAAGGAAACAGTAAATAATAGGAGGGCAGAGAGGGTGAGATTTTTCATGATTGAAGATTGCGTTTAATCAAGAGACTGACGGTGAGTCAGAAATGTTACTCCCCCAATATCAAAAATAAAGCCAATACCTTTAAAAGATATTGGCCTATTTGGGGTTGATTTACTTATTGCCCTCCCTTGCGGTTAGGTTTTCTTGGCGTTGGCCATGCTCTTGGCTGACCGTTTCTTGGGTTAATTCCTAACTCTGCTCTATCTCTTGGGAATGTCTTAGGATCTTCAGAAGCCATATACACCATAATGGCGGTGAGAATGGCATTATTTCTTACATCATCGAATACAATTTTATCGTAGGTGTCACGGTTGGTATGCCATGTATATGTGCCATAGTCCCAACTTAACGAACTCAGGCTAAAACCCGGAGCTCCTGCAGATACAAAAGAAGCGTAGTCTGATCCACCTCCTCCAGGAGTGCCTGGAAAGGTGGTGTTGATTTCTGACTTATAAGCTCTAGGCACCGCTGCTAACCAGCGGTTGATAAACTCATAAGAGTGCAAGAATCCCTGGCCACTAATTCGAACAACACGGCCTGTGCCGTTGTCTTGATTGAATAATGCCTGCAACCCTTCAACCACTTTTGGATTATCTTGTACATAGGCACCCGAGCCATTCAAGCCTTGTTCTTCACTACCCCAATGGCCTGCTATAATGGTTCTCTTAGGGTTTGGGTAGTATTTTTTTAAAAGCCTCATGGCTTCCATCATTACAAGTGTACCCGTACCGTTGTCCGTAGCTCCTGTGCCACCATCCCATGAATCAAAGTGTGCAGAAAGCATGACATATTCGTCAGCCTTTTCCCCACCATTCATAGTTGCAATAGTGTTATAAGTTGGCATTTGACCTAGCTCTTTGGAAGTTACTTCGATTCTGATAGTAGGTACATCGCCATGTTCTAGCATTCTGAAAAGTGTACCATAGTCTTCCAGGCTTAGGTTGACCGCAGGTATTTTCTTAGTACGTGCACCGAAAATCTTGCTTACACCAAAGCCTCTTGACCAGGAAGACTTAAGAATTCCTAAAGCACCAGCATCCTCTAAGGCTTGATCAATAGTTCTTGAATTATAACCCGTTCGACTAATGCGCTGACGCCATGCAATAGTTACGTCACGCTGCTGCTTTCTCATCTTTTCGATTGATGCTTCAGTACCGAATTTCTCCCAGTTATAAGTAGGGCGACCTGTAGGCTGGGCAGGATCAACCAAAACAAATTTGCCTTTCACATTGGGCAGCCATGCCTCAAATGCAGCTTTGTCTGCCACATCCGGTATCATAATTACTTGAGCGTCTACAGGACCATCAGTAGCGGCACTCCAAGCCAGGGCCATGGCCTCCATAGTTACTACTCTTGGTGAGATCATATCGACATGGGTAATACCGCGTTCCCATCCGCGCCATTCGCCCCATTGCTCGTTTTTAGCTGAGATGCCCCAGCTTTCATATTTGGCCTTGGCCCATTCGTTGGCCGCATTCATTTGTGGAGAACCGACAAGACGGGGTCCGTTTTTGTCAAGAAGCTCATATGCTAATTCTTCTAGCATGGAATTCTCATTGGCTTCCTTAATCATATTGTCGATTACTGTTTTTTGATCTTGCGCTTGGCTAAGTGGAGTAAGGGCAAAGCACAGTAGTGTGACAAGAGTAAATATTCTTTTCATTCTGGTTTGGTTTGGTTGGAAATGTAAGATAGGAAGGAAAGTACTCGACCTGGTAACCGACTATGTAATCAGAGCTTGGATTCGAACTTGTCAAGCAATCGATTAGTTTGGGCTTGTAGCTTCTTTTTGAAAAAGCCAGTCCATCCAAGTAGCTTTCCCTGAATGCCAAGTGCTTGTCCAGACCACCTATGAAGATCGAAATGATCGGTGTGTTTAACGATAAGGCCGTCCTTAAACTCAAATTCCGCATTAATGATATTATGTACCTTTCGGCCCGTTTTACTAAAGGTATAGTAAGCTTCCCAGTTCGCTGATCCCTTCTCATTATTGGCAACTACATTATTATGAGTCACTTTTAAGCCTTTGTCTTTTTGGTTGGAGCAAAGCATACGCCACATGTTTCCTGCTCTATTCCCTTTCAATTCACCAAAACCTGGATCATAGAAGACAATTTCAGAATGATAGCATGAAGCCATGGTTTCAGCATCCAGATTAGCAAAAGCGATATAGAATTTATCAATGAGTTCTTTCATGCCTTAAGCGTCTTGTACAATAAAAATGGCATTGCCATTCAGGTCATAAAAACCAAATTCATGTGTGCCCCAGGAGGTGTTTCTTTGATACTTCTCTGGTTTGATAGTACCTCTCTCTACAAACTCCTTTACATAGGGTTCAATGTCATGGACGAAGATCTTAATTACCGAACCTCCTAAAAGTGGATCTTCTTCATTGTCAGCATGCCATTGCAAGTGGATATATTGACCTTCACGCTTGACACCTGCATACATCTTATCGCCAAAAGCATACTCGAAACCAGTAAACTCCTTATGCCATGCTACATCTCGTTCAATATCTTGGGAAGGAAGGACAGGTTCAATTCCTCTTATCGTTGTTTTTGAGTCCATTTGATTAATTTAAGGAAAATGTCAACGTCAAGAAAAGAAAAGAAGAAAGAGTGCCCGTCCTGTGCCATGGAAGTTGACGCAGAGGAAAAAATCTGTCCGATTTGCCAATACGAGTTTCCAACGCAAATGAAGGGCACCAGTTGGGTGGCCATATTGTTGATTCTGGCCTTTCTACTGTGGATGATCCTCTAGTAGGCCTTGCTTCTTGAGTAGTTGAAGGTCATTTCACTTTTCTTACCTTCTTCGCCAATCATTACATGCATGTTAAGTTTGTCTGCAGAAGCTTTTTCAATGGTAAAACCTTCGAAGTAGGCGGTCTCTCCTTCAAGCTTTACCAGTTTGAAATCCACAGTGTCATTCTTTTCTTCCCAGGATTTTAGGTCACCGTTAAAATGCTTTAACCGTAATATCAGACTTCCATTTTCTTCTCTGATCTGGCATAGTTCATAGAATTGGACTTTACCTTCAACAACTAATTTGAAAGCACACATCATAGAGTCGCCCAATGGGGGAGTCCATACCTCTTGTACTTGTCCACCGAAGGCTTCACCTTCCCAGCTTCCTGCAATCCAGGCAACCTCTGAAAGAGATGCTTTTGGAGATGCTTTGTCTCCTAATTGCAATGTCTTTTGAGAAAGGGCACTGAAAGTGATGACTGTAAACACCAAGCTTAAAAAATATTTCATGATCTTAATTTTACTCAATGACGGTGTAAGATCAGAAAGGGGACAATTGCCTGATGAAAACCCTCAACCACAACCACCACACCCCCCGCAACCTCCGCAACCACTTCCACATCCTGAACTTCCACAGCCAGAGTCTCCACCACCACTTTTTCCTCCGCCATTGTTCTTGCCGCTGGTCACGACAGAGACAACAATGATCAACCCGATGATGAGAACGGCTATGATGCCGTCACTTTTAGAAGCAGTTGCAGACATTAGGGTGCCCAGTGAGAATATCCCTAGTGAAGCTAAAAATACTTGCTTAAGCCTTTTGAGGTTGGGCTTAGGTATTATCCAATTACGATGTCGATTGACACGTTCGAAATGTATTTCTTTAAACCTTCTTTGGCTACTCCACCAAATATCCAGAGGTGGTTCTTGTTTAAACTCAGTTTTATAAAGGTCAAAAGTGAGCTTGTACCAATTTTTGAACTTTGTCCGTTCAGTACTTCCTCCCTTGGTAGGCCCATGATGTATTTGTTTATCCAGGGTATTTTGACACAGTTCATTCCAATACGATCGTGTGTATGTCAGATGCAAATGCCATGCTTGATCTACAGGATCGGAAGGTGTGATGGGCTGATCAGATATTGTGCATAAGTAAATGAATTTTTTGTACTCATCTATCACTCGATTCGAGTAATTCTCAGTCCACCCATTCTCCCTTGAGAGTCGGTCTGAGAAAGAAAATTCAACCGATTGATCGATTCTAAAAGCGCTGATTTTTGACCAAAGTTCTGGCTTTTGCATGTGTCCATATTTAGTTGAGAGTTAAACTAAGAATCTTAGTTGAATTTACCGAGACTAGTTATGACTACGAGCATGTCGTTTTCAGAATATAGTCTTAATAATGAGGCTAAATCGGGATGTTTATTGCTCGATCCGTTTTGAAACAATTCCTTGGTTCAATGAGGTAGTTATGCTTCGCCAACCTGACTCTCTTCTTTCTTCTTCGGTAAGAACTGTTCCAATAAGATAAGCCCTGTACCGATCATTACTGAGACATCAGCCAGATTAAAGATTCCCGTGTGGGCGAATTGAAGATCAATGAAGACCATATCAGTTACAGAGCCGTAAACAATCCGGTCATAGATGTTTCCTATACCGCCTCCAACAATGAAAGACAAGGCAACCATGCTCATACGCGTTATTTCCTTGTTGCGAATAAGGTAAACTAATAAGGCAATCATTACAGCCGCAGGCAAGATTAATAAGAGTACCTTTCTCATGATGGGTGAAAGAGAAGATCCCATGCCTAGAAATGCACCTTCGTTTTCAACCTTGGTTAAAATAAGGTATTCGCCAATCACTTCAATTGTCTCATTATATTCTATGTGATCCCGAGTCATTTTCTTTGTCACCTGATCAGCAGCAATATTGGCTAGAATAATGATGACGATTAATGCGGTTCTCGGTATTCGCTTCATATAAATGGAAATTTCCTCAAAAGTAGTTAAAACGAATAAAGATGCTAGAGCTTGATAGAAAATGAAGTGCCAGAAGGAGAGGTGTCTACGGAAAGCTCGCCTTTGTGCGACTGAACAATTTGTCTTGCCAAACTAAGGCCTATACCGGAACCCTCGGTTTTGGTGGTATAGAATGGGATGAATACTTTGTCAATAATATCATCCGGTATTCCTCCACCATTGTCTGAAACCCTTATCTCAGATTGTCTTCCGAGTGTCGCTAATTGATATGTCAATGATATTTTACCTGTTTCCAGATTTACTGCTTCCTTGGCATTTTTCAGCAGGTTGATTAACACTTGCTCGATAAGGTCCGGATCTATTAAAAGGTTGAATTCTTCACTGGGCAAATCCATAGACCAATCAATATTGCTTTGAGTTAGCGTAGGTTCAAAGAGAGAAGAAATCCTTTGAAAAAAGAATGACCCTTCTACTTCCTTAATGTTGGGTAATGGAACGCGAGTCAATGCGCGATAGGCTTGGGTGAAATTCATGAGCCCCTGACTTCGCACCTCAATAGCGTCCAGGCCCTCCTCTAAAGTGGCTTTTCCATTGCCCTGAAGATCTCCTTTTTGAACCACTTGTTTCATAGTAGTCGATAGTGAGGTAATGGGTGCTACAGAATTCATGATTTCATGCGTCAAGACACGAATCAGTTTCTGCCATGCTTCCATTTCATTTTGGTCAAGCTCTGCATGAATGTCTTGTAATGATACCAGTTTGTACTGCCGAGCTCTTAGACGAAATGTAGTGGCTGAAATGGATAAGCGTCTGACTTGATTATTAATGGTGACTTTTTGGACCAGATTTTCACCATTCTCTATTGACTTCAAATGCTCAAATAGAAGCTCGTTTTTGGCTTTAACACTTAAAAGGTTTGGTATGCTTGATTGCCCTAATAACTCCTCAAAGGCTTCATTTGCCAAGTGTATTCGATCTTTTTCGTCATATGCCAGTACCCCTATTTGGAGTTGATTGATTAATGTTAATATATACTGGTATTGAGAAGCATCCGACTGCGTACTTTCTACAAACTTGTCATTAACTCTGTTGAAGGTTGAATAGAGTTCCCTAAAAGATTTGCCTCGGTTAGAGCTATTATACTTAATCGTGAAGTCGTTGTTTAAGATAGCTTCAAGAAAATAGCGGGTGTCCCTGTTGGTCCGGTTGATGTAAGCAAATAGTGAAAGCAGAATGATGAGTGAAAAGAGTCCTAGAAAGAAGACTCGGATGTAGTTGACTTCTATAAATAAGTAGTAAACAAGCCCAAAAAGGCTCATGAATATCAATGTGAGCCTAATGAAAGTCTGTACTCTGAAATTACTAAAGCTCATATTTCTCCATTCTACGGTACATAGCGCCCCTGCTGAGCCCTAATTCAGCCGCTGCGTTACTGATATTACCCTGATGTTTTTTGATGGATGTTTCAATGGCCCATTTTTCCAGATCTTCCAGGTTAAGAGAGGAGATTTCACCGCTATCTGCCTGATTGGTACTCCCCAAACTGAGATCACCTACTTGAAGTTGCTTGCCATCACTCATAATAACAGCTCGTTCCAAGGTGTGTTGCAGCTCTCGAATGTTACCGGGCCAGTCATATTTAGCCAGCTTCTTGTAAATGTTGTCTGGTATGAACAAGCCCTTCTTTCCATACTTGACCTTAAATTTATTGAGAAAGTGATCGGTCAATAGCGGTATATCCTCAAGCCGTTCTCTCAAGGATGGTAGCCTAATCTCAATAGTGTTTATTCTAAACAACAGGTCTTGTCGAAATGAGCCATCATTGACCATTTTTGGTAGGTTGGCATTAGTTGCGCAAATGATTCTGGCATTATAATCTCGGGCCTGATTGGCACCAACAGGAACAACTTGTTGATCTTGAATTACCCTTAAGAGTTTGGCTTGAAGGGGGAGGCTTAGGTTTCCTAATTCATCAAGAAAAAGAGAACCACCATTTGCTGCTTCAAATTTTCCGACTCGATCTGTTTTGGCGTCTGTGAATGATCCCTTGACATGTCCGAAAAGCTCGCTTTCAAAAAGCGTCTCGGTAATGGCACCCATATCTACATTAAGAAAGACCTCTTCACTTCTTTGAGAACTTCTATGGATAGCTCGAGCAACTAATTCCTTACCCGTACCATTTTCTCCCGTGATTAGTACGTTGGCACCCGTCTCGGCCACCTTCTCTATTTGAGTCAGCACTGATTTGATGGCTGTAGATTCGCCAATGATATCAGAGAAGGGAGCATCGAGTATTGAATTCAATACTTTTTGCTTTGAAGTGAGCTCTTGAATCTCCTTGAACGACTGATTTAGTCTAAATGCAGCCGCAACAGTCGATAATAGCTTCTCATTTTGCCAGGGTTTTACCAGAAAGTCGAATGCTCCTTCTTTTATAGCCTCGATCGCTAGGTTGATTTCACCGTAAGCAGTGATAAATATTACACTTGTGCTTGGAGAAAGCTCCTTGATAAGGCTCAAGAAGCGCAGGCCGTCTCTGCCTTCCGTTTCACCCGCTTTAAAATTCATGTCCAAGATGACAACATCATAATGGTTCTCTGAAAAAGCAGACTCGATTTGCTGTGGGTTGTTAATACCCCGAACATCTGTATAATGCTGTTCCAGCAGAATTCGAATCGAGAGCATGACATAGTTGTCATCATCTACTATCAGAATTCTTGCTTTCTCTTTCATGCTTTATATACCTCCATTATAATACCAACTATAAAAAGGACTCTGGATCAATGTTTTAGGCTCATGAATTTATTGAAAAGTGCCCATTTTTGGGCAGTCCTGTTTTAGAGATGGACAAAATATTCATGGACTAGTGTTGTAATTAAGTGTAACTGCCTGATAAATAGCATGTTAATTAATTGGTACAAGTTTGGACACATAAGAGCAAAACCCAGAGGTCATGTTAAAAAATTATTTCAAAATAACCTTCCGGAATTTACTCAAGATGAAGGCCTATCTGTTGGTCAATATTTTTGGTCTTTCTCTTGGGTTAGCATGTACTATCCTGGCCACAGTTTTTGTCATGGACGAATATTCATTCGATGACTTTCACTCGCATAGAGATAATATTTATCGAATCAATAAATTCTATACAAATGAGGCGGGAATAGTTAGCAAGTCGGCTGAATCTTCAGGCATGATGGGCCCCCAGATGTTGATTGATTTTCCTGAAGTAAAGCATTTTGCCCGATTTCAACCCTGGTTTAGTACTCAAGTAGTTTCTTTTGCTGATAAACATGTACAAGAGGACATGCTGGCTTTTGCCGACAGTGCCTTCTTTGAAATTTTCGATTTTGAGATGCTTATTGGCAACCCTAAAGAAGCACTGTCGCAGACTAGATCAATTGTGCTTACAGAGTCGTTGGCAACGAAACTATTTGGAAATGAGAACCCCTTGGGAAGTCAACTGGATATATTCAGCACGACTTTCCAGGTTACTGGTGTCATGAAGGACGTCCCCCGTAACTCCCACATGCAATTCAATGCACTAATATCCTGGACTTCAACATTGTCTGGAGAAGGAAATCTAAATTTTAGTTTTTTAAACAATTGGTTGGCGCAAGTGATGAATACTTATCTGCTACTCACACCTAATGCAGAAATCACTTCGATGGAAGACAGAATGGTGGATATGATGGCCACCAACTTTCCAGAAAGGGTAGATGATTACAAATTATACCTTCAAGCTTTTAATGATATCTATCTAGGTTCAGATGATATCCAGGTCGGGAACTTCAATTTAAGGTTAGGAAGCAGCTCATTCGTAACCATATTCAACTTTATCGCAATATTTGTCTTGTTGATCGCTGCGATTAACTACATTAATATCAGCACTTCAAAGGCAATGCGAAGAGCCAGAGAAGTGGGTGTAAGAAAGGTGCTTGGCGCTCAAAAAGGTCAACTGTTTACTCAATTTGTTGGAGAAGCGTTTTTCATTACGACCATCTCTGGAATACTTGCGGTATTAATCGTTGACCTATCAATCCCTTATTTTAACAGCATAACAGGTAAGTTTCTGGAGAGTTCTCAAATTTTTGAGACCACAACGTTGGGGCTTATTCTTTTGATCATCATAATTACAAGCTTCGTTTCTGGGGCTTATCCAGCATTGTTTTTATCTGCCTTTAAACCTGTAAAAGTTTTAAAGACTGGAAAAGCCAGTACACTCAAGGGAGGAACGCTGAGAAGATCTATGATTGTGTTTCAGTTCTTTCTGGCTACTGTCATGGTTGCCGCAGCTTTGGTAGTTTATGACCAGAATGAATTTCTATTGAATAAAGATGTAGGTCTAGATACTGATCAGGTGATGATCATGGAACTGAATGAAGAGTTAGGAGCCAAAATCGATGCGCTGAGACAGGAAGTAGAAAAACACCCAGACGTAGTAAAGACTTCAGCCAGTCCGGCTGCAATAGGAGGTGGTACATTTGGAACTACAGTAATTCCTAAGGGCTTCACAGAAGAGATGGACATTAGGTTTTTTAGGGTTGATTATAATTTTCTGGATGTCTATGGCATAGACATAGTTGAAGGCAGAGGTTTTAGCCAAGAGTTCGCCACAGACGTATCTTCGGTTATTGTCAATGAAGCTTTTGTAAGACGAGTTGGTTGGGAGACTGTTGAAGGACAAAGCCTGAGATTTTCAGGCCCCACAGAGTTACCAATCATTGGTGTAACAGAGGACTTTAACTACCGGGCACTGAATACAAATATTGTTGAGCCTATGGTGATGATCATTAACGAATACCCGAACCATTTGGCTATTAAGATATCAGGCAACGTGCGATCGGTTGTAGATCATGTCAAAACAGCCCATGCTTCTTTAGAAGAAAGGTATCCATTTGACTACTATTTTATCAATGACTGGTTTGCCAGACAGTATAGTGCCGAGCAGAACTTTCTAAAGATTGTGGCTATTTTTTCCATACTAAGCATCTTTATTTCTTGCCTTGGGCTCTATGGCCTTGTAAGTTATTTCATCGAACAGCGTGTCAAGGAAATAGGCATTAGAAAAGTCCTGGGAGCTTCAGTCAAGAGTATCTCTCTAATGATTAATGGTCATTTCTTAAGGCTTATTTTAATCTCCCTTGTGATCAGCATACCATTGTCATTTTATTTGATGACCAGGTGGCTCGAAGACTTTGCTTATAGAATTGACTTGGGTATAAAGCCATTTATTTTGGCTGCAGTGATTATCTCGACCATTGCATTATTAACAACATTTAGACAGGCTTTAAAAGCATCTAGGAGAAATCCGGTTATTAGTCTGAGATACGAATAAAAATAAAGCACCATGTTAAAAAATTATTTCAAAACAGCGTATCGAAACATAGTAAGGAATAAGGTTTATGCCAGTATGAATATACTTGGCTTGACCATAGGGATTACCTGTTTCTCCCTTATTCTATTGTATGTCGAAAATGAGTTGAGCTTCGATAAGTTCCATGAAGAACAGTCTTATCGCCTTCAGTTGACAGAGCAGACAGGAGATGGAGAGTTTAGGAAATTTGGAATAGTATCGGCCAAATCTTTAGATCAGATTGCAGATAATGTGGCAGGTGTCGAAGATGTCATTTTGGTGAGAGATTGGGGTGCGGGACCACAAATGATCGAGTACAAGGACGTTAAATACAAGACACGTTCATTGTTTGCCACGGAATCTGATTTTTTCAACTACTTTAATTTTGAGTTGATCAGAGGTGATAAAGCTACTGCCCTTGATGGACCTAACAACGTCTTGATCACTGAATCCACTGCAAGGAAGATTTTCGGAGATGATGACCCAATGGGGCAAAGCTTGAAAGTATCTGGCAATATGAACTTCTCTTGGATTGTCACTGGAGTTATCGAAGATCCAAAGAACTCTCACATTGACTTTGAATTCGTTTTCAATTTTGATTTGAGAGATGAGGTTAATGACTACATCATCATGAGGGAGGGATTTGCCAATTCCGTTTACGGATTCTTCAAATTCGCAGAGGGTATTGATCCCAATGACGTAGCTGCCAATACAAAGCAATTTTTTAGAGACTTTTACAAAGACCGACCGGATGTAGTTGAAAGTTTGGAACGGGAGTCCTATACATTTCAGCCCTTGAAAGACATTTACTTCGAATCAGGTGATATGGTCTTTAATGGGTTTAGAACTGGAGATAAGCAGAACCTATACTTATTAAGTGCCATTGGAGTTTTCATTCTCCTAATAGCCTGTATGAATTATGTGAATGCTGCAACGGCCAAGGCTATTTCGCGAAGCAAGGAAATTGGTGTCAGAAAAGTATTTGGTGCATTTAGAGGGCAATTGATTGCTCAGTTTATGGGTGAGGCTTTTCTAATCTCATTACTATCTGTCCTATTATCAGTTCTGGTCACAGATGTGTCTTTACCATTCTTTGAGAATTTAATGCAGACAGATTTGAGACATGCATTGCTCGGTAATCCTGCATATCTAACCAGTTTGGTTGTCATTCTCATTTCGGTCAATCTGATTTCAGGTAGTTATCCAGCACTGATTCTAAGCGGATTCAGACCTTCGGAAGTACTAAAGACAACAAGTGGCAAGGGTATATTGAAGGGTAACAGTTTGAGAACCATCCTAGTGGGTATTCAACTGTTTATTACCATGGTGTTGATTAGCTCCGTTCTGTTAATCGTCAAGCAAAGCCGCTTTGTAAACAATATGGAATTAGGCTTTAGCCGAGATGATATACTCATCGTGCCCAATAATTCTCCTAAGCTTTCCGAGCGACTTCAAACTTTTAGAACAGAGCTGCTAAAGAGCCCATATATCAAAGGAGTCACTGCTGGTATGGATGTCTTGGGTTTCGAATCCACCAATAACTCTGGTTTAGCAATTTTGGAGGGAACTACTACATCTGAAGCACCGGTGGCTACATTCTTTACTGTCGGAATGGACTTCATTGATATTCAAGATATTGAAATTGTCTCCGGACGGGGTTTTGACTCAAACTTAAGCACAGATAGTACTGCTATTATTGTTAATGAAGCTTTTGTCAGAGCCTATGGGGGAGTTGATCCAGTAGGTAAAAATGTTAAGTTATGGTCTCCTCAGAATAGCGATACGCCTATTATAGGTGTAGTTAAAGACTTCAACTTCAGATCACTTAGGTCTGAAGTGTCACCTGCTGTTTTCCGCGTGAGCCGGGGTACAAATTGGTTTTTCACCATCAAGCTCGATCCCAATAATAAAAAGCTTGCGGTCGACCATGTAAGGTCAGTCTATGGTTCTATAGAACCAGACTATCCGATGGGCCATTGGTTTTTAGAAGATAACTTAAGGGCTTACTATGGAGATGAAGAGAGACTCCAAACTGCGATTCAGACTTTTGCCTTTATCTGCATATTCATAGCCTGCCTCGGGCTCTATGGAATGACAGCCTTTACGATAGAACGTAAGATTAAAGAAATCGGAATTAGAAAGGTTTTAGGTGCCAAAGTGAAACAGTTAGTATGGTTGATAAATCAACGCTTTGTGCCGATTGCCTTGGTGGCTAGTATGGCATCAATACCGATTGTTTATTACTTCATTGATCAGTGGCTGGGTGGCTTTGCCTATCGTATTAGTATTGGTATTGGAAGCTTCTTAGTAGCGGCAGTCATTGTCTTAATTATTGTGTTATCCACAGTTAGTATTCAGGCGCTTAAAGCGGGTTTGATCAACCCATCTAAAACACTCAGATCAGAATAAAGAGTCCATAAATTCAGCTTAAACAACGACATCATGTTAAAGAACTACATAAAAATTGCCTTTCGTTCACTTTGGAGAAGTAGGGCTTATTCCTTTATAAATATCATAGGACTTGCCATTGGCATTACCGGAGCAACTTTGCTTCTAACCTACGTCAAAGATGAGGCTGGCTATGATGGCTTCCATTCGAGATCTGATGACATGGTGCGAGGTATTCTCATACAGCACAGTCCTGATGGAGATAGACGCTTTTCGGCTACTCAACCCATAATGGCAAGAACTCTAGTAGAGGAGCTGCCAGAGGTAGAAAATGCTACTTCATTACAAATGATTGGTGGTCATATCGACTTTGTTATCAATGAAACGCGCTATTCTGAACGCAGCTACAGTATGGTGGATGAACACTTCTTTGAGGTTTTTGATTTTGAGCTATTGTTTGGCGATCGATCTGCTGCACTGTCTCAACCTAATTCAATTGTTTTATCTGAGAAGCAGGCCATCAAATTCCTGGGTAAAACAGATGTGATTGGAGAAACACTGAAGATGTCTTTTGGAGGTGAATATCAGATTACCGGTATAATGGAGAATATGCCGAGTAATTCTCATTTAAAGCTAGACATATTAATGACCGCCATGAGTGGTAATGATAGGTATACTCAAATGCAGTCAAACTGGACACATTTTCGGGCATCATCGTATTTGGTGTTGGCCCCAAATACTGATTTAAAGCCTTTAAAGGAGAAGATAAATTTACTTTTCGACAGCAAGGTGAATCCAAATATGGCACAGGTGATTGATTATGATCTTCAGAGGATAGAGGATATTCATTTTGACTCTGAAGGCATTGAGGCTGGCTATGAGACAGAACTGGGTGATAGAAGTTACATTATAATTTTTAGCTCCATTGCATTGTTCCTGCTTTTGATTGCTGCCGTTAACTATATGAACCTGGCTACATCTAAAGCTGTATTCAGAGCTAAAGAAGTTGGAATTAGGAAAGTTGTTGGTGCTGTTAAAAGGCAGTTGGTCAGCCAGTTTTTGATAGAATCAATACTAATTACACTATTTGCACTTTTGATTTCTATCGGGCTCACAGATATTAGCATGCCTTTCTTTAATCAATTAACGGGCAAGGAGTTTGACTTTAGCCTTAGCACGTTAATGGAGTATTTGCCACTGTTTGTCATCATTACATTATCGGTCGGTATACTTTCGGGGGTTTACCCATCACTTTTTATGACTCGTTTCAAGCCAGTAGAGGTACTCAAAGGAGAGAGGTTCTCCTCTGGCTCATTTTCTCTTAGAAAGGCACTGGTAGTATTTCAGTTTGTTATGTCAATTGTTTTGATCATCACCACACTTGTTGTCCAAAATCAGATGTCCTTTATTGGGAATAAAGATCTCGGGTTCGATCAGCAAAACCTTGTTGTTATTGACATCAATAATGCTCGTGTAAGAAGAGATTTTAAAGCCATAAGATCTGAATATGAGAAGATCACTGGCGTGGAAAGTGTAGGTGTCTCTTCTAGAGTACCTGGAGAATGGAAAGGAATTACCGAAGTAGGTATTTACCTTACTGATAATGAGGGAAATGTAAGGGATTCTACAAATACATACTTCATGGGTTTTGATGAAGGTATGATTGAGACTTTCGATTTTTCAATAACTCAAGGAGAGTACTTCTCAGGTAACGATCAGTCAGATTCCCTAAAAGTCTTGATCAATCAAACGGCTGCCGAAGCATTTGGACTTGAAAACCCAATCGGGCAGACTGTAAGAATACTCAGTAGAGGTAATAGAATGTCTGTACAGGTCATCGGTGTATTAGAAGACTTTAATTTCAAGTCTTTGCATTCTAAAGTTGAGCCAATCATAATTGGCTCATGGAATAACCCTGCCGCATCAATCGATTATTTCACTCTCAAGTTTACTGGTAACCCGAGTACTATAGTAGCTGAAGCAACTAAAGTACATGAGCAGTTTGATCAGAGTACAGCCATGGAGTACCATTTCCTTGACAGCCAGTTGGAAGTATTTTATGAAAAAGAAACAAGGGCCAACGCGATATTTAAAGCAGGTGCAGGTTTGTCCATTTTTGTAGCCTGTCTTGGACTTTTTGGTCTTGCCTCTTTTACTGTACAGAAGAGAGTTAAAGAGATGGGTATCAGAAAAGTGCTAGGAGCAAGCCAGTGGAACTTATTTTACTTGCTTTCATCTACATTTGCCAAACAGGTGATTATAGCCTTTTTGATTGCTAGTCCTATTGCGTTCTACATTCTTAGAGACTGGTTGAGCCAATTCGAGTATAGAACCAGCATAGGGGCAGGAGTTTTCATTATCTCTGGTTTGTCTGCTATTGTAATTGCTTTGATAACTGTCAGTTATCGATCGTTGAAAGCAGCGAATTCTAATCCTGTGGATTCGCTTAGAACCGAATAGCATGTTCAGAAACTACATCAAGGTCGGTATAAGAACTTTGTTGCGAGGCAAGACTTACACATTGATAAATGTGATTGGCTTGGCCATAGGTATTGCTGGTGCCACCTTGCTCATGATGTACGTGAACGATGAAATGTCTTATGATACATTTCATTCAGAGGCTAGTAGGACCTACAGGGTTTTGACGTATGATTATACTACTGAAGAGGCGCGTCTTCATGGTCGGACTTTTCCACAATTGAGTGATCGACTGGCGAACGAATTGTCAGAAATTGAAGAGGAAGTGACAATTTATCGAACTTCAGGTCAAATTAACTTTCGACTAGGTCAGCAAAGAATAACAGAGGAGAATTGGTGGATAGCAGATGGTAACTTTTTTGAATTTTTTGATTTTGAACTCCTACGAGGTGACCCGGCAACAGTATTAAGGCAACCGCGATCAATAGTGCTCTCTGAGCGCCTTGCAAAAAAGTATTTCGGTGATAAAGATCCGATAGGTAAAACAATCAGCGAGTTTGATCATGGAGATTTGCAAGTAACTGGTGTATTTAAAGAAGTGCCAGATAACTCACACCTAAAGTTCGATTTGATTGTGGGTTTTGATTATCAGACCGATGAATATTGGAGTGACTATTTTGACAGCTGGAATAGCCCACAAGTCTATAGTTACCTCAAATTGGTTCAAGGGAGTGAGGGGATCAGTAAAAGGAGATTGACAGATGCCTATCATGCTTACAGAGGAGCTAATGTTAATGAAAGGTTTGAAATAGGTCTTCAGGCAATAGGTGATATTCATTTTGACTCAGAGAATGTGGAATTTGGTGCTGAAGGCTTTGCCAAAGGAGACCGTTCCTATATAGTCATTTTCAGCGCGATTGCTCTTTTTTTGATAGTTATTGCCTCAGTTAACTATATGAATCTAGCCACTGCCAGAGCTACTTATAGAGCGAAAGAGATTGGAATTCGAAAAGTCGTTGGGGCTGAAAAACGACAATTGGCATTACAGTTTCTACTCGAATCTCTGTTACTCACTTTTGTTGCGGCCATTGTCGCAATAGGCCTTATTGATTTAGTACTACCTTATTATAGCCAAATCACTAATAAGAATTTTAGCCTCAGTTTAGAAACTTTTGGTGAATATGCACCTCTGTTGATTGGAGTAACGTTAATCTCAGGTCTCCTGGCTGGTATTTACCCCGCACTCTTTATTACCAAGTTTGGACCTATTAATATATTGAAAAGGGTGACGACATATGGAAGGAGTGGAGTGTCATTCAGAAAGATCCTTGTAGTATTTCAATTTACTTTGTCAATTGTAATGATTGTGACTACGATTGTGGTCAGTGATCAAATGAATTTTATCAAAAATTCGAACCCAGGTTATAAAGCAGAAGGTCTTCTGATTGTAGATATCAATAGTAGTTTTTCCCGTAGAGACTTTAAACTCATGAAAAGAGAACTCTCAGAAGTTCCGGGAGTGGCTAGCGTTTCTGCCGCCAGCCGGATACCAGGCGAATGGAAAACTATTACCACATTGCATACAAGACGAATGAATGACCGTGATTCAATACGTTCATTTTATATGTCATTTGACGCTGATATGCAAGATGTCTTTGGCTTCGAACTGGCGCAAGGGTCATACTTTTCTGGTGATGACAAAGCAGATTCCACAAGCATTTTACTTAATGAGGCGGCCGTGAAGGCCATGGGTTTGGACAATCCGATAGGGCAGCATCTAAAAGTGTTCCGCAGAGCAAATCGTCAGTTAAATGCCAAGGTGATTGGCGTGGTTAAAGACTTTAAATATCAGTCATTTCATGAATCAGTTGCACCACTGATAATTGGTTATTGGAACAACGGACTTCGTGTTATTGACTACTTTGCTCTAAGATTATCAACTTCGGATGTCTCTTCTGTGATAGGGTCAATAACAAAGGTCCATAATCAGTTTGACCCTGCTACCACAATTGAATACAACTTACTTGACGAACAATTAGCCTTAAAGTATGAGAAGGAACAAACCGCCAAACAAGTATTCCAATTGGGATCAGGACTTAGCATTTTGGTAGCCTGTCTTGGGCTTTTTGGACTCGCATCATTTACTGTGCAAAGCCGAACCAAGGAACTTGGAATAAGAAAGGTGCTAGGAGCCGGACTTTGGAACTTACTTTGTTTGTTGTCTTCTTCCTTTGCGGGGCTCGTTTTACTTGCAATTGTGCTGGCAAGCCCAATTGCCTACTATCTGATGAATTCCTGGCTGAATAACTTCGAATTCAGAATAGGCATAAGTCCAGTACCCTTTCTCATTGCCGGCTTGGCTACTATAGTTATCGCTTATTTGACGATCGGTTCGACTGTTTACCGTGCGGCTAGAAATAACCCAGTGGATTCTCTTAAAAACGAGTAGATTCAAATAGTCTCTGGCCAAAAAGGTATTGAGGGACGTCCTTGGAATTTTTACAACTCAATACCATCTGTCTACAATTGACTACATTTTTCTTTTTTATATGTTGTACAAATATGAAAGAAATATTTCTTTTATATTTGTGTAACTAATAATTGCACAGCTATGAAAGGAACATATTTAGGCGAATTCGAAGAACTCGTGCTGCTTACTGTAGGAGCATTGTACCCTGAAGCGTATGGCGTGGCAGTAATGGACGAGATTAAGCAGGAGACGGGTAGGACTGTCAATATAAGTGCTATTCATTCCGCATTAAGGCGTTTGGATGAGAAGGGCTTTGTGAAAAGCGAGATGGGAGGAGCAACGAATGCAAGAGGCGGAAGAAGAAAAAGGTATTTCGAATTAACCTCTTTTGGAAAAAAGGCATTGGATGATGCTCAATCACTCAGAATGAAACTTTACAATAGGATTCCAGATATCTCATTTGGTCAAAATTGAATAGAAGACCTAACATATCGCCACCCAAATGGGCCGATCGCTTTCTAGAGTTCTATTGCAAGGAGGAATTCCTGGAAGAAATTCAGGGAGATGTACACGAACTTTTTGAAGTCCGGATTGATAAGCAAAGCCCGTTGATTGCGAAGTCTCAGTTCATATGGGATGTTCTCAGGTTCTTCAAATGGTCCAATATTAAAAAATCAAAAAGGTCAAATTTTACTCAATTCACTATGGTCAAGAACAATTTGAAAATCGCTTCACGCAGTTTGCGCAAATACAAGTTTTATACGGGGATTAACTTAATAGGCATTTCGTTAGGAATCGCCTGTTTTATTCTCACATTCCTTTATGTACAAGATGAGTTGTCTTATGATAAATTTCATAATTCAATCGATCGCATTTATAGAGTTTGGGTTCTTGAAAATGATGAAGGAGAGGAATATTACGAGGGAGTAGTGCCGATCGTTATGGCGACCCCCCTGAAAAATGATTACCCACAAATTGAGAATGTGGTACAAGTCTGGGGAGGCATTGCTACTTATACCTCTCCTGACCAGCGTACCATCACTTCTGAATTAACAGTTGTGGGAAAAGATTTCCTTGAAGTTTTTGATTTCAAGCTACTCTCGGGAAAAAGAGAGGACATTCTGAGTCAGCCAGAGCAAATAGTGCTTACTGAAGCAGAGGCGATTAGACGATTTGGTTCTACAGATGTTTTAGGAGAAACTATCGATTACACCATCAGAGGAAATGATCTTTCATTCTTGGTGAGCGGTATTATAGAAAACCCACCTAAAAACTCATCTATTCAATATGCTTCACTTATCTCCGATGTAAATAATACGCGCATCATTAGCGAGCATCAACTGAACAATTGGTTTGTCTATTCCACTGAAATCTATGTGAGGTTAAACAATGACGTTGATGTGCCACAATTGGTTGCTGAGTTTGAAGAAATGGTCAAAACAGCATTAGGCGAAGACTATGAAGAAGGCCTGGCAACTATCAACTTGCAACCAATGGCTCAGATTCACTTTGATACGCAAATAGAGGGGGACACTACACCGGGAAATCTAGGTACAGTTCGAGTGCTGGGAGTTGTCGGTTTTGTGATACTTCTGTTGGCTGGTATAAACTTTATTAACCTGTCTGTTGGTCAATCTATGAAGAGGTCAAAGGAAGTAGGTGTTAGAAAAGTTATGGGCGCTTTTAAAGGCCAACTGATCCTGCAGTTTATCAGTGAGTCGTTAATCTTGACCATTTTGGCAGGGATTTTAGGTGTTCTCATCAGCTCACTATTGTTACCCATATTCAATGAATTCGCAGATAAGACTCTGGAATTGACCTTTAGTATTCCTTTATTTCAGGCTTTGGCAATTGCAATACTAATCATAGGCATAATGTCTGGGATTTATCCAGCCCTTGTCCTCTCATCTTTCAAGCCAGTTGTTGCATTAAAAAGTGGTAATGTAGCCAAAAAAGGAAAGAATGGATTGGCATATTCATTGATCGTAATACAGTTTCTGACCGCCATCTTTTTTGTCTCTAGTACATTGATTATGAAGAATCAGATCCAGTTTTTAAGCGAGAAAGATCTTGGTTTTGACAAGGAGGCAAAGGTTTATTTTCGTTTGCCGAGAGCCAAAGGAAACTATGAAGGGATGTCCCAGATTATGGAAGGAAACGGACTTCTGGCCGAGCAAGTGATCGAACGCCTCAAGCAACTGCCAAACATAGAGAGTATAAGTCGATCCAATAACTATTTTGGAGATGAAGGTTGGATTCTTTTAGACTATAAAAATGCTGATGGAGAGACAAAAGAGTTTCATTTCAATCATATAGGAGAAGACTTTGTTGACCTTTTTAAAATTGAAATTTTAGAGGGTGATGACTTTAGAGGTGCAAGTGAGAATGTCAGAAAAACAGGGGTTATTGTCAATGAAGCGTTTGTTCGTGAAATGGGGTTGGAAAATCCTATCGGAGCCAAGATAGCTGGTGATAGGTTTGGTGAGCACCGCATTATCGGTGTAACGAAAGACTTTCATTATGCCACTTTGCATGAGCGGATCAGGCCTCTGGTCATGTCCATGAATACTGAGCCCATTCTAAAAGGAATTAATGGAATTAGCATTAACCAGAGTACACGTGTCGCTGTAATTGCGAGCATTAAGCTCGACAATATTCAGGAATTGAGTAAGCAAATAGAAGCTGTATGGGACGAAAGATTCAGTGAGCCTTTTGAACTGAAATTCATCGACACGCGGTTGGAGCGTATGTACGAAAATGAAAAAAGGACAAATGCCATGGTCACATTAGTGGCGATTCTGGCCATTACCATTGCCTGTCTTGGCTTATTAGGTTTGGCCGCATTGACAATTAAGAATCGTTTTAAGGAAATTGGTATTAGAAAGGTTCTAGGTGCCAATACATCAGGGATTGTTAAGCTACTTTATCGTGCATTTGTGAGTCCCGTGGTAGTCGCATTTGCGATTTCAATACCCTTGACCGTCTACGTCATGGATGGTTGGCTTGATAACTTTGCTTATCAAATAGATATACAAGCACTTCATTTCATAATTATTGCTTTCGGTACTCTTGTGGTCACGGCAGCAGTAGTGAGCTATCAATCGCTGAAGGCTGCTGTAACCAACCCTGTGGATATTCTCCGGTATGAATAGTAATAGGACAGAATGAGTGGAAATGATAAGATAATGCCGCCTAAATGGGCTGATCGTTTTCTAGAGCTCTATTGCAAAGAGGAGTTTCTAGAAGAGATACAGGGAGATGTGCATGAGCTTTTTGAAGTCCGAATTGGCAGGCAATCTCGGTTGGTTGCGAAGACTAAATTCATCTGGGATGTAATGAGGTTCTTTAAATGGTCCAATATCAAAAAATCGAATAGGTTAAACTCAAATCTAATAACAATGACAAGAAATAATTTTAAGGTTGCTTCAAGGGTCTTATGGAAGCAAAAGACCAATACGGCCCTCAATATTGGAAGTATAGCCATAGGTATGGCTTGCTTTATTCTAATCTCTCTCTATGTGGGTCAGGAATTAAGTTTTGACAAATTCCATGAAAAGGGAGAACGCATATACAGAACATGGAGCAAGGAAGACTATGGAGAGGGGCAGGTGTTTTTCTATACCTCTTCTCCTTTACCCCTGGCAGATGCTTTAGAGGCCAATATACCTGAGGTCGAGGCTACAGTAAGGGTAGATTACAATAGGTTTTTGGTTGGAGAAGGAGAGAATAGAATTAATGAACGTGTAGCCATTGTGTCTCCAAATTTCTTTGATCTTTTCACTTTTAATCTAAATAGGGGTAATACATCAACACCACTTGGTAGAGAGGATGTCGTCATTTCTGAAGACTATGCAGTAAAATATTTTGGTGCTGGTGAAGCCATTGGTGAAGAGCTCTTACTTCAGATCGGAGAAGAGCAGGTTTCATATCGAGTATCGGCTGTGATGGATAATATGCCTGCCAACACGGGCTTTCAAATGGATATGATTATATCTAATGAAGACCTGACTCGATTTTATAGTCCTAGAGCTTTACAAGCTTGGTTTAATATTGCTCCTGAAACCTTTGTTTTACTTAAGGAGAATGCCAGCATAGAAGCTGTAGAAGCTAAGCTGCCGGGAATGATTAATACCATACTTGCAGATGAAGTTGAGGAAGGTGAGTATGTTCTGGGTCTCCAACCTTTAGAAGATATTCATCTGAATCCAGAGTTCCCTGCTGCTGCCATGCCCGTTGGGAACCCTAATTATGTCTATGTCCTGGCCACTATAGGGCTTCTTGTTTTGATTATGGCTTGTATGAACTATACCACATTATCAACAGGTCAGTCAATCAGAAGAGCCAAAGAGGTCGGTATTCGCAAAGTCGTAGGAGCACAGAAGAGCGGTTTGATTTGGCAGTACCTTTCAGAAAGTATACTCATTACGGCATTCGCAGCAATGACTGGACTAGGGCTAGCGTATTTGTTACTACCGACATTCAACCAGCTTGCCGGGACTCAGATCGCTATTCCTTTAGACTATAGTAATGCCCTTTTGTTCTTAGGACTTGTGATGGTAGTTGGTGGGTTAACGGGTCTATATCCTGCATTTGTACTTTCTAACCTTAAGTTGATTAGCGTGTTAAGAGGAGCGAGTGGCGGACGAGGAACAGGCTTATTCAGGAAGTCATTAATGGTGTTTCAGTTGTTGTTGACAATCTTTCTTATTTCAGGTTCCTTGGTTATGAGAGGTCAACTTAACTTTCTGCAAAACACAGATTTAGGTTATGAAAAGGAGGCGATGGTAGCCGTCAATATGTATGCTAAACCTGATGCCCAAGGACTCTTTGATCGGATCACAAGCGGTTTTGAAAATGCCGAAATCTTGAAGTCTAAACTAGAAACTTATCCAGATGTGACTAGTATCAGTGCAGCAAATCATATGTTCGGGACATCCGGCTGGACAACACTTGGGTTTAGTGACACGCAAGGGCAGTTCAAACAGTTTACGCTTCTGGTTACTGACCCTTATTATAATTCAAGCTTTGGAATTGAATTGGCAGAGGGAAGGGATTTTGATCCGGCACTAGAAATAGACAAAACCGAATCTATCATAATCAATGAAGCAGCGGCAGAGTACTTTTTTGGTACTGAGAGTCCAATAGGTAAAAAGCTGCCTGGCAATGATTTTGGAGCTCACCGAATCGTTGGTATGGCAAAAGATTTCAACTTCGAATCATTGCATACTGAAGTGAATCCGCTCATTATTACGCAAAATGCTGGTCCCATAGCACAAGGTGCTAGTGACTTTAACATCAACTCAAACCCAATACCGAAAGTCTTCTTTAAGTACACTGGTAATAGCCTGTTAAATGTCCAAAGTTTATTGGAAGAAGTTTGGGAGGGAAGTTTTCCTAATGAAGAACTTAATTTCAGCTTTATTGATGAGAGGTTGAGGTTGATGTATGAAAATGAAGCCAGGGTAAATCAAATTGCAGGCATTGCTACCATCATTAGTATTTTAATTGCTGCTTTTGGACTTCTAGGTCTAACAATTATGGTAGTAAACAATAAGATAAAAGAGATTGGAATCAGAAAAGTACTAGGAGCACCTACATTTACCATTTTGAGCTTGCTATTGAAGCAGTTTAGCCAACAACTCGTTTTGGCTTTTGTTATCTCAATCCCGATCACCTGGTACTTGATGAACCAGTGGTTAAGCGACTTTGCCTATCGGATTGAGGTTGGCGTATTAGTGTTCTTGGTAAGCGGCTTACTTTCTTTTCTCATAATGCTCATTGTAATAGGTTACCATGCCATGCGAGCAGCAAGGTCTAACCCTATCAAGGCCCTGAGAGTAGAATAGCTATTCGAGCAACTTAGGAATTTGAGAGAGTTCTTCTTCGGTCAAATCACTCTGTATTTGCTGAAAAAGAACTCTTTCCTCTTTACGCACATGCTTTTCGAGAAGAGCCCCGATTTGATTCAGTGAATCTTCGGATTGGTTTTCGACAAGTGTATTAAAGAGTTGCTTAAGCTGTTGACGTTCTAAGATCAAGCTTTCTATAATCTCCCTGAGCTGATTCGATTTATCAGAAACATAGCTCCACAGTCGCTCTTCTAACTGAAAATGGTTTTTAAAGGGTCCTTTATAAAATGAGGTAGCGTAATTAATTTTCCCCTGAATGTCAGTCGGATAGCCTTTAACAGGAGGCGCATTCTTTTTCGCAACTAATGCAAGAAATAGGCATGAACGATGAAATCTTGATAGAGGTATTAAGGAAATGTGCCTTGTCATTCTTGATATGAAGTTATTACCCAAGAATAACTAAACCAGAACCACTCACCTTTACGATTAGGTACGGTGACTGTGAATAGGGTTCTTCTATGACTGAGAGGAGATTTTGGTGATATTGTGAGTTTCACCAAACCATCCTTGCCTATGACCGCTGACTTGTTGACTTCATTCCCCTGTATAAAAACCTGAAGGTTTTCAATGACATAATTGCCTTCATAAAAGCTGAGGACAATTGTTGGTTTTTTAGCAGATCCAAAACTTCCTGATTTATGCACTTTAATTCCTTGTGCTTCGAGTGCCTTAACATTTAGCTTCTCCTTAAACGCATTCATGTCAGCGTAGTCGTTCGACATGGGAAATCTAGGCAACTGAAAACGATCGGATTGGGCATAGATAACCCCTGAGTTTTGGGCAGCGGCACTAGTATAGCCTAGTGAATCGAGTATATAGGCCATCTTTTGATTCCATTCCCCATAGGGGTAGGCATAGGTTTTAGGGATACTGTTCATCCCATTCTTGAAGGCCTGATGACTTAGTTCAATGTCTTTTAGGAATTCTGTCTCATTAAAATTGTTGAGAAAATAGGGGTGAGCATGAGAGTGGTTGCCAATTTCAATACCTTCATTTTGTACTTCCCTTATTTCATTCCAGTCCATGTAGTCAGACGCCCCTACAGTCTTAGTGTTTACATAGAGTGTGGCAGAAAAGCCATACCGTTTTAGAAGTGGCCAGCCATTGTTATAGAAACTTTTAAAGGCATCGTCTATGGTAATAACTGCTACTTTGGTCTCCGCTCCTTGATCTTCTAAACGGTCCAAGGCCTGACTTAAGTTGAGAACTTCATAACCATTATCCTTTAAAAACTTCAACTGCTCTTCAAACTTTTCTAGGTCAATATTGGTAGAAGAGAACCTATCATCACCAAAACGATGATACACAAAGGCCGAGACGTTCGGTTGTTGAAATGCGAAACACAGCTTATGGAGAAAGATTAGGCAGATGAACTGTATGAGTCTCATTATTCATCTATCACTTTCGACACAAAATAGCTGGGGTCAATACTATAGCTGTCATACTGCTCAAACTCGTTGAATTTGATCATGGACCTTAATTGCCTGACGTACTCTTCCTTACGCTCCGAATATTGGCTCAAAAGAGGGAGTAGAACGTCAATATCACTGGTTTCCATTCTCTTTTCTCTAAATGCGCTATAAGGCTTAGCGCGACCTATGGTTTGGAAGTAATCAACAATCGATTCAGATAGATTGTCATACTTTCGAAGATACACCTGATAATCTAACCTGCTGACGCTCGCTCTTATTCGTGGCTCGTTGGTTCGATATGACCATATACCAAACAGGTTGTTAGCTTCTCTAAAAAATCTTGATTTTCCCCATCCGGATTCGACAGCTGCTTGTGCCAAAACAATACTGTTAGGGTGTGTCCTGAGTCTCTTGTCTAAAAGTGCAAGGTTATCGGTACGATAGGCCTTGCTTAATTCATGTAAAAAACTACTATCTGCCGGAGACCATTCTAACGCTTCGGAAAGAGATTTCAATCTTAGTCGGTCTTGCTCAATCCTATATTTTGCCACCAAAATCCCTGGAAGAATCAGTTCTACAAACCTGGTCTTGTCTTCAAAAGGAGGTAGCGGTTGTAAACTGACGACTTTGGTGTAAAGGATAGGTTTAACTAGTCCTGAGGATATTGGCTCAATATCTGTATCACCGCTTACTTCCCGAACTTCAGTTCGGAGAACCGTAATTACCTTATTTGGAGCATCCTCTTTCTCTGAAGAAGCATTAATAATCACAAGGGTGACCAGTGCAATGGTAAAAAATAAAACAACTTTGGCCTCTCCGGACATCTGGCAAAGATATCCATTTTGAGACTCATTCAGGTTTATAAGGTACTGATCAGTAGATTAATTTTTTTGAAAGACGAAACCCATCTTCTTCTGGCCTCCATCAGAAATAATGGCAGTTAAGGTTCCTTCTTTTAATTCGTAAGAAATGACTTTTGGGAAGTCATGCTCAGGGTTCTCACTGATGAAACCACTCTTTGTTAGGCTAGTGATTTTGAAATAAGTGGGAGTAGCATTTTCCCGAACGTCTGCTACGTAAAAAATATCATTGTCTTTTATTTCTATTCTCAATCGTTCAACAAAAGTGGTGTCGCTGCCTTTCATATTTAGGCCAACACCCTCAAATAGTTGCTCCGAAACTTTGGTCCAGGATTCTGTAGCAGTAACTCCTTGCTGCATATTGGTTCTATTCCATTTGCCCAATATCCATTCTAATTTTTGAAATTGCTCTTGCACTGAAGTCCCCGAACTAGACTGGGCTGTGGCTGTTAAGTGCATTAGGGCAATTATTGCAAAGCTTAGTAAGAACCGTTTCATGAGTTTTTGTTTGACAAATTATGGACACAATTGACTTATGTATTGTAAAAAATCGACATCTATTGTTTCATATGAAAGTTGGCCATGTTATTAGCATCAAAACCATAAGCAGATGGATCTTCACCCGTAAATTCCTTGAAGTTTTTTATAAAGTGTGACTGATCAAAGAAACCAGATGCATAGACAAGATCACTCCATGTATTGTCACCGTTTTTCATCAATTCGAATATATGGGCAAACCTGATGATACGCGCGTAGAATTTTGGTGTAAGGCCAACTGCTCTTGAGAATTGCCTTTCAAGTTGTCGCTGACCAATTTCAATTTGTTCACACATCGCTGAAATCGAAACATTGCCTTTTGATTTAAGGATTTCTGTGACTGCCATTTCGGTTGTTTCAAGTGCTGTTGAAACTTTATCCAGTTGCTCTGTGATGAGGTTCTCGAAAGACTGAATGAACTGCTCCTTACGTTCCAGGCTGAACGGAGTTTGCATCAAGGATCTTGTAAAATCGGGGAGTAAAATTGAAAGCGAACTCACACAATCTGTCAATGAGGACATATTAAGGCCAAATAGGGTAGTCAGTGCTGTGGGCATAAGCTTAACACCAATCATTCCCGACTTTCCTGTATTTTCTAGATAGAAATGATTCTTGATTTGCCCTGCAATTAGATGCGGTCCTTGAGCCTCCCAGCTTCCATTGATATTCACTCTATAAGGATCTCCATAATGGAAAATTAGCTCAGGATAGCCATCAGGAATTATTTTTTCGCGAATAGAGGTAGTATCTGCTTCGCTATCTATGAGCCAATAAGACTTGATATATCTGGATAAAACTTCGGACGGGGCTGAATGTTCGTAGATCACAGTTCAAAATTTAGTGTCTAAAAATATTAGGTCAAAAAAACTCAAATTCTTTGTAACGAATTCTTTGACCTTAAGTCTATTGTTTACAAATGTTATGAAAATGATTGCCATAATGTTTACAATTGTTATGAAAATGACTTTCTTTGGGACATGAAAGGAATACATCTAGGTGAATTTGAGGAACTCGTACTGTTGGCTGTCGCTTCGCTAGAAGATAATGCTTACGCTGTTAGTGTTCAGTCTGAATTATTGGAACGTGTTGGACGGAAGGCCAATATTTCGGCAATTCATACGGCACTATATCGAATGGAAGATAAAGGCTTGGTGGAGTCCTCAAGAGGAGGAGCCGAGGCCAAGCGAGGCGGTAAAAACAAACGCTTGTTTAAAGTTACAAATTACGGTCTCAGCATGCTCAGAGAGTCGAAAGAGACACGTGAATCGTTCTGGAAAACTTTACCCCAAATATCAGCTACATCATGAGTCAATACTATCCTCCAAAATATGGAAGAAGGTTTCTGAGATGGGTCATTTCAGAAGAATTGTTCGATGATATCGATGGAGATTTGATGGAGCTATTTAATGAAAGAACAACTGTTCTTAGCCCACGAAAGGCTAAGTCGCTGTATATAAAGGATGTATTTCTCTCGGTAAGAAATGTTCATTTAAGAAGAAAACTCAATTTTTATAACCCACTGGTCATGTACAAAAACTATTTGAAAATCGCATTTAGAAACCTTTTGAAATACAAAGGTTATTCATTCATCAACATATTTGGTCTTGCGCTGGGCATGGCTTCTTGCTTGCTCATTCTTTTGTTCGTTAATAATGAACTGAGCTTTGATGGTTTTCACGAAAAGAAAGCCAATATCTATCGACTTGACGAAGTACAAACCTTCAATGGAATGTCTCCACAGAAAGTGGCCTTGTCGATGTATCCAATGGGGCCTAACCTTTTAGCAGATTACCCAGAGATTGTTGATTTCACCCGCTATTGGACCATGGGGAGAACGCTCTTTGATATTGGCGACCGTCAACACTATTTTGATAATATTGTCAGAGTCGATACGTCATTCCTAAAGATGTTTGATTTCCAGTTGCTTAGAGGAGATTTAGACAAAGTGTTCGATGATCAATATGGGATGATCATTAGTGAAACCAATGCTAAACGAATATTTGGTGAAGAGGATCCTGTAGGTAAAGTATTGAAGTTTGCCAATTTTGACGAACAAGTAACGGTTAGCGGTGTATTTGCCGATGTAACTGATAACTCTCATCTACAATTTGATGGCCTACTCAGCACTAGACTCTGGGATAGTGAGCAGCGCCAGAACGGCTGGGGCTCCAACTACCTCAATACCTACTTGCAATTGGTGCCTGGTGCTGATATTGAAGCATTAGAATCCAAGTTTGACGAATTCTTGGTCAAGTTTATGGGGGAAGATATTCTGGAATTATATGAGTTGTTTTTACAGCCTCTATCTGATGTTCATTTGGGTTCAATGGACATCACACATGACTATAACAACCATAAGAAGTTTGCCCGTAGTTCAGTAAATATTTTTGTGATCTTGGCTGTTTTCGTACTACTAATCGCCAGTATCAATTTTATGAACCTCTCTACCGCCAGAGCAGCAACAAGGTCTAGGGAAGTAGGAGTGAGAAAATCTATTGGAGCCTTTAAAGGTCAGATCACTGGTCAGTTTGTGATAGAATCGATATTACTTTCATTCTTGGCCCTTATTATAGCTTTTGGCCTATGCTATGCTTCGATCAATGCACTAACACAAATCATTGATCGGGACTTGAGCTTGTCTATCTATTTTGAGCCATTAAACCTTATCATTGTTTTATCTATAGGACTTTTGATCGGACTGCTTTCGGGGATTTACCCAGCCTTGGTCATGTCAGGTTTTAACCCTGTCATTGCCCTAAAAGGCAGTGGTTCAGTCGGTACTAGGTCTGTCTTTCGTAATGTGCTAGTAGTTTTTCAATATGCTATAGCAATAGCGATCATCATAGGTACTTCTGTAGCGACACGTCAGTTGAATTATATGCAAAACCTTGACCTTGGTTTCGACAAAGAGCTGACTGTGGTAATGAATATGTATCAAGACACAAATGAGCGTTACGATTTACTCTCAACTGAATTGAAGAATCAACCCAATATTGTTGATGTAACAGCTACCAGTCAGCGATTAGGCAATAACCTTCATCAAACCTCTATGCAGTATCGTGCGGACACGGCATTAATCAATAGCTCGAGCTCATTTGTTCAGATCGATCATAATTTCTTCCATTTCTATAAAATGGAAATCTTAGAAGGGAGAGCACTGAGTGATGAATTTGCAGCTGATGCGCAAGGCAGAAGTTTTGTGGTCAATGAAACTTTGGCAAAAGAATTAGGGGCTGGTGGACATCAGGTAGTGGGAATGCCCTTCCATTTCGGAGGTGCGGATACCTTAGGTCAAATCGTAGGTATCGCCAAAGACTTTAATTACAATAAGCTCAACTTGAAGGTAGAACCACTCTTTATGAGCCAACCAAGTGGGAATTTCTGGAGTGAAGTAAATGTCAAGGTTAAATCAGGAAACCTTCAGGCGGCTGTCAAAGAAATTGAAACGGTATGGACGACACTTTTCCCTGGACGTCCCTTTGAGTATGAATTTCTAGATCAACACTTTGATCGCTTGTATCAGTCTGAGCAGCAGTTGACAAAGGTCATTGGTATTCTTTCTGGTTTAGCAATCATTATTGCTTCTTTGGGACTATTTGGCCTGGCTTCCTTCACTGTACGCCAAAGACTAAAAGAAATGGGTATTAGAAAGGTGTTGGGAGCATCAGTATCGCAAATCGTAATGATTCTCTCTAAGAAGTTCACGCTTTTGGTATTCACCGCTTTCCTGATTGCAGCACCAGTCACTTACTACCTTATGAATAGCTGGTTAGATGGCTATACATATAAAATCTCTATGGGGCTTATGGTATTCTTAGTTGTTGGGATCGGTTCTTGGCTAATCGCACTTTTGACTGTAAGCGTTCAGTCATTTAGAGTGGCCAAGTCAAACCCAGTGGATACACTAAGGATTGAATAAATATTAAGGGGGAATGTTAATTCCCCCTCAGCAGGTTAACTGTGACCGTTGCCAATTCTGAATCTGGAAATTTCCTGAAGTTGTTTATACTTGGCTTTAGCCCAGCTTCTTCAGCGATTTTAAGGAAGAGGTCTACCTCCAAAATGTATTGATCAGAATAACCGTGAGTGGCATCGTAAGCAGTCGCAGCTGTTTTACCAAGATTTTTCGAGGTTATTTCTGGGTTTAAAGTATGAAGCTCAATTACTAAGAGACCAAACTTGCTAACATAGGGTTTCCACTTCACAAAATGCTCCAGAAGTGATTGTTCGACTAATTCATTCTTAATGTGCTTACCTTTTGAGGTATAAGCCCCTGTTGAAGAGCTTACTCGTTCCAATTGTTTTTTCTTGGGTGCTTCCCAAATTCGGTTGTGGTCTAAAAAAGTTCTGACATTCAATAAATCCTCCAGTTGAATGCCATAATCAGACATGAGGTCCTGAGCCAAAACATCTGGTTTACCAATGTCTCCCCACATCACTTTAGCCCAAATATCTGATTGAATAAGGTTGCTTCTTGTGACCTTCAAAGCAGTTTTATTATAATCCACTCCAACTAGAAAAAGAGGATGGTTATCGAGAACTCGACCTCTCAATGTTTGATGTTCTATAACTTCGAACATATGTTGAATGAAGGCTCCATTTCCACACCCCATGTCTAGAATTCCTTTTGGTTGGTCTTCTATAGGTCTATTGAATAGTTCTATGATTATCTCATCTATTACTTTGAAATAACTTGAGTGAGCACCACCACTTCCCCAAACATTCATTTCTCTATCTACATGTGTTTCAGTCTCATTCTTATCATATGTTCTGACTACATCTAGGTCTCCAAATATTAGATGATTGAGGTTTCTTAAGGTTGGAATATATGATACAGTGACACCATAGGCACTTGCTCTTTTTGCAAAGAAAAGGCCTTTGTCTGTGAAGCTGAACGTGTTATTCTTTTTATAAAACCATCCTCGACCAGCAAAGAAATCCAATAGCTTGCCAAAACTCTTTGAATCATTATGAAATTCTTCCGGTAGAAATGATGCCTCCATAAAATACTTGTGAAACATACCACTCATGCCCAAGTGAACAATTGTTGGGCCCATGAGCACACCCTCTATATGCTTTAGAACTTGATTACTTATTTCTTCATTTATTCCCAGGCTTCTTAGTTCTGATTCATAAGTTTCTTCAAATCTTTTTTGAATCTTTTCGAGCAACCTAAACGGCTCCAATTCAAATTTTCGAGGGTGAAATTTTTCTGAAAACTTCAATAAGCCTACCACTTCTTTATACAAGGGTGCTGCCCTGAAGGCCTCTTGAGAGTTTTTATTTAACTCAAACTCAATGTCATCATCAAGAAACTTCTGAGTCAGCCAACCTTGAGAGCATAGAACCCTTAAGGCTACATTCAAATAACCCGAATTTGCCTTAAACTTATTAGCTATCTCGCCTAGGCTAACTTGCTTTTCTTGAAGTAAGAACCCTAAGATTCCACTTTCATAAAGTGTGTAAACAGTAGGTGCTGTAACTATACCGTCAAGATGCCGAAAAAGCTCTTCTCTATATTTTTTGGGTAGATTTTTATCACTCATACTAAGGCAAAGGGTAGTTTATGGAAACGATTGCAATATTCAATAAATGAGACCTCTCCCCAAAGAATTCTAAATCATTTTGCGTCTTTTTTTTAATTCATCGTCTACAGGCTGAATCAAAAAAAAAGATATGAAAAGATTACACGTCAATTTGAAAGTAGATAGCATTGATAAGTCTGTTGGTTTTTACAGTGCGCTATTTAGTACTGAACCAACAGTTCAAAAACCAGATTATGCCAAATGGATGCTGGAAGACCCAAGGGTGAATTTTTCCATTTCTTTGACCAAAAGTGAACTGGGGATTGAACATTTAGGAATTCAGGCAGAAACAGAAGAAGAACTAAATGGTCTTTATCAGGCCATTGACTTAGCGGAAGGTACAGTTAGGCCCGAAGGAGATACGGTTTGCTGTTATGCTCAATCTAATAAGTCATGGATTAAAGACCCACAGGGTGTAGAGTGGGAGATTTTTCATACCTATGGAGAATCTCAAGTGAACAAAATTGCAGATTCGGCCTGTTGTGACGATACTTGTTGTACATCATGAATCCAAGTTGTCAAGTTGTAGCTCCTGTTTTTCAGGAATACCGAGAGATTTTAACCCGGTTTATCACAAGCCGGGTTAAAGACCCCTTGGAAAGTGAGGAATTGCTAAGTCTGGTCATGATGAAAATTTATGACAACTGCGAAAAAGTCGAAGGCGTCCGGAATATTGAGGCCTGGCTGATCACAATCGCCAGAAATACCATTACAGACTATTTTAGGGAACGACAGAAGGGAGCTAAAGACGAATTAGACTTTCAATTACCGGATGAATCTTCGGATGAATTATATGAGCAGTTGGAACATTGTGTGCCTTCACTGATCGCGAAACTTCCTGAGAAATACGCTGTTCCCCTGGCTGATTATGAACTAAGAGGTATTTCACAGAAGCAGTTGGCAGTGAACTATGGAATGAGCGAATCTGGCCTTAAATCGAGAGTACAAAGGGGAAGAAAAATGCTCAAAGACTTATTCTTTGAATACTGTGGACACCTTGTGAAAGAAGAAGGGTGCTCGGGTTGTAAGGATTGTTAGTCAAAGGGGATTAGATCTGGCGCCAAGAATTCTCTCTTAGCCCTTTCACTTTTAAGTATATCAAGACTATAGTGCGCTTTCATTAAGTCGCTAAATTGATTTTTGAGTCTAGGCTCCTCTTTTATAAACTGCTGAAAATCAACGACATGTGACTTTTTTATAAAGTGATACACAGCACTGACCGCGGCAATTGTAAGTGTCTTATTAAATTTGTCATTTGCTCCTAAGTTCTGAGCAAAAGCTTCAATTTGATTACAGAGGTTAACAGTTGCCTTCTCGAATCCGTATTTGCGAATGTGAATCCAAGCAAGTCGCAGGTGGGCTTCATGTGAAAACCACTTGGGATTGAGAGTTTTTTGCGAAAAACTCTTCTCAAATTCATTATCACTTAATTGGTAATGGTGTTCCATGGATTTACATTTGAATGTAAGGATAAAAACAAACGATCAAGGGCCTTTGCGAGACTTTTTAAGAAATAACAGAGAAACCGTAAATCTCATTCGAGATTACATTGTTGGATGGCTCATTGCCTTGAGTTTCTGGGTAATAGTTCGAAATGTAGGGATTATTCCCGATGCTCCTGTTCAACCAACGGTTTGGCATAATATTCGGTTGGTCATAGTATTCGGTATACTGGCAGGTATTCTCTTTGGTATAGCTCAGTTAAAACTAGAACGTTACCTCTATAGAAGAGTACCATTATGGAGACTGGGCTTATATGGTTTACTGACCGATACGGTCATAATGACCATTATTTTCGGCTTAGCCTATGGCTTTTTTAAGAATGTAGTGGGTTTTGATGAAGAGGTGACCTTCCTGGAGTTTATTCAGAACCCTTCGGCCATTCTCACTTTCTTTTACTCAATAATTGTGAGTTTTGTACTTGCAGCACTCAGACAGCTCAACCTACTTTTGGGTAGAGGAAACCTCCTAAGGTTTGTCAAAGGAGATTTTTATGAGCCAAGAGTTGAAAAGCGTGTTTTCATGTTTGTTGATCTTCAAGACTCTACAGGAATAGCAGAAAAACTAGGTCATATCAAGTATAGCAGCTTCCTACAAGACTGTTTCTATGATTTACATGTGGTGCAAAGATTTGGAGCTGAAGTATATCAGTATGTTGGAGACGAAGTAGTATTGAACTGGAGAATAAGAGGTAAAATGGATTTCAGAAAGTGCTTAAAGGCTTTCTGGGCTTTCGAAGATCAACTTGATAGCCGATCAGGTTTCTACAGGGATCGTTATGGGATTCAACCAAAATTCAAGGCAGGTTTGCATTTTGGAGAAGTGACTACTGCTGAAGTGGGGGAGATTAAAAGAGAGATAGCGTATCATGGTGATACAATGAACATTGCTGCCCGTATTCAAGAAAAATGCAACGACTTTAAAAAGACGCTCCTGATATCAGAGTATGTACATGCAGCCCTAAATCCTAATGGAGATTGTGACTTTGAGTTAATGACAGAAGAGCTACTCCGTGGTAAGCAACAAGGGGTTAGAATTTATGCGGTTAATCGCAAGTAGACTCAGTTCTGCTCCACCTTTCTACTAATAACTTCAGCAAAAGGCTTACCCTCAATTTGCGCATCAAGCCAGCTGATAAAATCAAAGTAAAGGAGAGGTTTAGCAGCTAAGGGGTGCTTCTTTATTGCCATGAGTTGTGACTTCATGGCGAAGAATGCAGCCTTCTGGTCTTGAGGAAAGACGGTACTCAGGTTACTAATGAAATTCAGAAAAGAAGCTTGAAACTCCCCGAGGTCATCTTTTTTTGTGATATAGACCATGGCCGATTTTATTTTCTTATCCATATCCACTTCTTGGCCTAGGTCATAATCAATAAGTATGTCTATAATTCGCGAAAAACCTTTTAAATCTCCTCTTAAGGGATCTTTGTCCAGAATTAACTTTTCCAGATGTGACCTGGCAGACTGGTATTCACCCAATGCAAAAAAATAAACACCCGCTTTGTAGTGAATTACAGTCAGGTTGTGTTTGTCAATAAAAGCTCTGTTGTTGTCAACATGGCTAATCATTTGCCCAACTTCAGTCTTGCACTCTGTAAAATTTCCTTTGAGAAATATCTTGTTAAAGGTTTGTAAGGCCTTGTATTTCACTAGCAGAGCATGGGTATTACTGGCCAGAGTAGGACCCTCTTCACCTTCAAAGTCAATCAACTCAGCAAAATAGTACTGAAACTTTTCCAAGTCATCGATTCTAAAAGCTGACTGCAGTAATCGATTAAGTCCTTTAAGGAAACCCGCACGTCTTTTTTTGTTGAGTCCCGTTTCTTTGAAAAGATTGATCCACTTTTCAGCATATCTAACGCATGACTCAAAATCATGAGTCAAGTAGGAAAACCAATAATATGCCCGATAGAGGTAGAACTTTTCATTGAAAGCCAAATCTCTTTCTTCATAGGCGGGCAAATTGGTATAAAAAAGTGCCTTGAGATTGTTCAACTCTCTTTCACTCTTTACCATTCCTTTTTCAATAAAGCGAGCTTTCATTTTAATGGCCAGTGTAAAGAACTTTTGCACATTAATAAAGCGAAGCATGGCCTGATCTGTTTGTGAATCTAGCTCATTGACATAGTTCTCCTCAAGGTCAAAAACCTGTTGAGACCTTATTTGCTTCTCGTAATCCAGTAATGACAGTTGAAACAAGTCTTTGCGGTAGTTTCCAGTGGTGTTCTTTGCCCTGCTTAGGAGGCGTAGACTTTGATGGTAAAGTCCCTTCTTGTACAGCAATCGTATATAATCAAGTTGCTCCCTTAACTCAATATCGATGTCATGTTTTAGGTTAGACTGTCTTAAACTTGCTAGAATTTGGCCATATAAGTGGGACTTAAGGTTTGCAAACTGACTGGGACGTATGCCGGGAAGCTTTTTCTTGATGACCCCTTCATCGTAACTACCCATTTTCTCCATGATGTCGAACAGCCTGATGAACTTGGAGTCACTAGTGGCTCCAGATCGTTTTACGAAGAGTTTAAAACTTCTTTTCTCAGACTTAGTCAAGGCATGAATCAACTCAAAAAGTAGCTGCTCATTTGGCGTTTTGGACATCAAATCAATTTGTCTTTTAACTATTTAATAATCAGTCGTATATGATCCATTGAAGACAATTTGGATATCATATTTTGATGAATTCTTCCGACAGACACTCCTATGAAATTAGATAAATTCCTGATTGACAATTATCGGATGTGAAGACATTCAATGTAAACGATTGCTAAAAGCACGAATATCAACTGACAATAATGGGAAAGGGACTTTATAGAGAAGAATTTGAAAAAGATGCCTGTGGTATTGGTTTTATCGCTCAAGTCAAGAATGTCGCATCTCATAAAATAGTGGAAGATTCGTTGGCAATGCTGCATCGGATGGAGCATAGAGGAGGTGTCGCGGCAGATGGCAAAACTGGAGATGGCGCAGGAATACTGATTAAGATACCCCATAGTTATTTCGACAGAATTGCGACTGAAAGCGGTATTGAACTGCCGGAAGAAGGTAGTTATGGTGTTGCTATGACATTCATGTCTAAAAGAGATCAAAGAGACTTCTTCGGTACTATTTTGCTTGAATCTGCTAAAGAATTGGACTTGCAATGTATTTGGAAAAGGAAGGTCCAAACCAATGCCAACGAGCTGGGTTGAATTTGCAAGGTCTAACGAACCTAATGTTTTTCAATATTTCATTGTTGGGAAAGGGCTTTTCAGATGAATCACTTAATCGAAAGCTATACTTACTCAGGAAGCTCTCGGAGTTCAAGTCAAGGCAGCATGATTATGCCAAAGAGTTCTACATAAGCTCTTGCTCAACAAAAACCATCACTTATAAAGGTGAGTTAAGAACCTGGCAATTAGGAGAGTACTATCCAGATTTAAATTGTTCTGATTTTGTCTCGCCCTATGCGATCGTCCATTCAAGGTTTTCCACCAATACTTTACCAGAATGGCGTTTGGCACAGCCTTTTCGATATATCGCGCACAACGGTGAGATAAATACAATAAAAGGCAATGTAAACAAGATGGTCTCCAGAGAATCACTTCTCAAATCGACTCATTTTACACCGGACGAAATTGAGCTCTTGTTGCCTATATGTCAAGCTGAACTTTCCGACTCTGCTAATCTTGATTTGGCTGTAGAATTATTGGTGATGGGAGGTAGACGACTTGATCGAGTACTGGCAATGCTGGTTCCTCCAGCCTGGAGAGACAATCCGCATCTTAGTGAAGAATTAAAGTCTTTCTACGCTTATCATGCCACTTTCTTGGAGCCTTGGGATGGTCCTGCGGCTCTCTGCTTTACGGATGGCACACATATCGGTGCTTGTATAGATCGTAATGGACTTAGACCAACTCGATATTCGATTACGACAGATGACCGATTGATTTTTGCCTCTGAAACAGGAATAGTAAACGTGGATCCGTCAGAGGTACTAAAAAGAGGAAAGTTGAAGCCAGGCGAGATGTTGCTGGTGAACTTAGATGAGCATACTGTTGAAGAAGATGAAGCTATTAAAACCCGCTTGGCTAAAGAATATCCATATCAAGAATGGAACAAGAACTTAATCACTTCACTCGATGAACTTTGCAATGTAAAGGAACAGTGGAACACTCAATCACCCGAGGAACTTTTAAAGGAACAACTGTCCTTTGGCTACTCAAGAGAGGATATAAAATTTATTCTTGCTCCATTTAGCAAAAATGGAACAGAACCGATTGGCTCGATGGGAATGGATACGCCACTGGCAGTGTTTGCCAGTAGAAGTACACACATTTCAGATTACTTTAAGCAGCTCTTTGCTCAAGTAAGCAATCCACCGATTGATCCAATCCGCGAAAAAACTGTGATGTCGTTGGCAGTCTATCTAGGTCAATCCAACAACCTACTTGAAGACAATGACCCCACATCTCGAAAGATCGCCCTTGAACACCCCATCCTCTTACCCAGCCAACTTGAGACACTACGAGAGTATGCCGCTGAAAACTTTAAGGCACAGCAGCTAATGGCTGTTTATGACCCGGGTGAGTGCAACTTAGAAAGTGCTCTGCTAAATGCTACTGTAGAAGCTGAAAAACTTGTGACTCAAGGTGTCAATTTGTTGATTATTTCTAATAGAACGGTATTGGGTCAAGTGGCAATTCCTAGTCTATTGATAACGGGTGCCGTTCACAATCACCTGATGGAAAAAGGTATAAGGTCTCGTGTAAGCTTAATCAATGAAGGTGGAGATATTATTGAAACGCACCATTTTGCAACACTTATTGGTTATGGAGCTGCAGCCATATGTCCCTATTTGGCCTTTGAAACCATTATCAGCATTACAGATCTACCTCAAAATGAGGCCATTGAGAACTATATCAAAGGCATAAACTATGGGTTAAGGAAGATCCTATCTAAGATGGGTGTCTCAACACTGCAGTCTTATGAGTCAGCGCAGGTTTTTGAAATACTTGGTTTAGCAGAAGAGGTCATAGACCTGTGTTTTAAACGTACAATAAGTAGTATTTCGGGCAAGACCTTTGCGCAGCTCGAACAAGATTTATTGATCAATTACGAATTCATCCAAGACAGAAGGACTTCAATGAATGGACTGGGTGATCATGGAGTCTATCAATGGCGCCCTGAGGGCGAAAATCACCTGTTTAATCCTAAGACAATACATCTGCTTCAGAAGTCAACAAAACTGAATGATTATTCACTATTCAAGGCATATAGTGAAGCGATCGACCAACAGGAAAACAAGAATGTGACACTGAGGAGTATGTTCTCTTTTGTCAAAAGCACTCCAATATCAATTGAGGAAGTGGAACCTGCTTCTGAAATCATGAAACGATTCGCCACCGGAGCGATGTCATTTGGTTCGATTTCAGAAGAGGCGCATACCCTGATCGCCAAGGCTATGAACCTTATTGGTGGTAAGTCCAATAGCGGTGAAGGCGGGGAGGATGTTTCGCGCTTTTCTGTAGGTGCGGATGGATTGTCAGCACGTTCTTCTATTAAGCAAGTGGCCTCAGGAAGGTTTGGTGTGACGGCTCATTATTTAATGAATGCCGATGAAATCCAGATTAAAATTGCTCAGGGAGCCAAGCCTGGAGAGGGTGGTCAGTTACCAGGGCCTAAAGTAGATGAGAATATTGCCAGAATTAGAAATTCCACACCAGGAGTTACACTCATTTCACCACCACCACATCATGATATCTACTCGATTGAAGATTTAGCACAGTTGATCTTTGACCTTAAGAATGTAAATCCAACAGCTGGGGTAAATGTGAAGTTGGTGGCTGAAGCAGGGGTTGGAACCATCGCTGCTGGGGTAGCCAAGGCTAATGCGGATAATATTCTTATTTCTGGTCACGATGGAGGTACAGGAGCTTCTCCGCTAAGTTCAGTGCAACACGCGGGTATACCTTGGGAAATTGGTTTGGCCGAGACGCATCAAACCTTAATGCGCAATGGTTTGCGAAATCGCATCAAATTACAAACAGATGGTCAAATCAAAACGGCTAGAGACCTGGCAATTGCCACTATTTTGGGAGCCGAAGAATGGGGGGTAGCCACAGCTGTTCTTGTGGTGCAGGGTTGTGTAATGATGAGGAAATGTCATCTCAATACCTGCCCCGTAGGCATTGCAACGCAAAATCCAGCTTTAAGAAGACTATTTACTGGCGAGGTAGATCATATTGTCAGTTTTTTCAATTTTCTAGCAGAAGGCTTACGAGAGTTGATGGCCGAACTCGGAGTAAGAACCGTAAATGAACTAGTTGGTAGAACAGACCTTCTGCATTTTGACAGATCCAGAGCAAAGGGTCAAGTAGGTAACCTGGATTTGACACCAATCCTTGAAAACCCCTGGGCTATACATGGAAATTTACAGTGCAAAACGAATCCACAACAAGATCACTTAAAGTGTGTTTTGGACCATGAGCTTATTCAGCTGTCCCAACCAACCTTCAAGCACGGTGAAATGGTCCGCTTTGAATTGAATGTTCAAAATGAAAACCGAGCAACAGGTGCTATGCTATCTGGTCGATTCGTTGAAGCATATGGTCCGGAAGGACTTCCTGACGGAACTATTACTGTGGACTTTAATGGAGTGGCTGGACAGAGTTTTGGAGCTTTCCTGAGCCACGGAATTACCTTCAATTTAGAAGGAGAGGCAAATGATTATGTGGGTAAGGGACTATCAGGAGGAAAATTAGTCATCTATCCATCTCCGATGAGTACCTGCAAAGCTTCGGAGAATATTTTGATTGGTAACGTGGCTCTATATGGTGCGACCAGGGGTCGGTTGTATGTCAATGGTCAGGCGGGTGAACGCTTTGCGGTGAGAAACTCTGGGGTACAGGCTGTGGTAGAAGGAATAGGTGACCATGGCTGTGAATATATGACAGGTGGTAGGGTCGTGGTCCTTGGAGAGACTGGACAAAACTTTGCTGCTGGAATGAGCGGAGGCACTGCTTATGTATTTGCCCGTGATTTTGACTTTACAAGACGTTGTAATATGGAATTAGTACAACTCGAGGAGCTAGAGGAAGATGACTATATGGTGCTGAAAACAATGCTGGAGAAACATCAGAGATATACCAATAGTGTCAAGGCATTTGAACTATTGACTGATTGGGAGGTGCTAAAGTATCACTTTATCAAAGTGATTCCTGTAGAATACAAGCGAGTAATGATGCAGAAAAGGAACTTTAAAAAAGTAATTGGGTAATGGGAGATATTAAAGGGTTTCTTAAATACGATAGACTTCAAAAGGAGAACCAATCTCCTTCAGAGAGAGTGAATCATTTCGAGGAATTTACAATTCCCTGGGGTAAAAGACAGTATGAAGATCAAGCGTCCAGATGCATGGATTGTGGCGTTCCTTTCTGTCAAAGTGGTTGTCCACTAGGTAATAAGATTCCGGATTTCAATGATGCCGTATACCGCGGGAATTGGAAAGAAGCTTGGCAGATACTCAAGTCAACCAATAACTTCCCAGAAATTACTGGGAGAATTTGCCCAGCCCCATGTGAAACCTCCTGTGTCTTAGGCTTGAATAACGAAGCGGTTAATATAGAGCACATAGAAAAAGAAATTAGTGAAAAGGCCTTCTTAGAAGGCTGGGAAGAACCGATCGAGAAAATACACAATTCAGGGTTTACTGTCGCTATAGTCGGCTCGGGCCCTGCAGGCTTGGCTGCTGCTGAAGAACTGAATAAAGAAGGTCATAAAGTCACTGTTTTCGAAAGAAATCAGAAAGCCGGTGGACTCTTAAGGTATGGAATTCCGGACTTTAAGTTAGAAAAGCACATCATTCAGAGAAGAATCTCATTGATGGAAGAGGCTGGTATAACCTTCAGGACAGGAGTCGAGATAGGCAAGGATATTTCAGCTCTCGAACTCAAGGCAGGCTTCGATGCAGTAGTACTTTGCACCGGGTCTACGGTACCCAGAGACTTGAATGTCGATGGTCGAGGCTTGGAGGGTGTTTGTTTTGCGATGGATTTCTTGGAGCATCAAAATCAGCTAATTGCTAGTGAAATAATAACTCATGCCGATTGCTTTAATGCGAAAGGAAAGCATGTGGTAGTGATTGGCGGTGGTGATACCGGGGCAGATTGTGTGGGTACTTCAAACCGTCAAGGAGCACTAAGCATAACCCAGATCGAACTTCTAGATAAGCCTCCAATACTGCGTCTTGAAACGAACCCTTGGCCTGAATGGCCTATGGTCATGACAATCTCCACTTCTCAGGAGGAAGGAGCGGATAGGGACTGGGCATTGCTGACCAAGCGTTTTATTGGAGATAATGGAAAGTTGACCGGGCTTGAAACCATTAGGATCAAATGGATCGATCAGAGTAAATTTTCATACCAAGAAATAAAAGGAACCACAGAATTTATTCCCTGTGACCTTGCCTTATTGGCCATAGGTTTCTGTCATACCGAGCATCAGGGTTTGGTGGGTCAATTCAAACTAGAACTTGATATCAGAGGTAATATTGAAACTTCTGGTTACCAAACCTCTCAGGAAAATGTTTTTGCTGCAGGGGATTGTAGAAGAGGTCAGAGTTTAGTGGTTTGGGCCATTGCGGAAGGTCGAAAAGTTGCAAGAGCTGTTTCCAAATATTTAGAGAAGCGCATGGTGGAGGCTCAGGCCGATTAATTGACAATGACAGGTACGAACCTCTGAATTAAAGTCTCCATCATATTGTAGCCAGCTTTGTTAGGATGAACAAGGTCATCAGCCGAAGTGTATTTGGGTACTTTTAAACCTCCTTCATTGTCAACCATTGCTACATAGAAATCAATGAAAAACACATTCGGTTTTCCTTGCGTGTAATTAAATAGCATCTTATTCAACTTTGGTATCTTTTCAAGAGGATTCATATTGGGTTTCCAAGGATAATCTTTAGCAGGAAGCACAGAACAAAGCACGACTCTTATATCATTTTTGAGGGCTATTTCTGTCATGCTTTTTATGTTATCTGTAATCTCATCTAAAGAGACAGGTCCAGCATTCTGAGCAATGTCATTGGTCCCAGCCAGAATCACAACTGCCTTTGGTTTTAAAGCAATGACATCAGCCCTAAACCTGAGGAGCATTTGATGAGTAACCTGTCCACTAATACCACGGCCGATGTAATTGTTCTCAGAGAAGAATTTCGGACTGTAATTGACCCATGCTTCGGTGATTGAATTGCCCATAAAGACAACCCGTTTTTCACCTTCTGTGGGGAGTCCTAGCCCTTCATTATCAGCCGCGTATTTGTCGAAGTTGGCATAGGCCGAAATACTAAAGTCATTTTGTGCAGACATAGAGAATGTAATGGTTAGACAGAGTAGAATTATGGACTGTTTCATTAGATACAATATAAGCAATGTGGACTTAAAAGATATTTCCGATATTGAAGTATGCTTTATGATGCGAAAACCCCAAAAGAGTATGTGGAAGGACTTGAAGATGACTGGAGAAAGGAAAAGCTGCTCGAATTAAGGACTGTTATACGTAAGATGGCTCCTGGTCTTACCGAAGGGATTAATTATAAGATGTTGAGTTATGCGGACGATAGAGGTGTAGCATTTCACCTCAATGCGCAAAGAGGCTATGTAAGCTTTTATGTAGGTGATGCCAAAAAGGTAGACCCAACAGGTGAACTACTAAAAGGGATAAATGCGGGTAAGGGTTGTGTTCGCTTTACAAAATCTGTAAAAATTGCAGATACAAGAATTGATGAATTCATTAAAGTCGCTGCTCAAAAGTGGTCAGAGGGAAAGGATATTGATTGTTAAATATCTAACTTCTTTGGTTTTCATGACGTTATAAAGACTATTCTGAGTTACTTCTAAAACTATATCCAAATGCGCATTTCAATCTTTTTTTCATTCTTAAGTATTCTCGGTTTTCTCGCTTGTGATAATGAGACCAGTCTTGTAGAAATTCAAAGCGATATTGAAAGTGTTACTCCTGAACTCGTAACCAATCAATTGAATAACCCCTGGGGAATGGCATTTCTTCCTAATGGAGAAATTCTGGTTACGGAGAAAAGCGGTTCCATTGTTCGCATATCAAATGGTGAGGTTGTAGATAGTAATGTTTCAGGAGGTCCGCAAAGTGTTACACGTGGTCAAGGTGGCTTACTTGATATTGAGCTTCATCCCAACTTCGCGAATAATAACTGGGTGTATTTTACCTATTCCAGTAATGAAGGTGAAGGTAGTGGTGCCATGACAGCATTTTCAAGAGCGCAGTGGAACGGCTCTGGCTTCGAAAATCATAAGGTACTTTATAAAGGTTCGCCAAACACGACTGCTGGCCAACACTTCGGCAGTAGAATAGCATTTGATAATGAAGGGTATGTTTACTTTTCAATAGGAGATAGGGGTAATAGAGATAGAAACCCACAGGACATTACAAGGGATGGCGGTAAGGTCTATCGTCTTCATGATGATGGCAGAATTCCGGCTGATAATCCTTTTGTTAACACTACCGGAGCTAAGCAGGCGGTTTACTCTTATGGACACCGTAATCCACAGGGAATGGCCAAAAATCCTGCTACAGGCGAAATATGGGCACATGAGCATGGTCCCAGAGGTGGAGATGAGGTCAACGTCATTGGCGCAGGAAAGAACTACGGTTGGCCAGTGATTACTTATGGTATCAATTACAGCGGAAGTAAAATAACAGATGAAACTTCTAGGGAAGGTATGGAACAACCTGTAACCTATTGGGTGCCTTCCATCGCTCCATGCGGAATGGCTTTTGTTAGCAACTCCAAGTATGAGGGTTGGGATGGTAACCTGATCGTAGGCTCCTTAAAGTTTGCCTATCTGGTGAGATTGGTGATTGAAGACAATAAAGTGGTCAAAGAAGAGAAAATTGCCGAGGGTATCGGACGCGTGAGAAATGTGGAGATGGGCAATGATGGTTACCTGTACGTTGGTGTAGAAGGCAAAGGTCTCTACAGACTCCTACCTGAGTAGGTTCACTTTGCTTTTTTACTTAAAGCAAAGAAGTTACCAGATACTAGGAATAACATTCCTAGGGCCGTATAGAATGTAAATTGGAAACCTTCCAAAAAGGTGGATATGGTCACAGCTACCAATGGGACTAATACAATACTGTATGCAGCTTTCCCTGGCCCTATTTCACTGATAAGGGTCAAATAGGCAACGAAAGCTATTATCGAACCAAAGACAATCAAGTAGCCCATCGAAAGCAAATAACCAGCACTGGTATCTAGCACTAGAGGTTTGCCTAACACGATGGCCAGAATGGTCATTATGATAGCACCATACATCATTCCATAAGCAGTGGCCTGAACAACGGGTATCTTCAGAGAAGAATTCTTTGCACTTGTAATGTTACCCAGACTGGCAATCATTACACTGACGACACATAGTACAATACCAAAAATGCCATCTTCCGTTGCCTCAAATTGACTTATCTCATTCCAGAAGATAATTGAAGTGCCTATTAAGCCTAAAAATGCTCCTCCAATGATCTTAGATCCTACTTTTTGTTTGAGCAACAGTGCCCCAAAAATTAGATTAAAGAATATAATGGTCGAAAATCCAATAGCGACTAATCCGCTATTGATCAATTCTTCTGCCTGATAAACCAACCAGTAATTAAAACCGAATAATAGAGCCCCCTGAAGTGAAATTCTCAGGTGTTGATTCAAACTGAATTTCAGGGTTCTCTTTGTTAGTAAACAAAAACCAAATAAAAGAAGGCAGCTTGCCCAAAAGCGATAGGCCACTGAGATCAAAGGGTCGACACTGCCTAATTGAAATGTAATTGCATACCAGGTAGAACCCCAAATGAGGACGGGTAGTCCGAAAAGCAATACTTGTCTTTGCCGTGGTTTAAGCATGGCCGAAGATAATGCAATTTGTGGCCTCCCTGTGGAAGCCACTATGAAGATTTTGAATAGGCCGGTTGAGATTTTTTCAGTTAAATAATTGGCCTCACATGTTTAGCCAATAAGTAACCTTAAATACAATCTGTCTATTTTTTATGTTCAAACCCTCAGTGCTATAGTTATCGGTATAGACCAGGAAGAAGTCAGACATTGGTTTGAATCTCCACTGAAAACGACTGAATATGTTATAGTTCTCCGACTGTGAGTTGTATTGGATAGCCGTAGTCCAAAACATGGTATTGGAGAAGCTTATCTCTGTATTGGCCCGAAGTAAATGAAGTGTGGTTTCACCAAAGCCTTCCGCCAATTCTACCTTATTGAATTCATAGTTTATGCCGAATGTGCCCCAAGGTTGTGCCCTTATGTTTAATCCAGTGATGACACCCAATCTTTCCCCATTGAAGAAGTCGCCATATCTTACCCTAAGGTCTGCGCTAAGTACTTTCCTGCGATCCGTAAGATAGTTGACAAAGAATTCGGAAAACTGATAATTAGCTACCGGCAGGGGAGTGTCAGCCCCAATTAGGTTTGTTGGTACCGGCAGGTTAACTTCTCTGGAAAAACGATTCAATCTTAGCTCAGAGGTGTTTTTGAAAATAAAGTCGTAAGCAATCCCATGGCCTCTCTCGTTTAGGCTATTATCGGGGTTGAGCCAGACATTATGCCATGTCCGAATACCATGTTGGTTGAGTTTACTGTTCTCTTTTTCTGGTATGAAACGATAAACCATCCAAGGGTTTATTCGGGTGTAACCTTGCCTGATGGTTTCTTCTGTGATTGCGTCAAAATTGTTAATCCTTGGATTGAAACCCAGTTCTGTTATATAGTTTTCACCAACCACATCTAAGGTCCAGCCAGAACGTAAATGCCTGCCTCTATAGCCACCAGAGAATCCATAGAATGTGTTTTTATCCAAGCCTTCATCAGTCTTTGCGGCATGAAAGCGAACTGTATTATCCCATCGGCCTGAGGGATGAACATAATTAAACTCTATCCCACCATTTCGTCCATAATCATCTGCAGTTGCTTGTCTATTGATGAAAAGCGCTTTAATGACCGACCTTTTCAAGATCCTCTGATGCACTGCAGCTACAGTGTAATTATTCGCGACAATCTCATCAGTGTCTCCTGTCTGGATATTCATAACACCCACCCGAAGGTTAGGAGTCAAGTTACCAGTCAACCGGGCACCGTAATTGATAGGGATTTGCTCGCCTCGATTTAAGCCAATAGTTCGTGAAAAGAAGGGTTGAATTTGCCAACTACCAAAGTTTGAAAAGATGTCTCCGTTTTCGAGAAAGAAGTTTCTACGTTCAGGGAAAAAGATACTGAACCTCGTGAGGTTAGTAACTTGTTGATCAACATCGACATTTGAAAAATCTGGATTAAGTGTCAAGTCAAGACTAAGTGAACCTGTTATGGCCACCTTTGCATCCAAACCACCATCAAAGTCTTGCTCATAGTTTGTTTGTCCCTCTTCGTCTTCAAAATCCCTTTGAGTCCCCCCAGCCACATATGGAACGAGAACCACTTTTCCCTCAGCTTTTTGAGGTCGATTATCCCATTTTAACGTACCCATAAAGTTCAGATCAATCCCCCCGTAGTTCATAGGGAATTGTGTCCATGTAGAAAAGACATTACGTTGCATATCACCTCTAATGAAGTTGACACCCCATTCAGATATTTGAGTGCCATACCGGAGTGTTTTGAAGGGAATAGCCATTTCAACCAACCAATGATCTTCATAGGACTTGACTTCAGAATACCATTTATTATCCCAGTTTTCATCGAATTCAGTATTACCACCATCCAAACTTAAGAGAGCTTCCATCTGAGCACCACCTGCATTGACGCCAAAAAAGAACCCACTTTGCTTGTTGTTGAAAGGGTCTATCACCACGGTAAAACTATCGCTATTCCAATGTGCTTCTCTATTATCTCTTCGAAGCGACTGAACCACGCGTTGACCTTGGTCATAAAGCTTGGCCTTTATATAGATAAACTCTCGGTCGTAAACAGCCCAAACCTCCGTGAGAGCATCAGGGTTTCCTTGATCGAGAGGCCAGTGATTTATGAGGTGATCTATCTTCTCAGCATCGGCCCAACCTGGGTCTGCTTCAGAGCCGTCTATTTGAATGAGTTGGTTTGTCCGGTTGAGGCCATATGTAAACTGGTCTCGGGTTTCAGAATCGTTTTGTGCAAGAAGCATGGTGGTACACATGCCTAAAAAAATTGCAATGGAAAACTTCATAGTTTAGAGTGTTGACCTGTCAGTAATGCTCAGGTATACTATGACTAAGGATTTAGGTTACCAGGGAATCTTGCTTTTAGACCAAGAGGAGCAAGACGCAGACAAACAGCGACTTAAGTCCTAAAAAGAAGTTAATCGATCAAACCCAAGAGTTGGTCTGATTACCAAATACATACATCTAATAAACGGCAAGTCTGTAACTTATTAGATATGTTTGAGGTTCGAGAGTTGATACACTATGCCGAAAGTGAATTTTGAAAAGTTAATGTTTGATAGCCCAAGGATAATCTGGCACATTATTTTTTGGGTAATATATACATCGTTCTTTGCGCTGGTATATGGCTCATTTGAAGAAGACTATAGTCGTCAGTTTCAGATTGTTTGGATTGATGCTATCATCCAAATACCAGCAGTCTATATCGTGCTGTACTTCCTGATGCCTAAACTTTTGTTCAAGGGCAAGTTTGGTCAGTTTTTCGTCTTCTTACTGGGTATAATACTCGTCTTCAGTGTCTTCATTTGGTTTACATATGTTTGGGTGCAGCATCCGTTATTTTGGGCTGACGATAACTACCAACCTGCACTAATTAACTTCGGCAAGATATTTAAGAATACTTCCAAAATATATCCAGTAGTAGCACTGGCAATAGTAGCAAAGTGGTTTAAGTTTTGGTATAAACAACAAAAGAACAACCAAGCCCTGGCTGAGGAGAAACTTCAAGCCGAACTTAAATTCTTAAAGGCTCAGGTGCACCCACATTTTCTTTTCAATACACTTAATAACCTCTATGCCTTAACACTCAAGCAGAGTAAGGAGGCACCTGAAGTTGTGCTAAAACTTTCTGATCTATTGAGTTATATGCTATATGACTGTACAGCAGATACTGTGGCATTGGACAAAGAAGTAAGACTTGTCGAGGACTATATTGCCTTAGAGAAGATACGGTATGGCGATCGACTAAATGTGAGCTTTAATCTATTTGGTGAAATCAATGGACGTTCTATTGCCCCCTTGATGATATTGCCTTTTATAGAAAATGCCTTTAAACATGGGGTTAGCGAAGAGTTAGATGAGTCATGGATTTCTATAGACCTTACGCTAAAGCCAGAAAATCTAACCTTGAAGGTAGAAAACAGTAAAAGTATTCAAGAAGAAACCGAAGATCGCTTTGAGTACAAGCAAGGCATTGGATTGACTAACGTCAAAAGGAGACTAGAGATTCTCTATGCCGAACAGTATCAACTCGACATTCATGAATCTTCCGAGTCATTTTTAGTGGTTCTAAAACTCAATTTTTAAACTCAATCGCATGAATTGTATCATCGTAGATGATGAACCTTTAGCAAGAGAAGTCCTTGAATCCTTTGTTGGTCGCATTGATGGTTTGGAGCTTTTAGCCTCTTGTGACAATGCCATTAAGGCATTTGACATTCTAAAAAAGGAGAAGGTTGATCTGATCTTCTTAGATATTCAGATGCCCAAGTTAAATGGTATTGACTTTTTAAAAGTATTGGACCCAATACCCAAGGTGATTTTTACCACAGCGTACAGAGAGTATGCCATTGAGAGCTATGAACTCAATGTGGTGGACTATCTTCTAAAACCGATATCCTTCCAACGTTTTCTTATGGCGGTCAATAAGGCCATGAATGGAGGAGGTAAAGCGTTAGAAGATCAAAAGCCACCACTGGATGAGCTCCGATCTGACACGCCTTATATTTTCCTTAAAGCAGACAGGAAAATGGTCAAGGTGTACTTAAAGGATATACTTTATATAGAAAGTCTAAAAGATTATGTGAGAATTAAGCTTCCGCAAAAGGATGTTATTAGTCTACAGAAGATTAGTTTTTTGGAGCAGAAACTGCCTGAAGACTGCTTCATAAGGATTCACAGATCGTTTATTGTTCCGATAAAGAAGATTGAAGCATTTTCTAATAATGTAATTGAAATTGGTGGAACAGAATTGCCGATCGGTAGGAACTATAAGGACAAGGTTCTGGAGGTGTTAAACAGTGACACCTCAATTCTCAATTGAGACTTTTGTAATTCTTACACTTAGTCCGCATTCCTTAGTGTTCCAAAAACATAGAACAACTCTGAAGCAATTTGTAAGGAACGTTCATCATACATTGCTGCTTCTTGTGGAGTATCATCAAAAGCCTTAGGGTCTTCATAGCGAAGTGGTATTCTAGCAGATGCTCCTGGGATAAATGGACAGTTCTCATCGGCATCAGAGCAGGTCATTATGGCTGCGAAGTCCTCTTTTGGGTTAATAGGATCATCATAAAGCTTTGAAAACACTGTGATAGGGGAGGTATCATTGGAAAACGAGAGTTGATAATGTGGGTTTTCTCCTTCCTCAGGTTTAACACGAAGCCCAAGTCTCTCTAGTGAAGAGATAGTCCTTGGATTGCAGGCAGTTACCTCAATCCCTCCTGAATAACTGGACAATTGAATCTCATTTGCAGAGGCAGCCACTTGAGCCCATACTTGAGAGAACTGGCTTCTTCGTGAGTTATGCGTACAAATGAAGTTGAGGTGTAGACTTTTAGATTGATCTAGTTGCGCTTGGCAATAGTCAATTAAGGAATGTAAGATCGGTTTTCGATCTTCAGAAATATCCAAGGAGCGTGCCTTGTCTATTGATTCTTGTACTTCGATATACATAAAATTCAATTTAGCAGCAACCTGAGTTTGGGTCGCATTGAGTGCCTTGCATTTGAATGTCTCTCAGTTTGACACGTGGTTTTTCGCTAGGAATACCACATTTATCAGGTGCCAGACAATCAGTCTGTTGGTTCGAAAGAACGAAATGAGTGTTGGTGGAGGTTAGTCCGTATTTGGATATGGTTTCCGGACCTTGATATTCTACTTCTACTTCAAAGTCGCCCATGTCGAGGAGCTTTTCTGATAAGGATATAATGTCCTGAAGTTTGGAAGGGGCCAGACGGTGGTCAGTATCTACAGAAGACCATAATTGAAAGTTGACCACTTTCTCTTCACGGATGGTACCTCCACAATCAATAAAGTGCTTAGAGACAATACCAACTTCAGTGACATGAAAATGAGGTGGAACTAAGTTTCCATTTGGAAGCTGAAAGATAAGATCTTGCAGTGAGTGTAGTTTCTCTTTGACTTCAGATAATCTCATACTAGATATGAATAAATGTTAATATGTAATTATATATAATTTAATATGTATATATATCTAAATATAAATACGTTAAAATATTTTAATTTATTGATGCATCCTTATCCATGTACCAATGAAGCTCACCATTGGTAGGAGAGATATGAGCTGCAGGATAGTCCAGACGACCCTCTTTACTGTTTAATATCTCATCTATTTTCTCAGATTTATTACTACCAGTTGCAAGAAAGCAAATTGTCCTAGCATTGTTGATCACTGGTCCTGTCAAGGTGACCCGTTTTTGACCAGAATCAGGGTTTGTGCCAATTGAACAGACTCTTTCATCCTCTAACAATTCCATTTCATGCGGAAAAATTGAAGCCGTATGACCATCTGAACCCAGGCCGAGTAGGACTATGTCAAAGCAAGGAAGTTTATTAATCTTGGGTAGGTTTGAACTTATCTCGTCACCATATCGCTTTGCTTCTTCTTCTGGGTCATTTTCCCCTAATACTCGGTGAACGTTGGCTTCGGGAATGTCAATTTTTGAAATTAAATGATCCAGCGTCATCTTATAGTTACTCTGCTCATCTGTGGGTGGCACGCACCTTTCATCGCCCCAGTACAGATGAATTTTACTCCAATCAAAAAGGCCTTGATACTCTTCAGCTAACAGATCAAACAATATCTTCGGTGTTGAACCTCCTGACAGTGCAATACTTAAGCTCTCACTCTCTTTATGGAGCCTAAGAAAATGATCGGCAAAACCCCTGGCGGTATCCTTTGGTGTATCAAAAATTCTCTTCATGTTATAATTCGCAATAGTTACCGTCATCGGTCAAGTTGGAACAGGGGTAACGCCAGTTCATATTATTACCTTCTATCAGTTTATCTGCATGCTCGGGACCCCAAGTACCGGCAGGATAGCCAAAAACCGGAATATCTTCATTCTTGCCCCAGGTCTTTAGAATTGGGTCAATAAACTCCCAAGCGGCTTCGGTACTATCACCTCGGGCATACAGCGTAGTATCTCCCTGCATACAGTCCAATATTAGTCTTTCATAGGCATCAGGAACGTAGACATTCGTCAGTTCATCATAATGAAAGTCCATGTTGACCTGCTCAGTCTTGAAACCTGCTCCTGGAATTTTCATGTCAAACTTTAGGAGAATTCCCTCATTGGGCTGAATCCTCAACACAAGAACGTTCTGTTGATTGGCCAATTTGGAATCATTGGCAAAGAGGTGGTGATGATTGGGTTTGAAATGAATCACAACTTCAGTTACTCGCGTAGGCATTCTTTTGCCTGTTCTTATATAGAAGGGTACACCAGCCCATCTCCAGTTGTCTATGAAGAACTTCATGGCCACGTAAGTTTCGGTTTTTGACTGCTCATTCACACCTTCTTCTTCACGATAGCCCGGTACTGCTTCGCCTCGGACGGTAGAATTCATGTACTGGCCGCGAATAACATTCTCTCTAATATCTTGGTTGGTATAGGGCCTTAAACTCTGAAATACCTTAAGCTTTTCGTTTCGAATGGATTCAGCATCAGATTTCACAGGTGGCTCCATGGCAATTAGTGCAACTAACTGGAAAAGATGATTTTGAATCATATCTCTTAAAGCTCCAGATGAATCATAATAACCACCTCTTTTCTCAACTCCGACATGTTCCGCAGCAGTAACCTCAATCCTGTGGATATAATTTCTATTCCATAAAGGCTCGAAAATACTATTGGCGAATCGGGTCACAAACATGTTCTGTACCGTCTCTTTTCCTAGGTAGTGATCGATTCTATAAATCTGATCTTCAGAAAAGTGGGTAAGTAACTCTTTGTTTAACTTTTTTGCTGATTCCAGGTCATAACCAAAGGGTTTTTCAACTATCAATCTACTCCAGCCTGTAGCCTCACTATTCAGACCGACATCCCCAAGCCCCTGAGCAATGGTTTCGTAAAGACTAGGGGGAGTTGCCAAATAGAAGATGTGATTATTACAAGTGGCATTTTGCTCATCAAGTATGTTAAGCCTGGTTTTTAGTTTGCCATAAGCTGCAATGCTTTTGGTATCTACGGATTGGTAATAAACAAGATCGGCAAAGCCTTTAAGGTTTTCAGAGGTTGCAGTTGATTTATTGGTGAGGTGCTCATTGTTGAAAACGACTTTGTCTCGATACTCTTCATCAGAGTATACAGATCGGCTAACACCAATGACCGCGTAACATTCTGGCAAAAAACCTCCACAGTATAGGTTGAAGACTGCTGGAATTAGCTTTCGCTCTGTCAAGTCGCCCGAAGCTCCAAAGATGACGAGCACTTGGTTGTCAGTTTTTTTCATTTATTTTTTTTCGGTCGGTCTAGCTTGCTTTCTTTGTACAGACTTAAATCCGATTGGCTTGCAATAGTTCCCAAAACTAGCGAATGACCTTCAATGATAGAAGTCAACAGACCTGATTGGTGGAATTAAATTTAAACGACTTTCTAATTCCTCTTAAAACAGTGATTTCATAAGAGATTCAGCATATGACAGATATAAAATTCGACTTTGGTTTAGTAGGCTTAGGTGTAATGGGAAGAAATTTCATCCTGAATGTAGCAGACAATAAGTTTTCAGCCATTGGATTGGATTTAGATGAAAATAAAGTGAGCTCATTATTAACCGAAGGTGAGGGAAGGGTTGTTCATGCTACTCAAGATAAATTGGAATTTATCGATAAACTGGCCAAACCGAGGAAGATCATGCTTTTGGTTCCGGCCGGAAAAGCTGTCGATGCTGTCATTAATGATTTAAAGCCCCACTTGTCTGAAGGTGACATTATAATTGATGGGGGAAATTCATTCTACACTGATACAAACAGACGATTTGAGGAGCTCTCAAAGGATAACATTCACTTCTTTGGTGCCGGTGTTTCAGGAGGCGCCAAAGGAGCAAGAAAAGGCCCTAGTATAATGCCAGGAGGTGATAAAGCGGCCTATGAGTTCATCAAGCCAATATTCGAGGCGGCCTCGGCTAAAGTCAACGGAGAGCCTTGTGTAGCTCATTTAGGGAATGGTTCTGCGGGGAACTATGTCAAGATGGTACACAATGGGATAGAGTATGGTATGATGCAGTTGATTGCAGAAGCCTATGATCTTATGAAAAGAGGATTGGGAATGTCCAATGAGGATCTTCATGCTACATTCGCCCGATGGAACGCAGGAAGACTTCGGTCATTTTTGATTGAGATTACCGCTGAGATTTTTTCGCAGAAAGATGACCTGACCAATGCTGATCTTGTCGATGTCATCCTTGATAAAGGAAAACAAAAAGGTACCGGTAAATGGACTTCTCAAAATGCTATGGATTTAGGAATTCCCATCCCCACTGTAGATGTTTCTGTCAGCATGAGAGAGATATCTTCATTGAAAGGCATGAGAGAAGAAGCTGAGGGTGTCTATGGACCAGCTTCATCAAATGTTGATAATATCACAATTGCACAGGTTGAAGAGGCATTATACTTCAGTTTTATTATGGCATATGCACAAGGCATGCAACAACTTGCTGCAGCATCGCAAGAATATGGATATGAACTTGATCTCGAGGTTATTTCTAAAATTTGGCGAGGGGGATGTATTATCAGGTCAGGCTTACTTGAAAAAATGCGCAAGGCATTTAATCGCAATGCCGCACTACAAAACCTGCTACTCGATGAGGAGTTTGCTGCTGAAGTTGAGCCTCTAATAGTGGGTGTAACTTCAGTTGTTTCAGAGGCTTTAAAAACTGGAATCCCTGTTTCGGCAATGAGTGCCGGACTCAACTACTTTAACGCTTTTAAATCGGGTAGACTACCAATGAACCTTGTTCAAGCACAGAGAGATCATTTTGGTTCACACACCTATGAGCGTACAGATCGTGAAGGGGTCTTTCATACAGAGTGGTAGTAGCATTTTAAACCTTATGGATACTTAATCGTATTAGGTATTATTACCTAACGCTATTAAGTATGTATTCAAAAGAGTTAGTTGGTGCTTCTACAGTACCTATTATCCTTTCAGTCCTATCTCGTGGTGATAACTACGGTTATGCAATAATTAAAGAAGTACTCAAATTTTCGGATGGTCAGTTAGACTGGAGTGAGCCAATGCTCTACCCGGTTTTGCACAGACTTGAGAAAAAGTCTCTTATACAATCTGAATGGCGCATAATTGAAGGTAGCCGCAAAAGGAAGTACTATTCCATTACCAATGCGGGTAAAGAAGCACTAAATGACAAGAAAGAAGAGTGGATCAGTATGATCCAGGTATTCAATCAACTTTGGAATCTTAACCCTTCTCAATCATGAAATTTAAACTCGAAAAGGGAATAGCAGAGTGGAGGTCATTATTAAGAAAGCAAAGGGGATTTGAGGAAGGTGATATTGATGAGCTGGAAGATCATTTTAGAAGTCGTGTTGAGGAATATGTCAATACTGGATTGACGCCAGAAGAGGCTTATCAAAAAGTATTAACTACGGACTATAGTGATTTGAGAAAACTTGCCTCTAAGTTCTTAGAAACACGAAAACAGGAAAGAAATGTCTTGGGGCTTGGGCTTAATTTTCTGAAAGTGGGCCTGAGATCTCTTCAGCGTAATACGAGTTACTCTCTTATCAATGTTCTGGGGCTAGCCATAGGCTTTGCAAGTGTTTTTAGCATCTTTTTATTTATAGACCAAGAGCTCTCATTTGATGATTTTAATCAACACTACGATGACATATACAGGGTGAACTTGCATATGACTAGGGCTTCAGGTGAATTGCATTACCCTATCATTCCCCCAGCATTTGGCCCAGCGATTGAGTCTAACCTGGTTGGTATTGAACGTGTCGCTCGTTTGAGATATGCCTATCCAATATTGATGCGGCATGAACAAAACTCATTCTTTGAGAAGGGTGTCTTCTTTGCTGAAGCTGATTTCCTCAAAATCTTCTCTCATAGACTCTTATTGGGCAACAGTGAATCCATGCTTACAGAACCTAATACGGTGGTTATCACGGAAAACATTGCAAAAAAATATTTTGGCAATAGTTCAAATCCAATAGGAGAGACCATAGAATATAACAGTGAATTAACCTTGGAGGTGGTAGGTGTAATCGAGCAGCCACCGGTAAACTCACATTTTAAATTTGACTTTCTTATTTCATTTGAAACTTTTAAGCCTGGCCCAGGAAGCCTGGAGCCAATGACGAGTTGGAGGTGGCTGGGCTTTCTGACCTATGTCCAATTGTCTGATGCAGCAAACCCTGAGACAATTCAGAATGAAGCAAGAGACCTATTCTTGGAAAATAATTCTGCGAGCAATAACCTGGAGGTGGGCGTGGAGTTTCAGGCCTTATCTGATATTTACCTTCAATCGGGAGGTTTATCAAACCCACAAGGTGGTCTCTTTAGAACCAATGATCCAAATAACCTTAAGAGTCTGGCAATTGTGGCCATACTCATTATTGTGATTGGTTTTTTTAATTACTTCAACATTGCTGCTGCCCTAATCTCTAGTCGATCGAAGGAGGTTGGGGTCCGAAAACTATTGGGATCTTCAAACAAGCGCATTTTTGCGCAATTGACTTTAGAAACCAGCATGGTGGTTATTTTTTCGGGTATGGTCAGTCTCCTAGTACTGGCCTTATTCTCAGAAGTAATGAACTTGCCTAGCCTAGATTTTAACTCACTTTTCAAGCTCACTATTTTCATGTTGGGGCTTGCTTTGAGTTTCGGATTGATCAATGGGATTTACTTGGGAACCAGAATGATCGCTACACCAATTATGTATTTATTGCGAAGCTCGACTGAACTCTCTACCTCGAAGTTCTCCATGCGGGGTATTATTCTTTTTGTTCAATATGGAGTTTCAGCAGGGTTGATTATGATTAGCCTGATTGTAGTTTCTCAACTTAAGTTCTTTTCCGAAAAGGATTTAGGTTATGAAAAAGAAGGAATCCTTGTCGCAGGATTTAGAGGTGATGACGTTCTGCCCAAGAAGACAATGTTGAAGAATGTAGCCAGAACTAATACATATGTAAAAGAGATTAGCTTTGGCCCTGCATTAGATGGAAGCTCTAGTGGCAGTCCATTGAGACCCGTTGAATGGCCAGATAGCGAGGTGATTCAAACGGCCTATTTTGGTGTGGACTACGAGTTTGCCAATGTGATTGGCATAGATGTCAAACAAGGAAGGTTTTTTGATGAGGCTGTCGCCTCCGATTCAGTGAACGCACTATTGATCAATGAGACTTTGGCTGAGCGCTTAGGTTATGATAATCCATTAAACAAAAAAGTAATCTTTGCTGGTGGCGAGGTCTTTAATATTATTGGAGTTTTTAATGACTTTAACCATAAATCATTGCACCATCAAATTGGGCCAATGGCTTTGACGATGTGGTTAGGACAGCCGAGAACTGTTCTTTTCAAGTTGAATGAGAATGTGGATACGGGAGTCGCCATTCAGTCCATCGCAGAGGACTGGAGTTCAACTTTTGCAGAAAGTGGTTTACCTTTTGAATATCAACTTTTAGAAGATCAGTTAGCAGGACTTTATGACAAAGAAGCCGATTTTAGTCTGCTGATCAGAGCTTTTACTGCAATAGCAATTTTTACTGCCATCCTGGGATTGTATGGCTTTTCTTCGCTCAATTCTAGACTCAAGCTTAAACAAATATGTATTAGAAGAGTGCTGGGTGCCGGTAGTAAAAGTATTTCCAAAGTGGTAGGAGGTGATTTCATGGTAATTGGATTGATTGCTACCATCTGTATGATTCCAGTCGTTTATCTCCTAATGGATAACTGGTTGCAGGGTTTTGCTTATCACATTCCTTTGAGTATTGAATATTTTATGTCGGGAATTGTTATTACCATAGCAGTATCTGTTATGACCTTGTTTTTTCAAATTCAGAGAGTTATGAACACCCGTCCGGCAAGTATTCTACGAGACGAATAGTGGTCAAAGCAGCTGATAAGCGAGAAAGATCAATACAAAACTGAATACAGAAATAATACTTGATTGGATGGTCCACGACTTGAGCGTTTGTTGTACGCTGTGATCTAAATAGCGATTGACAAGCCAGAAGCCACTGTCGTTCACATGTGAGAGCACAATTGACCCAGAGGCAATGGCCATCATGATCAATGTCTTATCAAGCATACTCAAGTCCATACCCGGAATCACAGCTGCTACAATGCCTGCTGCGGTAAGCATAGCAACTGTAGCTGAACCCTGCATTATTCTCACCAATACCGAAACTATATAAGCCAAAAGAATAATTGAGATGACACCAGATTGCATGGCTTGGGCAATCATATCACCAATACCAGTGTTAATCATCACTTGTTTAAGAACTCCTCCAGCACCTGTAATAAGAATAATAGAGCCAGCTGGACCAAGAGAGCGATTGGCTACATCAAAGAGTTCTTCTCTTGAAGCTCCTCTTTTTGTGCCCAAGAAGTATAAGGCGAGCAGAGTTCCGATAATTAAGGAGACAAAAGGATGGCCAATAAAACCCATGATTTCGACCAATAAACCATCAGCTATGATACCTTCTCCTGATAAAGTTTTTAGCAATGAACCGATTAAAATGAGGCCGATTGGAAGCCCCAATACGAAGAAAATTGTTCTGACCAGTTTATCATCTATCAAGGAAGTACTTTCCTCTGTATGCTTTTGTTGAGTTGGGATTGAAGGTGTGATGAGTTTGCTAAAAAACAATCCACAGCATATAGCGGTGGGTAGGCCAATCGCAGCTCCAACAATGATTGCATAACCAAGATCTACATTAAGAATGTCAGCCACTGCAACCGGCCCAGGTGTAGGCGGGATGAAACTGTGTGTAACTGCAAGACCTGTTAACAATGGAAGGGCGTAGTGAAGCACATTTTTGCCGCTTTTAGATGACAGGGCTTTGACAATAGGAAAGAGGATGATAATACCAACATCGAAGAAGACAGGGATTGAAACGATAAAACCAGTGATCATTAATGCCAGTCTCGACTTTGCTTCGCCTCCTTTTTTTAGCAGATATTTCGCGAGTGCCTGAGCTCCACCTGAGTGCTCAAGTATGGCGCCAAAGATTGCCCCTAGGCCAACAATCGTGGCTACAAAGGCCAGTGTGTTTCCCATGCCGGTGGTAATGGAATCGATGACAACTTCACCTGAGAGCCCGCCTAGCAGGCCTACCCATATGCTAGCAAGCAATAGACTCAGAAATGCATTGAGTTTAAAGCGAATAATAAGCAAGAGAAGTATGGCAATGCCAGAAAGAATGGCAAAGATTAGTTGGTATTCGTTCATAGCGCGTTTCTAATTCGCCAAGAAGCTAATCAATTAAATGAAATCTGCGAAATGGGCTTGAGCTTGACAGACAATTTCGTCAGGACTAAGAGTAGCCTTTAGATTAAAAGCATCGACTGGCGGCTCAAGGGTTTCTAGTTGAGATGAAACAAGCCCTCTAGGCATAAAATGATCTTTTCTTTGGCTTAATCGATCTTCTGCTTCTTCTTTCGACAATTCAAGAAACAGGTATTTGTTATCAAGTCGTTGACCAAGGTAATCTCTATAAGACTGTTTAAGTGCTGAGCAGGCCAGTACAAACTCATGGCGATGTGCCTGAAGAACGTATTCCACAATTGCACCCAACCAGGGCCAACGGTCATCATCAGTCAATGGAGTGCCTCTGGTCATTTTTTTGATATTCTCCTGAGGGTGAAAGTCGTCTGCATCCAGAAATGGTATGCCCAGTTTTTCAGAAAGGGCTTTGCCGATTGTAGATTTGCCCGATCCGGTAATCCCCATGACAACAATTAGCTTTTTAGTATCCATATCTTAGCTCCGTTTGTAAAAATTATTGTAGTTCATCAATTTTTACAGAACTGTCAAATCCATAATTCGTTGTAAACATGTAAATTAAGTCCAAATGCGCTTGTTTATCCTCTTGGTTGGCTTTGCTCTGTTTACCTCATTTGAGAGTAAGGCACAAGCCTCTGGAGAACCATCATATGTGCAAAGCATATATTTTGGTGGAGGAAGTTTCTATGTAAGCAAGCGACAATCAGAAAGACTTCAATATGTTTTAGATTCCATTCCCAACATACATAATTTCGTGATTACAGTGCACAGTCATACGGATAATATAGGAGGAAAGGAATACAATGAATGGCTCAGTGAAATGCGTAGTGATTCAGTAATCGAAGAGTTGATACTCAATGAAAAAGTAAAAAAGGAAGTCATAGAAAAACGAGACTTCGGATTGTTTAATCCCATTTATGATAACAGGACCTGGGAGGGAAGGAGAAGAAACCGGAGAGTTGATATTATCTTCTGGATTGCTATTTGATTTGAACTAAAGAAATAAAAAAAGCCGACTATCAAGTCGGCTTTTTTCTTAAAATAGCTTTTCTGCTGGGGGGGCAATGCCCTTCATTCTCAAATAGATGGTGGTTTGACCTCTATGGTGTGTTTGATGCTCGAACCCTTTTTTGATCCATTCCATTCTTGGAAATGAAAATTGCTCGTTAGGTCCAACTACTTCATCGGCCTTACTCATATCCATGTTTTTTATGCCTTCAATACACCAGTCATAAACTTCGACTGTTAAAGCTCTCAAGGCGGCTTTGCTTTGAAATTTTTCTTCAGCCTCAAAATTCGGAACATCTGTATGAATTCTTTCCGCGCCAGTTCCATTGGCCACTAAACCAATATTACCTTGGGCGATGTGAAGAAATTGAGCGGCAAAGGATCGGACTTGATCATTTGGCTTATAGCTCATGCCATCTTCTGGCATAGCATCAATATATTCTAAACTAAAGGCTTTTGCTCTTTCCCAGTCTGCAACTAAAGCAGCTTTGGTATCTGATTCCAGTTTGGAATCACCTGTGACGATTAAGTTGGCGGAAGTAAATACAATTACGGCCAACACTAGAAGTGTTTTTGCTACGGTTCTCATGGTTGTCAATTAAAAAGTGTTTCATATCCATACGGAGTTCATTAAAAGATGTTCTAAAATGAAGACATGATCATGACTTGCTCCTTAACCTATTTTCTAGAGAACATCTTGTAAAATGTTATTGACAACAATCCCTGTCATTGCAAACACAATGTCCTTTATGTCATTAGGGCGGACGTTGATAAGAAGAAATGATTCGATATGAAAAACAACAAGTACTATTTAATGATTTTGGTGGGTATAATGTCCATCAACATAGCTTCTGCCCAAAACCTAAAAGTGGACAGAATGGTCTTTGCCTGGAGCAATATGAAGAACATGGTTGTCAACACAGCCAAGGCCTTACCAGAGGAGAAGTGGACTTTTACTATTAATGATAAGGTCTTGCCTTTTGGTGATATGGTGAGACATATAAGCACTTCGACTCGCTTCTTTACGGGTTCCTTGGCCGGAAGAAATCAAGAGGTTCAGGAGCTGAATGCAAAAACTTTACAGCTAAAGTCTAAGGATGAAACAATCAAAGACTTAGAGGCTGCATTTGATTTTGCCATTGCATCAATAAAGAAAGTCGAAAACTGGGATGAAGTGATCAATGCCTTTGGTAATGAAGTGTCAAGGCTTGAGATGCTACTTCAAGGAGAGCATCACATGCATAGAGAACACGGAAAGATTATAGTTATGATGAGAATGAATGGTGTAGCACCGGCAAAATCAACGAGCTGGTTCTTGTAGATTGATGGTCGTTTCATTAAAGGGTTGTAGTCAAGGACTACAGCCCTTTTTCAGCTAGGGTGAATTTGATACTGTTAAGGTAACTCCTTCCTGAAGTATAGGCCTTTTCATTAACCATGCTAAATTCAAAAGTGGAGTTATTGAGGTATTTGAATTTATTCAAATGGTCCAGGTTGATAATTGATGATCTATGAATTCTTAGAAAGCTCTGTGGAAGTTTCGATTCCAAGTCATTTAAGGCTATCCTATATAGGTGTCCTTTCTGTTTTGTGACCAATACAGCGTAAACGCCACTCGCTTCAATGGCAACAATCTTCGATGTGTTAATACTGAATTCTAGGCCTTTTTCCTTGATGATGAACTCATGAAGTTGGGGTGATTTCGATTTTTTGAAGCTGTCATACAGCGCTGCAATCTTATTGTGTAACTGCTCCTGACCTTGTAAATCCACCTGAGTTTTAGCTCTATTGAGAGCCTTTAGAAAGCGACTTGCATCAAAGGGCTTTAACAAGTAGTCTAAAGCTTGTGCCTCAAATGCTGTAATAGCATATTGATTATAAGCAGTGGTGAATATTATCACCGTCTTATCAGCAGACTTCTCTGATAAAGACTTTGCCACTTCCAGGCCATTAGTTTTAGGCATTTCGATATCCAGAAAGATAATATCTACATTGTTCTCGGATAGAAACCTAAGAGCTTCTTTACCGTTGCCAAACTGTCCGATAAGTTTGATCTCTGGATCATTTGAAATTAGGTCGGATAAATACCTTCTGGCATGTGGCTCATCGTCCACTATTATCGCGCTATATATCATGTTTAGGGATTCTTATTTTAACGATAAAGCTGTTTTCCTGGCCTTGAGCTGAGAACTCATGGTGATTAGGGAACAGTGTTTCTAATCTATTAGAGACGTTTTTTAGACCAATACCCATGGAAACGTATGCGGAGTTTTCTAAACTAATTGTATTTCGAAGTTCCAGGGTCAACATATCTGAATCGGCAGATGTCACCAGTTTGACTTCTCCAGGCCCCTCAAGTAGAGCAATACCATGTTTTAAAGCATTTTCTAAAAGGGGTTGAAGTATTAGGCTGGGAACAAGGAATTTTTCAGTATCTGGATCGATAGCATACTCTGTTTTTAATCTATCATGAAACCTTTCTTCTTCAATGGACAGGTAAGTTCTGAAGAACTCAAGCTCTTCACTGAGTGGAATTAGTTGTTGGTTTCCCAGTTCTAAGATTTTTCGTAATAGTCGGCTAATATTCAACAAGAGCTTTTTTGATTTTTCATTGTCATAGCCGATCAGAGAATGAATAGCATGGAGTGCATTGAAGAGAAAGTGAGGGTTCAGTTGCATTTGAAGCATGTCCAACTTGGTTTGTGTAAGCTGATTTTGAAGGTTGGACATTTCCAGTTGTTGTGCACTGATTCTCTTTTGTCCGGCAACAACTTTAAGTATGCCTACAATAACACTTAAGTCTATAATACGACTGACAAGGGCCCGCGGAAGGACCCTGAAGAGTTCATTGAAGCTACTTGCGAAGGACTGGTCTATAATGGCCAACTTGATACCTGAGAAAATGATGTTCGAAATAAGGAGTTGTACCAATACCAAAGCCAGAAACCGTGGTAGAAAGACCTTAATAAAGCTGGCATAAGTCAGTTCAATTTTAGCCAGCCAAAGATAGATCAGTTGAATGGACAGTGACCATATCAAGTAATTGATGAGTAGAAGTAGGGTTCGATTTGAATTGATCAGAAGCTGACCATTTGCAAAGTCACTTGACTCTACAGTTAAGGCGAGTACAACCAGTAAGCTTCCTAAAAGGGCTTGCCAATGGCTTATTGGACTTTGGGTTTTCACGCCTCAAATTAATCAAAATAGGATGAATTGAATTTACGCATAGTTGCAGTCAATGTAGTTCACATCAATTTTTGTTATTTAGAACAGGAGCCCTACCATATGTCATTATTTCAAGCGTTAGCGATTGAGATTTTTATTGCACTTTTGCATTATTCAAGATGTAAATTCACCCAAGTGTCAATAAAAAAAGTGGCAGTAGTCGGAGGTGGAGCAGCAGGTTTCTTTGCAGCTCTTTCTGCCAAGAAGCATGCTCCGGAAAGTCATGTCACCATTTTCGAAAAATCAAATAAGCTCTTAGCAAAAGTCAAGGTATCTGGAGGTGGTAGGTGCAATGTCACACATGCCTGCTTTCAGAATGGTATACTAACTAAGTTCTACCCAAGAGGAGACAAACAACTTAGAAAAGCTTTTGAACAATTCAGTACGCAGGACACAGTTAACTGGTTTGAAAATAGGGGTGTGGCACTGAAAACCGAGGCCGATAACAGAATGTTTCCCATTTCGGATGACTCGCAAACGATTATAGATTGTTTGATTACTGAGTCAAAAGGACTAGGGGTAAAGATTTCGTTGGGCTCACCCGTCTTGAAAATTGAGAAGCAGAAATCGGTATTTAGGCTCTCTTTCAAGTCGAATACTGACTTCTTTGATAAAGTAATTGTTGCCACAGGAGGAAGCCCAAAAGAAGAAGGCTTCAATTGGTTGAAGGCACTAGGACATACTATTATTCCGCCAGTACCTTCGCTCTTTACTTTCAATATGCCTGAAGAGTCGATCAAGACATTGATGGGTCTTTCAGTACCGGATGCAAGTGTAAGGGTTCAAGGCACTAAATTGGTGCAATCTGGCCCTTTGCTCATTACTCACTGGGGCATGAGCGGTCCGGCAATTTTAAAGACTTCTGCTTGGGGGGCAAGAGTGCTTAATGATATGAACTACGAATTTATTATTCATATCAACTGGCTGGGACAGCTCAAAGAAGCAGCGCTAAGGTCAAAACTTGAAGAAACCATGGATTCTTTCGGCAAGCGAATGCTAAGAAATCATAATCCATTTGAAATTCCTCAAAGACTTTGGGAGTACCTGCTGGATAAGGTTAGTCTACCTCTTGAGAAGCTTTGGTCTGAATTGGGCAAGAAGGGTGTGAATAAGCTGCTGAACCTGCTGCTTAATGATCAATATGCAGTATCAGGAAAGACAACTTTTAAGGAAGAATTTGTGACTTGTGGCGGGATCAGTTTGTCCGAGGTAGATTTCAAAACCATGGAAAGCCGAGTTTGTCCAGGCTTGTATTTTGCAGGAGAGGTGTTGGATGTTGATGGAGTGACAGGTGGCTTCAATTTTCAAGCCGCCTGGACGACAGGGTATATTGCTGGCAAAGCATCTGAATAAGGTACTTTCCATTCAAAGAAATCACGGAGAAATTTTTGAAGCTTTTGTAGTATCTTCCAGCTTACTGTTGATAAACTAGAATTCAGTCAAATGACAAAGCGAAGTCTTCTGCAATTAGCAATACTCACTCTTCTAAGTTTCCCTGTTCTTGGACAAGATGTAGGCGAACTTCTCAAATCATATAAGTTCAGAACCGTAGGCCCCAATAGAGGGGGTAGAGTTACTGCGGTGATGGGTGTCGAAACGCAACCCTCAGTATTCTATATGGGTGCTACAGGCGGTGGTGTATGGAAGACTGATGATTACGGCATATCCTGGAAGAACATTTCTGATGGTTACTTCTCAACACCTTCAATCGGGGCAATCGCTGTTTATCAAAAACAGCCAAATATTCTTTATGTAGGAACCGGTTCGGATGGTATTAGGTCTAATGTCATTACCGGTAAAGGGGTCTATAAATCAACGAATGCTGGAAAGAAATGGGAATTCATAGGTTTGAAGAATACCGGCCAGATTGGTGCGGTAGAAATTCACCCAGATAACCCTGATGTTGTGTACGTAGCCGCTATTGGCCAGGCATTTGGTAAGAATGAAGATCGTGGTATTTACAAGACCACTGACGGTGGAGCTTCATGGAATAAAATTCTCTATCACTCAGACAGTGTAGGCTTCTCAGATTTGGAATTTGCTCCGGACGATCCAAACACAATATATGCAGGAGCATGGAGGGGAGAGCGTAAGCCATGGACGATTATTAGCGGTTCTAGTGAAGGAGGAGTTTATAAATCCACTGATGGTGGTGCCAATTGGATAAAACTCACCAATGGCTTGCCTACTAACTTGATCGGCAAAATTGATTTCGCTGTTTCTCCGGCAAATCCAGATGTGGTTTATGCCAATATAGAAGCCTCTGACAATCAGGGTGGTCTTTACAGATCTGATGATCGTGGAGCCAACTGGGAGTTTGTTTCTGATAACTCAAACTTGACAAACAGGCCATTTTACTATACTAATATTTATGCCAACCCTAAGAATGAAAATGTACTGTTCAATAGTGCTTTGAGGTTCTTGAAGTCCGAGAATGGCGGAAAATCATGGAAGGCTATGAGAACACCCCATGGTGATAATCATGATATATGGATTAACCCGAATGACACTTCAATTTGGATTCAAGCCAATGATGGAGGTGCTAATGTGACCTTGAATAATGGTAAGTCCTGGTCAACACAATCAAATCAACCCACTGCCGAACTCTATCAAGTAGATGTAGATGATCAAACTCCATATTGGCTTTACGCTGGTCAGCAAGACAACTCTACGATGGCCGTTCCAAGTAAACAAACTGGTGCTGCACGCGGCACAATTTTCGGAGTTGGCGGCTGTGAAACGGGACCTGCAGTACCAAAACCTGGAAATCCGGATGTGGTGTATTCCAATTGTAAAGGACGTTTTGGCACATTTGATAAGCGAACAGGACAGGAAATGCAATATTATGTTGGAGCAAGTAATATTTACGGTCATAATCCGAAGGATCTGAAATTTAGATTCCAGCGAGTGGCACCCATCCACGTTTCGCCCCATAACCCCAATGTGGTGTATCATACTTCGCAGTATGTGCATAAGACAATGGATGACGGTAAGACCTGGCAGATCATTTCACCCGACTTAACAGCATTTGATGATAAATACCAAGTTGTTCCCGGAGCACCAATTACAAGGGATGTTACTGGAGAAGAATACTTCAGTACTATTTATGCGATTCAGGAATCGAAAATTCAGGAAGGATTGATTTGGGTGGGTGCTAACGATGGTCCTGTTCATGTAACGAAAGATGGTGGAGCCAACTGGGAAAGAGTAACCCCTGACATGCCGATCGGTGGTAGAGTTGATGCGGTAGAACCTTCTGTGCACAACCCAGCAAAAGCCTACGTAGCGGTCTTGAGATATCAGTTGAATGATTATGCTCCATATATCTATAAAACAGAGGATTATGGAAAAACATGGAAACTTATCACAACAGGCGATAACGGTTTGCCAGCAGACTACCCGACAAGAGTGATCAGAGAAGACCCTAACAAAGAAGGTATCCTTTATGCAGGTACAGAATTCGGACTCTTTGTGTCATTGAATGACGGTGAATCATGGCATCCTTTCAACAATAACTTACCTGTTACTCCAATAACTGATATGAAGATTCACCAAGATGACCTGGTGATGTCGACAATGGGAAGAGGTTTCTGGATTCTTGATAACATATCTAGCATTCGTGACTTGGATCAGGCAGTTGAGCAGTCCGCCTATTTATTTAATCCAAAGGACGCTATCAGATTTAGAATGAACGGTCGCCAAAGTCCACAGCCTGGTGCAAATCTCGAGTACTATATAGCAGATGCCAAGCAAGATGTTAGACTTGATATTTTGACCAGTTCAGGAAGAGTTGTTAGGTCTTTTGTCAGCGGAAAGTCCGAACCAGCTGTAAATACAGAAGTAGATATGGGGACAGGTTTTAGCAATGCACCAGCCTCTGGTGGACTCTCTAATAAGGCCGGTATCAATAGGTTCAATTGGAATATGAGACATCATGGTGGCTGGAGTGCTAACCCAAACAGGTCCTATCTCGGAAATGGCCCTATGGTCTCTACAGGGACTTACAAGGCGCGATTTACAATAGGAGATCAAGTCTTAGAGAAAGAATTTAATGTCAGGTTAGACCCAAGGGCTACTCTTGTGAACGATGCTGATGTGAAAATGCAGGAAGCACTGGCATTGTCAGTTCGTGATTTCCAGGGGGAAGTGGCTAAACTGATTAAAGCCGTCAATGATGAAAGAAAGGCACTAGACAATTCCTTAAATCAAGAAAGAGCAAGCAAGCGTGACCAACGTAGAAAAGAAGCCTTGGATGCGGTTTATTATCAATTAGTGACACCTCCGGGTACTTATATGCAGCCTATGCTCAGTGCGCAGGCAGGATATCTAAATAGTATGATAGGGCGTGCTGACCAGCAACCAGGAAAAGATGCTTACGACAGGTTTGAAGAGTTGAAATCTAAGTTTCAGCAAATCAAAAAAGAATTCGAAGCACTTAAAGAGGATTAGTGTCAGAATTGAACTCTAAAAAGTGGTATCAGCGAATCCCGCATCCAATCGTGATGCTTTTCGCGATTATTATCCTGACTGCGATTTTAAGTCATATCATTCCCGCTGGAAGCTTCGAAAGAGAGCTTGTTGATGGCAGACAGAGAGTTATTCCTGATTCTTATAGAGCAATCGAACAGACACCGCTGTCGTTTATGGACACTTTTCTGGCCATACCAGGCGGTTTTGCTTCGGCCATTGCCATCATTTTTGTAGTCCTCTCTAGTGGAATTATGTTCGGTGTATTGGAGCGATCGGGCATGATCGAAAACGCTGTTGGTACTTTCATGAAGCATTTAGGGCTTGAGAGACGCTACCTTGTCGTGATCCTTATGACCTTTGTTTTTGGCATGTTGGGCGTTTTTGTGGGTTATGAGAATAACATTGCCTTAATCCCAATTGCAGCCATTACGAGCTTAGCCATTGGTGGTGATTTAATGCTTGCAGCCGCTATATCGGTGGGTGGTGTAACAGTAGGTTTTGGCCTGTCGCCATTCAATCCATATACGGTTGGTACAGGCCACACCATTGCTGAAATGCCAATGTATTCGGGCTGGTTGATCAGATCTGTACTTTGCTTAAGTGCCCTGTCTATACTGGCCTTCTTTAATATCAGGTACTTCAAAAGAATTCTTAAAAACCCGGAACGCAGTTTATCCCTGGGTATTGATACCAAGGGTTTTGAGCTCTCCAAGCCATTGGATTCCTATAGTATGACGACTAATAACTGGCTGATCATGGCAATTTTCGTGGGAGGTATGGGAGCCATGCTTTTTGGTGTATTTGAATATCACTGGTACATCAATGAAATATCAGCCATCTTTTTGATGATTTCTATAGCAGCAGGGATAGCAGGAGGAATGAGCGGACGAACAATTAGTGAAACGGCATTAAAATCTGTGTCAGTGGTAGCTCCAGGTGCTTTTATGGTTGGTTTTGCCACATCTATTAAAGTGGCAATGGAAATGGGTAATATCTCTGATAGCATTGCCTATTCTCTCTCTCAAGGCCTTTCGCAACTACCGCTTTATGCTTCTGCCGTTGCTATGTCTGGCGCACAATCGGTGATTAACTTCTTTATTCCTTCAGGAAGTGGTCAGGCCCTCGCAACATTACCCATAATGATTCCTCTGGGCGATTTATTGGGTTTGACAAGACAAACCACGATTCTGGCGTATCAGATTGGAGATGGTGTAACGAATCTGTTCAATCCAACCCTTGGTGGCTTGATTGCTATGTTGGCTATGTGCCGAATCCCATTCGATAAATGGTTAAGGTTTATCATTCCCATTGTTGGCCTGATATTATTGGTTTCATGGGTGGTATTGCTGATCACAGTGTCTATCAATTGGGGCCCTGCTTAAAGTATTAGTTGAAAGAATTTGGACTGAATTAACTCAAGATTATGAATGCTCAAGAAATATTGGCCAAACTTGTCTCATTCCCGGTGTTAGGGGGAGAGAGCAACCTGACCATTATCCACTGGATCAAAGATTATCTTGCCGATCATGGCGTAGAAGGTATCTTGGTACCAAATGAAGAGGGTATAAAGGCTTCCTTACATTGTAGGATTGGTCCGCCTGTTGACGGAGGAGTAATTCTTTCAGGCCATACGGACGTGGTTCCTGTTGAGGGTCAGGAATGGACAAGTGATCCTTTTGAATTGACCGATAAAGAAGATGGCTTGTTGTATGCTCGTGGATCCTGTGACATGAAAGGATTTGCGGCTTGTTGCTTAGCGGCATTGCCAGAAATGGTGAAGGCAGATTTGAAAAAACCTATCTACTTTGCTTTCTCCTATGACGAAGAAATTGGTTGCCTTGCTGCTCCAGATTTGGTGAAAGCCATTAATGCCTATTATCAGGAAAAACCAAAGCACGCCATTATTGGAGAACCTTCCATGATGATCCCTACGATTGGTCAAAAGGGTATCTGCATTTTTGAAACTTCAGTTACTGGCTCAGAGGGCCATAGTAGCAGAATTAAGCAGGAGGTAAGTGCTATTCACGAATCCATGAGGTTAGTGCTGTGGTTGGAAAACAAAATGAACAGCCTTATTGATGCCGGTCGAACTGACGATCGTTTTACACCAAACCACACATCAATTCATATTGGCAAAATGGAGGGGGGAATTGCGCCAAATGTCATTGCGCAGGAATGCACTTTCACGTGGGATGTTAGAACTATTCCATCAGAGACTCCTCAAGAAATTTTCGAAGAGTTTGAAGTGTATTGTCGAGAAAGAGAACAAGAATTGAGAGCAATTTATCCTGGTTTTAGTATTACAACATCCAATATTCACCCTGCAGTACCGGGATTGGATACACATCAAGGTCAAGAAATCGTTGCACTCACCAAAAAATTAGCGGCCTGTGATGCACTCGATGCTGTTTCTTATGCAGCAGAAGCCGGTCAGTTTGCTGAGGGTGGTTTTGAGGCCATTATCTGCGGTCCGGGCGATATTGCTCAAGCCCATAGAGCTGATGAGTTCGTATCAAAAGAACAGTTGGACTGGTGTGTGAGGTTTATGCAGAACCTCATTAAAGAACTTTCCTAATCGATGAATTTTACTGAGTTTATCCGCAATTCTGGCGTAACCTGCCATCAAGTCGTTAAGTTTGATGAATATGTCACGCTGGACTTGAGTAAGGACAATGTCGAACTAGCCAAAGTTGATCTTAATGATGAATCATCGTTTACGGACTACATATTTAACCTGCTGCCAGAGAACGATAAATTAGTAGGAGTCGGTGGTTATGCCGAAGAAAGATCTCTGTACAGTAGGAGTGACCTGTTTGAGGGCGAGGAACCTAGAACTATTCATCTGGGTATTGATATCTGGTCAGCTGCTGGTACAGAAGTATATGCACCCATAGCAGGGGTTGTGCACTCCTTTGCCAACCGTAATATCCATGGAGATTATGGGCCTGTCATTATCCTGGAACATTCGGTTAGAGATGCAACATTCCATACGCTCTATGGCCACTTGAGTCTCTCATCATTAGATGAACTCCATATTGGTAAGAAATTCTCAGGAGGAGAGAAGCTGGCTGAAATGGGAAGTTATGAGGAGAATTTTCACTGGCCACCCCACCTGCACTTTCAAGTGATGTGGGATATGCAAGGCTATGAAGGAGATTACCCTGGTGTCTGTAGAAGCAGCGAAAAAAATAAGTTTTTGTCAAACTGTCCTGATCCTACAATTTTACTCCGTCTTTAAATTTGTTCGTAAACCATTGATTAGTAGATTGTTGTTTAATTTATTGCGTTAGCATCTCTAAACTTTAAACATACACTAATGAATAATTCTACTATCGTAAATCACAAGTTTCTGAGAAAAGCCACGGGTATAATCGCCCTGTTTTTGGCTTTTGTAGTTCAACTTCTTTCTAATCATGATGGTCCATTGTCGTCCATTAGTTTTTCTTATTGGACAGAGTCAAGGGATCTGTTTGTTGGAGGCCTTGCTGCTGTAGCATTTTTCATGATCGCCTACAATGGAAAAAATAGACAGAAAAAGGATCTGGAATATTGGCTGAGTAAAGCAGCAGGTTTCTTTGCGATTTTTGTGGCTCTTTTTCCTACGGACAGCGAAGGACAGAATCCGGCTGAATGGGTGGTTGGCTTAACTGGGAATAATGCTGGAACAGTTCATAATATAGCTGCGATATCTCTTTTTGTATGTCTTTTTGTACTGATCACTTTTTTTGCGAAAAGGGCTAAAGAGAAAGGGAAGCTTATGAGGTCTAGAACCTACAAGATTATAAGTTACGGAATGCTATTCGGTATGCCGGGCTTGTACTTCCTTTCAGAGGGTTTAGGTTGGAGTAATACTGTTTATTTGGTAGAAGTACTTGGCTTATTGCTTTTCGGTATAGGGTGGTTAGTAGCAGGTAGTTATAGAAATGATCCGGCTGTAGATCAATAGTTTGGGAACTATTCGCATTCTTTGTGTGTATTACATGTATATACATATAATATAAACTCATGACATACAAAGAAAGAACACAAGACATTTACAACATGCTAGGCCAGGGTCAACTCTTGGAAGCTTTTGATAAGTACTACGCTCCAAATGTGATAATGACCGAGCCAAGAGGTACTAATGAGGGAAAAGAAGCCTGTAGAGCCCATGAGATTGAATTCCTTAACTCCATTAAAGAATTTCATAACCTAGAGGTGAGAGGTATTAGTTCTGATGAGGCTAATGGCATTGTTATGCACGAAACGATGATGGATGTTACTTTCCAGGACGGAAACCGGGTTCAAATGGAGCAGGTGGGCGTACAAAAGTGGGAAGGTGATCAAATCGTTCACGAAAGATTCTATTACAACGGCTAAAATGCGCCATCTTTATGCCTTGAAAACCTTGAGCAATAAACTGTTCAAGGTTTTTTGTTTATAACACGCCTTAATAGTCATCTCGACAATGGGGCAGAGCCAAAGACTAAAGTATTAGATTTCTCTCCTTAATTCTCGAGATCGAAATGAAGTCCGAATTTAGTTTTTGATACCGTCAGCGCTTAGAAGCCAGACTGACTGTCTGTTCGTCATCGCCCTCTCCCCAACTTAGACTGAATACACGCTCTACTTGTCCCTCAAGTGCAAGATTAGTCATTGCAAATTCATTGAGCAGACAGCCCAGCGTTCTTACATAAAATGATTGGTTGAAGAACTGACTCACCTGATCATAAGCCTGATCGAAATTACCCTCATAAACCGATTTACCAGCAATGCCTTCTTTCAGCTTAACCAAACCATCCACAAACTTCTGGGCATCACTGGCCATGCTTCCGTTTTGATAGATCATGTTGGCGACATAATCATCCGAGGGATTATGACCGGCTTGGCCTTCTTTATCGACTAACATTGGTGCTACATCACCATACGCTGAGAGATTGTTCTTTGATATTTGTGCAATGTTGTCAAGTGATTGACCAGGACTGCTTAGGTAACTCTGCCAGGTAGGCATATAGGCAGTAGTTCTTTTACTCACCGACTGGCGTAATGGAAAGTTATTCCAGTAACTCATTGAAGAGGCCATGGCCTTGGCTATCATACTCCTAGTAGTATTATTCCAACCCAATTGACCAAGTTGCCGGATAAGTGTCAGCATAGCTTTTGGTTTAAAGGTGAGTTGAGCATCTGCTGTAATCACTTGTCGGTGAAAAGTATCTAAGTATTTACCAACCAACCCCGAGACTTCATCTTCATTGATCGCTCCCCACATGACTCCGATATCGAGTAACTGCCGGAGATGTTTCGCCTTTTTTACCTTCATCCCCGAGGTCATCTGAACATAGAAGCTGTAGTCGAACTCACTGAGATTTGGTGTAGCAGAAAAGCCAGGCATTTTGGCATTAAAGTCGGTTACCCAATCCGTTGATTCTCCCATCCACTCTCTTTCATATCCCATCACCTGATCAAGAGATAATTGCTTTTCACTAGCTGCATTCGTCTGAATGGATGAGACTTTCTTACGAATCGCCTTTCCGGAAAAGACAGGTTTTCCCATGAATGACAGACCAAAGCCCCAACTCTTTTTTATGGTGAGACTTTTCTGATTCAGGTAGTGATCCAGTGTGATTCCTGGTGTGTTATTTTGAACCGCTGTTAATAACTGCTCCGCTTTAAAACCAACCAGTTGAGGGTGCAAGTTTTGTAATAAGTCTTGACTAATCGTGGCAGAGAGCAATTCCTGATGCTCGTTTATCCTGCTGTATTCATAGCTAAAAGAGACTGAAGCACTGGCCGTGGCAATTGCTTTGGTAGTATTCTTGGCTTTTTCTTCGATGTCTTTGATAAATTCATCCAGGGCATTGACCGGATCAGCCAGAGCATCCAATTTCAATCGCTTTAACATTGTATCCAGAAGCCCTTTTTCGATGTCAGACAGGCTATTGGTCTGGAACTTTTGGATGAGTTCGGTCACATTGCCACCGTAATTGGTGACTGAGGCAATGATTTTATCTACAATTTCATTTAGTTGGGTTTCTAGTATTTCAGGATCCGCAAACTGGATGCCGACACTGGCACCAATTTGTCCTGCCGTTGAGCTACTCTTGGTTTTGTTGATGGTCACCTTGAATTCATTGTCTCCCGTGCGTGTCATCGCACACAAGTAATTGTCTTCCAAGGAGGCGTTGAAACCTACGGAAACGGACGGACTCATTTGAATGTCAAGTGTAAGGTTACCTGGTAGGAGATTAGCTAAGGATGACATGCTTTTGGTAAAGATATCCGACCAGGAAAAACCAATTTTCCCTTCTAGTTTACCTCTGGCACTTGTAAATAGAGCATCTCCAACTTCTAATGATTCTATGGCTGTCCAATCGAAAATCGAGAGAAAGCTTTTTACATCATTGACCATCGCCACCGGGACCGTGCTGGTAGGAGAGTGCTTCTTATATAATCCAGTACTGAAAATACTGGAAAGCGTCAGGTTGAGCGATAGGCCTCCAGCATTGCCAGCTCCTGTGCCAGTCGCCCCAACATTAAAGGCATATTTGAGGTAACTCTCTTCAGCAGCATTGAACGGGATAATGGCATTATTACTATTGATAAGTCTATCTGGATCCTCATCCTCTGAGCTATTAAAAAGAGAAACGACCATGCTGGCCTCCGGAACTATATTGAAAGTAAAACCACCACTGGCGTAATCGAATGCCTTTGATGCCGAGAGCTTTACAGGATTCTCTAACAAGGTTGGATCGTTTAAGGCTTTACCGGACTTTAGTTCCTCACTGTTTTCGGCTTTGAATACCTCTGATAGGTCCATGATATTGATTGTGTTTAATGCATGATAATTTGAGATAAATTAGTCATTTTGAGCGAAATTGAATGATGATTGCAGAATCTATCTTATGAAAATCAATGCCATCTTATTAGCTGCAGGATTGTCTACAAGAATGAAAGGCCCTAACAAGTTGTTGCTACCTCTTAAAGGCGATAATTTGATCTCAAGGACTTACAATGCTTTAATGAATGCTGAACTAACGAGCATTGTTATTGTCAGTGGAAGGGATGCGGATAAGGTGGGAGCGAGTCTGGGTTTGAGAGAACAGGATCGTATGGTCTATAACGACAACTTTCAACAGGGCATGACTTCCTCAATACAAGCGGGTTTGAAGGAGTTGACAAATAACGATGCGGTGATGATTGCCTTAGGTGATATGCCATGGCTGAAACCGGAAGATTATAACCAATTGGTAGTTCACTTTCAAAAGAATGGAGGTACAAATAAGATTTTGGTTCCGTGGTATGGAGACAAAAGAGGGAACCCGGTGATTTTTGGGAGTGAATTTTTCGATATAATTATGGCTCACTCAGAGCCTAATGGTTGTGCCGAAGTGGTCAGAGAAAATCGCGACCATGTTTTGAATCTAAATGTTACAACTGACCGTTTTATCATGGATATTGATACTTTAGAAGACTTAGAGAGAGGTCCATCAAATGCTTAGCAAAGACGAACTCATTCGATATAACCGGCAAATTATCCTACCGGACTTTGGTACGGAAGCCCAGAAAAAACTCAAAACGGCTTCTGTGTTGGTAATCGGTGCAGGCGGACTTGGTGCTCCAAACCTGCTTTATTTGGCTGCCGCTGGTGTTGGCAGAATTGGGATTATCGATTTTGACGAAGTGAGTCTTTCAAACCTTCATCGGCAGGTGCTATTCGATGAGCAACAAGTTGGAAAGAATAAAGCTGAGACAGCTAAGGAAAGGTTGGAGGGATTAAACCCAGATGTAGCCTTTGATATTTACAAGGAACCTATCACTTCAGCAAATGCCATGGAGATTATAGGTAAATATGATTTGGTGGTAGATGGTTCTGATAATTTGCCAACTCGATACTTGGTAAATGATGCCTGTTATTTCTTAGAAAAACCACTCGTTTATGGTGCCATCTTTCGTTTCGAGGGACAAGTCTCGGTATTCAACTTTCCGACAGGCAATGGGCAAAGGACTCCAAACTATCGTGACCTATTTCCATCACCTCCACCACCTGATATGGTACCAAGTTGTAGTGAAGGTGGTGTTTTGGGAGTGCTTCCAGGGATTATCGGTTCTATGCAAGCGAATGAAGCCATTAAGATCATCACCGGCATAGGCGAGACTTTAGCTGGTAAGCTATTTCTGTACGATGCGCTGGATGTTTCTGCAAGAACTTTGAATGTGCAAGCCAATGTAGATAACCCGTTGTCAGGAGAAAATCCAAGTCTAACAGAATTGATTGACTATGAGGCATTTTGTAGCGGTATTGAAGTGAAAAATGAAACAGAGATGACCGTGGGGGAGCTAAAAGAACGATTGAATCAAGGGTCAATCCATATTTTGGATGTAAGAGAAGATTATGAATATGATATTGCTAACATTGGAGGGCAGCTAATCCCGCTGAATCAAGTGATTGACCGAAAAGAGGAAATACCAAGTAATCAACCTGTAGTGGTCATGTGCAAAGTAGGAGGCCGTAGCCAGAAGGCGATTGAATTGCTCAAAAAAGAAGGTTTTGACAATCTGATCAACCTGAAAGGTGGTATCTTGGCTTGGCAGAAAGAAATTGATACGAGTCTAGCGACTTATTGAAAACTAGTCGTCATTCCGAGTAGCGGTTCCTCGCCAAGAGGAATTGTTAAGAAGAAATCTCCCTGTTGTATTAGGAGACTGCTTCATTCGCCTAAAGGCTTCTTCGCAGTGACGAGATAAGAACAAAATGAAAATACAAATCATAGCATTTGGCATAGCCAAAGATATCATCAAGGCCAAGGAGCTTACCCTCTCGTTAACTGAGGAACGTACTGTAGGCGCTGTAAGAAGTAAACTCTCATCGGAATTTCCCGACTTTTTGAAGTTAGCCTCCTTAAAGTTCGCTGTAAATGCTAACTATGTAGAAGATGACCATGTCTTGAATTCAGAAGATGAGATTGTTTTAATTCCACCAGTGAGTGGCGGTTGATATGCGAGATATATTCATCACTGAAGACAAACTGAATGCGAAAGCCTGTACCGATGCAGTGACCTACCCTGGTGCTGGTGGAGTCGTTGTGTTTGTAGGTACGGTACGAAACCAAACGAAGGGTAAGTCAGTAAAGCACCTTGAATTTGAGTCGTATGAGCCCATGGCCCTCAAGGAAATGGCTAAAATTGCCAATGAGGCAATTACAAAATGGGGACTTCATAAAATGGTAATTCATCACCGATTGGGACTTGTCCCGATAGAAGAGGAAGCTGTTGTGATTGCCTGCTCCTCTGCCCATAGAAAACAGGCATTTGAGGCCTGTGAATATGCCATAGATACTTTGAAGGAAACGGTGCCGATTTGGAAGAAGGAAGTATTTGAAGATGGAGAGGTATGGGTTTCCGCTCACCCTTAGAAGAGTGACAAATGTTTGATTTTGAATGTTTAATGATCAGTCCGAAGGACTAAGGGTAATATGATAGATGCCGAAAAATTAAAACTGCAATTTCCAATCTTCGATCAGAGGACACCTTCGGGACAGGAGTTGACCTATTTGGATAATGGTGCTACTTGTCATAAACCTCAATCGGTGATTGACGCCATTACTAATTTCTATGCTCAACGGTATAGCACTGTTGGAAGAGCCTCTTACTGGCCTTCTTCGGAGACTACCGTCAATTTCAATACGGTAAGAAAACAAGCCACTGAATTCTTGAATTCAGGAAGCCAGGATGAAATCGTCTTTAACTTCGGTACAACCGATGGAATTAATAAAATTGCCAATACATTCCTAAGACCTCGCTTGAATGAAGGCGATCAGGTCATTGTTTCAGAAATGGAGCATCATGCCAATTTATTGCCCTGGCAACAACTCTGTATTGAAAAAGGAGCAGAGTTAAAGATTATTCCAATAACTCCCTCTGGCGACCTTGATTATGAGGCTTTTGAAGCACTATTGAATGACAATGTCAAATTTATAGCCATTACAGCGGTTTCAAATGCCTTAGGTGTAAAGAATGACCTCAAGAGCGTTTGTTCAATGGCGAAGCCCTATGACATTCCTGTTTTTATAGATGCAGCCCAGAGTGTGTCGCATGACAAAGTCGATGTCCAGGACATTGATTGTGACTTTCTGGTATTCTCAGGTCACAAACTCTATGGCCCGACAGGAGTGGGGGTATTATATGCTAAAAAGAAATGGTTGGACCAGATGAAACCACTGAGCTATGGTGGTGGTATCGTTAAAGAAGTGGGGCTAGAAGATTCATCTTTTGTAGATGGTGTTGCAAGACATGAAGGAGGTACACCTAATATAGCAGGTGTTATGGGACTAGGCGCAGCGATCAACTTTGTAGAATCTGTAGGTATGGATGAAATCCATTCTTATTTGTTAGAGCTTACAAATTATACCAAAACAAGGTTGAATGAGCTTGACGGAGTGACAGTGTTAGGAAACCCTGTTCATCAGGCACCAGCACTCTCTTTTGTAATGGAGGGTGTACACCCACATGATTTGAGCACTTTCCTAAATGAAAAGGGAATCTGTATCAGGGCGGGACATCATTGTGCACAACCATTGATGAAGAAGCTCAAGGTAGCAGCTACTACACGAGTTTCATTAGCGATTTACAATACTAAAGGAGATATCGATAGGTTGATTGAGGTGCTGAGAGAAACACAAGCCTTCCTTTCATGAACGATCGGATAAAAGCCCTATATCAGTCTCACATCTTGGTCAATGCCAAGGACGAAAGTCATCAAGGCAAGTTCGATGATGCTACCCACATACTTGAAGCTTATAATCCCATGTGTGGTGACAAGTATACGCTCTATATCCAACTTGAGGATGATGCAGTGGTAAAAGCCACTTTTGAAGGCTTTGGTTGTGCCATTTCAAAAGCCTCGACTGTTGTCCTGAGTAAATTGATCGAAGGGAAGTCCTTGCAGGAAATAAGGCCTTTGGTTGAAATGTTCTTCGAGTTAGTGGACGAAGATTCCGATAATACTCCAGAATCACTGACTGATAATGAAGATCTACTCGCCTTTGCAGCAGCTCGAGAATTTCCCGAACGAAAGACCTGTGCTACATTGAGTTGGGGGGAGTTGAAGACTATAATTTCATAAAGTTACATTCTGGTTCTTATTTTTCAGACAAGGCCAATGTAATGCCTAAGATAGATAATACCCCAACTTTACTCCATTTGGTGATTTTCCAGAAACGCTTGTTATTGATATACTTAGATAGCTTACCAGATAAGACTGATATTAAGCTGAAAACAATGATAGCCTGAATCATGAATAAAACTCCTAGTATAATCATTTGAAGCTTGATGCTTAGTCCATTGGGGCTTATAAACTGGGGAAGGAATGCAATGAAGAACAACGAAACCTTAGGATTCAGGACATTCATTAGAAAGCCTTTCCTTATTAGAAAGAAGGTTCCCTGATGCTTTGATTGTTGTGCTGCTTTGAAATTTATGTGTTGATTTTCATCCTTTAGTGCCTGATAAGCAAGATAAAACAAGTAGGCTGCACCGAGGTACTTTATAATCGAAAACGCCAGTGCTGAACTTTGAACAATTAAAGAGAGTCCAGTAGCAGCCGCTATGGTGTGTACAAGAACACCAGAGCCGAGTCCAATAGAAATGGCAATTCCATTTCTTTGACCCTTGGTAAGACTTTCTGTAAGAACAAAAATATTGTCAGGTCCTGGCATTATTGACAGGATAACAGATGCTCCTAAAAATGATAATAATAAACCTGTTTCCATATTTATGTGCTGTAATGAACTATGGTTCTACTCTGATGATTTTATTCAAAACATACCCATCCTTAGTATTTCCATCTACAGTATCAGGTAAATTATCTTTAAGACTATCTCTGAATTCGTAATCGGAGCGATTTGAAGTATCGTGAATCCCCTTGTAATTCGATGTCTGGTATACTTTTTTAGATACTTTCTCGGGAAAGGCTATTTGTGTAAGCAGAATTGACTTTCCTTTTTTACTCAAGACTTCAATATGTAGGTGAGGCGACCTGCCTGGATACCAACCTGGATAGATGCTTACAAAAGAAACATTTCCTTGTTGGTCAGTCGTTTGTCTTCCTCGAAGGAAATTAGCTCCCGTAAAGTTCCCATCTAATTGATGTCTGTATTCAGAATAGTTTCCTTTTGAATCACACTGCCAGATATCGACAAAAACTCCTTCTAGCGCCTTGCAATCATTCTTAACGTTTTGCACTGTAAGGTTGATTACCAGAGGAATTCCCTCACGATCTCCCACAATATTCTCAGTAATGTAGTCTTTAGGTCTTTTATTGGGGAAAGGCCCTGCTATTTCTTCAGGAGTGGTTCTACATGTTGTTTGCTCATCAGTAAAAACCCCTTTTATTGATACCAATGGAAGTATACCCAGACCCAGGGCGCTTCTTTTAATGAATTTTTTTCGATCCATAAGATTTATTTTAAGTTTTCTGGATCAAAACTATAGTACTTGATGTTATAAGTATTTAGCATTTTACACTTAATGCTGTGCGATTTTAATCACACTGTCCTTAAGTTCGCCAGGAGTTAAAGAAGTTTTTTGCTTAATGAATCTTGAGTAAGAGCTTTGGCTATCAAAGTTGAGCTCGAAAGCTATTTCTTTATGCGACAGCTTCTCGACAACCAAGAGTCTTTTGATTTCTACCAATGTAGCATCATGAATAAGCTGAAGAGGAGTTTTGTTGAATTGAATCCTTACCTCCTGAGTTAGTTTATTGACAGGTACCCCAATCTTTGCGGCAATGTCTTTAACATTTCTTGTTTTCCTTAAACTACTTTCCATAGCAATTAAGAAATCTAATGCTGAGCTATTGTTGTTCGCTAATTGGGTTGGTGAGGAGAGGAGGTCAAGAATCTCGAAAAAGAAAAAACCAAATAAGTGTTTCACTCTTTCATGTTTGTATTCTGAATCAAGGTTTAACTCATTTTTGATTTGCTCAATCAATAGTTTAACCTTCTGAAATTGTTCATTAGTTAATACAGTTTTGGCCGAAGACCTCAATGAAATCAGGTATTCAATTTTAAGGTGGTTAATGCAAAGGGCAAGGAAATCTCTTGTAAACTGAACCAAAAGACCATTTTCAGATGGTACCCGGTTCATTAAATGAACCTGATTGGGACATACTATGAAGAGAGAGTTTTTTTCAATGGTATATTCATTGAAATCGATGACTTGTTCCCCTTGATTTCCTGATTCGAACAGAATGAACTCGAAGTATTCATGCCTGTGAATGGTTGTGAAGTCATAAGAGTTCTTATGAGAAACATTCCTGACTCTTATCTCTAGTTTAGAATGGTCTGGATCAAGGCTATGAGAGTTTTCAGACATTGCATTTTAATTTAGTAATTAAGTACTACATGCATGTTCTGAAAGAGCTTAAAGCTCTAGACGTGCTGATCTATCAAGACATGGTTGCCATCAGGGTCCGTCAAAACAATACTGGCCGGACCGGAGGAAGACTCATCAGCTTCACGATCCAGTTTCAGTTCACTTCCCTTTAAAGACTTTTGTATATCCCTGACATCATCGAAGGATTCGAGAATATTTGCGTCTTGGTCCCAGCCAGGATTAAAAGTGAGAATATTCTTCTCAAACATGCCTTGAAAAAGCCCAATGAGTTTGTCCTGATTCTTCATGATCAGATAGTTCCTTTCCGGGGCTCCTGCGAAGACACTAAAACCTAGTTTTTCATAAAAGGCTTTGGATACCTGAAGATCCTTAACGGCTAGACTGATGGAAAATGCTCCTAATTTCATAAGTAATTGAGTTAATGATTATTGAAGGAAGTTGTCAAATTAATTAGCCAATTCCCAGAAAATTGATCTCAGACATTGCTAAATCAATGTCACTGACCGAACACTGCTTAGACTCTGACTCAGGATCTGCCAGTGCTCACCGTCATCTTCAGAGAGATATAGGTTACCATTGTTGCTACCAAAGGCCATTGTTTGCTTATTTCTGGTGAAACTTGCTCTCAGTATCAGGTCGAAAGCAGCTTCCTGTGGCAAACCATTGCTTTGTGCTTGCCACGATTGCCCTGCATTGCTTGTTTTGTATACCGCCAGTTTGTTATGAATAGGATAGCGGAGATCATCAGACTGTGCCGGTATGACCCAGGCCGTATTCAGATCTTCCTCATCGATCACCATAGCAAAGCCATAGACAGCTTTGCCTTCAGGATCGGATACGTCAATCCAACTATTTCCGCCATCCTCTGAGCGATAAATGCCGCAATGATTTTGCTGCCAGAGGACGTTGGAATCCTTCGGGTGTCTCAAAATGATATGGGGGTCATGTCCAACCTCAATCTCCGAATTAGGCAAAAAGAAGGATTTGAGTCCTTGATTACTCGGTTTCCATGTATTTCCAAGGTCTTGAGATTGAAATACGCCCGCACAACTAATACCTACAGTAAGGTGATTACTGTCTTCGGGATGAGTGACAAGGGTATGTAAAAAAGGACTGTTACTCCCTTTGCCACCGCCTTGCCAGGTAGATCGACTTTTGTGTGTTGTAAGTCCTGAAAGCTCTTGGAACGTTTGGCCATCATCTTGGGATAAGAAGAGGGCAGCAGGTTCTGTGCCAATGTAGAGCCTTTTAACAGGACCAATTTTTTGGCTTTCTATGCTCCAGATTGATTTGAGAGAATAGGGACTTGATACATCAAATTTTGGTGCGGAGACTTCTTGGAAATTCTCTCCTTGATTACTTGACGAATACAGTTTTGGTCCCCAGTGTTTATGATTGATCGCTACCCACCATATACCATTTCCATCTTGATGAAAGGCACCAATAGGCATACCGATAAACTGGATGTCGGATAACTTCCATACCCCATTGATCTTCTCGTAGATGATTAGTCCTTTATCTGTACCTGTAATGAGTTTCATATGTTTGGTTCGTCATTGCGAGGAAGCGTACCGAATGAAGCAATCCCTCAAAGATTGATGAGACTGCCGCGTCCTTCGTCCTCGCAGTGACGGCTACAATTGATAATCCGATTTACCTCCAGTCTTTTTGATGAGTTTAGTTTCTTTGATTACGATGTTGTGCGAAAAGGCCTTGCACATGTCGTAAATGGTCAGTGCTGCCACAGAAGCTCCGGTTAATGCTTCCATTTCTACACCCGTTTTGCCACTGCATTTGGCCAAGGATGTGACCTTAACTTCCAAATCCTCATTTACATTGATTTGAATATCCACCTTGTTTAAGTTGAGCTGGTGGCATAAGGGGATGAGTTCTGAGGTCTTTTTGGCTCCCTGAATACCAGCAATGATGGCCGTTTGGAAGACAGGGCCTTTCAGTGTTTTGATTTCGCCATCGGTAACATGGGGTTTCATGTCGTCAGGAAGCTGGACAACTGCCTGTGCTATCGCTGTGCGTTCCGTGACTTCCTTTTGACCAACATCCACCATAGAGGGGGAATCTTGATCGATATGCGTGAATTTCTTAGTCATTAAAAATCCTTTCGGTACAAAATATACGGATAAACTTCTCCCTTCTTAAACTCTGATTTATCGCTAGGTAAAATGACAAAGCCATTGGCTTGACTCATATTAGCGAAGTCTCCTGATCCATGCCCTCTAAATGGTGTGGCTTCAAGCTCACCAGAGGAGCTAAATTCGGCACGACATTCTAAAAAGTAGGTAAGAGGCGGTGCAAAGTCAATATCCTGATTGAGCTTGACGTAAATGGTCTGGCTATTGATGCCAAGTGAAGAAGTTAACCACTGTTTGATATAGACATTGGCACAGGCAAAGGTTGAGACGGGGTTACCAGGCAATGCAAATACTGTCGTGCCATTCGGTGCAGTGCCAAACCAGAAAGGTTTACCAGGTCTTTGCTTCACCTTGTGAAAGTGCTTTACAACTCCCAATTCCTCCAATACCTCCGGCAGAAAATCAAATTTTCCTCTGGAAACCCCTCCAGTTAGTATTAGCAAATCTACGGTTGATATAATTGATGATAATTCCTTCATCATCAATTCTTTATCATCTTTTAAATGGTGTTGTTTTGCATCAATATTCCATTGCTTAAGCAGGTCTTGAACACCATAATTACTAGACCTCCGGATTTGGTGATCCAGTGGGATTTCGCCAATACTCACTAGCTCATCTCCAGTTGTAATGATGGCGGCTTTGGGAGGAAGTAGTACTTCTAATGTCGGTTTACCAATCGAGGCTGCGATAATCATTTCAGGGGCACCGAGAACTGTACCCTTGGGAAGGACAACATCACCTTGCCTTTTGTCTTCACCTTTAAAATGAACGTTTTGCCTATGTTTCACCGCATCGACATTAATAGTCGCGATATCACCATCTATTGTGATGTCTTCATAACGAATGACTGTATCTGCGTTCAGTGGGAGCATCGCTCCGGTCATAATTTGAACACACTTTGAGACATCGTCAAGGCTCGATTGAGGCATGCCAGCGCCAATAGTCTTTTCTATTTCAAAGCTTCGTTGTCCTTTGCTGAAAGCATCATAGTTTATGGAGATACCATCCATGGTTACCCGATCGTAGGGTGGAAAGTCACGATCAGCATAGAGGTCCTCATTCAGTACATGGCCATTGATCTCTTCAAGCTTTAAGTGTTCTGACTTGGGTTCAAAGAGATGTTTTGAGATAGTTGCTAAAGCTTCTTCGTATGATATCATTTCAAATATTGTTCTGCCTTTTGTTTCCGCAAGCGGCACAAAAAGATGCTTTTGGTGTTCGATAGGGTTTGCCACAATTCTCGCATGGAGGACCATACAGACTAATTCTGTGGTGCATAATCGCATTAGGGTGTGTCTCCTCAAAGCCCGTGATTTTTGAGTAGTAATCGCTTACTGGCTTGAACCTTTCGCGAAAACTATCTGCTTTCTTGAATGCTTCACTATAAAGCCTAGACGCTTCAGCATACTCTTCTTCATCTAACATTGGAAGAACCATTTTACATCGCCAACACCATAACTCTTTCATAAGTTACCCTCCAATAGTTGCCATTGACTCGAAAGAACTAGCGGTTGACGATTTTTGCTTTTCTGCTTCAAAACCATCTTTGGCACGTTCCGCAAAGAGTTTTTTGAATTGTGCTTCAATTTCCTGATCGGTTGCTCTATTCCGCATAAAATCCCGAAAACTAAAGCCTCCATTTTGATAAAGGCAGGTCTTTAGTTCTCCCTTTGGTGTCAATCTGATACGGTCACAGCTCCCACAAATGGTACGTGTATAAGCTGGTATAATGCCTATGCTGCCTTTCGCGTCTGGCAGTCGATAGTTGTATGAAGTAGAACTCTTTTCGTCTGCTATTTTTATAAGGTCTGGATATGCCGACTTGATATGGTCAAGAATACGGTTATGGTTCCATTCTATAGGTGTATAGCCCTTAGAACCCCCATTAAAGGGCATTTCCTCGATAAATCTGACACTAATCTTATCTTGTACAGTCAATGCGCACATCGCAAGGATATCATCCAAATTATGCTCTTGCATAACCACTACATTGATTTTGGTATTGATACCAGCGTCCAACAAAGCGCGATAGTAAGTCATCACTTGTTCGAATTCATCTCTCCGGGTAATTTGATGAAAACGATCACGATCGAGAGAGTCCAAACTCAGATTAACCGCATGAATGCCCATTGTTTTCAATTCATCAATTTGCTTCAATGGCCCCGTTCCGTTCGTGGTTATACTCAATCTATCGATGCCCTCAATACCAGATACCGTTTTCATAAAAGGGATAAGGTCCTTACGGACAAAGGGTTCGCCACCCGTGATCCTTACTTTTGAAATCCCAAGTTTTGCAAGAATGCGTATGAGTCGTTCCATTTCCTCATAGCTCAGGATTTGCGACTTCTTGCTGAAATTCAAACCTTCTTCCGGCATACAATAGAAGCACCTCAAGTTACAACGGTCGGTGACCGCGAGTCTTAAGTAATTCAGTTGTCTACCGTGATTATCGAAAAGCAAATTGAATGTATATTGTTACCAATTCAAATATACTGGCAAAGCGTACATAATGTTAGACATTCTTCCACGAATAAGAGAGCTGATTGCAGAAAACACTGAATTTGCTATGGCAACGGTAGTCAAGACCTGGAGAAGTTCACCAAGACAGCCTGGTTCGTGCCTGGTGGTGACAAAATCAGGCGAGATGATCGGTTCTGTAAGTGGTGGATGCGTTGAAAATGCCGTGGTTACAAAGGCTTTGAAGGTATTGGAAACGGGCGATGCTGAGTTGGCTAAGTTTGGTATTGCTAATGAAGATGCCTGGGAAGTGGGGCTAAGTTGTGGGGGAGAAGTATGGGTACATATCACACCATTTTATACTACCGATCTATGGTCAAGGCTTGAGCAAAGCATATCTCAGAATAAGGGTCTGGCGATTGTTACTAACCTGACCACGGCCGATCGTTCCGTATTTACTCCGAACGATATGCTTACCAATGAATTGATCAATACAGTAGCTCAGGAATACGCCAAGCGCAACAATAGTCTTATCTCATTCGAAGGTGTGGATTACTTTGTACATAGCTTTCCGCCAAAGAATAAGATGCTTTTGATCGGCTCGGCTCATATCACAACTGAGCTGATTAACCTGGCTCACATGTATGATTTTGAGACGATTGTTATCGATCCGAGAGATACATTTGCTCACAAAACGGCCTATAAAACCGCCCCAGATCAGTTGTTGGTCAATTGGCCACAGGAAGTGCTTGGAAACTATGCATTGGATAACGAAACCTACGCAGTTATTCTGTCCCATGATCCTAAGATTGACGATGAGGCCTTGAAAATATTGTTGCCTTCTGACGTAAGATATATTGGTGCTTTAGGGAGCAAGAAGACACATGCCAGGCGAGTGGAGCGTTTAAAAGGTTATGGCTTCTCAGATGAAGAAATTGATCGTATTCATGCGCCTATTGGTGTATACATAGGGGCAATGTCTGCCAAAGAGATAGCTCTTAGTGTAATCTCTGAGGTAGTAAAGGTTAAGAATGTTATTTAGGGATATCCGTGCTTACCCTTGATCTGCGCGTGTTCTTGAAGTCGTTGGTGATCCAGCCAATCTCACCATCACGATTGGAAACGAGCCAGAAGTCTCTGTTTTTCCCGAGTATTGACAATTCCTCATCGGAGGAGAGTTGGGCATAGAAGGCTCTGCGATCCGGTTTCTTTAATAAAACCCCTTCTGAGCGAGTATAAAGTCGTTCTAATGGCCTTTCAATTGACGTTAAGGCATTTTTGCTCACATAGCCTGTTCGACCATCAGGTAATTCAATCCGATACTGATTGGCATTGATGCCTATGGCCGTGGCAATTTGATCCTTGCTTAGTCGAACCGAGTTTCTTCCATTAAGGCTAGTGCGCATATTTACATTTTTGTTCAATCTTATTTCAGACCCAAGAAGACCGAGATCATCATTTACTTTTCTCAGTCTCTTACCTTCGGCACGTAAATGATTGATCGGGTTGGTAGCACCATTTTGGTAAATGCCAAAGTGCAGGTGCGGGGGTGTAGTACGCGCATTGCCAGTATTGCCGACAGTGCCTAATGTGTCTCCCGCCTTAATTCGGTCACCTTTCTTAACAAGGATTTCATTCAAGTGCGCAAAGTAGAGGCTTTGAGAACGTTTAGAATCGTAAAGCCAAACCACGTTGCCACCGATGCCACGTACTCCCGCGGTTCTTATATAACCATCAGTTGGTGCTACAATGGGCGTTCCTCTGGGAGCAAAAATGTCAACACCTTCGTGTCGCCTGCGTCCTCCGTCACGATCGGCACCCCAGAAACTTCCAATAGCACTGGCAGTTTTGCCGGCTACCGGAAAGCTTAGGGTTGGTACATTTTCTATAGTGATTTTAAATTGTCCGCCTCTTAATAATTCAGGCTGAAAGCGTAATATATACTCCGCATCACGTCTGGGCTCAAAACCCAGCAATAGTTCGACACTATCTGCGCTGGCAACATGTCTGAATGACTCAGTTTCATCTATTCTGAACAAGTCTACAAAAGTCTTCATCTTGGTCTGAGATAGATTGGTGACTTTGACCTGTACCTTTTGACCTTTTTTCGCAATGAACCTGTAGCCCAACGCGGTCGCTTCTTTTTCATCCACATAAATAGCCTCTTCATAAGGAGATGAGATACTTATAGGAGTCTCAAGGGCACTTTTCGCAAGACTAGTCCAGTCTTGGCCTAAAGCTGTGCCTAATAGATTAGCTTGCTGAAGGCCATACTGATAAGCTTCGTGATCGTTTCGTGGCTTAAAAGCAATGGGTACTTTCTCTTGCTCACAAGCGGATAATAGAACAATAAGTGCAATGGATAGGGTAGTGATGATGCGTGAGCGCATTATTAATAGTTGAGTTTTGACCTATTTGATACACTAACTCCCAAAAGGCAAGTCAGGTTTCATTTACTAAAGAGGAACGAAAAAGTAGGTGGTTATTTTATATCCACTTTCAATTAACCTAATCAGAAATATTCCTTAGTTTCATTTCGACTTCAACACAAACAAGATCAAATGTACGTAAGACGGAAAATCCGACCAGGTGTAGTCTTGAAATTCGCCTGGAAGAACATATTGCTTTCCACAATTTGGGCAGCGATAGTTGTGTTTCTTTATCAAGAACTAGAGGACAATAAGCTGCATATCGGAATTCCCTTTCTACCTCTAAGTACAATAGGTATTGCAGTAGCCTTTTATGTAGGCTTTAAGAACAATCAGGCCTATGATCGTTTTTGGGAAGGACGAAAGATTTGGGGAGGTATTGTGAACTACAGTCGTACCTGGGCCAATCAGGTCTTGTCATATATGGATTGTTCTCCAAAGCTTAGCAAAGAAGAAATGCTCGTGATTCAGGAACGTTTAGTGAAAAGACACTTGTCCTATATTAATGCACTTAGAATTCAATTGAGGGCAACCACCATTTTTGATCGTGAGAACCTTACGTATGTACCTAGTTTCAGTCTGGAGAATGATAGAGACTGTAAGGACCATATATCCAAATACATTACTTCTGAGGAGTATGAGAACGTGATGAGCAAGTTTAATCCCGCAACACACTTGAACAGGTTGCAAGGGCAAGACCTTGCTATGTTGAGAAAGAATGACTCCCTCAATGATTTTCAGCATATCAATTTGATGGACACCTTGGCTGAATTCTACAACCTTCAAGGTAAGTGCGAACGCATTAAGAGCACTCCATTACCACGTCAGTTTGCCTATTTCAGTTCTTTATTTGTTTGGATTTTTGTGTTGCTTTTACCTTTTGGTATGGTGGAAGAGTTCAATGACATTCAGGACGGTAATATTGTTTGGCTTACGGTTCCATTTAGTGCATTGGTAGCTTGGGTTTTCAACTCGATGGAAGTGATAGGAGATAATAGCGAGGATCCATTTGAAAACTACATTAATGATGTACCCATGAGTGCCATTTGCAGGACTATCGAAAGGGATTTATTGCAGTTGATCGATGAAGACCCGGCTAAGGTGCCAGAAAAGGTTCAGCCGGTGAATGATATTCTCCTTTAGTTGTCGTAGGCCCCGTTCAGCCAAAGCCAAAAACGCTTCAAGGGGTTTTTGGTCATGGGAATAGATTTTCTCGAGATAGCTCCCTGATGCACCGTATGAGTGGTTGGTGCGACATGTTCATCTGTTGCTTTGATGGCCTTCTTTTTCTTCTTAGGGGCAGTCTTGGTCAGTTTGGCTTTCACATTTTCCTCGTAATGCTTGCGCTTTTGTTCCTTTAATCGTTGCTCTTGCTCGAATTTCTTTTTTAAAGCGAGTCTTTCTGCTTTTTTACGTTCTTCAGCAGGAGAGAGGGTGTTTCTGTTCTTAGTCCGACTCTTTCTATCTCTTCTATTAGCGTTTCTTTCGCGAGTTCTTCTTGTTGGTTTTTCAATTGGCTCCTCTGATTTTTCTTTAACAATAGGTTCGGGAAGGTCAATTTTACCTACTACTTTCAGGCCCTCCAAGTGTGGCTTTTCGGTTTTGTATAACTCAACGCCATCCGTTTGCGCAAGGAACTCTTCTTCCAGTGTAATAACTTGAGGTCTTAAAGACTCAATAAATTCTGGTGTCTGCTCTTCAGGAGTAGCCTCAATATCTTCATTTGAAACTGTTTGTTGCGCATCCTCTACAACCTCTTTTACTTCTGGTACAACTTCCTCAACTACGGGTTGGAATTGACTTTGAACAAAGGTTAACTCTTCTTCCGTCAGCTTGATGTTTGGGTGGTTGTTTACCTCACGAAAGTTATCGTTCAATAACTTTACAATTTTGTCAGAAGAGACATCAAGTTGTCTGGAAAGTTGTCCGAGTCGCATGCTTGGGAGGTATTAAGAATGCGAATATAATGAAATGTAAAAAATATTTCATAGTCGTAAGGTGATAGAAAAAGCTAGATTCTGATGATGAAAGCGACTTTTTTGATTTCCGTGTAACCTTTGGCTTGTTTATTAGTCTTACATTTACGACATTAATATTTGTCTTACAAATAGAATAGTAATATGAAGGGTACTCATTTGGGTGAACTAGAGGAGTTGGTTTTACTTACAACCGCAGTATTAGACGGGGCAGCCTATAGCGTCACTGTGGCCAAGGAGATTCAGTTGGTTTCAAAGAGATCCATCACCTTGAGTACTGCCCATACCGCTTTGTTTAGGCTAGAACAGAAAGGCTTTGTGACCTCTTACATAGGAGGCACTACCAAGGAAAGGGGTGGGAGAAGAAAGCGTCTCTATAAAATCAGTAAAACTGGTTTTGAAGCACTTAACGAAGCGATGTCTATTAGAAACACCATGTGGCAACGAATGCCCAAAATTGCTTTTGACATTTAGTGATGGAACCAAAGGACAGAAAGCCACCGATTTGGGCAGACAGATTTCTACGATGGTATTGTGCCGATCAGTTTTTTGAAGAGGTTCAGGGGGATTTGCATGAGTGGTTCTACATCCGAGTGGCGGAGCAGGGTATTAGAAAAGCCCGAATGATGTATTTCATAGATGTTATCCGCTACTTCCGCACATTTCGATTAAAGACAACAACAAAGGTCAACAACAACTCAAAATATATCTCTATGAAAAATCTGATCAAGTTAACACTTAGAAACCTTTGGAGAAACGGCTTCTTTGCATCATTGCGAATTGGAAACCTGGCCATAGGAATACTGGTGTTCTTATCTGTAATTATCTATGCCGACTATGAATTGGGTTATGATAAGTATCATAAGGACAGTAGCCGAATTTACCGTGTGTCCCATACGTTGGCTGACCAACCATGGGCTGCCTCACCCATAGGTTTAGGGCCTTTTATTGTGGACAACTCTACTGTTGTCGAATCCATGACGAGGATCTTTCCAGCGCAGGAGAATTGGATTAAGAAGGACAACTTAATTTTCACCGAAAATAATGGTCACTTTGTAGATTCGACATTCTTCGAAGTTTTTACCCACGAAGTGGTTTATGGTGATTTGACAACCGCTCTTGTCCAACGCAATGGAATAGTTCTTACTAAAAACTTAGCAGAAAAATACTTTGGCTACGAAAACCCGATTGGTAAAATCTTAGAACTGGGTCAAGACGGTGGAAAAGAAAGAATGGTCACAGCAGTTATTGAGAATGTGCCTGAGCAGTCACACTTTCAGTTCGACTACCTTTTACCTATGTCTACTTTCAGTGAAAGGTTTAGTCGAGCCTGGAGAAACTTGGCAACTTATACATACATCAAAGGGGGTAAGGAGGCTGATTTTACTGCGATGAAAGAGGTAGTGCTAGCGAAGTACCTTGAACGATATGGAGGTCGAGGTGGAGATGTAGAGGATGCTCAAATCCTAATGACACCTGTTACAAGTATTCATCTAAAAACTAATTATGAAAAAGAACTGGCTGATAACGGTAATATAAACTATGTCTATATACTGCTTTCTGTTGGGGTTTTTGTGCTTCTTATCTCATGCATAAATTTCATTAATCTATCAGTCATCAAAGGACTTGATCGGGGTAAAGAGGTGGGGTTGAGAAAAACCATTGGCGCCTCTAAGTTTCAGATCAGAGGTCAGTTTGTTGCCGAGAACTTTATTGTCATATTCATTTCAGCGCTGTTGGCTATTGTTGGTTTGGCGCTATTGTCTCCCATGTTCCAAAGATTCTCAGGTCTTGAATTGCCCCTTAATGTCTTGCAGTCTTCGAATATCCCGGCACTGATTGCACTATTGGTGTTTAGCCTGACTTTAATATGCGGGCTGTATCCAGCTTTTGTGCTGGGGAGGTTTAAGCCGGCTTATATATTAAAAGCTGGGGGAACAGGAGGTTTGAAACTTGGCCGTTTGGGCTTTCTAAGAAAGGGGCTCATTATCCTTCAATTTGGTATCTCGTTGGTACTTGTCATTTGCTCTGTTTCGATTTACAACCAACTAGACTTTATCCAAAGTAAAGACAATGGCTTAGTAGATGAAGAAGTCCTGTTTATCAGGCTAAGCAATGAAATGCGTAATGATTTTGAAGTTTTCAGAAATGAATTGGAACAAATCCCAAGCGTGAAGTCAGTTACCACATCATCACATGTGCCAGGATATCGAATCATGGTTGAAGGCATAAGAGAGGTTGGGGTTGATCGCCAAGGCGCTAATTTGACTACCCGACTTTTGTTGGTAGATGATGAATTTGTCGACTCCTATGGTTTGGAAGTGCTTAAAGGGCGTGACTTTCTACAGGATGTACCTAACAAGGCAGTAGAGTATTTGGTAAATGAAGCTGCGGTCAACTATTTATTTGAAGACAGAGATCCATTGACTCGAAAACTAATCTGGAATGGAGACACGGGCAGGGTTGTAGGTATAGTAAGAGATTTCAACTTTCAGTCTTTACACAATGCGGTTGAACCTTTGGTTATTTCATCCAAAACCAGATGGAGCTATGCCTCAGTGCGATTTGATGCTAAGAACAAGGAATCTGTTATGTCCGGCATAGCCAGTTTGAGCAAGTCTATTTTTAAGGACTTGCCATCAATCGAGTATGAATTTCTAGAGGATAGGTTTAGTGCATTGTATTTATCAGAGCGGAAGTTAAAGTCTATTGTTTGGGCCTTTTGCGTCATTTCAATCCTATTAACCATTTCGGGAATATTTGGAATGGCCACATATGTAGCTAAAAGAAAGACAAGGGAAATAGCCATAAGAAAAGTGCTTGGAGGTAATTTGTCTCATCTCTTTGCTTTAATGTCCAAAGGTTTTTTACAGCTTCTCGTAGTGGGTGTGGCCATTGGAGTTCCGTCCGCCATCTACTTGACGAATTGGTGGCTTCAGGGCTTTGCTTATCGTGCCTCTATTGGTGCGGGGTTATTCATACTCGCTAGTCTGGCAATCTTCTTATTAGTATTGCTCAGTTCAGGTTATGTGACATTAAAGGCAGCGAAGTCTAGTCCCACAGATGCTTTGAAAAATGAATAAGTACAAATAAAAAAAGGCCCCTTCTAACTAGAAGGAGCCTTTTCTCTTGGGTTGATCAAATGTTAATTCTTGGGGAAAGAAGGGTCTGCCATGACCTCCTTCATTTGATCCGTATGTCGTTTGGTGTGGCCTGACATAAATAGCATGGCCTGATAAACATCAATTGTTCCAAAAGGGAGAGTTCCATAGTGATGCCTTAAGTCCGCATCGGTCTTCTTAGCAAACTTGATGTGCTCACCTCTTAACTTTTTGAATTCCTTAATCACCTCTTTAACAGGCTCAGGCTTGTTTTCAGGTTCAAATGGCGCGAAAGTCTTAACCTTCTGTTCTCTGCTTTCAATTACACCTAATAGTATTTCATCTGTCATGCCGACTTCTGATCTTCTCGAAGGGTCTGCATCTACCGATAATGGTTGGTCGACAAAATTGCCCCAAAGCGCATTTTCGGAAATGGCGATATGTCTGAGGCATTCTGCTACAGACCAACTTTCAGCATTGGGCTTGAAGTTCAACTGTTCATCAGAAAGACCTTTTAAGGTCTTAAGCATTTCGTTTTGAGTGTCTGTCAAATGCTTTACTGCAAAGGCTCTCTCTTCTTTGCTAATCTCATTTTGAGCCATTAAGGTCGCGCTGATCAGCATTAAAGACATTAAGGCTATTGATATTCTCTTCATGTTAAAAAAGTTTAGTACTCAATTATGATCTATTAAAATTAGTGGTCTTTTATTAGGTTACTACAGTCTGACGATCCTATTTTTAGAAAGGGACAAAAGAAGAAGAAAAATGGAATGGACAGAAATCATGGGACATATAGGTGCAGTTTTAAGCAGTATCACCTTCATTCCACAAGTATTACAGGCCTGGAAAACGAAGAGTGTGGGTGATTTGAGCATGAATATGCTTTTAATTGTACTTACCAGCACCCTTGTTTGGCTGGCATATGCCATTCCATTAGGCTTACTTCCTGTCATTATCGCAAACTCAATCATCCTTATACTCAGTAGTTTATTGATCTATTTTAAACTGACTTTTAAACAAGCACCACAGAAGTGATTGTCCTTTACAGTATACTGGCAATAGGGGTGATTGTACTTATTCCCAGTGTTAAGAAAAGCTTAAGAAACGCTAAGCCAGTGGAAATTCCTCCTAAATGGCATCCCATTTTGATGGAGAAGGTTCGGTTCTACAGAGAGCTGAAAGCAGGAGAGCGTGAGGATTTTCTGGAACAGTCTGCCAGATTTCTTAGAAATATTAAGATTGTCGGTGTGGCTGTTGAGGTGAGCTTAGAAGATAGACTTTTAGTAGCTGCCAGTGCAGTAATACCGCTTTTTGGCTTTAGAGGTTGGGAGTACATGCATTTGGATGAGGTGATTCTATATCCATCTCATTTTGATGAACAGTTCAATTTCGAGAACCCCAAAGAGATGATCGTGGGCATGGTGGGTTCCGGGGCGATGGAAGGAAAGATGATCCTATCACAGCCAGACCTTCATTTGGGCTTTGATAATACTCAGGATAAATTGAATGTTGGTATCCATGAATTTCTGCATCTCTATGACAAAGAGGATGGCGTGATTGATGGTGTGCCAGCTGCCTTTATTGGCAAACACCTTATTATGCCTTGGATTGATTTGGTAAGGCTTGAAATGAGTAAAATTCATAAAGGAGATTCTGAGCTTAGAGCCTATGGTGGCTACAATGGTAAAGAGTTCTTTGCAGTGGCAGGTGAGTACTTTTTCGAACGGCCACATTTATTGCAACGTGATCATCCTGAATTGTATGGTATGCTCTCGAGAATTTTTAATCAAGAGATAACCGATCACTTGAGCTTCAAAGAGCTTCAAAGAGAAGAACCTGGCCGGAATAGTCTTTGCCCCTGTGGAAGTGGTGAGAAGTATAAAAGGTGCTGCTTAGTGGAATAAATGAGGCCTGTGTCATAGCAGTGTTTCTACTTAATCAAGTTCTTGTTTAACACTATTAAAGAATTCGTTTCTAACTTCGACTTTGTTGAATTCACCTCCGTATTCCAGGGTTGTGGTATAGCTTGATTTGTCTTTAATACCTCTTGAAGAAACGCAGAGATGTCGAGATGAAATCATAACTATAACATTCTTGGTGTCCAGGGCCTCTTGCAAATCTTTCATAATCTGAAGGCAGAGCCTTTCTTGAACCTGTGGTCGATGTGAATAATAATCAACCAATCGATTTATTTTTGATAATCCAATGACTCTTTCATTTGGAATGTATGCCACATGAGCGAAGCCAGTTATTGGTAAAAAATGATGCTCACATGCAGAATCAATGGTGATATTGCTCTCTACGAGCATTTTTCCATAACCATACTTATTCTCAAATGATGAGAGTTTAGGTTTGTTCTCAGGGTTCAAACCATAGAACAGCTCTTTAACATACATTTTAGCTACCCTGTAGGGTGTACCTGAAAGGCTGTCATCATTTAAATCCAGACCTAACTCTTCCATGATCTTCTGAAAATGAAGCTGAATATTCTCTATTTTCTCCGTATCAGACTTGTCAAAGGCATCTTTTCTAAGTGGGGTGTCTGTGTTGGTGGATAGATGCATATCACCCATAGCTTCTATTCTTTCTAATAGTTTCTCCCTCATATTTTCTCAGTTTCGGTACAACACTCTTCGGTGCATCTACAGTATTTTTGGTTGTAAAAGTGTAGGCCTGCCATGGCAAGTGCAGGGATATAGACGGCTGCTTCACCTAAATGAAGTAATTCGAATGATTCGTTGAGAATCGCCAATAGCAAAATGATCCATGTAGTCCAGAGGGCTCTCTTCATCCATTTCTTAGAGGTGCTAACAGTAGCAAAGTAGATGGCTGCAAACGAAATGATAATGAATAGATAGTCAAGAGATTGGTACCAAAAAGGCGTCTCTACATGAACAGTAGATGCGCCTGCATGGGCCAAAAAGAGGAAAGGAGCGGCAAGGCAATGTATCCCACATAAGCCACTTACTAATGCACCAATTATATCTGGTTTTGATGAACTCTGTGATTGAATCATTTGAGGGTAATCTTATTTGTGCAATAATGTTGCAAAAATACAAGTCAACATTGTAGATGCAACAATGTTGCAATATATTTATGTCATGAGAAAGGTCAGTATGACTAAGTCTTTGGTTGCTGTTTTAAATAAGTTTGACGAGAGCAATGATGCACTATCTGTCGTCAGGTTAGTCGATGAGTTAAGTCATGAGATGAATCGTACAACGGTGTACAGAATTTTGAAAAGACTTGAGGAAAATGAAAAACTTCATTCTTTCATAGGCCCAGGCGGACTAAAATGGTATGCCAAAACAAATGACCAGATAGAGGGTGCGCTTCAAGCGGTGCATCCTCATTTTCATTGTGAAGATTGTGGCAAAATACAATGTTTACCTATAGACTTACCAGTACCTTCTTTACCCAATCATCAGATTCGTTCCGTATCCTATTTAATCGTAGGGAGCTGTGGGAGATGTGATGATTGAGCCATGTCCTAAAACCACTTAGTCGATTAATGCTTAATCTCTGGCAAGCTAAGTTGTAAGGTGGGGCTTAGCCTTTCCTGAGCTATTAACAATTGCAGCTCGCAAAATATCAGGGTCACTGCCAGGCCCCACTGCAAGGAGTTTACTGCCGGTTGTTGGTGTGCCATAGAAAGGTCTTACCGATACATTTCCACTAGGTGTGCGTTCGAAATAAGTGAAGCCTTCTTCGTCTCCGACTTTTGTACAGCCTTTTAGACGTAATATGTTCTTAGGTATTGTATTGCAAATCTGATGCACAGCATCAAGGCTTGGTAATGAGGGTAAATCCACAGAGCAAGATGACCAATGTGCCTTTAAATGATCCAGTTTTTTAGTCTGATGATCTGTAGGCTTTAGTTCGGAAAGGAGTGAAATGTCCATTTCGTTCATTGCCATAATCTGGGCATATGGATTGAACCTCTTTACGTCTTTGATAACCATTGCCTGCCTTTCCTCTGAAGTACCATCCAGGTGGGTTAATATGATTAAGGACGATACTTGTACTTGATTAGCTTCAAGTTCATTGTGTTCACTGCGTCTTTGCCAATTCTTAACATCAACAACAGAAACCTGAATAGGAGGTAAAAGCCGATCGTCTAGGCCTACACCCAGAAACCCCATTAGTGAACAGGCATCCGATGTCCCATTGGCTTCTATCAGTGTTATTCCATTTTCGCGTGCGGGAACAGCATTGACAAAATTTCGGAGCTCATTAATGCCACTACAGCAAATACAACTACCACTAAGAGCCTTAACCCACTTTGATTCCATTTGACTCATAAACTGCTGAGCATCTAGGTTAGCATTTTCGTAATCGTTCAGAATAACAAAAGGATTTAATCCATTTTCAATGGACATTGTTGTCAAATGCTTAAGCAAGGTGGTCTTACCAGCCCCTAAAAAACCGACAATCGTAATAATTGCCTCCATTGTAAATTTGAATTGAATGTTTAGTTCAGACTAACTAAGTCTCTGAAAATCAAATCATGATGAATAGTGCTAAACGTCTTATCCATTCTATTGTACATCATTCCTTGAATATAGAATTGATTTGATGCATAAATACTCAACTGTGTCTGAAGTTCCTTAATCTTTTCATTAAGATGATAGGAAATGATGAGTTGACTGTGGTTATGGGTCTTATATAGCATTTCGGAACTTTGCTTCTTTACCTCCAGGCTATGATAAAAGTCTTTAATTCCATCAAGGTCCGAAAACTGTTTATTCTCAATACCATCAACGATAATATTATTGTTGTTAGTCAAAATGAATGTAATTTCTTTCACAGCTGTTCTGTCAAGCAAGTCAGTGATGCCTAACACCGTTTCAGCATCAAACACCAATGAATTGCCTAGTGTAGAGATAAAGTAATTCTGCCCTTTGAATTTTTTATTAATCAAAGGTTCTAAATGGTCGGTCGGACAGACAAAGTATAAATGACCGGACATAGTTATCTGAAATTGTCAGAGACTTCTTAGGTCTATTACTTCAAAGTTTCTTGCGTCAAAGTAATCATCCAAGCCGTAGTCAGTATTAATGATTATACCTCCCAATAGGGTCACCTTGTTGACATGGAATTCGTTCTTACAAGTTTCCAGATGGCTATGAATCTTTTTATCAATGATGTCATAAGCAGCTTCAGTAATTGCTTTAGCCTGATTACTACTTTCTAGGATTTGATCTCGATAGGGTAGCACACTTTCCTCAAGTTTCATCTGCTGATAGTCATCGTCATTTAAAGTAGGCTTATAGTTGACATCTTGAATGCGATCAAGTGCTAGCATAAGGGCGCCACAAGAGTTACCCGTTTCTTCCTGACGAGGTCGGTACATTTTACCCAAATCTCCATCAAGTGTAATACCTATATGTGGACCATAGAATATAAAGGCGCTGCCATCGTCTGGAATATGGTGCGCAAAAGCTGTCATCCCTGTTTGACCAGCAAAAGGTAAACCGCCTAGTCCACCCATAATGAAAGGACCAAATAATACATTGAAGAAGGTCGTTGAAGGTACGTTAATGTCATCAGAACAGACAGATGTGGCCATTAATACCTTAGAGATGTCCAGTTCATGCTCAATTTGCATTCTTCCTAAATAATGAATGGATGTATCCTTAGCATCTTTAGCATCCGGAAAATATTGTTGTACGATCTTGTCAAATTTTCTCTGTAGCATCTTTTGAATTTTTAACTAAGATGGGAAACAATTTTCTATTTATGCAACAATGATGCATAAATGAATTTTAATTATAACACCTTTTAGGTAAACGGACTTAATGCTGAATACAAATTCGTATTACCTAATCGGGGGCTTATTAATTCGAAAATCGTTATCTACTCTAGTCCTTGTTCCTTCAAGAATTTCCTCTCATGCCTTGTGGCCAGTCGAAAGTCAAAAAAGAGGCTTATCTCTTGTAAAGGCCATGAAATTCGATGGTAGCGATGCAGCTCATCTGATTTTTTGAAGAATATTTTGCCATAGTATTCTTCCCCGGGATCGATCACCTTTCTGTTAAACAGTTCCTCTGGCAGATATTCCAATTCTATTTCTGCTCTATCAGCATCCTGATGTGCCGCTTCAGACAAAACCTCGGTAGTTAGTATTCCGACTCCCGAAACAATATCGCGAGTCACAGACCTTCTTTGGTCAGATCTTGTCCAAGAATCCTTGGAGTTGTCTCTAGCGTCTAGCACAGCATCTAAGGTGCCTATAGCGGCTCCCATTAAGAAGAGTAGAAAGCCTGCTGATCTTCCATCCTTACGCTTTGTTTCAAACAACTTGAGCGCCTGCTGTGGCGTCAATACTGATTCTATTTCTTGAGAATGTCTTTGAATGTCACCTTCCTGGTAAGAAACGTAGTTAGCAAATTTTAATATTCTATCTGAGTCGATGAGCATTGGTCTTTTACTATTGTTTCGGATACCAACACCGAACACATAGTAATCATTTTGAACCTCTAGATTTTCAACCGAAATCGTAGCATCTTCCAACTCGATATAGGTCTGGAGATTATTCTTTTCGGTTGTGAAATCATAGGGGACAAGTCTGCTTGGTGCACAACTGACAACAATAGTTAAGAGGATGATAGTGAGTGTAAGTTTTGGCTTCATAGCTCCTTGAAAAGCAAGAATGAGGCCAATTATTAACAAGAATAAACTTAGGTTTTTGTCCTACTAACTGCTTGTAATCTCGATTTAAAGCCACTTGGCTTTCAGATCTTTATACCTAGTTCTACCAATAGGCAGTTGCTCGCCATTATTGAGTTTGGCTATGTATTTACTCCCTGACTCCACACGGATTTCCTTAATCGCAGACATTCTTACCAAATATGACTTATGAATTCGTTCAAAAGAGTGAGAAAGGAGGTGTTCTAGTTTTTCTAATGACTTATCGTGCAGCTCCTTTGTACCATCCGTCAGGAAAAGTTCGGCATAAACGCCTGCTCCCTTAATGTATAATAAGTCTTCAATTGGCAGTAATTGAATTCTTTGTCTCTTCTTAATCGCCAGGAATTTAGTTTTGGTAGGTTCGTTTCTTTCTTTTAAGGCACTTCGTTTAAAAGCCTGTTCCAATCGAACTTGATTAAAAGGTTTGGGTACAAAATCTAATACGCCATGTTCAAACGCGGAAATTGCCTGGTCTTTATATGCCGAAATGATGATGGTATCAAAAGCTCCAGATACAGCAGTTTTTAAAAGATCAAAGCCGTTTTCTCCATTTAAGTTCAAGTCGAGAAGCACCAGATCCAAAGAGTTGTTTTCTATAAAATTTAAAGCCTGTTGAAGTGTGTTAATATGAGTCAAGGATTCTAAGTCGTCTCCAAGGATATCTTGAGTCATACGCTCAATTCTCTTGGCAATTCTAGATTCGTCTTCAACAATTAATACCTTCATTTTCTCAGTGGTATATTCGTATTACGTTTTTCCAACCGTGACTTACCTGTTCAGCATCTAACTCCCATTTCGTGCCGTAACTCTCTGTTAATCGCGCTTTAATATATTTCAGTCCTGTGCCTTCCTCTTTGACAGGAGTCCGACTGGCAATATTTGCGAACGTCAGGAAGGTATAACTTTTGTAATCATCAGTTGACTCGAAAATGAGTTTAAACCTGATGTTGTTTTCTTTCAGCGGTAAGCTGTGTGTAATGCCATTTTCCAAAAGGGTATGCAGTATCGCTGGAGGTACTTTCTGTTCGAGATCTATACCTTCCTCTTCCCATGTGTAATTTATCTCCTTCCGATACTTCATTATCTCCAAGTGTGTCTTGCAAAGCGCTATTTCTTGAGCAATAGGTATCAAGGTTTGGTCTTCTATCTGGTTGAAAAGATCAAATTCCTTGGCTAGTGCTTCAATAAACAAAGCCCCTTTTTTAGGCGTCTGTTCCACCCAATCTATTAGGGAAGTCAAGGTATTCATCAAGAAATGTGGCTGAATGTTCTTTTTTAATAATTCCAAACGTAAACGCGTGGATTGGACCAAAGAATCTTCATAAGCCAGCCGCTGGTCTTTGATGTTAAGTGTCAATAGGTAGAGCATACCTAACAGAACAAGGCCCATCCCAGTATACATACTAACGACAAAGCCAGAGGCAAGAAATACTATAATCGACAAAAGTAAGGTTGCAAGAACAAGGCGCGCGCCCCTTACTTTTTTATAAACTCCATAAGCAACTATTCCAAAAGAGAAACACAACATACTCAGTACCATCCCAACTGTTTTGAGATCAAAAGCATGGCCATTTGTAAGCCATAGGAAAATGAGTATCCCAGCATATATAATTAATGACAATCCACGCTTTGGAAAAGGGAATTGCATGGAGAAGTAGTAAGGAATCAAGAATGAAATACCCAACAAAAAAGTGTTGATGATTTGTAACCTGATGACGTGCAGGCTATAGTGTACTGGAATATAATCTTTGCTGAATACTGTGATAACGAGAGCAAAAATGAGAAAGCAGCAAATACTAAAAATAAGCGTCCGATATTCTTTCCTATTGTTGAGAAAGAGGAAAAGGAAATAGATGGAAATGATAAGGAATGTTCCTGCGAAAACATGCATATAGGAAGTTTTAATCAGTAAGCCTGTAAGCAAATCCTCATAATCCGCAATCTCTATTACGTATCGGCCTATATGATCAGGGAAATAGTAGTTGCTCAATCGTACGGCCAGCACATGTTCTCCTTCAGTTGCCAAATGTGCAGGAATACCGTGTGTAATCCACAGTTTGCCCTCTGGCGGAAGTTCTGCTTCTTGCCCTGGGTTTCCATTTTTTCCGATCAAAACCCCATCCCAAAAGATTTCATACTCTCCGTAAACGTCTATTTGGAGGCCATAAGGTCGTAACCCTTCAGGTGCGCTTAAAATGTCTATTTTGGTCCTTGACCAGAAGATTTGACCATCAGGAACGTATTTAATTCTCCGTTTCCAATTATCATCATTCAGGTCCTTCCCGCTCCATGTTGGGTGGTCGCCTAGTTCGAATACCGTAGAGTATTCTTCGAAAATGGCAGGATTATCGGAACAGGAAGATGTCACCAGGACAACAAGTAATATGGGAAACCAGGGTAAGCGCTTGAGGGCCATTTACGATCCAAATTAGTTTGTAAGGTAACTCCATAAATCCGTCTTTTCTAAGAAGCTTGGAGCAGTTCATTCATGCATGGAGCAGTTGACAAATTAAAGTATGATGAATCACAACCGATCCTGCAGGTTGTGAGTAAAGTCATCAAAAAACCAAATCATATTATGAGATTTTCTTTAGCTCAATTCAGGAAAGGATCTAGCCAAAATGCTAGGAGAGTTAAGCACATGTTAATGCTATTTATCGTTAACCTAATAACGATAAGTGCTGCCTTTGCACAAGGCAATACTCAAAGCGATTCTGATTTAAGAAAACTTGGTGACCCAGCAGTCTCCTTGGGCCAGGTATCTTCAATTCCGTCAAAAGTCCTAAATAAGACTGTCCCATTATCCATTCATTTACCTGCGAACTATGACGCTTCTAAGAAAACCTACCCTGTATTGTATATGCTGGATTCTGATTACAAAGCTCGGTTCGCCATGTTGGCTTCGACATTAGACTACATGGGAGAGAACGGACAAATCCCTGAGCTGATCCTCATCGGTGTAGATTTACCTGAAGGAAATAGAATTTTGTTACCAACAAGGACAAATCAAGACACGAGCATTCCGGATGGTTACATTGAATTCTTTGAGACAGAGCTGATGCCGCATGTCGATGTCGAATACCGGACTGCTCCTTACAATGTGCTCTACGGAGCTTCTAACAGTGGTTTTTTTAGTATTTATACTTTGCTCAACAAACCTCAATTATTCAATGGCTACTTCGCCAGCAGCCCATCCTTGAGTAATACACCAGAAGCCATACAGGAAAAGATAAAATCAGGACCTTTAAAAACTCTTTCAGAAAAAAGGTTTCTGCATATCATATACAGCGATGATGAAGGGTTAACAAACCTTGTTTCTGAATTCTCTAATGTTTTGGCAGACCATAAACCAGAAAGCTTCACTTATAAAGTCGAGGAACTTATTAACCAAGGTCATGTTCCAGCCATAGATTTCACAAAGTTTCTCCTCGAACTATACCCTGACTTTAACCCCTATGAAGACCTGGATAACTTGGATAAGGTAACACAGCACTTCGATAGGTTATCAAACCGATATGGGTACGAAATCCAACCGCCCATATCGATGATTTTTAACCTTGGTGCTGACATGATAAATGGGAAGAACTTAGTTGTGGCCGAAAAGATCTTTGAGTATTCATTAGAAGTACATCCTGAAGCTAAGGAATCTCACCTTGGAATGGGGGTTGTGCGCAGGGATCAAGGCCAAGTTGAAAGTGCTAAGATTTTGTTCGAAAAAGCCTTGGAAATTGACCCTGACTATTCACTTGCCAAAATACTTCTAGAAAGACTCGAAGATAAATAGTCGGAATCTCCAAGACCACTTAGCCTTTCCTGGAGTAGTTCATTCAAGCATAGAGCAGTTGACAAATTAAACAGTGCCTAGCGACAACTCTTGACACTTTTCAACTGTAAACTCACAAAACATCACCATCAATAAATATCAAGGTTTGAACAGAAATATTTTAGTCAGCTTAACACTCCTTTTTGGACTGAATACGGCATGCCAGTACGATAAGAAAACCGATTTGCCGCCTTATGAAATTGCTTATACATCCAGAACATCGGGTGAAGTAGAAATTTATATGGGTGAAACTGACAGCAAACCTGATATCAAAAGTACAAATCAAAAAGGGGGGTATCTGGCTTGGTCTCCTGACGGTAAACGTTTTGCTTTTTATGCCAAGTATGATGAAAAAAAGACATGGTCTATCCACACAATGAATCGTGATGGGTCGGATTGGAAGCGATTAACTTATGTTAAAGACTATTGGGATAACTCGCCTACCTGGTCACCTGACGGAAAGGAAATAGTCTTTGCGCGGGCCTATCGAGATACTACAAACGCATGGCACTACGAAATCTGGAACATGAACTCAGATGGCTCAAATCAGCAACAGATAATGGGAATTGAAGGGGGCGGACCATACTTTACCATGGACAACAGAATTCTATTCCATTCTCAACCGGGGCCAAGTGATATATGTATAGCCAATAAGGATGGTAGTAATCTTATTAACCTCACAAACAATGAAGCTGAAGATTGGCACCCTGAGGTTTCACCCGATGATAAGCAAGTGGCATTCATGTCTGATAGAACTGGAACCCATCAAATCTATACGATGGACATCGATGGATCGAATCAAAAGCAATTGACAAATGAAGCATTTGATTGTTGGTATCCGTCCTGGTCGCCTGATGGTTCTCGATTGATCTTTCTGACAGGTGATCCTGATAAAGACGAAAAGCAAATATATATCATGAACAAAGATGGTTCTGATATGAGAAAGCTAATTGGCCAAGGTTCTCAACCGGTCTGGTTGAAACCGAGGAAGTAACTAGAGAAGAATTAGTTAAAACAAACAACCTAAAGCTATCAAAATGATCAAAAAACTGAGTCTGTTTTTAGTCCTCGCACTGCCAGTTTTCCTAAGTGCCTGCAGTACTAAAAGCCAAAAAGCTATTGCCAATGATTCACCATCCGAGGAAGGCTTTTACTATGGAGTAATACCTCCGGGTATGACTGCAGAGCCTCTTTTTTCAGATATATTCTCTCAAGAAGGATGGGAGCTAGGTGGTGTTCATGACTCGCGCATGGAAGAGTTCTACTTGATCTCCACTGTTGAGACGCCTTTTCGGCCTTTGATCATAAGTTTTCGAAGGGAAAATAGAACTTGGAAGAAGTACGATTTTCATTTTACTGGAAGTGATACTATGTATACAAAGGATAAGTACATAGAACGAACTGAGTCTGGTTGGTCAGAGGTTAAAGACCTTGGAGCGCCTTTTGACACTATTCCAATTATGCGCCTTACGGCTTCAGCAAATGGAACCTTGGTGTTTGATGAATTCACAAGGGATGGAAATGGTATTCTTCGATATTCACGATTAATAAACGGCAAGCGTGAAGCACCGAAACCTTTTAGTACAGCCATAAATACTGGCAAATGGAATGCTCATCCATTTATTGCTCAGGACGAGTCCTACATTATTTGGGACGGTGAAAGAGAAGATGGTTATGGAGACAGCGATATGTATATAAGCTTTCGACAGGAAGATGACTCATGGGGTCCTGCCATTAATTTCGGAGATAAAATAAACACTGTGTACGAAGACGGTGGTGGATATGTAACGCTAGACGGAAAGTATCTCTCTTTTTGCCCTCAATGTGATCCTCCCGATTATGATAGAAAATGGGTAGATGCCAAAGTCATTGAAGAACTCAGGTCTAAAAATCAATAAGATGAGAACCAAAGCACTATTAGTACTGGCTTTTACTATTTCAACGAGCCTTGCCTTCGCCCAAAGGCAGAATGAAATCATAACAATTAATCTTACTGACAAGGCTGGACTACTAGATGGTAGCTGTGGCAATGATGAGTGGGATGCGGCTACAAAGATAGAGTTGCCAGGACAGGCAGTTATTTATCTCATGTACGATAAAGACTATTTCTACTTTTGTGCCTCAGGCAAAGCGGAAGACCACACCGTGCTAGACCTTTATATTGAAAGTGCTGAGACAAGCAGGACTCACAAGTATCACCTTTCAGCTCAGATGGGAGAGAGCATTCTTACAGACGAAGGTTGGGAGCGAGCATCAGGAAAATGGAAGCTTAAGGATTATGCTGGTTTCTGGGTGCCGTATTCAGGACTTGAAGATGTCGAAAATAGAAAGGGCCCAATATTCGAAAAAGGCACACATCGCCAAATGCAGATATCACGCAAAAAGTTCGAGGGTAATGCATGGAATATAATGGTTGGGCTAGGAGCAGTTAGCCACGAAGGAGAAGGGCCAATTAATTATCCTCAGGATGCACAGCATGATGATAAATCTACTTGGGCCAAGTTTTCGTTCTCAGAAGATCAGGCATCAAAAGACCATCATTTCATGCCTATTGAAAGCCGTTATTTAGGTCAAAAACTACCGGGTTTAATTCCTGAAGCATTTGCTCCAGGTATTGTTTCGACTGAACACAGAGACAATAGCGCTTTCTTTTCGCCCGACATGAGGACATTTTATTTTACCCGAATGGATATTAAAACCAAAAAATGGTCTTTGATGGTTTTTAAATTTGAGAATGATCAATGGCACGAATCTGTGTTTGGCCCTAGGGTAGGTAGACCCTTATTGTCCCCAGATGGTCAGGTTATGCATTTGGGTGGAAAATACATTGAACGAACTAAGACTGGTTGGTCGGAGGTAAAAAGCCATGGTCCCATGATTGACAGAGATGACTGGGGAATCATGCGCCTGTCCGCTTCTGAGAAGGGTACATATGTTTTTGACGATTTTAAAAATAAAGATGTCATTCGTATTTCGAGGCTAAAAGAAGGTAAACGTGAAGCACCTCAACTACTGGGCAAAGAGATTAACACTGGTAAATGGACAGCTCATCCTTTCATTGCTCCGGATGAAAGTTACCTGATTTGGGACAGCGAAAGAGAAGAGGGATATGGGGATTCGGATTTATACATTAGTTACCGGCAATCAGATGGCACATGGGGTAAAGCCATTAACCTTGGTAATAAAATCAACTCAGAGGTCTGGGAGGGGGGAGCATACGTTACACCGGACCAAAAATACCTTTTCTTTAACAGAGCTGTAAGTCCCGAAAATACAGATATCTATTGGGTAGACGCTAAGATTATTGAAGACCTTAGGCCTGATAACAATTGATCCCATAAAACCAGAAACTCATGCTTAGAAACTACACTAAAATTGCTTTCAGGAATCTCCTAAGACAACCCGGTTACACCACCCTAAATATCATGGGGCTTACCGTTGGCATTGCCTCAAGCTTGATAATTCTTCTCTACATTTTCCACGAAACCAGTTTCGATAAGCACCATGCGAAGGCTGATCGGATTTATCGGCTTTCAACAGAATTTCATGATTCGGATGGTGTGACCAAGTGGTCAAATATGACCATGCGCGCTGCATTTACTGTGAAAAGTGAAAATCCCGAAGTGGTACAGGCAACCAGATTGCAAAGTATTGACTTTCAGCGTCCAACGCGATTTGAATTTAATGAAGTCGTTTACTATCAGGAAAACGTCTATGCAGCTGATTCAACCGTTTTTGAAGTATTTGACTACGACTTTATTGCTGGTGATCCCAAGACGGCCCTGGAAGCACCGAATTCGATTGTCATTAACCAATCTATGGCAACAAAGATTTTCAAAGGTGAAAATCCAATAGGCCAAACCATCAGAAGTGATCGAAATCAAGGAATGTCTCTCCAAGTGACTGGTGTCTATAAAGATATGCCTAAGGCATCTCATTTGATCGCTGAAGCCCTAATTTCCTTTAAGACGATCTTCCCTCAAGACGACCCTTGGGGTGCATGGGGCGTATTTTCCTATGTTTTGGTTCAAGAAGGTGTTTCACAAGAAGCTTTGCAAATCAAGCTGGATTCGACTACGGCTAAACATTTAGACCCTGTTACTGAGCGGTTTAATGTAAAGGTCAAAATGGCTGCAATACCTTTAACAAGTATTCATTTGACCTCAGATTTTGAACATGAACCCGAAGCGCTAGGTAGCATGCAGTATGTGCAAATATTCACAGCCATAGCCATTTTCCTCATCCTCATTGCCAGTATCAATTATATGAATCTGGCCACAGCACGCTCCGTCAAACGGTCAATGGAAGTTGGCTTAAGAAAAGTAATGGGCGCTAAAAGAAGCAGTCTAATTGGCCAATTCTTGACGGAGTCTATATTGATCACAGCCATCTCCTTAATATTGAGCGTGTTGGTCATCTTCCTGGTCGTATCGGGCATCAACAGCCTGGTAGGTACCAACTTAGTGGTTGAAGATTTGCTCCAAACCAATGTGATTTTAGCAGTCATTGCTATCGTTTTTATCACCGGCTTTTTGGGTGGGTGTTATCCAGCCTTCTTTTTGTCTTCTTTTCAGCCAGCAGCTGTATTGAAGGGTATGGGAGGCAAGTCTGGCAGCAAGCTATTGAGGAAGGTTTTGGTGACCCTACAGTTTTCCATTTCCATATTTATGCTTATAGGCACCTTGGTGATTTATTCTCAAATGCAATTTATCAGAAACAAAGACCTGGGTTTTGACAAAGAGCAGTTAATGCTCATCAATTTCAGAAGTAGCGAGGACCGAGAGCAATGGGGAGTCCTGAGAAACGAATTAATTCAAAATGTCCATATCACAGGTGCTGCTTCTGCAAGTTCTACTCCTGGAGATGGCTTTCCAACTAACTCAATGCCGATCGAAACGGAAGAAGGAGCAATGGAAAACCGAGGTATATTCAACTATAGAGTTGATTACGACTACTTTTCAGCTCTTGGTGTTGAAATAGTAGCCGGAAGAAACTTCTCATTAGATTATGCCACAGATTCTTCTCAAGCTGTTATGGTCAATGAAGCCATGGTACGAAGAATGAACTGGACCAATCCTATTGGTAAAAAAGTTCGTCTCTCTCGCAATGATTCAATTCCTCCTGCATTGGTCATAGGCGTGGTGAAAGACTTTCATCAACAATCACTTTACGAGCCTATTACGCCATTGTTGTTCCGTCCCAATCGTGTGAATGGATACGCCCTTGTCAAAATCACTGGAGATGTGAATGCAAGTATTGATTTCGTTCAAAAGACATGGGAAAGAATTTTCCCTAGCTCAGCATTTGATTATAGCTTTATAGATCAGGAGTTTATGGAACATTATGAGGCGGATCAAACGCGTGGTCAGCTATTCCTGGGATTTTCGGGAATGACCATCCTGATCGCTTGTCTGGGATTATTAGGTCTGGCATCCTACACTGCCGAGCAACGCGCTAAGGAGATAAGCATTAGAAAAGTACTTGGCGCCAGCACGCAAGGTCTTATTAATCTTCTGATCAAGGACTTCGTAATGCTCATCCTGATAGCCGCGATACCCGCATCGGTATTAGGCTATTTTTCTATGATGGACTGGCTGGAAAGTTTCCAATTCCATATCACCCCTGGATTTACAATATTCTCAGTGGTATTGATAGGTACAGTTTTAGTGACTGTGTTGACAACAGGTTATCATGCGCGAAAAGCTGCCTTAGCCAATCCGGCTCAGAGACTTAGGAGTGAATAAACGCAGTATAAATTGAGTGTAGATGTTAATAATTATTAAAATAAGGACCTGTGAATTTCGTAATCGGTAACGTATCTCTAACTTCACAGTTACTGTAACAAACAAAGGTTTCATCACGTCAAAACCAAAACAACGAATCCATGCTTAAGAATTATATCAAAGTAGCCTTTAGGAGCCTCCTAAGACAACCAGGTTACACCGCCCTGAATATTATTGGACTTACTGTTGGTATAGCCTCCAGTTTAATAATTCTGCTCTATATTTTTCATGAAACGAGCTTTGATAAGCAACACTCTAAAGGAGATAGGATTTACAGACTCTCAACAGAAATAACGGAGCCAGATAATGCTTTCAAATGGTCGAGTATGACTTGGAGAGCTGCGTTTACCATTAAAAGTGAAAACCCGGAAGTGGTTCAGGCAGCAAGATTGCAAGGAATTAGTGGTCAGGGAGGTAGAAGGTTCACGCTGAATCAGGTCGACTACTTTCAAGAAAATGTCTATGCCGCTGACTCAACGCTTTTCGATCTCTTTGATTACGACTTTGTAGCGGGAGACCCTGAAACAGCGCTGGAGGCACCAAATTCGATCGTAATGAACGAATCAATGGCTAAGAAGATTTTCAAAGACGAAAATCCTATTGGTCAAACACTTCAAACGGGTGGTAACCGAGAAACTTCACTACAAGTGACAGGAGTTTATAAAGACATGCCCAGGAGTTCACATCTCGTTGCAGAGGCTTTAATCTCATGGAAAACAATATTTCAAGGAGAAGATCCTGGTTGGGGAAGCTGGGGTGTACAATCCTATGTTTTAGTCAATGAAGGTGTGACCAAAGATGTTCTACAAGTAAAGCTTGATTCGACAGTTTCAAGGTATATAGATCCAATATTTGCACCCATAGGAATTCAGGTGAAAATGATTCCTGTAAAACTCAGGGATATCCATTTGACTTCTGATTTTGAAGGAGAACCAGTTCCTGCCGGGGATATCCAATATGTTCGAATTTTTACGGCCATAGCCATTTTCCTTATCATCATTGCCAGTATTAATTATATGAATCTGGCCACGGCCCGATCTACCAAACGTGCGATGGAAGTTGGTTTAAGAAAAGTAATGGGTGCTCAGAGAGGTGGTTTGATCGGACAGTTCCTGACGGAGTCCATTATCATTACATTGATATCCCTGATCCTTAGTATTGTTGTTATCATGGCTGTTGTTCCGCCTATAAACGACATTGTTGGGACCGACCTTGTGGTAGAAGCGTTGCTTGATACCAATGTGATATTGGCCGTTATAGGCATAGTATTTATTACAGGATTTTTAGGTGGTTGTTACCCAGCTTTCTTCTTGTCTTCTTTTCAGCCAGCAACAGTGCTTAAAGGTGGCGCAGGTAAATCAGGTAGTAAACTATTAAGAAAGACCTTAGTGACCTTACAGTTTGCCATTTCCATCTTTATGCTCATTGGCACGCTTGTGATTTATGCCCAGATGCAGTTTGTCAGAAACAAAGATTTAGGCTTTGACAAGGAGCAGATGATGCAAATAGATTTTAGAAGTAGGGCAGATGTTGAAAAATGGAATGTGCTTAAAAATGAATTGGTCCAGAATCCAAACATTAGCGGTACGGCATCTTCCAGTACAACACCTGGTAATGGTTATGCAAAAAATATCTTCTCTATTGAAACGGAAGAGGGACCTATGGACGAATTAGGTTTAGATAATTATAGAGTTGATTATGATTTCTTTCCCACTTTAGGCGTTGATGTGGTTCAGGGAAGAAACTTCTCACTGGATTACCCCTTCAGATTCTTCTCAAGCGGTTATGGTAAATGAGGCCATGGTACGTAGAATGAATTGGACAGATCCGATAGGAAAGAGAATTAACCTCACAGGTAATGATTCTTTGCCTTCAGCAAGAGTAGTTGGAGTGGTGAAAGATTTCCATCAGCAATCACTTTATGATCCGATTTCGGCACTTCTATTTATGCCTAGCCGCATTAATGGTTCTGCTATTGTAAAAATTTCAGGAGATGTTAACTCAACCATTGACTTTATCGAAGCGGCATGGGAGAGGACCTATCCAACCACTGCCTTTGAATATGTATTTATTGATGAGCAGTTTATGGAGAATTATGAGGCAGATCAGATTCGCGGACAATTGTTCTTAGGTTTCTCTGGTATGACTATATTAATCGCTTGTCTGGGACTATTAGGCTTAGCATCATATACCGCTGAGCAACGTTCCAAGGAGATCAGTATTCGAAAGGTGCTTGGTGCCAATACTCAGGGTCTTATTAACCTTCTGATCAAAGACTTTGTAATTCTTATTGTGATAGCAGCAATCCCGGCATCTGTGATTGGTTACTTCTCCATGATGGGTTGGCTGGAAACTTTCCAATTCCATATAACACCTGGGGTTACCATATTCGCCACCGTGCTAATTGGTACCATTTTGGTGACAGTGTTGACTACAGGCTATCATGCCCGTAAAGCGGCCACTGCTAATCCAGCACAGAAGCTGAGGAGTGAATGAACTAGGCTTTAGCTTAAGAAAGTTTGCAGTAACGGATTAGTGCTTGTGTTTAAAAAACGAGCCCGATACCTTAAGAATTATCTTGGGGCTTAACAGGCCTTTGTTTCTCCAAGTCCCTTTAGTATTGAGCTAGTTTGGTATTAAAAGCCATGTCATCAAATATCTTTGAAGGGATAAGAAATTCTTACTTACAAAAGGTAATATCTAGTTTCGAATATTTATTGTATTTTCCAAGTACAAGATACAACTAAATGTCGTACATCGTGGCTGGATGCTATTTTGCATGTATTAGATCGTTAATTTTTGTTTTTTCTGTTCTAAATATTTTAAGAGTTAGGATACACTTCACTCCTGAATATTTTCTGGTTCAAAAATCAATTGAGAATCGAAATGGACAGATAGAATTTGTTACCACAATTGTTTTAATCCCAGTACTCCTACTGTTCGTCTTTGGTTTTTTTCTCTATTATCGGCAAAAGCGAGAGTCTGTGATAAGGGAGACTGAGCTTGAGCTTCGCTATGAAAAAGCAGAAATGGAGATGAGAGCGCTTCGAGCTCAAGTTAATCCACACTTTATTTTTAATTGTCTTAATTCTATTCAGTATGCCATTCATCAGAATAAAAATGAACTAGCGGAGAGGTATCTTGTTAAGTTTTCCAGACTTATTCGGAAAGTCTTAGAATTTTCATCATCTACTTATGTGAGCCTTAGTGAGGACATTGAGGTTATGAATTTGTATGTAGAGCTAGAAAAGATGCGACTTGAAAATCAATTCACTCATGAAGTTAATGTACATGACGATATTGATCCGGAAGTGGTATTAATACCGTCTCTATTGATTCAACCGTTGGTAGAGAACTCCATTTGGCATGGACTGAATAATCGAGTTGATAAGAAAGGTAAACTGAATATTGACTACTACTTGAATGAGTCAAAATTAACATGCGTGATAACCGACAATGGTAGGAAAGGAAGTTTTCAATCAGACCATGATCACAAGTCTTTCGGACTAAAACTTGTAAAAGAGAGAATACAACTTCATTCTAGAGTAGGAGATGAACCTATACTTGATATTCAGGAAATTATAGGAGCCCGTAATGTTTATGAAGGAATGAAAGTCACTTTAGAAATACCCTTTGAACTATAACATATGAATACGGTAATCATTGAAGATGAGCTTAGCGCTCAGAAGTTATTGGAAGAGCTTCTGACTATTCACTGTCCGAGTGTGAAGGTTTTGGCTAAAGCAGATTCTGTTTTAACTGGAATTTCAGCTATTAAACAATATCAGCCCGATTTAATTTTTTTAGATGCAATGATTAAAGGAGGTACTTCTTTTGACCTATTGGAAAAAATGCCGGAGTTAGATAGCGAAATCATCTTTATCACTTCTCATGAAAAGTTTGCTATCCAAGCGTTTAAAATTTCCGCAGTAGACTACTTACTCAAACCTATTGATCCCGAAGAGCTTACTCTAGCTATAGAAAAGGTTAGAAGAAAGTTAAAAAAGGAAGACAGCTCTAATCATATTAAGCTTCTCTTATCTAACTATAAAGGGCAGCAAATAAATGGTGAAATAAAAATAGCACTTCCTACATCCAAAGGTCTTTCTTTTGTCAGGCCTGATCAAATCATCCGCTGCGAATCAGATAATACATATACGACATTCTATTTAGTTGATCAGCGTTCAATTATTGTATCTAAAACTCTTAAGGCTTGTATGTCCATGCTTGAGCCGTTTGCATTCTTTAGAGTACACAACCGGAGCCTCATTAATTTAAAATTCATAGAAGAGTACGAAAGAGGAGAGGGAGGACATATAAGGATGATTGATGGAAGTGAAGTGGCAGTGTCCAGAAGAAGAAAAGAATCTTTTTTGAAGTATTTCAAAGCCTACACTCCATAATATGACGGTTATAGACCATAATCTAAATCAACACAACCATTTACTAATAACTAATTTTTCTTAAGAGTGACAAATGTAGATTAGTTACGAAATACAGTGGATGAATTTGGTAGCCAGCACATTTATTGAAAATGGAACCTTAGACCTGAAACTCAACAATCAAATAATATTGTCGGGAAGCGGTAAGGTGTCAATTAACTTGAAAAAAGGAGATCATGAATTGACATGGATCGCAAAAGGTGAGTTGGGTACATCCTTCACAATAAGTATTTCTTCACCTGCACACATAGCCTATCACCTAAACAAAGTAATCACTCAGCAAAAATCAGAAATGCACATTATTGAATTCAAAATTTAAATGATAATACGATGAGTTACAGAATACCATTTAATCATGCCGTCCAGTATATTGAGTCTTTTATAGAGAATTTTGAGGACGTAGCAACCAACCAGGCATTAGGAGGTACTATTTTAAAAGATAGGATTGATGGTGCCGCAGACGAGGGTATGAATAAGTATACAGGTAATATGGCTTGGTACTGTTATGAGAAGTCTAAACTCTTCATAAGTTTTGAAGAGAATAACGACTACGTAGATGAGGTTGAAGTTGAAGAGCCTCAAAGAAACTCCTTAAGATGTCCTTCTGTCGATTCGATATTTAGGTATGAGGGAGGAGATGTTAGGTCGATGCTATTAAATCATCAACCACAGTTAGGAGATCCAATTGATATGTCCATATCAAAAACCGATGTCATAGAAATGAAGGAAAGGTTTTTAAAACACCCTGATATAGGAAGTCAGAATACTCGCCCATACTGTTTTTTTGAAAATCAAAACCACCTAGATATAGAATATCTTATAAGTGATCCAAAAGTCAAATATGTTAGGTACTATTTTGGCTATATTAAGGGCCATGATGTAAACCAAATTAGACTTGTCTTGTTTGGAGCAGATGAAAATGGTAAGACATTGACCCCTAAAAAATTAAGCGAAGTCAATTTGTTGAATGGTGATGCCGCGATACTTCAAACTTCTTGGCCACCAAGAACCTAAAGGTTAAATTGAGTCATGGAAATTGACTCGCGGTATTTGTTCAATGTAGTTTCTACATTTTCTATAATCATCCCCTTGGTCTTTTGCTTGAGGGCTGTTCAAAAAAGAGCTGACAGACTGATATGGCTCTTTTTTGTTTTTCTGTTATTAGGGTTTGCTGTTGACTTTCTAGGCTGGCTTTCTTACTTGCTCGATTCTGAGGGGTTTCTAAATACACTTACACAAGCCTTATACGAGCCTTATCCAGCTCTAGAAGCAATGTTTTTTTTCTGGCTAATTCTCACTTTTTCAATGAACCAGTTAGTCAAGAGAATTAGTAAAATCGGTCTATACTCATCTATTCCCGTATGGCTAACCTTTGAGTTTCTGTTGAGTAATATGGACGGTTCTTGGATTGAAAATCTCGGTATATTTCATTCGCTTTATCGTATCTTGATTGCTTTTTTTGCAGCATTCACACTCTTACAAATGATTGAAGTTAACAGTGAGCTTCGGTCAAAACCTACTTTCTGGTTTTTGTTGGGGTTGCTACTGTACAACTTTACAACTTTTGTCATTTTACTCATTAGAAAAATGCCTATAGCTGAAGACTTATGGTATCTTCATAATACTGCAAATATACTCACCTATGGTTTCTTTAGTGTTGGTCTCTATTTGGCCAAAGAGAAAACAGTGCCATAAAATTGCGAATGATTAACCGATCCAAATTCTCCAGGATTAATGCCAAATCTCTAGTTTATCTACCAAAATCAAATTTCGGATTCTATGCAACATTGATTTTTCTATCTTCAATAAAGGTGTTCAATCATAATAAAAAAGAACAATGAATATTTCATGGATCAATTCAGGCATAAGCAAACAAGGATTCAACTGGAAAGGTGGTTTAGGTATAAACCCAACAACAAATGGTCTAGAGACAGCTACTATTGATCAAGAAAACTTCAAACAAGTGTGGTGGTTGGAGGCAGCGTTAATTGCCTCAAAGAAAGTTGCTAGAATTGATTTAGGAAATGATTTTGCGACAGGCTTTATGATCACCGAAGACATCCTTATTACTAATCAACATGTGTTTGAGTATAAGGATGATGCCAAAAACTCAAAAGTCCAATTTAATTATCATTTGAAAGATTGGCAGACTCCTTCTAATCCGGATAATTGGGAGTGTGATGTCGACAAACTATTCAAGTCCAATGAAGCACTTGACTATGCCATTGTTAAATTAAAAGACAAAGGAGGTAAAAAAGCAGGAAGAGTTTGGGGTTATTTCGATATCAGTAGAGACATTGACTTGAGTGTCAATGACAGAGCAAATATTATCCAACATCCGGATGGAAGACGTAAGGAAATTGCATTTCGAGAAAATCAAGTTCGCCATATCTCAGATCAGTTTATTCAATATTTGACGGATACAGACAAAGGAAGCTCTGGCTCACCTGTTATGGACGATTGGTTCAATGTGGTGGCCTTACATAATCAACGAGTAAGAGATCCTCAATCATCAGGTCGTTGGTATAGAAATCAAGGTTACAGAATAGATGTAATCTACAATGAGATTAAGGGTTTTCTATAACCCTTTAGATAGACAGTGTTAACAGAGGGGTATTAAAAAAGTCCTTTCATATAGTCCATAAAAATCACACCCTGCGGGTATTAATCTAATATTCCTTCCGAAATCTTACTGAAACTAGCCAAACTCTAATTCCTAAAAGAACTGGTAATAATGCATTGTACATTAACTCTCGGATAATTGGAAGAAGCTATAGTCTTCTTCAATGAGATATAAACTGTTTTATATCTGGTTAAGAGCTGAAAATTATCAGAATTACTCAATTGGAAATGGCTAGTCTGTTTTAGTAAGACACTCTTTTCAAAGCTGGTAGACAGGTGGTGCACTCAGCCATTTCGTAGGGAGAGTCACACCAGGTGCTTTTACTATCAATCCTTTAAAATCATGTTTAAACTTAATCGAATTGAAATGAGAAAGATATCATTAATAGTATTGCTAGGAGCTAGCCTTGGGCTTTCTGTAAAAGCTCAAAGGATTGATCTAGCCAAGATTGGTCCTGCAACCAAGGTAAATGCTTCGGGTATAGTTTATGCTCTACCAAAAACTAATGTCATAGTAGAGGTAGAGGTAAAAAAGGTTGAAACAAAAGCACCCGCTGCAAATATCTGTGATGCAGCTTGTCAAAGACGAACTGGTCTCAAGCCATTGCCGAACAAGGAGATTTATACTATAGAAAACTACACAATTAGCAGTGTCGCGAAAGTGGACGAAGATCAGGTTTACTTGGTGAATCCAAGAAATAAATGGAACAAGAAAAAAGATATCTCCTTTACACTTTCTGGCTTGGGTATTATTCAAGGGGCAGATGTGGCTGTAGAAGATAAAACATTTGAAATTGTAACCACTGCCATATCGTCAGTGATTTCTGTTGCCGGTATTTTTAGCGCTAATGTCAAGGCTGCTGCGTTACCCGCAGGCACCAAGGCTGCAGACAGTCGACTCATGTATCTATTACAAAGAAGAGACTTACTTATCTCTTCGGGGAACTACGGGGCTGACCTGTCCACCTTGCAATTTCAGTTAACAGAACTGAATAAACTAATAGCGGCAGAGGTCCAAGGACTTCAGGGGGAAACGATCATTAAGACAGCCAAACTACGCTTTGAGATACTCCTAGATGCAGGAGCGTTAGCGCAATTGAGAAGCGATCAAGCTGTCCAGCTTGAAATACTCAAACTGGATGAGAACAAGGGTGTCTCAATTAATCCTAGAATTCTTGCCATGAATGAACAAACTCTCTATCCGAAGGCCTTTACACAGGCCACGTCAGGGAAATCATTAAAATTGAGTATAAGAAGAAAGCCTTCAACACTCAATGCAACTGTTTCCGGATTAATTAAACCCACTGGCAAGAGGGGCTTGGCTTACAGAATCCCCGAACATGTACTTGTCAGTTTAAGCAGCGAAAACGAGCCAAAGCTGAAGTCACTAATTCCTATGGCCCAATTGGGAAAGATTATTTATCTGCCATACAAAATGGACAAAGCAAATGTGAGCTACTATGAGTCCCTTGGAAGCCTTAAAAGTGTTACGGTTTCTTCGTCAGCTGTGAGCGGAGCGAGTATTGAAACTGGTAAATCCATATTATCTGATGCAAAAAGCCTCATAGACGGTAAAAGCACTATTGAAAAATTACAAAAGGAAGTTGATGAGCTAGAATTGAAGGTTCGTAAGAAGGCTGCAGAGGGACAACTTAACAATAGTTCGAACAATGATGAAGATTAAAAAAGAACCAATTCAATTAAGGGAAAGTCCTAAGCAATTTGACGAGGTACAGAGCCCTGACATGATGGAAAGCCTAATCGAGGCCGATAATCTTGTGAGGGCCACCGAGGCTAGGAACAAGTTCAGAGTAACGGGTCGCGGTATTACTGTAGCTGTTCTGGATACTGGTGTAAGGGCGACACATGTGGATTTTGCGGGGAGGATAAAAGCGCAAAGAAACTTTACCCATGATAATGGGGGCGACCCTTTGGATGCGAACGATGGCCAGGGACATGGCACGAATGTCACAGGTATTATTGCCGCAGGAGCAGTTCACATTGGCATAGCACCTGAAGTGGAAATAGTCGCTCTTAAAGTTCTGGATAATCAGGGTCGTGGAGACTTTTCATTAGTTGACCAAGCATTACAGTGGGTCTTAGATAATAATCATGAACTTAATATTTCGGTCATCTGCATGTCCCTAGGAGATGAACAGAATCACATGAGTGATTATTACTTTTCTTTCGATACTACAGCAAGTCTTATAAGAACATTGATCTCGCAGGGCGTTGCAATCGTGGTGGCCGCAGGGAATGAGTATTACAGCTATAACAGTCAACAAGGAATGGCCTATCCGGCTATTCTCCGAGATTGTATTAGTGTAGGTGCCGTTTATGATGCGTTTGAAGGAGGGTTTAGCTATAGAAGCGGTGCCGAAGTAATTGAGTCTGGTCCTGACAGGATCACACCTTTTTCGCAGAGATTACACAGTTCTTTAAACCCTGATTCATTCACAACAGTCTTTGGACCTGGCGCCCCAATTGTTTCAACGGGAATTAATAATGATTACGGTGAATCTGTACAACACGGTACAAGTCAAGCTGCTCCCGTTATTGCAGGAATTGTGGCACTTGTTCATGAACAATTTCTGAACCTGACAGGGCAATTGCCACCTGTCGAGTATATCAAGGACATCTTAAGAAGAGGTGCAGTCGATGTAATTGATGGAGATGATGAACTCGACAATGTAATTCATACACAACTTACTTTTCGCAGAGCAAGTGCTCTAGGTGCTCTTAAATCGATCAACGCTATGATTACAAAAGAGTTGTTTGCACAAGGTGTAAACCTGAAAGATATAAAACTGTAAGACTCATAGAAGACGATGATACCCATTATGTCAAATTGATGCATTTATACAACGCTGTGACTATACATGACTTGGGAGATTTATAAAAAAGCAATCGCCCTCTCCAGCGATTTATCTAGTCGATTCGCTGATATCACGGAGTTCAAAATAAAAACAAATTAGCACTATTGAAATGTCAAACGGATTCAACACCGAGTTCCTCGAAGGGTATTCTATCAAAATACCAACAGTCGAAAATCAATCCTTTCATAGGTTGGTACATCACTCTCACATGACCATTAATTTCAATACCGAAAGGAGGCTGGCAATTGTACTCAGCTTGCAACTATAACAAAGAGCGCTTTCAGGATGTAAAGAGGAGTGGGTCCTTTAAACCAGATGGCAACTTGGATGAATCTTTACAGTTGGGAGATGGCTTTTATAAATCAGAGACTAACGACCATCCACGAATCAAAAGTCAAAACTCATTCGATCGAGGACATATTATAGCAAGACGTTATACACAATGGGGAGACAGTCCTAGCGAAGCAAAAAGTAACGCGAGAGAAACTTTTTACTTTACAAATATCGCTCCGCAAACAAGAGAATTGAACCAAGATGAATGGAAACGGCTTGAGGAATTTGTTATTGAGCATGGTCAGCTTAATGTAAAGAAAGCGTCTATTTTTTCTGGTGCTTTTCTTAGCGATGACGACCCAATTGCGAGATATATAGAACACAAAACAAGCAGACTTTCTGAATTTCAAATTCCTATGGCCTATTGGAAAGTCGTGTTCTATCAATTTAATGGACAGCTAAGAAAAATAGCCTTCGCAATGTCTCAAGAAAGGAGAATGCAGGAATTAGATTTTTTACATTTTCCTATAGAAAAGCTGGCACGCGAATCGATCGACCCTTTTGATAAACTTAGTCAAGAGCTCAAACCATTCATAGTTAACTCCGCTTTGATCGAAAAACTTACAGGTCTTAGGTTTACTGAAGCATATGAGTCTTTTCAGGAAGAAACACCTATTGAAGTAATTTTTGAAAGAGTAGAAACCACAGAAGTGGACGAGGAGAAAAGAGAGAAAGAATCAGGCCCTGAAATAATCAATTCTTCAATCGAAAAATTTATATGATCTCCTTGGGAGTGGCTACTTAGAATATTAGACAGGTTTTAAAAGACAACGATATGCACTGGAAAGCTTTACATACAATCGGATTAATAATATTACTTATTCTCCTTCTCTCAATAAACCCAACTAACCCTGGCCAACAATGGATTTTAAACCTTGTAGTTTTATTAATATTTGCCTTAGTGATAGGTCATGGAGTCACTGGATCTTGGAAAGGAACTTTAGTAGATGAAAGGAATAAAATGAGCCTATCTCGTTTTCAATTGCTGTCATGGACTATCATTCTACTTTCAGCATTTATTACAGTTGCAATTTTAAGGATAAAAAATGGGTGCTCAATACAAATCACCATGGACGAGCAGCTATGGGCGTTGATGGGCATAAGTACAGCTTCTCTTGTGGGTTCTCCATTAATTAAAAGCACAAAAACAAATAAAAAGGCCGATACAACGGAAAGAAATAGAACCGTAAAAGCCCTTAACGGAACCATAAATGCAAAGTCTGGTTCTATACAAGCATCAAGTAATGTTAATGTCAAAGGACAAATTATCATAAATAAAAGAGTTGACATGGCCAGTGTTTCAGACCTCTTCAAGGGTGAGGAAACGGGAAATGCCACTACAGTGGACCTTGCCAAAGTCCAGATGTTCTTTTTCACTATGATCATCATGATTGTCTATGTTTCTCTTCTCTATCGGGAATTAACATTCATGCCAAATGAAACAAAGGTTATTGATGGAATCCAAGCCGAGAAAGGCGTTTTTTTCATCCTGGCAAAGCAAGGATTCAACTTTCCTGTAATCGAAAATAGCATGCTTACTTTGCTAGGCATTAGTCATGCGGGTTATCTGATCAACAAAGCAGTGCCCCATAGCAAGGATTAATTTTTGTCATTCAATTTCAAATAGTAAACACTAAAAAAATGCTTATGTCACCATATTTTGAAGGTTTTAAAGAACGCCTAAGGTTAAAGAATCAAGCAACAGAGGAAGAACTTGCAATGTATATCAATACAGAAGACGGCAAAATAAATATGCAGTTTGAAGATGGAGTCATTCCATTGGACTCGGAAGATGAAGAGGATACTCTTGATCTTTTTGAAGCCCAAAGATCAATGGAAGATACTCCTTTCTGGGATTTTGAGAATAGAATACCAGAATGTAACCAGACTCCGGATATTGTAGATCATCGTCCAAACCAGACAAGTATCAAGAATCAATTGGATCGTGGAACATGTGTTTGCTTTGCCTCGCTTGCCTGTTTGGAATCATTGCTCATCGGCACTGAAGAAGAAGTGGCTAATGAGTTTGATTTATCCGAGCAATATGCCAATTGGTTGTTTATGGGAATGCAGGGAAGAAATCAATGTGATGATGGTATGCGCACAACCCAGTCAGCCGTCTACCTAAGTCAAAAAGGAGTTTGTTTAGAATACTTGGCTCCATATGAAAACAAATCAACAGTTCGACAGCACTGTAATACACCACCCAGTGTGAGTGCCCGAAACAATGCACACTATGGTATTGGTGATTATGCCATCATTCAACGGTTGGGACCCCAAGACCCAAGCATTTCCAATCCCGATTATCTAGAGTGTATTTTGAGCCGCGGGTATGATATCGTTTTTGGTACGAGAGTGGCTTGGGGGTATCCAGATGTTAATAATGTTTATGACATTATTCTAGATGCCAATGGCAAACCTCTAACATCAAGGGGCGGGCACGCGATGCTCTTAGTCGGTTATAATAAAAATGCTCCTATTCCATACTTCATTTTCAAAAATAGTTGGGGTACTAATAGAGGTGACCAGGGTTATTATTATCTCTCTTATGATTATATAATTGAATATGCCAAATACGGTTATATCGTTTATACAACTAGAAATGATATGAATTAATTTTCTAACTTGAATGTATGGACGAGGGAACCTTAAACGAACTCTTGCACGAAAACCAAAGGGAATTCTATCAGATAAGGGTAGGTGAAAAATTTGATATTGACCTTCCTAAAATCCCGATGACAGGTGATACGGAGTTTGTTACACTAAGGCTGGACAGTGAACAAAGCGATTGTGTGGAGGAGTTCACAGGAGGGGATATTGGCGAAGGACTCCTATCTCCAACTAAAATAAGTGGTAGAGGGGTTAAGGCTGGCAAAAAAAGCTATACCGTTCGACTCATTAATGGATTGACCCAACAGGAGATTGAAAATGTTCGCCCGCTTGAAATTAACTTGAGGGTCGAGGATATTTGAGCCTTAAGGTTTCTTAATTGATACATCAATTAAGCATGTGATTCTTGTTTTGGATTAGAAGCTACGAGCACTGATATTTGTCAGCTAAAACAGAAGCAACATGTCAGAAAAGAAATTTTACCATGTGGGTGAACTGAGTGATGAGCAACCCGCCAAAACGCAATACGAATCGACCAAATTCAAAAAAGCACGTCACCCGGAACCCTATCGTTTCGAAGTGAATTTGAGTGCAGAAGCAGGTAAAATGCAGAGTAAGACGGGGGTAGTTTCGGTCAATATTCCGGGGTTTAGTCCTGTTAAGTTATATTGCGATGAGCAGCCACCTGTAGGAGAGGACACTGCACCACCACCATTGGCTTTCTTTTCAGCAGGTATTGGCTTTTGTCTGATGACTCACCTAACGGATATTCTTACCGCCAGAAAGATTCAGGTAGATAGTCTGAAATTGGAACAGCGTATTGTATTTGCTACAAACCTGGGCCATATGCGTGAGCATGGATATATGACCAATGGCAGGTGCGATATGGTGGAAACCCATGTTATCATAGATAGTCCGGAGCCTGAAGAGAACATCAAGGACCTACTTAATGAAGCAGAAAACGGCTGTATGGCTCATTTTGCTTTGAGAAATCCAATACCATGGTCAACAAGACTTGTGTATAATGGCCAGGAAGCGATTAATCGATCTTCAGAGAACAATGATTAAATCGTCCGATTAGGTATAAGTATTGAATGGCCAGACCAGAGCTTATCAATAAAATAAAAAGCCCTCCTGATACAGAAGGGCTTTTTTATTGGTGACCAACAACAGTCTTATTGCGTTTTAATCTCTTTTGCATTCCTTGCCTTCAACTTGGTGTTAATGGCTGCTAAATCATTAGATAAAACCCTGTCGAGTTTTGCCAAATGATCCTTGAGTTCCTTTGAGAGCTCTTCAAAAACTACATAAGCTGCATCAGTGGGTTTGGCTTGACCATTTTCCACACTCCTTCTTAGTGAGGCCAACCTGTTGTTTAATTTAATAGGGAAGTTCAGAGGATCTTGTGGGCTTTGGTTTTGGACCTGATATAAATCCAGTTCGATGACACCAAGTTTATCCATTAAAGCCGTCATGTCATTTTGTAGTTGACTGTCATCAAGGTTGGATAATTTGTCCCTTTGAGCTCTGATTTTTCGGATTAGAATAACGGCCTCATTGGCTTCTGTAGTTTTGGCCATGATCTGTTTACTTAGATCAAATTGCTCCTGAATATCAGTCGAAGTAATTCCTTCCAAATTTGGATTCATTTCAATGCTAAACCCAGAACTATGCGTTTGCCCATTCGCCTTTAACCTTACCTGATAATCCCCAATAGGAGCCATAGGACCTCTTTGTGGTCGGGCACTCCAAATGATCATACCTTCAAAAGTGGTGGCTCCAGGATATCTCAAATTCCAATTGAAAGAATTTAAGCCCTTGGCTGTTGTAGGGGCATTACCTCTGCTGCGTGCTTGTTTGCCGGTATAGGATTGAATAAGATTACCTTGATTATCTAGTATCTCAATGGTCACAGAGTCTGTCTGCTCTGGTAGATAATACTGAATGGCAGCATTATAGATACCCCGAATCGGATTGGCTGGTTTGAATAAGGTTACTTCATTGGTTCGATTAATTTCAACAGCCTCTCTGAATGGACGGATATCATCTAAAATCCAAAAGCCACGCCCATGAGAACCTAAAACCACATCGTCATTCCTTAAAACAAGATCTCTAATAGGCGTGTCGGGTAAGTTCAGTTGAAGACTTTGCCATTTGGCTCCATCATTAAAAGACACATATACGCCATGTTCAGTGGCCAGGTATAGTAATCCCGGTTTTTCTAAATCTTCGCGAATGGCCCTGGCGAAATGTCCAGAAGCAATACCTTCGATAATCTTAGTCCATGTTTTGCCGTAATCGGTTGTTTTGAAAACGTAAGGCTCACGGTCATCTACCTGATAGCGGTTGGCCGCGAGGTATAAGGTACCAGGATTGAATTTACTCTCATCAATGATGCTGATTCTTGAGAATTTGGGTAAGTCTTTTGGCGTGATATCCGTCCATCTCTTGCCTCCATTTCGAGTGATATGGACTTTTCCATCATCAGAACCTGCCCATATTGTGTTCACATCATGATTGGAAGGTGCCAGGGCAAAGACAGTAGCATAGATCTCTGGCCCGTTCATATCCTTTGTAATAATACCACCGGTTGGCCCTAATGTCTCAGGGTCTGCATAGGTCAGGTCCGGACTGATTTTCTCCCAGGTCTGACCATCATTAGTGGTTTTCCAGACATGTTGAGACACGGTGTACATGGTATTCGCATCGAGAGGGGAAAACATGATAGGGAAGGTCCACTGCCATCTTTCTGGCAATGCACTGGAAGGCTCTCCCGAAAAGAAACGTGGATATACCTGGATATCCCTGCGCTGTCCTGTCTTTCTGTTATATCTAGTCAAAAGTGCCCCTTGACTGCCTGCATAGAATACATCAGGATTTGTTGGGCTTTGGGTAATCCAACCACTTTCCCCACCGCCAACAGCATAGGCCCAGGAAGCCCCCATACCTCGTGCCATCATATGTCCCCAGCCTTCACTTGGCATCGATAATGTGCTGTTATCTTGTTGAGCACCAGCTACATGGTAAGGAACATCTGAAGTGGTCATTACATGATAAAACTGAGTGGTGATATAGTTTTGATCGGTCCAGCTTTGGCCGCCATTAATACTTATCGTTCCGCCACCATCATTGGCAGAAATCATACGCATAGGATCGTTAGGGTCTATCCATAAGTCGTGGTGATCTCCATGTGGTGGAAAAATACGGGTGTCAAAAGTCTTTCCACCATCAGTGGACTTCCAAAAGCCTACGTTCAAGCCGTAAACCACATCTTTATCAAAAGGATCAGCCACTAATCGGGAATAGTAAAATGCTCTTTGTCTCAGTTTACGTTCTGAATTGACACGTTCCCATGTCCAGCCGGCATCGTCTGAACGGAAAACACCCCCTTCATTGGCCTCAACCACAGCCCAGACACGGTTAGGATCAACAGGGGAGACGGTTACTCCAATTTTACCGATTGGGCCTTCCGGCATACCAGGGTTCTCTGTTAGCTCGACCCAGGTGTCGCCACCATCGAGCGACTTCCATAATCCACAACCTGGACCACCACCCCACATTTTCCAGGCTTTACGATAGACCTGCCAGGTAGTAGCATATATCACTTCCGGATTATTGCGATCGATAATCAGATCGGCAGCACCAGTTTTATCGTCCACATACAGCACTTTTTGCCAAGTGTTTCCACCATCTTTTGAACGGAATACGCCTCTTTCTTCATTATCGCCATAAACATGGCCTAAAGCGGCTACATAGACGATATTAGGATTGGTAGGATGAACCCTGATTCTCGATATGGCTTGCGTTTCTTTGAGACCTAAATGTCTCCATGTCTTACCACCATCAGTGGTTTTATAAACCCCATCACCTTGTGTAATACTACCTCTCAACTGGGTTTCGCCACCACCGATATAGACAATATCAGGATTGGTTTCAGCAACGGCCACGGCACCAATACTCGATGAAGTGATTTGACCATCGGTCACTGGAAACCAGTTGTTTCCGCCATCAGTAGTCTTCCACAATCCACCACCAGTAGCCCCAAAGTAGTACTCATTAGGTCTGCCAGGGCTTCCTGAAGCCCCTAGGGAGCGTCCACCTCTTCGGGGACCAATGTTTCGCCATTGATAGCTCTGATAAAAAGAAGGATCCACAGGCACATCGCTTTGTGCGCTGATCTCATGGTTAATCGAGAAAATTAATAGAAAGGAAAGGAGGAAGGTCAATTGCTTCATCTGACTAGTTTTAGGTTGAACCTGAATTTAGGAAAAACCCATAACTCCTTTTGGATAGGTTTCTATGAGTGGCTGAAAGCTCCTAGTCTGTCAGTTATTTATTAGACGAGAAGCCAGGTATCTGATTAACCTTTTTCTGCCAAGTATTCATGAGCAACTCATTGTTCTCATCGATTGACATAGGAGTGATCACGATAAACCCCTTATCTAAATAGTCTTGGTCAAGCTTATGGTCAACAGGCTGATTGTTATCTAAATAACGCATGGCCCAAAGGGTTTTGTTATCAGGCTCATGAGGGATTTCTCCCTGGATTTTATAAAAGACAACCGATTCCGGGTGTTCAAAAGAAATCCTTCGGTTGACAAGTTTGACTCCGGCTATTCTGTTTAGTGGAACTTCTGGAAAACCAATGGTTAGATAATCATTTCTGCCCATATCATCGATCATTTCAGAAGAAATAAACTCAGTAACCCAGTTAGGAATCTCACTATAAGATGCTTCCTCCTCATCATCGAAGCCAGACAGTGCTATACCACGAACACCTAAATATGCGGCCATGCGAACCGCTCCTATGGTTCCTGATTTAAACCAACCGGGTCCAATGTTTGCACCACTGTTTATACCCGACAATACCAGGTCAGGCTTATGGTCAGGAAATAAACCATTCAGCCCTAAGATCACACAATCTGCAGGATTCCCAGGCATCTCGTAGATTCTGATGTTACTAGATGAGTCATGATATGTACAAGTAACTTCGAGAGAAGATTGGTACTTTCCGAATGTTGTGTAATTGGATGTTCCAGACCTATCGAAAGCTGACACAACTATTGACACACGAGCCGCAACTGTTTTAACGTTTTTGGCTAGTGCCAATAATCTATTAACATCCTCAATTCCATCATCATTCGTAATGAGAATGTGCTGATATTTGAAATCTTCTTGTGCTTGAGTTGATGTCAGTAAGACACAAAGGAGTAGAGCTATAATTGACAAGGGTAATTTCATGATTCAGAGTTTTAGCTTCTAAATCATAAGACTACAGTACCCCGATCAAAGTTACCTCATGCCAAAAAGTAAGAAATCCTGCGAACCCCGGTTGCTTAGGAACAAGTCTTTGATTCCATCACCATTGAAGTCCAGAAAATCAATGTCGAACCCTCTTCCTTTAATGTTTTCCGGAAGGAGGGTTCCTGTGGCATCACTAAACTTTCCTTTGCCGTCATTGAGATAGACACTAAATGGTGTTTCGCCTCCAAACCTTGCGCCATTGGTATTACCAGTCATTATATCTGCATCTCCATCACCGTCTATGTCCAGGAAAGCTACACCAAAACAACGGTTATCATCATTGGGGAGATGTGTCTCGGTGATATCGGTAAAAAAGCCTTTTCCATCGTTCAAGAGCAATCGATTCTGCCGGACCGCTCCTGGTACAAATGCCTGAACATTGCCATATAAGATGTCCAAGTCGCCATCTCCGTCAATGTCTGCAACATCAACCTCTCGGGTTTCTTCAGGCGTGTCTCTGTAGGCAAGGCGTTTGGCAGATTCATCCTTGAAAAAACCCTTGCCATTATTGATCAGCACTCGATTAGCATCTTCATTTCCAATCAACAGATCTTGATCACCATCGTTGTCAATATCCGCTAAAGTGAGGTCTTGTGTAACGTCATTAAATTTCCCAAATCGCTCGATCGTCTCATCCTTGAAATACCCCTTTCCATCATTGATGAGGATATTGTTCTGCCCATTGTTGCCTATCAATACATCAGGTGCACCGTCCATGTTGATGTCAAATACTACGACTGAGTTAGAAGTACCGGTCACCGGAATTCGACTGCCTGCATCTGAAAACGTACCATCACCATTGTTGAGATAGAGTTCATTCACCTGATCATCTTCACTAACAATGATGATATCAGGATCACCATCCAAATCAAAGTCTGCAATGCCGATGTCCTCACTATCATGATTCACCTGAGGAATGCGTTTGCTCTCATTGGTGAATTTTCCATTGCCATCATTGATGAGTAAAATATTGGGTCGGTGTTCGTTGGCAATTATGATATCCATATCGCCATCCTGATCTAAATCAGCAACGCCCGCATCCATAGATAGCTGTTGCAGCTCTTTGAAGGGGAGGTGACTGGTCGTTACATCTTTGTACCGGAGGGTGGATTCCTGGCTATTTGCCTGATAAGTAAAACATAGGGTCAGGCAGAGTAGGACTATCTTTTTCATCTGGTAAGGTTTGACGGTAAACTTACATGAGGCCAAGGGTAATTGGCAGCTGAATTTATATATATGGTTGTTTATCGGTTACAAGCCACCAGGATTCCATGTGGTTCAGCATAGAAGGCTAAGGTTGGATTCACTTTTGCCCTTCCATACCTCTTTCTATCTTTGGTGCTTAAGCATTTTTTTAGCACTTGTCTATGCTTGATAGCACCCCTTTGTTTTCCGCCATTCTAGGCACAATGCTGTTGTTTGTACTCTTTTCTAACAAGAGTGCCTTGGGGAGCAATAAACCTGCCTGGCGTACGCTTATACTGATTATACTACTGGCTATCCACACACAGGTGGATGCATACCTCTATTTCACTGGAGTGGACTATGGCTGGGTAGGGCTTTCTTTTCTGCACTTTCCGCTAATGGGAGGTTTGTTCCTGCTCTTTGCCAGTCAACTCACTAGAATCCAGGTCAACCTAAAGCTTTGGGGACTTATGCTGGCCATTTATACAGTGATCAGGGTGTTAATTCTTATCCCCGAGGATACGACTGCCTATGAGAATTACTCTGATGAAATCAGTTGGACAGATATAGGCATCATGTTCGATAGCCTGGTATCCAATGCACTCAATATTGCGGGACTGGCACTGGCTTTTATCAAAATCAAAAGGCTGGACTTTGTAGTAAAGCCTAATCCAAAAGAAGAGTTAAACCTCAAACTGCTGAGTGGTTTGCTTGTTCTTCAAATGGGTCTTTATGTCGCTTCAGTTGGCATCAACATCACCACGTTTTTCTATGCCGATCAATGGTTGATCTTTTGGAAGATAGAATCCATGGTCTCCGGTTTCTTCTTCTTTGTACTGGCCTTTTATGCCATCCGTTTTCCTATCTTTTCTGTCTATGGAGATTTCGAGGACCTGGGAGCTAAGGAAAAGAAATATGCCAACTCATCTCTGGACTCTGAAGACTCCAATCACATCTGGACGGAGATCAGCCGTTTGATGGAAGAGGAGAAGCTTTATCTCAATGCGGAGTACCGACTCAATGACCTGGCGCAACGGGTAGGTAAATCAATACATCATGTTTCACAAGCCATCAACCAACATCGGGGCGATAGTTTCTCTGATTTTTTAAATGCTTATAGGGTAGAGGCAGCCAAAACTTTACTCTCCTCAGATCAGGCGCAGCGCTTCACTATTTTGGCCATTGCCCATGAGTCTGGCTTCAACAGTAAGACGGCTTTCTACAATGCTTTTAAAAAGTTCGAAGGCAAAACACCTTCCCAGTTTATGAAAGAACAAGCTTAGGTGCTTTCCCCTTCAATCCCGATAAAACAGGACATAGAAATCGTTTTTAAAGTGTTCCGAATTATAGGAAGGGAAGACTTTGATCCTTAAAAGTCGCTGTTTTGGTCTATTAGTTATCAAAAGATCAAAAACAAATGGAAGATTTAATAGTATGGGCTGAAGCAAATATAGGCCTGTTTATTTTTGGCTTTTTCCTGTTTGCTATAGGCTTGGCCTCAGTAGAATTTATCTGGGAATGGCGCAAGAAGAAGCTCACCAAATGGAGGCTGAAAGAGATGCTCTCCAGTTTTATGGTTTTTATACCTGCACAGTTAACAGAGAAGGCCTCAACAGCACTGTTGTTCGGAGCTTATTTTCTGGTACAACAGTTTATTCCCTGGCAGATACCGGTCAATACCTGGACGATTATATTGGCCATACTGGTAGTAGATTTTATCTACTATTGGGAGCATCGCTGGGAACATGAAATTCGCTTATTGTGGACCTATCATTCTATACATCATAGCTCACCGATATACAATTATACAACGGCTCTGAGGGTATCCTTCATTGATAACTTTGTATCCTGGATCTTCTTCTTACCAACCATATTGATAGGGTTCCATCCGGTGATTATCGGTCTTGCATTAGTATTTATTCTTACTTATCAGTTTTGGATTCATACTGAGTTGATTGGTAAAATGGGTTGGTTTGAAAAGATCTTTAATAGCCCTTCACTGCATCGCGTTCATCATGGCTCAGACGAACTCTATCTGGATAAGAACTATGGAGGTATGCTGATTATCTGGGATCGTATGTTTGGTACATTTCAGGCCGAAGAATTCAGGCCTACCTATGGGCTGACGACCCAGCTGAATTCCATCAACCCATTGACAGTCCACTTCAAGGAGTATGCAGACATTGTACATGATGTGAGAAAGGCCAAAAGCTTTAAGGAGAAACTCAGCTATATCTTTGGCAAACCCGGCTGGAAACCTGCTTCAAAGCCTTCGACAGAATCATCAACATGAAAAAGTTGATGCGTCAGTACCGCTGGCAGTTTTCATTGACCCTGCTTTTAGTCTTACTAGAGGCAGGGCTTTTCTTACTTTTTCCGCTCTTTATCGGTCAAGCTATAGGGGATACCATGGAGGCACAATATAAGGGTGCCTATGCTCTTGGTTTCTTAGGCATAACCAGTCTGGTGGTGGGAGCTGCCAGGCGTTTCTTCGATTCTCGTTTTTATGCTAAAGTGTACCAGCGTTTGGGAACGGCTATTGGTGATGAAACTGGTCAATCTGCTAGTACAAAGACTGCGCATCTGGGTTTTCTAACCGAGGTGGTGGAATTCTTTGAAAACCTGATGCCACAATTGATCAATACTACCATTGGTTTGGTAGGTACTGTGATTATTATTGGGGCTATCGATCTTAACCTTTTCTGGGCTTGTCTTGGCGTCTTGCTGCTCACGTTTATGGTCTATGCACTGTCTGCCAAACGTACTTCAAACCTGAATCATGGCTATAATACTGAGCTAGAGCAACAAGTGAATATGGTTTCTGGCCATCAACCCATTCTGCTACGCTACCATCTAAAAAGGCTGATGCGCTGGAACATCCGACTTTCCGACCTGGAAACCGTCAATTTCTCTATCACCTGGCTTTTCATGATGATCTTCCTGGTTTCAGGAATCATCTATGCCGCCCAAAGCGGAGTTGTCGGGTACGCTGCACTCTTCAGCCTCGTACTCTACCTCTTTCAGTTTATCGAAACGGCTATCCAATTACCGCTTTTCTATCAGCAGTGGTTAAGACTAAAGGTGATTCTTGGGAGGTTAAGAGTGCTGGTTTAGAGGTTATGGGGTTTCTGTTAATTAATGCCGCAAAGCCTTTTTTTGAGTCTAATTCTCAAGGAATGCCCAATAATCAATGATATGTCTGTATAGCCAACAAACATACTTGGCTTGAATACTTTTGATCATTTTAATTCGGAATAATGTATACATATTCTATAGTCATAGAATAATAAATAGTTGATAATTATCATTTTATCCGTATTTATTTTTTATTATTAAATATTAACTAATTGTTCCTAGTACCAATACACATTAATTTTTTATCTAAGAAATGACAGAAAAATTTAGACCTGGAGGAGAAATAGCCACTCGTGAACTTCATTTTTTTTGGGTTGTGGACTGTTCTGGCTCAATGACTATTGATGGAAAGATGAGTCAGTTGAATACAGCGATAAGAGAAGCATTGCCACACATGAAGTCAGAGGCAGAAGAAAATCCTCATGCAAAAATGATCGTCAAGGCTATTAAATTTTCCAATGGTGCCTCATGGCATATTACAGATACACCGCTGGAGGACTTCGAATGGATTGATCTAGAAGCCAAGAGAGATGAGTTAACAGATATGGGCAGCGCCCTTACACTGGTGGCCGATCAACTTAAGATACCACCAATGCCTGATAGAGGGCTCCCCCCAGTTATTGCCCTTGTTTCAGATGGCATGCCAACTGATGATTTTAATAAAGGTTTAAAAGATCTGTTAGATCAACCCTGGGCAAAAAAAGCTCTGAAAATTGGCATTGCCATAGGCAAAGATGCGGAACTTGCTGTTTTAGAAAAGTTCATGAATGATGTTGAGCGTAGACCGCTTACTGCCAACAACCCAGATCAATTAGCAAAATATATCAAATGGGTATCGACCGTAGTGATCAAGGCAGCCAGTGCCCCCCCTTCAGCACCTGCACCTGCAGGCGGAATTCCAGGTGGGCCGGCAAGCCCAATTCCCGAGCCTCCAGCTGCTACCAGCGAAGACATTGACGCAGAAGACGTTTGGTAAAACTGGCAAATATGACTGCTCGCAAATATTGGGTCATTGGCAATAGCATTACTGGTGCTAGCCATTCGCGCAAGAACAAACCGAATCAGGATGCCATCATTTTTGACTCTCACGAACTCGAAAACGGCAGTTTTGCTTATGGCATTGTTTCTGATGGCCATGGAAGTAGTAGGTGTTTTAGAAGTCATTTAGGTTCTGGTTTTGCTTCTGAAATTCTGGAAGATGCCTTTATTGAGATGGCGCGGAATATCTCGGATGACACCAACCGGCAAGAATTGAAAAATCATGCTGAGATGGATCTTCCAAAACTCATTGTCAATGCATGGAGGTTAAGGGTTGATGATCATGTTGAACTTTACCCGTATTCAGATGAAGAGCTTAAGCTGTTGGTAGGTGATAAGAAAAAGACAGACAACAACTCCTTGAAGGAGAAAAAGTACACTCCTTATGGAGCTACTCTTCTGGGAGTTCTTATGCTGGCAGAGCTCGTGCTTTATGTACAATTGGGAGATGGTGATATTCTTATTACAGATGAAGCCGGAGAAGTGTATAGGCGATTCGTTGATGATCAAAGATTACTTGGCAATGAAACTACTTCTCTCTGTCAGGATGAGGCAATCAATGAATTTCAGATAGCGATCGACTTTTTAGTTGATAGTCCGCCTCGCCTTATTTTGATATGTACAGATGGATTTTCTAATGCCTACAAACTCGACTCGGAACTTTTCATGTTTCCAAGGGATATAGTATCACTTTACAAAAATCGAGGGACAGACATTATACAAAAGAGCCTACCTGAATGGTTGGAAGAAACCACAGTAAAGGCAAGCGGTGATGATATAAGTGTCTGCTTAATTTTCCCTGAAGAATTGGCACAAACCGAAAGTCAGGTAACTCCCGAAATTTCAGAGGCTATAATACCAGATGAACATGAGGAACCTGAGACATCTGGAAAGACGGACGAAGGTAACTCTTCAAAAGAAAAAGATGAGACTGAGGATGGAAATCAACCTGAATCAACGTCAGAAGTACAGAAGAGCTGGCCAGCAAGAATCAGTGGTTACATTATCCACTCTATAAAAACATGGCAAATATTTAAAAAGCAATGATGAGACCAGGTGGAGAAATATCAACCCGACCGCTTCACTTTATCTGGATAGCAGATTGTTCGGGTTCAATGTCGGTAAAGGGAAAAATTCAATCGCTCAATTCTGCCGTTCAGGAAGCATTGCCGCATATGCGGGAAATTGCCGAAGAAAATCCCTTTGCCAAAATACAGATCAGGAGCATCAAATTTTCACATGGGGCCCATTGGCATGTCAAAACACCGACCAATGTAGAAGATTTCAAATGGACCGATTTGGAAGCAGATGAACTGGTTTACAGCAGTCAAAATACTACCGATATTGTTTTTTTACTTGATACGAGCGGTAGTATGGGCAATGAGATAGATACTGTAAAAGAAAGCTGTATCGGTTTTGCAAACACCATCATCAAAGAAGGTACCAATGTACGTCTAGGGTTGGTTGGTTTCGACATTGGAGGCCATAAAGGCAATAAATCAGAACGGAATTATAGCGTACATAGTCTAAAGAAATACACCATTGGTGTTTGGGGGCTTACCAGTCCTGAACAGTTCAAAACAAACATTGAAAGCCTTTCACTCTGCCTGTTTGGAGGATATGGTTGCTACCTGGCTAATGAAGACACCGTGGATGTTTTTCCTCATGTCGTTGATGTATTTGACGTAGACTCTAAAAACGAAAGGATTCTTGTGATCATATCTGACGAAATAGGTGATTCACGAGGCCTCAAAGACATCACCAAACTGCTAAAAAAAGGAAACATCACGACCCATGTTATGGGTGTTCCCGGCAATTCAGGCGCGCACGAAGAGATTGCAAAAAAGACGGGTGGTAAATTCTGGGACATTATTGCGGGTGGAGGTCGTCATGATTTCAGCATATTATTGGATAACGTGGCTGGCAAAATCGCTCAGGAAATGTCCAAAAAGTTACAAGATGGCAGTACCTCAGCAGGTACTGACATGGGAGCAGCTATGAAATTACTTGCTGAAGAGCTGAAAATGCCACCCATGCCGGAGCGGGCATTGCCTCCGATTGCTGTTTTGATCGCTGATGGTCAACCAACTGATGATTTTCAAACGGGACTTCAGGATCTAATGAAATTACCCTGGGCCAAAAAAGCGGTACGACTCGCAATAGCCATTGGCGAAGATGCCGACATGAGACCTTTGCAGGACTTCATAGGCCATGATGAGATCAAACCGTTGAAAGCCAAAAATTCTGAACAACTAACCCGTTTTATCCGATGGTTGTCTACAGTGGTATTAAAAGAAGTATCTAACCCTGCTTCCATAATAGAAGGCAAGAAGAGGTTTGGCGATATTCCCGAGTTTGATAGCGATCAGAATGAGGCAGATCAAAACCCAGTCTGGTAGTACATAAAAGCTAATTCGATGTATCAATTATTAAAAAAAGGTCAGGAAATAAATCTCAGTACGGGCAATGTCTGTGTAGTTACCGATTTCTTCGGAAGTGGTACACAGGGAGAGGTATATAAGGTCAAAAGCCAACAGGATGTGTTTGCTCTGAAGTGGTACTTCCCTAATAGTGCCACCATGGAACAAAGGAAAATCATAGAGGAGCTGCTGCGCATTGGCGAACCGAATGAGAGCTTCCTATGGCCATTGGCGCTTGCCAACAAGGAAGGTGTCTCTGGTTTTGGTTACCTCATGCCGGTAAGGTCGGAAAACTATCATAGCATTAATATGCTCGTGAGAAGAAAAATTGAGCCTTCTTTTCATGCTCTTATTACAGCCTGCTACAACCTAGCCGACAGCTTCTTTCAGCTCCATTCTAAAGGATTGGCCTACAAAGACATCAGCTTTGGGAATGCATTCATTAACCCTTCAAATGGAGACATCTTGATTTGTGACAATGACAATGCCTGTTATGATGGACAAGATTTGTCAACGATTGGTGGTACTCCACGGTTTATGGCACCCGAAATTGTACAGGGAAATGCCATGCCCAGCAAATACACAGACTTGTTCTCACTTGGTATTCTTCTTTTTTACATGCTCTATATGAGTCATCCCCTCATGGGTAAAAAGGAAATGTCTATACATGCGCTGGATGACAAAGCCCTTAAAAAACTCTTTGGAGATGAGCCTCTATTTATTTTTGACCCACATGATCGGTCAAATAGGCCCGACCCTGTTGAACACCAGAATGCACTGATTTTCTGGAAGATATACCCTCAATTCATCAATAATCTGTTTACAGAGCTTTTTACTAGTGGCCTGAGAAACTCGAAAAGCAGAGTGGCTGAAACCGTTTGGAGAAAGGCTTTCATAAAATTGAGAGACAACATTGTCTACTGTAGTAATTGTGGAAGCGAAAATTTCTATGACAAAGAGAAATTGAAAGATAAACAAGCGTTGATTTGCTGGAATGACAAGTGCAGAAGTCAAATCAAATTGCCTTTCAGAATAAAGTTGAATAGACATGTGGTCATGCTCACACATAAGACCAAGCTTTTCCCTCACCATACGCATGACCAACCCAATGATTTTTCAGAGCCTACGGCTGAAGTAGTAATCAATAAAAAAAACAACCTCTGGGGGCTTAGAAATTTAACTAAGGTGAACTGGACTATCAACGCTAATGACAAGGTCATCATAGTAGAACCGAACAGAGCTGCTACACTTAAAAATGGCCTGATCATTAATTTTGGAGGGGTAACTGGTGAAGTGAGACTATAGTAAAAGCAACATGGATTTAGCCATTCAACATCATCTCAAAAAGATCATCAAATCAGATCTAAAAGGTTTGATGTATAAGGATCATATTTGGCTAAAATCGATTCTAAAAGACACTTGTCCGGAGTTGAAAAAAGAAATAATGGTTATCAATGCCTTCCATGTGAATCATTTTACTCAAGATCTGAAAAAAGGCAGACGGAAACTGACTCGAATTGGTTTTGCAGGTATTGTCGAAAACTTTAGAACAGTTACGGGTTATGACAGGCCAACCAGTGAGTGGTGTTTAATGGTTTGGTGCGCAGTATTGAATAAAAAGGTAAGCTTTAAACCTGAAGACTTGGAGTATCCGATGCCTGAAATCACGGAGTTCAGACCAGGTGCTTCGAAGCTGCTCAAAGGAACGGAAACTTATTTGACTTGGAACTCTAAGGGAGCCTCGAGCAGCATATTGTCACATAATGCGGAGGTTTTATCTAGTCTTCGATCGGGTCGGATCAATGTGGTGATTAATCAAGATGAGCAATTTCACTTAAAGCTTATAGGTCCATTAAATCAGAAGACCGAAAAGGTAATTGAGGTTAAAGCTATTCAACAGGCTTCAATTACAAAATTGATAGCAGAACCAGACAGAATAGTGGCTGGTCAGCCAGTAAAGCTTTCCTGGGAATCGGAAGAAACCTCGAAGGTAAAAGTGATGGGCTTAAGTCGTGTTTTCAAGGCGAAAGATGAGGTGGTCGTTTATCCTAAAGAAAAAGCTACTTATCGGATCATTGCCTCCAATGAGGTAAGTGAAGATCAGGCTGAAATAGGGGTAATGGTGATTCCTAGAATGCAGATGAATCCGGATAAAGACATCAAAATCCCAAGCTTCAAGGGCTATCTCCCAAAACAAGACCATAGTTCGTTAAAAGGTTCATTGAATTTTAAACCTTTGATACTCAACATTAAGCCACCCCAAATGGGTTTTCCCGAAAGGGGCCTGAATCATCGGGTGTTTTTCTCAAGAAGTCAATTTCTAACCAAATACCAGAAATTAGTAAGAAGTGGGCATAAAGTATTTTCAAGGCTATTTTATATTTATCTATTTTAATTTTACATGAAAGAGGCCCCAAAATATTCCAAGCTTCAATACTTTTTCTGGCTTATTTCCGGCTCCGAAATATCAAGTCTGAAGGAGTGTCCCAGTGAATTCAACCGCCATGCCAACATTGGAATGATGATACTCATGACATCTTTGTTTGCTGGTTTCACTGCATTTGTAGCAGGCCGTACCTTCGCTACAGACAATTTGTTGGGAGTTATTCTGTTTTCCCTGGTCTGGGCACTTATTATTTTTACCATTGACAGGTCCATGATCAACTCGATTAAGCGTGACCCCACCAAAAAACAACAACCCTTTTGGCCGTATTTTCTGCCACGACTTATTCTGGCCTTCATACTAGCCTTTTTTATGTCCATCCCCCTCGATCACATTGTTTTTCAGGAAAAAATCAAACGTGAACTCAATGAAAACAATCAACAAAATTGGCTGAAGAGACAGCGCGAATTAACTTCCGGTTATTCCATAGATCAGCGTGATTCAAATTTAATAGTACTATCGAGTCAGGCCGATCTACTACGAGCCCAACTTGCTCAGGATTGCCCCGATCCGGACTATCAGGAAGCTGCGGCTCTATTTGCACAGTGCCAGCCTGAAATCATAAGTCTGGACAATGTATACCGAAGGAAGGTAAGGGAGCGTAAAGCTTATTATGACGTTCTGATAGAACAGAGACGCCAACAAAACTTGTTACGCCCTGACTCCATGAAACTGCCAGTACTACCACCAGTTGATGATACGTGGCGAGTGTATAAGCGCGAAAGCAATCTGGCTCAAAGGAACTTAAATGATAAACAGGCCGAATGCCAGGGGTATAAGGACACGGCCGAAAGCATCTATAATGCATGGGAATCAAAACTTAAGACAGACCTGGCTGAAAAAGACAGTACTTATAATAAGGAACAAAAGGATTTGTTGGTAGATAAAGACAGTATCAAAATTAAGGCTAACATTTATAGGGCTGACATAGATGCCATGGAGGGGTTTGACACACAGTTTGCAGCCTTGTTTTTAATGCCAAACTGGGGCGTCCAGGTATTGAAATGGTTAATATTCTTTGCTTTACTGGTGATAGAAATCCTCCCCGCTTACCTCAAACTTAAAACGCCCATTAGTCAATATGACTGGAAACTTTATGAAATTGATCAGATATCGGCCAACAACACCAAATCTAGGATTGGTAGTGAGCAGGACCTTTCCAATCGCAACGAAGCCTACAGAGCTGAGAAAGAGTTTGAATTAAACAGAAAGGTCATAGATAAGATGGCCGAGATAGAATTGAAGATTGCCTCAGAAGCCATTGACTTATGGGAAAAAGAGACAAGAAAGTCAATGAAAGAGGAGGCAAAAAGTAAGCCGGGCGATGACTAAATTGTGGGCTCAGGCTTCAGCAATTCAGCCTTAATTACTATTCAAGACCTAGTCAGCGACCTTAACTCATAATAGAGGATTTCCTACTTATCCCTTTAAGGTAATGATCACAATATTTGCAACGTAGCACTTGAGTAATTGTATAGCATATGCGTCAGTTGTAAACTTTCTTGAAGAGCGACGAAAATGCAATTATCAATTTATCTTCAAATTATTAGTGTGAATTTTTATTGCAAGAGCACACTATGTTGATAACAGAAATTTTAATTATTTTATCGTTTCCCATTAAAGTAATATAAATGCTCGATACTTTAAAAAAGGCTTACTGCATTTTTCATATTTGTGGAAATCATGATTTTCAGTTTCATGCTATGACCAAATATGTTCTTGAATTACATAGAGAAGCGTGTAAAAATGGCACGGAGTCTTATTTCTTGAGCGATATTGAAATTAATTCTGATATAAATGGCATCAAAGAATCAACCATAATTAGTGTTGATTGGAAATCAATCAACGAAAAAGAATTAGTAGACATAATTTTTTATCATAGCCTTGATAGAGGTAGAATTCCAATAATTCATTTAAACTTGCTATCCCCAAATCATGGGAGGGTAATTTCAAGCAAACTTTTAAATCAATTCCCGACAGTCATAACCTGTCATGAACACTCTTCATTAGAGAAAAATCTGCAGCTAGAACAGCTGGAATATTTCGAAGCAGCGGACCATCTCATATTGTCAACAAATTTTGAGAAAGAATACATAATTAGTCAACGTAAAACTGTTAGGAGTAAGGTTGTTTTACGGCATGATACTACTACTACGGACTTGGTATTCGGGGTGCCGCCCAATATTGTTCCGCCAGCACCTGGGAACCCTAATACTAAAGCTACGGGTGTAGTTCATCTTGGCATGCTAAGGAATGGACATGATTGGCAGAGCTTGTTTGAATTTGTTAAAAGGCTTGAAAGTGAGCTGCCAGAAACAGAATTTCACCTGATAGGTAGTACAGTGAATCCACAAGTCTTGGAATTTGTATTCGAGAAAATTTATGGTATTAAAATTGGCACGCAACAATATGAAAAACAGCCTCTTAATGAGACTCCTGAAATGTTGTTTGAACTGGCTAACTCTGTCCAGAGATTGAACAGACAAACGACTAAAAGATTAAAGAATATTGTCCTTCACTTAAATAAGACAGATGATGAGATTTCAGCAATTCTTATGAACAAATGTTTTGCCGCAGTACAATATAGAGAAGGTGGACTTGATGAAAGGTCAGGCGCTGTTGCGGCTTTAATTGCACACGGTATTCCAGTGATAACTAATAGGGGGAACAATTCCATGACCCAAGACAATAGCTCTTCATCATCTTTGGATGAAGCTGTTATTTACGCCAGTACTCATGCAAGTCAACCGTTCTGGGAAGCAGCATTGATTGAACTTAAGAAAATCTACTCTAATAGATCTATCATATCTCATTTGCGCCCAAAAATGAAATATCACCTTGCTCGGAATGGAATAGCCAATTTGTACGATGGTTGCTTATTGTCATATGATAGCATTTTCTATAAGTCAAAAAAGAAAGAATCAATTCTGAAGTTGGGCTTTAAGAATAGAGCTAAAAGGGGGTATAGAGTACCAAAGCAAATTTTAGGCATGCTAGTAATACATATCTTGAGGGAATCAGAGTTAGATCTTAATTGGACCATCAGGGGCTACTCCGCAGTAAAATCTAAATATCGATTTGCCAACGATCTTGACTTGCTTTATACACCCTCAAATCCATTTACTGAAATAGAAATTGCTAATGATGTTATCGAGATGATGAATTTATTCAAGGGCAAGGGTTTAAAGGTTCTATCTAAATCTGAACATACGAGGAGACTATCAACCGGAATCATTCTAAATGTGGCATATGGGAAAGAAGAACTCAATATTGATTTTATAGATGCTTGCAGGGTTCCAGCTTTGAATCGTAATAAATATCATTCAATCAACGCAATAGCCGAAGCTGAATTTATCGGAGATGTTTTGGCTAGTGTTTTCTCAGATGAAATGAATGGTTTGTCATGTAAACATCTAATAGACGCATGGGTTATCATGACTAAATTGAACTCAGAGGGTAAGGATGTTTACGATTTAATAAGGAGCGCATTTTTGACAAATTTAGTTCTTTGGTTAGAAGACCTAAATACAATTCCTTCTAATTATCAGGTGCCTGAGCCTTCTAGTATTAGTGAATATTTGAACAATATTGATAGTGAGTCAATTCTAAAATTCGGAGTCATTTCATCTTCCAATTATGAGGAATGCTATGACTGCAACCAAGCTTTTAAAAGGCAACTGGCCTTAGCGTTTGATGTCTCATTTAAAGATGATAATTATGTATTGCAATTAGGTCAAGAAATTTACCGAAGAAGTTCCGAATTGATAGCTAATTTTCTCTCGCTGAATTCGAAAGAAAAGTCGGTGTTGAAAAGTATTGAGAGAGCTCGTTCCAAGTTAATTATGGAGAAAAAATTTGGCAAGACAGTCAAAAGAGATTTTGTCTATACATGTCTTTTTAGAACAGTTTGTGCAGCAATATGAAGAACATATAAACACTCAGTATCTTACCATCTGTCGAACTAATTTCAATCTTTTCACTATTTCTGGACACCTTTATAATAGGCTAAACACAGGGTGAAGCAAATGAATTTCACAAGATTAAATCAGTCAGTTGACTTTTCATTTAATGTTAAATACTCCGTAGGCTTCGTATTGCTTGGAATTACCGACCCTGCAAACATTCCAATACCTAAAGCTTGCCTCAGGCAACCTTGTTACTGGTATTAAATGCTATATAATGCTCACATTTTCTTAACCTGTCCGATGGATATAGGGATTAAGTAGTTTCGGCTCCAGCAGGGTATTTTATTCTAAGCTGCGTCTGACCAATTAGGCGAGCAGGAGAAGGGAGGAGCGTAAAGAAGTGGTTAGTGAATCAACCAATTATAAGGTTCAGAAGCGGTGAAGGGAAGCGAGCATTGCATGCTCAGCATTCGAAGATGTAATCACTGCGAAGGAAAACAAACTAGGGCTTATGATAAATATATAATTAAAACCTCCATCCCAATGAGGGAATTTGTGATTCATCCGAACTTTTAGTTATTTCATTCGTAAATGAATACAATATGAAAGGAACCTACCTTGGCGAATTCCAAGAGATTGTAATGTTATCAGTATTGGTACTGGGAGAGAACGCCTACGGAGTAGAAATACAAAAGGAGATATCTGAAAGATCAGGCCGTGAAATAAGTCGAGGAGCTTTGCATAGCGCCCTTAGTCGGCTAGAAGAAAAGGGATTCCTTTCATCCAGGCTAGGGGGCGCCACTAAAGTAAGAGGAGGCAGGCATAAGAAATACTTTAGTCTTACCAGTTTGGGAGAGCGGGCCTTATCAGGGGCAGAAGAAACAAGAAGGAGATTTTACCAGGCAATTCCCAGACTCAAACCGGACATAAGTCATGAATGACAATGATCAGATACCTCGATTGCACAGAAGATTTTTTAAGTGGTTTTGCAGAAAAGAGTTATATGATGAGCTTGAAGGCGACCTTATGGAAACCTTTGCTGAAAATGAAGAGAATTTTGGCAAGAGCTACGCTATAAAAAAATACAAGAAAGAGGTTTGGCATATGATCAGGCCCTCAGTCTTTGCTAGGCCACGATTAAAAACACAGACAACGGCCTTGTCTAAGGCATTTAACTATACCATCGTTGCGGCAAGAAATGCCAGGAATCAACTAGGTTATTACTTCATTAACTTCTTTGGACTCACACTAGGCCTTACCTGCTGTGCACTAGTTACGCTTTATGTCAAGCATGAGCTCAGCTATGACGATTTTCACAAGGATACAGCAAAGATTCATCGCGTGATCACCCAACATGCTTATGCTAGTGATGATACCTGGTTTCCTAATATTGACATAGCATATTCAGATCAGTTGATCAGTGGAAAAATACCAGGAATAAGTAGCATCGTAAGGCTTGTAAGGGCACCAAGTAGGGTCTCTACCTATAAAGACAAAAGCTTTACCGAACGGGGAGTTCTATTTGTCGAAAAGGGATCTAGGTTCTTGGATTTGTTTGGTTTTCAAGTTCAAAAAGGCAATGCTGATAATATATTGGATGGCCCCAACCAGGCTTTGATGACCTCATCTACAGCTATCAAATATTTTGGTAATGAAGACCCTATCAATAAAATAATTCAATTTGATAGCCTTCAGATCAAAGTGACTGGGGTTATTGAAGACATTCCCACCAATTCGCACTTTGACTTTGACATGATTGTCACCAATAGTTTTTTTATCCAAGATTGGATTAAACAATCGCACACCTATTTCAAAGTAGACAAGAAGATAGAGGTAGCGCATTTAGCCCACCAAATAGAATCTTTGGAAGTTGTGGTTGATGCAAATGCCAGAGTGAGCAAAGCTTTTGTGGAACCCATAGGAGAAGTGCATTTGAGGTCCAATGTAAGTCCATTCAAACCGGGAGGTAGCATTGCTACTTTATGGGCTTTTTCAATTATAGCGGCATTGGTACTGGTTATTTCATGTGCTAACTACGTGAATATTTCGGCAGCTATTTACTCTAAGAGGAATGTTGAAGCAGGCATGAGAAAAGTGATGGGAAGCACCAATGCTGCCCTGAGATATCAGTTTCTCCTCGAGGGGCTTATGATCTCCTTATTAACCTTGCCTTTTGTGTTACTATTGGTTGAAACGTTACTGCCTTATTTCAACAACTTTTTGGCGATAGAATTGAAGAACTACTTTGTCAATACGCTGTCATATGCTTTTGCACTCTTAGTCATTACCATAGTCACCGGGCTTTTGGCAGGAATTTATCCAGCGCTTATTCTATCCAAGATGGATACCCTGAGCCTCTTAAGGAAAAAGGGTGGTGCGCTGGGAGGGGGTGTGAAAATGAGGAAGGTATTGATGACCCTCCAGTTTACCGTGCTCATGTTTTTGGGTCTTGGTTCTTACTTTGTCAACAAGCAATTGCAATACGTGAATGGTAAAGACATAGGTATCGACCGGGACGGGGTATTGAAGATAGAAAGAGCTTATGGATTGAAGGGTAAAGAGCACATTAAGGCCTTTAAAAACGAACTATTAGCAGATCCAAATGTGCTTATGGTCTCACAGGGTCAGGTAGCTGGAGATGGTGACTATCCGTCTGACTATCAGCCAGAAGGTGAGGAGGTACGAACAGATGCCCTCTACAATTACGTGGATTTTGATTATTTGACCTTGCTGGAAATTGAAGGCGTTGCAGGTCCATATTTTTCTGAGAAGGTTACAGAACACCCAGAGTCGTCACTTTTAGTTAATCAAGCATTTGTCGAAAACCTCGGTTGGACGATTGATGAGGCAATCGGTAAGTATATCAATACAAACCCAAAAGACACTATTCCTCATTTTAAAGAAATTAGAGGTGTATTTGAGGACTTTAACTTCTTCTCATTAAGAGAAGAACCGAGTCCCTACATGTTTCATGTTCAAAGAGAGAGAAAGAGCATTTGGTTCAATGTTCTTATTAAGATTAATATGAGCGATCCACCTGGTACAATGAATAGGATTGAGGAGGTCTGGAATGAATTTGCCCCAAATAGCCCTTTTAACCTGGAATTTATCAATGATGATCTTCAAAAGGCCTATAGCAACGATCAGAAACTGGCGGTTTTAAGTACGAGTCTGTCCACTATCGCCATTCTTCTATCAGTGCTTGGGCTAGTGGGACTGTCATCTTATATCACTGAGTTGCAGAAAAAGGCAATAGGCATTAAGAAAGTACTGGGGGCATCTGTCAAGCACTTAATTTATGCCCTGAACAAAGATTATTTAGTATTGATCCTAATCGCCAATATTATTTCCTGTG
>CBDDKG010000028.1:0-88712 GCA_965230105.1 Roseivirga sp. | reverse complement strand
TTTGCTCCTATGATTACCTCAGCACGGCCCTATGGGACATGGAAGAAATATATCATAACAACATAGAAGTAAAGGGGAAAACCAGGGCAAATTGGTTGTATACCAAAGAAGCCCTTGGTGTGGTCTATCACCTTTATTTCAAAGGAAAAAGTCAATACTCAATTAATTCAATAGCAATGCTAAAAACAACATCATCGTTTCGCTTCGCAACCTTAGAAAGCATAAGGGGAATAGTTTCGTAAACATCCTGGGCTTGAGCTCGGCTCTAGTCGTTTTCTTGCTCACTCTGGCATATACATCCTACGAGTTTAGCTACGATACGCATCACGATCGGTCAGAAGATATTTATCGTGTATACAAAAGTGTAAACTTCATTAACGATCCTGAGTATCGCGATTCGGGTACTCCAGCACCCCTCTCAAATGCTTTGACATCAGAGTTTCCTCAGGTTCTCAGTGCCTCCAGAGTAATGAGTTATAGGAGGATACTCATGGAAACGAGTGCTGAGAAGTTTATAGAACCGCTTGTCCACCCGGCAGACCCATCCATTTTTAAGGTTTTCAGTTTCGAAGTCGTCAGTGGAAATATAGACGAGTTTTTAGCAGAGCCCTTGACAGTAGTACTGTCAGAAACTGTAGCGTTAAAATACTTTAACTCTGTTGACGTGGTCGGGGAGACCATCACTTTTAATGGTCAACTGCCTATGAAGGTTTCAGGGGTATTCAAAGACATGCCGGACAATTCTCATTTTAAGATGAGCGTAATGGTTCATCTGGAGAGTGTAATGGAAGCCTTCGATCAAAACATGACACTTTGGGGGAATAACCCATTTTACACCTATATAAGAACTGAGCCAAATACAGATGTACAACTGCTGGAAGCCCAACTTCCAGAGATCCGAGCGAAATACGCTGATGACCCAATGGATGCGGATGGGCAGGAGTACACTTATTTCTTGCAGCCTTTTACCAAAGTTCATTTCGAACAAAAGATTAATGGCAGTCTAGGTACTCCAGTAGATGGTAAGCGTTTAAACATGTTTATTATTATCGCTGGGATAATTCTTGGTATGGCCTGTATTAACTACATCAATCTAGCAACAGCCCGATCTATTGTCAGAATGAAAGAAGTAGGAATTAGAAAGGTGATTGGCGCAAAGCGAAGCAATATTGTATTGCAACTTCTGATGGAATCGGGCCTTCTGGTCTTTATATCATTGTTCTTGGCCGTAGTGGTTACAGGCCTTGTGCTGCCTTCCTTGGCCGAATTTGTAGATAGACCTTTGACGTTCGAGTTTCAACAATTGAACCTTTGGGTTTTTATCATTGGACTTGGACTTGTGATTACTCTTGTTTCTGGCATCTATCCGGCTTTTGTTACGACTAACTTTCAGCCCATTAATGCACTATACGGAAGAGGAATTGTTGGCAAGAAAGGAGGAGGAATAGTGAGAAATTTCTTGGTGGTATTTCAGTTTGCAGCCTCGTTCGTGCTGATCATTGGAGCGTTAATACTAGGGAGACAACTCAATTATATTGACAATAAGGATACAGGTTATTCCAGAGACCAAATAGCGATATTAAGTACTAGGGATGATGCTGTGGATGACAGACTCGATGAATACATGGAAGAAATCAGTAAAGTGTCAGGTGTATCTGCAGTTGCCACTTCCTGGTCGCTACCGACTAATATAACTTCTAATACGCAAGCCAACTGGACCGGTATTTCAGATGCGGAAAGGCTACCCATGTATATGGTTGGCGTAACACATGAGTTCTTTGATCTCTATGATATTGAAGTTATCGAAGGCCGATCGTTTGATAAGGAAATTAGAACAGACAGGAAGTCAATTCTATTGAATGAGACTGCTGTTAAAAGATTAGGATGGGAAGATCCAATCGGTCGTGAAATGATCACCCAGTCGGGTATCAAATCTACGGTAATCGGTGTAGTAAAAGACTTTCATATTAAGTCTCTTCGAGAAGAGATTGAACCACTTCAAATCATTCTGAGTGGAAATTATGCAACCCTTGCAGTTAAAATCGAAGCGGACCTTTATGAGACATTGGTCAAAATTGAAGAAGTATATGATAGTTTTTCGCCCGCCTATCCATTTGAATACAATCTATTTGAAGACATCTATGATAGAGCTTACGCACAGGATCAAAAGACTTCTCAATTATCCCTTTGGGTTAACACTCATAACCATTGTTATTGCCTGTCTTGGTCTTTATGGCTTAGCTACACACAAGGTAGAGCGAAAGGCAAAGGAACTTGGTGTACGTAAAATTTTGGGAGCTGGCACTGGTAGTATACTGGGACTATTGTCCAAGGACTTTACAAAGCTCTTACTCTTGGCATTCTTAGTGGCCGGACCAGTGGCTTACTATATCATGAATGAGTGGCTTAATGGTTTTGCCTACCATATAGAGATTGGTGCAATGACTTTTATGATAAGCTTATTGCTGATGGTATTGGTGGCAGTTGTAACGATAGGTTACCGAACATACAGTGCAGCGGTTAGTAATCCGGTAAATGCCTTAAGGGATGATTAATAGGGCTCAAACCAAGCCCATTTTCTCCATTTGATAATATTCTCTGAAGCTGATCATCCGTTGTTGTGTCTCATCCCAAAGTTTGTTAGACATCAACGTAAGACTTTCCCTGAACCCAATGATCGTTGGAAACTGATTCAGCCAGGGATTCTCTTTAATGCACTGCTGCAGGTTATAGTTTGGGATGGCAGGGTTCAAATGGTGAACATGATGAATACCAATGTTGCCGGTTAGCCAATTAAATAGTTTTGGGACTTTGTAATAGGTGCTGCCTTTCAGGGCCGAAGTTACATAGTCCCAATTCTCTTTCCATTGTTTGTAACCATGCTCATGTTGGTGCTGCACATAGAAAAACCATATGGCAATGATGGCGAAAAGCGTCAAAGTGGTAATATGAACCAGTAGAAATTTTTCCCAACCGAGTGTGAATCCTAACAGCGCAAATAGGCCTAGTAATACGAGGTTGCTCACAATGACTGTGCCCTTCAACTTTTGGAAGGCCGGCATCTGGAATCTTTGCAATTCTGTTGTGGATGAAAATATAGTAAATCGGACCAAGCAAGAACATAACTATTGGCGATCGATAAATGCGATAAGCTAGCCTTTTACCCTTGCTGAACTCCTTGTATTCCGCTACGGTATAGGTCGTCACATCACCGATATCCCTCAATTCAAGTTGACCATTTAACTTATGATGTACACTATGTGATTTTGCCCAATAGCTAAATGGAATGGCCGAAATGTAACTGCAAATATGGCCTATGATTTTCTGAGCATTACGATTTTTGACAAATGATTGATGTCCACAATCATGTTGAATGATAAAAATTCTTACCAGAAAAAAATGCATTCACAACACCAAGCCCCAGGGTAATCCAGTAACTAAAAATCCAGACTGAGATACATCAAAACCCATATGCCAAATAAAAGGCCCAAATGAATTAATGATTTGGATAGTAGCCTTAGTTTTGTGCTCCTGAGTATACTTTTTAAGGCTTTGTATCTTCTCCTTACTTAGGACTATTTTTTCTGCAGTAACCGGCTTCATATACCTCGTGAAATCTTTTGCAAAGCTATTTGTTTAAAATGATTTATCGAACACAGAACGATCGATTTTGATAAAAGGTGTCATCGTGCGCAATTCACGCATCGCTGGCTTTCCGGACGTATCAGAATCCGTGCGATTGGTATAGGTTGTTTACAACTTACACATATACCAAAGTCTGGACTTTCAATATTGGAAATGACACTTTTGAGGGCCGCTAATTTGTTTTCTGCTTGACGAAGCGCAGCTTCAGTAACACTTTTGGTTGTTAATCGCGTCCATTCTTGAAATTCTGCCGATGGCATCATCTGGAGAAACTGGTTGAGACATCTCTTTATACTCAGTTATCAGTGCTACTGTACGCTTAATTTCTTCTTCAATTTGATGTTTTAACTGAGATGATCCCATGCCACAATTTAATTATCTTTTGATGATGCCTCTTTCTTCAAGTCGATCTCTTCTGATAAAGAAAGAGAAGTGTTCAAACTCAAAGGCAACAGCTTCATCGCTCACATGTTCTGAGGCTTCTGCAGTCTTAGGGGACTTTTTCCCATCCATGATTTGTGTGAAGGCATCTCTTAATTGCTTTAGGCGAATAGGATCTGCCACAGGCGTATTATGGGCAGTAAGAACTTTGATAATACCCTTGCTCTTCTTTTATAAAGCCGTTCCACACTTTGTTGATATAAGACAAGATCAGTTTCAGGATCAAACAACCAAATTGGACCCTCATAAAAAGAATCACCCGTCCACATTAGGCCATTTTCCTTATCTATCAACACCACGGCATCGGGTGTATGGCCGGGAGAAGAAATCACCTCTAATTTTCTATTGCCCAAGTCAATGATGTGCTCATGGGTAATGAGTCGCGATATTTTAAATGGTTTGATATGATAAGAAGTTGTGTCAAGTGCCTTGGCCCTTTCCAGACAAATTGCCTCCCTGTGCTACTTCATGACACACAATGGAGTGATCCATTCCATGTTCCGATCGGCCAATCGTGTACTGGGTATTCATGGCCAAAATGGTATCAAACTCATAATTACCTCCAATGTGATCATAGTGTGTATGAGAGTTCATAACAATCACGGGCAAGGAGGTCAATTCTCTTACTACTGATTTAATGGATTGCATTCCCATGCCAGTGTCAAAGAGTAGAGCCTTTTCATCGCCCAAAATCAGGTAGGAAATCACCTCCTGAAAATTATAAGGCTCAGCAATAGCAAATACATCCTGATCAACTTGATAGACTTTAAACCAATCGCTCGAAGTCCTAATTTCTTTCAAGCTAGAAAATTGTTCTCTTGGTAAATTATCACACCAGTCTTCTTCCTGGCTAAATATTTCATTCCCAGTTATCAACGCTAAGCAGAAGATCAAAAGGAGTGGTTGAAAGTACTTGTTCATTACGGGAGTCAAGGGCTTATTGGATTGCGTTTCGAAATACTTTGTCCTGTTGTAAAGTCTTTTAAATCTTTGAAAAGTCCTTATATTAATAGGAACCAAAATTCAACATGAAAGTACTATTAATCTATCCAATTTTTCCGACTAGCTTTTGGTCCTTCGAGAAAGCAGTCCAGGGCATAGGTAAAAAGGCATTTATGCCACCATTAGGGCTCATTACTGTTGCTGCACTTTTACCACAGAAATGGGAATTCCGACTTATCGATAAGAATATAGAGCCCGTAACAGAGTCTGATTGGGAATGGGCTGATATGGTGATGTTCTCTGGAATGATCGCTCAAAAAGAGGATTTCATGGGATTGATTCAAGAAGCGAAGTCCAGAAATAAGCCCGTTGCTGTTGGGGGGCCTTATGCCACATCTCTTCCCAATGATATGCTCGATGCAGGAGCAGATTTTTTGGTTTTGGACGAAGGTGAATACACCATTAACCTGTTTGTGCAGGCGCTTGAGAGGGGAGAGACCAGTGGTATTTTCAGATCTAAGGACAAGCCAGATGTTACTTTGAGCCCTGTGCCTCGTTTTGACCTGTTGGATATGGATGCTTACTTCTTGATGGCCATTCAGTATTCAAGAGGTTGTCCATTTCAGTGCGAATTCTGTGATATTATAGTGCTTTATGGTCGAAAACCACGAACCAAGACTTTCAGTCAAGTTCAGTTAGAACTTGATGCTCTGAGAGAATTGGGCTGGTCCGGAGGGATTTTCTTCGTGGATGATAACTTTATTGGAAATAAAAGAACTGTTAAACCATTCTTAGAGAAACTGGTCGACTGGCAAACCGCGAATGGCTACCCATTTAGCTTTACTACAGAAGCCTCCATCGATATGGCCCAGGATGATGAACTGCTTAATCTGATGGTGATGAGTAAGTTTTCCACTGTGTTTATCGGTATAGAAACCCCTGATACGGATAGTTTGAAACTTACATTGAAGCATCAGAACAACAGGCGGCCAATGAATGAATCATTGGAGAAAATTGCTAAAGCGGGCCTGAGAATTATGGCAGGATTCATCATTGGTTTTGATGATGAGAAGAAAGGAGCAGGAGGAAGAGTCTATGATTTTGCGATGGAAAATGCTATTCCTGGAGTGACCTTTAGTATGCTGCAAGCTTTGCCCAATACCGCACTTTGGGACAGACTGAAGAAAGAGGGAAGGCTTTTGGATGACGCGAACCTAAACCAGACAACTTTATTGAATTTTGTACCTTCGAGACCAATTGAGGATATCGCAGAGGAATATGTAGAAGCATTTTGGAATCTCTATGATCCTAAGAATTATCTTAAGAGGGTTTACGATCATTTTATGATGGTGGGTCAGGCGAAAGTGCATAGCGATCCGAAGATTCGGCATCAATTAAGAAACCAGCACAAAACGGATTTTGATTATCGAGGTATCCTCTTTGGTTTGAAAATGGTTTGGAAGCTTGGGTTCTATTATGAGTCTCGATCAGTCTTCTGGAAATATCTCTATGGCATGTATAAACACAATAGAGGTGGGATTGGAAACTTCTTCTCCTTTTCAGCATTCCTTTTACACTTTTTGCCTTACCGTAAGTTGGTGAAGAAAGAAATTGAGGAGCAACTGGCTATGAGACTAGCTGGGAAGGTACAGGTACTAGATCCTGAGATAGAATTATCAGAAGAATTGCAGGAAGATGTGAAATGGTATAAAGCCAGTTAGGTCATGCCCATTCCTATTGCATTATTAAAAAAGGTGTCGGAAATCCCGACACCTTTTTTTTAGAACGAAAGCTTAAGTATTTGATGAATGCTTCTAAAACCATTTTTTTGGATGGATTTTAATGAGCCAACATTTTTTACTTCGCAGGAGCATATTGGCTTTCTGCCTTGATCATAGGCTAGTTCTTTGGCTTTGCCTAATAGATAACTACCAAAGCCTTTTTGTCTATGGTCTTTAGCCACCACCATACCAACGTCCGCTATGGATACATCTGAGTCACTATTTCGGACTTCGCATGTACCCAAAATCTCCTCCTCTTCAGACAAATAGAAGAGTTCACCTCTTGATATAAGATTGTCCAAATACTGACTAAGCCACACTTTTGGTGCCCCAGTACTTTCATTGTAAAAAGTCACCAGGGATTTCAGCTCATCATGCCATGCAAGCTTAATTGGTGGAAGATCCTGAGCCTGGCTACCTGACTCGAAAGCATCATAAAAAAGTAAAGTATCTGGTTCTGCTGTTTTTTGCAATAGCATACACAGACTCAGAAATACGGGGTTGTTGGTGCCAACCATGGCTGAAGTAACCTCATATTGACTTACGATCTGCGCTAGGATTTCCTTGCCGTATTCAAGCCATTTTCCTGCTATGAAGCATTGTAAAAGCTGGTTTTCACCATTCAAGCAGGCATAACCGATTGTGCGATTATCTGCCCTGATCTCCACCTTTGTGGCATGTTCAAGGAAAGATTCCCACATTCCATCTTGAGGCGCAGTAAGTGTCTGCTTCCAATCTTCAATTAAGGAGCGGATGCTTTCACTGTGACTGATCTGATTAAAGTATAATTCGTTTTTCATTGTATAAACAATTATATCTGGCCTAGGGCCTATGTGTTAAAAATTTAGATGATGATTGAGTGAGTATTCACCCCGAGATGTTGTAATACAAAGGAGTCATGAGACAAGCGGGAGCTGGTCTTAGATTATTGTTAGCATGACTCAGAATTATACATTCATGAGTGCAAGGTAACTAAAAAGGTGTGTTATTCAACTTTTAAGAGGTGTCCTAAAACCAAAGTTCTTGATCTTAACCTTAAGGTGAACTGATCAATGTGTGCTTAAATGCTCCAGGCAAGGAAACCTGAAGTATTTCTAAGTCCTTTGAAAGTTCCGATAACTGATAAGTTAAATGTGGAGGAATAACGAAGGCATCTCCTCGTTCGAGCGTGTGATCTCCATGTCCTTTAGCCAATAGACTCAAGCTTCCTTCTGTGATAAATGTGAATAGAATGTCCGAATTATGCCTATATGTCCCTGTTTTCTTACCTTTCAAATGTCTAAAAACTTGGACTGAGGCTATTCCTTTGGTTGCCTGAAGGATCCCAGTATCTCTGAACTCTAATTCTTTGATTTCAGATGTTGACCATAAGGCTGTTGCCTCTTTGTGATGACAAAATGTTTGGCCTCCGAATTCTCTTTCTGGTCGAAAGTGATGGGTTGGCAATTCCATTTCGTGATCAATGGTGGTCATATGTTCGGCCGGTACTCCGATTTCTATTACTTCTAGGTTGTCTGAAGCTTCAAGTACACGATGCCTGATTTCTGGAGGTTGCGTGACGCAGTCTCCAGCTTTAAGGATAAATGGAGGCCCTTGATCTTCATAAACCAGCTTTACCCACCCTCGATAGCAGTAAATTAACTGAAAGCCTATGGTATGATAATGTACCATGTCTGGTACTGGCCCGCCTTTCGGTATACGAATGTGAGAAGCCATAATACCGCCACCCAACCGATCCGGAACGAGATCTCGGTATTGCATCCCGGCACGACCGATTACCCATGGTGCCTGATCTCTCAATTTTCGGACTTCGAATTTGTGTCTGGTAACTGGCTTAGGTACTTGATAAGTCTTCGCACCAACAGTAATTATGGTGCCACTAGGAGATGACAATTGATTCTCAGTCCCAAGAATGGATTCAGGCTTATCAGATAATATATGGATGGTGGGAGCTGTGACTTTTGAAGACTTATCTATTCTAATCTGAATGCCAAAACCTGACATAACAGCTACCTCAGGATCATCATCTGGGAATATGTTGTCTAACCTAAAACCTATTCTTTCGAAATAGGACATTTCTGCATTTAGGTCAGTACTTGGCAATATGATTTGGGCCTGATTATGATCCATTCAAGCCTTAAAATACATAAGAAGATTGTAGGACCTAACTAATTAGGTCATTCATTTCTTAATAACTCTTCAACAACATTGTAAGCCGTTAAACCTGCTCCATGTACAGTGGCAGTCTCTTCAGTGTGGTATGCCTCACCAGCAAAGAATAACTTGTTATCTATAGATTGAGCAAGGGTTGAAATTGCCCCTTCATTTTGATAATGGGAGTATGAACCGCCAATGAATGGCTCTTTGGACCAATTTTGCGTGACATGTTTTACGTAATGCCTTGAAACATTTTCTCCGAACATGTTGTCGAGTTCTTCGAGTATGTAAGCTATGAGTTCTTGATCAGTGGCAATGTTTGCGTAGACACTCGATGGTTTGCCAACCGCAAACAGGCCCAGGATGTTTTTGCTAGAGCCTTTTCCAAAAGCTGCATCATAGAATATCTTTTCTCCATCTGTGGCACTTAGAATTGCCGACAGGCCACCGTCATAGAGCAGATCAGGATAAAAACGTTCAGAGAATTCCATAAACACCTTGATACCATCAGGCATATCAACATCGCCAAGTGCCGTTATTTTTGCAGCAGGAAGGGGAGGTGTAAAACTGATACTACCTTGTTTCAGTATGGTTAATGGAACCGTTAGAATTACTCTATCTCCGGTGTAAGTGGTGTTAGACGTATCAGTGACCGTAATTATGTCTGATGAGTAATCTATTGATTGAACAGGGCTGTTCAATCTTATCTTATCAGAAATTCCGGGTACTATATATCGATCAAAAAAACTAAACCAAGTTGTGTTTTTGAACTTGAGCTCCCCATAGAAATGAGTGAAAATGTTTCGCTTTTTAAGCTTACCATTATTCCAAACATGCAATGTTTCAGGGGAGTAATTTATAATTTCGATCTTATCAGTAACGGTATTGTCGTTTAACAAATCTGATAAGATTGACGCTTTGGTGTGAATCCATTCACCTCCTAAATCGATAGGGAAATCTGCAAACCCTTCAATTTCCTTTATTCTGCCACCATATACGGATGATGCCTCGATGATTTCAAAGTCGATGCCTTGCTGGTTTAGTACGTGTCCTGCCGTTAACCCTGCTGCTCCAGCACCAATGATGAGCACCTTTCCAGAAAAATTGGACTCGAAGATTGGACTAAAATCGTCTACACAGCCCGTGAAAAGGCTTGGGAGCAATAGGGCACCTAAGCCCATGGCAGATGTCTTTTTAATAAATTCTGTTCTATTCATTGCTGGAGCTTTTAGAGATAAGTGAGATTTTGATGCCTATTTCTAGGAACATGGCCAAACTACTTTCGACCTGAGTGGATAGTGTTGGTCCAACCGCGTATTTTGAAAACCAAGCCACTTCCTTATGGATATTCCAACCGAATTCGTAACTGAGGGTTGGTAAGAAGTAGCCATTATAGATCCTTTCTTTGTTGCTGGACTTACCTGAGCCTAGACTTGTACTAAAGGAATTGAGTTTCGCTTGATAACGATACCCTAAGCCAAGAGCAAATGTGTGATATACATGCCTTGAACTATTTGTTTTTCTTCTACCTACTTCAACGTTTAGTACTAAGTTGTTGTCATCACCAATGTTAGAAAAAAAGCCTATTTGAGTGCTGAAAAGCCATTTCTTGACTTTGTCACTACTAGCTGGGAGAATGAAATCGGTTCCTACTTTAAGCCCTGGTTGAAGTGCAAATTGACTGTAGTAGCCAAAAGATAATGCTGTTGGCTTTCCTATATTCTGACCAAAGGCCATAAAAGACAGTGGAGTAAGTAGTATTAACAGAATTAGTTTTTTCATTGTAAGGCAAGCTTAAGTAATAAGACTTGCTCAAGAAAGTATAATCTATCAGTGATGGGCTCGATCGTATAAACGGTATAGATTAACAGATTTGTGATTTGTGATCGTTCGTCTGTTAAATATGGACGCTCGTTCGCTGAACCTACTCATTACTGGCAAAAAATTCTCTTTGTGCTTTATTCTTTATAATCTTGAGGTCAATGGAGAAATGGGAATTTAAAAGGTACAGCGTTCTGGGTCAACTGTTCGCCTGGCTGCTACTATTCTCGATTATGTTTTTAGATGCCCTTGGCGATGACTTGATTGTGAATGCGTTCATGTATGCAATCAACTTTGTTGTTGTTCAAATGGCCTTGGTGTACTTACACTACCATTTTGTTTTACCATTTTTCAAAAAGGATAAGAAAATCTTGTTTTTCACTCTCTCATTAGGGAGTGTGCTACTGTTCAGTAACATTCTTATTGCTTCAGATGCTCTTCTTCCTTATGACTACCCAGATTTCACTGAGGTGGAAACTTATTGGGATATTTTCTCTTATGCTTTCCCAATTTCAGTTCTACTCGTAGGTGCATCAAGTATCTACTCATTTGTAGATGCTTGGTATCACAATACTAAAAAAGAGAATGCTCTAAAAAGTGAGAAGCTTCAGGCAGAACTGAACTTTCTTAAGTCACAAATAAACCCTCATTTCTTATTCAATACTTTAAATAATATTTACTCCTACGTACAGACGGATAATAAAAAATCTGCTCCAATGATTGAGCGGCTATCTTCTGTATTGCGTTTTATGGTTTATGACTGTACCGAAGATAAGGTTATGCTGTCTAAAGAAATCCAAGCCATTGATGATCTTCTTGAGATATATAGAATGAAGAATTCTAGTCAACAGAATATTAGATTGAAAGTAGAAGGTGTAAAAGGGTACCACCTAATTGCCCCATTGATTTTGGTTAATTTAGTCGAGAATGCCTGTAAGCATAGCGATGTGATTGGTAACCTTGACGGCTTTGTCGATGTTACGATAAACGTTGATGAAGGAGGTATTTGCTCAAGCGAAATTTCCAATTCAATAAAGTCTAATAAACAAACTAAGGGAAAGTATGGTGGGCTCGGGCTCAGTAACATTGTTCAACGACTCGACCTCCAATATGATGATACTTATGAAATGAGTCATAGGGTTAAAGAGAATACATATCATTTAAGTTTAAAAATCCCACTAGACCGAAAATAATTGATGAACAGCCCATATCAAGTATTGATAGTTGATGATGAAGAGCCAGCTCGCGAACTATTGAAAAGTTACGCCCAGAAGAGGAATGATATTGAGCTATTGGCCGTTGTATCAGATGCTTTGTCTGCCAAGGAGATTATTGATAAAGGGGGAGTAGATATACTTTTCACAGATATAGAAATGGACGATTTGACTGGTATTGACTTACTCAAGAATCTCAAAAATCCTCCAATTACCATATTTACTACTGCGTATTCGGAATATGCCTTGCAAGGTTACCATCTTGATGTTATTGATTATTTAGTAAAGCCTGTTTCATTTCAAAAGTTTTGCAAAGGACTGGATAAAGCTATTGAGTTGCTTGTTCATAAGCATACAGAGGAGGGGTTTCATGAATCAAGTCTTCCTAAATCCGACTTTGTTTTTGTAAAAACGAACCGAAAAATTGTCAAAGTGAACTTCAAGGAAATCCTTTTCGTGGAGAGTTATGGTGAGTACGTAAAGATTAATACCCGAGATGATGTCATTTTGGCTCTTCAGACTATGGGTGCTATGGAGCAAATTGTTCCGCCACAACACTTTGTCAGAATCCATAGGTCTCACATAGTAAACTTAAACTATGTTAAAGAAATTGAAGGCAATACTGTTAGACTCGAAGAGCACACGTTGAGTGTCAGTAAAAGAATGCGAGAAGCATTTATTAGAAGGCTGGCGGATCATGGTATACTCTAGGTGATATCCTTCTCAATTTGTACTAAGTCAATTCAATATACTCGGATTTTCCTCCCGATCGGTCACCGTTCAACCAGTTCCAGTCAAAATTGATCTGCACCAGTCCTCCTTTAGTGCTTAGTCTACCAGTGGATTTTCCGGCCATAAGCTCACCCTCTTTTGTAATGCAGTGATATAATAGTTCTATAGTGTCAGTGTTTGTTTGCTTTCCAACTATATGTCCTATTTTAATCATTCCACCATGGTACTTGCCAGTGATGGTTGTGCCTTCTTGTAAGTATTCAAACACTGTTTTATCGGATGATAGACCACTATTATTTTCTGCTGTGACAAATCTCTTATGGTCGAGGTTGAAAGATTTCATGGCTTAAAATTTCGTCTTAAGCATGAACGAAACAAGAAAATTCTGCCTAGCGGTTTTCAGCCACTTTCCAATTTAGCTGAATAAAAACGGGCACTCAGTGGTATCTTCATAGCTGTGATAAGATGGCTAAACAGCACTACTCACAAAACACAGTGTAAAAACCTAAACTATGGAAAGAGAGATCACATCTGCCGAGATCATTGATGTTTTAAAGACACAAATAGTCAATGATGAAGTACTGGCTACGGCCTTGAAAGAGTCATTGATCCTCGCGAATACTGGTGCTAAAAATGGTCAGTTGAATGCTGACCTTTATGAGGCGCTGAATGAATTATATGATGGCAATGGCTGGCCGATAAATGCGAATGACTACTACGGTTACCTAACATCCTTTGCCGAAGTGATCCCGAGCGAGAATCAAATTCCCGGTTACACAGCCTGGAATAATAATGATGAGCAAAACGGATACAGTCAGGAAATATATGATCGACTCTGTCACTTCTACTGGTTGATCGACCAAAACATCACTGTAAATGGACAGGAAATTGTCTTGCAGAACTATGCGAGTGAAGTCAACGATTTCAAGTTTGAAGACTGGTTAGATAATTATGCCAAGGCTTGGGGAAATTTCCTGAATACCCCAGCATCGCTGACACCTGAAACCTTGAAGTCTTTCGAAGACGATCCAATGTACAACTTACAAGACTCGTCAGATTACATCTCAGGTTGGACAACTTTCAATGACTTCTTTTATCGACAGTTGAATGACAGTAAAACAGATTTGACGCCCATGCGTCCTATTGCAAGTCCAAACGACAATACAGTGGTTTGCGCTCCTGCAGACTGTACGTTTAAGGCTATTTATAATATTGATGCCAGCGGAAATGTGGTGGAAGAAGGTCAGCAGATCGCTGGTATTACACTGAAACATACCCATGTGCTTGGCAGTGTTAGTGAATTGCTTAATGAGAGCAAGTATGCGAGTACTTTCAATGGAGGTACATTTGTACATTACTTCTTAAGTCCATTTGATTATCATCGCTTTCATGTACCAGTGACTGGAAAAGTAATTGATTCTCAGGCTGTAGCAGGCAATGTTTTCCTAGATGTTGTGCTAGATAATGGACAGTTCGATGCTCCTGACGGATCGGAAGATGGTTATGAATTTACTCAGGCAAGGGGAGTTATTATAGTAGATACTGCGGGCAGCCCAGCAGGTGATATCGGTAAAGTGGCTATCGTTCCAGTAGGAATGGCACAGGTTTCTTCAGTACATATGGAGCTGAGCGAGGGTGACACTGTGGCCAAAGGAGACGAGTTTGGCTACTTCGCCTTTGGTGGTTCTGATATCATTTTGGTGTTTGAGCAGCCACAAAATAGATTATTGTTTATCAAGGAATGGGCAAATGCCCAAGGAACTGCCGCACCTTTCCATTTTAAATATGGAGAAGCAGCTGTCATAGTCGGTTGAGGCTTTTTAGGTGAGGGAGTAAGGCATTGTCAGTTCTTGGCAGTGCTTTTTTTATTACCTCATTTCTCCAAACTTTTGGAGCTCCTTAGTCGCTCGTTTGGAAACTGATTTCCTTTCATCTTTTGAAAGTCTTTGCAGATGGGGAATGATCCAAGCCTTAAGTGCTTCATCCTTCCTGGACCATTTACCTAGGGCATCAATGGTAGTATTGAGTACGATCCAGTCATTATGAAATTCCAGGTTATGCTTCATAATCTCTTTGGCACTGGCTATTTGGTCTTCGGACATGTCCTTGTCCAGTAAGTTAAAAAGACTTGCCAGTGTCCATTGTGTAGAAGCCTGATTGATTTTTGAAATGTCTTCCAGAAATCGATTCATATAAGGCAGGAGCATGTCTTTTTGAACCTTACAGATTCGCTTCATGGCATTGGAAGTTCGAAGTCTTACTACTTCATCATTGCTGAAATAGCAATTAAAGAGTTCCTCGAATAGGGATGGATTCGAAAGCACTTCTTCAACCACTTCTATTGTGTTACCCAAGGAATTAGGATGCCCACCGGTTAAACGTGTCTCGAAATTTCTCATTAATGTTATTTAGCTCTCATTTGATTGCCACGCTTTTCATGAGTTACCTCAGCCAAACCTAAGACTTCCATTAGAGGTGGCAGATACATAGCGAATCTTCCTCGAAAGTTCTTCTTTAAGCCATACCAGCCGCCAATTGGGTTTTGGGGTGAACGTCCCCAATGTTCTACTGTTCCTTCCTTGGTTTCTTGTTTTTCATCCTTACTGCCTAATTCCATCCAGTCTCCATGTTCTTTCAACATATCGTGGAGATCGTTAATACACTGAATATCATAGTGTAGGACTGTTGTCTTAACTGTGCAAACCAGAATCTCCCTGCCGTCCTTTTCATCAACATGCATGGTGTACTCTGAACTTTGCGGAGGTGTCTTTAATACCAGGGGGGTCTCTTTTGTTCCTATTGCTTCTCTGTAGTTCATAATTCTATAGGTTGTGTTTCTTAGTCATAGACTGATTAACAACTTGGATGGTTGCAATATCATGGTTAATAAGTCTATTTAATGACCAGCATTCTTGGGTTGATAGGATATAGCCACTCAATTCCTCTGGAGGTAATTACGGCATCATCTTCGATGGGGACTCTCAATTTCTTCCCTCCCCATTCCGGAACTTTTGTATAAGCGAAAAACTCAATAGAGATCAGGTTTGAAGGCCTGAGTTCGTAATTAATTCTAACGGGGTTCCAATAGGCAATTGAGGGTCCAATTCCGTGGCCCCAATTACCAACCGAGTGACAGCCAATAATTACATCTGTCTTGTCGAGATCTGTGTATTGATTGAAGCCCTTCATTCTATTAAATCCGGCCGCTGACAAACGCTTGTATACTTCCTCCTCAGCTTCCCTGGCGGTTACACCTGGTTTGATTGCCCGTTGAACGATGTCTCGGACTTTCATGCTTTGGTCAAAAGCATTTTGAATGCCAGCTGGAACTTTCGTTTCTCCTTCTTTCAAAACATAGGCGATTCTTTTCATATCTGTGAACATATTCATCAGTCCAACACCCCAGTCAATCATAATAACATCACCTCCTTGTATTATGCGATCAGAAGATGTTGCTTCTACACCATTAGGACCAGTAATATAGACTGATGGCATACCAAAGGAAGAGCCTAAGTTGTGTTTGAACTGCTGCTCTTTCATCCACCAGGCTACATCTTCTAATGTTGTCACTCCCGGAGTGATCACTTCATTAGAAAGGGCTCTTTCAGCGATAGTATAGGAGAACTCCCCGGCCTCACCGTAAATGGCAATTTCACTGGCTACACGCCTGGATCTAAAGTCTGATACCAATTTTTCGGCAGAGACAAATCGATCTTCATACTTCTTTCCAAGGGTTTCGGCCAACTCAAGATAACCGGAATGGGTAAGCCCATCCGCTCCGCCAATATTTCTAGAGATATTCAGTCCGATGCGTTTTGGATCCCGCTCCATGACGAATTCTTTTAACTCATCGACCGAGCCAAAATAATCGTAGCCACCCCCTTCTTTCAATAAGTAGCCGTCATTTCCTAATGACACACGTTCTATACGATCCCCACCACGATCGGTGAAGATATAGTAACTTCCGAATGAGCCTACATAACCTTCTCCCATATCGGAATATAAAGGGTCTAAATTTCCTTCACGGTTCATGATGATCCACATATCGATGTTGTTTTCCCTCATGACTTCCGGAAGAACCAAGTCGAATTTGTCATTGCGAACTTGATTCATCTTCCGCCATCTGCGCATAGCTTCCTGGCTAAATGCTGTTGTACAAATGAGTAATAGGAGGGTTGTGATAAAGGCTCTCATGGTCAAAGTGTTTTGACCTAAAATACTAATTAATAACTTCTCCGAGGAGGCAACCACATAGGAAAAACCTTCCTGAATCTCGATGGAAACTCATCTGCCTGATGGATATATTCCTTTGTTATGGGGTGAATAAAACAGAGCGAGTAGGCATGCAGGTAAAGGCCTTTTCCTTTTAAGATCAATCCTTCCGTTCCATAGTCCTTATCTCCCAGAATGGGATTGCCAATGCCGGCAAGGTGCTTTCTGAGTTGGTGTCTCCTGCCTGTCACTGGCTTTAACTCAACCAAATTCAGTGACCTAAATCGATCCGAGTCAACACTATCTACGACACGGTAGTGTGATTTAGCTTCCTTGTCATCAATTGTCTCTGTAATAATGCCTTCGCGGTCCATCTGCCCAATGGTGATAGCGTAGTATGTTTTGTTAACGCCTTTGTCTTCAAAAAGCCTGTTCAATGCTCGAATACTACTACTAGTTTTGCCGGCTAGCAGCACACCCGTAGTGGCAAAGTCAAGCCGATGCACTGGTTGAGGGATAGTAGCATCTGCTAAGCCACTGGGTTTAAGGTTTTGGTCAAGGGCATTTGCAATGTTCTTGAAACTATTGCCACTAACTTCTATACCTGCGGGTTTATGAATGATAGCTAAGAATTCATCTTCGAATAAGACATTCAAGGGAAAAACCAGTGATCTCTTTGGTTTGACAGCCTCAATAGAATAAAGCGTAACCGTCTCACCTCCATTTATCCATGTAGCGGTCGAGGCGGGCATCCCATTGACTTCAATCAAATGCTTTTTCAGTGCTTTTTTTAAGGCCGACTTAGTCGAAATACTTGAGAATATACCAACACCATACTCTTGTAACCGGATACGAGAAGGAAGAGAGGGTGCCGTATGGGTTTCTGAGACTTTAATAAGAGTTGTTTGATAACTGGTTCTTCATATGAAGGAACAATTTTTAAATTGCTTTACATAGGCCTGGTGACGATTCTATCACAACCGGTCTATCAATTATCAACCTTAAACAAATTATCATGCTCAGCTTCAGAAAAAGCGCGGCTTTCCTGCTGTCAATCCTCTGCTTGTTTTCATTGTCTCATTTATCTGCTCAGTCAGTCAACCCTTCAGCGCTGCAAAGTGCGGCTAATGGTATGAAACTTCGAAATATAGGTCCAGCCGTTATGGGTGGACGTATCGCTGATATAGCAGTGAACCCGCATAACAAGAGCAACTGGTATATCGCAGTGGGCTCAGGAGGTGTTTGGAAAACCGATAACAGCGGAATTACCTGGAAGCCGGTGTTTGATAATCAGGCTTCTTATTCTGTTGGCACGGTGTCTATAGATCCCAATACACCTTCTACGGTTTGGGTAGGTACTGGCGAAAATGTAAGCGGTCGTCATGTTGGTTGGGGTGATGGTGTCTACAAAAGTACCGATGCCGGTAAGACATGGAATCGCATGGGACTGGAGAAGTCCGAGCATATTGGTAAGATTCTGATTGACCCTCGCAACAGTAATGTGGTGATGGTTGCAGCCGAAGGCCCTCTATGGTCTTCCGGAGGAGAACGTGGTTTATATAGGTCTACCGATGGTGGTAAAACCTGGACTGCCCCTCTACAAATCGATGAAAACACAGGTATCACCGATATAGAGTTTGATCCGTCTAATCCTGATGTCATTTATGCCGCAGCCTATCAACGAAGAAGAAAAACCTGGTCTCTATTGGCTGGAGGGCCCAATTCGGGAATATATAAATCCACTGACAATGGAGTGACTTGGAAGAAAATAACCACCGGACTGCCTAGAGCTGATATGGGTAAAATCGGACTCGCTGTTACTCCTGCGAACCCAGATTTGGTATATGCCACTATTGAATCTGATGGTAGAAATAAAGGTTTTTATAAGTCGACTGATAAAGGGGAAAGCTGGGCAAAACAGAACAGTTACACTTCAGGCGGAACAGGACCGCACTACTATCAGGAAATTGAAGCTTCACCTCAAGATGAAGGTTTGATTTACCAGATGGATGTCTTCATTCAGGTAACGCGCAATGGAGGTAAAAACTTCAACGTGCTAGGTAACGGAAGAGAAAAGCACAGTGATAACCATGCCTTATGGATCGATCCGGATAACGGAAGTCACCTCATCGCAGGGACAGATGGTGGCCTTTACGAGACCTTCGATGAAGGGACTACCTGGAGACATTTTCCAAACTTGCCGATCGCGCAGTTTTACAAAATTGCCCTGGATAACGCTGAGCCTTTCTACAATATAGTGGCCGGAGCACAGGATTTAGGAACGCTTATAGGCCCATCTAGAACCACTAATACGGAAGGCGTTCGAAATCAAGATTGGTATATTCCCCTGGGAGCCGATGGTTACGATGCGGCCTTTGATCCGGAAGACCCAAATACAGTTTATATGGAAATTCAAGGAGGTGAGTTAAATAGACTGGATAGAAAGACAGAGGAAGTAATCAAAATTAAGCCATCACCGGCACCTGGAGATGCACCGGAAAGATTTAATTGGGATGCACCGATTATCGTTAGCCCTCATGATAGCAAAACGATTTACTTTGGTTCTCAACGGGTTTGGAAGAGTGAAGACAGAGGCGACTCATGGACGGTGATCAGCAATGACCTGACAACTAATACGAATCGCTATACTTTGGAAATGATAGACCGTGTGCCAAGTATAGACGCTCTTTATGATAATGGCGCCATGTCAAAGTATGCTACGCTGACTGGTATTTCAGAATCACCAATGATGGAGGGCTTACTCTACACGGGTTCTGATGACGGGTTAATTCATGTTAGTGAAGATGATGGTCAGAACTGGAAGAAGGCCGGAAGTCTGCCGAAAGTACCCGAAAGGTCATTTATCAATGATATAGAAGCTTCACAGCATGATGCGAATACCGTATTTGCGATTGCGGATGCTCATAAGTTAGGAGATTACAGTACCTACCTTTTTATGAGTAAGAATCGTGGAAGATCTTGGCAGTCCATTGCTGGCGATCTACCGCAGGGAACCATTGTGTGGTCTATTAAGCAAGATCATATTGATGAGAACCTGCTATTTATAGGTGCAGAATATGGTATCTATTTTTCACCTAATATGGGACAGAACTGGATTAAGTTGGGAGCAGGTGTTCCGACCATCGCTTTTAGAGATATCGAACTTCACTCTCGAGATAATGATTTAGTGGGTGGTACCTTTGGCAGAGGGATTTATGTATTAGATGATTATTCCGCTTTGCGGGAAGTGAATAAAGCTATTCAGGCTAAATCTAATATGGTATTTCCTGTCAGAGATGCCTGGTGGTATATTCCAAACGCCCCAATGCAGGCAGCAGGAATGCCTTCCTCAGGTTCTACAAGTTTCAAAACGAAGAACCCGGATTTTGGAGCCTTGATCACCTACTACTTACACGATATGCCGAAAACTGCAAGAAGTAAACGTTTGGCATCTGAAAAAGCCTTAAGAGAGAAAGGGGAAAGCATTCCTTTTCCTGGCTGGGATGAATTATCAGAAGAATCTAGAGAAGGCAATGCCACAACGATGCTTCAGATCAAAGATGCAAACGGAGCCACTGTTCGTTGGCTTCAGGGAGCTTCTGGTAAGGGGCTTCATCGTATTACTTGGGATTTAAGGCTTCCGCCTTCTAACCCCATCAGCCTTAGTCAACCAGGTTTTAGGCCTCCATGGGCAGGAACACCTCAAGGACCTCTGGTGGTGCCCGGAAAGTACTCCGTGCAGCTATATGTTCTGAACAATGGAAGTCTTGAGTCTCAAGGTACTCCGCAAGAATTTATGGTGAAGGCAGCGCCAAATGCCAGTTCAGGTGCTGACTATCAAGCCATGGCTGCATTCCAGAGGCGTGGTGACGAATTGTCAAGAGAGATGTCAAATGCTAACAGAAGAATGGGTGAAGCAGCAGAAAAACTGAGGTTTATTCGTGCAGCACTACCTAAAACACCTAAAGCCACACCGGCTATGTTTGAAACTTTGAAAAGACTGAACAATGATTTAGCAGACTTGCGAAAAAGCCTGAATGGAGATCCAATTCCGGGATCCAAAAACGAATCCACTTCACCATCGATCAGGTCTCGTATGGGTACTGCCATTGGAGGGCATAGTGGCACAACACAAGCTCCTACAGAAACGCAGAAGTCAGATTTGGCTTTAGCAGAAAGTGGCTTTACCGAATTCTTGAAGAAGGCAGGAAATTTCTTTGCCTCACTGACAGCCTATGAGGCCCAACTAGAGAGGGCTGGAGCTCCTTTTACACCGGGAAGAAACAAATAGGATAAAACAGGCCGAGATCAAAAAAAGGAAGCACTACAAAGTGCTTCCTTTTTTTGATTTAGGGTATATAAATCCAGTGCAAACGTCCGCAAAGGAATTTGTGGCAAGTTTTTATATATTCAGCACTAAACCGACAAAATGAAACGCGACTCTTACCTCAATTCATTCAGAATATATTTTGCCATTTTCCTGTTGATTTCAGTCTTTTTTGGCTGTTCCTATGAAAGAACTAATGAGGCTTCTGAAGTCACAAAGTCCACCATTGTAAAGGTTGAGAATGGCTTTGAACTCCAACTCAATGGTGAACCTTTCTTTATTCAAGGAGCAGGATTAGAGTTTGGCAGTATTCCAAAACTGGCTGAGCACGGTGCAAATTCATTCAGAACTTGGAGAACTGATAATGGGCAACGATCTGGTAGAGAAGTTCTAGATGACGCTGAGAAATATGGTCTAAAAGTGACCATGGGCATAGACGTAGGAAGAGAGCGCCATGGCTTTGATTATGATGATGAGGAAGCTGTCAAAGCCCAACTCGAAAGAATAAGAGGAGAAGTGATGGAGTTGAAGGATCATCCGGCACTCATCATTTGGGGTATTGGAAACGAACTGAACCATGAGGCAGAAAACCCAAAGGTTTGGGATGCTGTAAATGATATTTCTAAGATGATCCATGAGATCGACCCAAATCATTTGACCACTACTTCGCTTGCAGGTATGAATAAGGAGTTTGTTCACCTGATAATGGAGCGTGCTCCAGACCTTGATATCCTCAGTGTGCAGATGTATGCTGAAGTAGAAATATTGCCAAGATTGTTGAAAGAGTCAGGTTGGGAAGGACCGTTAATGGTAACAGAGTGGGGCGCTACTGGCTACTGGGAAGTAGGTAATACAGAATGGGGAGCACCTGTTGAGAACAATAGCTCAGTGAAAGCGGATTTTTACGGAAGCCGCTATAGAAAAGCTATTGAGTCTCAAAGGCCACAGGTTATTGGTTCCTATGTTTTCCTTTGGGGACAGAAGCAGGAAAGAACACCTACCTGGTTTGGTATGTTTATGCCTGATGGTAAAGAAACGGAATCAATTGACGTAATGCATAATATCTGGAATGGAGCCTGGCCTGAGAATAGAAGCCCACGCATCAACTCGTTTACCTTAGAAGGAAAAGAGCCTTATGACAATATCAAGCTGTCCGCAAGTCAACAGTATAAAGCAGCTATTGAGGTGACAGACCCCGATAGTGATTTACTCACCTATCGTTGGGAAATCATGAAAGAAAGTACCACTAATGCTACAGGTGGCGATGCTGAAGAAGTACCTGCAGTCATAGAAGGGTTGATTTCAAGTGACCAGACTTCAAGAGATTTGACATTTTCGGCACCACAAGAGGAGGGGGCTTATCGACTCTTTATCTATGTTGATGATAACCAAGATCATACCGCGCATGCTAATATTCCATTTTACGTGAACAAATAGAAAGAACTTTACTTTGTCAAAAGGCCTAGCTGAATGTCAGTTAGGCCTTTTTTATTCGCTGATTTTCTCTAGATACTCGGTGGGAAATCCCAGACTTTGGGCCAATTGGTATAATTTTTCGGCATAGGACGAATTGGTTCCGGTCAGTAATTCCAAGGGTAGGTTATAGCAAGTGGCTTTAAGGGTATCACCGGAATCTAGGACGACTTCAACTTCTTCAGGAATATAATCTGATACACTGGCTTCGGCATAAAGGGATTGAATCTTGTCTTTATCCACTGTCATTACCAGACCATAGGACTTGGCTCCTTTTGAAGGGATTAGGGATGCTCTATTTCCGATTTTGAGGGCATAACCGTTCAGACAGCCCTTCCTTGAATGGGTTGCTTCTATTCCATTCTTCGATAAAATGGAGCGGTCCATAAAGAGTCCGTAGAAAAATACTTCCATTTTGAATTTGATAAGCCTTTTTGGCTAGCATTTGGTACCTATCAATTTATCGAATTGTTTTAGTTCTGACTTGTAAAACTTTGACCATTTTTTCTTGAGTACGGCTAGTTTGAATCTCTTTCTCATCGCTATTGAATTTGTTCTTTACTAGTTAGTACCTAGAAATAGATGAAAACTTACACACGTTGGAAATAAAATTGAATGACTAGCGATCGAGTTGCCTTAGTTGCTTGCTCATGCTTTGGATGTGTTCTGGGCCTATTCTACAACATCCACCGATAATGTCCGCACCAAGTGCTATCCATTCCTTTGACATTTCGACAAAGTGTTTGGGTTCTGATAAACCCTTCCATGTTTTACTTTTTGCATTGTATGCTTCGCCTGAATTAGGATAGACAATAATTCGCTTTTCACCAGTATTTGACTTTATGCGCTGTATGAGTTCTGAGATAAACTGTGGATTTGTACAATTAACTCCTAATGCGAAGACTTTGGGGTGATCGTGGAAGAACGAAACACATTCCTCTATCTTAGATCCATCGTTAAGGTGCGCCTTATCTTTGCAAGAGAAGGACACCCAAGCGGGTTTACCTGCATAGCATAAGATGTCTGAAAGGACTTTTGCTTCCTGAAAACTAGGAACGGTTTCACAGGCAAGGACATCAGCATTTGAGTCGGATAGTATGTCTATTCTTTCATCATGGAAATCTTTTAATACCTGATCAGAAACGCCATAGTTACCGTGGTATTCTGAACCATCCGCCAAATAGGCACCATATGGCCCGATACTGGCAGCAATAAGGGGACGAGTATTAATAAGACCTGAGTTCAAAGCAATAGTTGCGGAATCTTCCGCCAACTCGACTGATTTCAGAATAAGTTCTTTCGCTTTTTCTCTACTGTAACCCACGGCCATAAGTCCTGGGATACTTGCCTGGTAACTAGAAGTAATGATACATTGCGCTCCGGCCCTCAAATATTCAAGATGGGCTTCAATGATGGTTTCGGGATTGTTTGCTAAGAGCTTTGCCGTCCATAAGGAATGATTTAGATCACAGCCCTGATCTTCTAGTACATTGGACAAACCCCCATCTAAAATGAGCGGGTGAAGGGCTTTGAAGAACTTATCGAGTCTCATGAATGGACTAGTTTCGCTTCAATATTTTCACAATTCGGCCGCAGATAATTTCAGACAAATTCCACAGTAATAACTTACGGTCGGTTGTGTTATTGAATAATATAATGACAGCATCCAGATCTTCATTGTATTCAGCAAAACTTTGGTAACCTGGAACCCAACCACCATGGCCATATTCATAAATGGAAGAATAAATCTCCTTTTCACCAGCTTCAAATAAGGACCCATCGTTTAGCGCCCTAAGAAAAATCCCTACATCTTCTGCAGTTGCTAACATGTCATGTCCATCTTCCTTCAAATCATGGGGGTAGTCTACATGATAGCCACTCATAACACTATCCATATCCACCTCATCTGAGAAACTGAATGTGTTGTTGAGGTTTAGGGGAATTAGGATCTCCTCTTTGATAAATTGAAAGTTTTCATAGCCGAGTACATCATCCATAATCTTATTGATCAATAGGTAATTGGTGTTGCAGTACTCATAATTTTCACCTGGCTCGAAGTTGGCTGGTTGATCAAGTATTAATGCCAGGCCCTCTTCATAGGTCTCGGTTGGTGACGCCCAAAAGTCGGGAGTATCTGTGAAATTAGGGATGCCACTTCTGTGCTGTATCATCAAGCGTAAGGTGATTCTTTCCGCGTTTTCAATTCGTCCGACAAGTTCTGGGAGATAATCCGCAATAGTTTTGTCTAAAGAAAGACGGCCGGCACTGACCAGTTTGGTTACAGCTACAGCATCATATAGTTTACTGATACTAGCAATTTTGAATAATGCTTCAGGATAGGCGGGTATTTTCTTCTCTCTGTCGTGCCAACCCGCTGCATAGAAGCCAGGAGGTTTTCCAGCCTGATCTACATAGACAATTATACCATCCAGCCCATGTTCAATGGCTTGCTCAGCTTGTTCCTGAACCGTATCGGGTAAAGGTAATATCCAGGCCCAGACCAAAATCCAAGGCACAAAGAAAAGCGAGATGGCAGTTCCTGTAAACAATGCGATTCTGATGATGATCTTTGATTTCTTCTTGGCCATGTGATCCTTGTCTGAAGCAATTTACAAATTGAAGAGAACAGTTGTACCAACTGCCAATTGCCATCAATGAGTCATTATATCAGGGAGTAGTAAGATTAGTACTTACTTTTTGATATTCTTCTCGTAAGTGCTTATCCACTCATCAACACTCACTTTCGTCATGAGCTGGCCGACAAGTTCATAAGGAATCTCATCTAACTTCTTAAAACGGATGCAACTTTTACCCATGTCCAGCTTTCGTTTACAGTATTTTGGGTATTCGGAGACAAACCAGTCCAAGAGCTTTGGATCAGAATAGATGCCCATATGATAGAAGTTAATCGAGTTTTTCTGCGAAGCGATTCCTGCAAAAGGAAGTGGTTCGCTGGGCTTGCAATGATAGCCTTCTGGATAAAGTGAATGAGGAACGACATAGCCTAAGCCACCATAACTCATGGCTGCTTCAAATCCTTTGGGAAGGTTTTTGACAATAACATCATGCAACTTGTTGAATGGTTCCACTCGATCTTCCGGAACGCTTGTCAAAATTTCTGATACTGTTTTTCCTACTGCTTTCATGGGTCTTTTGGTTGGTTTGCAGGTTTACGAATCCTAAAGTAAAGATTCTTTAGGTGCCGTTATTTATATTTTTTAGCCAATATTTTAGATTCTCTATCGAAACCATCATCCTTTAAACTTTGGACAATTACCTTTTTAATTTCTCTGTCATAATCCTTAGAAAGGATGAATTGATAGGTTGAATTTCTGTAAAAGAGTATTCGTTCGCATAGTGATGCACTTTTTAGAAATTCCTGAATCCTTGATATGTCTTTAAATTCGTATTGGTATTCTTTAGTCTCTGAGGTGTCACAGGAATAGTCGATACCAACACCGTAAGAGTCCTCCAGTTTAATCTCCTTTGCCCTTTCAGTTCTTATTTTGTTTAGATAACCTGTTATTGAATCCATCGGAGTGATCCCCATTTCGTCAATCAGAGTCTTTCGCAGAATTTCTCTTTGGTTTAGTGTGTTTTTGAGTCTTTTCTTGGCTTCTTGAATTTCCGATTCAGATAAAGGGTTTCCTTGCCAATCTTCCTCAGAGAGTGCATACCACTCTGCTAATCTTGTTTTAATTTCTTCTTCAGAACTGTAATCCTCGTCCAGGAATTCTGCATCACCAATAAGCATCACAATTCTTAAAAAGTCCTTCAGGTTATTTGCTACCAGTTTCAATGGCGGATCATTGGTGGGGCTTACTATTACAATGGGAGCATCTTCCAAATCCCACTCGTTTCCAAAGTCAGTCAAAAAGCCAAAATGAATGCCATCTCCACCAGTTCCGGCAAAAGGAATTACATCCAAAGGAGTTATTGAATAATGGTGATCAAAGTCAATATAAAATCCAAGATGTTCCCAGGACTTACCTTTAGATTGGTGTTTTTCAAGTTTAGTTAGAAGTTCAGGTTTGTCATATTCACCGAAAAACAAAACCTGAGCATTTGATTTTAAAAAAGAAAACATAAAGAGGATAACTAAAAACCTTCCCATTTTAAAAGCATAACGCTTTGGCTATGCACATTGAGTAGCCAAGGCTTAGGTTTAATTTAATGTTCTTTTTGATAATCCTCAAAGGAGGACTTTAATAGAAAATAGACCTTGGTAGATAGAGCTACAACCAGCCGCATTACATGGCTTATCTTAGACGCAGTTGATTCTAGTTTTTATCATTGAAGAAATTTCATTACCCAGCCGGTCGATATCTTCGGAAAACCTGTTGTCGGCTTGAAAATCTATAATCAGTTGTTTTTCATTTTCTCTAGTGATATAGATATTAATAAACCTGAAATAGGTTCCAGAACCGGGTTGATTTTTCAGCTTAATGAACTCTGTTTTCCGTTTGATTTGAACTTTATAGTCACTCTTCAATTCTTTTTTCTTGCTTCTGAGATTACTCCTAATGGCAATTTGATTATTAGAAATTTTGAAGTAGTCTGTTGCCTGTGCCAGTATTGATATAAAGGAGATAATCGCCAGGCCAAATCCCATGATACTCCCGATAAGGAGAAAAATGGGATCATTGGTTTGAGTAGTTGCCAATACTCCAATGACTAATCCGACAAGAAATAAGAGCAATACTCCGATATTCGATTTGTTAAGAATCCTGAAAGTCTTGCTTATGACTAATTCTTCATCCGTATTTGTGACCTGTATACTTACTAGTCGACAGGCACGATGAAAATTGAAATTTTGATCACTCATAGATTAATCAGACTCTTACTGCTTTTTGACTGTATTGTAGTTCTGTATGAGTTATAGTCTCAACGAATTTATGCTTTATCACCAATCAGTAAGAATTGTATGTTTCCTACAATCTACCAAAAAATAAAACCCCAGCTGATTACTCAAGCCGGGGTCTTGTATCTCAATACTCAATACTCAAATCTAACTTCTCTCCGCCACCCAATCCTTAGCCGCCATAAAAGCTTTAATCCAAGGACTCAATACATCCGCTTTGTGAGTTGTAGGGTAATTCGCCCAGTTCCAAGGGAATACAGAAGGTTCAAAGTGTGGCATTATCGCCAAATGTCTACCGTCCTTACTCGCTACTCCGGCTATGTGCAATATGGATTGCTAAGTTCTTTTATTGGTCAGTACCACAAGTCGAAGCTTGTCCAAAGTTTCTCACCTCTTTTCATGATAGTTTGTTTGTTCTCCTCTAAGAGTTCACCTGACTTGCTGTAAATGTTACCGCTGAATATTATAATTCCTTTTGGGTCACACGCCTCCAAAAGATGCACTAAAAGTTGTAATCGCTTCCTGTTCTTATCTTTAATCACGCCTGTTGCATGGCAAGAGTCGTCCATGTATCCATTTTCCTGATTCTCACTTATGAACTCATAGTCATATCTGAATTCAACTGTATCACCAATACTGAATTCTTTAAATTCCTCTTTTAGCGATTTCTCTTGTTTCCGCTTAGCTTTTTTCCAATAGTCTTGATAGTAATTTACTTGCTTCTTCAGTCGAATGTCAGTCAAAGTTAGTCTGCGATAGTAAGAAGTCAGGATTATTCCCGACATATCATCTGGATGATAGATGCCCATGTCGTTGAAGTATTTAGAGAGCCTGGAACCGCCCCATAACTGCCAATTGTTTCGCATCCACATTCCAAAACCCATATGAGCACGTCCTGAAAACTCACCTTCAGTCCAAGTTTTGATTTCAGTTTTCAGGCTATCTGTCCAAAAGCTGTTGATTTGTCTAAAGCAATCTTCGAGGTCTACAGGAATATAGACTCCTCTTAGAGAGTCAGTTGAAAACCTGACTTTATCTTCTTTGTTCCAATCGCTTTCTTGCGTTTGAAATGGATTTATAATTTCTTGGTGGTTCAAACTATCACCGTTCAAGACAGTCTTAAATGAGATAAGGACAACAGTTTCTATATGCTTCGGATATGTGATTCCAAGCTCTGAGTAATACTTTTCAAGTTCGGTTTTCTTTTTGGAGTCAAAATCAGTAGTCCAATTGGATATGGTTTTATAATCACCTCCCCAAGGATAGGAAAGGAAAATTAAACTGTCGTTGGGTGTCGAGCTAATTATGGTTTTTAGGCTGTCAGGACAATCTGCCTGTAATATTTCAATTGCCTGATTTATAGTTTTTGGAGTTTTGACCTTCTGCCCATATAAGGTAATAGTTGAAACTAAGAACGTGAAAATGATTATTAGTTGCTTCATTCTAGTTGTGACCAAGGTTTTAATTAAGCTGTGTTTTAATGAAGTGTAGGAGGTATTGTAAACCGTGTTTATTCATTTTTCTTCATTAAGAAAGTCAGTCCGCTTTCGTCCAAATGAAAATATAGATTTCCATTTTCTTTCTTAACTAAAATTCCCATTGCAGTGAACCCATCTTCTTGATTTCCAATCTTCACTAACTGCTTTTCACTTACAAACTTCCATTTTGTTCCACTTAGAACTTCAGCCATCATCATTTTGAATAGTTCCGAACTATTGGTTGTTGTTAATTCAAAATCTTTATTCACTTTAAAATGAAAGGTCGCTTTTTCAAATCCATCAATAAGAGGTTTTAATTGAGGGTTGGTTGGCTTTTCGAGTATTCTTTCAACTTTCCATTTTCCAGTTAATTCGGTTTCACTATTAACTTGTCCAAGTACAATTGAACTCAAAGTGATTAATAATATCAGCGTTAAAGTTTTTCTCATTGTGTAGGTCTAGATTTTCTGGTGAGTACTCTGTTGTTAGCCTCCTTTTGTGCGTCAATAATTTACAAAAAAACAAAACCCCAGCCTGATTACTCAGGTCGGGGTCTTATATCTCAATACTCAATACTCAAACCTAATTTCTCTCCGCGACCCAATCCTTAGCTGCCATAAAGGCTTTGATCCACGGACTTAATACATCCGTTTTGTGAGCTGTTGGATAATTCCCCCAGTTCCATGGGAAAACAGAGCGTTCGAAGTGTGGCATAATGGCCAAATGTCTACCGTCCTTACTCGCTACGCCAGCCACATGATAATCCGAACCATTAGGAGAAGCAGGGTAGGCTTCGTGTGAGTACTTGGCAATCACATGATACTCAGACTCAGCTTCCGGTAGTCTGAAACGACCTTCGCCATGGGCGACCCAAATGCCCAGTCTTGAACCTGCCAGTCCACTTAGCATTACGGAGTTGTTTTCTGGAATGGTCACATTGACAAAGCCAGATTCAAATTTGTGGGCAATGTTATGGTCCAGTTTAGGATGTACTTTGTGTTCAGGGTAGAGGAGTCCCAACTCACCCATCAACTGACAGCCGTTACAGATACCCAATGAGATGGTGTCTTCACGTGCGTAGAAGTTATCCAAGGCTTTCTTCGCTTTTTCATTGTAAAGGAAGGCACCCGCCCAGCCTTTAGCAGAGCCTAGTACGTCAGAGTTAGAGAACCCACCGACAAAGGCTATGAAGTTTACATCGCTAAGGTCTTCGGCACCGGAGATCAAGTCGGTCATATGGACATCCTTGACATCAAAACCAGCTAAATACATAGCGTAAGCCATTTCTCTGTCGCCATTCACGCCTTTCTCACGAATGATAGCTGCCTTGATTCCCGTCTTTTCCTTACGGTCTGGATTCAGCCCCAAAGCTTCATACCGTCCTTCAAAGCCCTCTGGGAAGGTGAAGGACAGCGGTTGTTTCTTGTAATTATCGAAGCGTTGCTTAGCCAAATCTTCGCCAGACTGCTTTTGATCCAGCAGGTAAGAAGTCTTATACCAGGTATCTCTCAAACTGGAAACATCCATCAGATAACTCTGCGTATTGGTCTGGATAGAAAGGATAGGCTCGCCTATCGGACTTCCCAGTTCCAGATAAGAAGCTTCGATCGTATCGAATAAAGTCTTTATGTCTTCCAAGTCTTCATTGGCTACCTGAATCAGCAATGCAGGTTGCTCAGAGAAGAATGTCGAAATGTCGTCAATGCCCTTGATTCCCTTCAAGTTCGCTGCGATACCCAGGTCTACCTGTGAGAAGGTCATTTCAAGGAGAGCGGTGATCAATCCACCAGCAGATACATCATGACCCGCCATAATTTTGCCCTCTTTGATCATGGCCTGAACCATGTTAAAGGTATTGGCAAAACGATCCGTATCATCAACAGTAGGGGCTGAGGTACCAACCTTGCCTATAACTTGTGCAAAGGAGCTGCCACCTAGTTTGAATTCACCATCGGACAGGTTTACATATAATAGCGTAGATTCAAAATCAGGTTGTAATACCGGTTCAACCACCTTTTTAAGGTCTGTTACTTCAGCACCGGCAGAAATAATCACGGTACCAGGCGAGTAGACCACACCATCCTTGTACTTCTGGGTCATGGACATGGAGTCCTTACCCGTTGGGATGTTGATGCCCAGGTCGCAGGCGAATTCTGAAACGGCTTCTACTGCTTTGTACAGTCTCGCATTCTCACCTTCGTTTTTGGCTGGCCACATCCAGTTGGCACTTAGTGAAACGCCACTCAGTCCTTTTTCAATCGGGGCCCAAATGATATTGGTTAAGGCTTCTGCAATGGACAATTGAGACCCTGCCACAGGGTCTACCAAGGCAGAAACCGGGGCATGACCAATAGATGTAGCTATTCCTTTCTCACCACGGTAATCGAGTGCCATTACGCCCACGTTATTCAATGGCAGTTGAATAGGTCCTGCAGTTTGTTGTTTGGCTACACGACCTGTTACACAGCGATCCACTTTGTTGGTTAACCAGTCTTTACAAGCCACAGCTTCCAGCTGAAGAACACCATTAAGATATTCTTGAAGCTTTTTAATATCGTAGCTCACCTCACTGAAGTTCTGGTCGATCATTTTGTCTTCTAAAATGGTCTTCGGAGACGATCCAAACATATGCCCCAAATTCCAATCGATTGGGTTTTCTTTCGAAACTGCATTTTCGAACTTGAAATGCATATCGCCAGTCGTTTCACCCACTACATAGAAAGGAGCTCTTTCACGCTGAGCTACTTTTTCCATATAGGCAATGTCTTCTTCCTTGATTACAAGGCCCATACGTTCCTGAGACTCATTACCAATAATTTCCTTATCAGAGAGCGTAGGATCACCTACAGGTAATTTTTTGACATCAATCGTACCGCCAGTCTCTTCTACTAATTCCGAAAGACAATTCAAATGGCCTCCCGCACCATGGTCGTGAATCGATACGATTGGGTTTTTACCACCTTCGGTCATGGCTCGAACCGCGTTGTATACACGCTTCTGCATTTCAGGGTTAGAACGCTGAATGGCATTCAATTCTATACCACTTGAGAACTCACCAGTATCGACAGACGATACTGCGCCACCACCCATGCCAATGCGGTAATTGTCACCACCCATCACTACGATTTGATCGCCCTTGTCAGGAGTGGCTTTTAGAGCATCAGATTTCTTGCCGTAACCAATACCGCCCGCCAGCATAATCACCTTATCAAAGCCATGTCTTTTACCGCCCTCTTCGTGCTCAAAAGTTAAGACCGATCCTGAGATCAGCGGTTGTCCGAACTTGTTACCGAAATCACTGGCGCCATTGGATGCTTTGATCAAAATATCCATCGGAGTTTGATACAGCCACTTGCGCTCTGGCATATTGGCTTCCCAATCACGACCATTCTCAAGTCTCGAATAGGAAGTCATATATACGGCCGTTCCGGCCAAAGGCATAGAGCCTTTTCCACCCGCCATTCGATCTCTGATTTCTCCACCAGCACCTGTGGCTGCACCATTAAAGGGCTCTACAGTGGTTGGGAAATTATGGGTCTCGGCCTTAAGTGAGATCACTGATTCAAAATCAGAGGTTTCAAACCAGTCTGCTTTGTCTTGAGTAGATGGGGCGAATTGTTCTACCACGGGTCCCTGAGTAAAGGCTACATTGTCTTTATATGCCGAAACCAAACCCTCTGGTTTTTCATTAGAGGTCTTTCGGATCATTTTAAACAGGGAACTTGGCATTTCCTGTCCATCAATGATAAAGACTCCATTGAATATCTTATGTCGACAGTGCTCTGAATTAACCTGAGAAAAGCCGAAAACTTCACCATCAGTAAGCTTTCTGCCAAGTTTGTCACTGACCTCGTTCAAATAGTCAATCTCTTCCTGGCTGAGTGCCAAACCTTCGGCCTGGTTGTAAGCCGCAATATCTTCTATATGACGAACCGCCTCTGGCTCGATATCAATAGTGAAGAGCTCCTGATCGAGCCCTTTATACAGCACCTGCAGCATTGGGTCATAAGCGGTGTTTTCGCTTTCTACCTGCTCAAACTCTTCGATGCGTTCTATTCCCGAAATACCCATATTTTGGGTGATTTCAACAGCATTGGTACTCCATGGGGTGATCATTTCTTTTCGTGGACCAACAAAAAAGCCCTCCAGAGTTTCGCCTTTTATTAGTGAGGCATTTCCGAAGAGCCATTCAAGTTTTGGGAGGTCTTGTGACGCGAGTTGCGAAGTGAGGCCAACAGCATATATTTTGCCAGCCCCGGCATCGAAAAATTGAATCATTAGAACGATTGGGTTTGGGTGTTAATACCGCTGGCAAAATTAGCAAAATCTTTTACTTTTTACCGACAATTATTGACCCTTCGGCTGCAAACGTTTTTACCCAAATTTTCTACCTGAAACATCCTATTCAAAAGCGTTGAACTCAACCAAGTGAAGTCCGGGGTTGGCACTATTGTAGAGTAGATTAATTCTTAAGTATCGTACTTGAGTAGACTCAATCTTATGTTCGTAACCTTCGATAGAAGCCTTTTCGGTATTTTTTGAAAAGTCTACCAATTGTGTCCAAGTTTCCCCGTCCAATGAGCCATCAATGGTATACTGGTAATAGCGATATCCGTCCCAGAAGTTATAAACCTTAAATCTGCTTACATCTTCGAGCCGCTCCAGGTCTACTTGAAGGTAGACTTCCTCACCAACATGGCCACCCCACATTTCCCAAAGTGATATTCTCCCATTATTGGCTTTTTTTGCTGCTTCAGGGTTTATGTAGTCGTTGGTGGCAGTGATGGGTTTGCCTGTTGTCAGGCTAGGTTCGTTGATAATGAGATAGTAAACCTCACTGAACCCTGAGCCAAAAGGCTTGCCTTCCTTATCTATCAGCTGTGCACGTACCTGTGTCGTTTTGTTAAAGGAAATTGGCGCTTTGTAAACAGGGGATTCAGCGTTTGGGACTGAACCATCAGTGGTATAATGCAAGGCGTATTCATCAAAGCTCGTTTCGAGGGAAACGGTCATTTCTTCTTCGAAACGCAGTTTTTCCCAACTGCCGGGGGGGAGGTCTTTCCATAGTCCAGTAGTTGTGCTCTTGATGGGTTTCAGAAAATATCTTTGATGGAATGGCTGACCAATAGCATTGTTGTGTTGATCAAATGCCTGAATTTTGACCGTGGTGGTCTCATTAAATAATACCTGGTCGGTAAGTTGTTCGGATTCAGGGCTTACGGCTGACCCATCTGATGTATACCTAAGGGTAAGTCCTTGCATTGTCGTTTTTGCCTTAAGTACAATCTCCTTATCAAACCAAAGGTGTTCATAGAAATTGCCATCGGCCATTTCAGGAAACGTTCGGCCAGAGGTACTAATCTCGAAAGGTCTTAAAAGCTTTGTTAGTTTCTTGTCAGAAGTCTTCCAGCGCCTCTTGAACTCAGTCAGGCTGTGGCTGCTCGACTTCCAGAGCTTCTCTGCCATGGCAGGCAATCTATCTCTAAGGCGATGAATCTGGTTGATTTGATTCTGTTCCCATACGCACATGGTAGCACCGATTAGGAGGTTGTTGTTATCATTTACTTCTACTCCTTCAAAGTCACGTTCAGTGGCCCAGCTTTCCCATCGTTTCGGATTCCAGTGAGAGTAAATGTAGTTAGCACTCCATTTGCGATTATTTACCACATACAATGGCTTAAATGACGCATTCACCACTTGGAAGCCATCATCCAGAAGTTTTTGTTGGTCATAGTATTGATGGTTCCAAAGAATGACAATCATGTCTCTCGGTATTTCTATTTCTCCTTTTTCTTTAAAGCCCGCCCAGACCATTGTCTGTTTGCCACTGGCTTTTACCATGTCGTTCATTCTCACCAGGAAATGCCTAAAGAGCTCATCGAGATTAGATAAGTTGTGTTCTTCCATATAGCTCACCGTTGCAGGATCGTTTTCCATACCAGTGAAAAAGGCTTCATCTCCACCAATATGGATATATGGAGAGTGGGGGAAGGCTTCGGCAATCTCTTGAATTAATGTGTTAAGCGCATCATAGACCTCTTCCTTGCCCATGCTGATGGTGTAAGAGTTATCCTTAGGTGTTGCAATACCGAATAACTCGGGCATTTTTCTCACTAACTGGGTAGAATGACCCGGTACATCAATTTCCGGCACTAGCACTACTCCTCTGTCAATTGCATACTGGTTCAGATCTTGCAGTTGTTCCAGCGTAAAGCTACGTCCTTCAGTGGCCAGTTCAGAGTAGGCAGTGGAGGGAAAAGTAAAAGACTGGTCGTCTGTAAGGTGCAAGTGTAAGTAATTGATCTTATACCATTTGCAGAGTTTGATGATTTCTTTGAGCACGCCCATGTCGTGCCAACCTCTGGCCAAGTCTATCATTAAACTTCTATAGGGCATGTCGGGTTGATCTTTAATAAGCAGCTTTGGAACATTCAACTGATCATCCATCAGTTGAAGTAGACTGGTGAGCCCCATGGAAACAGCCGCATAGCTACCACCTTTGATGACTATGGTCTTGGTAATTTCTAGTGAGTATTCTTCCTGATTGAGGTCAGTGTCTAACTCCAGCTTGATGGAGGTTTTTTTGCCTGTGTTTTCGTTTTTGATTCCTGTAAGCATGAAAAACTCTTCTTCAAGAACTGAAGTGAGGTTTGAAAGGCTAGTTTCTCCTGAAATATCGAAACCACTTGCTAGACTGAGTTTACCAGAGCCGACTTCAGCATTTTGGGGTGCAGGCGTGATGGAAGTTGTTTGATCAGGTATAACGCAAGCAGTGGATAACGCAAGAATTGAGATAAATAACAGTAGGTTTCTTTTCAAAGGAATTGCTTTCGTTGTGTGAAATTTAATAAAAGAAATAGCTCCTTTTAGGACTTTTTTACTGATGGCTAACAGATATAAGCCAATTGATATTTAATTCAGTCTAAGGTAATCCGAAATATTGATTCATTCGCTCTTCAAAGTCTTGGAAGGATTGGTCAAAGCGGCCTTTCGTGTTTTGTTGCCGATGGTAATAAGTATGATCATCAGAAGTCCAAGAACTGGCAGAACAAAGAGGGAGGGGTTTAGTTTAACACGAACCAAAAAGCTATCTAGCCAATTATTGATCAGCAAGTAGGCAATTGGAACCGCAACAAGGGTAGATATCGATATCAACCAAACATATTCAGTAGTAAGCACACGAATGATCTCCATGATGCTAGCACCCAATACTTTGCGAATGCCTACTTCTTTCATTTTTTGATTGATCAAGAAGGAAGACAAGCCGAATATCCCCAGGCATGAAATAAAAATCGCTACAATGGCGAAGAATTGTAAAGCCTGATTGAAGCGTTGGTCAGACTCATATAGGGCGTTGAAGTTCTGGTCAACAAAGGAAGCTTCGAAGGGTGAGCCAGGAAAAAAGGCTTCATAACTTTCCTCAAGAAACTGTATGGTTTCAGTGATGTTTTCTGTCTCAACACGAACGTTGATAAAGTTGCCACCTCCATTAATCAATTCGATGGACATTGGTTCAATGGCAAAATTGACACCCATTTGACTGAAGTTTTCCACTACACCTACAATTAGATGGGTGGCACCATTAGAAAAATCCAGTCTTTTCCCAATGGCATCTTCAGGGCTTTCAAAATTAAAGCGTTCAACCGCCTCGCGGTTTAATAAAATAACATTTTGGTCTCCGATTAAGGACTCGTCAAAGTCTCGTCCGCTAATGATTTTCAGGTCATGGAATCTCACATAACTATGGTCAACGAAGCTACGGTAAACCATGACGGTTTCACCTGTGGGTCGATCAAGGCGATTGGTAGTTTGAAAGAAGTTATTTCTGATACCAGGTAATATGGATGATAAGGTGGTGGCCTTTACACTCGAATTTCTTTCAATTTCTCCCTGAAATGCTTGCGTTTTTTGTGCATAGGTAGAATCTCTTAAATAGCCAGGAGGTCCCGTGACAGCGAGGGTTTGTGATATGTTCATGCCCATATCCGCATCCATCATAAATTGGATTTGAGATCTAATGGCCATGATGCCAGAGAGCATGACCAAAACAATGGCAAACTGAAGAAGGATTAATGACTTTCTCAAGGAAGTTCCCTGTGTAGAACTGGCGAAATTACCTCTCAATACTTTGATTGGTTCAAATCGTGTGAGCACTAAAGCAGGGTAGAGGCCTGTAATGATAGATCCTAAGAAAAAGACGATGAGGTAGGTCGACCAGAAGGGAATAAAACTCCCGAAATAGTCAAATGCCTGCGATCCAATAAGTTGGTGGAATTTCGGAATGACTAATATAACAATGCCTATAGCCAGTAACAGCGCCATGATGTTGATCATAATAGCCTCCAACAGAAACTGTTGAACCAGTTGTTTCTTGTACGCTCCAAGTGATTTTCTGATACCGATCTCTTTGGCGCGTTTGACTGCTTTGGCCGAAGCCAGATTAACGAAATTAGTCCAAGCGATCAGAACGATCAGTACCCCAATGATCTTAAATAAGTTGATAATGTTGATGTCGCCTGCTGGCTTGAGCTGACTGTCATAGTCTTTAATAAAATGAACTTCTCTTAGAGCATGTGCTTTGATGGAGTGATCTCTCCCTTGATTTGCATTGAAAGGAGCTCGATAGGTCTTGATCCATTCCACCAGTTTAGATGAAAGCTCTGGTTCACTTGTCCCTGGTAAGACTTTTATATAAGTGTGGTAGCCGCTCAGTCGCCATTTTAGCTCGTTTTCGTTCATTTGTGGAAAGAACAGAGCCATTTGCTCATTGACCTGCTTTACACAAAGCAAAGCTTGAGGGTTTGGGAGGTGTGTATTTTCTGGCAGGTCTTGATAGATGCCTTTTACCTGAACTTCCAATTCCCATGGAAAACTAATGGCGTTATAAGTGATAACCCGATTGAGTACGTCTTCACTTCCAAATATGCGTACAGCTTCGGTTTGAGAAAGGAAGATTGTACCTGGTTGATCAAGGTCATCAGCTGAACCTTTTAATAGTTTAAAGTCAAAAACCTCGAAGAATGAACCGGTAGTAAAGTAAATGACATCAGCAGTATAGCCTTGTGCTTCATGGGTAATTACCCCTGGCAGCGCATAGAGTTGGGTGGCTTGCTTCACCTCGGGTAAGTCATTCACTATGGTCGATTGAATGGCCATATAATGACCCGATGACTTAGAATCGATTTCACCTGACCCCATATCAGTAGATATCCTGGAAAGACGGTAGATTTCACCATCACTTTGATCATGCATTAAGTCATAGCTCGATTCAAAATTGACGTATTGAAAAATTAGAATGCTGGCGACAATTCCAGTGGCTAATCCGAAAATACTAACGAAGGAATGTTCCTTGTCTCTCCAGATGTTTCTTATTGAAATCTTGAAATAGCTTTTTAACATGTCCAATGGGCTTAAAGTCGGCAATAGTCTGAACCTCCGAATCACCGAAGGTCTCAACATTTTCAGTACTTCCTTTCTGTAGATTGATTTGGCCTTTTTAGGGCCAAGCACCTGATAGTTTTCAGCAAAGGTTTCTTCCAAGTCACCAGCCAATTCATGGTAGAGCTCTTCTTTACAGAGTGCTGAAAAGAGCCAGTGATAAAATCTGGGTATATGTTCCTCAGGTAACACTGAATTTTATCCAGTTAAGGTCAAAAATTGATTTATGGAATTCTTTGCGGACTGCTTCTGCTTCCATAAGCGCATTTTTGCCAAGGTTGGTGACGGAATAGATTTTTTTGCTTTTTCCACCACGCACCTTTGTTGCTTCGCCAAGTTTAGATTCCAAGAAGCCCTTTTCTTCCAACCGAGACAAGGTACTGTGCAGGCCACCACGACTTATACTACGCCCTGACTTTTCTGCAATTTCCTTCTGGATTTTTACACCATAGGCCTCATTAGTCAAGGCCAATATGGACAGGAGTACAATTTCTTGAAACTCCCCAAGGTAGGATCCCTTCATTGATATTTATTTTGCATTCATTTACGAACTAAATATAATGCATTCATTTACGAACATTATAACAAGAGGTTGCTTTTCACAGAAAATAGCGACTTGCTTGTCCTGTGCGAGCAATTATCCACTACTGCTTCTTCAGCATAAGTGATGATCGGGGTATAGCCCTATGAAACTACCGGATATGCTGGTATAAGCTCTCTTACTGCTTAATCAAGTAATATGCTACTCTTCCTTTTTCACTGTTGGATAAGTAATTCCTAACTGCTCCAAGTAGCTAGCATATTTAGTCTCATCATAGTAGAACTTTTCTAACTGTGGCCTGAATTGATCCATAATGCCCTTGTTCAAGTAGATAGGAGGCATATCGCTAGCTGAGATCATCGGCTTATATTTGGTCTCCTTGCTTTGCACGTTATTGAAGTAGTCCTTTGCCTGATCCACTAGTTCCGGCTTGAGTAGAAAATCTAAGATGGTCATTGCTTCTGCTTGTGCGCCTTTAGTGGCGCCTTTGTGGGCAATAGGGGTGGCCATAGCAATGGCATTACTCCAGTGATGACCCTGAAGACCGGGGATATTGGATGGAAAACGCATGGTCACCGTTGGGATTTTCCAACTGACATCTCCAATGTCGTCAGAACCTCCACTTCTAGGGGTCGTGACCGGTAAACCTAGTGAGGAAAGTTTAGTGTTCAATCCTCTTGGGTTGGTAGACCCCACTTCTTTTTGAACGGCCTTGGCCAACTCCTGATCCGCTTCAGACCATTCAGGAAGACCAACTACTTTAATATTCTCGTACATGGCCTCTGCAATCACTTTGTTAAAGTGACGAGGCCATGCTGTTCCTAAAATCCTGGAAGTCATTTCCGTATCGGTCATTAAAGCAGCTCCTTTGGCAATGTTATTTGCGTCAGCATACATATCCATAATGCCTTCGTAGGTGACATCTCGGAAATAATACCAAATAGAAGCTTTAGAAGGGACCACATTAGGCTGGTCTCCACCATCAGTGATAATTGAATGTGATCTCTTCAATGGATGTAAGTGTTCTCTTTTATAATTCCACCCTACGTTCATCAACTCAACTGCGTCCAAAGCACTTCTTCCACGCCAAGGTGCTCCAGCACCGTGGGCTGCTTCTCCTTCGAAAGTATATTCTACTGAGATCAGTCCCGTACCAGAGGCTTGACCATAAGAAACAGAAAGATTACTACTCACATGGGTGAAAATGCACATATCAATGTCGTCAAACATGCCATCTCGGGCATACCAGGCTTTTGCGGCAACTAGTTCCTCAGCAATACCCGGCCAAAGAATCAAAGTGCCCCCAATATTTTCTCGCTCCATAATCTGCTTAACAGCCAAAGCAGCAGTGATATTCAATGGGATACCGGAGTTATGCCCCTCGCCATGGCCAGGTGCTCCTTCAACCATTGGCTTGTGATAAGCCACTCCAGGGTATTGAGAAGCCTTTGGGATACAGTCCACATCGCTACCTAAAGCAATGGTAGGGCCATCGCCATTACTCCATTTCGCAAACCAGGCGGTCGGGATTCCAGATACAGACTCTGTAATTTCAAAACCGTTTTCGATCAGTATACTGGTAAGATATTTTGAAGACTCAAACTCTTGAAATCCCAGTTCAGCAAAGCTGAAGATTTTGTCTATCATCACCTGAGTCTGCTTGGCATTTGAGGCAACAATCTCGGAAGCCTCATTTTTAAGTCTTTCAATCTGCTTTTTAGAATATTTCTTTTGTGCAGAGACTGAAGTGCTGATCAGCATAAAACAACATATGGAGAGGAGGGTCTGCTTGAATCGATTCATCATTTTTTGATTAAGGTTGGTCCAACCAAAATAAGAAAATTATGAATCAGGTTCTCTGAGGAATACACAGGTGGAAAACTAAACCACCGAAGCCTAAAATCGACTCCGATGGTTCTTCGTTTAGTCAATATCCAAATCCATATACTTTGGGTACTCAACACTATAGCTGAATTGAATCACCTTTTTCTCTCCAGGATTCAGCTTGATATTCCAGGTTAACAAGCCAGTTTCCTTGTCAACCTTTGCTTCTGCCAGGTTATCAGGGATGACTTTGTAGCTCTTGTTTGGCACTACGGGTATTTGGTCATAAACATTGATGTTGATGTCAGTTGACTTAGTGTTTACGATTGTAATTTCGAATTTGCGTTCGTCTCGCTTCTTGTTGCTGAAGAACTTCTGTTTTTCGAACTCTTTTAGGCGTTTTCTACTAACCACAATCCCTTCATCCTTTCCCAGGGAGATATCAAGTGTGTCTTTGCCAATGTTGGTATCGATGATCGATTTGCCAACAAAGCTCTCTTCAAAGTAGAGGTTTGATTCACCGTCCAATAGTTTCAATTTCTCCCATTCTGGAATTTCGGCTACCAAATAAGCATTTTCTTTGGCCTTAGGGCTGGTAGAATAAATGTAGTTGGCGTCTACATCCAAAGTTTGGATATCTACAACCTCTGGTTGACCAGTACTCGGAATATCATATGGATGCTCGATTTCGTAGACAAATGTTGTTTGATAGTTGATATGATTCACTGGTAATGGATTGTTTTCTCGTTTAGGAGCTCTTAGTTGACTTGCCCCTCGAATTTGATATGTCTCATTAGAGCTCTCTTTTCCATCACGAACTCTTAGACCAGCGACTTTGCCTCTCAGAGCGGTGCCAGCATTTCCTGAATAGATATAATCATCATCCATATTGATCTTACCCACGCTGAAAGTCAATTTCTTTTCGGGTGTTGCTGCGGCTACTCCAGTTACCACGACTTCACTCAAAGATGTGGCGTCTGGTACAAGGGCAACATCAATAACGGACTGACCGCGTACATCTATCTCCTGTGTGACATATCCGAGATATCTAAAGACCAGTCGGTTATATCCATTGGGTACTTGCATGCTGTAAGTGCCATCGACATTTGTAGGGGTGCCCATTGTAGTTCCTTTGATGAAAACGCTTGCCTGAGGTAAAGGAAGTCCATCATCACTGCCTACAACCCTTCCTGATATTTGACCCTGCGCTGAGTATCGATATCTTATTTGATTGTTCCTTCCCAAGTAAAAGGGACTAAGTTGAGGAGCTGTTCCACTTACTTCCAAGTTACCAGAGCTCAGTGTGAGTTTGATGTCTTTCCAATCAATTCCAGTGTTCTGAAATACTCTTGCTTTATAGGTCAGAGACAAAGGATCGCTGACAGTGGTGGCTCTGATATCGTATGCAGGAAACCAACCTGCCTCCGATACTGCATAGCTAATTTTGATTTCCCTTTTCATGTCCTTGTCTGCATTGATGACTAAAAAAATATTAGAAGTGGGTTCTTCTTCTTCGACATTATAGGAGTTAACCTGCTTGTCGATTTCATTGACTTCTTTCTGAAGGTTTCTGACCTGAAGCTTCAAGTCAAATCCCTTGCTGGTGTTGGCTTCAAACTTCCTTGAAAAGTATTCTAAAGCCTTTTGATAGTCTTCACCATTAGTGCCTTCTGAACCTATCACTTTCATGTTCTTTGAGAGTAATTCGGCTTCCTTTTTTAGGACAAAAATCCTCATATCAAGCACTTCAATCTTATCCATTAAAGATTGTTTCTGGGCTAAAAGGTTTTCCACTTTTTCAGGAGTATTGGTTTCGATGAAGTCTTTTTCATGCCGAACGGAAAGTATTGTGATGTCTTCCCCACTGACCTGAATGGTCTTTGGGTCTAGGTTGGCTGATAGTTTGGATAGCTTGAACTCATTCTTCCCTTTTTTAAGGTTTAGCGAGGCGGACCGTTTGAGTTCGGCTCCTTGAGTATAAACTTTGGCAGAGATTAATTTGGATTCGATATCTGATTGTCCATGGGCAATATAGACGGCCATGAACATTACCATTAGTAATGCTGAAGTTCTCATAAGTCGATAGTTTAAGGGTTATAATTTTTGCATCATCGTACACATGATGCGAGCTCAACTCTTATTCCATAATAAGATTTGAGAAATTGAATTAGGCGGCCGCCTTACCAATCAAACAATATAAAAACCGATTAACCCTTATTTTGTCAATAATTAATTTTGAAAACTGGATAGATAGCAGAATATAGTTGCTGTTTGCTGCTTAGAAGTTGACTTTGAAATTCAGTATGAATTCTTTGCAATCATCTTCAAATAGGTCAGCCGATCCAGATGAATTACCTAAAGACTTATTAGAATTTGAAAGGATGTCTTTATGAAACTGGTAGTTGTCAAAAGTTCTAAAGCCTAAGGCAATGACGAAGGGAATGGCAATCATGCCTACAAATATCCATTTGTGTCTTTTACTCATTTTTCAAGGCTAAACTGGGGTTCGACAATGCTGACTTGAAAGATTGTATGCATGTGATGAGAAAGACAATGCCATAAACTGCCATGGCAGATATGACAAAAGTTATGGGGTTTAGTTTAATGGCATAGGCGTAATCTCTTAACCAACTTTGTAGGAGCCAAAAACTCAAGGCACTTCCAGTGACGGCAGCCAGTAGTATGATTAAGAAAAGCTGTCGATTGAGAAAAGTAACAATTTGGGCAAGAGAGGCTCCAAGTACCTTTCTAATGGCTATTTCTTTCGACTTGAGGCCAATAATGTAAATCATAAATCCTACCAAACCCATAACGGAAAGTAACACGGCAAGTAGGGAAAAGATAACGCTAATGCTGCCAGTTCTTTTTTCTTCAACGTAGAGTCTTTTGACCGCGTCAGCCATAAAATCATATTGCATTGGTAGGTTCGGTTTGATGATATTCCATTCTTTCTGCATAATATCTACGATGGCCTGACTGTCATCGATCGTTCCCTTAACGAGGATGTTCGTATTAACAAATTGGGGTTCAGGTGTTAGGGATATAATCTGAGGGGTAATTTTTTCTTTCAGACTGAAAAAATGAAAATCTCTGAATACTGCCGAAACTTTACGATGTAATTCGTTGTCGGTATCAGGCCTTAAGATGATTTTCTTTCCAATGGGCTCATTTTGCCAATCGTATTTCTTGATGAAACTCTCATTGACCAGGGAAATTACCTGACCTGACTCTGATGAAAGGAGGACAGTTTTGAAATCACCCTCCAAAATATCCATGCCCATAACATCGAAGTAGTCGATGTCAACACCGTAGGAGAGAAGGTTCTCAAATATTTCATCCTCACCTTCGGGTTTATAAGCGAGAGGGTTCATGCCATCACCTATCATTGGGCCGAATGATACACCAGAAATCTGAGGGTAAGAGAGGAGCTTAGTTTTATAAAGCTGGAAAGCGTTCATGTCGCCTATGTCAAAGGCATTTGTGATTTTAACAATGTTACTGGCATCAAAGCCCATATCCTTATTATCCAGGTATTTGATCTGGCGGTTCATAAACCATGCAGATATCCCTAGCGTAAACAGCATGATGAATTGCGAGAAGACTAGAATGTTTCTGAGTTTAACTCCGCCCGAAGTATGAACAGCGTTTCTGCTTTTTAAAAGGTCTGCGGTTTTAAGACGGGTGAGTGTAACTGTAGGGTAAACTACTGTAAGCCCACTTAGCAGCCCTAGAAATAACAGTCCAATAAACCAATAAGTAGGGTCAATGGCCAATTGATTTTGAATTTTCAAACCCATGAAACTATTGAAAAGTGGTAGGGTCATTTTGAGCATTATGACCACAAGAGGTATTACCAAAAGTGAGGTAGAAAAAGACTCCAAGAAAAAGTTCTGAATGATTTTGATCCTTGATTCTCCCAACACTTTTCTCATTCCAACCTCCATCGACTTGTTGGAATATATGGCCAATGATAAATTGATGTAATTAAAGACCGATATCAACAGAATGAGTAGTCCTATTACTAGGAATACGACTAACTGAAGTTGATCTCCTTTTCCACCAGCCCCGAAATTGGCTTGTGAGCGGAAATAGATGTCCTCAAGGGCTTGAAGTTTTACCTCGGAGAGTTCATGGAATTCGTCCGGAGCAACACCTGTCATAGCAAGAATCTTTGCTTCGAGTTGTTCTGCTTGGGCACCATCAACGAGCTGGATGTAACTGTTGGTGTGAAAGTGGTTGTTGGAAAAGGAAACGGGGTCAGTGTAGAGTATATCAAAAGTTAGATGAGAGTTGGACGGAATTTCGGCAATTATCGCAGTGACCAACAGAGCAGTCGAATCCTTTTTCAATACCTGCCCAATGGCTGGTGGAGTCTCCGAAATATTTTTCAGCAGTTGACTTGGTCAATATGACTGAATATGGGGCTTCCAATATGTTTTCTTTGGACCTTTCTAGTATTTCAAAGTCGAATAGTTGAAAGAATTGACTTCCGGGGGCCACTTTTTTAATGTTCTTTTCGGCCCACCGTTTTCCATTTGCCGAAATGTAAGTCTCACCTTGATTGTTAACCTGAACTATGTTTAGAATTTCAGGATAGGTACCTGCTCCCAGCTCACGGGCATGCTCAAAACCGAGATTAGAAGACCAGTCAGGTGAGTTAGTTGTAGCTTCGAGTCTATAAATATTCTCGGCATTCTTGTGAAAGCTGTCATAGCTCAGTTGGTGATCGGCATAAAGAATTATTAAGATGGCGGCCGTTAGACCTAAGGAAAGACCTAAAGTATTGAAACTGTTGAGGAGTTTGTGTTTAAGGAAGTTTCGTAATAGGAGATTGAAAAATATTTTGACCATTGGGCTGCTGTTTCTTCAAACATACGTGTGGTCGAATCATGAGTGGATTAAAAGGGAGTTAAGCTTGTTTATTGAAAAATTAAAATGGTTAAGCAAAAGTTAAATTCTAACATAAGGCACTTAAATCACGTATTTTCGATCTACTGATATCATGAACTTATCAAAGAAATCCATCGGCCTGGTTATTGGCTTAGCCACTATTGCACTTCTGGGCTTGTCTATGATTCAAGTCAAGAATTTGAATTCTTCTATGCAGACGCATAAGCAGATTTTTTTGCAGAAAGTTGATCTCTGCTCTGGGATGATTGGTGAACGTTTCTCCAAGACTCCAGCATATGCGGGAGCTTTTACATAAGGCTGCGCAGCGTGTGAAAAAAAATGGAGCCTTAAACGATCCCGAAATTGATCGAGAACTAAGGACTTTGATTGATGGTGTATTTGAGACATACTCCTTGAATCTATCCTATGAGTATGCTGTATATGAACATTCTAAAACGCGGAGGGCAGATGGTCTTTATAGTTTTGTACTAGGGGACGAGGGTAGTAGCCTGGACTTTGAATTAGCAAGTTGCGAAAACCCTCAAGATAGGGGACATTCTTGGACAGTCCTTACATGCTCAAATGGCAATAACCAAGATGGTGAGTATCATTTAGCGGTTTTCTTTCCCAATCAGGATTCTTATGTTTTTGCGCAATCCAGCGGGGCCTTGATCCTCTCCATTGTCTTTATTCTGCTTTTGCTTTGCTGCTTCACCTATACGTTAATCATTATCCAGCGCCAGAAGAAGTTCTCTGTGATTAAGAACGATTTCATCAATAATCTGACACACGAGTTCAAAACACCTATTGCTTCTATTTCACTGGCTACTAGTATGCTCAAGCGAGATTCGATCGATGAGAATGAAAGAAAAAAGGCGAATTACCTAGACCTCATCGAAAACGAAAGTAAACGCCTGGAAGGTCAGGTGGATAAAGTGCTTCAGATTGCAATGATAGACTCAGGTAACTTCTCCTTGAATAAAAGGGAATTGGACGTGCACGAGGCTATTTCTAAGGTGGTGGAGAGCATGCAACTCGTGGTAGGCAAACGTAAAGGTAGTATTGAACTCAATCTCAATGCTAACCACTCAAAAGTAATGGCCGATGAGACTCACTTAGTAAATGTGATCTATAACCTGGTGGACAATGCGCTGAAATATACTGTTGATGTGCCTACTATTTCGATAAAGACTTTTGATACGGAAAACGGTATTGAAATTGTAATTAAGGACAATGGCATCGGAATAGGTGAGGAGATTCAGAAATACATTTTCGATAAGTTTTATAGGGCTGAGTCAGGGAACCTTCATAATGTAAAAGGTTTTGGTTTAGGGCTGAGCTATGTGAAAAAAATCATCGAGGCCCACAGTGGTAGCATTGGTTTGAACAGCAAATTAAACCAGGGTAGTGAATTTAGAATGTACTTCCCGTCTGTATGATGATAGGCAAAATTCTACTCGTTGAGGATGATGAAAGTTTCGGATACATTCTGAAGGAATATCTGGAAATCAATGATTTTTCGGTAACCTGGAAGCAAGATGGTGTATCAGGATTGGAAGCTTTTAAGGGTGACGATTTTGACCTATGCGTCTTGGATATAATGATGCCTTTGAAAGATGGCTTTACCCTGGCCAAAGAGATTCAAGATCACGATCGGTCCGTACCCTTTATTTTTCTCACTGCAAAGAGCCTAAAGATCGATAAACTCAAAGGTTTTAGGATTGGTTGTGATGACTTTGTAGTAAAGCCTATTGACGAGGAAATTTTCATTGCCAGAGTGAGAGCCTTGATTAAAAGAACAAATCGAGAACATTCAAATGGCTATTACGATGTTGTTTATAATATCGGTGAATACTTTTTTGATTCGAGTAATCAAGCCTTGATTCACAATGACAAAACACAAAGGTTGACAGGTAAGGAAGCTAAGCTATTACAATTGTTGTGTGAGAAAAAAGAATCAGGTACTTGATAGGGATAGAGCTTTGAAGGTAGTTTGGGGGGAGAGTGATTTTTTTAATCGAAAGAGCATGGATGTGTTTATTCACAAACTGCGAAAATATTTGGATAAAGATCCGACAGTGAGAATTACCAATGTTCATGGTAAAGGCTTTGTACTAGAGGCTTGAGGTAGGGCTTTTCAGGTCGACTTTTTTATTGATGTAAGATTGACAAAAGACCAATAACCTTTCTATGTCCTCGAAATTCGAAATGTATCCAATGGATACTCTCACTGCACCTCTTTTTTGATCTAAGTATTCAATGAGTTTGAAGTAATCCTTAGCTCCCTTCTGTTTAAAGTAAGACCTCAGTTTTTTAGCTTCAAGCTTGTGGTTTGTCTCATCAATCCCTGGGTTGCAGAAACACCCCGTCCGAATGGAAATATTATGCCTAAATGCATCTTTTTCAATCGCTAAGAAATCATGCAGCTGGCCCTCTGGGTCAAAAAAGTTCATGGCAATCGTTCCACCTCGACCCTTTGATGTTTTAGGACCATAAAGTTCAATTAGAGGATTACCATTGGCATGTTTAAGCTGAGTTAATTGGCTCAATAAATATGAGGTTAGGCATTCTACTCTTCTTTTAATGTTTGTGAGGCCAATACTTTCAATGTATTCAAGCCCTGATTTAATAGCGGGGATATCCAAATAATTGACGGTACCTTCCTCGAAACGTGCGGCTTGTTGCTCCAAGTAATGGCCATCGCCCTGAACGCTTACAATAGTGATGGTGCCACCGGCAAATGACGGCTTGGCGAGCTTCTCATAGGCTGATTTTTTAATTAAAAGTCCCCCTAAGCCAGTAGGGTAGCCAAAGATTTTGTAAAAGGACAGAGACACAAATTCAGGTTTATGCTCTTGTAGATCCAGCTTGTCGCTCGGTACAAAAGCTGCGGCATCTAAGAGCACATCCCAGCCCTTTCTTTGAGCTACTTCAATCCAACTCAGAGGATGCTTAACACCAGACACATTAGATTGGGCTGGAAAGGCAAATAACTTGTTTTGGCCGTTTTGAGAGAGGCATTTGTTCAGCTCTTCTTTGTTTATTCTAAGCTCCTCATCAAGCGGGCTATAGGAAAATGGGCAGTTTTGTTTCCGAGCATACTCCCGAATTCCATTCACGGAATTATGGTTGTCGAAAGTCATTAGTAGCCTGCCATTTTCATCAAAAGGATAACATTCTCCTATAATCTTTAAAGCCGCTGATGCATTTGCCGTGAACACGCAGATATAATCTTCCTGAGCATTGAAATATTCGAGAACCTTTCTTCTGGTAGCCTGTATGTGTTCTTCTGCCAAAGCTGAACTAGGATTGATGGAGTGCGGATTGCCAAGAATGGTGTTACAGAGAAAGTCATGATGCCTGCGCACCTGACTTTCTCCAAAAAGTTGACCACCAGTAAAGTCTAGATAAGTATGCCCTTGATCATCGAGACGTTTGAAATCAACCGATCGGAGTTCATCAATTAATTGGGTTTGTTCGTACTCCGGATATTTGGATATGAATGACTTGTAGGGGGGCTTAGGTCTTAAACGTTCACTGACTCGAGAGATCCCTTTGAATAGCTTTAACATGATTATTGCTTTGTGGTGAGGGAATCTCTGCAAGGCAGATTCTCAATTGATTCCTGATTCCAGACATTCAGACCACCCATAAGGTTTTTGATTTTCTTGAATCCATTTTCGGCCAAAATGGCACTGGCCCTTGGGCTTCTGGCACTTATTGAACAGTATACAAGGATGGTCTTTTCTTTGTACTGTTTTAATTCATCAATTCGAGCGGCAACTTCACCAACAGGTATGTTAAGGGCATTTTTGAACCTTCCAATCTTGGTGGTTCTTTGTGCAAATTCGCCTTCTGAACGTACATCCAATAGTACTACTTCAGGGTTCTTTGCAATGAGATCGCAGACTTGTGCAGAGGTGAGGTTGTTATAAGCTATCCCCTCATCGGGATTGTGTATGTTGATCAACTTCATACCGCAGCTTGAGCAATTTCCTGGACCTGCTACAAGCACATCGTCTTGACTACAGCCACAGGGTGTACATTTATAATGCGGCTTGTTATCCTGAGCTTTGACCGACTGGGTGATAAAGAGAATGATTGCCAGCAGCACGCCTACTACAACAAGCGTATTTTTGAGTTTTTGACCTTTCATTTCTGTTGTTTTAAGTTTCCCCAAAACTATGGCGGGAATGAAAGCCAAAGAGCGAACGTGATGTTAAGCTTGATCAATGAGGTGTTAAAAGTGTTAATGAAACGTTAAGCTTCTTTAGTAGTAATGGCTATTCTGTACTTTTGTGGAATACTTACCCCTTGAGACTTTCTAAAATCACCATCTACCTAGTAATCCTCGCAGCCGCACTGTCGATGGGTGGTTTGGTATTTGTCCAACTAAGACTGTTTCAAGAGGATTTAGAGATTTATAAAAATCAATTTAACCTTGTTATCCCCGAAGTCCTTGATGCCTTGCAAAATGAAATAAGGGGTAATGAGGAGTGGGTTCAAATGGTGAATAACCATACAGAAATAGATTCTTTTTCCATTGAGTCATTTGAGAGGGCTCCAGACAATGATATTTTCCGTGAGTTGAAGTCTACTGTGGATGGATTTTTTGATCGTTACGATTTAGACTTTGAATACCGAATAAAGGGTATGATCGCTGGTCACTCTACTTGTTTTTTCTATGCAGATGAACATATGCGTAGAAAGATGCCCATTATAGATGAAGTGGTAAATGGACAGCATTTTATGTGTTTGTGTGGCCCTAATGCGGGTGAAACACATGGAAGGCATGGTTCAGGAGACTATACTGCCTTTGATGTCAGTATGAGCTACCCAAACTATGTGGAAAAGAATACGACATTGCTTAGAACCACCATTCTTTTGTTTATCGTGCTCATTGGAGCATTTTCTTATACGGTCATCACCCTGAACAGACAGAAGAAACTCTCCGAGCTTAAGAATGATTTTATCAATAACCTTACACATGAATTCAAAACGCCAATCTTTTCTATTTCACTGGCATCCGGACTGCTTAAGAAGTCTGAGGAGGTAAAACAGTCTGACAGGTTAGTGAAATATGCAGAATTAATCGACAATGAAGGAAAGAGGCTTAAGAGTCAGGTTGATAAAATTCTTCAGATGGCACTGATTGATTCCGGTAATTTCAAGCTAGAGAAAAAAGAGCTTGATCTTCATGATCTTATTCAAAAAGTATCCAAGAATTTCGATCTAATCATTAGTGAACAGGAAGGAGCTCTTGAACTTGACCTTCAGGCACAAAAGTCTAAGCTAAAAGCAGATGAGACACATTTAAGCAATATTTTCTATAATCTACTAGACAATGCGGTTAAGTATACTGAGTGTGCCCCGCAAATTGAAGTGCGGACTCTAAATTATGAGAAGGGCGTGGAATTGAGGATTAAAGACAATGGTGTTGGAATTAGCGAAGATGTCCAAAAACTAATCTTTGATAAATTTTATAGAGCTGAATCTGGCGATCTTCATAATGTAAAAGGGTTTGGTCTAGGGCTGAGTTATGTAAAGAGCGTGGTTGAAGCCCATGGTGGGACCATCAAGATTAGGAGTAAAAGGAAAAAGGGGAGCGAGTTCACTATTTTTTTACCGTTTAACTGATGAATTCAAAAATTAACATTCTGCTTGTAGAGGACGATAGTAACCTGGGGTATATACTGAAAGAGTACCTTCAGGTACATGAGTTTGATGTGAATTGGGTTAAAGATGGTGAACAAGGTTTGGATGCTTTCGAAAAGGGCTCCTTTGACCTGTGCATTCTTGATGTAATGATGCCGAAAATGGACGGGTTTACCTTGGCGGAAAAAATCAAGCGTAGATCTCCAGAAGTACCATTGATTTTCCTTACAGCCAAGGCCTTGAAAATTGATAAGTTGAAGGGCTTCAAGGCTGGTGCGGATGACTATATCGTCAAACCTGTGGATGAGGAAGAACTGATCGCCAGAATTAATGCTATTGTGAAGAGGAGCGGTTTACTAAAGGATAGAAACCAATCTATAACCTATCAAATAGGCCAATATAGTTTTGACTACCCTAATCAGACACTCATCTTCAAAGGGGAAAAACAAACGATCACTACCAAGGAAGCTGAAATATTGAAGCAGCTTTGCTTAAGGAAGGGGCAGATTCTCGATCGGCAAACTACACTGAAAGAAATATGGGGCGAGAGCGATTACTTCAATCGCAGAAGCATGGATGTTTTTATTTCTAAGCTGCGCAAATACCTAAGCCAGGACCCTCAGGTAAAAATTACCAATGTTCATGGAAAGGGCTTTGTTCTTGAAGACTAGGAAACTGCTTATAGCCCTATCAATTCTAATCTAACCTTGATGATGGAGCTGTTCCAACCCATCGAGTTCTCAAAGTGTCCATTAATTGACTACTTGCTTAATTAGTTATACCTTTTTTGATCAGAGTTATGTATAATTTATCAGGGTGCAACATCGTTGCATAAACAAAAAATTATGAAAAGGTCAATCATAGTTTGCATTGTGGCTGGTTCACTTATTGCGGTGGGATGCTGTAAGAAGTGTGATCTCTCATTTGAGGGTTCCGAACTGGACAACCTGAATTATCAATTATCATCAAATCGCACTTTTGACAATGGTGCTGGTAATGAGGTGGCTATGAGTTTTAGGGGGACTGATATAGAAGACAGTGGTAAGACTTGCGGAGGCTTTGGCTCTCCTGATTTAAACGCCTGCTCCACCAATGCAACGCAAAGGTTTGACTTGTCGGATGGCCTTCCTGATCTATCGGTTGAATTGAAGAAGTTTAGGGATGATACCTCTGCTTCAGACCTACAAATGGTGATCAGTATGGGTGATGCTAACATTTTCATCTTTTTTGATGGTGGAGCAATGAGCCCGTCAACTATTGACAGAACCTCGAGCTTGGTGATCAATGGTACGACTTACGATGACGTGTTGACCTATTTTTTCGACCCTAATAATGACTGTAAACAGCCAAATAGTGCCAACTGTGTTGACGATAATGACATAGTGGGTGTAGATTTCAGTTTGAGCGAGGGCCTATTACGATTTCAAATTCATAAGGGTTTTCAAACCCCAAATGAGATTTACACCTTAGTGAATTAGTACTTATCCGAATTGATATATACTGAATCGATCCAGTCAACCCCGAAATTATAGGCAATTGAATTGAGCGTTCTATTCGGTTTGGACACGATGAAATTAGCCCGCTTCCCCTTACTAATACTTCCAACTTCTGATGCTAGTTCCAAGGCATGTGCAGCATTGTAGGTTGTTGCATTAAAAGCTTCTTCTGGCAATAGTTTCATTTTCATTGTGGCCAGACTATTTATCAAGCTCATGTTGAATGATGGTGCCGAACCAGGGTTAAAATCCGAAGCCAACACTAGGGGCAATCCATTTTCGATAATCTTTCGTGCCGGAGCAAAAGGAATATTAATGAAGAATGAGCAACCCGGAAGGGCGACAGGGATTGTATCTGAGTCTTTCAGCAATATCATCTCAGATTCTGGCAACACCTCTAAATGATCGACAGAAACGGCACCAAACTCTATTGCCTTTTCTACACCTCCAATGGCATTGAACTGGTTGACGTGGACCTTAGGCTTCAGTTCATATTTCTCGCCAGCCTCCAAAATATGGCACATCTGATCCACTGAGAAATAACCTTCCTCACAAAAACAATCAATATAGTTGGCCAATTGTTGAGAATAGATTTCAGGTAGCATCTCCTGAAGTAGCGTTTTCATGTATTTGTCATGATCGGCATGGGGGAAAGCATGCGCACCAAGGAATGTAGACCGAATAGGTATGTCAAATTCTTGTTTCAATTGGGCAATGACCTGAAGCATTTTGATTTCTGCTTCCATGGTAAGGCCGTAGCCGCTTTTGATTTCAATAGCGCCTGTACCACTGGTAATGGCTTCTGACAGTCGCTGTCTCGCTCCATCAAGCAATTTCTCCAGTGAGGTCTCCTGTAACTTTTTGGCGGAGTTGACAATGCCGCCACCTGCTGCTGCAATGGATTGATAATCCATGCCCTTAATTTTCATAACAAACTCCTCATCACGATCAGCAGCGAAAACCAAGTGGGTATGGGAATCTACAAAAGTTGGGGAGACCATGCGGCCTTTAAGGTCAATGACTTCATATGCAGTGTCCTCTTCAAAATCATCCATTAAACCATAATCCTCAATAAGACCATCACTGGTCTTTAACCAGGCATTCTTCAATGAGGGAACATCGGCCATTAATGCACCACGTAGAATTTTGGAGCCGGGCTCTCTTGTTTGAAGGAGTATGCCAATATTGATGAAGATTTTTTGCATGATTGAAGATAGTCTTTTTTAAAAAGTTAGGTTATCGATCACTTGATCACTGACCAAATTAGGTTTCGTCACTTTTAGTTTGGGCTCTGATGCCATGGCTCGATCAATGGCACTGATGGCATGTGGGTTACGGGCCCAGTTCCTTCTGGCAATACCGTTATTAACATCCCAAAAGAGCATGCTTTTGAGCCTTTCTTCGGCTTCGGGCGTGCCGTCAAGTAACATACCAAAACCGCCATTGATGACTTCTCCCCAACCTACACCACCTCCATTGTGAAGTGAAACCCAAGTGGCACCTCTGAAGGCATCACCAACAAAGTTTTGTACCGCCATATCGGCTGTGAATTGAGAGCCATCATAAATATTAGAAGTCTCACGGTAGGGAGAGTCAGTACCAGAAACATCATGATGATCTCGTCCTAATACTACTGGCCCAATTTCTCCTTTGGCAATCGCTTGATTAAAAGCCTGAGCAATTCGCATTCTGCCTTCAGCATCGGCATATAGAATTCGTGCTTGTGACCCCACAACCAATTGGTTCTTCTGAGCTTCTTTGACCCAATGTAGGTTGTCCTGAAGTTGCGGCTTGATCTCGTCTGGTGCTTCTTTCAACATTTGCTCGATAACGGCTGCTGCAATGGTATCGGTTGCCTCTAAATCTTCAGCTTTACCAGAAGCGCAAACCCATCGGAAAGGACCAAAGCCATAATCAAAGCAAAGTGGCCCCATGATATCTTGCACATAAGATGGGTATTTGAAATCTTCAGAATTTGCTTTGAAGACATCAGCGCCCGCCCGTCCGGCTTCTAAAAGGAAGGCATTTCCATAGTCGAAGAAGTAGGTGCCGTTTTCCGTTTGTTTGTTAATGGCAGCTGCATGTCTGCGAAGCGTTTTGTAAACCTCTTCTTTGAATCGATCGGGCTGTTCGGCCATCATAATATTGGCTTCAGCATAGCTCATGTCTGCAGGATAATAACCGCCAGCAAATGGGTTGTGCAATGAGGTCTGATCTGAACCAATGTCAATGGTCAGTCCAGCTTGCTCAAAGCCTTCCCAAACTTCTACTATGTTGCCCAGGTAGGCAAAAGACGTATTCTTACCAGAATTTCTGGCAGTCTGTACTTGACTGATTAATTCATCAATGTTTTCGATCACCTTGTCTACCCAACCTTGTTCTTGTCGTTTGTAAGCTGCCTTTGGATTCACTTCTGCTGTCACCGATACGAGGCCTGCAATCTTGGCTGCCTTGGGTTGGGCACCACTCATACCACCCAAGCCAGAGGTGACGAAGAGTAGACCACTGAAGTCTCCATCAGGCCTCTTCATTCTGGCGGCATTAAGCACGGTAATCGTAGTGCCGTGGACAATTCCCTGTGGTCCGATGTACATGTAAGAACCTGCCGTCATTTGGCCATATTGCGTCACACCCAAAGCATTGAATTTTTCCCAGTCGTCAGACTTAGAGTAGTTAGGAATCATCATGCCATTGGTGACCACCACTCGAGGGGCATTCTTGCTGGAAGGGAAGAGGCCCATTGGGTGACCGGAATACATGACCAATGTTTGTTCATCCGTCATTTCGGCCAAGTATTTCACGACAAGCCTATACTGGGCCCAGTTTTGGAAAACAGCCCCATTTCCTCCATAAGTGATCAATTCATAAGGGTGCTGCGCTACTCTTGGATCCAGGTTGTTCTGAATCATCAACATAATCGCTTTTGCCTGTTCTGAATTGCCAGGGTAGTTATTAATTCCTTGAGCCGAAACAAAATCCTTTGGCATAAACCGATACATATAGATGCGGCCATAGGTATTGAGTTCCTCCAAAAATTCAGAAGCTAGTTGGCTATGCCATTCACTAGGGAAATATCTTAGTGCATTTCTGATAGCCAGTTTTTTGTCCGAATCGGACAGTATGTCTTTGCGCTTTGGCGCTCTGTTGATTTCAGGATCAAATACTGGTGCTTCCGGTAAAATGGAAGGGATTCCTTCTTTGAGGTTTTGATGGAATGTGTTCATATCTAGTAAACTTCAAATAATGAGTGGTGATCGCCTGTTAACTGGTCAGTTGATGTGGTTTTACAGATGTCCATGAAAGCGCGACTTTCAATGATGTGATACGCCTTTTCAATATCCTTGGAGAAGATACGATCAACTTCTGCATGATCGATTTTTTCTCGCGTATGGGCATGGCAGGCTTCGAGAATGGCGCCTGACTTTAGTGGTCTTCTAAAATCGAAGGCTTGAGCCGCACAAAGCAATTCAATCGCCAGAATCTGCTCAAGATTTTCAATGATTTCCAGCGCCTTTCTACCGCTAATTGATCCCATGCTCACATGATCTTCTTGGCCTAAGGAGGTTGGGACACTATCAGCACTAGCTGGGAAGCAGAGGCTCTTGTTTTCACTGACTAGGGCTGCAGAAGTGTATTGCGGAAGCATAAACCCTGAATTGATGCCCGTATCATTCATCAGAAGTTGAGGCAAGCCTTCAATTTTGCCTTCGAGTGAGAGGTAAATCCTACGGTCTGAGATATTGCCCAACTCAGCTGCTGCCAGTGCCGCATAATCCAAGGGTAAGGCCAGAGGCTGCCCATGAAAATTACCACCACTGATCGTTTCTTCCGCACTTAGAATAATTGGATTATCAGTCACCGCATTCAACTCGATTTCTAACAGTTCTTTTAAGTGAAGCCATGTATTTCTCGAAGTACCATGAACCTGAGGGATGCATCTGAGAGAGTAGGGGTCTTGTACCCGATCGCAATCAGCGTGGGCTGAAAGAATTTCAGAGTTTTCTAGCAGGGTTTTTATACGATGGGCAACATGCTGATTGCCCTTGAATGGTCTTAGGGCATGTAATTCAGGAGAAAATGGTTTGATAGAACCTTGAAGCGCTTCAATCATCATTGCACCGATGATATCGGCATGGTTCAGACAATTATGGAGTCTATCAAGTACTTCAACTGCATGAGCGGCTATAAACTGAGTGCCGTTAATCAAGGCAAGTCCTTCTTTTGGTCCTAGGGCAATAGATTTTATACTGGTCCTGTCAAAGAGCGACCTGGTACTGATTTTTTCGCCTTTGTAGAAGACCTCACCCAAGCCTATCAGGGGGAGAAACAAGTGGGCTAAAGGAGCCAAATCTCCCGATGCTCCTACAGAACCTTTTTCGGGAACGACCGGGATCGCGTCATTGTCAATATGCCAAATGATTCTTTCTAAGGTACTCAACTGTATACCTGAAAAACCCTGAGCCAGGGAATGCACCTTCAGAATCATCATCAGTTTGCTCAATTTTGGTGTTATAGGCTCGCCTACACCTACACTATGACTTTTTAAGATATTGTATTGAAGTGTCTCGGTGTCCTCCGCAGATATTTTGGTGGTACACAAGGGTCCAAAACCCGTGTTTATTCCATAGACCGTTGTTTCATTCTCAGTGATTTCTTTGACACACTGAGTGCTCTGATTGACTCGGTCTATGCTCTCGCGACTCAAAACTCCTTGAATATTGCCATTTGCAATTCCTAGTGCTTTACCCGCGGTTAAATGTTGCGATCCGTAGTTGAATACTTCCATACAATTGAGATTTATCAGCACATAAATCTACTTCGAATTAATAATTCCTATAAATGATTTATTATTATTGAATAATAACTAATAGTAATTAATGGAATTGCGTCATTTAAGGTATTTGCTGGTGTTGGGTCGAGAGCTTCATTTTGCCAGGGCAGCGGAGAAATTATTCATTACTCAACCCGCCTTATCCAAACAAATCCAACAACTCGAGGAGGAGCTAGGTACAAGACTTTTAAATCGCACAAAGCGAAGTGTTAGTCTTACACAGGCAGGCAAATACCTGATGGATGAGGCAGACTATATTATCAACCATATAGATCGAGTGGTCGAAGCTACGAAGCGTAAAGGAGGAGGAGAGGAAGGAGAAATCCGAATCGGTTTTGTGGGCTCTGCTATGCAGAATATCATACCGGAGTTGTTGGAACAAATGAGTAGGGTTCACCCAAATATTCACGCTTCACTGGATGAACTTAACAATAAAGATCAATTGGATGCTATAGCACATGATCGGCTTGATATTGGCTTTGTCAGGTTAGAGAGTGTGCACAAGGGATTTGAACAAAAAGTGGTCTTTGAAGACTCTTTCTCTTTGGTGGTTTCGGAGCAACATGCTATTCAACCTGATGCTTTTGAAAGTCTCTATCAGTTTAAGGAGGAGCAATTTATACTCTTCTCAAATGATTATAGTGAGGAGTACTATGACAACATCATGAGTATATTTTCAGATCATGGCTTTGAGCCAAGGGTTTCTCACCGATCGGTACAGGCCAATAGCATATTTCGATTAGTAGAGCGACAGCTGGGTGTTGCCATAGTGCCATCCGCCTTGGCCGGTGGTGTGGATTTGGGAGTTCGCTTTATTCCTTTGAACCATTTACCGCAACGCACCAAACTAATGGCCATCTGGGATGCCAAGAATAGAAATGAAGCATTGGAGAAATTTTTAAGGTTGATGTAGTCACCTTTTAGCCACTAATTAACAATCAATTGCTTATAGGCCTTTTTATAGTGAGAGGGTTTGTGTCCTGTAATTTCTTTGAATTGCCGATTGAAATAGGACAGGCTTTTGAAGCCTGAGCCAAAGGCTACGGATGATATAGAGCAGTCTTCTGTATTCAATAATTGCAGCGCTTTGGTTACTCGGTACTCGTTCAAAAATTGCGTAAAAGTTTTGGAAGTCAAACGCTTAAAAAGTCTGCAAAAAGATGGAATGGTGAGGTTGGTTAAATCCGCCACCTCTTGCAAACTGATGTCATCCGTATAGCGTTCTGCCACCAATTCGTAAACATACTTCATACGATTAAAGTCACCAGTACCTATAGCTAAAGCTGCGGCATTAGTATTTATAATTTGATATTGTGATGGTTCTGTCAAATCATTTAAGAAGTCCAGAAGTAGAACAAGTCTTTTGAATGGAGAGGCTTCCAAGAGCTTCAATAACTTCTTTTCAGACTTTTCTTTGGTCTTCTGTCCGAAGATGATGCCTTGTTTAGCACGCTCAAATAACTGTTTGATTTGACCCATTTCTGGCTTCTCGAAAAAGCCTGCACCCATAAAGTCCTCTTTCAATTGAAGTACTACCTCAAAATTATCTTCATGAGCAGAAGTTAGAAATGGATGATGAGGAATGTTGGGCCCAATAAATAATAAAACACCATCCTGAAAATGCGATAGATAATTACCAATGCAGAGGTTTCCCTTGCCTTTGTGAACATAGACGAGCTCGTACTCTGGGTGGTGATGCCAGTAGTTCATGATACACTCATGTTTAGTCACATATTTCTGAATGTGAAATGAGCTGCCAACATCTGGAGAGATTTTTTCTATCAGTGGACGCATATTTCAATTTGAATGATATTGCCTTAAAATTCAAGTACAGAGCTCTTGAAGGTTAATATTGTTCAAAAAGTGGTGAATATGCGAAGAAATAATCCCGAATACCCTCGGTTAATTTGAAGAAAGAACGAGGCTATGGTTTTAGAACATGTGGCATTGTGGACATATAAGCTGGATTTACTCAAAGACTTTTATGTGAAATATTTCGGAGGTAAACCCACCAAGAAGTATGTCAATTCTCCAAAGAAATTCTCATCCTACTTTATAGCATTCGAAGGAGGAACGCGTCTTGAGATTATGCAAATGCCGAACATACCTGCTCATTCTTATGATATCAGAAAACAATTTACCGGCTTGATTCATATCGCTTTTGGTATGAACTCACAGGAAGAAGTAACAAAGCTCACCGAGCGATTACAGACAGACGGTTATGAGGTCGTTGAACCCTTGCACGTTACTGGAGATGGCTACTTCGAGAGCGTTATTCTTGACCCAGATGAGAATAGGGTAGAGTTGACCTATAAACTATGATCAAAAACATCAAACTCGTATTACAACATCAAGAGAGCAGGGCTGCCGCCATGGTATTTATGGCACTTTCCATGGCTTTTGGTGCCTTTGTAACACGGCTAGTTGAAATCAAGATGAAGCTTGGACTGAGTGAAGCGGAATTGGGTACTGCGCTATTCTTTATTCCACTCGGTGCGGCTACCCTTTTACCCTTCTATAGTAAAATTATTAGCAGGTTTGGCGAGCGAAGAACTACTTCTTGGTCCATTTGTGTATTGCTGATGAGCATGATTCTGCCTTGGCATACTTCTGATCTGTACGTGTTGATGCTAATTTTCTATTTACTCGGCTTGGGGATGGGCTTAACGGACGTTTCAATGAATGCAGAGGTAGCGGAAATTGAAAAGCAGAAGTCCCGGGTCATCATGTCCACTTGCCATGGGTTTTTTAGTATAGGAGGAATGCTTGGTGCTGTTTTAAGTTCAATTTTCATATCGTTATCTATAGCCCTGTCGATTCAAATGGCAATGATAGCCGTGGTGCTGATGGTCATTCTGATACCACTCTTTAAACATATGATTGATGCACCTAATCATGAAAAAACAGGTAATGATGGCTTCGTATTTCCAAATTGGAAAGTCTTGGTTTTTGCCTTCATAGGCTTCTGTGTTATGATGAGCGAGGGAGGAATCACCGATTGGACCTCTATTTATATGCAGGAAAACCTTGAGGTGATTGGTCAATATGCGGGTGCAGGTTTTGCAGGGTTCTCATTGATGATGGCGATCGCCAGGTTTCAAGGGGATAGCTTACATGTCCGTTTTGGTGCTAAGTCGTTGGTTTTGATGGGTAGTCTGATCGCCATTATTGGATTGGTATTGGTTCTATTAAAAACCCCGTTATGGGCCATCATTGGATTTAGTCTGGCGGGCTTGGGTTATTCTGTCATTGTGCCCATTCTGTTTAGTACTGCTGCCAAGCAGGAAGGCGTCAAGCCATCTAAGGGCATTGCTACGGTTGCTTCTTCAGGCTATATCGGTATGCTAGCGGGTCCTGTACTGATCGGGTTTATAGCCGATAGTTACGGTCTTGCCAATGGTTTTACTTTTCTACTAATCTTGACGGGCCTGGCCTTTCTACTGGCCTTAAGAGCTTTTCGTTGATTAGCGCGTAAAACTCTGGCTTATAAATTTCAGGCCAATGGGAAGAGATGTTCTCCAAAAGTCCCAGGTATGGGCACCATCTCTTACACGATATTGGTGATTAATGCCACGCTTTCGCATTTCAATATGAAGGCTCGCATTGCCGATCGCCAAAAAATCATCATCACCACAATCGAAATAGATTCTGACGGAATTGAGTTTACGTTTATCTGCTGTTTTAGCAATATCCAGTATAGAGTTTTTCCTGTAGTGATCTGACAATCGCGCTTGCCCCTGAAGTCCTTTGCCTAAGACTCGCCCCCAATAACCATCGAAACCTTGCTGGTCCCCTGCGAGCATTTCTTCATCAGTGCCTACTGCAGAACTGTAGGCGGCAGCTGCTCCAAACAGGTCAGGATAAAGCATTGCAAAACGTAAAGTTCCAGCTCCGCCCATGGATAGGCCACTAATACCTCTGAATTGTTTTTCTGCTCTTATACGGAATTTGCCTTCCACATGAGGCATCAATTCTTCAATGAACATGTCTCCATAGCGATAAGAATTGTCATGGTTATTCATATAAAGCCTGTCATCGCCATCGGGCATAATAATGATCATAGGTGGAATGTCTCCAGCTCCTATGCCTTGGTCAACAATACGCTGCATGTCTCCGAATTGTATCCAGTCGGTTTCATTACCAGTAAAACCGTTCAGTAGGTAGACTACAGGATAATGTCTTACAGAGTGTTCATATCCGTCTGGCAGATAAACAGAGTAGTTGATGTCTTTGACCAAGATTTTACTCTCAAAGGAGAGGCTTTCTTTGACAATGCTTTGGGCAGAAAGCGATGTTATTGCCAAGGCAAAGAGCAGTGTAAACAAGCTTTTCATGATTAATCTTTAATTCAAAACAAATGCCGCATGCTGATCGGTGAAGCGTCTTTTCGATAATTCCTCTTTCAGAAGCCCGATAGCTTCCAAATTCATACCGACTCCCCGTGTTCGCACCCAGAAGTAATTGTCCTTAATATAAGATTCTATTCCCTGATTATTTAAATCGGCCATGACATTATCCAGTCTTTGATCTATCCTCTGATTAAGTTTCTGAAAGTTATCGTGGATCAAAGTATAGGCTTCTCTCAAGGCCTGGTTTGCCAAAAAACCGTCATAGAGTTTGGGGTATTTTGTCTGAGCCTTACTCAAATAGGAAAGCATGAAGTATTTGAATTCATAATAAGCCATACGAATGCTACTCATATTTTGAATGTAGTCCAGATAGACTCCTGGCTTTTCTCCTGCCATTTCTTTGTAGGCTGGAAAGAGGTTATATGAAATAAGTGTACCTCGATAATAGGCATTGAATTCGTCCAAAAGGCCGTAAATACCTTGTTTTTGGCTCCCAACATTACTTTTAGGAGTGATGTAAGGATCATATCGGAAAGTTCTTAACTCCCTAGGAATATCTCGCTTTAGTTCGTTACTATTATAAACCTCAGAATGTTTGACCAGGATTATATTATCATTCTCGATCATAAATGCTGAATAGGAATCACTAAAATCGAAATTACGAGGTGGGTTTTTACTCAACATCTGATAGCCATAGTAGCTAGTGAAGTTGTGCAATGATTCATGCACCACTGTATTCAAAGAGCCCCGAACGTCCTCAGCCGTTCTTCCACTTAGCCAGGTCTCAGGATTAGTCGGTTTGCCCGTAGTCACAGTCGTCCGATTGAATGTGTACTTTGTGGGAAGCTCCTCAAGGGATTTTAGCATTTTGAAAGCGTCAGGATCATGGGTTTCAATCAGGGAGTACATCAACCGAACTTGCTCGCTTTTTGATAGGTTTTGCCCAAATCCCAAGATGATGACTGAGCATATTAACAGAATAATAAAAAAGAGTTTACGCATGGAATCGTAGCGTTTCTTAACAATACGACTATAATGGGGTTTAAGTATAATGAGGTATGAGTTTGATAGTTTCCTGCCTCAACAGTGCCTAAAACCAGAAATGTTCTAAATTAGAAATCCAACTTATTAGCACCCTTCTATGTCGAAATACATTATTACTGTTGATGCTGGTACCACTAGCGAACGTGCCATCATATTTAATAAGCAAGGCGAGATCGTTAATGTCTCACAGAGAGAGTTTGAGCAATTCTATCCAAAGCCGGGCTGGGTGGAGCATAACCCATTAGAGATTTGGGAGACTCAAAAGTTCACCATTAGCGATGTGCTGGAAAAACAGGGAGTTTCGGCATCTGATATTGCCGCTATAGGCATTACGAATCAACGGGAAACTACCTTGGTTTGGGATAAGAAAACCGGCAAGTCAATTCACAAAGCCATTGTATGGCAAGACAGGAGGACAGCTGATTATTGTGAATCGTTGAAAGCCGCTGGACATGCGGATATGATTCAAGATAAGACCGGTCTGTTGATTGACGCATACTTTTCAGCCTCTAAGATTCGATGGATACTGGATCAAGTGGAAGGTGCTCAAGAGAGAGCGGAAGCTGGAGAGCTGGCTTTCGGTACTGTCGATAGCTGGTTGTTATGGAAGCTAACGGGAGGTAAGGTTCATGCTACTGATGTAAGTAATGCCAGCCGCACCATGATTTTTAATATTCATGACCTTCAATGGGATGATGAATTGCTAAGTCTTTTCAATATTCCGAAGACTATGTTGCCAGAAGTGAAAAGCAGTAGCGAGATATATGGTCATACAGATGCTGCGCTGTTTGGCGGAGAAATTCCAATAGCCGGTATAGCGGGAGATCAACAGTCAGCTTTGTTCGGACAAATGTGTACTGAGCCTGGAATGGTGAAAAACACCTATGGCACGGGTTGCTTTATGGTGATGAATACTGGTGATAAAGTCATCAAGTCAAAGCATAAATTGTTATCAACCATTGGATGGAAAATTGGCGATGAGGTAAACTATGCCCTTGAGGGGAGTATTTTCATTGGTGGAGCGATTGTTCAATTCTTGAGAGATAACTTTCATTTCGTGGATAATGCGCCTGAGATAGAAGCTTTGGCAAAAACAGTTGAGGATAATGGTGGTGTTTACTTTGTACCTGGCTTTGTGGGTCTGGGTGCTCCACACTGGGATCAGTACAGTACAGGCCTTATGATCGGTCTGACTCGGGGAACAGAAAAAGGACATATTGCCAGAGCAGCACTCGAGGCTCTGGCACTTCAGAGTATGGAAGTTATTGATACCATGGCGCTGGACTCAGGCATAGAACAAAAAGAACTCAGAGTAGATGGTGGAGCTTCTGCCAATAACCTTTTAATGCAAATCCAATCTGACATCACGGGGCTTAAGATTGTCAGACCACAAATTGTAGAAACTACGGCACAAGGAGCAGCTTTTCTGGCTGGGTTGGCAGTGGGTTACTGGGAGAGCAAAGAAGAGATACAGTCGCTTTGGGCCATTGACAAAACTTTCGAGCCGTCTGGTAAAGATGTTTCTGTTGTCAAAAAGAACTGGTCGCGTGCAGTAGAGAGAGCTAAAGCATGGGTTGAATAACCCACAAAAAAGAGCGAAATCATGAAGAGAGAAAAGATGCTGAAAAGGCTCAAAAAGCACAAAGAGCCTTGGGATATTGTCGTGATTGGAGGAGGTGCCACTGGCCTTGGTGTAGCTGTCGATGCCGCTTCGCGGGGCTACAAGACACTGTTGTTGGAGCAACACGATTTTGCGAAAGGTACTTCTAGCCGTAGTACAAAATTGGTACATGGCGGGGTCCGTTATCTTCAGCAAGGCGACATTTCACTAGTTTTGGAAGCCCTGAAAGAAAGAGGGTTGATGATTCAAAATGCACCCCACCTTGTAAAAAACCAGGCTTTTATTATTCCTAATTATGAATGGTGGGATGGTCCTTTCTATCAAGTAGGATTGAAAGTTTATGACCTCATGTCAGGTAAACTGGGTATTGGATCGTCTAAAAGACTTTCTAAAGAAGAAACGGTTAAGCACATTCCAACTATTGATCAAAAAGGCCTTAAAGGCGGAGTGGTGTACTATGATGGGCAATTTGATGATGCACGAATGGCCTTGAGCTTGGCCAAGACAGCCCGTCAATATAATGGTGTAATGCTCAATTATTTTGAAGTCACGGGTCTTGAAAAGAATGCAGAAGGCATTATCGAAGGTCTAAAGGCACGCGATCGTGAATCAGGAAAAAACTATAGCATCAAAGCGAAAGCCGTGATTAATGCGACAGGAGTTTTTGCTGATAGAGTGAAGAAAATGGACGAACCTGAAGTGAAGGCCATGATTCAGCCAAGTCAGGGGATTCATCTGGTGGTAGGTAAAGAGTTTCTACCAGATAAGTATGCCATCATGGTGCCTCAAACCAAGGATGGTCGTGTGATGTTTGCTGTACCCTGGCATGACAAGGTGGTTTTGGGAACAACTGATACCATGAAGGAAAGGCCAGAGCTGGAGCCAGAGGCCCAGGAACAGGAAATAGATTTTATCTTAGAAACGGCTGGCCAATACCTGACCAAACAACCTACAAAAGCTGATATTCTCAGTGTATTTTCAGGATTGAGACCCCTCGCCAAACCCGAGGGAGATGGGAAGTCTACTAAGGAGATATCCAGACACCATAAAGTAATGATTTCCCAATCCGGGCTGATCACAATTATTGGAGGTAAGTGGACCACATATAGAAAAATGGCCGAAGATACCGTTGACAATGCCATGTTGATTGGTGCTTTGCCCGAACGTAAATGCATCACTAAAAACCTGCCTGTTTCTGGCTATGATAAAAACCTTGATTTGACAACGGATCCGTTGGCTGTCTATGGTACAGAAAAGTACCAGCTCTTGGAGTTGGAAGAGGAGAATCCAGCTTTGGCCGAAATGATCAGTGAGACCCTGCCGCTTAGGAAATCTCAAGTCGTTTGGGCGGTCAGACATGAAATGGCAAGGACAGTAGAAGATATGTTAGCCAGAAGAGTCAGGGGCTTGTTCCTTGATGCCAGTGAGTCATTAAGAGTATCTGGTAGAGTGGCAGAAATAATGGCCGAGGAGCTTGGTGAAGGTTCTGAGTGGATAGATGATCAGCTAGAAGCCTTCAATGAAGTAGCAGGGAAATACCTGATTTAAGGATTGTTGCCTTCTTTTTCCTTAAGCTTTTTCTGGATGGCACGCTTCTCATCTCCCATGCTTAGTCTTTCGTAATAGGTTTCGAGCGTCCTTAGAATATTTAGGTCGGTCGTGTCTTTTTTGGATGCAGCTTCCATTCGAGGTAATGCTTTTCTAATAAAGTCTAAAGCGATTTCTTCATAAGACTCAGCGTTGGCCTTATACTCATCATTGGTCATATTGTTGATCGCTAGATAATAGCTATTAGCTTGATCATTGTAAATCATAGATAGGTTAAAATTAGCGACAAGGTTATCTGGAGATATGTCCAAAACCTTCAAGTAGGCTTCTTCAGATTTGCTAATTGCATTCTGCAGAGCAAGGCTGTCAATTTCTGTTTCAGCCTTTAATTCTTTGATACGATCATCGTAAAGTACTGCCCTTCTAAGTGCTAATTGGTCATTATTCGTATCAGTTTTCAGAATTTCAGTAATAAGCTCAATGGCTTTTTCATTTTGATTTGACAGCAGGTAGATATCAAGCTTGTAGCGATCGAATACCGGTGAGTTTGGGAAGTCTCTCTTTGCTTTATCAATGGTTATTAGAGCAGCGGCAAAATCTTTTTGGAGATCTCTCTGAATACTAATCATACTTTGATAAATACTTTCCTTAGGCCTCATTTCAATGAGTTTCTGAAAATTTGCCAGTGCTTTATCATATAGCTTACCCTGAACAGCAGCATTTGCGGCATAGGTAATGACAGTAGAGTCATTGGGTGCAATGATAACCGCATTTTCAAAGGCCTCTAGCGCAGCCGGATAATCCTGTTGCTGATACCACTGTGCACCGTTCTGTATCAACTCCTGAAAAATCTGTTCAATACTTTGATCTGCAGAAAGGTTGATCCTAACATTATTTGATGGGTACTTCTGTGTCATTTGATACCCTAGGATGGCATCTGATAAGTAGGAAGATTTTATCGTTCCAGGAGGCTCGTTTTTGAATAGTGCCTTGTTGATCTCAGCATAGGTGTACCAGGCACCTCCATCTTCTTTAAATTCGTTGGTCTTAACCGTTTCTTTTATTACTACTAATGCCTCAGGTAGCTTTCCTTCTGCTTGCAGTGTGCGGGCTTCTATAAGTCCTGAGCCCTGAGCAATAGCAGAGGAGGAGATTAACAGAAATATGAAAACCCAGATTTTTGGCATAAGGTGATTTTGTGTGAAGTTGCTAAAGTATAGTCACTAATTCAAACGAATATTGGCATGCGGAAGATATGAGTGATGGTAGTCCCATCTGTTAGCTCCAGTTTTGATTTTTTTCAAAAACCAATAATCCTTAAGTCATTTACATGACAATTAATGATTCTGCTTATTAAAAACGAGACCTGCACTATTTTTAATTGTTTTGTCTTTTATCTACCAAATTATCTATTGTTAGTGCAACCGTTTTCGTAAGCTGATTTGGAGATTTTTTTAATTTTTTTGGAACAAAAGTATTGATATCCACGTCATTAGGGCATTGGGAAACTTTGAATACGATAATAGTTTCCTTAGTTTTGCTCCCGAATGGAAATGAAAGAGAAAATAGCGGAAAGAGCGAGTGAGCTCATGCAACAGTTCGGTATTAGAACTGTGACCATGGACGATATTTCTCGCGACCTAGGGATTTCCAAAAAAACAATCTATCAATACTTTAAGGATAAGAAGGAGCTTGTTAATACCATAACGAGTATTCATCTGAATTTGGAGAAAGAGAGATTTGAGGGGACTGCCACCACTAGTGACAACAGTGTTCATGAGTTAATTATGGTTTCTCAATGTTTGAGAGAGTCTATGAAAGACATGAAGATGAGTCTGATGAACGAGTTGCAGAAATTTTATCCTGAGGCCTGGCAAATGTATGAGGATTTCAAAGCAGAGGTAATGCTGGAATCCATCACGGCAGTTATTAAGCGAGGACAAAAAGAAGGTCTATTTCGTGCTGAAGTAGACCCTTATTTGATAGCAGTAATGCGGATTGAACAGGTTCAAACCTTCATTATGAGGAATTTATTTCCAAGGGAAAAGTATTCCCTATACGATGCACAAATGCAATTATTCGATCACTTTATACATGGGCTTTTTACGATAGAAGGCCATCAACTTTTTAATGATTATACCACGTCAAAAATTAAAACCAATGAGACGCTCAATTAGGAAATTAAACTATTTAGCGGTGCTTATGCTATTGGCCCTAGGAGCTAATGCGCAGAGCGGAATTTCTCTTCAAGAGGCGATTAGTTATGCCTTATTAAACAATGAAGACATCAAGAATGCTAAAGTGACAACAAAGGATGCAGATGCACAGGTTTTTGAGACTCGTGCGGATGGGTTGCCACAAGTCGATGCCGTTTTCGGTTATACCAATAATACTAAGTTGCAACAAAGCATTGTAAGGGCTGATATATTCGACCCTACGGCAGGTCCCGATGACATTACAACTGTAGCTTTTGGAATTCAGCATCAGAGTAACTTTAATATCACAGCCTCTCAAATGATTTGGGACGGATCATTTTTTATAGGATTGAAAGCAGCAAAAATGCTTCGTGAGAAAGTGATTGTTGATGAAAAGAAAACGGAGCTAGATGTTATTGAGCAGGTAACGAAGGCTTATTATTTGGTCTTAGTTAATCAAGTAAGAACAGAGTTAATTGATACTAACATTAGTACCATCGAATCAACACTAAGCGACACCAGAGCCCTTTATGAAAATGGTTTTGCTGAGAAAATTGATGTAACCAGACTTCAGGTTCAATTGAATAACCTAAAGACTGAACTACAGGGAGTCGAGCAGGTGATTGAGTCTAGTAAAAACCTTTTGAAACTTTCTATGGGAATGCCTGTCACCAAGCAAGTGGAGTTAAGCGGTACGTTGTCAAACTTTGATTTTGACTATTCTGTTGCAGACATCGAGGCATATAATGTTCAGGAACGAATAGAGGCGCGTCAACTTGATTATTTGAAAGAATTAGCGGTTCTCGACATTAAGAATGTCTATTCACAGTATATCCCGAAAGTGACATTCAATGCTGGTTGGGGTAGAAATACAGGTAACGATTCTTTCAGTAACCTTTTCAATAGCAACCGTCAATGGTTTACCAGCTCGAGTGTGGGGATTAACATTAATATTCCTGTATTCGATGGCTTGAGAAAAAAGTATACAGTAGCCAGAAAGAAATATCAATTAGAGACGCTTGATAATCAATATTCACTTTTGACCAATAGTCTAAAACAACAGCTTTTAGATGCCAAAGATGCCCTGGACGTAAATCTTGAGCGTCTTGAGGTGCAAAGAGAGAACATGGCTTTGGCCAAGGAAGTGACAGACATCACTCGTGAGAAGTACACGGAAGGCGTTGGTTCAAACCTAGAGCTCATTAACTCTGAAAAGGACTATAAAGAAGCCGAAATCAACTATTTGAGCGCCCTTTATGAGGCTATCATTGCCAAAGTGGATTTAGATAGATCACTGGGCAAACTTAACTAACAACACAATGACTTACAGAACTTCAAAAATATATAGAGACATGAAACCTCAGAACATCATCACATTTTTACTCATTGCTTTTATCGCAGTTGGTTGCGGTCAGAGCGAAGAGGGCGTTGAAGGAAAGAAAACAAGGCTGACTGAAGCCAAAGCAGAGATCAAGGCACTCCAGGCTGAGATCAAGACCTTAGAGGAAGAAATCAGTGCTGAAGATCCTGATTTTAATAAACCGACAGAGACGGCTACTTTAATCACTACAGTTCCAGCTGCCAAGACCAATTTCGAGCATAAAATTGAGGTTAGAGGAAATGTTGATTCAAGAACCAATGTTGACGTGAGTGCAGAGATGTCGGGAATTTTGACCGCTGTAAATATTAAAGAAGGTCAGTACATAGAGGAAGGTGAAGTGATGGCAGTGATAGATTCAGAGAATCTTGAGAAGTCCATAGCAGAACTTGAAAGCCAATTGGATTTTGCTACTACCATTTTCGAAAAGCGTGATAGACTTTGGAAGAAGAATATCGGTACAGAAATCGACTATTTGCAAGCAAAAAATAACAAGGAGTCTTTAGAAAATCAGTTGGCGACTTTGAATACCCAACTGGATAAGGCTGAAATCAAAGCTCCATTTAGTGGAACCGTAGAACAGGTTCCTGTAAAGAGAGGACAACTGGTTCAGCCAGGATCTCCAGTGGCTCTTTTGGTGAGTAATGCAGATATGTATATTTCTGCTGAAGTCTCTGAAGCCTATGTTGGAAAGTTCAAAAGAGGAGATAATGTTTCGGTCAATATCCCATCATTGGATAAAGACTTTGATTCAAAGATCATCTCTGTGGGGAGAGTGATTAATCCTGCAAGTAGAACATTTACGATTGAAGTAAGATTGCCACGGGTTGATCAGTACCTCAAAACGAACCTTGTAACACGCATCGCTCTAACCGACTATGAGGTAAATGATGCTATCGTTATTCCTTCTAGAATCATCCAGGAAGATTTGAAAGGGAACTTCGTCTATTTGGTAAAGGGAAAGAAAGCCAGCAAAGTACATGTGAAACTTGGTTATTCATATGACAATCATACCGAGGTGGTTGATGGTTTAGCTGGAGGTGAAGTAGTGGTAGATAAGGGTAACAGAACAGTTGCCGATGGAACTTCTGTAAATATTCAAAATTAATCGAAAGACCAATATTATGGCAATTGATAAAGAAAAGAATGTTGTAGACAAGGAGTTTGGCTTGACGTCATTCTCATTGAAGAATAAAGTTACTGTGTTTGTCATTACAGTGCTGATTGTCTTTGCTGGAATCAACTCCTATATCACATTACCAAAGGAGAATTTTCCTGAAGTAGAGCAGCCAACTGTATATGTCAGTACAGTTCACCCGGGTAATTCGCCACAAGATATGGAGAGCTTGATTACACGGGAATTGGAAAAAGAGATAAATACGATCGAAGGTGTAGATAATATCCAATCTACTTCCGTTCAGGATTATTCGGCTATTGTGGTTGAATTTCAAGTAGGTGTTGATGTAGATGAAGCGGTCTTAGATGTTAAGGATGCTATCGACAAGGCCAAATCTGAGCTGCCTTCTGATTTGAAGAGTGATCCTGATGTGATCAAGTTTAGCTTTTCAGAAAACTTCCCGATTCTAAATATCAACTTGACTGACCCTTCAAAGTCGTTAGATGAGCTTAATGACATTGCTGAATACTTAGAAGATGAAATCGAAAAGTTTAGTGAAGTCTCTAAGATTAACATTGTTGGTGTAGACGAGAAAGAGGTTGAGATTAAGGTTGATCCTTTTGAGCTTGAGTCAAGAAAAGTAACTTTCTCTGATATTGAAAATGCAATCTCTTCTGAGAACTTGACACTATCAGGAGGAAACGTAATTGCCGATGGGTTGAGAAGAAATGTTCGTGTGATAGGGGAGTTTAACGACCCTTCGCAGATGGAAGATATCATTATTAGTAATGAGAACGGTAATATCGTTTACTTAAAGGATGTTGCAACTGTAGAATTTGGCTATAAGGATAAGCAAAACTATGCCAGACTAGATTTAGACCCTGTAGTGAAGATTGATGTGATGAAGAGGAGCGGGGAGAACTTATTGATCGCAACTGATAAGATCATGAAGCTGATTGCTGAGAGTCGGGCAAATGGGCAGATTCCAGAAGGTGTGGAAGTAACAATCACCAATGATCAGTCTAAAGATACTCGAGAACAAGTCAGTAGTTTGGGTAACAATATCATTTTTGGTGTAATACTAGTGGTGACGGTTCTATTGTTCTTTTTAGGTACTAGAAATTCGCTTTTCGTGGGTATGGCGATTCCACTGTCCATGTTTATGGCCTTGATGATTTTAGGAATGCTAGGTATTACCATTAATACTATGACCCTTTTTGCTCTGATTATGGCACTGGGGATGTTAGTGGATAATGGGATTGTGGTTGTAGAGAATGTCTACCGCTTAATGGAAGAAGGTTTAAGTCCGCTAGCAGCTACCAAAAGAGGAGTTGGAGAGGTGGCATTTCCTATTATTTCGTCAACCGGAACAACCATAGCAGCATTTCTACCATTGGCTTTTTGGCCAGGTATAATGGGGGAGTTTATGTTGTATCTACCCTTGACATTAATTATTACCCTTGGGTCCTCGCTTTTTGTGGCATTAGTAATTAATCCGGTTTTTATTTCAACCTATATGAAGCTGGATGGTGATAAACTACTGAACCATAAAAGGATTTTGACTCTGAGTACAATTTTTATTGTCTTAGGATTCCTTGTGGTATTTGTTGCCAAGGTTGTTTTCCTAGGGAATTTGTTAATGCTTATTGGTGCTCTTACACTTTTGAATATTTATGTTTTGAGCCCAGCTTCAAGAAGGTTCCAGTCCGTCTTTTTGCCATGGTTAGAAGGAATGTATGAGAGAGTTCTGAGGAGTGCTGTAAAGTTTCCATTCCGCTTCTTCTTTGGTGCTGTAATGCTATTGATTTTATCAATCGCAATCTTTGTAATTAAGCAACCGAAAGTAGAGTACTTTCCAATTAACGAGCCAAAGTATGTGAACGTGTTCATAGAGTTTCCAGTTGGGACCGACATCGAAACTACAAATACTTATGCCCAGGAAGTAGAGGCTCAGGTTATTGAGCTGGTAAAGCCTTATAACAGAATTGTTGAATCAATCACTACCAATGTAAGTCAGGGAGCAGCGGATCCAAACGACCCTTCAGCTATAGGCCAGTCAGAAGAGCCTCACAAGGCAAGAATCACTGTTAATTTCATTGAGAATAAGCTGCGCGGTGATATTAAAACCTCGGATGTAATGGCTGATATTAGGAAACAAATCAAGATTCAGCCAGGTGTCACATTTTCTGTTGATAAAGATGCAGCAGGACCACCGACTGGAAAGCCGATTAATTTAGAAATTATAGGAGAAGACTTGGAAGTACTTGTTTCGATAAGTGAGAGAGTTAAACAGAGGATTTCACAATTGAATATAAGTGGTATTGAGAACTTAAAAAGTTCTATGGAACTGGGTAAGCCTGAACTGATCGTAAGTATTGATAGAGATAATGCTCGAAGGTTTGGATTGTCCACATATGCAATTGGTAATGAGATTAGAACTGCTCTATTTGGTAAGGAAGTATCCAAGTATAAAGAGGGAGAAGATAGTTATGAAATCAATGTTCGATTGAATCAGGACTACCGCTACGATGTGGATGCGTTGATGAATAAGAGTATAACTTTCAGGGATCAGAATTCTGGGAAACTGGTGCAAGTTCCAATTTCCGCAGTAGCTCAAGTGAGTTATAGTTCTACATACGGATCGATTAAGCGAAAGGACCTAGACAGAGTTGTAACCTTAAGTTCAAATGTACTAGCCGGAGCGAATGCCACAGCAATAAACGATGAGTTGAAGTTGATGATGGCAGATTTCGATATGCCTGCGGGTTATGATTATGCTTTCACTGGCGAACAGGAAAGTCAAGCTGAAGATATGGCATTCCTTTCTACTGCATTAATGATAGCTGTTTTTCTAATCTTCCTAATCATTGTTTCTCAGTTCAATAAGATTACTGCGCCTTTCATTATTATGGTGTCAGTGCTTTTGAGCACTATCGGTGTGTTTTTAGGCTTGGTGATATTCAATATGGAGTTCATTGTAATCATGACCATGATTGGTATCATATCTCTCGCAGGTATTGTGGTAAACAACGCTATTGTGTTAATCGACTTTATTGAACTTACACGAAAGAGAAGGCGCAAAGAACTTGGCTTAGATGAGGATGCGAGATTACCTATGGAAGAAATACTAAGTTCAATTATAGTCGCAGGTAAGACAAGGCTGAGACCGGTACTTCTTACAGCAATAACAACAATTTTGGGCCTAATACCTCTTGCTGTTGGTTTGAATATTGATTTTATCGGAGCCTTTGTACAGTATAACGCTGACTTCTATGTAGGGGGTGATAATGTGATTTTCTGGGGCCCGATGTCTTGGACAATCATTTTCGGCTTAACCTTTGCAACATTCCTGACACTGATAATCGTACCTGTTATGTACCTCATGTCAGATAAGTTTGTATACCGAATTGCTAGATGGAGAGGTCAGATACCAAGGGTTGAAAGATCGACTGATTCCAAGAAGGTTTTGGCCTGATGTTTGATAATAGTATTAACGTGGTGATTATGATCCTCTTCAGTGAGGGTCATTCATAGTTAAGGTTGATTTGGTGGCTCCCGAGGTGGTACTCGGGAGTCTTTTTTTGAACCCATTAAGTAGGTATCAGGTTAGAGTAATTAGATGAGCATCTCACCACTTTTCTTTATAGTGATAATCGCCTTTCTTGCCTGGCTCGACTACTATGCCTATCAGGCAACAAAGACCCTCTTAATTGGAAAAAGCAATATTGTCAGAACCACAGTGCGGTATGTATATCTGACTCAAGCCATTGTTATGCTTTCCCTTGCGGTTTATTTAAGGTTCGTTCAGTCAGGAACGGTACCATTTTCCTTCTTAATGTCCATCGTTTTTATGTCTTATGCTGCTAAGTTGATAGCAGTAATATTCGTATTCTTTGACGACATCAGAAGAGTATTGAGCCTATTCTTTGCTGGTAGACGAAGGAGGTATGAGAGAAGAGTGGCTGCCGGACAGAAGATGCCACGTTCCAAGTTCTTGGCAAGAAGTGCCGTGGTTATGGCTACGCTGCCTATCGTCACTATGAGTTTCGGAATTGTTAGAGGTGCTTATGACTATAGGCTCAGAAGACGTAGAGTTTACTTGCCTAAGCTCCCAAAACAATTCGAAGGAATCAAGATTGCTCAATTATCAGACATACATAGTGGAAGCTTTTATGATAAGGCGGCTGTAAAAGGAGGGATTGAAATGTTGATGGCTGAAAAGCCTGATATGATCTTTTTTACAGGTGATCTTGTGAACAATCAGACCAAAGAAGTCTCTGATTATTTCGATCTTTTCTCTAAGGTTAAGGCCGACTTAGGGGTTTATTCAACCCTTGGCAACCATGACTATGGCGATTATATGACTTGGCCTTCTCTTGCGCATAAAAACAACAACCTAAAGGATATGATCAAGGTCCATGAACGCATGGGCTGGGATCTGCTAATGAATGAGAATAGATCGGTCCGAATTGGTACCGATCAGATATCCGTTTTAGGTGTGGAAAATTGGGGAGCAGGCCGCTTTGCCAAGTATGGTCGTCTGGATCAGACTGCCTTGAATGCAGAGGGCGATGTGAAGCTTTTACTTTCTCATGACCCGAGTCATTGGGATGCACAGGTAAGGAGACAACAGCCTGATATTGATATTACATTTTCCGGTCATACACATGGTATGCAGTTAGGGGTAGAGATAGGTGATTTCCGCTGGAGCCCCTCTAAGTATATTTACAAGCAGTGGGCAGATCTCTATCAGGAGCAGAATCAATACCTCTATGTCAATCGAGGCTTCGGTTTCCTCGGTTTCCCGGGACGTATTGGGATTCTCCCGGAAATCACGATTATGGAGTTGACCTCAAGTCCATTGAGCTAATTGACCCTCCAAAAATTGCTGTTCCCAACGGGAGCTTTGTTACTTCTGTCCTTCATCTTCTTACTCCCAACTTCTTTTCCTAAATTCAGGGCCAAATCAATCAAATCATGAAAAAACTGGTCATTATACTTCTATGCCTTATTGGCACAAACCTCCAAGCTCAAACAACACCAAACTGGATTCGATACCAAAGCATATCTCCTGACGGTCGACACATTGTTTTTACCTATAAAGGTGATTTATATAAGGTGGCCGCCACTGGTGGTGATGCCACTCAGTTGACTTTCCATCAGGCACATGATTATATGCCTGTTTGGAGTAAGGACAGCAAACATATCGCCTTCGCCTCAGACCGCTATGGGAATTTTGATGTCTATGTTATGGATGCCATGGGCGGACAGGCAACTCGTCTTACTTTCCATTCGAATGATGAGAGCCCATATACTTTTACTCACGACAATAAACATGTCGTTTTTGGTGCTTTAAGGCAAGACCGAGCAGAGCACCGTCAATATCCACATGGTTCACAGTCGGAGCTTTATAAAGTGCCTGTAAGCGGAGGTCGTGTTGACCAAATCTTTACCATTCCTGCCGAGTATGTTCAAGTGAGCAAAGACGGTCGATATATGGTCTACCATGATAAAAAGGGTGGAGAAAATGAATTCAGAAAGCACCACAAGTCATCTATTACCAGAGATATCTGGCTGTATGATGTAAGAAGAGACGAGCATAAAATGCTAACCAACAGGGAAGTCGAAGACCGTCAGCCTGTTTTCAGTACTGATGAGAAGAGTCTATATTATTTGAATGAATCGAGTGGCACATTTAACGTGCATAAGATGTCCATTGAGGACCCTAGTCAGAGCCAACAACTCACAAATTTCAATTTGCATCCGGTACGCTTTTTAAGCTTCGGGAATGGCACACTCTGTTTCGGTTATGACGGAGAGCTTTATACTATGCAGGAAGGAGGGCAACCTCAAAAAGTTGCTGTCAATATCCGAACACAAGACAAGGCAAATGCGGATAGATTTATATCAATAAATGGAGGCGTTCGCGAAATGGCAATTGCCCCTAACGGAAAAGAAATAGCCTTTATCGCAAGAGGAGAGGTGTTTGTAACCTCTGTAGATGGATCGCTTACCAAAAGAATTACCAACACTCCGGAACAAGAACGCTTTGTTACCTGGGGTCCTGAAGGCAAATCAGTAGTTTATGCTAGTGAGCGCGGAGGTAAATGGAATATCTATAAGTCCAGCAAAGAGAGAGCTTCAGAAGAACCGTTCTTTTTTGCCGCTACGCTATTGAAAGAAGAAGCGGTATTGAGCAATGATGAGGATAACTATATGCCTCAGTATTCTCCTGATGGTAAAAAGATGGCCTTTATTGCTGGCCGAAGAACCCTGAGGGTGATGGATATAGCTTCAGGTAATTCAGTTGATCTGCTCACGCCTAATGAACTTTTTCATATGCGTGATGGAGATAAGTACTTTACTTGGAGTCCGGATAGTAAATGGCTCCTGGTAGATTGGAGCATGAGTTTAAATAATAGTGAAGTGCTTTTGATGGCTGCTGATGGAAGCAATCGAGTCAACCTGACCGAAAGCGGCTATTATGACTCAAGACCGAAGTGGGTAAATGGTGGAAAACAAATGATCTGGTTCAGTAACCGAAATGGATTAAAGAGTTATGCGACCAGTGGTCGGTCACAAAGCGATGTCTATTCAATGTTCTTTACGCAGGATGGCTGGGACAAGTATCAGCTGAACAAAGAAGAGTATGCCTTGATGAAGGAAATAGAGAAAGAAAAGAAAAAGGGAGAGAAGAAAGAAGATAGTAAAGACAAGAAGGAAGGTGAAAAGAAAGAAGAAACAAAGAAAGATCTGACCTTTGATTTTGAAGATATGAGAGATCGTAAGGCCAGGTTTACAATTCACTCTTCAAGCCTTGGTGATGCTACGCTTTCGAAAGACGGAGAGAAGCTTTACTACCTCGCCAGCTTTGAAGGTGGACAAAACCTGTGGGTTACGAATCTCAGAACACGCGACACCAAAATGGCAATTAGGCTTAATGGAGGTTTTGGATCTTTTCAATGGGATAAAGACATGAAGAATCTTTACCTACTGAGTGGGGGAAGAATCTCTAAGGTTAATCCTGATGCTGGTAAGCGAGAGTCGATTAGTATAAGAGGAGAAATGGAATATGATGCAGTGGCGGAGCGAAACTACATGTTTGATCACGTATGGATCCGCACAAAAAATATATTCTATGAACCGACTTTCCATGGCGTAGATTGGGATTTAATGCGAACCGAGTATGCTAAATATTTGCCATCTATTGGCAATAGCTACGAGTTTTCGGAAATGCTTTCAGAAATGTTGGGGGAACTCAATGTTTCGCATGCGGGAGCGAGGTTTGGCACCAGTATTCCCAATGCAGATGCGACAGCATCTCTTGGAATCTTTATGGACTATGATCACAAGGGCAATGGCATAAGGATAGTGGAAGTGTTGAAAGGTGGTCCATTAGACAAGGCCAAATTTAATATTGAGCCAGGAATGATCATCGAGAAAATTGATGGTGAACTTGTTACACCCAATCGTGATGTGGCCACTTACCTGAATCGAAAATCTGGCAAGTTCACGTTACTGGAAATCACAGGCCCTAAAAAATCGGATAGACAACAAGTCACGGTTAAGCCGATCACTTTGCGTGCGGAACGTGGGTTGCTCTATAACAGATTTGTGAAAATCAATGAGAAAGAAGTAGAAGAAAAGTCAGGTGGCAAGTTAGGTTATGTGCACATCCCCGGTATGAGCGATGGGCCTTATAGAAGCATCTATGAGGACATTATGGGTAAGTACTTTAACCGTAAAGGAATTATCGTTGATACCCGTTTCAATGGGGGTGGAGACCTTGTGGCAGATTTAGCCATGTTCTTTACTGGAGAACCATTTATTACTTATGCTACCGCTGCCAAAGATGTAGGGGGCGAGCCTACTTCCAGATGGACGAAACCGACACTAGCGCTGTTCAACGAAAGCATGTATTCAGATGGACACTGCTTTGCGCAGGGATACACTGATTTAGCCATAGGAAAGACCATTGGTATGCCAGTACCAGGCACCTGTAGCTTTGCAGGCTGGGAGGGACTCCCTGACGGAGGTCGTTGGGGTGTTGTGCCCGTAAGCGCCAAAGATAAAAGCGGTCGTTGGATGGAAAACTTACAAACTGAGCCGACAATAAAGCTCAAGAATATGCCAGGTGTAATTGATAAAAATCGAGATCAACAACTAGAAAGGGCCATTCAGGAAATGTTAAGTGATGTAGGTAATTAGTCCAAATCAATTCTTGCTAAGGAATAATAAAATATATTACGGCTACTGAGGTCACAAAGAATAAAGCCATACCCCATCAAGGTATGGCTTTATTAATTCAAGTAGAATTGATTTGATGCAGTCTACTATTTGATCAAGCGTTTGTTCCTAATCAATACGATGATTGATACCAGGATGAGAGCAATTGACAGATAGAGAAATCCCCCTTTGATGGAAGTATAATTAACCAAGGGTTGAAAGAAAAGAGGTGAAGCAAACTGTCCTAAGAAAATGAAGGTGGTTAATAGGCCGAGCACTTTACCACGGTTTTCTGGAGATGCCATAGTAACCAAACAAAGGTTTGAATTAGGCATCAAAAGACCAGCCCCCAAGCCAGAAAAGATCAGGCCTGGAAAGGTCATAAGATAGCTGTCTGCTGTTGAAATTAATAGGTAGCCTATACCCATAAAGAGGAATGTTATTCCATATATCTGATAGTGAGTAAGTCTCTTTTTCAGTTTTGGGTACTGAAAAGACATGATACCTCCAATAAGCATTACACTAGAAATGGCGAAACCAGTTTCTGTAGTACCCATATCAGAAATTTCTTGCATTAAGAACGGTATTTGAACTGGCATTAGGTAGAAGGTGACCATGCCCAGAAAGGACACTATGAAAATGGTCCATGCTAACTTGGGTATAGTTGTATTGGTTTCAGCCGTTTGTTCAGGTCTCACTCTTTGTGGTTCCTTTAAAAAGATCAATACCAAAGGAAAAGCGACTAACGCGAGCAAGTAAACCGCAAAGGGGTATCTCCAGCTGATGTCGGCCAGAATCCCTCCTAAAGCAATGAATACGGTGCCGGATAGGGCCATAATTCCAGCCTGAGTACCGAGAAATTGTTGCCTCTCATCTCCTTCAAAATAATCGCCAATCAGTGCTACAGCAGTGGTCATAATACCCCCCACAGCAATACCTAAAAATGCCCGGCTTATGATAATTTCAACTAAGGTGTTGAGGTAAAGTCCGGCACTTCCTGCTGCGGCATATAAGAGAAGCATAAACGCCAGCAGTTTAGTTCTACCAAATTTGTCTATAAACCAACCTGAAATAGGAGAGGTGATCGCTATGAGCAGGCCGGGTATAGTCAGTACGAGTTTTACAAGTGTCTCTGCGGAAGGGTTATGAGGAAATGCCCTCGTCATTTCAGGTAATGAAGGTGCTATTGTAGCTCCTGCCATTACTGTCATCATACTGCAGAACAGAATGGTGGCCTTAACAATTGGTTTGTTTTTCAATAGCGTTGGCCTAAGCCCTGAGTTTGTTGAGTATTTGATTTAGTGCTCTGAGTTCTTTTGTATTGAGATTATCCGTGATTTGATCAATAACCGACATTTCATCATCAAGCTTCTGAAGAAGCGCTAAACCATTATCTCCAATGAATACCTGAATCTTTCTTCCATCGTGAGGGCAGGGCCTTTTCCAGATAAGACCCTTTGCACAAAGTTTGTCAACTAGACGAGAGGCATCCGCATTGCCAATGATCATCTTTTCCTTAATTTCCAAGGTGCTGATAGGTTCAGATTTCTGACCCCTAAGTATTCTCAAAACATTTAATTGTTGCAAAGAGATATCATAGGGTCTGAGTTGTTCTGTCATCTGCTGACTGAGCCAATAACCTGTATACAGGATATTCACACGAGTCTGGTGATGATCGTTCTGAAATTTTCCTTCTACTAATTGTTCGTCTAGCGTCATCTTGACTCAAATCTATAATCTAATACAATGTTGTAACATGAAACCAGTATTACAAGTTTCACAATAAAAAAAGGCCAGCCCGACTAGTCGAACTGGCACTTTAACTCAACACTCAAATCAACTAACTCAATCTTTTACTATGATCTGGTAATGCGGTGTAGGATTCAATGGACAGAAATAGTTGTAAGTACCTGCCTTTAATTCTACCACTTTAGAAGATGCTTTCTCACCATCCTTGATGGCCTTTGGTAAATAACCAGCTTTAATATGGTCACCTTCCTTGCCATTGACTACTGGCGCGATAACAAAACCAACCTCATGATCAACGCCTGCATTCGTAACTTCAAAAATGTACTTTCCTGGCTTAAGTGTAAGTGATTCAATAGTGAATACACCTGGTGTCTGATCTAGTTTGATAACTTTTGCTTCATCCTTTTGAGCAAAACCTGTTGCAGCAAATCCTACTAGCAACGCGATAATCATTAATGATTTTTTCATTTTTCTATGTATTTAAATAGTGTTTGTTTTGATTGATTATGCTGATACCGTCTCCAGAGACTTGGCAGCAGGGAAGTCAATTGTAATACCAGTGATGTTGTTCACATAATTCGTTACAGTATTGTCTGCTACTAATAATACAAGGTCAATTAAAGCTGCATTATCGAATCCTTGAGCGAAAAACTCCTCTACATTGTCTGCAGATGGTCTTCCGTGGTTCTTGGTTATGTCTTGAGCCAATTTTACTAGTGAATTGAGTCTAAGGTCACTGCTGTTACCAGCTCTTAAGTCTAGTGTTTCTTCTTCGCTGAAACCGCTCATTTTGCCAATGGCTGTATGAGCAGCTTGGCAGTAAGAACAACCATTAATTTGTGCTACAGCCAGGGCAACTGCTTCTCTTTCTTTAGCATTGAATGAGCCTTGTGCCTGCGCTCCTTGGAATGCTAGATATGAACCTAAGCCGTTGGCTGAATTACCGATTGTAGTATAGATATTAGGGATCATACCTATTTTCTTGTTAACACCGTCTAAAATTTCTTGAGCCGCTGGGCTCAGTTCGTCTCTTGTGGGTACTTCAAATGTTCTCATGATTATTGATGTTTTTCTGTATCTGTTTTCAAAATTCAAATACTAAACCAGTGTTACAACATCAAAGTTCAAACATTGAAATAATATTTTCAGAAGAATTGAAAAATGGAATGTAACTATCTAGTTATCAATAAACTGAGAGTGATTTTTTTTTGATAATTTTTTCAAAAGGAGTTTGTCAGTGATGATGAGTTGACTAATTAAGTGAAGGTCCAGGCCCAATAAATCAGCCAAAACTGGATTGGAAGTCTAAGCCAAAGTAGCGCCCTATACCACATTCGTTTTCCCTTATACTTCACCACCATATCGATGTTGGCTGGGAATACGCCTATCAAAACAGCAATAATGCCCCATGCACCAAGGTTTTGAGTATCGGGTATCAATAATAACACTCCGAATAGAATTTCAAGTGCCCCGCTTAGGTAAACCAATTCTAGGTGATAGGGTAAGTAGCTGGGCATGATTTTGATATATGCCTTTGGCTTCCAGAAATGAGGTATTCCGGCTGCTATATACATAGCAGCCATAAAATATAGTGATTGATTTTCCACAAGCTTATATTTCTTGCAGATCAAATGGCAAAGACCTGATCCTCTTACCAGTCAAATCGAAAACTGCATTTGCCAGGGCTGGTGCAATCGGGGGAAGACCCGGTTCTCCTACGCCACCAGGTGCCTCGTCATTCTCCATTAAGTGCACTTGAATATCCCTAGGTGCTTCATTGATGCGAAGCATTCTATATGTGTCAAAGTTTGCCTCTTGAGCAACCCCGTCTTTAAAAGTGATGGGATCTTTTAGAGCAGCAGTTAGGCCATAAATGATATTGCCTTCGGTTTGCGCGATCACTTGATCCGGATTAATATAAATACCACAGTCAACTACTGATACCACTTTTGAGATTGATACCTTGCCATTCTCTTTTCTCAAAAACACGGCATGAGCGACTATAGAACCAAAACTTTCGACAATGGCCAGGCCTTTGCCTTCATTTGATCCCAGCTTTTCATTCCAGCCTGATACTTCCTCTAATTTCTCAAGGACTTTGACAAACCTCGGTTCAGACTGAAGTTTTGTCTTTCTGAATTGCAAAGGATCGCTTTTTAATTCAATGGCGATTTCATCTATGAAGCTTTCATGCGGAAAGGCATTGGTAGAACCAAAGACGGAACGCCACCAATGTATGGGTATCTGATTCTTATATTCACTGTACCTCACAGAGATGTCGTCAAAATCATAATGCGTGTTAATGGCTTCCATTACCTCAAAAGGTACACGTCCGCTTGAGCCTCTTCCTTGGGTCGTAATCGCTGGGCTGACCAGTTTGTGTTGCATGCCAATCCTACCACCCGAATTCATTGACATGGTCATGCGATGATAACTTGTTTGTCTGAAGGGACCTTGCATTGTATCGTCCTCCCTAGACCAAATAAGTTTAACTGGCTTCCTAAGGGTTTTAGATATCTGAAAGCATTCTTCAAGCGAATCGTTCATTGATCTGCGACCGAAGCCTCCGCCAAGAAAAGGTAAGTGTACTTTGATTTTTTCTTCCGCTTCGTTATCGGGAATACCGAGTTGTCTGGCGAAAAGCCTTTGAACCTGAGGACTTTGACTTGGGGCCCATACCTCAACGGTATTGTCTTCTCGAACGTGTACGGTTGCATTCATTGGCTCCATACAGGAATGAGCAACATGAGGTAGCCTGTAATGTTCTGTTCGGACCTTTATGCCTCCATTAGCACCTCTTGCACCCTTACTTGCTTCAAAATCTCCTTTTTCGAAGTGTTCAAGTCCTTTTTCCTGAGCAAGTTGGGCCATGTCAGTGTTGATGCTTTCAGTAGAGATTTGTGCAAACTCAGTATTGTCCCATTGTACGTTGAGCTTTTTTCTACCTTCAGTAGCTGCAAAATAAGATTCTGCAATCACAGCGATACCAGTATTCTTTTTCCCGTAGACGGTGCGCGTAACCTCCATTACTTCAACCACTCCGTTCACAGCTTTTGCAGCATCAGCATCGAAACTGGTGACCTTGCCTTGTAAGGTAGGGCACCTTTCGATAGTGGCATAAAGTAAGCCTTCCGTCTGGGCATCAATGCCATAGTCTGCTGTGCCATTGACCTTTCCAACAAGATCAGGGCGATGAGTAGCCTTACCGATTATATTGAAGTCGGCTTTTTTCTTAAGTGCCGGTTTTTTGGGGAGTTCAAGTTTAGAGGCACTGGCCACCAGATCTCCATAGCTCAACGAATCTTTCGACCCTTTTTTATAAACAGTCCCTTCTTTGACTTCACAGGCGGAGGCATCAATTCCCCATTGTTTGGCAGCAGCTTGCACCAAAACCTCTCTGGTTGCAGCCCCGAGTTGTCTCATGGGCATAAACATACTTCTGACACTTCTGCTTCCACCGATAGACTGTCGTCCATACCTTCTGGATGCACTGGCTTTGACAATGGTTACCTGATCCATGGAGACATCCAGTTCCTCGGCAATAATGGCTGGAATGCCCTGAAAAATCCCTTGACCTAACTCTGGAACGTGGGCCATGATAGTAATTTCACCAGCCTCGCTAATGGTCACATATGGATTGATTTGTACACCATTGATCAAGTCTTCGGGCATAATCATCTTGAGTGTACTCTTGTCAGAACCAAGAGCGAGGGTATCGAAACCAACGGCAAGCATTGCACCTGCCATACCCGATACCTTCAAGAATTTTCTTCGATTGAGTTTATTTGCTTCCATTGCTAATTTCTTTTGAGGCTAGGTGAATTGCTTTTCTAATTCTGTGATAAGTACCGCATCGACAGATATTACCAGACATGGCTTGGTCTATATCTTCATCACTAGGTGAAGGGTTCTTTTCCAAGAGGGCAGAGGCCGACATAATTTGTCCGGACTGACAGTAACCACATTGCGGAGCTTGTACTTCTAACCATGCTTTTTGCACAGGGTGTGAACTATCTTCGGAGAGCCCTTCTATGGTGGTCACCTCCTGTCCGACAATTGCACTTACCGGAAGAGAGCAGGACCTCACGGGGTTGCCATTGAGATGCACGGTGCAAGCCCCACACTGGGCAATCCCACACCCATACTTTGTTCCTGTTAAACCGACTTCGTCTCTAATAGCCCAGAGTAGGGGAGTTTGAGGTTCGGCTTCAATAGTGTATTCTTTACTATTGATATTGAGTTTATAAGAAGCCATATGTAGAGAATTTGATACTTACAAGTTACACGATATGTGTTCTTTTTCATCAATAAAGGGCCAGAAGAAATTTTCTATATAGTTAGGGAACCAAACTATATAAGTCTTGGTTTGACAATTAGTAAGTAATCCTAACTAAAAATGAAAATGAAAAATCAAACCTTAATTGCATTCTTGATTGCAATTTTTTGTCCACAATTAATTTGGGGGCAAACTCAACTACAAGATCAGGACAATTTTAAAACAACTCCCGATTTCAAGATTAAAGCGGTAAAGGCAGCATATAATGTTGAAATCGCCAGCCTTGTTCTGGAGATACAAGTAAACGGTGAGGCAGGAAAGACTGTGCCTGAAGTACACGGAAGTTTGGATGGTGCACCGGTATTGGGATATGTTTTTCCTACAACCTTAAACGCCAAGGATGTTGGTTTTAATGAGACAGCTGGTATTGTCGCGCTTGCATTAACTTCGCATCCAGATTTTGATGATACGCCTTTATGGGATGAGAATTCTGATGCCGTCTTTGACAATGATGGAATTATCTGGCATCCACATTGGGTGATTCTAACAGAAGACAAACGTGTAGCCGGAGGCTTGGCTGTAAAGCAATTTGAAGCCAACGACAAATCTGTGAAACTACCTCCAACTAATCCTGGAATGCCAATGTACATGGATTCTCCAGGTTATCCAGTTATTACTGAGGGGAATACTATTAGAGTAGTAGTACCGCTATATAGGATTAATAATAGGACAGATTTTAAGTTTGATGGAGTCACTGCCTACATGCAGGTGAACACTTCAGACCCACAGAGGCCTATGCTTGGTGTTTATGATGTGTACTCTGTGGCTTCTGGCAATCTCAGTTTGCCTTATAGTGTCTCAAAATAGGGTAAGGTGAAAAGAAAATCACTTTTATTCATGTACGTACTGGTGGCCTTGTTTTTTCAAGGTTGCCAGTCTTCAGGAGATGCTTCGAAAATCAAGGTAATTGCTCAAGAACGGTCAACGATTTCTAACGGAAAGTTGGAATTATTAAGCCCATTGGATTCATTGAATCTTGAGGGACTACACTTGAATTTCCATGTATCAAATTTTGAGTTGGGTGGAAAAACATCCTCTAAACGTTCCGAATTGTTGGCCAATTCAGATGCCGGTCAGCACATTCATGTTTTGTTAGATGATGATCCTTATATGGCCAAGTATGAAAGCGGCTTTGAATTACAGCTGCCCGAAGGAAGACATACCTTGTTGGCTTTTTTGTCAAGGTCATACCATGAAAGCATAAAGACGAATGACTCATACGTGATCCGGGAGTTGGTAGTTGGTGCTGAAGTACAAAATTCTGGGTCTATGGCCACCAAAGGTGTTTATTATAGTCGCCCGAAAGGAACGTACTATTTAGAGAATGACCGAAGTCCAATACTTCTTGATTTTTTCTTAGTGGAAACCCAGTTAGAAGGTGGAACTAAGATTAGAGCTCTAATTGATGGGAGAGAATTCATCTTAGAGAAATGGGCACCATACTTTATATATGGTATGACAGAGGGAGCCCATTCAATCTCCCTTGAGTTGATTGATGAAGATGGACACCGGGTAGTGGGAAAAAAGAATTACTCGGGTGAAAGAAACTTTAACGTAAAATTTAATTGAAATGAAAGCAGCAGTTTTTGATACATATGTAACTAGAAAAAACGGTAGTGTTATGCATTTTGACATAATAACCCAAGAGGGTGAGTCTATCGAACATGTAATCGAGTATGGCAAAGAATACTTGGAAACGAAAAATGAAAGTGGGCAAGTTTTAAGCCCGAAAGAGTGCCGTTTTTGTCATATTGAAATGGCCACAAATGAAATGGAATCATCTATTTTAAGTAAGGGGTACTTCATTTTGGAGATGGAAGGTTGCTGATATGCATAAAGCGGAGATAATAGAGAACAGTGCGGACAAACTCAATCTGATAAAAGAGCTAATTGATCAAAAAAGGTATATCAAAGTTCAGTTTTTCAATGAACTTCATGAGTTTCATACCGTGTCTAGCTTGATTAAAACTCTCAATGGCAGAACGATAGAATTGGTGAGTGGTCAATTCGTCATTTTGGATTTAATTGTGAGTCTCGATGATCGTGTAATGTCTGATTATAGTCATATAGTTGATTTTACTTGCGATTGTTAGAGAGAATTTAACCTGAACAAGGTTTAGGTTGAGTAAACTTTTCTGATCTTAGTCAATCAACTTTAGAAAGGAGATTAACTGAGAAGGTTGAAACAAGTTTAAGCGATGGATATAGATAGTATTGATGGTAGTGAAGCTTCAAAACTCCAAACAGAGTTCAAGATTAGTCTGATTTTGTCCAAACTATCAGATTTCTATCGTCAATCACTCTGGTCCCAAGCTCAGCCTCACGGTATAAGTCCAATACAGGTTCAGTTAATCCTCTTCGTGAGAAACCATTCTTCTGCTTTGAATAAGGTAAGCCATTTGGCAAAAGAGTTTCAAATGACAAAAGCCACAATCAGTGATTCAGTGAGGGTTTTAGTAGATAAAAAACTATTGAGTAAGGTATCGGAAGTTAATGACAAGAGAAGTTTTTCATTACAACTGACCACTAGGGGAGAAGAATTGGCAAATGCCATTGAAAGTCATCAAGATGAATTTCATAAAGTATTGGCAAAACTAGAAAGCGAAAAAAAAGTGGGGCTTTTCAAAGGGCTTTTTGAACTACTAGATAAACTGAACGAAGAAGGACTTATTCCTATTCAACGGATGTGTTTTAACTGTAGATTCTATGATGGTGATAAAGAAAGTAACCATAGATGTTCTTTTTTGAAAAAGACCCTTGAGACCGCTGATATTAGAATAGATTGTGATGACTTTGAATCAAAATAAAAAAGCCTCGAGAAATCGAGGCTTTTTTATTTATACCTTGAGCGCTTTAGCGCTTCTTCTCAATAGCAGTGGCTTCCCACTTATTGTTGTCTTTGTTAACGTCAGCCATTCTGCCTGATGGGTCAATCACAACAGAGGCAATTTCTGAGATGGGCCTGTCAACCGTCAAATCATAGGTTGGATGGGTCCATGGCCAGTCTTCATGGACAACTCTTTTATCAGCTGTTTCCGCTGGTTTTTCGCCTCGCATCATTCTAAGAGCCATATAGTGCACCTCTTTGGTACCGTCTGTATAGGTAACTACTACGTCCACAGGCATAGGCATTTTACTGACTCTTTCCAGGCTGACCTTGGTCTTTTGCCCTTCGCCAACAACGCCTTTAATGCCATAGTCAATTTGCTTAGTTGTATAAACAAAGTACTCATTGTACCAGTCCAGTTCAAGGCCGGAAACATCTTCCATGACACGGAGGACATCATTAGGATTTGGGTGCTTGAACTTCCAACGGTCAAAATACTCCAGAAGACCACGGTCTCTTGCTTCTTCGCCAATTACATAGCCCATTTGACTCATCCATACAGC
>CBDDKG010000027.1:0-19731 GCA_965230105.1 Roseivirga sp. | reverse complement strand
ATTCTCCTTTTTCGTAGAGGATTTCTCCATTGATAATAGTCATGGCCACCTTGGTGTCCAGAATTTCCATTTCAGGAATAGTCATTATGTTTTTATCGAACACAGTGAAGTCAGCAGCTTTGCCCACTTCAATCGATCCCTTAAAATCTTCTTCAAATTCACCAAAAGCAGCATCAATTGTAAAGGATCTTAATGCTTCATCTCTCGACATAGATTGGTCAGGTTCAAAACCTCCTTCGGGGAATCCTTGAAGTGTTTTTCGGGCAATCGATGCAAAGAATGAAGGTAGGGGGTCAACCGGTTCTACAGGAGCATCAGTTCCATTGATGATCTTAGCACCTGACTGTAATAACTTCTGCCAGACATATGCACCTTCTTCAATTCTGGCTTTCCCTAATCGGTCAATTGCCCAAGGCCTATCAGAACTCATGTGTACCGCTTGCATGGCCGCAATCACACCCATTTCACCGAAGCGTGGAATGTCATCAACATTTAAATGTTGTGCATGCTCAATTCTGAAGCGTGCATCCTTTGAGTTTATGTTGGGATATTTTTTAAATGAAGCTTCGTATCGGTCCAATATTTCACGGTTGGCTCTATCACCAATGGCATGAGAACAGACCTGGAAGCCCGCTGCCAAAGCTTTTTCTGAAACGGTATTCACGGTTTCCATTGGAAGAGTTTCATGTCCATAGTGATCAGGGCGATCAGTATAAGCCTCCAATAGCCAGGCGCCTCTAGGACCTAAGGCACCATCACAGTTGAGTTTGATGGAACGCACGGTCACCATATGATCCGGGTCGATCATTGGACCTTTTTTATACCACTCTTCAAGTAACTCAGGTTGGCGCCCTGTTAGCATTACATACTGACGGACTTTTAACTTGCCCTCTGCTTTGAACCTCTGTAGTCTATCAATGAAAGCCTGGCCTGATCCTGCATCATGAAAACTGGTGATTCCCTTCTCTAATAGCTCTTGGATGGCCATTTCTAGGGCTTGATCAGCACGTTCAGGTGTTTCTTGTGGTACGAGTTTGCCAATAATTGAGGAGGCTCTTTCAGTGAAAACACCAGTAGGGTTACCAAGCTTATCCTTAATAATCTCGCCACCTTCAACTTCGCCAGATAGACTTTCAATACTCAAACGATTGATGCCAGCCATTTCCATGGCCTTTGCATTAGCGAAAGTAGCATGTCCGCTCGCATGACGAAGATATACTGGGTTGTCGGGACTTACAGCGCTCATTTTCTCATGAGTCTGAAAGCCTTTTTCCACTACATCTGGTTTTTCTATCCACTTATCCTGATGCCATCCACGTCCTGTAATCCATTGGCCAGGTTCTGCTTTTGCTACCGCCTCAGCCACTTTTTCTACTAGCTCGTCATATGTTTTTACATACATAAGGTCGAGCTCAAGTTTGTTGTAGCCAATTCCCATCAGGTGGGCATGGGACTCAATGATACCAGGGGTCATAGTCAATCCCCCTAGGTCGACAATCTTTGTATTTGAACCAGCCAGCTTACTGATTTCGTCCGTTGTCCCAACAGCCTTAATCCTTCCATTAGTGACAGCCACTGCCTGGACTTTGGAATTGTTGTTGTCAACAGTATAAACTTCACCATTTATAAATATGGTATCTGGTCCAGTTTTAGGAGAACAGGCCTGGATCACTAAAAGCACTGCCAATGCAACTAAAGACAGAAGTCGCTTAAATGTATTGTTCATAGTCTAAGGTTTCAATTATGCTAAAAACTAGCATAATTCTGGCTGGATAGCAATGAGAACTATGTCAATAAGGGAGAACAGGTTTTTAATGGTTGGCTAATAGAGTACTCTGAATTTAATCGTGTGCTCGATCTTTTTCAGTGCTTTTGCAAGGTCTTTGCCATATTCCTTATCTATATCAGTAATTACATACCCAATAGATTCATTTGTCTTCAGATACTGCCCAACAATATTGGCCTCATGTGCTGCCAAAACATTATTAATCTCGGCAAGTACTCCTGGTTTGTTCAAGTGAATATGAATGAGTCTGTGCGCATTTTCGAGAGGCGGTAGGGTAAGGTTAGGGAAGTTAACACTCAGCGCGGTATTGCCAGTGTTAATGTAATCCATGATTTTACCTGGAACAAAATCACCAATATTCTCTTGAGCTTCTTGTGTACTCCCACCGATGTGTGGCGTAAGAATAGTATTGGGCAATCCAATTAGTTCAGACTCGAATGGATCATTATTGCTTTTTGGTTCTTCAGGGAATACATCTACTCCTGTTCCTCTAATTTTCCCACTTGAGATTGCCTCTTTCAGTGCCGAAATCTCAACGACAGGTCCTCTTGCTAGATTTAGAAAGACAGTTCCGTCTTTCATCATATCGAAGTGTTTCTTTCTAAAGATATTTTTGTTTTCAGGTCTTCCATCTACATGAAGAGACACGACATCAGCAAGTTCTAAAAGCTCTTTGAGTGAATTACATTTGGTCGCATTGCCCAAGGCCAAACGTTCTTCAATATCATAGTAAAACACATTCATCCCCAAGTTTTCTGCAAGTACAGAAAGCTGAGCACCTATGTTGCCATAACCTATTATGCCGAGTTTTTTGCCACGGATTTCATAACTGTTATTGGCAGTTTTTGACCATTTACCCTGATGCATGTCTTTGCTCTTGTCTGGGATACCACGCATAAGCATGATAATCTCTGCTATGGCCAGTTCTACAACGGACCGGGTATTGCTGTATGGTGCATTAAAGACTGCCACACCCTTATTGAGTGCCGCCTCTAGGTCAATTTGATTAGTGCCAATGCAGAAAGCGCCAATGGCCATTAGTTTATCCGCATGTTCCAGCACTTTTGCTGTGACCTGAGTCTTTGATCTAATACCAAGTACCCGAATACCTTTGATTTTTTGTGATAGTTCGTCCTCATCTAGCCCGGCAGGATAACTTTCCACTGAAAACCCGTCTTCTTTCAGTTTAGCTAAGGCCTTAGGGTGTACGCTCTCCAATAAGAGCATCTTGATTCGGTTCTTTGGATATGATAAAGCTCCATTCATATTATTATGGAATAGTATTTCGTCAAAACTCGGGGCGATGTGATCGGCATGGGCTTTAACACTGTCTCGTTCAATATTTTCAGTATAGGCGTAGAAAGTATTAGCAGCACCAGCTTTTCGGACCTCATAATCGGTGTAGCCGTCACCTATCATATGTACACTTCCCTTTAGGCTTAGCTGCTCTATTTGTTTAACTTTTCCTCCATTAGAAGAAAGTACATTCTCTCTGTTAAAGTCAATGATAGCACCGTTGTTGTCGAAGATGAAATCATTGGCAAATACATTTTCTGGTCGTATACCAAGCTTAGTGACTACTGGAACAATGAACTCCTTGAAACCATTGGAGACAATGAATGTATTGGCGGCATTGTGCTCGAAAAATGTCTGGTTTCTACTGATCGACTTTGAAACCAATTTACTCAGGCGTTTTACCAATTCATCGATGTGTGACTTATGTGCATCAAGAATGTTAATTCTCGATTCTAGGGACTCACGGAGAGACATCTCGCCAGCCATTCCCTTGTCGGTGACCTCCTTGATTAACTGAAGTCTTTTGCTTCTCTCTGGATGGTTTTCGAGAGAGATTTCACCAAGAATGTCCAATGCTTCTACCTTGGTGAAGGTACTGTCAAAATCTATTACAAAATGTTGGACTTCTGATGTGGTCTGATTCATTGATCGTTCTGACTAAAAATTGCCCGGCATTGGTTACCAAAAACTCCTGCAACCCCTGCAGCAAGTCCGCCAACGACACCAGTGACTAAAATTAGCACTAAGGCGTTTCCGCCAAGACTAAGTAGAACCGCTACTTTTTTAGCCAAAATGAAATCGTTCGCGCTGCTCAATGACCAGGCATATATTATCCAAAATACGGCTATTGCCAAGAACGGAACAAAGAATGTAGAAGCTTTTCTTAAGCGAACGATTGCACTAGATAAAAATGCTGCAAGCATTATCGACCACCAGGGCAAAAACAAGGAAAGCACCAAGGCAAGAACTATAGTAAGGATGAAGTTTGATAGTGCGCTTTTCATTGTTTTGGTGTTAAAGTTTGAGAGAATAATATTCCATCGGTACTGGTCTCGTTTTGCATGAATAGTATTTCCAAATACTCTCCATTGGCCCATGTGTCAACAAAGTTGTCATAGTATTTACTGCCAGGATTACCTGATTGCCCACCTGGGTAAATGCCGAGTGCTTTTGGTGGGTCCGACATCTCGACTATCATTCGCCAGGAAGGGCCATGATTTCTACTTGTTGCATTGACAATACCACTATTGCCCCCAATAGGTAAATTGAATCTTGAAAAGGCCGGAAGTGCCTGAAGAAGGTGCCCTACATAAGTTGACTTATAGTCGCCCCAGTTATAATCCTCATTGTTCTCTTTCCAATTCTTGATGTCTTTGGCAGCTTCTTTAAAACTCAGGAGGAAAAGATCATTGGCAACTTCTACCTTTTCCGTTTCCAATATGTCCATAAACTCATCATCAGGATTATTTTTGAGAAGGTAAATGGTTTGATATGAGAATGGATATGGCATATCAATGTCATCCTCGGCCAGTTCGTCCCAAACCATATTTCTAACCCTTATCCACCAACGTTCCCAAATCGTTGCACCATTTTCATCAATGTTATTGTAATAGTTCCAGTCGGATACTTCACCCAGCAACATTTCTTCTTCAGGATTTAGTTGACCAACATCAATATTTGCTATCATATGCGGTAATAACTCAGCTGCCTTCAAATTGTAATTGTTGTTATGCAAGTCCTTGAAGTCTTGTATGTCAAACTTTTCTTTTGATTTAAAGAAGTCATTGATCACTCGATTTCTATAAGCCTCATAGCCATCATTGAAAACGTAATAGGGGTACGTTGCATCAGTTGGGTGCTGATTGGCTGAACTAACAAACCCTCTCTCAGGATTTTTCACATGTGCATTATGTTCTTGAGGGATGAAACCTCTCCAATCATGATCCGGATTGTTTCCGTCTAAAAGAAACTTGCCTTGTCCTTTCCACTTATTGGGGAATTTTCCTTGAACCCAAAGTGCAATATCGCCTTCTCCAGATGAGAAGATGAAGTTTTGTGCAGGTGCAACAAAATGCTTGAGAGCAGACTTGTACTCATCGTAATTCTTAGCTTCATTCAGCTCAAGTAACGTTTTTTGGTTGTTGCCACCAAGATGTCCGGCCCACTTCATGGCATAGCCTATCAGTTCCTCATTTCCAGAGAAACTAGCGTCATACGTCACAGGACCATGATGTGTATAGACAACCGTGTCGTAATAAGTTTCTCCGCCTCGGACTATGATTTCCTCAATCTTTTTATCCGTATTTGCCCAGGCATCTCTATGTCGGTACTTATCTCTTGATTCGTCTTCAAATGTGATTTTGTACCAATCTTTAACATCACGTGTAGCATTGGTTACCCCCCAAGAGATGTCGTTGTTAAACCCAATTACTATGCCTGCTGCTCCAGGAAGAGTTACTCCGAAGGTGTTTTTTTCTGGCGTTGCGAGTTGCATGGCATACCAGATTGAAGGAAGATTCAGCCCCAAATGTGGGTCATTGGCCAAAATTGGATTACCAGAGTAAGATTTCTCTGGTCCAACTGCCCAGTTGTTGCTGCCATTGTCAGGATGTGGTTTGGGTAACAGGCCAGATACATAATCTTTCGGTAGCTCTCCCTCTGGCACTTGCGGTACTTCTACTTCTCCAAAACCTGACCAATCTCTTTCAGAAGGTATTACAGGGTCGTGAACATCGTAAAAGTCAGGAAAGAATAGATCGAACCTTTCCTGACCGTATTTCTTTAGAAAATTGGTGTATTCCAAATCAGATTCACCACCAGCTAACATGTCTGTCATATACATAAGCAGTAAGGCTGTCTTCTTCAAGGTCCATGGTTCAGGCTGATAATCTAGTAACTTGTATTCAAGCGGGTAGTCAGCAGGAGATAGGTTTTCGATGTAGCTATTGACCCCATCTCGATAAGCCTCCAGGTTCTTGACAAGCTCGGGAAATTCTTGCATCGTTCTGAGGGCATTTTCAGCACCGAAAACCATTCCTTTTCTACGTTGGCCACGATCAAAATCCAAGGCAGCACTCCCTACGATCTCAGATAAGCGCCCAGCCGAAGCATGTGTCTGAAACTCCAGTTGCCAGAGCCGATGTTGCGCTGTTATATATCCTTGAGCACGATAGAGATCTTGATCGTTTTGAGCAAAAACGTGGGGAATAAGCGCTTGGTCATAATGAACCTTAACCGGTTCAGACAATCCATCAAGGTATTCCAAACCTCGAAAGCCCTCGGTTGACGTTTCATTTTGCCAAACCCCAGTATAAGGATTAAGGAATTTACCTATAGGAGGGATTGATCCAAACTTGTTATCCAAGCCATAGAATATGGCAATAGTAAACAGCAAGGATAATATGAATTTTAATTGCTTCATGGTTTGAGAAAGAGATACAGTCGTTAATATAATAAATTCGGCAGCGACACATTATGAAGATATCCTATTGTTTCTTATTGGGTCAAACTGGAATTTCCTTTTACTTTTGTTTAAATCATAATATGAAGGACATCTCGCCTGAAATTCTCGAAAAGGCAAAGCGAATAAAGCTAATCATCTTTGATGTTGATGGTGTACTAACAGATGGAGGTATTGTCTATGATAATGCTGGACAGGAGTACAAAAGATTCAATGTAAAGGATGGTCAAATAATCAAGTATCTTAGAAAGTTCAATATCCTCACCGGAGTAATCACTGGCCGCGATTCGAGAGTGGTTAGAAATCGATGTAATGAACTCAAGATTGATTTTCATCATCACGGAATTGAAAACAAGATCGAGGTATTCAAAGAAGTACTGAGTGAATTCGGATTATCAAGGACTGAAGTTGCTTACGTTGGTGATGACATCAACGATCTGCCTATCTTAGTTAACTGTGGCTTGAGTGCCACACCAGCCGATGGCCACAATGCAGTAAAGAGCCATGTTGACTATATCACGAAAGTTGAGGGTGGAAAAGGAGTTTTAAGAGAATTAGCGGACCTTGTTCTCTACTGTCAAGGCTATTATGATCAAATAATCAATGACTTAACAAGCAATGGAAATTTTTAAGGAAGGCTTTCAGATAACAGACAAAATATCACTTGGCAAAGGTAAAATGGTTTTGTTCTCAGGACCATGCGCTATAGAGAGTTATGAGGTCTGTGCAAGGGTCGCTGAAAGCGTTAAAGAAACTTGTGAACGGCTGAATATTCAGTATATATTTAAAGCATCATTTGACAAAGCCAACCGAACTTCAGTAAATTCATACAGATCAGTAGGGTTGGACGAAGGGTTAGGCGTACTAGACAGGATTAGACGCGAATTTGACCTTCCTGTAGTCACCGACATTCACGAGCCTAATCAGGCGAAACCTGTGAGTGACGTGGCGCAAGCATTGCAAATTCCGGCTTATTTATGCAGACAAACAGACCTTTTAGTGGCAGCGGGAGAAACAGGTAAGACAGTGAAAATTAAGCGTGGCCAGTTTATGGCCCCGGAAGATATGCAGTACGCTGTTAACAAAGTCAGGTCCACTGGAAATGATAAAGTTTGCCTAACTGAAAGAGGTGCCTCTTTTGGTTACCACAATTTGGTAGTAGATATGCGAGCACTGCCTACTATGAGACAGTATGCTCCTGTCATATTTGATGTTACACATAGTGTTCAGCAACCAGGCGGTGCGGGAGGAAGCTCCGGAGGACAAAAAGAATTTGCACCGTATCTGGCTCGAGCAGCCGGAGCGGCAGGGGTGGATGGTTTTTTCATTGAGACGCACCCTGACCCGAAAGTCGCTTTGAGTGATGGTCCAAATATGATTCCACTGCATAAGATGAATGATTTTCTAACAATGGGTAAGCAAGCCTTTGAATTAGGTCAGCAAGCTCAAAATTCAGTTGAATGACGAACAAAAAGTCGACCGTAAAATTATTATTGGGATTCTTGTTTATCCTTTTTCTAGCAAGCAGTTGTATTCCTAACGACAAGGTTCTTTACCTTCAGAATAAAGAACTGGACCCAAAACTGGTAAACGATTCTTTGATTACTCTTGAAAGAATTGATTATAGATTACAACCCAATGATATCCTGTTAATTAATTTCTATAGTGGTGTAGAGGAAGCTGTAGAGAAGTACTACCCAATTTTCGCACGACCCAACTCTTTCCAAAACATACAAGGGAACAATGCTAATGTTGGGAACGGAGTAGGAGGACTTGACCCCTACTTAACAGGCTACAATGTTGATAAAGAAGGAAACATTGAAATCAACGCGCTTGGTAGGGTAAAAGCTTCAGGACTCACTACTTCTGAACTTAAGTACGAGATTGAGCGGCAGATAAGAGAAAAAGATGGCGTAACAGATATCTTGGTGGGGGTCAAATTGAGTGGGATCCCCTATACGATTTATGGTGAGGTTAATGCCGTAGGGCCTAATCTCATAAGGCAATACGAGGTTAACCTTCTTGAGGCCATTGCTGCCTCTGGTGATCTTACGATTAATGCCGATCGAAGCCATGTTAGTATCCTCCGACAATACCCTGATGGTATTAGGATTCATGAGGTAGATGTAACGGGGAGGGAGTTTATAAATACCGAGTATTTCTTTATTCAACCTGATGATATCATCTACGTACCTCCCTTGAAAATTAGAGAGTTGGGGACAGGCGAGACGGCATTGCAGACTTTTGCGACTATAATAAGTGTTATTTCTGGTACAGCTGTGATCATAGGTGTACTTACTCGATAGATTCAAATTAATCTGATATGGCAAGCGAGTTTGATTTTTTTGACGATTTAGAAGAGACATCTCAGGGGAATACTAATGCCGGGTTGGACCCAAGGTTGATACTAATAAAGGTTGTCAGGAATTGGCCCATATTGGTTATGTCAGTTCTGATTGGAGTTTTAGTCGCTTTTATTTATCACAGATATACAACGGAGAGGTTTGCTCTAAGAGGATCGATATTGATTCCAGAGAGTAATCCAAACATTGCCTCAAATGTGCTTCAGGATTTTTTAGGAGGTGGTTTTGCTCCTAATTTTCTGAATGAACTTGAAGTGCTTAGGAGTGAATCGATTTCAAGAGCTGCTATTGATTCATTAGATTTTGATATTGAGTACTATTCCAAGGGACGAATTAAGTCTATCGAAGAATACAACTCACTACCCTTTGAAGTGATCAAAACGCCAGGGCATAGCCAGATATTCAATCGAGAGTTTTTAATCTCTTTTTCTGAAAACAATCAATTTCGATTGACACTGGCAGATGATGAAAATCATGATGAAAGTGAGCTTTACCCACCAAATAGCTTATTAGAAAACGAAGATTTTAGCTTCTCGATATTTTTTAACAGATCAGTTAATCTTGATGGAAGGAGTTACACTTTCGTTTTTAGAGATAAGAACGGTCTCATAGATGAATGGAATAGTCGTTTGAACGTAACTTACTTAAGAGAATTCACAACGATTGCTGTTTTAGAATTAAGTCATACTGAGCCAGAAAAAGGAGCAAGGTTCATTAATGGAGTCATGAACGCTTATCGCAATCAAGAGCTGGGTAGAAAAAATGATCTTGCAGATAAAACTATTGACTATATCAATAAAGAGCTTGCAGTACTGGATGACACATTGTCTTTATATGAAAGCCAGTTGGATAAAGTAAAAGTTCAAGAGAGGACGCTCACTTTAGATAATATTGGAGATAAGGTCCTCAGCCGACTGGCGACCTTGGAACAGGATAAAGCTATAGCCACTGCTTCTCTACGATCACTTAGGGAGAACGTGTCTTTCCTTGATGACACAGCTCAATATCAGAAAGTTTTTATCCCATTATCAATTCAGAATAATACGAATCTCAATATTTATATCAATCGACTGCAACAGCTTCTTGTTGAGAAGAATGACCTATTGGAAAACCTATCGCCTATCAATGAATTGGTTAAAGCCAAGGAATTTGAAATATCAAGTTTAGTTGGTCTGATAAGAAACTCAGCTGAAATTCAGATCAATGATTTGGAAGCTGAATTAGCATCGTTGAACAAGGAGATTGATCTGGCTAACACAGACTTTGCACAATATCCTGAGAAGCAAAGAAGACTTAGTGATATTCAACGTATCTACGATGTTTATTTGAGGATGTATAGTTTTTTCAGTGAAAAGCGCGCTGAATCTGGTATTTCCAAGGCTAGCAATGAGGCTAACTCAAATATTGTTGACTTAGCAACAAGCAACGTGGCGCCAATTTTTCCAAATAGGCCTATGAATTATATAATGGGTGCGGCTTTGGGACTTATAATTCCTTTGATCTTCTTGGTTTTAAAGGAATTTTTAAATGACAAGGTTGAATTTAGAAAACAAATTGAAAACCTGACGCAGATTCCAATTATTGGAATGATAGGACATAATAAGTATCAGGAAAATCTTGCTGTTTTAGAGCATCCAAAGTCTATCATGTCAGAATCGTTCAGAGCAATAAGGTCCAATATGGCTTTCTTTGGCAGAGACAAGGCCATTCAAACGGTTTTAGTCACATCAAATGCTTCTGGTGAAGGAAAGTCTTTCTGTTCGTTAAACTTGGCTTCAATGTTGGCTTTATCTGGCAAAAAAACTGTTCTAGTTGGATTAGACCTTAGAAAGCCTAAGCTGTTCAATGATTTTGGCTTGACAAATGATTTCGGAGTTTCTAACTATTTGGCAGGATTCGTAGAGAAAGAAAAAATCATTCAGAAAACAGAGTACTTGAACTTGGATTTGATCGCAGCGGGACCTGTTCCTCCAAATCCAGCAGAGCTCTTGATCTCAGATCAACTGAAGGAATTGATCCTTTCATTAAAGGAAGATTACGAAGTCGTTGTTATTGATACCCCACCCGTAGGAATAGTTGCTGACACTTTCAACCTGACACCTTTAGCCGACCTTAATATTTTTGTCGTGAGACAAAACTATACTGTAAAGCAAGTATTTCCATTTTTAAATGACATCACTAATAAAGGTCTTGTGAAGAATGCGACTCTTCTTTTAAATGACTTTAAGGTCAATAGAGGTTATGGCTATGGCTACGGTTATGGCTACGGTTATGGTTATGGCTATGGCTATGGCTACGGCAATTATGGAGATGGTTATTACTCTGATGAAATTGAAAAAAGAGCAAGTATGAGTCTTCTTGGGAGGATATTTAAGAAATAATGAACCCTTATCTCCTAGTTCTGATAACCTTGGTATTGACGGTTTACGGACAAATTATACTCAAATGGAGAATTCTAAAATATGGGGCCTTACCAGTCGACTTTAAAAGCAAGATATTATTCCTCTTTAAACTATTTTTAGATCCATATATTCTTTCGGGTTTTTTTGCTGCACTATTAGCTTCAGTATTTTGGATGGCGGCTATGACTAAACTTGAATTATCTAAAGCTTATCCCACAATGAGTTTGGCTCCTGGGCTAGTTTTCTTACTAAGTGTTTTTCTACTTAATGAAGAATATACTCACGGAAAACTAATAGGTCTGATTGTTATTTTCATTGGGGTAATCCTCACCTTTAAACTATAGCTTTGAATATTGTCATTACACAGTCTAACTATATTCCATGGAAAGGATACTTTGATGCCATTAATACTGCAGATTACTTTGTAGTGTTTGATGAAATGCAATACACGCGTAGAGATTGGCGAAACCGAAATAAAATTAAGACTCCAAACGGATTACAGTGGCCTGACTATACCAGTAGAGGTCAAAGGGAAATACTTTCAAAAGATAAATGAAACTAGAATTGCTGACAAAAATTGGGCAGAGAAACACTGGAACTCTATTGTACATAATTATTCAAAGTCACAATACTTTAAAGAGACGTCCGATCTTATCAAGAGCTTTTATGAATTAGCTGCGAAAAAAGATACCTTGACAGAGGTTAATATGATCTTCCTAGAAGGAATATCAAAGTTCTTAAGTATTAAGACTAAGTTTCTATACTCAAAGGACTTTCACCTATTAGAAGATAAAACTGAAAGGCTAGTTTCTATTTCCAAAGAGTTGGGTGGTAGTTGTTATTTTACAGGTGAGGCAGCTCGAAGTTATATGAACGAGCAACTGTTTAAAGAGGCGGGTATTGAACTTAAGTATTTTGACTATTCGGAGTACCCAGAATATTCGCAGTTACATGGTTCTTTTGAACATGGTGTTTCAATATTGGATCTCCTGTTCAATACGGGGCATGAGTATAAATCATATCTGAAATCTTTTAAGTAAATGCTTCTTTCAATAGTTAGTCCTGTTTATCTCGCTGAAAAGATGGTTGATGAATTAGTTAACCGAATTCATGAAAACCTATCTCCATTAAATATTGACTTTGAAATCATACTTGTTGATGATGGAAGTCCGGATGATAGTTGGAATAAAATATTAGAATTGGCCAAAACACGGCCTTTTGTGAAAGGTATCAGATTGAGCCGAAATTTTGGGCAGCACTACGCCATAACTGCGGGTTTATCAAGGGTTAATGGTGATGTAATAGTTTTGATGGACTGTGATTTGCAAGATGACCCAGTTTATATCCAAGATTTATTAAAGGAAAAAGATAAGGGTTACGATATAGTCTTTACCAAGCGAATTAAAAGAAAGCATGGACCTATCAAAACTTTCAATTCTTGGGTCTTTAATAAGCTTTTTATAGTTTTTTCTGAAAGGAAATATGAATTGGATGCAGGGTCCTTGGTCCTATTCACAAGCCAGGTTAAGGAAGAGTTTTTGAAGTTAAAGGATAAGGACCGGCTTTATTTGCAAATGTTGAAATGGTTGGGTTACGAGACATCAACAATTAGCGTTGAGCACAAGCCGCGTTTTGAAGGGGAATCGAGCTATAGCTTTTTCAAGTTGGTAAAATTGGCCGTTCAAGGGTGGACTTCACACTCTGATAAACTTCTTAGGTTAAGCATATACACAGGTATGGGCCTTTCACTGGTGTCTTTTTTCTTTGGGCTGGTAATAACAATTCGTTACTTTCTTGGAGAACTTCAACCAGGATGGCCAAGTATTATCACGACCATATTGTTTTCAACTGGATTGATTCTATTGAGTATTGGGGTTGCAGGGATTTATATTGCAAAGATTTTCGACCAAGTCAAGGAAAGGCAATTATTCATAATAAGTGAAGAGATAAATATAGTAAAGTGAATAAGGAAATTGAGCGAGGTGTTGAGAAGTATTACTCAGATAAAATTCGAAAGCACGGTGCGACATCTTTGGGGGTGGATTGGAACTCAAAAGACTCTCAATATTTAAGATTTGAACAGTTGTCCAAGGTGATTGATCAAACTGACCTGCAGTCAATTCTTGATTTTGGATGTGGCTATGGAGAGTATTTGGCTTTCTTAGAAGATAGAAAATTATTCAACACTAACATTTCCTATTGGGGCTATGATATCAGTGAGTTAATGATCAAGAAGGCCAAGGAAAGATATGACACCCAGTCAAATGTGACGTTCAGTTCAAGTTTGCCGGAGTTGGAGGTAGATTATTTGATAGCAAGTGGACTCTTTAATGTGAAGCTTGACTTGTGCTCCGATGAGGATTGGGTATCTTATATAAAAGACACTCTTTTTATCTATGACAAAATGAGCAGCAAAGGTTTTTCATTCAATGCATTGACAAAATACTCGGACAAAGAGTTTATGAAAGACTACCTGTTTTATTCTGACCCGCTAGAGCTATTTGATTTTTGTAAACTGAATTTCTCGAATAATGTCGCACTCTTGCATGATTACGACCTATACGAGTTTACGATTATTGTTAGGAAATGAAACTAATCGCTTTCCTTGACCACTCCATAGGCTATAATTGCTTTGCCGTTCTTACAGCCTTGGTTGAAAAAGGCCTGTTTGAAGTGCCCTTTGTAGTGACCACAGCATCAAACAGTCAAGGGTGGTGGCCAAATATCCAGTCCGTTAATTCTTCAATTCCAATTAAAACATTTAAAGAAGAGGATCCAGATTTGTTAATTGAAGGTATCGATTTGGTTTTCTTGATTAGTTGGAAGCATGTGATGCCTGATTCTTTTGTGTCTCATTATTCGAGCATCATAAACTTACACTATAGTTTGTTGCCAAAGTTTCGTGGAGTATATCCTGTGAACTGGGCGATTGCTTCGGGTGAAGAAGTTACAGGTGTAAGTTTCCACCTGGTCAATGAAAGAATTGATCAGGGTGATATTATTCTCCAGAAAGAAGTTTCAATTGAAACTCAAGATAATTCCTATTCACTTTTATTAAAGCTTGATGAAGTTGCGTTAATTGGATTCGAAGAGCTAATAATGAATTTTGTGTCTGGTATTCAGGCCAAGGCAATTCAGCAGCCTGAAAATCAGGAATATTATTCCAGGGATCGTTTCAATAAGTTGAGGCATTTAAGCTTGGATGAGGAAGTTCAAGTTGGGGAATTTCTAAATGTTCTGAGAGCATTAACTTTTAAGCAAGAAGGTCTTGCATATTTTGTAGACGAGAGAGGTAAGCGTTATAGTGTAAGTGTTTCAATCAATGAAGTTGAATAAGATACCTTTTAATAAGCCATATTTGACCGGTAAGGAAACACACTATATCTATGATGCGGTGTATTCTGAAAAGAAAATTTCTGGCAATGGAAAGTATACCAAATTGTGTCAGGATTTCTTTGAAAAAGAGTATGGTTTCCGTAAGTGTCTCTTGACCACATCATGTACTGATGCTCTGGAGATGGCCGCTTTGTTATTGAACCTTGATCAAGGTGATGAAGTAATAATGCCTGCTTTTACCTTTGTTTCTACGGCAAACGCCTTTATTCTTCGTGGTGCAAAAATTGTTTTTTCAGAGTCGCGTTCAGACCACCCAGGTATTGATGAGACCAAGCTTGAAGCGCTGATTACAGAGAAGACAAAGGCCATCGTTGTGGTTCATTACGCGGGAGTTGCCTGTGATATGGGTAAAGTGATGGATTTGGCTCGAAAATATGGTCTATACGTTATTGAAGATGCTGCTCAGGCGATCGATAGTTATTGCAATAGTAAACCTTTGGGCTCCTTCGGTCATATGGCCGCTTTTTCTTTTCATGAGACCAAGAATATAATAGGCGGTGAGGGAGGGATGCTTGTCATAAATGACAAACAGTTTGAAGAGAGAGCCGAAATCATTTGGGAAAAGGGTACAAATAGGTCGGCATTTTTTAGAGGAGAGGTGGATAAATATAACTGGGTTGATTTGGGTTCTTCATTTTTGCCTTCAGAAATCATTTCAGCATTTCTTTATGCCCAAATTGAAAACTTGAGGAATATCCAAGACACCAGATGTCAACTTTGGCAGCGTTATTATGACGCACTCTCAAAGGTAGATTCATCAAATATTCAATTGCCGTTTGTTCCGGAGTATGCTACTAATAATGCTCACATGTTTTACTTGTTATTAGAGACAGGTAAGATGCGGAATGATTTTATTGAGTATTTAAAGGATAAAAATATTATCACCGTTTTTCATTATTTATCATTGCATAAGAGCCCATTTTATCGAGCTCATTATGATGGTCCAGAGCTAACCAATGTTGACAGGTATTCTGATTGCCTAGTGAGATTGCCGCTATACTATGAATTGAGCTTTGAACAGATAGATTATATTGTTGAACAAATCACCCAGTTTTGCAATTCTTATCGCAATTAGAGTCCCACGATGGCATTTGGTTTAGTAAATCTACAGACAAGATTTCCTATCCCGAAGAAGGAAACGATTTCTGCTTTCAAATTGAGGATAGTAGTTATTGGTTTCGGCATCGTAATCATATAGTAAAAACGCTCGTGGGTCAATACGCTGCGGATGGATTGTTTGCCGATGTCGGTGGAGGGAATGGTTTTGTTACCAAAGCCTTGGAAGAAACGACTAGCGATGTTGTTTTGATAGAACCTGGAAAAATGGGTTGTATACATGCCAAACAGCGTGGTGTCTCAAATGTAGTTTGTGCTCGTTTTGAGGATATTGACTGGTCTCATGGAGAGCTGGATAATGCCGGGATTTTCGATGTTTTAGAACATATAGAGGACGATTTAGGTTTTTTAAATCAACTGAATGATGCCTTGTCCTCCAAAGGGAAACTTTTCATCACTGTTCCTGCCTTTAAGTTTTTGTGGTCAAAGGATGATGTTTATGCCGGACATTTCAGAAGATACACTAAGAAGAGTATTGAGCTTCTATTGAATAAGGCAGGGTTTAAAACTGTCTATAAATCCTACTTGTTCTCTCCACTTGTTGTCCCATTGTTTTTTGCCCGTACAATCCCAAGCATTCTTGGAGCTCGTAAAGTAAATATTCAGAACAATTCATCAGAACATGGCACATCTGGAGGAGTATTTGTAAGAATCTTGAATTCAATTCTAAAAATGGAGTCTAATTGGGTTTCCAAGAAGAAGACTATTCCATTAGGGACATCGCTAATTGTCTGTTGTGAAAAAGTATAGTACTGATTTGTTCAAAACTGTCCCTCTCTTGTGAGTAGTTTTAGTTCGGCTATGCTATGGTCTTTTATTCAACGATTTGGTTCTCAGGCCGTTGAGATTTCAGTGTCAATACTATTGGCCAGAATACTACTACCCGAAGAGTTTGGTCTTATTGGCATGATTATGATTGTGGTTGTCATTGGACGATCGCTGACTGATGCTGGAATGACATCATCCTTAATACGAAAGATTGATGCAAGTACCGCAGATTACTCCACCGTCTTTTACCTTAATGTTTTGGTCGGCCTGATCGTATATGGTATAGTATATTTAACGGCTCCCTTTATAGCAGTTTTCTATGAGCAACCTGTTTTAACAGATATCCTGAGAGTTTTTGCACTCACAATTGTCATTAATTCATTCAGCGCAGTTCAAAGCACTATATACCGTAAGAAACTCTTGTTTAAGTTCCAGTTTCGTCTGGGCCTCACAACAAGCCTCATGGGTGGCGCTTTGGGTGTATACCTTGCTCAAAATGGTTATGGTGTTTGGAGTTTAGTATTTATGCATGTTGCAAATGCTTCGATTGCTGCCGTTTTATATTGGATTTTTTCGAGCTGGAAACCAAAGCTGTTTTTTAGTAAGACTATATTCAAAGAGCATTTCAAGTTCGGTATTAACCTCACTTTGTCGGGTATTATTAATAAGGCATTTGATAATATTTACTATGTAATTATCGGAAAATACTTTAATGCCACTCAACTTGGCTATTATACCAGAGCTGATACTTTTAAACAAATCCCAATAACTAATCTGATCGCTGCGGTAAACAATGCGGCATACCCAATTCTCTCTTCTTTGCAGAATGACCAAACTCGTTTGAAGTCTGTTTTTAAAAGGATAATGAAACAGATTATTTTTCTAATTGCTCCAGTCATGATTGGAGCAATAGTCTTGGCTGAGCCATTGTTTAGGGTGGTCCTTACAGAGAAATGGATTGATGCAGTGCCTTTTTTTCAAGTCCTGTGTCTTGCAGGTATATTGTATCCAGTTCATTCATATAACTTGAATATATTGACCGTTAAAGGGCGAAGTGATCTGTTCATGAAACTTGAAGTAATCAAGAAGGTAATTATGATCGTTAGCGTAGTGATAGCCATTCCGTTTGGTATCATGGCCTTACTCTATAGCCAGTTGATCATTTCCGTATTAATTCTTTTTATCAATGCCTTTTACTCCAAGCGGTTTATTGATTATGGACTTTGGGAGCAGGTTGTAGATATTCTTCCAAGCCTATTAATTGCTAGTTTCATGGGGGCTGTCGTATTTGTTGCAAACAACTTCTTAATGGAAGGCATGTCAGATATCATGATGCTGGTAATAGGAATTTCTTTGGGAGCTTCAGTATTTACATTGTCTTGCTATTTACTTAAGCTAGATTCCTTCTTTGAATTTGTCAGACTTTTAAAAGTAACGTTCAAGCGTCATGATACCAGTAGCTAAGCCATTCTTACCACCAAAAGAGAAGTTTGATTCCTACCTGAATGAAGCATGGAACAGGAATTGGCTAACCAATAATGGACCACTAATCAATCAGTTAGAGTTGAGACTCAAAGAACACTTAGGGGTTCCCCACTTTCTAATTACACTTAATGGTACAATTGCTTTACAATTGGCATTCAATGCTCTGAAGTTAAAAGGAAAGTTCATAACCACTCCGTTTACTTATGTAGCAACTGTTTCATCTGGTATTTGGGAGTCTCTCGAACCGGTGTTTGTGGATATAGATCCTGATACTTTTAATATTGATAGTGCCTTAATTGAGGAAAAAATTGACAAGGACGTTTCATGCATAGTAGCGACTCATGTTTTTGGAAATCCTTGTGAAGTAGAAAAAATACAAGAAGTAGCAGATAGGCATAACCTTCCAGTGATTTACGATGCGGCACATACATTTGGAGCAAAGCTCCATGGAGAAAGCCTTATGAGTTTTGGTGACCTTAGCATTGTGAGTTTGCATGCAACTAAACTCTATCACATGGTAGAAGGCGGAGGCATTGCTGCAAAAGATCCTGATGTTCTCAAAAGGCTTGCTTTTGCTAGAAATTTTGGGCATAACGGAGATTCCTTCGAAGGAGTGGGGATAAATGCTAAGAATTCAGAGTTCCATGCAGCCATGGGCCTCGCAAACCTGGAATACATAGAAAGTATAATTGAACGTAGAAAGACACTTAGTAATTGTTATGATCAGAACCTTTTGAATATTGACCTTCCAATTAAAACTCAAAAGGTTCATTCTCAATGTGAGTATAATTACGCCTATTATCCTGTAGTGTTTGAAAGCGAAAAGGACCTGTTGAGAGTGAAAAGTGAACTCGAAGGGAGCTATATTCAGCCTAGGAGGTACTTTTATCCAAGCTTGAATAATTTGCCTTATTTAAAATATCAAAGAATGCCAAATGCAGAACATTTGGCAGAACGGATTTTATGTCTGCCCCTTTATCATGATCTGACAACATCAGAGGTTGACTACATTTCGAGAGTCATTATCAGAACTTTGAGGTATAATAAATGAGGATTGCCATAATGCAGCCGTATGTTTTTCCCTATTTGGGCTACTTTCAACTTGTTAATGCTGTCGATAAGTTCGTGTGCTATGATGACGTGACCTTTATAAAACAAGGCTGGGTGAATAGGAACAATATCTTAAGCAATGGTAAACCGCAGATGTTCACTATTCCAGTTAGAAAGCAAAGCAGTTTTGTAGACATTAAAGACACAATGATCCTCACGGACAACAAGTCTTATTGGAAGAAGAAGTTTCTAAAAAGTATAAGACAGTCATATGCTAAGTCATCAAACTTTTCTGAGGTTTTTGATCTAATCAATGAAGTTTTGACTGTCGACCATGTGACCATTTCTGATATGGCAAAGCATAGCATAGAAGCGATTTGCGATTTTTTGGATATAAAGACTGAAATAATTCCCTCTTCAACAATTTATGCCAATCAAAATACCGACAGAGTAGGGAGAATAATCGAAATCTGTCATAAAGAGAGTGCAAAGGAATATATAAACCCTATTGGAGGTATTGATTTGTACGAGAAAAGTGAATTTCGGAAAAAAGGTGTTGATTTATGTTTTTTGAAACAAACGGAACATTCCTATGAGCAGTTTGGTCAG
>CBDDKG010000026.1:0-227947 GCA_965230105.1 Roseivirga sp. | reverse complement strand
AAACACATATGCCCATTGCTGGCAAAATTCCAGGCGTACAAAAGGTAGAACTTTCTAAGTTTGCTGGAACTCCAGACGGCAGTCAGGCATCACAATATCGGATGGCTGAGGTTTATTTCAATTCAATTGAAGAGCTTCAGAGTAATATGGGTTCACCAGAAGGGCAAGCCGCTGTTAATGACATTCCGAACTTTGCCACAGGCGGGGTTGATGTGAGTGTGGCCGAAGTCGCATAGAAAAATATATTGACTTGATTTCAATTGGCCAGTTCTTAAGAATTGGCTTTTTTTATGCTTTAAATAGCAACGTATGTCTACACCTGATTTCGAAAAGCAAATTTCCTTTATTAAGGAAATAGATAAACTCAAATACATCGAGCGCAAAACCTCTCTTTTCAATAGCAAGCGACATGAAAACGATGCTGAACATAGTTGGCACTTAGCCATGATGGCCCTGGTGATGTCAAACCAAAGCAATGAACAGATAGATTTGCTCAAGGTGATCAAAATGCTTCTAATTCATGATATCGTAGAGATTGATGCTGGAGACACTTTTCTTTTCGACACCAAGAAAAGTCACGATAATACTGAAGAAGAGTTAAAGGCTGCAAAGAGAATCTTTGGCCTACTGCCTAAAGATCAAGCTGAAGAATTAATCGCGATTTGGGAAGAGTTCGAAGCCGCTGAAACAGCCGAAGCCAAATTTGCAAAGGCCATGGATCGCCTAGCTCCTATGATGCAGAATGCTTCTAATGATGGAGGCACATGGAAAGAATTTGACGTGCCTTATGAAACGGTAATTGAAAAGAAAAAGAAGATCAAAGATGGCTCAGCAATTGCATGGGATTACGCCAAAGGACTTGTCGATGATTTCTACCAGAAGTAGGCTTCTAGCTTCTAGCTTCTAGCTTCTAGCAAAAGAAACGAGTTTTCACCTCAGGCAAGCATTACTATACCAACACCCAATACCCAATACCCAATACCCAACTTATCACTCCTCCCTTAGTGCCTCAACAGGGTTCCTTACAGCCGCACGATAGGTTCTATACCCAACCGTCAAACCTGCGACTACCATCATCATCAAGAGGGCTATGACAAAGGTCAAAATGTTGATGTTCGTATGGTAGGCAAAACCATCGAGCCAACCCTCCATTACATAGTAAGCTATTGGGGCTGCAATGCAAAAAGCAATTAGCAAGAGTACACCAAAGTCTCTAGACAACAGCAGGAGTATTCTCCCTACCGAGGCGCCTAAGACCTTTCGTACCCCAACTTCTTTGATTCGATGCTGTACCCTATGCGCTGCAAGACCATATAGCCCCAGACAGGCGATCAGGATAGCCAAGCCTGTAAACCAATTGGCTAATTCAGCTGTCTTCATTTCACTTAGGTAGGCCCTATCGAAAATATCATCGAAGAAGTTGTATTCAAAAGGATAAACTGTGTTCAGCCCTGTGTAGACCTCCTCAATCGCAGCAATTGTCTCGTTCATATTATTGCCTTCTATTTTGATGGATACATTGTATTGTCCAGCCCTATGAAAGATTCGAATAGGTTCTATCTCCAGATGCACAGAGTGCGCATGGAAATCCTTAAGTACACCTACAACAGTTCCGGTATCTCCATACCAGCGCATCATTTGCATACCAATAGGTTCTTCCCAACCCAGAGCTTTTACGGCAGATTCGTTGATGAGCACTGCTTTCTCGTCTGAAGGGATTGATAGATCAAAATTTCGACCTTCGACAATTTCTAAATCATATAAATCAACAAACTCATCGTCTGCCACATTGGTATAAAGCACGACTCTTTCATCCTTTTTGCGCCCTACCCAATTCACAGTACCATTTGAACTTATATTGTTAGGTAATGAATTGGACGAGGTCACATGTTTCACTCCAGGAATTTTCTTCAATTCGTCCTTAAATACCTCTACCCTATTTCTGATACCATCTCCACGCTCGCGAATGCCCATTACTATGACCTGATCACGACTATAGCCCGTATCTAGGTTCTGGATATAATTCAGTTGCTTAGTCAAGACTGATGCGCTCAATATCAAGGCACAAGAGATGGCAAACTGGAATACTACCAAAATATTTCTAAACACGGCATTTCCTTTGGCAGCTCGCCCCTTTCCTTTTAAAGCAGCGATTGGTTTAAACCTGGACAAGATGAGAGCGGGGTAAATACCCGATAATAATGTCATACCAATGCCTACTACACCGAGCAATATCCATAATTCCGGAGCTGTGAAATCCATACTGATTTCCTTGTCAATGAACACCGAAAATGCCGGTAAAACCATCAACAACACTAAAACAGAAAGGAGTACAGAAACGAAGACCAAAACTGCTGACTCGATCATAAAACGAATCATTAAGTCTGATTTGAGTGCCCCGATCACCTTTCTGATTCCAATCTCTCTGGTCATGTTAATCGCCCGAGCTGTGGCTAGATTCACATAATTAATTCCAGCAATAATGAGGATCATGAATGCAATTCCGATATAGATATAAAGGGCCTGTGCATCTGCGTTTGGAGCAATATCAAAATTCACATCCTTGGTGAAATGCATATCCTCCAGTGCCTGTAGATAATAGATGGACTCCTGACCATCTTCATCTATGGGGTCATCCGCATATTTCGCTCTTAATTCTGGCAACCTTGCTTCCAATGCCTCAGCATCACTCCCCTCGGTTAAGAGTACAAAAGCATAGAAGTTGCTATTGCTCCACCTATCCATTCTACGATTGTCAGCGGTTAGAATACCTTCTAGGTTGATTGCTATATCAATTACAAAATGGGAGTTCTTCGGCATTTCCTTGAATACTCCCGAAATCTGAAGTGGTAATTCATCTCTAAACCTGATAGTTTCACCAATCACATCAGTTCTACCAAAGTATTTCATGGCAATGACTTCAGAAATGGCCACATCATTAAAACCTTTGAGAATGTTTGCCTGGTCCCCCTGTGTCACTTCAATATCCAATATTTGGAATACCATGGGGTCAACAGCATGAATCGATGGTTCCAGATAAACCTCGTTTTCCGCCCGAATTACTGTATTCCCATAGGAATCTATTCTGAAAAATTCTTCCACCTGCGGGTAGTCATTCTTCATGGCTGGAGCCAAGGGAGTCGGCACTACCGCATACTTATTCGAGCCTTTATAGAAGTTCCCATTGTCTTCTTTATAGATGCGATAAATTCTATCTGCCTTTGAATGATATTGATCATAGCTAAACTCTTGCTGGGTATAGAGTGTAATCAGAAGAAATACGACAAGGCCTGAGGTTAGACCTAATAGATTAAGGATCGCATAAGACTTGTTCTTGACGAGTGACCTCAGGATGGTTCTAATGTTGTTGAATAGCATGGAAGGTTGAGTTTTTGATGCTTAAAAGACACTACTTTTAAAAGACGGTTGCATCACAACATCATTACACTTTCCAAAAACACCAATTGAAACTACCAGGTAAAGTCTCTTTTGAAATACCTTACTGCCTTTGAGATAAGGTCTGTACGACCGCCCATTTGTCCTAATAATGCCTGATAGGCTTCAGCCAATTCCTCAGCCTCATTTCTAAGGCATTGCCTGTACTCATAATTGAGCCTCTCCTTTAATGCCTTCAGCTCAGGTTTGGTTTTACAGAGGTGAAAAGCCTTTTGACAAACCTTAAGTACGGAAGACAGCAACTCATTTTGATGGTGTCGATATCGATTGGCCGACATGCTTGTACTAAGTTTTCGCTTTTGCATATGTACTTCATCCAAGTAGGCATATTCCCAATAACGAGAAGACCTCACCCAGAAATCGAAGTCTTCATAGGCTAAAGACTCATCATATCCTCCCAAACGATCAAAGACCGCTCGTCTAATAATCATAGTTGGCGTGCAAATGAAGTAGCGTCTCAGTATCTTTTCAAACACATCGCCCTCGGCAAGTTCCTTGACCATGCCTTTGGTCAGCAGGGTTTCTTTGTGATTACCAATAACCTTTGATGATTCATCGATGTAATCGGCATTTGAATAAACAACCCCGGTCTTACCGGACTCTTGGCTCAAACGATCGACACCAGACTTCACAAAGTTTGGAAGCATAACATCGTCCAAAGCGAAATCAATTATGTAATCCCCTTTAGCCAGGGCCAAACCCTCATTAAAGGTTTTAGTATAGCCGCTATTGACCTTGTGATCAATAAACAAAATCTCCCTATCCCCGATCGCCTCCCTAATAAGGTCTTGACTATTATCAGTACTGCCATCATCCAATACAATCACCTGAATGTTCTGGTAACGCTGCGCCCATACTGACTCAAGGGCCTCTTTTATGTAAGGGCCGTGATTATAAGATATGCAGATAATGCTTACGAGTGATTCCATCTAAAGAGCATTCGCCTGTTGAACAAAACTAGAATCAAGAAGAAGCCAATATAGCGCCACATGTAGGCAATGGTAAGCGCTTCTAAATCGAACCTATCGATAAGGATTGAGATGAGACCAAGGTAAATCGCTGCCGAAATTACTTGGGCACCAATATACCGCATCGTTTGTACCCTTGCGCTTAGTAAATAGGCCAGCAGATATGAAATAATAGCAAAGAAATCTCCAATAACTTGATAACGCACCAGGTAAGCAGCTTTTTCGAAGCCATTGGCAAAGAAGAGTTTAAGAATGAATTCCTTGTTGAAATAATAAACGCTCAAACAAATCAGTGATACAAAGGCTACAAAGCCCATGACTTTTAATACATACTGTTTAAGCTCCAATGGCTTATGGATCAAGGAGGCCATTTTTGGGTAATAAACCACCCCAACCGTCCCCGTGAAAACGAGCATGTAGCTGGTAGACATTTTTACAACTGATTGCCAAAGCCCTGTCCTGTCTAACCCATAGAGATCAATGACATAATTTCTAACCCCAAAATCTAGCAGTTTTCCCAGTGCAATCGCGCTAATCGCCATGGCAATGAACTTTCCTATTTTCTTGACAGACTTGAGATCCGGTCTACCAACACCTAAACGGACAGTTTTTCTTCGGTAGATGAGATAAACCAGGGCACTGAAAAACATAAGTCCATAGCCGATTGCAAAACTCAGCAACGCTTGGTCCATAGTACCGTAGGTTACCCCGAAATACACAATTCCAACCAGCATAATCAGCCCAGACACGTTGATAAGCGCATAGGCCTTTACCCTTCTCAATGCTAGAATAACTGAGTTGAGATAGCCTGATAATAGCATCAAAGCTACCGCTGGAATAAAGATCAGAAGAAATTGTTGAGGTGTATATTCATTGATAAACCGGTCGAAAAAGTAACTTCGATAGTTGAAATACAAGACTGCCAGTGTACTTGAAAATATGACTACCGTTACCCAAATACCTGTTTTGAAAAGTCGCAGTCTTTCTATCTCATCAGTTTCTGGATCAGACCAGTATTTCATGATACTTCGGTTCACCCCTTCGCTGGGAAGTTGTGTAAAAAGGGCTGTTAAATTCTGAAAATGAGAAAGGAGTGTAATCCCCGGAGTACCCAAGAAAGTAGCAAAGAGCTTGTTGATTGCCAAGCCTCCCATAGCCCGAAAGGCAACCGCTGTAAAAGACCAGGAAGAACTTCTAAAAAACTCTTTTTTCAATTTACCTCGGTTTTGACATCCAACATTTTCTCCCAACTCTTGGCCTCTGTGGACTTACCTCCAATATTTTCTTTGAATTTGGCCAATGAGATCTTCATTTTCATGTCCACATATGAAGTACCAAGATCCAGCAACTTTACCGAGTTTTCCTGGCACCATTTGTAGAGATTATTCACCAGAAATACCATAGGACTGTACTTTTTATGGTAATCAAACATTTTGTTGCTTGCGGGCATAAAGTGGTAGACCATCTCCTTATTTACTACGACCACGACAGTAGCAGCTAACAGTTGTTCATTCATATAAACCCCAAAAACACGGTACATTTTAGGGTTCAGCATATCCGAATGGTCCAGGTCAGCCCAAGTCATGGAAGGTGGTTTATAGTCCAAATCCCTAAATCTATTGATCCACTGAAACACCTTCTTTTTATCTCTCTTTACCTCTTTAAATATCGCTCCACCATCAATGCATTTCTTGATCTTTCGCTGCTCCATTTTGTGCATTCGATCATGCAAATTCGACTCATCTACTGGAATGGCATGAAAAATTCTATTCTGAATAATGTCGTAACCCAATTCTGTCAAACATTCACTGATTAAGGAATGATCGGCATAGGCATTGGGGGCTTGGTGAATTCGCACGACTCTGATTCCTATCTCTCTTAGTGCCCTTTCAACAGCTCCCAAAAAAACCATTACTTCAGCTTTGCTTAATTTCTCAGACAACTCTAAACCTCCAAAAGGAAGTTTATGGGGGCTATAAGCAATCCCATCTACAACGGAGAAAACCACATGCCCGTGAGCCTCACCGATGACATCATTCACCCAAAAGAAATGATGTTTCGTAAATTGGTTATTAGTCTCTAAGAAAGAAGGTGTATTGTAAGCATAGGGTGTATAGCAGACTTTTGTCTTAGCATTCAATACATCATATAGCTTGTAAACCGCCATCTAAAAGTCTTCTCTGTTTCTGATGTAATCGTCTTCTGAAAACTCATCTGAGGCCAACCCCAACAACATCGCTTTTCCTTTGAATAACATTTTACCCCACCATAGTGGTGGAATATAGAGTCCGGCATTCGGCTGATTTAAAGTATAAGACAATCGTTCACCAGCCTGTGATTCTAGTACCACCTCTACCGTGCCTTGCAGGCAAATGATTACCTGCTCTCCAGTTTTATGAGCATGGCCTCCCCTCACCTGTTGCTCCGGTACTTCATGCAGCCAGTAGACTCTTTTGACTTCAAAAGGCACATCTTTCAATTCTTCTAGGAACGAAAGATCCCCTCTTGAATCAGAGACCTGAGTGAATGTGTAGAGTTCTGGTCTTTTTGTCATATGCTAAGAATTGAACTTTAAATAGTGTCCTAAAAAAACATCATATAAGCGATAAAAATCACCATCCTTAATAATGATCTGTTTCTCTTCGAGTGCCTTAACTGCCCTTCTCATGCTACTAGAGTTAGTGAAATTTGCCAGTCTCAAAAAATCAGAACCTGTAGGAGAAGTAACCTTACCTGCCTTTGCAAAAGCCTTTGTCACCACAAACTGCTGAGGCGTTATCCGCTGGGGTAGCTCTGCATAAAACACTCCTTTTTCTTCTATAAACGGATAATACACTTGCTCAAATTCTTGCCAGTTTGAAGGGACCTTTGCTAGCCCGAATAAATAATTAAAAATAGCCTGAGCATAGTACGTATGCAGATAGGCATATTCTAAGATGTCTTCAACCAACGTTTCGTTGATAGGCTTCTTTCCTTTTTTAAAATGGTTCACAATAAATTTCTGGTACTCTTGCTTAGGAATTGACCCTAGCTGCATCATCCGTGTGCTTTGGTAAAACGGCCGGTTGTGTGTATTAAATATTTCGTTAATCAAATGGTATTCACTTCCACTATAGATAAAGCGAACGTTTTGACTGTTTTGCGTGAGTTTTCTCAATGTTGCCTCAATAGGTGTTTTGGCCGAATCGTATTTCTTAACCTCCTGGAATTCATCAATAGCCAAAACCACCGGCTTGTCCTGATTGTCTAGGAAAGTCATCACTTCTTCAAGGCTTTTAAAAACACTATGCTGATCGTTATAGATCACATCGATTGAAGGTCTACCATCTAAGCCGATCGTGAATGATGTTCCAATCGATTTGATAAACTCCTGTAAGCGTTGGCCAATTCCTCTTTTAGAAAAGATGTTACTCTTCACAATTCCGTTTGACATTTCTCTGAGAAAATCAGAGACTGAACTTGTCCCCCAGATATCGGTGTATACAAAGTAAAATTCTTTCCCAACCTGATTTTCAACATGTTTGAGCAATGCCGACTTACCCAACCTACGATATGCATGAATGGTTAAGTCCTGCCGATTGCGAAGGGCCGTAATGATCTTTTCCGTTTCCTTCTCCCGATCACAGAAGTAAGCAGCACTGAGATAGCCCTTGATTAAAAACGGATTTGTCATTCTATACAAAATTAATATACACTTTGTAATTTACAAATTGTAACATACATTATGTATTATATAATATGTAATATACATCTTGTAATAAGTTAGTATCCAGATGGAGTACGTCATTCTTTTGATTAATTTCACGCACCGTGTTTTATCTGCTCCTCACCATACTTGCCAACGTGGCCATTTTCATGGCCTTCCGATCATTCAGTAAATATTCCATAAAGACTTTCCCTGCCATTATCACTAATTATGGCATATGTGTGATCACAGGCACCCTTTACACTGGATTTGGTCATGTAACGAGCCAGCTCGACACCTCAGCCAACTGGTTTTATATGGCCATGGCTTTAGGCCTTGTGTTTGTAAGTACTTTCTATCTAATGGCAAGAACCACCCAACTGAGAGGTGTTTCTGTGGCGACTGTAGCCAGTAAAATGAGTTTGGCCATCCCAGTAGTATTCAGTCTGTTTATTCTGAAACTGGGAACGAACAATCTTGATACTTGGAATTATGTGGGCATAGTACTGGCATTTATCGCAATCATTTTGGTTAGCAAGAAGAAGTCGGTTGATCCAGCAAAAAAGCAGCCGCTTACACTTAAATATGTGGCGCTTCCCTTGGCTGTATTTCTCTTGGGTGGTGTGATTGATACATCGTTGAACTATGCCAACCACCATTTTTTGACAGAAGCTACTGAGTCGGTATTTCCGATTTTCATTTTTGGCTTTGCCTTTATAATCGGCTTGGGAATTGCCTTGGTTCAAGGCATAAAGTTCAGGTGGAAAGATATTATGGGCGGAATCTATTTAGGTGTACCCAATTACTTTTCAATCTACCTACAGCTCAAAGCTTTAAGTGCTTTTGACAATAACGGGGCAATCCTCTACCCTTCTTTGAATATAGGGATCATCATTGTCTCAACCCTTGCTGCAGTGTTGCTCTTCAAGGAGAAATTGAGTAGGATTAATACCATTGGCGTGGTATTGGCCATTATTGTCATTCTGTTACTGAGTCATCAAGAGATTCTTAAGGCTATTTAGTGCAGGACAGTTTTTTGACCATATCAACCAAATCAGAAGGCCTTTACAAAGAAAAGGGTAGCAAATTCATTGCAATTGCCTTCCCGGTTCAAAGTGTAGATGAGGTAAAGGAAAAGCTCGAAGGCTTGAGGAAAACATACTATGATGCTCGCCATCATTGCTATGCCTATGTGCTTGGACACGCAGGTACTGAAACCCGTGCCAATGATGATGGAGAACCTAATCACTCCGCTGGTGACCCCATTCTCGGTCAAATCAAATCTCATGAATTGACCAATACACTCGTAGTGGTCATCCGATATTTTGGAGGCACGAAACTAGGCGTCAGCGGACTTATACACGCTTATAAAACAGCTGCCGCTGAAGCACTCAATGCCAATCAAATTGTCAAAAAAGACATTACCGAACAGATAACCCTTCGTTTTCCCTATGATGAAATGAATGAGGTAATGAAATTGGTTAAAGACCTAGACTTAAAAGTCAAAGGGCAAGACTACGATTCACAATGCGTTATGCATCTGGAGGTAATTATAAGCCAGATGGATAAATTGAATGAAAAGGTGGCTTTGCTCAATAACCTAAGCCATCCCATTGAATTGAAAAACCAATCAGAATGAAGAGTTTGAAGGTATTAGCTATCTGTAGCTCCTTGATTCTTCTAACAAGTAGTCAATGTGGGCGACCTGGTTTTGGAATGGGCAAACTCACAAAGGTTGACTCATCAATAACCATTCAAAAGAATGGAGAGGACGCCCATTATAACGTTAGGGTGGATTACCCAGCATACATGCTTAAGAATCGAATTGACTCTATCTCATACTCTTTTTACCAGGATCAGCAGGCAAAAAGTTTAATTGGCACCTTAACAGATGTCAAGCCAACCAGTCCAAGAAAGACACTCAAGTCGATCTCGGGTCGGTTTAAGTTTCGCGTAGATCAGAGTATCAATATTATTAGTGTTTTCATAGTTCAGAGATTGTATAGAAATGGGAATTACTTGGAAGAAGAACCTCTTTTTATCTATAGTCACTCTAGAAACTCACAATAGTCTCTTTTTTGCCCTAAATTCATATCTAGGACAAGACATCTATAAATGCTCATTCACGAATATCAACTACCAATTGAATCCGAAAGGCTCTACTATCGCCCGATAACCAAAGAGGATACCAAGCCTTGGGAAGCGTTTTTCAGAGACAATCCATATCTACATTTCGTGGGCATTGACAATCCAAAAAGTCCTGAAGAGGAAGCCGTCATTTGGACAGAAAGACAAATGAAGCGATACGAAGAAACCGGTATTGGCATGTTAGCTACCATTGAAAAATCAACCAATAAACTGATCGGCAATGTGGGCCTGATTTTGAGGGAAGACATTATGGGCGAAGACTATTTCGAAATTGGTTACTCTGTAATACCGAGTCGTTGGAAAATGGGTTATGCCTCCGAAATGGCCATTCGGTTTAGGGCCTACTTTGAAGAGCAGGGATTAGACGAACGCGTAATCTCAATCATCGCCATAGACAATGTTGGCTCTCAAAAAGTAGCGGAGAAAAATGGTATGAAAAGAGGTCCACAGTTCGATTTTCATGGATCTCCATGTTACCAGTACATTGCCGAGATAGGCAAAGTGTAATTGCCACTTATAAGAATAGCGCTGAGCGAATTCTAAAAATCGATATCTTCCGTTTTCAAGCCTAGGAAGATGATCAACCAGTTTAATAAACTTAAAAAACTCAACAGCTTACCCAAACAGCCCAAAACTCCCAAAGAAGGTTTTTTGAAAGGTGCTTTTTGGGGCTTACTAGTTTTATCTCTTTTTATGATGGCCTTTTCTGGCTATTACTTCAGAACGGGACTATCTCCCTATCTCCAGGTTGCTGTATATATTCTGGCAGGCTTAATAGCCTTCTATTTGTTCCGATGGATAGGAACCTTGATAAGCACTATTTCAAAATCATTACCCACTAATTATGTCTCATTGGTTCTGGCAGTTATTGGGGTTTATCTACTGGCCCGCTATATGCGACTCAGCTGGCCTCAGGGACAAATAAACCTTACACTGGGCCTGGGTATGCTGGGTATGATACTGATCGGAGGTTCTATAAACAATCTCATTAGAGGCAGAGGAAGCAAGTTTATTTATGGCATTCTAACAATTGTTGGTCTTGCGAGTCTTTATTATCCGGTGTCAGGGATTGTTTCAAGCGGAGAAGACCCTTACCCCTTGAACTTCGAAGGGATGGCCTCTATTGATTTGGCCAGTTTGGGAGTTGACAATCCAGCGAGCACAGGTGCTTATGAAGTTGAAGCTTTCACTTACGGAAGTGGTACGGATTCAAGAAGGCCTGAGTTTGCCGAAGGAGTTAAATATAAAACAGAACCCGTTGACGCCAGACTGCTACTTCCAGAATGGAAAGGAAAACGTAAGAAATGGCGTGAAAGATATTGGGGATTTGGTATAGATGAGGCTCCGATTAATGGACGTGTCTGGATGCCCAAAAAAGAGGGACAATTACCCCTAATCCTTATTGTCCACGGTAATCATGGTATGGAACATCATTCAGACCCTGGCTATGCCTATTTGGGAGAACTTCTCGCCAGTAGAGGTTTTATCACCGTTTCTGTTGATGAGAATTATATCAATGGCACCTGGTCTGGTGACTTCCGCGGCCGAGAAATGCCGATACGGGCCTGGCTCTTACTAAAGCATCTAGAGCAGTGGCAGAAATGGTCTAATGACTCTTCTTCTGAGTTGTTTGAAAAAGCCGACTTAAACCAGGTTATGCTCATGGGCCACTCACGTGGTGGGGAGGCGGTTAGTATTGCTGCTGCCTATAACAAACTACCTTACTTTCCAGATAACGCGAAAGTCAAATTCGATTTCAACTTTGGGATCAAAGGTATTGTAACCATTGCCCCTACTGACCAAAGGTATTTCAGACGCATGAAACTAGAAGACATTAACTACCTATCGCTACAAGGCAGCTACGATGCAGATGAAGCTAGTTTCTTTGGTTTGCGGCAGTACCAAAGGGTCAAAAATTCAGACGCTACCGACTATTTCAAAGCAGGAGTTCTTATCCATAAGGCCAATCATGGTCAGTTCAATTCTATTTGGGGAAGAAGAGATTTCGGAGAACCATATGGTTGGTTTTTAAACACTGGAGCATTGATTTCTGGTGAAGAACAACGTCAGGCAGCCAAAGTCTTTATTAGTGCCTTTGCCGAGCGCACCTTCAATAAGAAGCAGGCCTATGATGAAGTTTTCAAGAATGCCTATAGTGCAAAATCATGGCTGCCCAACACCGTGTTTTTGAATAACTATCAAGATGCTCATGACCAGGTTCTGTTTGATTTCGAAGGAGACATCAATCTAAACACTGGAAAATCAGGAAAAATCAAGGCAGAAAACCTTATGGTTTGGCGTGAAGAGGCATTGAAAATGCGAGGGGGCGAGACTCAAGGTACCAATGCGGTCATCATAGGTTGGGATAAGGACTCGATCAGTAAAGTGGCCAAATACAGTTTTAGGTTGGACCGACCGATTTCCATTACTCCTAATGACGAAATGATTCTTTCAATAGGTAGAGCCAGTGACGGAAATTTAAAAGTCCAGGACACCGCTGCAGTAGATTTCACCATTAATATGATAACCGGCACTCAAGACACACTGAAGACAAGCCTTTCTCAGTATAAAAAAATAGCTCCTAAGCTTAAAGTCAGGTATATGAAGCTGGACAAAATGAATGGCTCTTTTGGAGGCGAGTGGGAAATCGCCATGGAGAGTGCAAACCTTCCATTAACAACACTTGATCAAGACTCCGTAAAAGTATCAGCGATCGAGTTTGTCTTTGATAAAACCAGTCAAGGGCTAATCGCCCTTGATAATATTGGTTTTAGAAAGTCTTTCAATAAGTAACTACTCGCTTCTAAGCGATCTTGCCGGGTTGGCCAAAGCGGCTCTTCTTGCCTGGTTGATTACGACTAACAGCGCAAAGGCCAAAGCGACCACCCCTGTCAGGGCGAAAATCCACCAATCGATAGATGTTCTGATGGCATACCTTCCTAAATATTGGTCCAAACCGAAGTAGGCCAAGGGCGAGAAGATGACGAAACCAATCATTACCAACTTAGCAAAATCGATCGAAATTAATCTGATTAAGTTGGTCACAGAAGCTCCCAATACTTTACGTATGCCGATTTCCTTGATGCGCTGCTCTGCCATATAAGATGCCAATCCGAACAATCCCAACCCAGTGATAAATATGGTCAAGAAGGCAAAAATGGTCGCAAGGTTCCTTGTCAGGTTGATGGTGGTATACTTTCTTTCGAAATCCACATCCGCAAAACGATATTCAAATGGATATGCTGGATTATATTGCTCAAAAACCTCCTGAATCTGACTTAGGTTTGCCTGCACATTATTAGTGGCCGGCATTCTTAGCGTCATCGAACCATAGCCCCAGTCATCAAGAACAATAAACATTGGTCTCACTTGTTCATATGGAGAACCCATAAGAATGTTGTCGATCACCCCGACAAGCGTTCTATTTTGACCCCAAAGGTCTAGCTGTGTACCGATAGGATTCTCCAACTCCATAATATCCAATGCTGCTTGATTCACAATGATCGCTGCAGTATCGGTCGCAAACTCTTTTGAAAAATCTCTACCCATGAGCATCTCCGCACCCACTGTTTCAGCATAATCATAGTTCGCAACGATGGTCACAAACATTACACGTTGTGACTCTGGCTTACCCGGCCAGCTCAGGAAATTATTGGAATTAACACTGGTGATATTACTATTCGAACGGGTCATGTTCAGGATTGCTCCTTTTCTAATCAGTTCCTGCTTGATCACATCATAGTTTTCAAGCGTTTCTGCAGTGCCAGGCACTGTAATTAAACCTTCTTGATTATAGCCAAGGTCTCTGCTCTTAGCCAGGTCGATTTGCTTAACAATAACAATTGTACCTACAATCAGTACCACTGCCACCCCTACCTGAAAGACGACTAAAATTTTTCGAGGCAAGTTGGCATTCTTACCCACGCTAACCTTCCCCTTAAGTGTTTTAATAGGGTTGAAAGATGAGAGGTAAAGTGAGGGATAACTTCCAGATACGATTCCAGTCACCAAAATGATCATCAGGGAGAAAATCCAGAACTGACTAGATTGAAAATCAACAATTAAGCTCTTGTCCACCAAGTCGTTGTAAGACGGCAAGAGTGCCAGAACTAGTAAAATTGCAATCAGATATGAAATAATCGATATAACGATCGACTCCCCATAGAACTGAAAAATGAGTTGGCTTCTCTTAGAGCCCAAGCTCTTTCTAATGCCTACTTCACGTGCTCGTTTTTCTGATCTGGCAGTGGCCAGATTCATGAAATTGATACAAGCGATGATCAAAATAAACATGGCTATTGCTGTAAACAGCGTTACGTACTCATGCTGGCCACCGGCCTCAACACCGTTTTCAAAATTGCTATGCAACCTCCACCTTGTCATTGGGTGTAGGAAAAAGGCACGTTCAATATCGTCTTGACCTTTCTCTGTCAACATATCCTTAACGCCCTCTTCTACTTCAAGCTGATCACCTTCACCATTAAGTTCTACATAAACCTGAAAGGAATAATTACCCCAGTTGTTGGTATTATCCCTGACCCATTGCTGCGTAGCTTCACGGTGCTTCCATGGAATTAAGTAGTCAAATTGAAAAGTAGAATTCTCGGGAACATCTTTGAATACCCCTGTCACCTGTAGGGTGCTGGAATCGTCTACCTTCAAGAATTTACCAATCGGATCTTCATCTTTAAACAGTACCCCAGCGAGTTCCTCGGAGATAACAATGGATGAAGGATCATCCATCACTGTACTTCGATCTCCTTTGACCATTGGAAACTCAAATACCTCGAGAAACTCTTCACTGGCAAAGTAGCCACGTTTCATGATTCGGTTGTCCTCTCTTGCAATCAAGCGCGTTCCTCCCCAACCGGTTACTACCGAGTTAGCAATCTTTGCATGAGCACCCTTCATCTCCATATAGGTTGGAAGAGGCACAGAATTCCATGACTGAATACTATTGTCAAAATGGGCGTTCACCCATACTTGATGAATCTTATCTACTTTGGGAATAAATCTATCAAAAGAAGTCTCGTCCTGGACCCATAACAATATGAGCACACTACACGCAATGCCGATTGAAAGCCCTGAGATATTGATGATTGAGTAAAGGGTATTCCTGCGCAAATTGCGCAGGGTTACCAATATGAAGTTTTTGAGCATTTGACGTTTGAGTTACTGACCGTTGACCTATAGACTGAAAAGTTTCCAGATCGTTACACACCATCTGAAAAAAAGCGAAAAACTTTAGTCTTTCACCACCGCGCGACCTGACCCACTGCTGATTTTAATCTGAATATTCTTGTTACCAACCTTTGCTTCTTTGACCCATCCATTTCTTCTTCCTCTTCGACTATAGCTTCTGTTTCTATCGTCTTCATACTCCTCATCGAATTGGAATGGCGCTCTAATATCACTCTTATCACTAGCTCGCATGATAAATTCTCCTGAGATATCCTGACCATTGAAATCTAAGATTGCATTGCCAGAACCGGTGCTTACAGACAGGTCATGATCTAGTACCCCACCTAAACTGACCTCTGCCGTACCCGAACCTGTATTGAAACTAGAAGATCCTGTGATTATAGCATTGACAACATCAATGTTACCACTTCCGGTATTCATTGACAGTTCGCCTTCAATATCTCTACTGCGAATATTTCCACTGCCTGTATTCAATTTTGCATCACCTTTGGTACCGTCAAGACGAATAGAACCAGAACCTGTATTGGCATTTAACCAACCCTCAACATTCTGGAAAGTAATATTACCAGACCCCGTATTGGCTCTAACATCTCCATTAACCTCTTCGATATCGATATTGCCAGAACCTGTACTGCTTCTTACCTCAATATTTACTCCCGAGACTTCTATGTTGCCTGAGCCTGTTTTAAAATCAAGTTCTATTCCATTAGGTACTTCTAGGGTCCATTCTGAATACCCTCTTGACCAACGGCTTCTTTTGAAATCTTCATCGATATAAAGCCTGTCACCCCTTTGCTCAAAAGAAGGTTCGTAGACATCGTCATCATAGGTATATCTTAAGTGTACTTTCACTTCATCGGAATCGCTTTTCTTGATTGTCCCGTTTCCAGAAGCTGTTGTTAAGCGAATACTTTTTATCCCTGAATATGTTTTTTCGACCGTTTCCTGAGCGTAAGCTGAAGTAACCGCCAAAAGGAAAAGGACTATAAACAGAGTTGGTTTGAGTTTTTGCATGATTAGTAAGTTTTTTCATATAGACATTCTTAGATTAGAAAGGATGCATCATCCGACAAATATTATGACCACTGATTCAAACTTTTTGCTTCATGAATTATCTATCAATGCGAGGGTATTTGAGACATTATTTAAAATAAATCAAGCCGAGCAGGCTCATTGGAAACCTAATGAGGACAAATGGTGCTTATTGGAGATTGCATGCCACTTAGTCGATGAAGAAATTCTTGACTTCAGAACTCGCGTGAAAACCGCCCTTAATCCAGAAAGGTTTGAATTTGTTCCAATCGATCCGGTGGGTTGGGTGAAATCAAAAGACTATATGAGTCAGAATTATGATCAGCAGACCGAAACCTGGCTCAAGGAACGCAAAAAGTCAATCGCATGGCTTCGATCATTGGAAAATCCCAGTTGGGACAGCTGCCTGGTTCATCCTGAACTAGGAGAAATGAGCGCATGGCAACTGCTCGAAAACTGGGTAGCTCATGATTATATACATCTCAGACAGATCATCAGGACGAAGAGAGCCTACCTTAATTATATCGCCCAAAAAGATATTAGCTATGCCGGAAAGTGGTAAACCGAAGCCAGGTTATTTCAACTGCCCTAATATCAAATTAGTAAAGCCGATCAGAGCGTCTTTAGTATTTTCCAAATTGTCTTTGAACATACTTCCTTTAGGATCCAAGTCGTTCACACTATCGAATACCTTCTGGTAGTAGTCGGCCCAGGTACTTAGAATATCTACTTCTTTATCTCTGTCTCCACCATTACTCAATAAATCCTTGCTAAGTTTTAGTTCGTCTTGTAGTCTGTAAGTCGCTGCTGTAGATACAGCCAAAAGGACTCTATTGGCCAGCATGGGTTTATTTTCAGTCAGCATCAATGCGATCATCAATGCACCTGTACCCACATTATGAAGGGTTTCTTTCGAAACTTTATCTAGTCGATCCTGATCGGTATGATAAAATTGGTCTGTAAAATGCCAAAGCAGCAAGCCTGGAATATTAGCTGATAGAAATGGCACGTGATCACTACCTCCTTCGAAAGGGTTAAAATTCACTTCCCAATCTTTCTTCTCACCGATGCTTTTAAAAATACTAATGGTTAAATCATTGAAGTAGTGGGGCTTCAAGTCTTTTTTCTGTAAGGGTCTTCCTCCCCATTCGGAATGCTTTTCTACTCCTCTTACCCAAATCGCTCCTGGATCGGGCATTTTCTCAATAAGGAAAGTCCCGCCTGTTTTTTCCGTGTCTTCACCCACCATATCAAGACTCATTCCCCACTTTACCCTCTTTGCTCTTTCAGGATCTTCCTGAATGAATCTTCTGGTAGAAGTAATCTCATCGCCAAATAAATAGGTGATGGTTCTTTCGGGATCAATTTTTCCATCCTTTAACAAACGAGCACTGGTCTCGGCTGCTTCCAAAAGGACACCTACCCCACTGGCATTGTCATTAGCTCCAGGTTCCTGCATGTGGGCACTAAATACGAAACGCTCATCCGGCATTTTGCTACCCCTTAACTCTGCCACGATAGTAAACTCTTTTGAGCTATAGACTTTGGTATCCAGCTTAACCTTGATCTTATTATTACCTGCTGCAATTGCAGCCTTTAACTTCTCTTTTGCCTGATATGACAACAGTAAACCGAAAGACTTATTGACACTATCTCGTGGAATGGCACTGAATTGAATAGAGTTCACATTCACTTCAGGTTTGGTATAACCGGGCATTCTGTAGCCAATTACCCCCGCAGCTCCTTTGCTCTTGACGACTGTCGAAAACAAAGCACCTACCGCTGTCTCGGCAAAGACCACTTTACCTTTTAAATCCTGATCTAAATCTAAATTTCTTCCAGAACCTACGTAGACCACTTCAAATTCCTGTTCTCCATCAGTAGGATAGGAATTGATAGCTATCATGTTTCGATTGGTCGAAAAATTGAGCAACTCTTCGTCCCCTAGTTTCAAACTTCCATTATAGGGCTGCCACGTCTTGTTTCTAAGCGGTCGCTCTTCGAATCTATAGATAAGTCTTTGGTCTTCTGAAGCTTTCCATTCAGGCACGAAACCGGCTTTCTGGAGATTCATTTCCACCCATTGTATCCCCTGATTAAAGCCTTCATTTCCTACAACTCTAAAATGAGATTCAACAAAGGCCACAGTCTTGTAGGCCTTTTCCTTGTCAAACTCAGCATTGACAAGTTCATAGTATGGGTCAGTAAATTGTTCTATTTGGAATGCCTGAACAGCACCCAGGCCTAAGCCAATAAAAAGGCAGCACAGTATAAAAAGTCTCCTCATGTTAACTCATAGTTTGGCTCAAAATTAACAGGATTGAACTCTTAAATGGCTTTGTCAGTATTTATCTACTCGGATTTGCCTTTTACCTTGAAACTATGATCTTTCGTGTAAAGACATTGCCATCAATCGAAAGCTTATAAAGGTAAAGTCCGTTTCTTACCAAAGCTCCTCCCTGGGTTTTTAGATTCCAAATGAATTCTTTATCTCCCGGTGCATGAATCGACTCTGGCAACAGGGTATTCACAGGCTTCCCTTGTTGATCAAAGATTTGAATACCAACAGAAGAAGGTTTCGATAGTCTAAATCTAATCGTTATATCACTTTGTGTTGGGTTAGGGAAACTCCCCAAGCGTATAGACTCTTCCAAGACTATCTCATCATTGGAGAGTACCTCTCCAAGACCCGAAGTGTAGACCGTTCCACCATCGTCAGATTGTCCATCATAGAGTTTAGAAGCGATAGCCAAGTCAAAATCTGAAACGGCCAGGGCGGCACCGAAGAAATTATGATCAGAGCCATTCGGGTCTTCAAAAGATTGTTTAAGTACCCAAAGGCCACCTTCTTTCTCGTAATAATATCCTGAACCCACATCATTCCCATCTTCAACATTGGTTTTTGGGGCCCCAATGACCAATCGAAAATCACTCATAGCGACAGTACGGCCAAAGTAGTCATTCAATTCACCCTCAAGACTAAAAATCTCCTGCTCCATCGTCCAGTTTTCCCCGTCAAGTCTGAAGAAATAGGCTGCTCCGCTATTGTTAGTAGAACCATCAGCCAAATAGGCTCCAGCCACGATATCATTTCTATTAATGGAAACCGAGGTACCAAAGTAGTCCTTCTCAGTCCTGTCAAACACCTTGAGTTTAGCGGTTTGATCATATCCTGATTCGGAAGTATCGAAAACATAAACCGCTCCGCTTTTGTCTATAAAATCTGTTTGATTAGGAGCCCCTACCACGATTCTGCCATGGACATTCATGTCAATATCATAGCCGAAGTTATCGTTAGTACTTCCATCATCAGCAGTGAGTGTATTGGTTAAGGACCAGACATCGTTGCTCTTTTCATAGACATATACTGCACCAGTACTTTCTACCAAACCATTGGCTTTTATTGCGCTGACTGCTATCCTGTTTCCATTGGTGGCCACTGCATGGCCGAAGTAGTGTCCTGCTGCAGGTGCGTCAGATTCCAACTCTGCTGTCAATGACCAGGTAGTACCATCGAATTCATAAACAAAGGCCTTACCGGTAAAAGGTCCACTCTGGAAAGTACCAATGGCACCAATGACCATCACAGAGGTGGACATATCGATGGCGAAACCAAAGTTTTGGAAGGTGTCTCCATTTTGGTTCTCAATCACCTGAAATTCATTCCAACTGGCCCCATCCTTTCTATAGACCACAATCTTCCCAGCATCCAAGCCTGCACTGGTTTCTGAATGTGGTGATCCTATGACTAACCACTCCTCCGTTATGGCCATAGTCCAACCAAAATGTTCGTGACTATTGGATGATGATCTATTCAACTCATCTAAGTCCTGGGCTTTCAAAAAACCTCCAAAAACCGATATCAATACAATGATCAGTGTCTTTTTCATAGTCTAGTCTAGCTCCAGATTAAAAGTGAAATTCTGTACCTGTCCGTTAAAAACAAATGTTCGCTTACCGGTCTCACCATTAGCAAGGGAATATCCAAATGGAACCACTATGTCAATGGTATAAGTCTGGCCAACAGTCATATTGTTCAGGTGGAACTTCCCGTCCCCATCCGTCAAAGTGGATGGCTCGAAATCATTGTTTGTTCCAGCTGTATCATAAAAGCCATCTCCATTTTCGTCAACAAAGACCATAATGCCTTTTACATCTGCCTCTTCTGTTGCGCCAGTTACATTTACGGTACCTACTACGGGAGATTCATGCTTGATAGGATCTGAAAACTCGGAGTAGACTGGCACCCCTGAACTGTCTTGAATTGTAAAATAGAAATAAAGGCTATCCTGATCTACGGATTCAAAAGGGTTAAAAGTTAGTTCCGTTTCGCCAAAACCAAGCTCATCCGCTTGACCATAATCTAAAGTAGCGATGTGGTATCCACTATGACTCGCTGTGTCATTCCAATAGACACTTAACTGAGTTGAATCAGGAAATTGGGCCCAATAGTCCATATCAACCTTAATTTGCCCATTGCTTAACTTCACTGAAGAGATTTCTCCGAATGGATTAGGGCTAAAGTAACTCACATTTACACCAACCGAATCCACATTATTCGAGCCCCTATAAGAAACCAAAAGGTCATAGTTACCAGGAGCCAGTGTAGAAAACTGATGCTGCAAAGAATCATCTTCGGGTTCATGATTGATCACGAGTAAATTAGCTGCTGAGTCTAATTCAAATTTTGTGATCCTATCCTCTAACTCCATCAATGGTGGTTCATCTTCAGCCACTTCAGTTTTCTTAATTTCATAAACATCATAAAAACCTTCAGGCCCAATGACAGAAACATAGGCCTCGTCCACCACTTTTCCCATATCAATTTCAACTAACATGGAACTCTTATAAGGTGGAATTTCAAAGGTTCTTACATCTTTCACCCATTCAGAAGCTTCATTGGCTATACCCATATTGGCACTACCGGCATTTTCGCTTAAGGCACTACTGATTTGTCTTTTTATACTACTCACCGTTCCGGATCCAATGACATCAACCTTACGATTACTGAATTTATATCTGGCACCAAAGTGATGTGTTCCAAAAAACCAATAAGAAGCCCACCCGGCTGCATAACTACTGCTTAGGTGATGTCTGTTATAGTGGATACCTCCATCCACACTTCCCAATGTCTTACCTCCTACAATGGGTACACTCTTAGGAACTTTGAGTTTCACATCTACTAAAGCATCAAAGCTACCACTGGCTGATAGCTTCGCTCCAGCCGAAAACTCAACCAAAGGATCTGAAGGAATATTCATATGAGCATTGACGGAATAAGAGCGCCCCCATACTAAATCCATATTAATGCTCCCATCACCAAGAATAGATCGCCAATGGCTACCGCTTCTATAAGCCCCTACCAGTAATGAAGCCCCCAGTTCTACACCTGTGCCACTGATTGTGGCCGTATTGTTCTGATAAAGCAATGCAGCGGAATGTCCTGCGATTGATGCCGGGCCTCCAAAAACAAAAGCTACAGATCCCTGAAAATATACTCCTTTGACTTTTTCTCCGGGAAAGATAAAATCCTGTCCAAACAAATGAACTGTTTTGGTAAGCTGTACCGTCTGATTAGGGTTAGCCAGATTGAACATCCCCCCTTCAAGATGAACCAAATCTATGCCTGTATCTCCGATAGGAATAGCCGTGTCAAAATTGGTAGCATCAAATGAGATATCGATGGAATTGAGCTTGGCCGGGCTACCTGCAAAGGTCATAGTGGCATCTACCTCGTAACCCGGTGGGATGGACACATCAAGTTCAGCTTCATGAATTACATCATTCTGAAAGCTGATTTCTACTTTCTTAAAATCGATAGCACCTAAATCGACATGATCCACTTCGATTTTGAAATCGGTTAACTTGAGTTTATCAGGGTGATGTGAAGCATCGATTTCAAGACCATTGGAACCATCTTCACCTAGATCTACCTTGACCGACCAGACTTCATCTACCTCGATCTCTCCAGTCATAAAGAACTTGGAATCGGTGTACTTTACCTCTACATCGCGGGTGGTCACTTCAAGGTTCCCGATTTTAAAATCGGAATTCACAGTTATGTCCATTGAGTGTAGTTTTCCATTCCTAAACTGCATGCCTGGGTCGCTCGAGGTCCCCATGTCAGCATTAATCGTCTCATTGGCCAGATCTAGCTCCATGTCTCCATAGAAGTCGAAGTGTTTTGTCCCCTTGATCCAATCCACCCCAAGGTTATTCGTTTTAATTGTCAACCCTTTTAAAGTGAAATCTTCGGTAATGGCCATATTGATTTGCTCAAGCACATTATTCTTAAACACCAGACCTGGGTCATCATCATCCCCCATACTAATGCCAGCATCATGTCCTTCTACAGTTAAATCCGCTGAACCAAACATTTCAAAATGGTTGGATGATCGGTCATATCTGAAAGTAAGATCCTGAGGTTTAATGGTCATGGCTTTCAAACTGATATCAGCCGTCACTCCCATGTTAATATGTTGAATAACATCGTTTTGTACGGCTATACCCGGATCAGAGTCACTGCCCAAGGAAATAGACACCTCTTCTCCGTCAAATTTGGCTGTTGTACTGCCAAAAATCTCAAATTGGTTGGCAGTCTTGTCCCAATGGTAGGTCAATCCTTCTGCCTCAAACTCCATGGTCTTAAGTTTGAAGTCGGCCGTAATGCCCATGTTAATGTGTTGAACTACATTGTTGACAATCAGAATTCCAGGGTCTGACGGATCACCCAGCAAAACTGACAGCGTCTCTCCTTCAAAAGTGGTGGTAGCACTGCCAAAAATCAGGAAGTTATTGGAATCTTTATCCCAGTCAAAACTCAGGTCTTGCACATCGAAGCTCATGCCTTTCATATCGAAATCAGTGCTGATTTTCATATTAATATGCTCGAGTACGTTGTTGTCAATTTTAATGCCTGGGTCACTGCTATCTCCCATAGTCACTGACAAGGTTGCACCATCAAAACTGGCTTCCGTAACCCCATATATCTGGAAATAATCGCCCGCCTTGTTCCACACAAAGGTGAGCCCATCAGCTTTAAAGGACATGGCTTTTAATGTGAAGTTGGCCGTAACAGTCATATTGATATGATCTACCAAGCCATTGTCAATTTTAATCCCCGGATCACTATCGGTACCTAGTGACACCTCAATGGTTTCACTGTCGAAAGTGACAGTACTCAGACCGTAAATTTCGTAATGATCAGAGGCTTTATTCCAGTTGAAAGTGAGCCCTTCCGCCTTGAAAGCCATGGATTTCATATTGAAATCCGCAGTGATGCCCATATTGATTTGCTCAACCACTCCTGACCTTATTATCAAGCCAGGGTCTGCATCATTGCCTAGCGATATGGCCATATTTTGACCGTCAAAGGAAGTAGAGGTTTCGCCAAATATCTCAAATTGATCAGCGGACTTATCCCAATGAAAAGTCAGTCCATTTGCTTGAAAATCAATTGACTTCATATTGAAATTCGCTGAAACACCAAGGTTTATGTGATCTACTATTCCCCCAACAATACGAATGCCCGGATCGGCATCACTGCCCATAGAAATGAGAATAGACTCGCCATCGAATGTAACTTCGGAATCACCAAATATCTCAAACTGATCGGTAGACTTATCCCAGTGAAAACTGAGGTTTTCCTGCTTGAAACTTAGGTCTTTGATCATGAATTCAGTTCTAAACCCTATGTTGACTTTTTGGACCACGCCACTTAGGATTGTCAAGCCCGGGGCTCCGGCATTTCCTAAATTGGCCTCGATAGTCTCTGAATCAAAAGACGTGAGGACATTGCCAAACATCTGAAATTCATCTGAACTACTGTCCCATTGAAATGTCAGTCCCTCGGGCTTAAAAGAGAGTCCCTTTAGGTTAAAGTCTGCGCTAAGTCCCAGATTTATCTTAGTAAGGTCCCCATTTGAGATCTCTATACCTGGAGATATCGCATCGCCAAGACTTACCATCATGGACTCTGAATCAAAGCTGACCGTAGCTCCTCCATAAATTTCGAATACATTATTGCCATTATCCCATTCGAAAGAGAGACCATTAGGAGCAAAACCAAGTGATTTGAGTGCGAAATTGGCAGTAAGGCCCATAGACACCTGGTCAAAAGTTCCGCTGGTTACCAGTAAGCCTGGGTTTGCCTCATCTCCAAAAGAAACAGTGATAAAATCTGTCCCAAGCTGTACAACAGCACTTCCAAATAGCTTAAATACATCACTGGAATAGGAAAGGGTTAAGGACTGAGGAGAAACCGTAAGACCATGAATGGTAAAGTCAGAGTTTATAGTGACAGAAGGGATGCTATCGTCAAAAGTGATCCCCGAAATTCCCGGAACCGTTATCTCAGCAGATTGAGATTTCATGCTGATAAGGTTTAGGAAAAGAATCGATAAAAATAGAATTCGTTTCATTAACAATGTGTTCTGGCAGCCATACCAACGCATCACATCATTCCTTACCCAACCAGCTGTCTTATAAATATCAAATTTATTCTAAGACGTCCAACTAAAGTGATGAGAACCGGGACAAATCGTAGACAGAAGGTCAACCTAACTCATTGATGAAATCTCTCAGGTTCTCCTCTTGTGTGAGTCCTAGTTTCTTCTTTAATCTGTTTAAGGCTCTTCTGACAGAAGCACTTTCAACATTGGTAAGGGCAGCAATCTCTTTGTTTTCAAGACCTATTTTGAGATAGGCACAGATACGACTCTCATTGTTGGTTAAGTCCCAATTTTCATTGAGTCGATCAAAGAAGTTGGGGTGTACCTCATTAAAGTGCCGTTTAAAGCCTGTCCAGCTCTTATCAAGATCTATATAGGCCTTGACCTTTCGAGCAACTTGGCGAATATTTTTAGAATAAGCGTTATTGGTTAGGCTGTCTATCTTCTTCACATCTTCTAACAATCCGATCATTAATTGATTCTTCTGATAATCAATTAGGGTTGCTGAACTTAGTTCTCTGGTCTTTAAATCAAGGTTCTCTTCAAGCAATCGTTTTTCTCTATCCGTCAGATCCAATATCTCTGAGTGCTGTTTTTGAACCTCCTTTCTTGTAAAGGACAGTCGCAGAGCACTGTCCACTCTTGCTTTAAACTCTATACTATCAAAGGGCTTTCTTAAAAAGTCTATCGCTCCAGCATCCAGTGCTGTTTTTAAATCAATAGACTCCCGCATAACACCTGTTGCAATTATGATCGGTATGATCTTAGTTCGTGGATTTTGCGTTAGAATTTTTATGGTTTCTATGCCATTCATTACTGGCATCTCCCAATCCAAAATCACTAAATCCGGTACTTCATTGATTGCAATTTCAACTGCTTTTTTACCATTTAGTGCATATAGCACTTCTAATTGCTCTGTATCCAGAAAGCCTAACATAACCTCTAAGTTCAAGGGATCATCATCCGCAATTAGGATCTTCGCTGCTCTATCAAAAAGACTCATTGTTCAGCAAGGTTTAACATAGCTAACAACTCATTATATCGAGCTTGGTCAGCGTTGTAGACTGCAGATTGAATACTCTTTAACCAACTTGATTTAACACCCTCTCTCTCAAGTTCTTTCAGTATTCTTGATATGGCACTGACCTGATGTACTTGCAAATCATTTAAGAAACCTGCTTTTGAGGCAATTAAGGACCGTTCTGTCTCTATGAGTAAGTCAGTCTGAGATGATAAGCCCGGGTTTACACTAAGAGATTCTTCACAAACTTCATTTTCAGATAGCGGTAAAGTGAAAAATATGGCAGTTCCTTTACCCACTTCTGATTCGACCCAAATCTCTCCGTTATGGGCCTCAATTGTCATTTTACAAAAAGTCAATCCAAGACCTGTTGAAGCTGCAAAACCAGAATCTTTGGCATTAGAATGCCAAAACTTGTCAAACACATGTGGCAATCGGTCTTTTGATATACCGGCACCCTGATCTGTTACTTTAAGATGAATAACATTGCCTCTTTCTTCCACTTTTTCTATCCGAACTTGCCCCTGATTGGGTGAATACTTAATAGCATTAGAGAGTAGGTTAACAAACACTCTTTTTATACCCTCAATGTCTATTTTAACACAAGTCTTCTTTGGTATTAGACTTTCAAAGCTAATCTCTTTGGCCTCCATGAGTATCTCTACTTGTCGCTTAGCATCTAAAATGACCTGATCAAGTGAGGCCACAGTCAATTGGGGCTTATGCTCAGTGGTTTCATATTTGTCAATTTCCAACATGTTGGTTACAAGATGTAGTAGTTGATAACCAGACTGTGTGATATTCCGAATTCTCTTGTCTTGGTTTTCGGCATTCGACAACCCAATAATTGCGTTTAATGGGTTCTTCATATCATGAGCAATCATATTGGTCAGGTCAGACCTAAACTCAGCTAAAGCTTTGAGTTGAGAATTGACCAGAAGCAGTTTATCAGTCTTAAAAGCTAATTCATCATGTTGCTTAGAGATAAGTTGATTTTTCTCCTTCAGGGCTTTGTTAGACAACCTCTTGCGTTGATTGGCCCGGTAAAGGACCAATACCACTATGATAACTCCAAGGGTAAATGCAACAATAATCAGTTGTAATAACTGCTGATTTTCAATTTTTGCCTCGGATATCTCTAAGTTGTTTTTCAGCAATAGGTTTTCGTTTTCTTTTTGCTCTGACTCATACTTTACCTGTAGTTCTCTGATCCTATCCTTTGATTCCTGACTTAGCAAAGAATCTTCAATGGCATTGTATCGTTGAAATTTCGTTAGCGCAGCTTTATAATTGCCACGGATAGAATCGATAGCATATAGGCCCGCTAATGCGTTCTTTTCCCTCACAGCAAGTCTACTGCTTATGGCGTTCTCCAGTGAACGTTTAAACCAATCTTCTGCACGTTTTAGCTGCTTTAGAGACAAATAGGTATCCCCGATGTCATACTCGATTCTGGCTTTCCAGTCTTTACCAGTCATTGGCTCATAAATATCGTAGGCCTTCTGAAGGTATTTAAGCGCCTCGTCAAAATCTCCATTGGTCTTATGTAGTCGACCTAAATTGAGAAAAGCATTCCCTCTATAATGATAGTTATCGGCTATGGTGTCTGCGGTTATCTTCAAGTAATATGACTTACTTTTTTCAAAATCATAAAAGTTTGTTTTGGCATAGGCATTACCCAGACCAGCATATGCCTCATACTGCATTCTAAGGTTATTTTTTTCCTTTCCGAGAACGAGTTTAGCTTCAAAATTCTCTATCGCTTTATCATATTCCTCAATGAAAGTGTAATAATCTCCAATGCCCCCGTAGGCCATGCCCCTGATTCCACCAGGTTCATCGTACTCAGGTGTTTCCCCAACGACTCTTAAAGCTTCCAAATAGTATTCTAGTTCGGATTCTCTATTATCTAATTGACCATGTATGAAACCTAAATTGGCAAGTGTAACTGGGTAGCGTTTGGGGACGAAGTCTTTTGCGACTTGTGCGGCCATTTCATAGTAGAAGAGGCTCGAGTCGTAGGCACTCCTATCAAAATAGATAAATGCAAGATGATTGGCCGCATTGATAGTTGTTTGATATTCACTTACTTCAAGGCCGAGTGGGACCAGCTTGAGTGAATTTTGCAAACTGCTGTCGTAGTCTTTTCTGAAGTAATAAAGTCTGGATAGCGTATGGGCCGCGCGACCCCAAATTTTGTTATTATTCTCAGCCTTAGCTCGTGCCATGACCTGCCTAGCGAACTTGATTCCTTCTGTCAGATCTCCTGATTGCTCATACTGAAAGAGAGAATCGTACTGTATTTCAAGTACAGACTTTTCCTCTTGTGCCTCCACAACAAAGGACAATGATATGAGAAAAATAAGCGACCAGCCAAAGTACCTCACAACAACAATGTATTAAAAATTTATATAGTCAGCTATTCAGTTATATGAGTTTCAACCCTTTAACCACCATTTTGGCAAAGGCCTAAAATGGAAAGAGCTGTCCCCGTATGGGTCAGCTCTACTCACCAAAACACATAGTACTAAACTAAACTTCGCTGTTGTTTCGGCTAAGGCTTCCCCAGCACAATCAATCATCACAACGTTAGCCGATTTCGTCCAACAGACATATTACTAGCATGTCGAAAGGACCAAACAAATGTACTTTCAGAAGTTCGGGTATCTAAGAATTAGCCGTAGACAAGGAGTAGACGGTTTGAAAAAATCAAACGTAGCCCCAATGAGAGAGTTTTTTATGGATTTCAAGACAAATCCAGGCATCTGTGGCAGCGTACTTGATTTGTTTTTGGGCCAATTGCTCTGCTTCCCAATTAGACGTTTGAGCCGATTTGGAGATGCGAATATCTAAAACCATCGCGGCCAGGTTTCTGGCTCCTATGTTTTCTGCTCCTAATTCTTGAAATGTATCATTCAGATCAATAAAGCCTTTAGGTTCAAAGGCTCTCAGCCTATTGAGCAGATTAAAATCATCTAATAGGCCTATCCCCACTTTGTTTATACTTTCGTTCTCTAAAAAACCATGGAGACTATCAATTACTCCAATATGGTGTGTTCTTAAAAGGTACACCTTCTCTTCGGTGGCGACTTGTATCAGACTGATATTTCTAATTTGACCTTTTTGAAATGTAGGTTTCGCTTCAGTGTCAAACCCGACCAAATTAAACTCATTGATCTCTGACATGGCCCTTTCGGTGCTCTTCTTGTCAGCAGCAATAACCACCTTGCCCTCATAACTCTTGAGGGGGCGGTCCATTACTTCATCCTTTGTAATTGAGAGGGGGAACATCATGCGGCCGCTTCCATTTCTGACTTACCTTCCTTTAGCTTTCTAATCTTAACATTGAGATAGGCAAAGGTGATCGTCATAATTGGACTGATAAGGTTAAAGAAAGCATATGGAATATAGGCTCCTGTTGCGACACCAAGAACATTAGAATGATAGGCGCCACAAGTATTCCAAGGTACAAGCACCGAGGTTACAGTACCTGAATCTTCCAAAGTCCTACTCAAGTTTTCAGGTGCAAGACCTTTCTTCTTATAGATATCAGCATACATTCGACCAGGTACTACAATGGCTAGATATTGGTCAGAAGCCGTTCCATTAAAAAAGACTGTGGTACCTGCTGTGGCAGCCACTAAAGACCCAGTGGATTTTACTTTTGTGATTACGGCCTCGGCTATTCTTCTTAGAAGTCCAGTCGACTCCATTGCTCCACCAAACATCATTGCCGCAACTATTAACCAAACTGTCTGAAGCATGCCCGCCATACCTTTTGACTTCAATAATTCATCTCCATCCTGATCAAACATGGAAATACCGGTCTTGAATTTAACATCCCCAAAAAGAGACTGAGCAACTCCAATAAAACTAAACTCTGCCTCGGAAGTCGTAGACTTTTTAATTTCGTATTCTTCAGCAGAAAGACTATAATGAATATCTGGATGAACCGATTTTCCAACAGAACTTACTAAGTCCGGTTGAAATATTACTGCGAAAAGGGCTCCTAAAAGAGCTCCAATAAGGATAGAAGGAATTGCTGGGACTTTCTTAACTATTAGTAATACTACAGTCACAGGAACTAAAAAGAGCCAACCACTGATATTAAACTTATTATTTATAGCATCTAACATAGCTTGTTTCTCTGCAACTTCTCCAGTTCCACCATACACAAAGCCCAGAATTAAAAATAGGACCAACGCTATAGAAATAGAGGGAATAGTAGTAATGGTCATATACCTGATATGAGTAAATAGATCCGTACCGGCCATGGCAGGTGCTAAATTCGTGGTATCAGACAGTGGAGACATTTTATCTCCAAAATATGCTCCAGAAAGAACAGCACCAGCGACCATCCCCTCGTTAATCCCCAAGGCCGAACCAATTCCTACCAATGCAATACCAACTGTTGCAGCTGTAGTCCAAGAACTACCTGTAGCAATCGAGACTATTGAGCAAATAATGCATGCAGCAAACAAGAATATCGTTGGACTTAGTATTTGCAGCCCATAATAGATCATTGCTGGAACAATACCACTCAGTAGCCAAGTACCAGCCAAGGAACCAATTAAGAGTAATATGATAATGGAGGACATGGCACTACTTATACTTTTCACCATTCCTTTTTGAACTTCATCCCATTTAAACCCAATTCTCAAAGCAACTAGAGCTGCGACTCCGGCAGATAGAATAAGGATTATCTGATTTGACCCACCCAAGGAAGAATCCCCAAAAATACGTACGTTAATAAAGAGAGCTATAATTAGAAAGATGATTGGAATAAATGCCTGAAGAAGCGTTGGCTTTTTATACTGATAGTCCATGTGAAACAATACGTGAGCGTTGAAGATAGTAATATTTTAATATCGAAGCATTAACTCTGCTAATTCAAAACCCAATTTACTACCAATGGCAACCCCCATTCCTCCAAGCCGAACTCCGATATGGACATTGTCAGAATGACTTTCGAGTATAGGCTGTTTATTTGGACCAAAAGCCATAATTCCCGACCACATGTGATCTATCTCAAAGTTCTGGCCCGGTATAATAACTTCATTTAGATCTGCCTTCAGTTTTTCCAGTATTAAATCTCTTACCTCAAATGCTGTAGTTTCCTCACCCTTAACATCAAGATTTCTACCTCCACCAAAAAGAATGCGATCTTGATAGTTTCTGAAATAATAGTAGCCTTCATCGTAGTGAAAGGTCCCCTTGAACTTTAAGCCCGCTATTGGTTTACTGACCAATACCACGCCCCGACCTGGCACCAAATCGGCCTTAGGTAAAAGCGATTTTGAAAATGCATTCGTGCATATAGCCAGCTTTCTCGCCTGAAAAGATATATCGCTGCTGGTATGTATACGAACACCACCCGAATTTTCTTCAAACTGAGAAACCGAAGTTCCTGTCAATACGACAACTCCTAAATCGGTCGCTAGTCGAGTTAAGGACTTCATCATCTTACCACTATGCAATTGTGCTTCAAAGGGGTTGAAAACCAATCCTTTTACAATTGAGGAGTTAAAACCGAGTTGATCAATTTTCGCAGAACGGTCATGATAAACGGCTTCACCAAACAACGGCATTAGCATTTCATTAATTCTATCCATCTCCTGAAATGCTCCCATATCACCAGATCGCAATAGTTCATAGCCTCCCAGATTTTGATAGTCCAAACCATCATCACCAACCCTGGTCCTCAACAATTGTAGACCTTCCCATCTTAGTTTTACCAGATTGAACACCTCCGACTCAGGCAAGTCTCTGAGGTCAGCTAGAATTTCGGTCAAGCTACCAAAGCATGCAAAACCAGCATTCTTGGTAGAAGCGCCTGTAGGAAATGTACCCTGTTCTAAGACTAATACTTTTGCTTTTGAATCCCTCTCCTTAATGCTAATCGCGGTTGAAAGACCTACAATACCACCACCAACTACAACGTGATCATAGTTTAAAAACTCATCCTTCTCCCAAAAACTCAGCATAGTCTTTTATTCACTTAGAATCCCTAAATTAATTGAAATTCTGATTGAGATGTTTGATACTACACAGTTAATAGAGCGTGCAAAAACTTCTAAAAAGCATTTGGCACTTTTGAATTTTGGCTTAGCAAGAATGATCCCCTTTAATAAGCCTCATGGATTCAAAATCATTCAGATGGGTGATGACTTTGTCAAAGTGAAGATCCCTTATAAAAGAATCAACTTTAACCATATCAAAGGCATTCACGCCTGTGCCTTAGCAACCGCATCGGAATACTCCACCGGCCTTGTACTCTTGAATAAACTAGATGCTAAAGCCTATCGCATTATTATGCAAAAGATGGAGATGAACTATCACTACCAAGGTAAAATGGATGTGATAGTCACGTACGAACTGACAGAAGAATGGCTCAACGCAAACATCCTGGAACCTTTAAAGAATGAAGAATCAGTGGTTGTAAATTGCGAGGTAAAGTCCTTCGATACTAAAGGAAATCATTTGACTACTGGCAACATCTATTGGCAAATCAAGCCTTGGAATAAAGTAAAGACAAAAGCTTAATCCACTGACATAAAACTTAATGCTTCTCCGGTATGGTTGAAGTAAATTGAAGGTCAATCAACCTTAATTAATATGAAATGGCCTTCTCATTTGCTCTTCACTGTATTAATCCTATTCATATGTCAAGGTTGTTTTAGCCCCTCGGGCAATGCTCCATATTACCTTGTCACCAAATTGGGCAATGACACACTGGCCATTGAAAGAATTTCGAGTAATGAAAACGGGGAAATCAAAGCCGATGTATTATTGAGGAGCCCAAGAATTTCACTTAAGAGCTATAATTTCTCTTCTGATGATGAACATATCATTAAGGCAATGAGCAGCTATGATCACACAGCAGTTGGTGCGTTTAATGGTGTAACCAATGGAAGTATAAAAACCACCAGCTATCAGGCCTCTGGCGATAGCCTTATTATAAACACCCAAGGACGAAATGGCCCAGTTACTTATCATGTACTTAACGATCGACCGCTACTACCTTTTATTGACATGGTCCATTGGCCTTTCGACTTAGCCTTCCAACAAAATGTCAATTCGGTCTCAGATTCAACTCATCAATACATGCTATCCGGTAGGCGCATATCTGACTTTATTATACATAAAACTGATAGCAGATCATACACTTTAAGGCACCCAAGTAGAGGTGTAATGGAAGTGAATACTATGGATAATGGTGGACTCCAACGCCTTGATGCAAAAGCCACAACTAGAAAGCTCATTGTGACAAGGACGAACGAGCTAGATTTTGATGAGCTAGTATCTCTGTTTATCAAAAAGGATCAAGGAGGCTCTCCATTTGGTACATTATCAGGTGCCATTGTTGGTGACTTCACATTCGGAGGTTCTGAATTTCAAGTAAGCTATGGCTCACCTGCCAAAAGAGGTAGAGAAATTTTCGGTGGTATTGTACCCTATGGCGCACGTTGGAGAACAGGCGCCAATAGGGCCACGCATTTCAAAACATCGAAAGCCATTAAAATCGAAGGCAAGACGATACCTGCAGGTGAGTATACGCTATTCACCATTCCTGAAGCTGAGGGAGGAATATTGATTATCAATAGTCAAACGGGGCAAAACGGAAGGTCTTATAATGCCTCGAGGGATTTTATGAGAACTGCGATGACCAGAAGCAGCCAAAGTGAGGTAACCGAGCAATTCACTGTAAAAGTAATAGAGACTGGCGCTGGCGGAAGTATACAATTGATCTGGGATCAGACTATTTATTCGGTAGACTTCAGCTTCTAAGACTCAATATCACAAGTCTCGATTCACAGGACTTTGTTGACTTTTATCTGATGATCACTCATCAGAAATCTCGGTATCTACATATTTTTCCGTTTCTGACTCTTTTTTTTCAAATTTTATAAATACCATTTTTTGCATTTTACATACATCAAATTTTCTTAAAGGGCTATTTTCGCTGTTTTAGGACGATTTTCGACCACTTATGAAATAACAAATTTGATTTTTCTCAGGTTGTTTACCTATATTAGTGATGTCCTTCGGGACAATGTTATACCTAAACACTTGAATTAATTACCATGTGGACGCTGAGTTTTCCAGACTTCCCGCTGCTCTTTGGTTCCAAAAAGAGAAAGCTCTATAAGCAGAGTCGCGCGGATTTTTACGAGGGAAGGAATGCCCTCTTTTCTCATGCATCCTTCGATTCAATCCTCAATCTCAACCATTTAGAATCTTTAGATACGGAAAAGAGTATTCAGTTTTACGGACTGTCATTTGGTCAATCCATCAAAGAAACTGTGCAAAAGCTTGGTAAGCCGAACTATGTCGACCATCGAAAGTTCGCATTGAAACATCAAAAGACTATTTACTATCGATTGACGATTAAAGAAGAGAGATGTGTTCTCCAAATGCACTACTATAAAGATCGATTCTTTTTCGGCAAGATGGAGATTAAAGGAAATAACCCTGTTGCCAAGAGAGATATCGGACAACTTGTTTGTCAGAAATATGGTATCGCTCAACAAGATTGGACTGGATCCATCATCGACAGCGAGCAGAACAAAATATTGATTAAGGAAAATATTGTACCGAATGTATGCTACATCTCTGGTGACAAAGCACTGTTGAATGAAATTCGCCTAGAGCTAAAATCGATCCTTAATGCAAAAAAATATAGACAAATCGGGCAATCTGAACTTTTGCTCGACATGGTCTAAAGATCCCCTTACACCTAAACACTCAATATCAAAAGCTGATCTTTCACCGGTCAGCTTTTTTCATTTTTCGGCTTTTGTGCTTCCGTTTCAACTGCTATCTTTGGTTGAATGCCCGCTTGCATTTTTTAAATGATAGAGAAGAAACGCAAAAGCACTGTATGCAAGAATTGTAGTTCGACATTAGAAGAACACTATAACTTCTGTCCTACCTGCGGTCAATCAAATTCTGACAACAATGTGACCTTCGCTACATTGATTAAAGAGTTTATTGATAACTATCTTGGCATTGACTCTAAAATGGCGCACAGTGCCATTCCATTCTTGATTAGGCCTGGCAACCTGACCAACCGATTTCAGGAAGGAAAAATAAAACACTTTATACATCCAGTAAGACTCTACTTTGTAATGAGTCTCTTCTATTTCTTTACAATCAGTTACCTGTTATCTGGCATTGACCTCAGAACAATTCAGGATGAACAGATTAATTATGGAGGCGAAATCAAATTTGATGCATTAAAGTCTGACGATCGCTGGGGTGCCCTTACAAGTGCCAAAAAACTAGACATTTTACCAGATTCGCTCGTCAATAGTTTTTCAGATATAAAATCATTCGAACAACTCTACGATTCAATTGAATCTCAAATTGGCACCGATTCACTGATGAATTTTGAAGTTAAGGTTAAATCGACTCCCTTGCCAGGTGGAAACGAAAGCGATGTAGAACGATTTCACAGACTTGCAAGGGACCGTAGATTGTCTGATCAAGACTTTATGGATTCACTTGGAGGGAATTTCTCTAACGATGGTTTCTTTGACGAAGGACAGCAAGCACACATTAATAGTCAGGTGAGAAAAATCTTTGAGAATGATCAGGGTTTCAAAGGCTTTGTGCTTGGCAACCTTCCCCTGATGATGTTCATACTGATTCCGCTATTTGCGGGTGTTCTGAAGTTCTTCTATGTGAGAAGAAAACACCTCTATATTAAACACATTGTCCATGCCTTACATGTACATTCCTTTGCCTATATGGCCTACGGTATAGGGCTGCTGATTATTTTTAAGATCGTTACAGAGGGAAATTTCCCTGACGCAAATATTACTGCCTGGAGGGGCATCATCGGTGGTATTTTCTTCATCGGAGTAAGTACTTATGTTTACACTTCTTTCCTGAAGGTATATAAGCAGGGCTGGTTCAAAACCCTGATTAAATTTAATCTGGTAGGCCTGATTTATTCTGTATTCCTGCAGATATTCTTCTACCTGGAAATCTTCATAAGCTTCTGGTACTACAACGGATAAAGCCTAATGAATGGCCTTGAGGGCATTTCTATTGGCATTAACAATTCTATCGACCAAGTCTTCTGTAATAGCTTTCGAAATAAATAAAGACTCGTACTGAGAGGGTGCCAGATACACTCCCTGGTTGAGCATCTCTCTAAAATATTTACCAAACCTCTCAGTATCTGAAGACTTGGCAGTTTCAAAATCCGTGACCTTCTGATTTGTGAAGAATAGGCTGACCATGGAGCCAATTCGGTTCATGGTATAACCCAAACCTAGCTCGTCCAGGTTATTCTGAAATTCTTTCTCAATGGTTTCAGTGGTTTTGGCTAAATCAGCATACAACGCGTCATCTTCGTTGATCTGTGTAAGCATGGCCAATCCAGCAGCCATGGCTACTGGATTTCCTGAGAGTGTTCCTGCTTGATAAACAGGCCCTTGTGGAGAAACGTAATCCATGATTTTCTGCTTGCCCCCATAAGCACCTACTGGCATGCCTCCTCCAATGATCTTACCCAGTGTAGTTAGATCCGGGCTGACGTCATAAACGCCTTGAGCTCCTGATTTCGACAACCTAAAACCAGTCATCACTTCATCAAAAATGAGCACAATACCATTGGCATCGCAAAGCCTTCTCAAACCTTCCAAAAAGCCTTCCACAGGAAGCACACAGCCCATATTACCGGCTACCGGCTCTACTATAATAGCCGCTACCTGATCCTTGTTGGCATCAATCACTTCTTCTACCTTTTCAAGGTCGTTATAGGGAACAGTCAGGGTGTCATTTGCCACACCACGGGTGACTCCCGGACTATCAGGCTCGCCTAAAGTAATGGCACCACTACCTGCCGCAATAAGAAATGAGTCTCCATGACCATGATAGCAACCCTCGAACTTGATCATCTTATCACGTCCGGTATAACCTCTGGCTAATCTTATGGCTGACATAGTAGCTTCGGTACCTGAGTTTACCATCCTCACCTTCTCGATGCTCGGCACCATCGAACAGATCAGCTTAGCCATCTCAACTTCTATTGCCGTTGGTGCTCCAAAGGATAATGAACTCTCAACAGCCATCTTAACCGCTTCCTCAATCTTTTCATTACCATGCCCGAGAATCATTGGTCCCCATGAATTGATCAACTCAATGTATTCATTATCGTCTTGATCGGTGATGAAAGCACCTTTTGCTGACTTAATGAATAAAGGGTTTCCTCCCACAGCCTTAAAGGCCCTCACTGGCGAATTAACACCCCCGGGAATAAAGTTCTGAGCCTCTTCGAAAAGACGCTGGCTATTTGATGAATTCATACTAATTATTATTTCGAGGTACGATGGAAGCTCCCTCAACCTTCAAGACAGGCAGATAGCGATTGTCATTGGAAAGTCGATAATTGATTTTTTCAGTAAGCTCCCCTCTAAAATCATCTCTCCGTTTTACCCCAACTTGAAAATACTTACCATAATCGCCCAATAGCCTGCCGAATGTGACCATGATGTCGTAACCAATGTAGGCATCTCCAAGACGATCTTCTTTTATGGGGCTTTTCAAGTAGGCCTCAACATACCTTTCCCTAAACTCTCTAACCTCAGGCGTATCATAATTGATCAGGTTTGTGCCTAGAAAAGTTGCATCCAGTCGTTCCAATTGATCAAAGGAGATGGAGCTCTCTGTTGTTAAAAACCTTGACGAAGATAAATACTCAACCGTATCGGGTCTCCCTTCAATTCCACTCAAAGCACTCGAAGCCAAAGAGGAAATATCTGAAGCAATAAATACGTGACCAATACTATCAGGAAGTATTTTAAGTGTATCGTAAACAAAATCTCTTTGGCTATAAATCTCCCATTCTTCTTCGCCTGCTTCACGAAGTGAATCCATTTCAGCAATCATATTAGCTACAACTGCAGAGTCTTTATCTACTTCTTCCTCTTCGATAAGCCACTGCTGAATATTTACGGATTCATTAGGTCGAACCTCACGGAAAATCGTCACATCAAAAGAATCCTTTTCGATGATCTGGCGATACAGGTCGGCTCTAGCTACATCGCTAAACCCACTGTAAAATACCGCTGCATTTTTATTTCTAGTAAAATTCTGTTTGGCATACTCTGCTGCCTTTATAGCAATGGATTCATTACTTGGATAGTACAGAAATGCAAAAGGATTGTCCTTCAGAATATCACCATTTGATGATAATGGGTTAATGATATTGACCTGTCTTTCTTTGGAAAAGTTTGACATCAGTTCAACGGCACGCTGTGTCACCGGACCAATGATTAAATCCAAGTCTGTCAGTATTCCATCTTCCATCTGATTCTCAAGTCTCGCTTCTAAATTCTGAGTATCAATGGTGATGAGATTAACATCAACCCCTTCATCCTTAAGCTTTTGTACACCGATAGCCACTCCTTCATACATTCTGGTTGTCCAATTGGACATAGAACGAACGAGCATAGCCGAGTCAGGACTGTACCTAAAGGGTAAAAACAGTCCGACATTATAAGTTGACTTCCTGGGAGAATATTCTATCCCATCAATCCCTAAGTCGAGATTTAAGGCATATTCAGATTGAAGATTCGACAACAACAGCATGTCCTGTTCGTGCACAGGTTGGGCCAGTACTTCGTTGGCCAATTGAGAAGCGATCAGGTTATCTTTAGGATATTGGTCCAATAGCTCTTGAAGTACCTCTAAATCATTGGTATTAGAAAGCAATTGCAACTTCAATGCCTTTTTGCTGTCTTCCAGCTCTCGCTTAGTTACCGAGTTGAAGTATTGAAATGCACCCTTAATATCTCCTTCTTCTGCAGCAAGATAGCCTAACCAATAGTTAACATCTTCTTTGACATTCCAGTCTGGATACTTTTGAAGGACTTGCTTAAACATGTTCTTGGCACTGGTATTGTCTCCTGATTTATGTGCTGCAATAGCATAATAATAGGATGAGTACTTTACCAAATCGTTGCTCTGGTTCATTGAGGTCAGTGGCGCAAACTTACCCAGGGCCAAAGCATACTGCTCTTGGTCAAAAAGCCTTTTCCCTTCGTCAAAAAGTGCCTTAACGTCTTGTGCAAAGCCAATACTGGAACAAAGAATTGACAAGACTATTACCAGAAAAAATCTTTTTGCTATTCCCATTCGATGGTTGCTGGTGGTTTAGAACTGATGTCATAAACCACTCTATTTACTCCTTTTACCTTATTGATGATCTCGTTAGAAACGTCTTGTAAAAAATTATATGGTAGATGACACCAATCAGCCGTCATTCCATCTACACTCGTCACAGCCCGAAGTGCTACAACTCGCTCGTAAGTTCTTTCATCTCCCATCACACCTACTGACTGGATGGGTAAGAGCATTGAGCCTGCCTGCCAAACATCGTCATATAGACCATTGTCTTTTAACCCCTGAATAAAAATGTAATCTACCTCCTGCAAGATAGCTACTTTCTCGGCAGTGATGTCTCCTAAAATTCTGATACCCAAGCCCGGGCCTGGAAAAGGATGACGACCTAGAATGTTTTGATCAATTTCAAGGCTTCGCCCAACATTTCGTACTTCATCTTTAAAGAGCGTATTGAGAGGCTCAACTACCTTCAAGTTCATCTTTTCCGGTAACCCACCAACGTTGTGATGTGATTTTATTGTGGCCGAAGGGCCCTTAACAGAAACCGACTCAATTATATCTGGATAGATGGTTCCCTGACCTAACCACTTAGCATCTTCTACTTTTTGGGCTTCTTGATCAAATACTTCGATAAACACTCGGCCGATTGCCTTTCTTTTACCTTCTGGATCGGTAATGCCCGCTAAGGCAGAATAGAATTGATCTTTGGCGTCTACACCCTTCACATTAAGACCCATGCCCTTGTAAGACTCAAGTACAGAATCAAATTCGTTCTTTCTCAAAAGCCCATTGTCAACAAAAATACAATGAAGGTTTTCACCGATCGCTTTGTGTATTAAAACAGCCGCTACTGAAGAATCAACCCCACCCGAAAGTCCGAGAATCACTTTATCATTACCCAGCTTCTCTTTTAGCGTTGCAATTGTGGATTCTGCAAACAAGTCTGGAGTCCAATCTTGCGAACAACCGCAAATATGTACTACAAAATTTCTTACGAGCTCTTTCCCTTCTTCTGAGTGCGTTACTTCTGGATGAAACTGGATTCCATAAGTTTCTTCGCCCTGAATTTTGAAGGCCGCCTTCTCAACGCTAGATGTACTGGCAATAACCTCAAACCCATTAGGCAACTCTGAGATGGTATCAGCATGCGACATCCAAACCTGAGAATCAAGGCTTATCTCTTTTAGTAATGGATAATGTCCATCAACCCTGCTTAACCTTGCACGACCATACTCACGGATCTCCGAAGGCATTACATTACCTCCGTACTTTTGAGCCATCAACTGAGCTCCATAACATACGCCTAGAACAGGTACCTTACCCCTAAATTGATCGATGTCCAAATCAGGTGCATCTTCTTCTCTGACGGAGCAAGGACTACCCGATAGAATGACTCCTTTTATATCATCCGTAATTTCCGGAATGTGGTTAAAAGGATGAATTTCACAATAAACGTTAAGCTCTCGAACTCTTCTGGCAATCAGCTGGGTGTATTGGGAACCGAAGTCGAGAATGAGGATCTGTTCTGCCATGCGCAAAAATAATATTAGCCTCGACTAATCACTAATATTTAGCAAGTATTTCTAGGTGAAAATGACCTTGCCGAAAACACAAGTCATTGAAAATGAGATATTCATAATTCAGAATATAATTCCGTATTTGAATATATATAAAATATTATTCTGAATATGTAACATATTCGAAACATTCTTCGTATATAAAATTGTGTTTCGAAATAGAAACATCTAATCAAAACAAGGCGATGAACAAGCAAACTTACATTTCTCAATATCACATCTCAAGCTCAATCCTGAGCAGAGATTATTGGGAGATTCTTGCCGAACCTCCTTCGAGGAAAATTAGATTTTCTTACGATAGTCAGTTTTAAAAATGCTTCTGACGCTGAACCGGTCGGTTCGTTCTGAAGCGTCAGTCAAACGAATAGTCAAAACCATATCGAACGTCTATGCAGGTAAATTCCTTGCATGGGTTCCACTCTGGACTATGTAGTCACAAAACGACTATCTCCTACACAACCATTTCAATCATTCATCCATTGGCCATACGGGCCTATCAGGAAAGCTATGTTTCACTTCTAAATCTATAACTATGACATTTTTCGGAATCATTTTATTAATACTCGGATTGATCACCTTGATCATGAGACCTTTACTTTCAAATGAAGATAAGTTTACCGAGGACAAAGACGGTCAAAAGATAAAAACCGCTTCTAAGGCCCCCGCTTTGCTGTTGATGTTTACCAGACGGGTATCCATGGCCATTTTAATCTCTGGGGCTACCCTGATCACACTGCCTAATTTATTCTTTTGGGCCGAACCCGGCTATCAGTACTTTCTGGTTTACCCGAGTGGTAAGAAGAGTGCAATTATGACTGAGGGTATTAAGTTCAGGGGATTTGCCAAAATAACGCCTTGGCAGAAGTTTATTGATGTTAAAGTGGTAAACCCAGGTGACGACACCGATGATATCGAGGGGCAAATGGAGCCCATTCCCATACGATTCATTGACCAAGTTACCGCCACCACCAAGCTATCAACTCGTTTTCAATTACCTGCGGACAGGGAGTCTTTTATCGAGTTGGCTATCGAGTTCCGTAGCCTACAAAATCTCGCACAAAACACCTTGATCCCAACAGTGAGAGAGGTGGTGTCTAATACAGGCTATATGTTTGCCGCGCAAGACTATATCTCAGGTTCGGCATCAGACTTTAGGGTTTCGATTGAAGAACAATTGAAAGATGGTGCCTTCAGTGTGGAAAAGACCGAATACAGAGATACAGTGATCACAGCGATCGAGCAAGGTGACCGCGAAATCAAAGAAGTTCAGACCCGCTACGAGGTAAATAAGCGTAAGGATGAGAATGGTCAATTCATTAGAATTCCTCATGACATCAATGAGAACAACATCATTGTAGCTCAGGTAATCGTGGATGACGTGGTACTTGAGCAGGTCTTCAAACAAAGACTGGAAGCACAACGTGATGAGTCTGCAAAAAGGCAGCTGGAGCAGCAGAAGATTAAAACTGCTAAAGATGCACAAGCCAGAATTATTGCAGAAGGTGAGCGTGACAAGGCTGCCGAGCGTGTAACGCAGGAAAAAGAGCAAGTGAAGGCCTTGATCTCTATTGAGACAAAACTGAAGCAAGAGGAGACTAACAAAAAGTTAGCAGCCATAGCGCTGGAAACTGAGCGCTTAAAAGCAACAGCTCAAAAAGTGAAGGCCGATGCAGAGTCTTACCAAAATGCGAAACTCGTTTCGGCAGGTTTGACACCACAGCAGCGCGCTGAGCTTGAAAAGCAAATAGCCATTGGAGTGGCTCAGCAGGTAGCCAAAATCAAATTCCCCACCACAATGATCATTTCGGGTGGTGACGATGGAGGCACTCCGCTAGAGGCACTGATAGGAGCAGCGATGACCAAACAGTTGACTACCACAAAAGGTGGTAACTAATCCAAAAGGAGAGTTTTTACTCTCCTTTTTTTTATTCAACTTCAGAACAAACTCAATTCAAATATGCCTACAAGTGACTTCGTTTTAGAAATCAACCCAGCTGTCAAAGACAGGTTTGACAACTACCCTCCTGGGATCAAGGACAAAATGGACACCCTGAGAAAACTAATCATTGAGGTAGCTGAGGAAACTGATGGGGTTGATCACTTAGAGGAAACACTCAAATGGGGCGAACCCTCGTACATTACGAAACATGGCAGCACACTAAGAATTGATTGGAAGACAAAAAGCCCTGATCAATACGCCATGTACTTTCAATGCACCAGTCAACTGGTACCTACCTTCAGATTTGTTTTCGGTGAAACTCTTGAATATGAAGGAAATCGGGCAGTTATACTTCCTCTAAAGGGAGACTTACCCATAGATGAGATCAAAAAGTGCATCGCTACGGCTCTTACTTATCATAAAGTCAAGAAGATGCCAACCTTAGGCTTGTAAGCTTACTCAATTGTCTTAAAGAAATGACGATAGCCAATCGTCACCGTCTGCCAACCCCATGTATTTAGTCCAACATTGAAGTTAGAATAGAAAGCGATATGCTTGTTTAAACGATATTGAATTTGATTGCGCCAGAAAGCCGGAGTATCTCTATTTTCTATGTAACCGTGATAACCCGACACATCACTTCCCACAAACCACTTCCCTTTGGTCCACTCTATACCAACACCGTAAGTACCAGCATCATTTTGAAAGAAATTCGATCCATTTGGTAGACCATTCTTATTGGTTTGCCAAGTGTAGAAGCCTAGCATACCTTTGAGTAATAGACTACTTTCCTTGGTCCTGATAATGGTCTTGCTGACCGTGGCCTCCCAGAAAAACATACTCGCATCGGTAAAACGTGCATTACTTACATTACCCCCTGTTGTTGTTTTGGAATGTGCTCGAAAAGTAATGTTCGGCATACGGGATTTATCTTCATTGGCTATTCTGAGTATAATACCGAAGGCCGTATCCCCGGTATTCCAACCAATACCACTACGGTTTCGCATTCTGCGTTCATCTCTGATCTCATCGGTCACTTCCCAATATTCCCAAGCAATACTTTGGACATAAAGTACAGCCTTGTCTTTCGCCAGAGGGATATTGAATTCAGACCAATGATTAAGGGTTTGATCTCCCCTTCCGTAGCTGTATTCAAAAGTATTCTCAGACCAGAGTTCATTGTCTATCTTACCATTGCGAAGCACAGGAATACGCAAAGCGTTGGGGCCCATATAACCGGGAGAAATACTCACATACCGGTCGCGATCCGTGCCTGCTGCATTCGGATAATCATGCAAGGCATCCCACCAGTCAAGATTCTGCCCCGACAATTGGTAGGTGCATAGCACTAGGAAAAGACACAGAAGTTTCCGCATGGTTAATTTTGAAGCTCGAATGTAAAACATAGGTAGCGAAAAGCGGAAAGATTTACTGCTTAAGTCTTCAAAAACCAAGCATAAACCGTCTTATAGAGGTCGTTTCATCTAGAAACTTTTGGATTTGGGAGATAATCTTTGGCGAGATGTATATCTCTGATTTCTCTTTGTTAACCAGCAACTGACATGAGCTGTCTTCCTATTAAACAACGACAAGGATTATGAAGACAACTAAGAACGTATTACCAAAAGCTTTTCGAGTGATGCTAATTGCAGTGATGCTAATCGCTGTATCTCAAGTGGAAACCAAGGCACAAAACAGCCAGCAACAAGGCATAACAGTCTCTAAAGACACAATGGAGTTATATGTAGGAAGCTATGAAATGCAAAAGGACAGCTTCTTGAAAATTGCAATTAAGGATGATCAACTAAAGGCCATTGGTCCGGACAAAACAGTCTATGAGTTAGTGCCCATCACCAACATTCGATTCTTCCTGAAGGCCTTCGGAGTCGATATTGAGTTCGTTAAGAATGACGATAACAAAATCACCAAACTTTTAATGATCCGTGAAGATGGCCAGCAATTAGAGGCCATCCGCGTAGACAAAGACTAGAATTTTCGTTTGACCGCGATTACAGCAATCCTTTTGTGCTCGGTAGTATATCGAGTTCATCAGGATTGCGCTTGATAGCCATTTTTATTGCCTTGGCAAAGGCTTTGAAAATGGCTTCAATTTTATGGTGCTCATTATCACCCTCCACTTTTACATTCAGGTTACACTTTGAAGTATCCGAAAATGACTTGAAGAAGTGCATAAACATTTCTGTAGGCATATCTCCCACTTTCTCGCGCTTAAAATCAGCCTCCCAAACGAGCCAAGGTCGACCACTAAAATCGATTGCTACCTGTGCTAATGCTTCATCCATCGGCAGTAGGAATCCATATCTATTGATTCCTTTCTTATCTCCAATAGCTTCCAAATAAGCCTCACCCAAAGCCAATGCTGTATCTTCAATGGTGTGATGTTCATCGATGTGCAAATCACCTTTCACCTTCACGGTAAGATCAGCACCCGAGTGTTTTCCTAACTGATCGAGCATGTGATCAAAGAAGCCAAGACCAGTATCATTATTACATTGTCCGGATCCATCCAGGTTTAATTGAATAAGAATATCAGTCTCTTTGGTTACCCTGTGAATTTCTGATGTACGGGCAGGTAGCTGTAGGAAGGAAAAAATTCTATCCCAATCTGTTGTAGATAGTGCCGCTCGCTCATCTGCTACACCCGAAATAAAAATGGCCTGAGCGCCTAAGTTCTCTGCTAACTGAATATCAGTTTTACGATCACCCAAGACATAGGAGTTGGCCAGGTCATAATCCCCCTCTATATACTTAGTCAATAGACCTGTTCCGGGCTTTCGAGTCATGGCATTATCTGCCTCAAAGGTTCTATCAATACATACCTCGTCAAAAATCACCCCTTCCCCATCCAATGTTTTGAGCATCTTGTTGTGTGCGGGCCAGAAGGTTTCTTCCGGGAAGGAATCCGTTCCTAAACCGTCCTGATTGGTTACCATCACTAACTCAAAATCCAACTGCTCTGCGATTTTCCTAAGGTTGGATATCGCACCTGGCAAGAACTCAAGTTTCTCCAGAGAGTCAACCTGAAAGTCAGTAGGTGGCTCTACGATGATGGTGCCATCCCTATCTATAAAAAGTACCTTTTTCATTGTTCCAATTCTTTTAGTGCTTCAATTAAAGCATGATTTTCTGCCGTGGTGCCCACAGTAATTCTGATGCCGTCATCACAAAGCACCACACTTGATCGATCTCTTAATATTACTTTTTTCTCAATCAGCTGCCTGTAAACTGATTTCGCATTTTTAATCCTCACCAAGAAGAAGTTTGCATTGGTTGGATACACTTTATCTACTATGCCTAACCCTTCAAGCTGCTTTTTCAACTCTGCTCTATTACTTAGGATATCCCTGACCATTTCATCCTTCGAAGCTGCATTATCCAGAGCCTTCAGAACAGTCTCTTGTGTCAAGCCACTTAAGTTATAGGGTGCTTTAATCTTGTTCAGTATGCTGAGAATTTCTTCTGAGCAAAAGGCCATTCCCAAACGCAAGGCAGCGAGTCCCCATGCTTTGCTAAAAGTCTGTAAGACGATCAGGTTTGGAAACTCTCCTAGTCGACTTGTGAAAGAAGCCCTTCCGGCAAAATCTATATATGCCTCATCCACCACCACTAAGCCATTGAAGTTTTTGATCACTTGCTCTATTTTATCCAAATCCACATCGTTTCCAGAGGGGTTGTTGGGCGAGCAAATGAAAACAATCTTGGTTTGGTCATCAACAGCATTCAATATACCATCGACATCAAGGTCAAAGTCTTTCGTCATCAAGACTTCACGTATGGCTACGTTATTGATATCCGCACTGACCTTATACATGCCATAGGTCGGAGGGTTGATGATTACATTATCGACACCCGGTTCACAAAAAGCACGATAGAGTAAATCTATGGGTTCGTCAGATCCATTCCCAAGGAAAATGTGATCAGGACGAACACCCCTAACCTCTGCAATACGAGCTTTCAGATGCTTCTGATAGGGATCGGGGTATCGATTCCACTTCTCCTCAGTTATCGACCCGTAAGGGTTTTCGTTAGCATCCAGAAAAACACCTTCATTCCCTTTGTAATCATCTCGTGCCGATGAATAAGGCACTAAACTTTTCAGGTGTGGCCTTAAAAGTTCAACTGGATCAAACATTGCCCACCTCCTTTAGCCTAAGTGTGACGGCATTCTTATGTGCTTCAAGTTCTTCTGCTGCGGCCATTTTTTCTACCACAGGCCCTAGGACTTTTAAGCCTTCTGGTGTAATCTCCTGATAGGTGATCTTTTTTACAAAGCTATCTAGAGAAACACCACTGTACATTTTTGCATAGCCGTTGGTTGGCAAGGTGTGATTCGTGCCAGAAGCATAATCACCGGCAGATTCGGGAGTATAATTTCCAAGGAAAACAGAACCTGCATTGACAATTTGATCGGCTACTTTCCAAGGTGCCTTCACAGAAAGAATCAGGTGTTCAGCACCGTATTCATTTAATAGGTCAATGGCAACCTTCTGGTCTTCCAGCACGATCGCCACACTATTGGAAAGTGCTTTTTGGGCAAATTCAGCCCTTGGTAAGTCTTTGAGTTGTCTATCAAGTTCAGTCTTTACCTGACTTACAATGGCTTCCAAAGAAGCAATCAGTACTACCTGAGAATCCACACCATGTTCTGCCTGAGAAAGCAAGTCTGCCGCTACGAAGGCAGGCACTGCAGACTCATCCGCATAAACCGCTACTTCTGATGGACCAGCCGGCATATCGATAGACACCCCATACTTCATCGCCAACTGTTTGGCAGCCGTGACATATTGATTACCAGGACCGAAGATTTTATAGACCTGAGGCACAGTCTCTGTTCCAAAGGTCATGGCAGCCACGGCCTGAGCACCGCCTACCTTAAATATTTTGTCAACACCCACGAGTTGGGCAGCATAAAGAATGGCAGGATGTACCTTACCTTCCTTATTCGGAGGCGTGCAAAGTATCAACTCTCGGCAGCCTGCAATTTTTGCCGGCACAGCCAACATCAATACCGTTGAAAACAAAGGAGCAGTTCCTCCAGGAATATAGAGTCCAACTTTGTCTATGCCCACTGACTTGCGGTAGCAGTTAACGCCTGGCATGGTTTCCACCTTGACAAAACCGTCCTTTTGGGCCTCGTGAAAAGTCTCAATATTCTTCTTAGCTACAGCAATAGCTTGCTTTAATTCATTGTCTACTTGATCGATCGCTCCTGAGATTTCCTCACCCGAAACCTGAAGGTCGTTTAAAACAACGCCATCAAACTTTTCTGTGAACTCACGCAAAGCAGCATCGCCCCGAAATTGGACAGCTTCCATTACCGGCTTTACCAAGGCCTCTATAGACTCAAGGTTCATCGTAGGCCTCTCTAATAGTTCGGCCCAAGTAGATTGTGCTGGATTGATTACGGTTTTCATAGAATCATCTTCTCTATTGGCACCACTAGAATCCCCTCTGCTCCCGCACCTCTTAGTTCTTCGATAATCTCCCAAAAATCATCTTCCTGAATTACCGTGTGCACAGAACTCCAGCCCTCATCTGCCAGTGGCATCACCGTGGGGCTCTTCATACCCGGAAGTATTTTAGTGACTTGATCAATGGCCGCATTAGGCACATTCATAAGGATATACTTGTTATTCTTAGCCGCCTGAACTGCCTCTATTCGAAAGATAAATTTCTGTAGAATATCTCTCTTTGCCTGGCTTAAATTCTTATTGGCCAGCATTACGGCTTCTGATTTGTAAATGACTTCTACTTCCTTAAGACCATTGCTCATTAATGTAGAACCTGAACTGACAATGTCGCATATCCCATAGGCCAAGCCTATTCCGGGAGCGATTTCTACCGAACCACTGATCTCGTTGATTTCGGCATTCACATTTTGTGACTTCAGGTAGTCTCCCAAAATCTTTGGGTAGGAAGTGGCAAGACTTTTTCCTTCGAAATCCTGCACGCCATTATAAGGCTCGTTTTTATCGATCGCCAAAGACAATCTACATTTTGAAAAACCGAGTTTTTTTACGGTATCTACTTGCTTGTTTTTCTCTTCGGCTTCATTGCCCCCAACGATTCCGATATCGGCAATTCCATCTTGAACATAACCCGGAATATCATCATCTCTGAGGAAGAGAAATTCCATTGGGAAATTGGTAGAAGCAGCCTTTAGCTTACCAGTACCGTTGTTAAACTTGATACCACACTCCTTGATAAGCTTCAAAGAGTCATCGCTCAGGCGACCTTTTTTTTGTACTGCAATGCGTAATGTATTATCCATCTGGATGTAAGAACTGTAATTAATAGAAAATGATTTAAAAAGGGCGGAATTAAGTGACCGCGTAGGCCACATAGGGGTTATACATCTCTAAACGAGATGATGGAAGTGATGTGCATGAGCTGCGCGAAGGGCGATATAAGATTTCATTGACATCGGGTACAAAGATAGAGGACGACTATAAATGTGCAAGCTCAGTGGCCATAATTTATTGACCCTCCGAACCAGCAAACATGGACAAACCCCTATTTGTAAAGTAAGGGATCCAGATTGCGCCAATAATTTTCACGAAATCATTAATCTGCCGTTTTGTGCTTTTCTTGCCCTTGGCCAAAAGTGAAATATGGGATGGCCATGAGTTGTATAACATAACGATCTGATCAAAAAGAAAATCATACTGTTCATTAGGCAGGTCTGTACGGATAAGTCCTTGGGATTTCAACCATTCAACTTGAACCAAAAACTCCTCTCTTCTTTTCTCGATCATTTCTCGGAACATCACTTCAATGGCATGGATTCTTCGCGATAGAAACAACCTCTCATTAAATAAGAAGCGATAGTCATGTATTAAGCTAAAGGTTTCAGCAATAATCAACTGAAATGATGCTGCACTGGGGGCTAATTCAACAAGTTTCAAGGCAAGTGCGTCACTTTTTTCAATAAAACCCGCCTGTAATTTTAGAATGACCTCATGCTTGTTAGCGTAGTGATAATGGAGGTTTCCAACACTAATGCCCATGCTTTGAGCGATATGCCTTGTGCTTATCTTTTCAACCCCCTCTTCATTGAAAAGCGTCAAGGCCTGTTCTAGTATTTTATTTTTTGTTTTGATGATTTAGCTCTTTTGTTCTAATTTGATATATTTACAATATAGCTCTTTTGAGCTAGTTCCTTTTATGCCATGCAAGAAACCACACGTACAAACGATCTCCCCGATTGCCTAGAAAGGTTTGTGACCTACTTTGAAAATTTGAAAGGCGATAGGATACCTGATCTCTCAGAGATATATGACCAGAACATCATTTTCCAGGACCCCATCCATCGCATTGAATCCCTTGGGGCACTGAGCAACTACTTTAACAAATTAAATCAAAATTTAAAGTCTGGCGGTTTCCAATTTACATCTACCAGAGTGATGGAGAAGACCGCTTATCTTGAGTGGGTGATGCGCATCGAATTGCTTAAACCCAATAAAAAAGTATCTGCATACGGTATTTCTATCTTGACCTTTGAAGATAGGATCACGCAGCAGCGAGATTACTTTGATGCGGGAGAATTATTCTATGAAAATGTCCCACTAATAGGAGGTATCATCCGCTTCCTAAAAAGGAAGATCGCCAGCTAATGGGGCCAACGACATTCTCCATATCAAAAGTCATAAATACCGATCCCGAAACGCTATTTACAATATTATCCAAGTTTGAAAACTACTCTGATTGGACTACTATAATTCCTAGTGCCCAAGGAGAATTGAAGGAAGGGACATCATTGAAATTAATGCTAAAAATGGATGGTACCCTCAGGCCTTTCAGACCGAAAGTCAAACTTGTGGAATGGAACAAATGCTTCTTACTTTCGAGGGTATTCTTAACAAGAGGTATTGGCGAGCTTACCCATAGATTTGACCTTAAGAAACTAGAAAACAATCAGACAGAGCTGGTTCAGACCTGGGAAGGGAAAGGTTTGTTAGTTCAATTGATGTGGTCAAAAATCAAGGAAGGGTTTTCTAGTTTTGAGATCTTGAGTAACGATCTATTTCAGTACATAGGGGAGTTAAACACCAATAATCTATAGCCAATAGTTTGCCCTTATTGGACTTATCATCAGCAAAAGCTTAACTTTCTAATATGATCCGATACAGACATACCATATGTTTAATACTATGTGTAGTGTCTTCTTTTGGCTTTACAGCTTGTAACGGACAAAAGACGGCAAGCCTTAAGGTTATGTCTTACAATATCAGGCATGGTGAGGGCATTGATGAAACTTTGGACTTATCGCGTGCTTCTGCCATTATCTCTGCAGTGGCACCAGACTTATGCGGCCTTCAGGAGATTGACCATTATTGTGCTCGCACCGACAGTGTCGATCAAACTGGATACTTGGCCCAACAGACCCATATGACAGGAACCTTTGGCAAATTTATGGACTATCAGGGAGGAGCATATGGCATGGCAACACTATCTGGCAAGCCGCTGATCTCAACGAATGTTCTGGAACTACCTGACGGTATATATGAACCTCGTGTTGCCATCATCCAAGAAGCAGCAATTGCTGAAGACCTCAGCCTGCTATTTGTTAATGTCCATTTTGATTGGATCAGCGGGTCTCAAGGCGATTCTAGCCGTTTGAATCAGGCGACTACTTTAGTAGAATACCTAGATTCACTGGATAAATCGGTCGTAATCACTGGTGACTTTAACTGTACTCCTGACTCCCCTACCATGCAGTACTTTTATCAACATGGTTTTAAGTTTGCCTCCAAGGGAACAGACAGTCTCAGCTTTCAAGGTGGTAAGAAAGCAGAAATTGATCATGTGATCTACCGAAGCATAGCTGGCCAAATGATTAACCTAAAAAACATTAGGCTTTTAGACGAACCCATCGTTTCTGATCATCGGCCTCTGGTGGCTGTACTGGAATTGGTTTATTAGAGTCAATTCTTTAGGCAATCAATCTCACCCTCGTTCGAGAAACTCCAACAAGAGTGAGATGCTAGTTTATTTAGACAAGTTACTCACTCATCTTTTAAACATTCCACCGGATTGATTCTTGATGCCCTTAGGGCTTGCATCGCTACAATAGACCAGGCCATGAGTACTACCACTAAGCCTGAAAAGACAAAGATTCCAGCACCCAATTCAATACGATAGGCAAAGCCATCAAGCCAGCTTTCTGAGAAAAAGTAGCCCAAGGGTACCGAAATGAGAAGAGAGATCAAGACGGTAACCGTAAGGTCCCTGGATAGTAAGGTAATGATCTTCCAAACACTAGAACCCAATACTTTTCTAATGCCAATTTCCTTCAATCGCATCTGTACCGTAAAGGCCGATAGTCCCAATAAACCAAGACAAGAAATGAAAATAGCTATCAAGGCAAAATACTGGTAAAGGTTGGCCGTTCGTTGCTCATCGTCATAAAGTGCTGCATAATTTTGATCTAAAAATTCGTATTCGAAAGGCAGCCCGGGGTTGAAGGACTGGTAAAGTTCCTCGAGATCCGTGAGGGACTCACGCATAGCACTACCCTCAATTTTGACCACGAGCGTATTCGCATCTTCGGGCACAAAAATCAGGAAACTGGGTTTGATCTCCTCATGTAGGGATTGAATATGAAAATCTTTCATGATGCCAATCACCTGGTGTTTTCCTCTAATATTATAAGTATTACCCACTGGGTTTTCTAATTCCATGGCCTTAAGGGCAGTTTCATTGAGGATAATCTTTGTCTCCTCATTGGCAAATTCCCTGGAAAAAGAACGCCCTTCTAGTATCTCTATACCCATGGTTTCTACAAAATCATGACCTACTCTTGCAAAGGTGAATGAAGGGTTAGGATGACCTTCGAGGAAAAAACCACTTCCCGAGTTTCTGAAATTAATGGGGCTACCTTGAAGAGAGCCAGCACTCTTAATGCCCTTAATGTTTCTTGCCTCCGTCAAGAAGGTCTCATAATTTTCAAGCAACTGCCCTTCCATTCTAAATGTTAGTACGTTGTCGCGATCATAGCCCAGGTTTTTGGATTGCGTGTAATCAATCTGTCGGGTCACTACGACTACTGTAATTATCAGGATTAATGAAACACAGAACTGGAAAATGACCAAACCTTTTCTCACGATTACTTCTCCTGCGGAACTCTTTAGCTTACCCTTTAAAATTTGGATCGGTCTAAGCCTAGAAATGTAAAAAGCAGGATAGCTACCAGCAATCACCCCAGTAATTACAACGAGGGCCACAATGCCCAAAATCAAATCTGAACTCCAATTGATCACCAGTGTTCTCCCCGATATGACACTCAATTTTGGATAAAGTCCTATAGCACCAATCACTGCAATCAGGGAAGCCAAGCCTGCCAACACGACAGATTCTGTAATGTGCTGTAAGGCCAAGACACCTCTAGTGGCGCCTACCACTTTTTTAACACCCACCTCTTTCAGTCTTCGGAAAGCCTGTGCCGTAGACAGATTCATGAAATTGATACATGCCACAAGCAGCAACATAAATCCGATAGCCGCGAAGAGAATGATATAGTCTATTCTTCCACCAGACTGTACGCCATTTTCATAGCGATTATAGAGATAGCGCTCAGAATACTTTTGTAAGAACATATGCTCACCCCATTCAGGATCCAGGTCCGGCTTATCAGGATACATCTTAGCCCTGTAAAACTTGCCGAGCTTCTCACTGAATGCTTCCACATCAGTCCCTTCACGCAACGTAATATAACTTCTGGAGCTATTGCTATACCATTTGTCATTGCCAGGGCCTCGTTTGCTCAAAAAGAGTTTTGTTGTTAACAAGAAATCAAACTTCTCAGATACATTTTGTTCAGAAACATCAACAATCCCCGTAACCAGATAATCACCTGCATACCTAGCTCCATATTGGGTTTCTCCTAAAATTGAAACGACTTCTCCTATTTCAATTTCGCCAGAAGAGGACAGTGATTCGGCCATTTGCCTAGACAAAACAATGGAATTCATATCCGACAGCGCACTCGTCCGATCTCCTTTAATCAGATTGTAAGAAAAGATTTTAAAGAAGTCTTCCCCAGCGAGCATACCATCAGCCTTAATCTTTTTCTCTCCTACCGACAGGTAGACATCGGACCACACCGGTACATAAGAAACAGCATGCTCCACCTCCGCCATTTCCTCTTTGAGCGCAGGGACAAGTAAATCTGAGTTATTGTTGTAGACTCGAATGCCGCGACCAAAATTACCATTTCTTAGTACTTGATAAAGGTTCTCATCCTTCTCATGAAAAGCGTCTACTGTGATTTCACTGTAAACCCAGAAATAAATAAGCAATGCCGATAAAAGCCCAACAGAAAGCCCTATCAGGTTGATTAAAAAAGAGCTTTTATAGCGCTTAAAATTTCTAAGTGTGATTAAAAGGTTGTGTTTAAACATAGTTGTTGTATTTGAGTGGTTGACTTTATAAAATGCCTTGATAAAAGCTGGACGAAAGCATCGGATTACGCCCCAAAAGAATTTTCTACGGGCCTTTCGGGGTGATTCTTCATGGACCTCTTCAAAGAGTTCAATCAGGTCACCTTCAAACTCTTCGAGATAATCTTCTCTGCAGAACCAGTGTAGAAAGCGAAGTGCTCTTTTAGGTGGCTGTGGTTTCATTGACCAAATGAAATTTTGGGTATTTCTTGATATATGCTCGTCCTTAGTTCATACTGTCTATCAAGGACCTTCTTGCCTAAGGAAGTGATGCTGTAGTACTTTTTTCTTCGCCCCCCTCGCTCAGTGGTAATACCTCCATAACTGGACTCGACAAAGCCCTTGTTCTCCATTCTTTTGAGCGCAACATGAATACCGCTTATGTTCAACTTCCTTCCAAGCCTCTCTTCTAACTGCTTCAGAATATGCACACCATAAGCCTCTTTATTATTGGCAGCAACGATGAGCAAAACCAGCTCTTCAAATTCACCCAGTGATTGTTCTGACATAGGAATCTATTTACTTAACAAATATAAAAGTAATAATTAATTTCATATTTGTTAAGTAAATAACAAGGCTTATTCATAAGGGTTGCACAGGACATGGCTTTTAGTAACTAATCTATTGCCCTGCAACTATTTAATTCACTCTATGTCTTTACAATAACCTTAAACTGAAAATGAGACTTTTAACCTTAATTATAAGTCTTTGTGTATTTACCTCAGTAAGTGCTCAAAGACCACCTGTACCGAACCTACCCTTTGCCAGCCTTGAAGAAGCTGGTCTCAATCGCGATTCAATGAATGTGCTTATTGAGCGCATTGACAATTTCGAGCATGGGGATTTCACTGGACTTGTCATTATTAAAGACAATAAACTGGCCACTGAATGGTATTTTAACACCTATTGGCGAAAGCAGATTCTTGACATACGTTCTGCTGGAAAAAGTATCACTTCCCTACTATTAGGTGTTGCTATGCGTGAAGGTCTTGTTGAAAGTTTGGATCAAAATGTATATTCATTCTTTCCCAAGGAAAAGTACCCAAACCTTCATGAAGACTATAAGAGAATCAAGCTAAGTCACCTGCTTGATATGGCCTCAGGTTTAGATGCGGACGCTGACAGAGGTGAAACTCCCGGCCATGCAGTACATTGGTCAGGAAACGAGGAATGGGTCCAATATATTCTCTCAGTTCCCTTGGCCAACGAGCCCGGTCAAAAGTGGGTTTATGCTGATATCAATGCTGCCGTAATAGGGGCCATTATTGAAGAAAAGTCAGGCATGAGTCTGAGGGATTTTGCCAACGAGAAGGTCTTTAAACCACTAGGAATTAAGCAGTTTTACTGGTTTACCAATGATGCCAATCAAACCGTAGCGGCTGGAACTTTATACATCTCAACCTTAGATTTTGCTAAGCTCGGTACTCTCGTACTAAACGAAGGCAAGTGGGCTGGAAAACAAATTGTAGATGCTGATTATATCGAAAAGCTGATTGCACGAAGAGCTTTTGACCTTAGTGATTATTGGCGTTTGACAGATGCTTATGGCATGCTTTGGTATAAGAAGTCAAGAACCGTCAACGGCCGCAAATTTGATTACCTCTGGGCATCTGGCCGTGGTGGTAACCAACTGATTGTGATCCCCGAAGAAAACATGGTTGTGGCGCTTACCTCCATTGCCTATGGACCCCGATACGGTCATTCAAGGGCATATGATGTGCTTGGCAGCATCTTAAGTGCCATAAAATAGGCCTGACGAATCTCAGTCAATTCATTGCTGCCCTTCGAGGGCTGCGAGTTGTTCCAATGCCATTTGCTCATTCACAGGAAAACACAAGGGATAGCCACTGTAGCCATTCATCTCACCCTTAAATCGCTTCAATGATTCAAGGGCATAGTCTTTTGCCCTGTTGCTACTACCGAGCTTTTGCTCTGTCAAAGAAAGGTAATAGTAGGTATCAGCAAATTGACTATTGAATATTAAAGATCGCTCTAAAGCACCTTTAGCCTCAGCATATTGCTTGTTTTTAAGGTATAGGACCCCCAGGGTATGGTAGTCATACGGGCCCTGATAAGCTTCTGATGGATATTCCTTAATCGTTTGTTCTACCTGATTGAGCGCTCTTTGATTAAAGCCCAGTTCTGAATAGACTATTCCTAAGAAAATCCGCATATCCAGAGCCCCATCGGGTGTACTCTTATCATAGGCACCTTCCATGGCATAGTAGGCTTCCAAGTCATCTCTGCAATGTGAATAACTCCGGTGTTGTGAGAACCAATAGGCTCGGTATGTCAAATAGCTCAGCGGATCTAAGTCAACAGCTTTGTTCAACAACCGGATACCTTCACTTAGCATCCCTCGCTTAAAATAAGGAACAGACTTTTCATAATAGGCCCAGGCATATTCAGGATTAATCGCAATGGCAGAATCGAAAAGCAGTTGTGATTGCCGACTGCCTTGCTTAAAAGTAATGGCCCTTTTTCCATATTCACAGGCAATACGTTCTTTACTTCCTTCTTCCATGAGTGCACAATTACCCTGAGCTAACAACGCCTGAGCCATCAACATGAGAAGAAGAATGAAATAAGCCTTTGCCTTAATGAATGATCGCATCGACTCGTCCATTTATCATTTTAAAGTTCAAATATTTTGAATGATCCTTTCCTTCATTCTCTGGCTTGGTGATGGTCCATGCATCAAGTGACCTCACCGCCTTTTCAACCCGCAAGATCAAAGCATCTGGGCATGCTTTTTTCTCGAAACCATCATCGAGAGTTTCTATTCGAAAACGATCAGATTGACCTTTACAATTAACCAAAAAACGAACTAAGATATAGCCGCTAAAAGCATAGGGATTCTCTCTCCCATTGACTTTTTCCTTGCATATCTCTTCTATTCTTTTTCGGCCTCCCTCATAATTCAATGATACCCTGCTGTGCACGATGTTACTGGCATCACACAATTCAAAAGCGGGATTGTCCAGGTCGGCATTAAACTTGATCTCTCCAAATTGATCAGGATATTGGAGAGCTTTTTCAGCCTTTTGCGTATTACAGCCCAAAAGCCAGGTCATCAGAAGTATAGGGAGAAATCTATTCATGCTGTCTTTTAAAGATAGAATGATTTGGACATCGGAAACGCATCATTCAACATTAATTCGTTTCAAAAGCATCATTCAACAATATCTGTTTCGATCGATACGCTAAACCTTTTATTTGCCCAAAAGAATCTTGATATTCAGAGCAGAAAACAACAATTGATGAATTCTCACGAAATAGATTACACACTGCATGGCGATGACATGCAAATGGTAGAAATAGAGCTTGACCCGCAAGAAACTGTGATTGCTGAGGCTGGAGCTATGAATTGGATGCACCCTGAAATTCAATTTGAAACGAAAATGGGTGACGGATCAGAACCCAATCAAGGTATTTTTGGTAAGCTGTTGAGCGCTGGAAAACGAGCACTGACTGGGGAATCCATCTTTATGACTCACTTCACAAATAGTGGGTCTGGCAAAGGTACTGTGACATTCTCATCGCCCTACCCTGGAAAAATCATTCCTATTGATTTGAATGAAGTAGGTGGAGAGATCATCTGCCAAAAAGATGCCTTTCTTTGTGCGGCTTTAGGTACCAGACTGAGTATTGCTTTCACCAAAAGATTCGGTGCTGGTCTCTTCGGTGGCGAAGGATTTATTCTTGAGAAACTTCAGGGTGACGGTATGGCTTTTCTTCACGCTGGAGGGACGGTTATTGAAAAGAAACTAAATAACGAGACTGTCATTGTAGACACCGGATGTATTGTAGGTTTCTCATCGGGAGTTGACTATGACATCCAGAGAGCAGGCAATCTTAAATCCATGTTCTTTGGCGGTGAAGGACTCTTCCTGGCTACGCTAAGTGGTACTGGAACAGTTTACCTACAGAGCTTACCATTCTCTAGACTGGTTGATAGGATTATCAGCCAAATACCAAAACCTCAGAATAATGGGTAATTAGGCTATAGCTTAGACCAACACTCCTGACTTTTCTTCTCGCTTTTTGCGCTCGTAATCATTAATGGCTACGAAATAATCAGGGTCTTCAAGCACATTCACCTCGCAGATTTCACTGGCACGTTTCACCATTCTGATGCAATCCTTGCTAAGGTGTCTCAGGTGTATAGTCTTGCCTTCTGAGGTATATTTCTCAGCAATTTTATTGATCGCTTCAATGGCAGACTGATCCATCACCTTAGATTCCTGAAAGTCAATAATCACTGAGTCAGGGTCATTCTTGGCATCAAACTTTGAAAGGAAGGTGGTTACAGACGCAAAGAACAATGGGCCGAAGATCTCATAATGCTTTACCCCATGATCATCTATATGCTTTCTCGCACGGATTCTAAGGGCATTCTCCCAAGCAAAAGCTAAGGCAGAAATAATAACTCCAACTAATACTGCAACGGCCAGATCTTCGATAACGGTGATCACTGAAACAATGATAATCACTGAAACATCCAGTTTAGGCACCTTGTTCCAAACCCTGAGACTCGACCATTCAAATGTCGCAATAGCCACCATAAACATTACGCCTACGAGTACAGCAATAGGCACTACGGCTATAATTTCGCCAAGAACCAGCATAAAGGATAACAAGAAAATAGCCGCAAGGAATGCTGAAAGTCTTGCTCTGGCTCCAGAGTTAATATTGATCATGGTTTGACCAATCATAGCACAGCCACCCATTCCGGTAAAGAAACCGGTAACTACATTGGCAATACCCTGAGCCATTGACTCTCTGTTACCACTACCTCTTGTATCGGTCATCTCGTCCACCAATGTCAATGTCAATAAACTCTCTATAAGACCTACACCAGCCACTTTCAGCGCGAATGGAAGTATAATCAAGAAGCTTTCCATAGTAAATGGAATTGCATCAAACATCATAAAGAATGGAGAAAACAAACCATCAGACATAGCACTCATATCCGCTTTATCTCCAATGGTAATCGTATTTGGGAAGAAGAAAATTGCAACTACAGAAGCAATTACAATAGCCACTAATGCCGAAGGAATAGCTTTGGTAAACTTTGGCAAAACGAACATGACAAGCATTGTAATGGCCACTAGCGCTCCGAAGGCCATCAAACCCGCATTATCTAAAGCACCACCTGTTTTACTGGTAAACTGACTGAATTGCGCCATAAAAATCACAATAGCCAGTCCATTCACAAAGCCCAACATCACAGAGTGAGGCACCATGCGAATGAACTTACCCAACTTTAAGGCTCCAACAAGCATTTGAAACAAGCCTGCTAAAATGATAGTTGGAAACAAGTATTCTACACCATTGTGCATCACCAATGGAGCAATTACCACTGCCACTGCACCAGTAGCACCGGTGATCATACCTGGTCTACCACCCAACAAAGAGGTAATTAAACCCATCATAAAGGCAGAAAACAGACCAATTTTGGCATCAACTCCTGCAATAATGGCGAAGGCAATTGCCTCGGGAACTAAGGCTATGGCCACAGTTAGTCCTGACAGAATTTCGTCTTTGATGCTGCCTTGCTTTCGATTGATAAAGGTATACGTCACGCTTGTAGGTATTTACTCCTGAAAAATGAAGCCGCAAAGGTAGCTTTTCCAATTGAGACAGTGCCTATAACCATTAAAATTAGTCAAGCCATCGTTTGCATCACTTTGATAATCAGCCGGTATAAGGATTAAACCACCAATTGAGCTTGTATGGCTCCCGACAAAACCTGAGAACATTTTAGATTGATCAGAACTCTTACCCTAGCATTAAGGTTAAATGTTCAATGCCAATACAAAAAAGGCTCTTCTTAAAATCAGTTCTTGTAATGAGTCTCGTGCTTTCTGTGCTGAGCTGCTCTAAGGATGATGGACCCGAAACCAACAACCTTCAGGTATACCTTCAGACAAGTTCAAACATGGTTAATGAATTGATTGCCTGTGCGGCAGGAGGCCCATCTAATGTGTTGGCCTCTCCCAGTCATCCGGTATCTATCTTCTTTCTTCCAGAAGGGAATGCCACCAACTTTCAATACTTCGAAACGGAGAATATTGAGACTCCCAATGATGACTTTTCTGCCTATACCCAAGTCGATCTGAATGATGTTCCTGTCTTTGGTGGATTCTTACGGTACTTTGAACGCCAGCCTACACAAAATGAAAAGTGGGGTATCGTCACATATGAGAATAACGGAGCTATTCATTATTCCAATCCTATCCGAATCAAGTTTTCGGAAAAACCAACAGAGGTGAATAACTCCCTCCTGACACTAGATCAAACCGAATCCCTATCACCAAGGTTCACTTGGGAAGACGGACTAATTCCAGAGAATGCCATTTACTTCCATGCCATCACCGGAACTGATGGAAACTTACTTTCGGGTACTTATACTTTCGATAAAACCTGGCAGTTTTATGACCTCTCCAATGTGGTTCTAAACATTCGGGACATCAACCCTCCTCCTTCCCTTAGCCCCAACAATAACTATCAATACACCATGTTGGCAGTAAGCCTTGACAACTGGGTCAACCTGATTATTCAGAGAGACTTTAATACATTTTAACATCTTAATTCATTGACTTTCAGTTGATTAAAAATATATTTACTACAATTAAGGTAAATATGCAACCAATTCGAGCAAGAGGAGTCTATATAATTACTACTTTTAAGGTAAATATAGAATCATGGGTAAAAATCATTTAGGAGAATTCGAGGAAATCGTCATGCTCACCGTTGCAATTCTGCATGGGGAGGCCTACGGTGTTGCCATCATTGAAGAAATGGAAACACGACTCAGTCGATCGGTTAGTATCGGCTCATTGCAGGTAGTGCTTAAAAGACTTGAGGACAAAGGCTATCTCAAATCAGAACTTGGAGAAGCAACCTCTGTTAGAGGTGGAAAACGCAAACGCTTCTTTACTGTCACTAATGTGGGCAAAGACATGCTTAGAACTTCTAAAGACCAACGCATGCAATTATGGAATGCTGTTCCAGACGTAGCACTTGAATTCGTAGGGCTATAAGACCAGTCAGCAAGAAAATGACTCAACCTACCCCTTCGCCACCAAAGCTAATGCTCCGCTTTTTTCGGTTGTTCTGCAATCCGTTATTGGTGGAAGCTATTGAGGGCGATCTGGTAGAACGGTTCGAAATAAGAGCTTTGAAAAAAGGTCAAAAAAAAGCAAAGCAATTATTCATTAAAGATGTGATCCAGCTCTTTAGACCTGGTATCATCAGACCCATTACAGGGGCTCAAAAACTAAACAAATTCGGTATGCTTAAAAACAACATGGTCATTGCCAAAAGGCAATTATTGAGACATAAGATGTACTCAACTATTAAAATTGGTGGCTTCGCCATTGGTATCGCAGTTTGTCTGCTTATCACACTTTTCATCAAAAATGAACTGAACTACGACAAACATATTCCTGGTCACGAAAACCTATATCGTGTAGTAAACAATTACAACATAGACGGTAATATCGCAAAATGGACATGGTTTGCTCCTCCATTTGCACAAGCCATTCAAGATGATTTTCCGGAAGTGACCTTAGCAGGAAGAACCAATGAAGGAAACAACTTTGGTGCTGGTAAAAACAATATCAGAATAGAAGGTGATTTGCAAAATCACTACGAAGGTGATTTTATCTATGCTGATCAACAGATCTTAGACCTATTTAAATTTGAGATGGTCTATGGCAACCTTTCTGAAGCACTCGCACAACCAAACACCTTGGTGATGACGCGCAAAAAGGCTGACAAACTCTTTCCTGGAGAAAATCCTGTAGGCAGAACGGTTTACATTAACGACAACACGGACCGCCCTTATAAAGTAGGTGGTGTCTTGGAAGACCTACCATCAACTGGCTTCTTTCAATTCGATTTCCTTTGGACTTTAACCGCAAGAGAATTTTGGAATGGTGAGCAAGCCTCATGGGAGTCTCAAAACTACCAGGTTTATGTACGTGTCAACCCAGGGACAGACGTAGAAAAACTTAGCCCAAGACTCTCTGAAATTGGAACAAAGTACATTCTGCCAGTAGAAAAGCGTAACGGCAACCCGAATGCCGAAGAAGAAATGAAGAATATGACCTTCAGCCTTCAACCCGTTACTGATATCTACTTGAAGAGCCAGGAGGTTAGTGATCCATATCAAAAAAGTGACATTAAGTACATATGGATTTTTGGCATTATAGCAGCCTTTATCCTTGGATTAGCCTGTATTAACTTCATCAATCTTTCTACGGCCAAATCTGCCAATAGAGCTAAGGAGGTAGGGCTAAGAAAGACTATTGGTTCTCAAAAGTCACATTTGATTACTCAATTTTTAACAGAATCCATCCTCTACAGTCTCTTGTCATTTGTTATCGCAATAGGTATTGCAAGTGTAGCATTACCCTACTTCAACCAGTTGGCAGGCAAAGAACTCACATTACCATGGGACGAACTATGGTTTGCACCGACAATGTTCTTTTCTTCAGTACTGATTGGTGTAGTCGCTGGCCTCTACCCTGCCTTCTACCTCTCATCATTCAGGCCCGCGGCCGTTCTCAAAGGCAAGCTGAGTATGGGTAGTAAAAGCTCTAAGCTTAGGAATGCTTTGGTAGTATTTCAATTCACTGCCTCCATCGTATTGATCATTGGCACTTTTGTGGTTTACCAGCAGATGGAGTACATCTTGAATACGAAAATCGGCTTCAATAAAGAGCAGGTTATCCAATTGAGAAACACGCAGGTCATTGGAGATCAGCCGGACAACTTCAAAAATGAATTGTTGAAAACCCCTGAGATATCGAGTGTCACGATCAGTGACTATTTACCTATTTCAGGAACAGGAAGAAATGGCAATACATGGTGGAAGGATGGTCAAACCAAGATTGATGCTGGATCTTCAGGTCAAAACTGGCAGATTGATCATGATTATATCGAAACATTGGGGATTAGACTTATTCAAGGCAGGAACTTTGATAGAGAAATATTAACAGACTCCGCAGCAGTTGTTATTAATGAAAAAATGGCTGAAGCCCTTGGTATTCAGGACAACCCAATAGGTGCAAAGATTACCAATAGATCTAGCAACAGATTTGTCTGGACAGTGATTGGCCTAGTCGAAGATTTTAATTACGATTTACTAACCTCTCCTGTCAGGCCCTTAGCTATGAGGCTTGGGAATGCACCCTCAACTACTTCGATTCTTGTAAATACTCAAAATATGACTGCCACGATTGCGGAGATACAAGAAGTGTGGGAAGAGATGGCACCAAACCAACCCTTTATCTATGAATTCATGGATCAGAATTTTGCCGAGATGTATGTTGGTGTGGAAAGGATAAGAAATATTCTAACCTCATTTGCCGTATTAGCCATCATCATCGCTTGTCTAGGTCTCTTCGGGCTGTCAGTATTTATGGTGGAACAACGGAGTAAAGAGATCAGTGTCAGGCTTGTATTAGGCGCTAAGGTTTCGCAAGTAGTAGGGATGCTCAGCTTCAATTTTATGAAGCCTATCTTTCTTGCCTTGATATTGGCCACCCCAATTGCCTGGTATATGATGAATGAATGGCTGAACGACTTCGAATATAAGATCAGCATGAACGTTCAGCTCTTTGTCTTTGCTGGAATATCGGCCTTGCTAATCGCACTGGCAACCATAAGTTTTCAGTCCTTGAAGGCTGCCTTTACTAGTCCTGTCCAGGGTTTACGTAATGAGTAATTCTTCAAAACATAGACACCCTTCTCGCCTGGCATTGAACTTCTTCCGTTGGTTCTGCTCCAAAGAATTAGTAGAGACCATTGAGGGAGACCTCCTTGAGAGGTTCAATGCCAGACTTGAGGAACATGGTTACCAAAAGGCCAATCGGTACTTCATTGCAGACGTACTCCGGTTATTTAAGCCTGGAATTATAAGGCCTGTCAAAATCAATCAAAAACTAAATACAGCAACAATGCTTAAACACAATATTATACTCACGTTCCGGAATTTTAGGCGCTACCCCAGTACTTTTCTGATTAACCTCATCGGACTATCTACGGGCATTGCGAGCCTTATGCTCATATATCTTTGGGTAGACGATGAAATCAGTATAGATCGGTTTCATCCAAACGATGACGGACTGTATCAGGTCTATACAAATTTCAAAACACCCGATGGTTATCAGTCATGGCGCGGGGTTCCCGGTCTGTTGCTAGAAGAAATTCAGTCTCAAATACCTCAGGTCTCTGATGCGGTGGCTGCTACTGATGTACATGACTACACTATTTCTGCAGACCAAACTGCTATTCGAGCCAAGGGGAAATTTGCTAGTCAATCTTTCTTTAAGCTCTTTAATTACCCTTTGATTACAGGAAATGCAGAAGTGGCCTTGGGTGATAGGTCAAACATCTTAATCACCGAGTCTCTAGCCACGAAACTTTTTGGTACAACAAACGCCATGGGCAAAGCCCTAAAATGGGAGTTTTGGGATCGGGGTAGAGAATTTACAGTTAGCGGAATTCTAAAAGATCTGCCTCCTAATTCATCTGAGCAATTTGACTTTTTATTGACTTGGGAATTTTACCATGACGATCTTATTTCCTTCAAAGGCTGGGGCAATTACTATGGCCGAATCATGGTCAACCTTAATGAGGACGTCAGTCCCGAATCTGTCGCTGAGAAGATAAACGAAATAGTCGACAAAAATCAAGAGCGAGATGAAGCCGATATCATGCTCGTACCTTATTCAGACCAATATTTGCATGGCAAATTTGAAAATGGCGTGAGCATTGGCGGACGCATTGAGTACGTGGAGATCTTCTCAATTGTAGGCACTTTCATACTTCTCATTGCCAGCATCAACTTCATCAATCTCTCGACAGCCCGAGTATCCCATCGCGCAAAAGAGACAGGCATCAAGAAGTCCTTGGGAGCTTCCAGAGGGTCATTAATCAACCAATTCTTAACCGAATCAACGGTTCTCAGTGCTCTATCACTTGTATTGGGTCTTGGGATAGTCTATTTGTTTCTACCTCAATTCAACTTTATCACGGACAAACAGCTGGCCTTGACTTTAAGTCCAAAGGTATTGTACGCATGTCTGTCGATAATTGCGGGAATAGGTCTTTTAGCTGGTGCCTACCCGGCATTCTACTTATCCAGGTTTGAAGCAATAAAAGTATTGAAAGGTAAATTCTTGAATTCAGGAGGGGCTCTTGGTCGTAAGTCATTAGTCGTCCTTCAATTTACCCTCTCAACGGTATTGATAGTAGCCGTTATGATCCTTAATAATCAAATGGATTTTGTACGTAAATCCAACCTCGGCTACGACCGGGATAACATCGTTTACTTTGAGAGAGAAGGTAAACTCCTAAGCGATGGCGATCCATTTGTTCAAGAGATCAGAAATATCCCAGGGGTGGTCGATGCTGTAGAATCGGGTTTCATGGTTGGTGGTGGCAATGCTACAGGAGGTGTAGACTGGGAAGGAAAACCTGATGAGTTAAGGATTCAGTTTTGGGAAATCAAAGCAGGTGAAGGCATGCTTGACCTTATGGGTATCGAACTTGCAGCAGGTCGAGATTTCTCATCAGAGTTTGCTACAGACTCTACGGCAGTCATCTTCAACGAAGCCGCAATTAAGGCCATGGGAATGGAAGACCCGATCGGTAAGACCATCCGTCACTATACAGGAAACAAGAGGATCATTGGAGTAGTAAAGGATTTCAACTTTGCTTCATTGCACAGTCAAGTGGAACCCACCATTTTCAGGTTCGAGCCAGAGGGAACACACTTTATAATGGCCAAATTAGAAAGTGGTAATGAGAGTGAAACAATGGATAGGATATCCAAATCCTATCAAGACTTTAACCCTGGCTTTCCATTTAACCCTATATTTTTAGATCAAGACTATCAGGCCCTTTATGCTTCAGAAGAGCGTGTCAACGACCTTTCTAAATACTTCGCAGGCTTGGCCATTATCATCTCATGTTTAGGCCTGTTTGGTCTGACCACTTTTATGACTGAAAGACGAATTAAAGAAATAGGCATTCGAAAGGTCCTTGGGTCGAGTGTTTGGAATATTGTTTACCTACTGACCAGTGACTTTTCCAAAATGGTTTTGGTCGCAATTGTATTAGGACTACCCATTAGCTATTACATTGGCTCCAGTTGGCTAGATAATTTTGCCTATAGCATTCAACTCAATTGGTGGTTTTTCGCATTGGCCGGATTATCAACCCTGATTGTGGCATGGGTGACGGTAGCTACTCAGACCTTAAAAACAGCTAAAATGAATCCAACCCGAAGCCTGAGATCAGAGTAAATTATTTTCTGCAACATTTTCTCAGCGACCGCTCTCTTATGCAAACAAGAGGGCGGTCGCCCTTTTTTAAACCCCTATAAAATGTTCAAATACTCAACCACTTTTAGACATACAAGATGGTCATTCATAATACTTCTCCTGTTGGGATCAACTGTAGTAAGAGCACAGTCAATTTATGATCAACCGGAGCAACTCAAAGAGGCAATCCTAGAAAAGGATGAACAATTCTGGCAAGCCTATAACCAATGTAATGTCAATCAAATGATTTCCTTCCTTGCGGAAGATTTAGAGTTTTACCATGATAAGAATGGCCTAACAAAAGGTCTCACAAACTTCAAAAAGGCATTAACCGAAGGCCTTTGCGCTAATGGTCCTCAACTGAGAAGACAAGTCAAAGAAGGTTCTGTAGAAGTATTCCCTTTAAAAGGCATTGGTGCTATTATAAGTGGAGAACACTATTTCTACATAGGCGATAGAGTCGATGGTTTAGCCAAATTTACCCACATTTGGAACCATGATAATGGTAGTTGGAAGATGTCAAGAGTCCTAAGCTATGATCATAAACCTGTGCCATATGAAAACCAAAAGACGGCAATTTCATTGAGCGATAATTTACTGATGAGTTATGCAGGAAATTACTCGGCTCCACAAACCGGTAAAGTCGTATTTTCTAAACTAGAAGGGAAGCTGCATATGACTGCAGGCTCAATGGAACTTGTGTTAATACCCGAAAAAGAGAACCTGTTCTTCCATGAGCAGAGTAGTCTTACTTTCGAATTTGTAAGTGATGAAAAGTCGGAAATCATCAAAGTGATCATTAGAGAAAATGGACAAATCGTAGAAGAAGCCAAAAAAGAGAAGTAAGACGATTTTCGATATCTTTATTCATTCACATGACTAAAGCTATCACCATGTTCAAAAGAGCACTATTATTTTCTTTATTATCCTTAGCGATTCTATCATGTCAGTCTCAAGAGCAAGAGAATGCACTCATCGGTAGTGTTGCCTCCGCTCATCCCTTGGCAACAGAGGCTGGATTAGAGATCCTAGAGCAAGGTGGAAATGCCTTCGATGCAGCAATAGCTGTCGCTTCTACCCTTAATGTGGTAGAACCGATGATGTCTGGTATTGGCGGTTATGGAACAATCTTAGTTTACGATGCCGAAACAGAGGCCATCAGATTTCTGAATGCAAGTGGTAGATTTCCTGTCAACACCAATACAGATTTGATGAGAGCCCCTACTCCTGACTTTATGGTCAATAGAACGGGTCCCAAATCCATTTCTACTCCCGGAAATCTAAATGCATGGACAGCCATACACGAAAACTATGGATCACTAGAATGGGCTGATCTCTTTAACGCTGCAATCAACAGAGCAGAAAACGGATTCACTATTGGTGGAGCAACAGCCAGTCAAATACAACGGGCATTTGACGACTTTTCGGCATATGCTCAAGGATTTTATGGCAAAGAAGGCAGAGCATTAAAGGAAGGTGAGCGCCTGGTACAAAAAGATTTGGCCAACACTTTCAAACGCATTGCCAAAGAAGGCGCAACACCATTCTATCATGGAGACATTGCTGTAGCAATTGATAAGGAAATGCAGAGGGCCGGAAGTTTTCTATCACTTACCGACTTAAACCAAAACGAGGCCGAATGGTGGGAGCCTTATAAATTCAAATACAAAGGATATGACGTTTATACAGCATCTCTACCGGCCAACTCCTTCCCTGCTTTTGTGAATCTGGGCATGATGCAGGAGGTCGTTGAACAGAACTTAAGCCATAACTCAGCTGAATACCTACACCTGTTTGCTGAAATGACAAAAGAGTCTTACAAGTCGAGGCTGGCCTATTCATTCGATCCGGAAGTGAGAGAAGCCCCAATCGATAGTATTCTCTCAAAGCCTGTGCTCAATGCGATGTCAAGAGCAATAGACAGAGACAAAGCTTCAGAATTCGTTCTGCCTTTTAAACCGGAGAGTAAGAACACCACTCACTTTACCATCATAGATAAATGGGGAAACATTGTGAGTGCTACTCAAACCTTGGGCAATCTTTTTGGGAGTCGGGTAATGGTGGAAGGCACTGGTGTTTGGCTTAACAATTCCATGGCATATGCGACTTATGAGCCTAAAGGAAACCCAATGGACGCCTTCCCTGGAAGACATAAACTATCCGGAGACTGCCCAATCATCATTATGAAGGATGGAACACCATTTGCCGCACTTGGCACACCGGGTGGACATACGATTACGCAAAATGTGCCCCAGATTATATTTAATCTAATTGATTTTGAGATGGGTATGCAAGAAGCTATCGATGCTCCTAAACTGGTATTCGCAGAACCTGATAGAATAATTGTCGATCCGGGCCTTTCGGAAGATGTGATTGATGCTTTAAAGGCTAAGGGCCACAATGTAATGACTAGAACCATTGGCAATGCCACTGGCATAAAAATCCTGCGAAATAGTCAGGGAAAGACGAGTGGCTTTGACACTGGCATTGACAATCGCGGTAAAGGAAGGTCGGCTGTTATTGATAGATAAATCGATTAATCCTCCTTCAATTCTATATCAATCTGACGAGTTAAATTGGCAATACTCTCTTGTGTTTGCCTATAAGACGCCATAAGGAAGTTTCTCCAACTGTCTATCTCCCTGAAGATCATCATGATTTCAGTATCTGGTTTTTGACCATACTGCCGGGTGAAAATGACTCGGCTTGCTTCAACCTTCATATGGTTTTTGAAATGCCTATTGAGTATTGTAAAGTAGTTTTGATGGAATTGAGCAGGCCTATACTGCTCTTCCAGTTTTTCAAGAATCTCGTATTCGAAGTCATAAAGTCTCACTATATCATTCCGTAAGTCTTCATTAGTTATGATCTCTAAGCCCTTTGACTTTAAAGTCTCATATGCCGTGGTGTTGGTAATAGACAGGTAGTCTCTATGGAGGCGCTCGTAAAAGAAACCCAGAGAATCTAAACTAACGTTCTCACCACTACAGTACCTCTGAAAAAGATTGACTGCTTTAAGGCCCATTTGATGTCCATTAATGTTATTCTGAACGTCAGAAAGATCTGTTCCCAACTCGACTTTCAGTTCGGCCAGAATCTTCTGTTCAGTAATTCTATCTTTCCTAACATCATTCCAATGACTGGCTAGAAAGGCAATGGTTACTCCAAGGAAAATTGAGAATATCTCTAAGATGAAATAGTATAAACCAGAATCTCGTTTCTTTTTACCCACTACTCTAAGTTTTAGTTAGACTCTATAAAAGCACGAATATCTCGAGCCAATAGTTTGAATGCCGGCCAATGGTTGTACATCATATGACCTCCTTCATAATAGGTAAATTGGACCCTATCCATTGGAATGCCGTTTCTGGAGAAAGTTATTTCTGCATCGAAATAGGGTGTGATCAGATCATAGTAACCTGAGGCGACCAGTACTTTCATTTTATCATTTCTGCGCATGGCGTTGGCCAACCTCCTTGAGGTCTTAACATACATCGGCTCACCTCCGCTTCCCCAATCCCATGGGCTGACTCTTCCGCTTGTCAGGTATGGATCATCCATCTTTATGCGAAGGTCATTCCTAAAATAATGATTAAGAGCTGCCGTATAAGCAGCCGAGACCTTATAGCCAGAAGGGTCACCTAATTCTGGCGAGTCGGCAGTATCATCCGGATCATCACCGAAGTATCGGCCATCAAGCGTTCCAATTGCTAAACCTTGATCCCTGAGTAACTCTTTCTTGAACCTGGCCATTAAAACCCGGTTGTTAGCGCGCTTTATGAACTCAATATCTAAACCAGTAAAATAGGCGAGCTTATCAGAAATAGCATCCTTTTCGGCCTGAGACGCAAAATCACCTTTATACAAAGCCGATACATAATCGCCATAGGCAAAGTCACGCGCCTCTTGCGCAAAAGCTTCAATGGTCTTGCCTCGCCCGGCTTTCTTATGATACCATGCGGTGGTTGCCATACTGGGTAAATAAGTGATATAGGACCTAATGTTATCATTGATGGAAGTTGATCCTTGATAGTCCAATGCCTGAGAAATAAGAATCAAACCATTTAAAGCAAGGTTCTGTCCACTACCTTCCAAAGCTTGTGCAACAGCCGCGGCTCTGGTCGTACCATAGCTTTCACCTGCAATGTACTTCGGTGACATCCATCGGTTATTCTCAGTTACCCACTGTCTGATAAACTTGGCAACTGACTGTGCATCTTGATTAAGCCCCCAATACTCTTTGCCTTTACCTTTACCAATCAGTTTACTATAGCCAGTACCTATGGGATCTATAAAAACCAAATCAGTAATATCCAGAAGCGCATCTGGATTGACTTCCAAATTATAGGGTGCTCCACCATCATCTTCCTTTGCATCACTATCAACACGAATCACCTTCGGCCCAAAAAAGCCCATGTGCAACCACATAGAAGCAGAGCCAGGCCCACCATTAAAAATAAAAGTTACTGGTCGACTGGCAGGATCAAACCTCTTATCAAGATATGTTCTGGTGTAAGCCACTGACCACATCGAACCTGTGGGCTCTCCCTTGGCGTTTTTCAGATGCATTTCACTTCCTAATACATCATATCTTATTTTCTTTCCTCCAAACTCACCATCATGATGAGAAAGAAACCTTTTTGGTTCGGGGATCGGATTTGTCTTCTGGTCATCTTGCCCTTTGAGTGTAGCTGCGATGATTATCAGTAATAGGACAAAAATCAGGCTTTTGATTGATTTCATGCTGTTGTTGGATAGATAGTTCAAAGTTGAATTTAGGGAATTTCAACAATGGACATTAACCGTTCAGCAAGAAAAGGCTTACAAGTATTTCTGGAGATGCGTCTTAAAAAAAGACGCACTATCTGCTATACTTTTCATTGAGCTTTCTGCAAAGTTTCCGCCTTGCTCTAAAAAGTAATACTGAAGTCCAGACTGATCAATTTGAGATAGCATTTTGTCGTAATCAATTGACCCGTTGCCTAACTCAGAATAATCCCTTGTTAGTTTGTCCATGTCTTTGATGTGCCACATGACAAAACGATCCGGTTGTTTGTTGACCAATTCAATTGGACTCAATTTTGAAGCGTAGACGGCCCAATATAAATCCAGTTGAAGCTTCACCAGGCCAGGGTCTGTCTGATTGAAGATAATATCATACCCTTGCTCTCCATTATGATCAATAAATTCAAAATCATGGTTGTGATAGGCAAATCCAAGGCCTGCCTTCGTCACTCGCTCACCAATAACATTCAGCAGATCTGAAAGCTTTTTGAAATTATCAATGGTTCTAAAATCGGGATGCAGCCATGGCCATGTAATATAATCCTGACCTATGGTATTTGCCCCTTTGATGCAAGCATCTACATAGCGCATCATTTCATCAACTGGTTTGTCAAAGTAATTCGAGAAATCATAGTGCCCACTGGAAGTACTTAGACCCATATCATCCAGTATGGACCTAAACTCCTTAGACCCAAACCCATAGTACTTGTCTATAGCGGGTTCATAACCATAGGTTTCAAAGTCTTCATACCCCATTCGCTTTGCTTGTTTCAAGCTTTCAATCGGGTTATCAGCCATAGCATCTCTAATGGTAAAGAGTTGTAAACCCATTTTGAACTTTGGTGCCGAGTTCAATGAACAGCTTGACAACGGAAGGACTAGTCCTGATAAGAGGACTGTAGATTTACGAAGAAATTCTCTACGACTATTGGGTTCATTTAATGTCATATCAGGAAGACTAGGTTGATTCTATACTCAATAAGAGAAATTCTTATGAGTAATTAAAAGTAAAGTTCCTCTCTATTCATTAAACCTCTCTTTTACATTTTTTTTACCTCTCTATGCAACCCTAAAGACTCATTCGCATCTATTAGTTACTAAAAAGTAGAACATATTGAGAATCCCTGCGTATATTTGTTCTACAATCTAGTAACATACATTATGAAGGAGACAAAACTAGGAGACTTCGAAGAGACCATTCTTTTGCTGGTAGGCATACTTGATAAGGAGGCTTATGCCTTCAAAATATCCGAAGAATTCGAAGCTCAAACAGAACGAGCCGTATCCATTGGCGCAGTCCATTCTACCCTAAACAGGTTAGGAGAAAAAGGGTTTCTTACCTCAGAAATGGGTGCTTCTACCGCTGAACGTGGTGGAAGAAGAAAAAGAATTTATACAATAACCGCTGCTGGACAAAGGGCCCTGAAAGAATCCAGAGACTTTAAAATCTCTCTATGGGACCAATTCCCTTCCCTGGCAGGCAGCAATCTGAATTTCAATATCTAATAATGTCAAAGGCAAACCCAATCTCTCCACCGAAACTGGCTGAAAAGCTATTGTTGTTCTTTTTAAAAGAAGACCTGGCAGAGGAGGTATTAGGTGACCTGGACGAAAAATTTTACACTCAAACTCAAAAATATTCAGGCTCAAAAGCCAAAAGAAACTACTGGTATCAGGTCGTGAACTACATGCGCCCTTTTGCCTTTAAATATTTTAGGTCAAAACTCTTTAACAACAACGGTATGATCAAGCACAACTTCAAAATCAGCTATCGTCAAATGCTGAGAAACAAAGCTTACTCTTTTATCAATATATCAGGGCTCGCCATTGGCCTTGTCGTAGCCATGCTCATTGGTTTATGGGTTCAAGATGAACTTGCCTTCAACAAGTCTCATGGCCATTATGAGACGACATATCAACTGCTCCGTCATGAAAAAGAAGACGGGGAGGTTTATACCAATAATGCCCTGGTCACAGGTATGGGTGCCTATATCGCTTCTAACTATCCTGACATGGTCGAAAACACCGTAATTTCTCGGGCCAGAACTCAAAACAGAGTTATTAGTAACGGTGATAATAAATACAGACAAGTTGGACACTTCATGCAAGCAGGTGCTCCTGCCATGCTTGGCCTTGACATGATTAGAGGAACTCATGATGGTCTTACTGACATCGCTTCCATAATGCTCTCAGAATCTTTTGCCAAAAGACTTTTCGGAGACGAAGATCCAATGAACAAGCTGGTTAAAATCGATGCTGGAGCCGATCTAATGGTGACAGGTGTCTATAAAGACATTCCTAATAACTCAAAATTTTCAGAAGGGAAATACTTTGCCAGAATTGAGCTAATAATAGGCTCTGATAATATGAATATATGGGGCAACTACAATGTTGATATCTATGTTCAACTCAAACCCAACGTAAAACCAGAGGCACTCAACATACTGATCAATGAGGCTTTTCAGCCTAATCTGAATGATTATGCCAGGGATACTGAAATGCAGTTCTTCCTCCACCCTATGAAAGACTGGCACCTAAACTCAGAATGGAAAGATGGCAAACCGGTGAGAAGTCAGGCCATGAATTTTGTTTGGTTGTATGGTATAATTGGTCTCTTCGTACTCGTTCTGGCTTGCATTAACTTTATGAATCTTAGCACAGCCCGATCGGAGAAGAGAGCTAAGGAAGTGGGTATCAGAAAGACATTGGGTTCTTTGAGAAAGCAGCTAATTGCCCAGTTCTATATAGAATCCTTCTTATTTAGTCTATTGGCATTTGGTCTGTCATTATTACTTCTCGTTGTCTTGCTTCCTTGGTTTAATGGTGTATCTGGCAAAGAAATATCAGCACCATGGCAAAGCACTCAATTTTGGTTATTGACCAGTGGGTTTGTACTCATAACATCGCTTTTATCCGGATCCTACCCTGCCGTCTACTTGTCTTCTTTCAAACCTATAAAGGCCTTGAAGGGAGCGCTCTCAGGAGGAAAAAGGGCCTCAATTCCGAGAAAAGTGTTAGTGGTCTTCCAGTTCACCATATCAATTGCCCTGATCATAGGCACTATTACAGTGAACAACCAAATTCAAACAGCCAAAGAAAGGCCAGTCGGCTACTCCCCGGAAGGGATGCTATCAATAAGGCCGGCATCACCTAACCTAATTTCCAAGAGAAAGGTGATTAAGGAAGAACTCTTAAAAACAGGTATGGCTGTTGCAGTAGGAAACTCCAATTATCCTGTAACAAGTACACTAGGCTGGAATCCTGGCTTCACTTGGGAAGGTATGGATCCAAACTTTACCAAATCATTCAATACCATTAGCATTTCACACGGTTATGGCGATGCTGTAGGCATGAAATTTATTGAGGGTAGAGATTTCTCCGAGGAATTTGAAACCGACAACAGAGCCATCATTATTAATCGCTCTGCAATGGAGGCCATGAAACTGGAGAACCCAGTGGGCACTACTGTGACTTACAACCCGAGCTGGAGAGAAGCCCGCACCTACACCATTATTGGAGTGGTTGAGGATATGATAAAGGGCTCTCCTTTCGATGAAACGTCTCTTTCGGTTATGTTTTTGGATGAAGGTTTTATGCAGTGGCTGTACATTCGATTAAACCCAGATGTGAGTGCCAATGAGTCTATTCCTGTTGTTGAAAAGGTCTTTAGTGAAGTATTCCCAGAAGCACCGTTTGATTTCACCTTTGCCGATGACGACTATAACGCAAAGTTCGAGGCTGAGCAACGCATCGGTCATCTTGCACAGTTCTTTAGCATACTTGCGGTGTTTATTAGCTGTCTTGGACTGTTTGGTTTGGCTTCTTATGTAGCAGAGCAAAGAACCAAGGAGATTGGCATTAGAAAAGTACTGGGCGCTAGTGTAGCTAACCTATGGAAGCTGCTATCCAAAGACTTTGCGCTCCTGGTATTATTGTCTTGTGTTATTGCCATTCCAATATCTTACAATGTATTAGACGGCTGGTTAGCCGGCTACGCAGTAAAAACAGAATTGTATTGGTGGATTTTTGCCACAGGTGCACTTGGTGGTCTACTGCTTACAATTGTAACAGTAAGTTTTCAAGCGCTTAAAGCAGCCGTTGCCAACCCAGTAAAATCACTAAGAACTGAATAGTCAGAGAAATATAAATCCACCCCAGCTTGCTGAAAAACTGCTTCTATGGTTCTTGAAAAGTGAACTTGCAGAAGAGGTTCTTGGAGATCTGGATGAGAAGTTCAACAAGGTTCTTGACGAAAGAGGACCTCGTAGAGCGCGGAAGACTTATTGGCTTCAGGTCATGAAATATTTTAGGCCTTTCGCCATCAAAAAAACAAAGTTCAAAATATTCAAAACAGCCACCATGCAAAGACACTATTTGAAAGTTTCCTGGAGAAACTTACTTCGCGACAAGGCATTCTCAAGGATAAAAATTGGCGGTTTTGCCATTGGAATCGCTGCATGTATTCTCATCGCCTTATATATCAATAACGAACTAAGCTATGACAAGCATTATGACAATGGTGATCGAATATTTAGGTTAGCCAATAACTACCAAAGCGAAGAATACACCGAAATGTGGGCCAATCAACATGGTCCGTTCAAACCTATCCTTGAAGATTATATACCTGAAATAGAATTGGTGAGTAGAGTTGTGCTTTGGAAATGGGGCAATGTTGGTGAAAACCATATCCGACCGATCAACTCCACGAACAACATCTACGAAACAGGCTTCTTTTATTCTGACCCTGAATTGCTAGAGATTTTAGAAATACCAATGATCTATGGAGATCAAAGAGAAGCCTTAAATAGTCCAAACACCATAGTAATCACTAAAAGTAAAGCCGATAAATACTTCCCCAATCAGAATCCAGTGGGCCAACAAGTCGTCTTGAATGACTTAAATGAAGATACCTATACTATCGGAGGTGTAATAGAAGACTTCCCAAAGACGTCTCATCTCAAGGGAGATTTCATTATGACTTTGAAAGGCAGAAAAACCGGCCCTGGTTCCGATGACTGGTGCTGTACAAACTATCATTTCTACACCAGGCTCACTGCTGGCGCTGACAAGTCAGCGGTAGAAGAAAAGCTAGTGAAGACCCGTGATACCTATGTCATCGATAAACTCCGAGAAAAAGGTCAAACAGGTTTGGAAGAACTTCAAGCGAACCAATCATATTACCTGCAACCCGTACAGGATATTTATTTAAACAGAGAGAATGTAGAAGATAATCAGCAGCACGGTTCTCATGATGTCATTTGGATCTTTGGCGGCATTGCATTGACTATCCTTTTGTTGGCTGCTTTAAACTTCATCAACCTGTCTACAGCTAAATCAATCAAAAGGGCCAAGGAAGTAGGTCTGAGAAAGGTGGTAGGATCACAGCGTTCAGGCCTAATCGCTCAACACTTAACAGAGTCCACATTTTACAGTATTTTATCCGTTATTCTGGGGACATTGATGGCCGCCCTCCTACTCCCAACATTTAATACGGTATCGTCAAATTCTCTTTCCATTCCCTGGGATAGTTTATGGTTTCTGCCCACACTACTGGTTGCAGCACTAGCAATAGGCTTTTTATCCGGTATATATCCAGCTTTTTACCTCTCAAGTTTTAATCCAATTGAAGTTTTAAAGGGGAAAGCAAGTAATGGTGTTAGAACCTCCTTTTTCAGAAATGTTATGGTTGTTTTTCAGTTTACTGTCACCGTAATCCTGATAATAGGTGCACTTGTTATACAAAGGCAATTCAATCATTACATGAACAAGTCTTTAGGTTACGAAAAAGATCAGGTAATCAACTTGCTCGGATTAAACAGCCTGGCAGCCAATGAAAGGGAAGTACTTAAAGATGAGCTTCTTAGACTCAACACTATAGAGAAAGCCAGTCTTACAGATTACTTACCGGTTGCAGGTAGTAGAATGACCAACTTCGGTTTTGAAGTAGTGGAGCGCAAGGGGCTCAATGAGGGTTTTGAAGCTGCCCGATGGACCGTAGACGAGGATTACCTTTCTACACTGAATATGGAGCTCATCGAAGGAAGAGATTTTAGCAGGGATTTCAATGAAGAAAATTCCATTATCATCAATGAGACTATGGCTCGTTTTTTCGGACTGGAAGATCCACTGGGTACTCAATTGGTTGATATGTTCGATGCACAGTACAATGTCATTGGTGTAGTCAAAGATTTCCATTTCGAAAGCCTGACAAGTGATATCAGGCCCCTTGCCATGGTCAATGGAAATGGGAGAGAAACCCTGTCCCTGAAAACAAGGTCGGAAGATATGGACGCCACTCTGGCCGGGGTCAATACCATCTGGGAGAAGATCAAACCAGATCAACCGATTCGCTACAGTTTTATGGATCAGCGCTTTGAACAAATGTATGAGGGGCTCACAAAAGCCAAGACACTTCTTTTCATGTTCAGTATGCTATCTGTCATTATAGCCTGCCTGGGACTCTTTGCCTTATCAGCCTACTCGGTTGAACAAAGGATTAAAGAAATTAGCATTCGTAAAGTACTGGGTGCCAGCGCTCCAATACTCTTCAAACTGCTGGCGTCAGACTTTATCAAACTGATTGGAATTGCCATTCTTATCGCCATTCCTGTCGGTTGGCAAATTATGGATGGCCTATTGTCCGGTATGGCCAACCGAATTGAACTTAACTGGTCAATTTTTGCAATAGCCGCTGTATTAGCGCTTGTAATCGCCATTACCACAGTGAGTTTTGAATCCATTAAAGCCGCGCTTGTCAACCCTGCTAAGCGACTGAGATCTGAGTGAGCCCATCAAAAAATCATATCGAACCTCCTCGCCTGGCACAAAAGCTACTGCTTTGGTTTCTGAAAGAAGAACTTGCCGAAGAAGTCTTGGGTGATTTAGATGAGAAGTTCTTTCAAACCTTAGAAAGACATTACAGTGCAAAGGCAAAACGGAACTATTGGTTTCAAATGCTGAACTACATAAGGCCATTTGCATTCAAAAAATATAAGTCGAGCCACTCAAATTCAACAGCCATGTTTAGACACAATATCCTTATCTCATTTAGGAGTTTCTCTCGCTATAAGAGCACCTTTTTGATCAATCTTTTCGGGCTTGTTACAGGACTTGCAAGCGCACTCTTGATTTATCTATGGGTGAATGATGAGGTAAACACAGACAGATTTCATGAAATAGATAGTGATCGGCATGTTCAGGTTATTCACACCTACCCTACTTCTGGAACATATCATACCGAAACAGATGGATCGACACCAAACCCCTTATTCGAACGCTTACCAAAAGACTTACCTGAAATTGAATATTCCTTCCCCGTTCAAACCAATCATGGTTATAAGGGTGTGCTTTCATTTGGCGACAATAAGACCAGAGCCCGCTACCAATTCATCGGCAAAGGTTATTTCAATGTATTCCCCGGAGATTTTGTCCATGGCAACAAGCATGAGATACTATCAGACAAGGGTGAAGTGGCAATTTCAGAGAAATTGGCCATTAGTTTATTCGAATCGACAGAAGACGCGATAGGTCAACTGGTGGAGTTCAAGGATGAATTCTATGAAGGAGCCTATCTTGTCACAGGTGTATTTAAAAAGACCAAAAACAACTCGAATGACTTTGACATGTTGTTTAGCTATGAGTTGTTCAGGACTCCCGACATGATGCAATGGTACAATAGCGGTACACAAGCACATTTGGTACTAAAAGAAGGTGTCGATTTGGCTGAGTTTAACACCAAGCTCAAAGGCTATTTAACAACGCTAGCTGAAAATTGGAAAGACATTTTATATGCACAACCTTATTCTGAAAGGTACCTCAATGGCAAATATGAAATTGGTGTACCCGTCTCAGGAAGGATTGTTTACGTGAGGCTTTTCTCTCTGATTGCCATTGCCATTTTGGTTATTGCCTGTATCAATTACATGAATTTTTCTACTGCACAAGCAGCTAGAAAAATCAAGGAAATTGGCGTAAAGAAGGCTATTGGCGCTGGTCGAAAAGTGCTTATTTTTCAGTACTTCGGAGAGTCTATTTTCATGGCCTTTTTGGCCCTAATGGTAGCCATAGGTTTCGCATTTCTACTCCTTCCACAATTCAATGAAATTATCGGAAAGGCTTTGACATTCACTTTTTCAAGGGATATCATTATTGCAGCCTTATCCATCACCCTGGTTACCGGATTTGTATCAGGAATTTACCCTGCTCTCTTACTTTCAGGTTTCAATCCGGTAATGGCTTTAAAAGGAAAGTTGCAGCAGGGAGGAAGTAGCATGTGGCTACGCAAAGGCCTTGTAATCTTTCAATTTGCCATTTCGGTTATTATGATCGCTTCGGTAATTGTGGTTTACAAGCAGGTAGAATTTATTCAGACCACGAATTTAGGCTATGAAAAGGATCACATTCTTACTTTCTCCAAAGAAGGGAAACTCAAGACAGACTTCGAGCCCTTTCTTTCAGGGTTGAGAAACATCCCCGGAGTGGTTCAGGCATCACAGATGAGCGGTGAATTACCCGGCAATGTATTCTTCACACAAGGCCTCAAATGGGAAGGTATGGGTGAAGAAGATAAGAGTTTAAGGTTTTATAATATTAGAGGCGGTTATGACCTTATCAGCTTACTCGGCATAAAACTTAAAGCAGGACGTACGTTTTCCAGAGACTTCCAAACTGACAAAGATGCCTATATCTTAAATGAGGCGGCAATTGAGATGATGCAGTTAAAAGACCCTATAGGTCAGCAAATTGGAAACTTCAACCCTAGAGCCAGCACCAAAGAAGTTATTGGGGTTGTAGAAAATTTCCATTTTGAGTCTATGCAGGAAAAAGTAAAACCCCTCTTTTTTCAGTTGACTAGTATCGGGACCAAATGCATTGTGAAATTACAAGCAGGTACCGAAAGAGAGACGATAGCCCAAATCAAAGACCTCTATCAAGATTTTAACGAGGGTTATCCATTTGAGTACAAGTTTTTAGACGATGACTATCAAGCCATCTATTCTGCAGAGGAGCGCATTACAGTACTCTCTAAATACTTTGCCGGAATAGCAATTGCTATTTCATTCCTGGGTCTCTTAGCGCTCACCACCTTCAGCACACAACGAAGATTTAAGGAAATCGCCATACGAAAAGTACTAGGCTCCACCAGCACTACCATTGCACAGATGTTGTCCAAAGAATTCATTTTACTAGTATCAACAGCCATACTTTTCGCACTACCCATCAGCTATTACCTGATGCAAAACTGGTTGGACAGTTTTGCCTACAGAATAGAATTGAAGTTCGTGTATTTTATACTGGCCGGAGCGCTTATGATGGCTATCGCCTGGCTCACTATTATGACTCAAACCGTACGATCTGCCAAGGTAAATATTACCGATAGTTTACGCATCGAATAACTTGGGACATTGACCCTATGAAGAGTAAAGGGGGCCATTATCTTTTTTCTGATGAGTTCGGTGCCTCACTCCTATTTCACAGTGATGTCATGAATAAAAGCAAAAAGCTCTCTGCTGCTATTAAAAAGTCAAGCCTCTCAATTCAATAAAAGAAAGGGCTAAATCGCAGGTTTGTGCAACCTTTGAAAATATTTCTTCTCTTTTTCGTAATATAGTTTCATTTTTATTGTTTCTTACCAAAAAGAGAGTAAATGAAAAAACTGAAATTGGGAGCCTTCGAAGAGCTCGTTTTACTGACCACAGGGGTATTACAAGACAATGCGTATGGAGTCACCATCAAATTAGAACTTGAGCAGCAACTCAACAAAAATATCAGTCTTGGCGCTCTCTACTCCGCCCTCCAACGATTGGAAGAAAAGGGTTGGGTAAATTCCAGAATTGGTGGAATTACAGAAAAGCAAGGAGGCAGGAGAAAACAGTACTTCGATATTACCAGAGAAGGTATGACTGTACTCGATGAGGTACGGGCTATGCGAAATTCTCTATTCGATCGCCTACCCCAAACCAAAATCAACTTGCTCAAGTCATGAGTTCAGGTCTAAAAAAACCACAACCCCCCAGGCTTGCGACATGGTTGCTCGAGAGCTTCTGTTCCTATGATTTTCTTTCGACTGCCATGTGGGACCTCCAGGAGTTATTCGATCGCAATGTGGAATCTAATGGAATCATTAAAGCCAAAGTCCTATATCTGATAGAAACCCTAAGCATTATCGTTCATCTCTTCTTCAAAGGAAAAAGTCAATACTCAATCAACAAAACTGCTATGTTCAAACACAATATTCTAATCTCGATAAGAAGTTTCCAACGCTTCAAAAGCACCTTTCTTATCAATCTCACAGGCCTTGCGACAGGTCTGGCCTGTGCCCTACTCATTTATCTCTGGGTAAATGACGAAACAGGCATAGATCGCTTCCATGAAAATGATGATCAACTCTATATAGTTCTGCAACACAATCGTTGGGGTGATGAAGTGGAAACTGATGAGTTTACACCACGCATGCTAGCGGCTAGCCTTTTGGAAGAATTCCCAGAGGTAGAAAAAGCCATCGCTGTTAATGAAGATTGGGCTGAAACTCCTGGAATTATCGGTTATGGTGAAAAGAAATTCAAAGCCAAGGACAATCAGATTGATGCGGATTTCTTCAACATGTTTTCTTATAACCTAATCAGAGGTGATAAGGGAAAACCTATACCAAATTCCAAGTCGGTCTTAATATCAGATGAACTGGCTACAAAACTTTTCGATAAACAAGAACTGGCAATTGGCAAGACCCTAAGCTGGGATCAAGAACGGATGTCCGGAGAGTTTCAGGTAGCTGGCATCTTTGAATCACCTAAGAAGTCTTCACGAAAATTTGATCTCTTATTTTCTATGGAGCTCCTCGTAGAACGGTATGCGCCTTACAATAACTGGAACAGTAATAACGAAAGAACTTATTTACTTATGAAAGAGGGCACCGATATAGCAGCCTTCAATCAAAAAATTGAGCGTTTTCTGACTACCAAAATAGAAAATGCTAGAAACACACTTGAGGTTCAAAAGTACAGTGACAGGTACCTGCATGGAACATTCACCAATGCACAACAGGCTGGAGGTCGAATTGTATATGTGCGATTATTCAGCCTTGTAGCAATCTTCATTCTCGTGATTGCCTGTATCAATTTCATGAACCTAACCACGGCAAAAGCCAGCAATAGGATGAAAGAAATTGGGGTCAAAAAGGCGATAGGTGTGAGAAGAAAAACAATCATATGGCAGTACATGTCTGAATCTGTATTGCTTTCGTTTATTGCACTCTTTGTAGGCTTCTTTTTGGCTTATGCATTCCTTCCACAATTCAACTCGATTACGGGCAAGTCATTGAGTCTATCATTCGAATCGAACCTTGTGATCTCAGCCTTATTAATCACGTTGGTGACAGGCATCTTATCCGGTAGTTATCCTGCCTTGTATCTATCCGGACTACACCCTAGTTCCATGCTCAAGGGTAAACTTCAAACGAGCTTTGGCGATATCTGGTTGAGAAAAGGCTTAGTAGTATTTCAGTTTGCCATTTCTGCAATTCTTATCACCGCGGTTATGGTAGTTTCCCAACAAATCAATTATATCCAGTCAAAAAATCTAGGCTTTGATCGAGAGAATCTGCTCCGATTCGATTATGTGGTAGAAGATGGTCCCGGTTATCGCGCTTTTCAAGAGCAGCTAAGGAATATACCTGAGGTAATGAGTGTAGCAGGTGCGATAGACGATGCAACCGGTATGCATGGAGGTACAAGTTGGGTTAACTGGCCTGGAAAAGATCCAAATCAAAGAAGCTATTTTGAAATCATTGAAGTGGGATACGATTTCTTAGAAACAATGGGAATTGAAATAGCAGTTGGAAGGACTTACGCAAAGGGAAGAGACGAACCCGGCCGTAGTAAAATGATCTTCAATGAAGCAGCCATCAAACTTATGGGCATTGAAGACCCGATTGGGAAAGTTGTAGAAGTGCAAAACGAAAAATCGGAAATCATTGGGGTAGTCAAAGACTTTCACTTTCAGTCTATGTACAATGACATACACCCACTATACATACAACTGACTGATGAGTTGGAATATACACTGGTCAGAATGCAATCAGGAGCCAGCTTTGAAACTCTAGCCAAACTGGAAGATGTCTATGACGCGCATTTAGGAGGAGTACCTTTCGATTTCACATTTATCGATGACGACTTCCAAGCAGTGTACAAATCAGAGCTTAGTATATCGCAACTTTCACGTTACTTCGCAGGCGTTGCCATCATCATATCATGTCTAGGTTTAGTCGGTTTGGCCGCCTTCACAACCGACAAACGCGCTAAAGAAATTGGCATTAGAAAAGTACTTGGTGCCGGTGCTATAAATATCATCTACCTCCTATCCACAGATTTCAGTAAGATGGTGATGCTAGCCCTATTGATAAGCTTACCCATCAGCTACTTTATGGCTGATGCCTGGATTGGAAACTTTGCCTACGGCATTGGCCTGAAGGTCGCAAACTTCGCATTTGTAGGGTTAGTCACCTTACTCATCGCTTGGCTGGTAGTTGGTCTACAGACCGTGAAGGCAGCCAACACCAATCCTGTTGATTCCCTCAGGTCGGAGTAAAAGAGGATTGATTTAGTAAAATTTATGTTTGAGAAGCAACCTTTTGAAATATTTACTCTCTTTTTCGTAATAAACATTAACCCTGACTGTTAAATCATGAGCTCAGATCCAAAAAATGTACGACCACCTCGTTTGGCAAAATGGTTATTGGAGAGTTTCTGTTCTTATGATTTCTTGTCCACGGCCCTATGGGATATGGAGGAGTTATTTCATCGAAATGTAAAAATAAAAGGAGCTCGCAAAGCCAGGTGGCTCTACTTAAGAGAAGCAATCAGCATTGTTACACACCTCTTTTTTAAGGGGAAAAGTCAATACTCAACTAATAAAACAGCTATGCTAAAACACAACATCTTAATCTCAATAAGAAGCTTTAAGCGCTTTAAAAGCACATTCTTGATCAATCTGTTCGGATTGGCCATTGGACTGGCCAGTGCCTTGTTGATTTTCCTTTGGGTAAATGATGAATTGCGCAAGGACCAGTTCAGGGAAAAAGACAGCGATCGACATTATCAGGTTTTAGTCAATATGGCTCATCCGATAGGTATTCAGACAAAGGAGTCGGCACCTACTCCCATGTCGGAAGCCATGAAAGCTGAGCTTCCGGAAATTGATTATGCCATACCAATCGTTTACGCAAACTTCTACCAGGGCATATTGTCTCATAAAAATCAATATTCACGAGCTCAAATTCTTTTTGCTGGCAGCAGATATTTTGATGTCTTCCCATGCGATTTTGTCGCAGGAAACAAAGCAACCGCCTTCGAGAACAAGAAAGGGATGATTATATCAGAACCCATGGCAGTCAATTTGTTTGGTAGTGCAGCCAATGCCATTGACCAAACCGTAGACTTTAAAGGGGAGCTTTTCACCGGACCTTACACAGTTTCCGGAATATTCAAACCTAACAAGGAAAGTTCTACCGACTTCGATATACTGATGAGCTTTGATCAGTTCATGACTGAGCGCCCTGAAATGAAAGAATGGTATAATGGAGGCACACAGACTCATTTGGTTTTGAAAGAGGGTGTGGACATTGAGCGGTTCAACTCAAAAATTAAAAACTACCTGCACACCAAAAAACACCAGAGCAAATCTCAGACATTGTTTGCGCAGAAATACTCTGACAGGTACCTCTACGGACAGTTCGAGAATGGAAAACCGGTAGCAGGTAGAATGGTCTATGTTCGAATCTTTTCACTCATCGCCATCTTCGTACTGGTAATTGCATGCATCAATTACATGAACCTCTCCACGGCACAGGCCTCCAGGAGAATCAAGGAGATTGGCATTAAAAAAGCGGTGGGAGCACAGCGCAGAAGCTTGGTCTATCAGCACTTTGCCGAATCGATCTTCATGACCAGTCTTTCATTGATCATATCAGTTGGAATTGTGCTCTTGCTGCTACCTAAGTTCAACGAAATTACGGGTAAGAGCTTATCCATTTTAGGAGCATCTGGAATTATCCTCCCTGTTTTGGGCATAACGCTACTGACAGGCCTTATTTCTGGTATATATCCTGGAATTTACCTCTCTGGATTTAATACTGTTTTTGCCTTGAAAGGGAAGTTAAGCGCTGGTTCTGGAGCCTTATGGCTGCGTAAGGTATTAGTGGTGTTTCAGTTTACAATTTCGGCTACCTTAATCATTGCGGCCGTGATTATTCATAGTCAACTAAATTTTATTCAACAGTTTAATTTGGGCTATGATACCGAACGCCTAATCTCCTTCCAGCAAGAGGGTAAATTCCTCGAAGCTCCAGATATCTTTGTTGAAGCAGTTAAGAATATCCCAGGTGTCGTCAATGCATCACATATGGGAGGAGATTTGGGAATCAAGATCAGTTCTCGTTATAATCTAAAATGGAAAGATCAGAATCCTGATGATAAGGGTATATGGTTCCATTTCATTGAGGGCGGATATGATATGGCTGAGATATTGGGTGTTGAACTCAAATCCGGGCGCCTCCTTTCAAGGGAGTTCCCTTCAGACAAAAACGCGATAGTAATTAATGAAACCGCTGCCGAGGTGCTTGGCTTTGACAATCCTATTGGTGAAAAACTACAGGTAGGATCGGCCTATACAATTGTTGGCGTTGTCAAAGACTTCCACTTTCAAGGGATGTATGAAGAAATCAAACCGTTCTTCTTTGAAATTGATCCAGAGGGCGGAAACTTTATGGTAAAGTTATCAGGAGATAATCAGGCCGAAACGCTGAACAGGATAGAAGCAATGCACTCTTCTCTCAATCCGGGCTATCCATTTGAGTTTAAATTCATAGATGACAATTATCAAAAACTCTATGATGAGGAACGAAGAATCTCTTCGCTCTCCGACTATTTTGCTACAGTCGCTATTGGCATCTCATGCCTTGGACTTTTGGCTCTAACTGCTTTTAGCACCCAAAGGAGATTTAAGGAAATCGCCATCAGAAAAGTACTCGGTTCTAGTAACTCGAGTATCGTTCAAATGCTATCCAAAGAGTTCCTCATTTTGGTAATCATTGCAATCTCAACTGCCCTACCCATTGGCTATTACCTAATGAAAAATTGGCTGGATGGTTTTGCGTTCAGAATAGATCTACAACCGCTCTACTTTGTTCTGGCTGGCCTAATTATGCTCATTGTGGCATGGTTGACCATTATGACTCAAACAGCCAAATCTGCTAAAGTCAATATCACTGAAAGTTTAAGAAGTGAATAATTAAGGTATGAACCCAAGAGAGAGTAAGCCGAAACCACCAAGGTTTGGAAAATGGTTATTAGAAAGCTTTTGCTCCTATGATTTTCTTTCGACTGCCATGTGGGATCTCGAAGAATTGTTCCACCGAAATGTCAAAATAAAGGGCATTAGAAAAGCTAGGTTCCTCTATATGATTGAGGTATTTGGTATCATAACACACCTTTTCTTCAAAGGAAAAAGTCAATACTCAACTAACAAAACAGCTATGTTCAAACACAACCTTCTCATCTCAATCAGAAGCTTTAAGCGTTTCAAGAGCACATTTCTTATCAACCTATTTGGCTTGGCAAGTGGTCTTGCCTGTACATTACTCATTTACTTGTGGGTAACTGATGAGGTTTCTATAGATAAGATTTACGACAATGATGATCGTATTTATCAAGTCTTAAGGAATAGAACAGAAAATGGCCAAATCGAAACCAGGACATCTATGCCTGGTAGATTGGCAGAAGAGTTAATGGCTAATTATCCCGAAGTGGAAGCCGCTTCAATGGTTTGGCCCCCTGAGTTTTTTGGTGCCAAAGGTTACATTGCACAAGAGAAAGAACAATTTAGGGCTCGGGCCCAATATGTCGACCCTGGATATATACATATCACCTCCCTCCCTCTTGTGGCCGGCAATCCTGAGTCAGCCTTAAACGACAAATCAGATGTATTAATCTCAGAGAATCTTGCCATGAGGGTATACGGAACAACCGACAACCTTATTGGTAAGACCTTAAGATGGAATGAGAGCCACGCCTCTACTGGCAACTATTTGATCAGCGGCATTTTCAAAGATGTACCAAAAAACTCCACCATGCAGTTCGACATGCTCATGAATGCCGAGGTGATGATGACAGCCTATAAATACATGGAAGAGTGGGGTAACACTAACCCTGATGCCCTGGTGCTCTTAAAAGAAGGTACCTCCCCGAAAGCATTCAATGATAAAATTGAAAAACTGGTTCAAAACAAAATCAAGCGTTCAAAATCAACACTCTTCATACAGAAGTATTCAGACAGATACCTGAGAGGTATGTATGAAAATGGTGAAATCTCCGGAGGCAGAATCAGTTATGTCAAACTCTTTTCTGTAGTAGCACTGATTATTCTTGTTATCGCATGTATCAACTTTATGAATCTGAGTACAGCAAAAGCAGCAGGTCGACTCAAAGAAATTGGCGTAAAAAAGGCACTTGGCGTAAAGAGAAATGCGCTGATTGGTCAATACTATACTGAATCCTTTTTGCTGACCATCATGAGTGTGATCATCGCCTTCGGTCTAGTCAGCCTATTATTACCACAATTCAATACTGTTACCGGTAAATCGCTCACCATCAGTCTATCTCCAGAAATACTGATAGGTTCTGGCTTGATCACCTTGATCACTGCATTTCTAGCCGGAAGCTATCCCGCCCTCTACTTATCCCGACTTAAAACGACCGAATCCCTTAAAGGTAAATTGGTCAAAAACTTTAGTGATTTATTTATAAGAAAGGGGCTCGTAGTCTTTCAGTTTTCAGTCTCCATCATATTGATTTTTAGCGTGTTAATTATTTCTCAGCAAGTAGACTACATTCAAAACAAGAATCTTGGCTATAACAGAGAAAACGTAATCAAGTTCGACAATACTGGTATAGATGATTCTGCCTACGAGGGATTCTTGTCTTCATTAGAAGCCATTCCAGGAATCATCAATACAGCCTCTACAGGTCATGACCTTACAGGAGACCATGGCAGTACTGGATTAAGTTACCCAGGTCAAGAACCTGATCAACGACTAATGTTTATCAATCTGGAAATGAGTTCTGGCTTTGTCGAAACAATGGGTATCGAGCTTGTCCTTGGCAGGACCTTCGATCGAAATCGACAAAATGAAGAAACAAAAATTATGTTCAACGAAACTGCCATTAAACAAATGGGGATCGAAGACCCTATTGGCAAGATTGTTAAGTTATGGGGTAAAGAAAGAGAGATCATCGGAGTGGTCAAGGACTTTCACGCAGAATCCCTTTATGAAACCATTCAACCCACCCTTATTCAGGCCTACCCTGTATTAAACAGCACGATCGTAAAAATTCAAAGTACAACAATAGCCAGTACGCTTAGCAAGATTGAAGAGCGTTTTGAAGAATTTAGTAATGGGGTTCCCTTTGAATACAGGTTTCTTGATGCTGATTATCAGGCAATGTATCAAAGTGAGAAAAGAGTCTCATCTCTTGCCAAGTTCTTCACCATAGTTGCAGTCATTATCTCCTGCCTTGGTCTTCTGGGCTTAGCAGCATTTACAGCCGAGAAGCGCTCCAAAGAGATTGGTATACGTAAAGTGCTTGGTTCTGGCAGTTGGAGAATAGTGAAGTTGCTTTCGCTTGACTTTGCGAGCATGGTACTTGTTGCACTGGCGCTCGGTTTGCCCTTAAGCTATTTCATCGCTCAGGATTGGTTAGAAAACTTTAAGTATGCCATCGACCTGCAACCTTGGCACTTTTTAACCTCAGGTTCAGCGATTTTGTTGGTTTCCTGGGTGACAGTGAGCTTCCAAACCTTCAAAGCCTCTTACCGAAACCCTGTTGATGTCTTGAGGTCAGAGTAGCCGGCTGAAAGATTTCATTAGCATCTTTGCCCAAAGCTTCACTAATTTGACGTTAATGAAATCAACATTTAGCAAATCCGGCTTAGCACTGCTATCCATCATTCTTTTTTTCGGCTGTGCTCCAGAAGCACCTAGAGACCCCAACTCATTTACCGTCTCCGGCACTATCGAAGGACTTGACACCGAATTTATGTCTTATAGTTACAGAGATGCTGAAGGAAAAAGGGTGAGTGACTCTGTTTTCGTGAAGGATAACACCTTCACCTACACTGGCAAAATCGATGCACCAACGCATATCATCTTCTGGCCTAATGTGGAAAGAACAATCAAACGATCTGGTAGAGGTTACTATCCTGCCAAATCGAGTCAGTTTGCTTTTTTGGCTAGTCCCGGAGATGAAATCAAATTCACAGGAGAGGTTAGAGACTTTATTAATGCCTACCCTACTGGTACTAAGGCCAATGACGAGCTGGCAAGCATCAATAAAGTGATCTTCCCAATGATGAATGAAGCCATCAACATGCAACTCGAAATCAATAAGTTGGATGAAGCCGATCCCAGACGTGTAGAGTTGGACGCTTCGATGGCTAAAATCAATGCAGAGGTCATTGAGAAAAAGAAGGCTTTCGTGGCCACTAACCCAGGTTCAGAAGCTGCTGCCTGGTATTTATCAGACATGATGATTCGCAGTCATGTTACTCAAGAGGAGGCTATATCGCTATTTAAGTCCCTAGACTCAAACCTGGGCGAATATCCTTTCTATGACGCTGTTGCCCAGCGTGTCGAAGGCATTGAGTCGACAAAAGTGGGTAAGATTATGCCCAACTTTAGCACAACGGCATCTATGGATGGCGAACCCTTTGAATTGAATGGTCTTAGAGGAAAGTATGTTTTAATCGACTTCTGGGGAACTTGGTGCGCACCTTGCATCGCTGAAATGCCCACGGTCAAAGCTTACAAAGAAAAGTATCCCGATCGCTTAGTGGTATTGGGTGTTAACAATGGCGACACTATGGACAAAGTGAAGCGTTTTGTTGAGCCGAAGGGCTATGACTGGCAGCAAATTCTGGACAAAGATGGCGAGCAAGATCTTGTGCTCAAGCTTAATGTGGCAGGCTTCCCCACCAAATTTATCCTAAGCCCCGAGGGAGAAATACTGTACCGATTCGTTGGAGAGACTAAGATGGCCTTTGAAATACTTGACCATCTATTGCAATAAGTATCCGCAGAACGTTGTTAAAAGTCTTTCTTCTGACATAGGCCCATTGAGCAATATCCTTCTTTTAATTTTTTGAGAGTTAAAGCAGAATTATAATCCCTTGAACTCAAAATCATTTAATCTCAAGTTGCGCAAATTAATCATCTGGTATATCAGCTCACTTGCTATACTACTGATTATGTTTTTTGTATTGATATATTTCAGCGCCAAAGCGAACCTCAAATCTGAAATAAGTCTTGCAGAAATTTGGAGTTTGTTTCTTCTATCTCTGCCAATAATTTTCAAGAATACTATCATTTACATTTTTGCCCTGGTCCCTTTTTTACTATCACTACTCATTAAAAGTCTAAAGAAGGATATACACAAGAACGGTACCAGAGCCCTTCTAAAAGGTCTCCTTTTGAAGGTCTTCATTCCGCTTGCTTCTATATGGCTTATTGGCAAAGGCATTAATTACTACAGGTTTCAAGAGTCATTTGCTTATGTATGGGATGCTTCTGTTGAAAACCAAACTGACAAGATAAAGGACTTTTATGCTTTAGATGGGAAACAAAGAGGAATCCATGTCTTTGACTTGAGGTCAGACACTACTGATCTTGAAATTTTAAAAACCAATAATTTCGAATGGATTACACTGGTACCATTTATTTCTCAAGAAGAATACAATACCCCTAGTCTTCGTTCAGGAGTTTCACTCATAGATAACTATGACCCTTATACAAAATGGATGAAAGTTCGTAAGTGGGTTGACAGGTATGGTTTTAAAGTAATGTTCAAACCTCACATAACACTTTTAGACCCATCTAATGGAATTTGGAGGTCTGATATTAAAATGACTTCTGAAGAAGATTGGGATCTGTGGTTTAAACAATATGAAACCTACATTCTTTCATGTGCGGAAATAGCCGAAAAGCTCAACTTCGAACAATTCTGCATAGGTACTGAACTCAATACTTCAATAATTACTAAACCTGAGAAATGGTTTACCTTGATCGAAAAGGTAAGAAGCGTTTATTCCGGTAGTCTCACCTATGCCGCTAACTGGAATGATGATTTATTGGGCACCAAAATTTGGCAAGAGTTAGATTTTATAGGGTTACAGGCTTACTTCCCAATAGCTGAACATAAAAACCCAAGTTTGCAAGAATTAGAACAAGGCTGGCAAAAACATAGTCGTACTTTAGAAGAGCTACATGAAAAGTTCCAAAAACCAATTCTCTTTACTGAAATAGGCTATAAGACAACTACTGATGCGGCAGTTACTCCTTGGGAATGGAACACTTTCAGCAATCAATTCTACAAGAAAGTTTCAAAGAAAAACCAGGCACTCTGTTATCAGGCATTCTTTAATACCATCTGGACCCAGCCTTGGTTTGTAGGCGTTCATATCTGGGAGTGGCAAACTCAGGGAACAAGTAATGGAAATAATAACGCATTTACCGTGGAAGGAAAGCCTGCTCTAAATGTGATTTCAAAAGGATTTTACATGCGATCTAACTAGCAACCTTGTCCTCCATCCCTTCAGCATTAAACCACTCCTGATCCCAGGCAGTCTCAACAAGGTTAAGAATTCGGTCCTTAAACACAGCCCTGAGGCCATTGGTCTCAATATGACTTATCGCCTGATCGAAAGAATTAAACATACTCTTATAGAAGGCATCTTGGTTGATTCGCTTCTTTGCGTTGAACCTTTGAGCCGTTTCCAGATTAAACAGCATTACTTCTGCAATCAAGGCTGGATCCATACCTAAGAGTAAAAACTGCTTGATGTACTTCTGAGCTACTGACCTTCTTGCCCTGGGTTTCCTTCTCTTCACAGGAAAGTACTCATTGGCAATCTTCATTTTAGCCTCTTCCACGAGCTTGTCCTCTTTTGGATTGAAGACAAAATTATAGTAAGCCTGCACAGGCTTAAAACGAGTATACAAGTCCAATACCTGATCTTCTAACGCTTGCTTGTCTAGCGACTGAAGGTATTTGACTAATGCACGTTTACTCATGGTCCAAAGTAATCAGTTCAAAACCGCCCACAAAACAATCATCGCATTTGAGGGTCAATCTTCAAGCGAATCGATGCCAAAAAACATCAAAGTTTCTGCCACATGACATAGCCATTTACTAGACCTCTTTCAGGATGATCAAAGACATCCGGTACCTCTCCGACAATTTCAAATCCAAGTCTTTTCCAAAGTCGGACGGCTCTTTCGTTACTCTTGAGCACAATATTATACTGCATCGATTTATAACCCAAACGCCTGGCTTCTTGTATTGAGAATTGACCCATTTGATAGCCAATTCCCTGTCCTTCACTTGCAGGATCGGTCATATACCCAGCATTTGCTACATGAGCACCAAGGCCGGGTTGGTTATCCGAGATGAAGAAGGTGCCAACCACTTTCTCATCAACAGTTGCTACATAGACATGCTTTTTACGATTACACCAAAATGCCAACATCCTTTCTCGGCTAGTATCCGGGGCAAAAACTAAACTCTCGCAGGTAGAGATTACCTGTTGGGTGATGGCCCAAATGGCCTCATGGTCTTCTTTACCAGCTTTTCGAATTATCATAGCGCTCCCTTTTCCACTCAATCGCTGAGGGTTCAATGCTTAAAAATAGTTATCTTGAATACTAAATATTCAAACGTAATGAAAAAGCTCTCCAAAGAACAAATTGACCAAGAGATATTCGATTTATACGATGACTATGCGCATAATAAAATCGATAGGCGAAAGTTCGTTGAGAAGCTTTCGGTTTACGCTATAGGTGGCTTGACGCTATCCAGTTTGATGAGCAGCATGATGCCAGATTATGAAACGACCCGACTAATCAAGGAAGACGATAAACGTTTGACCTCTGATTACATCCATTATGATTCTCCCAAAGGAGGTGGAAGCATCAAAGGACTACTCTCCAAGCCGACTGGAATCTCTGGAAAAGTACCTGGTGTCGTGGTAGTTCATGAGAACCGCGGACTTAATCCCTATATCGAAGATGTAGGCAGGAGAACTGCAGTAGATGGCTTTATTTCGTTGGCACCAGATGCACTTACCCCATTAGGTGGGTATCCGGGTACAGATGATGAAGGCAGAACAATGCAGCGCAAAAGAGATCGCAACGAGATGCTCGAAGATTTTATCGCAGCATACGATTACTTAATGAAACACCCAGATTGTAATGGCAAAGTTGGGGTAGTTGGTTTTTGCTTTGGTGGCTGGATTTCTAACATGATGGCTGTGAGAATCCCTACGCTATCGGCTGCGGTCCCTTTCTATGGTGGACAACCTTCGGCCGAGGATACTGCCAAAATCAAGTCTCCATTAATGTTGCAATACGGTGGACTGGATAAAAGAGTGAATGCAGGGTGGCCAGCCTATGAAGAAGCACTCAAGGCCAACAATGTGGAACACCAAGCATTCGTATACGAAGGTGCAAACCACGGATTCCATAACAATACTACACCCCGCTATGACGAAGCCGCAGCTACCCTGGCTTGGGAAAGAACAATCGGTTTCTTTAAAGAGAAGCTTGTTTAGACTAAAAGCAATCCCCTAACTGTTGGTTTGCACTTGAAGTACGGACCTACCTTTGAAGCTTCAAGAACAATAAAAACCAGTATGCACTGCAAGTGCTCACCAGAAAACGAAAGAAATTCATAGAGATAAGCCTCTGTTTACCGATTAAATCTGACGGTTTACCTAAGAGTAGGTTCTGTCGTGACCATATCTGACCACCTTTGATCTATCAGTCGGTCAAAAACTATGGTCATGAAAAAGGTATTCTTACTTATCGCTTTACTCCTCTTTGGATTTTACCTACAGAAACAATCTGAAAAGGTAACGATGGAACAGAAGTATAAAACAGAAACTTCGAGAGAAAAGTAACCAAGTTCAGATTCTAACTGCCATACCCGACCTCCGGGCATCTGGTTCGCACTTATAGCACACACTTCAAGTCCGTGCTAGTCAGGCTACGTTGACTTAAAACTACTCTTTTGAATATAAAGGATGAGCCAACATAGCCTTTTTAATGGCCTTATCCGATAAATAATACTTGTCCATAAATCGATCACCAAATCTTTCATAGGTAACCCTACAGCAGTCATCATATCTGACATAGTAGGCGTACTGCCAGATTTGGCTTCCCATACCATGATAAACCGGCATTAAATCAGTACTCTGTTCATGTGCCACATGAAAGTCATCCTTCAGCAGGTAGCTCAAGCCCCATTTACCAATCTGCAAAGTGTTATGCCGATGATAGTAAGCAACATGCCCAAGTTCATGAGCCAAAATTCCTACCTGTGCATCGAAGGGAAGGTTTCTGAGCAAGATTTCATCATATGGTGTATTGCTAGCATCGTTTAACAGTATTCTGTAATGCCGTTTACTCCCGGGCCCAAACAGTGACCAGATATTGAAATTAGATTCCATGGGTGCTCCACTTTGTGTAAGCTCCATATCAACCTTGACACCTTTCAATTCTGGGTATGCGGAATAGGCCAAAAGTGCCTGTATCTCAAAGCCTGGAGGCAAGCCTTTATTTGGTCCAACCACTTCCTTTAAACTATCTAAATCAAAGTTTCCACCAGCCAGAGTGTCTGGAAAGACATGAGCATTCTCAACTTGATCATATTGGACCGGATCAACACTTTGAAACCACACACAGGCTGCAAGCACTATCACCGCAGCCAGCAAATACAATACGACCTTAAGAATCCTTTTGATCACTTATTTAAAATCCTTTACCAATTCTAAATTAAGTTTTTCAACGAAAGTTTTAAAGGTTGCCCAGTCACTAGCAAAGAACTGATTTACATTTCGAATAAAAGGATCAACACTCTTCTTTGCATTTTCATAGGCTAATCGCTGTGGCTGAGTCACCGGCTTGTAGCTGCTTTGCATCTTACCTCTAATATTACCCAGTTGACTTGAAATCAAATCAGGATTTCTGGCCAGTCCTTGCCCTCTTCGTGGTGCAGAAACCATTCCACGTAAATCCTTTAAGCTCTTCTTAACTTCAGTAACCTTTTCTTTCAAGTCCTTATTGTCCTTGTCAATGGCCAATACTTTGTCTACAATACTTGTGGCTTCATCTATGCGATCGACAGCCTCAGTTACAGACGAGACCAAGTCATAATACTGGGTAATAAAACGCTGCTTTTCTTCAATTTTCGACTGATCCCATGGCTTACGCTGGTCCCTAAGCACATTGATAGACTGGCTCGAACTCTCATCCTTCATAGAAAGGCTCACCTGATATGTACCAGGTAATACATCATAACCACCCGGTTTTTGAGCATTTGAACCCGTAGGTCTTCTTGATCCTGGTTGTCTTATTCCGTCAGCTTCGAAACCCCAATACACTCGGTTAACGCCCGCTTTGGCATTGTAAGTTCTAGTTCGAAGGACCTTACCAGAAGCATCTGACACTTCCATTTTAACCTTGCCCTTTTTGCTTGCATAAAAGCTTATTGCTGCATTGAAAGGTTTGTTCTCACCCATGAACAATCCGTGACCCGTACTTCGATAACCCCAGTAAGGTCCAATAATAGCATTGGTAGCATCTGGAATCGCAAAGGTATGAATCGTTTTTTCCTTTAGTTTCGACATACCCACTTGAGCCGCTTCGCGCAATGGCCGAATGTCATCTAGAATCCACAGCGCTCTACCAAAGGTGCCAATGATTAAGTCATGCTCCCTAGGATGGATTTGTAAATCCATGGTCGGAACAGTAGGATATCCATGGGTCCATTTAGCCCAGCTTTTAGCACCATCCATAGTCACATAAAGGCCACTTTCAGTGCCTAAAAACATCAAGTTCGGTTCGACAGGGTCTTGCACAATTGACATAGCAAAGCCAAAGACATCACCTTCATTTACAATGCGTTTCCATGACCTCCCATAATTTGTAGTCTGATAAACATACGGACTCCAATCATCCCTTCTGTGTTCATCAAATACCACGAATGCTGTGCCAGCATCATAAGTGCTAGCTCTGATCTGCTGCACCCAGCTATTGGCCGGAAGTCCAGGGAATTTACCCGCACTATTAGCCCAATTCTGCCCACCATCTCTTGTCAATTGTACATTGCCATCGTCTGTGCCTATCCAAATCATTCCTTCAGCCAAAGTACTTGGCTCCACTACCGTGATGGTGGTGTGCATTTCAGCACCGGAGTTATCCAGGTTAAGTTTACCTCCCGTTTCAGCCTGTTTCTGTTTTTCGGGATCGTTTGTGGTCAGATCTGGAGAGATGACCTCCCAAGTATCTCCATGATCAGGAGACTTGAATAAATATTGCCCTCCAAGGTAGATTGTTTTTTTATCGAAAGGGTCAATATTGACTCCAGCATTCCAGTTCCAACGAATGCGCTCTCCATCTGGATGCTCTGGCCTTATACCTACCATTTCACCCGTTTTCCTATCGTATCGTTGAATATTTGCACCCTGGCTCAATGAATAACCAAAACGAGTATCCAGTGGATCAGGCACTACATCGAAACCATCACCGCCAACAATTCTCTCCCAGTAACCATTACGAATTCCGCCCTGTTTCAAAAGTTGGCTTGGCCCTAACCAAGCACCATTATCTTGCATTCCCCCCATTACGTTATAAGGAGTTTCCATATCATAGCTTACATGATAGAACTGACCAATCGGTAAGTTCTCCATATAGTGCCAACTGCCCCCACGGTCTCTACTTACTTCCATACCGCCATCATTACCCAAAACCATAAAACTTGGGTCGTCTGGATGCACATAAAAAGCATGATTATCTACATGAATAAAGCCGGGGTTCACAAAAGTGCTAAAGCTCTTGCCGCCATCTTCTGAAGATGTAACTGTGGTATGCAGCGAATAGATTCTATTTTCATTTTCAGGATCGGCATAGAGATCAGCATAGTAAAATGGCCTACTGCCAATACCACTTTCTCCTTTATTCGAAACCCTTCTCCATCGATTACCACCATCATCAGAACGATAGATGGCATTCTCCTTCGACTCAACATAAGCATAAATACGATCAGGCATTGACGGTGAAATTGCCAAGCCTATTCTACCCAAGTCGCCTTTCGGCAATCCATGTTCCGAAGTCTTTCTATCCCAGGTTTCGCCCACCATCATAAGAAATGTAGATGCCTGAAGCAGGCCCTCCAGAGTTGAAAAACCAGGGCCATCTGCGATGCTCCCACATGGCCGCTACTAGTTTGTTGGGGTTGCTAGGATCAATCACCAAATCGGCAATACCAGCACCTGGAATATCGTAAAGAACCTTTTTCCAAGTTTTGCCACCATCAGTAGTTTTGAACACCCCTCGCTCTTCATGCTCAGCCCAAGGTGAGCCTATAGCACCTACCCAAACCGTTTTTGGATCATCGGGATGTACAATTAGACGGTGTACATTCTTCGTTTCTTTCAATCCCATATGTTGCCAAGTACGACCCGCATCGAGGCTTCGATACACACCATAGCCTCCATTCAATGAGTTCCTTGGATTACCCTCTCCAGTACCCACCCAAATCGTACTGGCGTTTGAGGGATCGATGGTAACAACTCCTATGGATGCCACCTCTTCCTTATCGAAAAGCGGCTCCCAACTTGTACCACCACTGACAGATTTCCACAGACCTCCAGAGGCTGTACCGGCATAAATGATATTTCGATTATGACGAACTACATCAATGGAAGTGACCCTTCCTGACATTCCTGCTGGCCCAATGGAACGAGGCTTCATTGCCTCGAACATTGATAGATCAGTCTGGGCCAAGGTCAGCACCGAAGTAAATACTAGAAGTAAGGAGGATTGAATTATTCTGCTGAGATTCATGAGATAAGGTTTTGAATAGGACTCAATATAAATCAGGTTGAATCCATAACTATTCAAAATTCTGCCAACGGTAAATTCCACCGACAATTAGAGATCCATAAAAAAATTCTCTTGTCAAGGAACTATTCTTGTATATACAATAGTTGTATATTCGTATATGAAAAATGAGACTTATTACCATGCGATTTTTGAAATCATTAAAACTGGACACTGGATTACAGATATGGTTTCTCAAGAGCTCAAGGAGTTTGGTGTTTCTGAACCCCAGTTCAATGTGTTGCGCATTCTAAAGGGGCAAAAAGGAAACCCCATCACTGTAGAGGTTATAGCCAATCAAATGATTCAAAGGTCCAGTAATGTGACTCGAATAATAGATAAGCTTTTAATACGAGGCTTCGTCAGCAGGCAGGAGTGTGAGACAAATCGAAGGAAAATGGATATTAAGATCACTGAGGAAGGTGTGAAATTTCTGAAAATACTCGACAAAAAAGTCGCGGACTTCCACAAGCCAATGATGGGAAGAATCTCAGAAAAAGATGCCCAGGACCTTACACGAATAATTAAGAAACTTAAAGACTAATAATAATGAAAATTGCAGCATTTGGAGCCAGCTCAAGTAGCACCTCCATCAATCAAAAATTGGCAGTATTTGCAGCTCATCAAGTCGAAGGAGCATCAATCGACATACTTGACCTCAACGATTATGAAATGCCCATTTATAGTACAGACAAGGAAAAAGCGACTGGTATCCCACAATTGGCCAAAGACTTTAGACAGCACTTAGCAGATGCTGATGGCATCATCATATCATTTGCAGAACATAATGGCAGTTATTCAAGTGCATTCAAAAATATTATGGACTGGAACAGCCGATTAGAGGGCAAAATTTGGTTAGACAAGCCCATGTTTATTATGGCAACTTCTCCAGGGCCTCGAGGTGGAATGAATGTCTTGAAACAAGCGGCTCTTACATTTCCCTATCAAGGAGCTGATGTTGCAGGAGAATTTTCTCTACCATCCTTTAATCAAAATTTCTCACCTGAAACCGGTATTACGGATGTATCTCTTAGGGAGGAGTTTGAAAATCAACTCGGATCATTCACTTCAAAAGCTGGCTGAAGGAAGAGTAATTAGTCAAAGGGATTTACTTAGTTTGCCAAAAACGAGCGCAGCTTATTCAAGTAATCTTCTTTGGCTTCAACAAATGGAAAGTGTCCCGACTTTTGAACAATGTACAACTCAGAATCAGCAAATGATTCGGCCATTCTATCAGCATGAAGCTCCAGTGCGGGTTCAATTTCACCAAACATAATGAGCGTTGGTGTTTTGATATTGATCAGCTGATCATAAAGGTCATAACCGCTCATATCGCTATTGAGTGTGCCATAAGCCTGACTTCTGAGCACAAAATCTTTAGGAATGTAAAGCTCTAGTTTATCGATGTTGGCTTTATCATACATATGGACCCGATATGAAATCTTCATCATTTCCTTGATAGCTTCTGATGGGTCTTCTGTTCTCAATAGTCCACTACTTGTCAGGTTATTGAGTTTATCCTGATCTTCTTTACTAGTCTTTTGCCCTACCAGTTGGCTCTCAGCCTGCCAATCAACTGCACTGGGTGCCATCGCGTTAGACAAGATTAGATGATTCAGGTTGTCATCGTACTTAAGTGCGTACTTCATCGCAATTAGACCTCCCCAAGAATGTGCCAGCAGGTTGATTTTTCCCAGCCCAAGGGTCTTTCTTAAGATTTCGATATCCTCTACAAAACCATCCAAAGTCATGGTAGTAGGATCTACTGTTATAGATGATTTACCAGCAGCTCTTTGGTCGTAAAAAACCAGTTTATATGATTCTGAAAGCTCTTTTAAATGAGGGAGCAAATAAGAATGATCCAATACCGGTCCACCATGAACAATCACCAACGGCTCACCTTCTCCAATGGTTTTATAATAAACGTCAGAGCCATTGACCTTAAGTGACCCTTCGATTATGGGTAATCGATCGACAGAACAGCTAAGACTAATAAAGGCTAATACGAAAACAATACAGACTGACTTAAAACACCTCATCAGCCCCCGACCCTTTTAGCTCCGTAACCTTCCTTTTGTAATAATTGCAATACTTTATCTCTATGATCCCCCTGGATCAGTATTTCCCCATCTTTGGCCGATCCACCAACACCACACTTAGATTTGAGCATCTTCCCCAAATCTTTAAGGTCATCCTCCGTTCCAACAAACCCCTCAACTAGTGTCACCTGTTTTCCCCCGCGACTCTTTTTATCGAGCATCACTTTTAGGTTTTGAGCTGAAGGCTCCAAAGTCTCTTCCTCAAATTCATCTTCATAATCATAGGAATAATCTGAATTAGTCGAATAAACTACTCCAGACCTTCCCTTATCACGCTTATTGTTTCTACCCATAAGTTCAAAAGTACTAAAAAGAAAAAGTCATTCAGTCAAAGACTAAACGACTTTAATGCGGGTAAGTTGAATATTCTACCTCCTCTGCTTTTGCGACAGTGTCCAAACTGGTACCTGAGCATGGTTGACAAGATCTTCGGCAATACTACCACTGAGTAAGTGCAGAATGCCAGTTCTTCCATGAGTTCCCATAGCAATCATACAAGCACCGAGGTCTTCCGCAAAGTAAAGTATACCATCTTCTTCTGTAGCTTCATTGTAGATACTGGTAGAGGCATTGGTGATGTTATGCTTATCAACAAAACTGCTAAACTCCTTCATCATCTGACGCTGTGTGCTGAAGTGATTTGGTGTATTCACCTTTACAAGGTGTAAAGTGGCACCGGTGATATCTTGTATCACTTTAAGTTTTGCCACAAGGTCTGTTTGCTCATCTTGCAGGTTACTGGCAAATACTATATTCTTTAGCTGATCGAGATTGACTTGCTCCTTTACCGTAATTACAGGGCATTTTGCATACCTAACGACCTTTTCTGTATTGGAGCCTATCAGCACTTCTTCCAAGCCGCTCGTTCCCTTCGTGCCCATAACCAAAAGGTCTGCATCATGATCAGCGATTACCTTGGAGATACTCTCGAAAGCATTTCCCATTTCGACAGCCGACTCAATCGATACATCAGCAAACTCTTCATGATTGACGATTTCGCTTAAGCGCAGTTTCACTTGATCAATCAGCTTTTGGACAATAAAAACTTCTTCTCCTGCATCTCCCTCTGCTTCACCCATCGTATTAAAGGAAAAGTCTCGGAGGCCTTCAATAACATTGATCACTAATATTTTTGCTCCTGATTTTCTGGCTATTTGTAAAGCTAAATCCAAGGCATTATTGGCGTGGATTGAAAAATCTGTTGGGACGAGTATTGTGTTCATGATATGTGATTTAAGTGCTTGTTACTTTATTCAAATACGTGAATTTCAACTTAAAAACTTATGATCTGTGTCATAAGTTCATTCTACTTCAGCGGCTTCGCAGATGGTCATACTTGAAGTATCAACAACTTTTGGACTTAAATATGGAATACCCAAATTCATGCCCCGAACAATCAACAGGATGGCAATGGTCAAGACAATCTTAGGGTATAACTTGTTGAAACGGACATCTCTCAGAGACTGTATGGATTTCTTGAATATGGCAGCACCCAACATCATGGGTACAGTACCTAATCCAAACAAAACCATGTAGGCCATACTGCCAGGAACAGATGTCATAGACAGGCTGGCGATGAGGGCCATATAAACGAGTCCACATGGCAACAAGCCATTAAATGCACCAAACATAAGTTGTGCGGCAAATCCTTTTCTAGCCAGTGTCTTTGAAAGGCCCTTCTTGATCTTGTGATTGAATTGATAAGAGACTGAATTAAAAGCCCTGATGTGTTTTCCCCAGATACTCAAGGCCAAACCCAGAATCAACAAAACGCCAGTGATCCAAGAAATGTCTTGTTGCCATCCGACCAATGAGACTCCTTCGCCAATAAGGCCGACAACCAAGCCTAGCAAGGCATAAGTAGAGATGCGCCCGGTATTGTAAATCAGCTTATTAAGCCACCATTGGGTTCTCTTTTCAGGGTTTTCTGGAATGGCCCAAAGTAAGGGAGCACACATGCCCAGGCAGTGCAGACTGCCCAAAAAACCGAATACTATGGCTGTAGCGAGTAGCATTAAATTACAAAAGCGACTTCTTTATAATATTCTTTTTCTCCATCGGTCCAGTTAATCTTCATCTTCCAAGCACCTATAGCAAATCTTGAGATGTCGACCACAAACTCACCTGCTTCATTTAATTCAAGCTCGAATTCCCTATCAAGCTTAGCGGAATTGGATCTATAAAAAATGACTGTGCCGTCTACCATGTCTTCGGTCAGTGCGGCAGGAAACTTCAGACCAGCGGTAAATGCTCTACGATCTATTTCGAAGACGGGCTTTTCGGCCAGTGAATCATGGTTTTTGATTCTTTGAATTTGGTCTTCATAGGCCAACTCTTGTGCATAATAGTCTTCTTCCACCAAATAAAAATCTGTGTTTACACTTACATACACTAGCGTGAACAGTACGATGAAAAACATTACAAATGATAGTATGATCTTTTTACCCCAATTCATGATTAAAACTTTATTGGTCCAAGGAAATTTGTTTTCAATTCGTCAATCACCTCTTCACCCGATCGTAACTCCAGGACAATTCGGTTCTTTCTGTCTTCTAATTCTTCGGCAGGTATTTTTATGATAAATACGCCATCGAATTTTGACTTCGCAGCTAAATCAATCAAGCCACCACCGGCTCTTTCAATGGTAGCATTAGGCATATCTTTAATGGTCACCTCCAGTTCCATATCTTCTGATGTCTTATTCAAAAACTGGATGTTATAGATGTTCTGGATGCGGCCATCATCAAGTTTTTGATAAATCATGCCAGGTGCTCTTAATACTGTTGCTTCTACATCGGCCCGGCCTGAGACAAAGACCGTCAAAAGCACAATTAGTACTGAAAGCACTCCGGTATAACCCGCCACGCGAGGGGTAAAAATCTTCTGACTTCCTTCTTCTATGGCGGTAGCTGAAGTAGGCCTGATCAACCCTGTAGGCTTACCAATTTTAGTCATTACATCATCACAAGCATCTATACAGGCGGTACAGTTCACACACTCCAATTGAGTACCATTTCGGATATCAATTCCTGTCGGACATACATGCACGCACAGCTTGCAATCTATACAGTCACCTTTCTCTTTTTGAGGCTCCGCTTTCTTCAGCTTACCTCTCGGTTCTCCTCTGATCCAGTCGTACATCACTGCCATAGAGTTTTTAACCAAAAGTACGCCTTGAAGCCTTCCATAAGGACATATTGCAATACAGGCTTGCTCTCTTAAGTATGCGAAAACCGCATAGAAAATTCCGCTGAAAGCAACAAGCCCGATAAAGCCTGCTAAGTTTTCGCCAGGTGACTTAGTCACAATCTCTTTGACTTGTTCTATGCCTATCAAATAGGCCATAGCGGTATGACCAATAAGGATTGCAATGATCAAGTAAATTGAGTGTTTTAAGAGTCTCTTCCTGATCTTCTCCCCATTCCAAGGCATCTTTTTTAGCTTTCGTTGTTGACCTGCATCTCCATCTATGAGATATTCAATCTTTCTGAATACCATTTCCATAAAGAGCGTCTGAGGGCAAGCCCAACCACACCAAACACGTCCAAACACCACCGTAAAAAGGATAATGAAGACAAAGAAAGAAATGGCAATCAGTGTGAGAATAAAGAAATCCTGGGGCCAGAAAACAGCCCCGAGGATTGAAAATTTACGCTCAAAAACATTGAGCAATAAGAAAGGCTCTCCCCCAATTTTTATAAATGGCCCTGCAAAAAGGATGGACAACAAAACAATCGTAACAAAAACTCTTTTGTTGTGGTACCTGCCTTTGGGTTTCTTTGGGTAAATCCAAATGCGTTTACCCTTTTCATCCACAGTGGCTATGGCATCACGAAACTGTTCATCGTAATGATATAAATCCTTGATTTTACTATCCTCTGCCATTCCCTGCCGATTAGCAATTAGTTCTCAGGTGTATACAAATCTCCATCAGGTCCTAGCGCTCCCGGAGGGTTAGTACCTTGCAGACTCATTACATAAGAAGTTACATTTCTAAGTTTAATAGGGTTGAGTTGAGACTCCCAGGCAATCATAGCTGTTCCCTGTACTCCATTTTTGATCACCTTATAGATGTCTGAAACACTTCCTCCATTTCTCCAATACTCGTCCGTGAGGTTTGGCCCTGCTAAGCCTCCTCCGTCTGCTTTATGGCAAATGGCGCATTGCACCTCAAAAAATGCCTGACCATCTGCCAGCTCGGTAGCATCAGTCGACTGAGTTACTGTGTTTTCATCAAAATCGAAAACCAGGTCGGCCTCATTTTCCGCTTTCAGGGCAGCAGCAGCAGCCATTTCAAGTTCGTATTGCTCCTCTTGAAGGGGAGAACTCTGAAATACATGAAAGATCAGAATATAGATGACACTATACACAATGGTGACATAGAAAAGACCTTTCCACCAAGGCGGTAAGTGATTGTCCAACTCTTTGATACCATCGTAGTCATGATCCAACAATATAGTCTCCTCCTCTTCCATAGGCTTTAGAGCATTCCATTTGTCCCAAAGGCTGGCAAACATGCTTGGCTTGGCTTCTTCCGCGGCCAGAGCCTCCTCGCTCATTCCATGTCTCATAAAGGTTTTAAGAAGCTGCAATACATAAAGTGCCACAACCAAAACCAACAGTGCTACAACAATGACCAATCCAAAGGTGATATAAATCATCGTTTCCTGACTAAAAAGTGCTGAATTATCCATGAATCTGATGTTTAGCGTTTGAGATATTATCAATACCATCCTGATCTTCGGTCAGAGGTAGTTTCGCCATGTGTTTGAGATACCCTTTGTTGATTTTGAAAACATATATGATCAAACCAACAAAGAAGACGAAGAATATGGTGAGTGAAATGATCGGCCAAACCGCTACATTTTCTACTTGTTCGAAATAATATTTAAACATGGCTTACTGATTTTTGGCTACGGATTCAACTTTAATATCTGTACCTAACCGTTGTAGATAGGCTATTAGGGCCACTATCTCGGCCGTCTCCGGAATATCCACATCAAAGGTTTTCAGGTCTGCGACAATTCCCTGAGCTTGCTTTTTCAGGTCTTGGTTCGCGATGTCCTTGTAACCCTCAGCATATGGTACGCCAACGGTCCTCAAAGCCCTGATCTTGCCAGCTGTTCTATCTGGGTTGATCTGATCGGTATATAGCCAAGGGTAAGGTGGCATTATTGAACCTGGCGAAGTTGAAGTTGGATCCAGCATATGGTTAAAGTGCCACACATTATTGTAGGCTCCTCCTACTCTGTGCAAATCTGGGCCAGTACGTTTCGATCCCCATAAGAATGGATGATCATAGACAAACTCGCCTGCCTTAGAGTACTCTCCTTTATAACGTTCGGTCTCTGACCGGAATGGCCTTACCATCTGCGAGTGACAGTTATTACAACCCTCTCTGATATAGATATCTCTACCATGGAGCTCCAATGGTGTGTAGGGCTTCACACTGGCGATGGTAGGAATATTAGACTTGATTAGGAAAGTAGGCACCATTTCAACTACCCCGCCAATCACGATCGCGATGAGTACCAGGGTAGTAAAAATGACTGGCTTGCGCTCCAGACGATTGTGCCAGTAACCACCAATGACTCTTTTCTTCTCGAGTGCCGGTGCCTCAGCTGCTTCATTGGAAACAAAGCTACCTTGCTTAGCGGTTCTGATCAGGTTGACGGCCATAATGATCACCCCGGAGAAATATAGTAGCCCCCCGATAGCGCGCATCATATAAAGCGGAACAATTTGGGTCACAGTTTCCAAGAAGTTTGGATACTCCAAGAAGCCTTCTGCATTGAAATTTTTCCACATTAAGCTCTGCACAACTCCTGCAGTATACATTGGCAATGCATAAACGATGATACCGAGTGTACCTAGCCAGAAGTGTAGGTTGGCCGCCTTAGTCGACCATAATTTGGTACCCCACATTCTTGGAACCAGCCAGTAGAGCATACCGAAGATCATAAAGCCATTCCAGCCAAGGCCTCCCACGTGGACGTGTGCAATAATCCAATCCGTAAAGTGAGCTATCGCGTTTACGCTTTTAATTGAAAGCAGCGGTCCTTCTAGGGTTGACATACCATAGGCAGTGACGGCAACCACCATAAATTTCAATACGGGGTCTTCTCTAACTCGATCCCATGCACCACGAAGTGTCAATAGACCATTAAGCATACCTCCCCAGGATGGTGCGATTAACATTACTGAGAACACCACGCCTAAAGACTGCGCCCAGTTGGGTAGTGAAGTATATAAAAGGTGGTGTGGTCCTGCCCAGATATAGATAAAAATGAGTGACCAGAAGTGAATGATAGACAGTTTATAGGAGTACACAGGCCTGTTCGCTGCCTTTGGCAGGAAGTAATACATAAGTCCTAGAAAGGGTGTAGTAAGGAAGAATGCCACAGCATTATGCCCATACCACCATTGCACTAAGGCATCCTGAACTCCTGCATACCAGGAATAACTCTTGAAAAGGGTTACTGGAATCTCAAATGAGTTGACTACATGAAGTACAGCGACCGTTACGAATGTGGCGATGTAAAACCATATAGCAACATACATATGTCGCTCCCTGCGCTTTAGAATGGTACCGATCATGTTGATACCAAAAACCACCCAAATCAAGGTGATCGCAATATCGATCGGCCATTCAAGCTCAGCATACTCTTTTGATGTAGTGAGACCCAAGGGAAGTGTAATGGCAGCCGCCAAAATGATGAGTTGCCACCCCCAGAAGTGAATATAACTAAGGGCATCACTAAACATTCGCGCTTTCAATAAACGCTGCATTGAGTAGTACACCCCGGCAAACATGGCATTACCTACAAAGGCAAAAATCACTGCATTGGTATGTAGTGGCCTGATTCGACCGAAGGTCGTATAGGGAATTCCAAAATTCAGTTGAGGAAGGAACAATTGAGTGGCGATCAGGAGACCCACCAACATCCCAATAATTCCAAATATGACAGTGGCGATCGAGAAGTACTTAACGATTTTGTTATCGTACTCAAATTTTTCTATTTCCATAGTCGCAGTTTGGGTTCTTTAAAATTTAAACCGAAGGTACTTGCGACTATGAGGAGATGACCTGACTCGTATTAGCTAAAAAACTGATTTAAATCATGTTTTTAGAAAGGTTGCTTTTCTGTTAAGGAAAGTCAATTTTTAGCACTATAAAACAGTGCTTCCAAAAGCGTGGATAAAAAGTTAGAAGCAAGGTGCTATTCTGACAAAAAACGTGTGTTAAGCCGATCGAAAGCTGCTTCTGCAACTTTCTTTAAGGCTTCGAGATTCCAGAAATCAACTTGATAAGCTTGTTCTAGGCCTTCTGCATAGGCGTGTAACCAAAGTAAGTCTGGCTCCTTTCCTTTTTCAATCATGATTTCCGCGATCAAAGACATTAGGTCTAAGGACTGATCAAAGTGAAAGTTGATTTGTGCCATTCTATGAATAATTTGCTGAAAGCGATAATCTTCTATCAGGAGTCGAACGACTAAGTCTCTTTTGTCTACTGGTGTGTGCATAAGCTTCTGCGAATAGAAACGCGATGTGCATTGCACGCATTTCTTTTATATTTAATATGACTATCAACCAGCAAAACTAAAATACAATATTTTTTGTATTTTTACAAAATAGCATGTCAAAAGATTCTACTTTTTTTGAACGTCTTTTCTCCTACGCACAATCACAGGGAATAAATAATGTAAATGCTCTATCTGAGGCATTGGGCTATGAAAAACCTGAAAAACTCTACCGCCTAAAACGAGACAATAAGGCCAGGCCTTCATTTGAAGTAATTGCCGACATTACAAACTTATTTGAAAAACTGAATCTAAGGTGGCTCATCACAGGCATAGGAAATAGTGAGGCAGAAACTCCACTGTCCAAAACTCCCAATATGGTTGAAGAACCTACGTCTGTTTACCTGACTCAGTCCCAATCCCAAAAGAGCTTACTTAAAGAAAAAGAGCGATTGATCAAACAGCAACAGGAGACAATCAGTGCCTTACAAGAAGCCTATGGGCAACTGAAACTTCGGTATCAGGAAGACAAAAAGTAAGGCTTACTTGTCGTTTACATGTTCATTTTTATGCAAGTGATGTTCACATCCGGCCATTACTTTAAACTCTTTTACTATCACCTGGTCTGTGAATAACCATATATCAATTAATGGTGCCATCGGTCCCAAGAAAGCGGCATTGGGCATGCTTATTGAGCTTTAAGGCATAGTCAAATTTCAAACAAAAACTCAATAACCATGAAAAAAACAGTACTACTACTGGCAATGACATTGGTCAGTTCAATTGCCTTTGGACAAATTCAAAAAGGAGACATACAATTAGGTGGGAATATAAATTATTCCAATACAGAGGCTCCAGGTTTTGAATCTTCCATATTTCAATTGAACCCTCGCGGAGCCTTATTTTTAAACAATACAACCAGTCTTGGATTGAACCTTGGCTACTTAAGCAATACGACCGACCAAGGAGTTGGTGAAAACAAGTTAAGTACCTTCAGCCTGGGCGCATTTGTACGCTTTCATAAGAATGTATCTGATCGTTTCTATTTCTTCCTTGAGCCCAGCGTGGGCTTTGGCACAGGTACTCAGGAAAACCCCGCGTTTGCCAATGACTTTGATGTAAACACTTTTAATATCAATCTGGTACCAGGGATACTCTACTTTCTCTCCGATAAGATAGCCTTAGAAATGAACATGGGAGGCATAGTCTACAGTAACAACAGTACTGAAGGCAATGGCTTAGACCAAGACGTAGATAATTTTGGTGTAAACTTTAACCTTACCAATCTAACAATTGGTGCAAGCATCTTCTTAAGAAAATAGTCCCAAAGGTCTTTGGTCATACCGATTGACTGAAGACCTTAGGTTCTTTCTGCTTGCCAAAGTTTGGGTCGAAAAGGGAGCATATGTTTCGTAAAAACTGTGTTCCTGTTGGAGTAACTTCAAAACCATCAGTGGTTTTCTCCAGCAGGCCGTCAGACACTAAGTCTTCAAGCCGCTCGCGTTGCCCCGAATATAAACTCAGAGCTTCTCTTGTCCATATCTTCTGCTCACAGGCTACTGCCAAGAGTCTTCTTTTAATTTCGCGATCGTCTCCAGACATGATATGCCCCTTGACGATAGGCAACTCTCCTTTTTCAAGATGCATCAGATACCCTTTAACAGATTTTGCGTTTTGCCCATATCCATAACCGGTATCAGAGATCGAAGAAACCCCTAAACCAACTAAAAGTTGACCGTTACTCGTTGTATATCCCATGAAATTCCTATGTAAACTTCCCTCTTCAAAGGCTTTTACCAGACTATCTCCAGGCAGTGCAAAGTGATCCATGCCAATGGGTAAATAACCATTTTCACGCAGTAAAGTCTGACCCATTACGTTCAGTTTTCGTTTCAATGAAGGGTCAGGAAGGTCTGCTTCATCATAAGCCCTCTGTCCAGGCCTTTTCCAGGGCACATGTGCATAGGAATAAAAAGCAATCCGGTCTGGGCAAAGCGAATTTACCTTTTCGATAGTATCCCGTATTGAGGCCTCCTGCTGAAAGGGAAGCCCGTAAATCAGATCAAAATTGATTGAGTGATAGCCCAAGACTTTCGCCCATTGTGTCACCTTTTCCACCTGATCAAAAGCTTGCACTCGGTTGATGGCTTTCTGGACCCTAATGTCAAAGTCCTGAATCCCAAAGCTGACTCTTGAAAAGCCAACTTCCTTTAACACCTTCAAGTGTTCGTAGCTGGTGTTATTCGGGTGTCCTTCAAAACTGAATTCATAGTCTGGAAGCAGTTCAACCGATGTCTTAATCTCCTCGATTAAATACTTGAGGTTATCAGCCGAAAAGAAAGTGGGTGTTCCTCCTCCCAAATGAATCTCCTTGAGTTTAGGGCGATGCCTGAATAGTTTTAAGTACATCCGCCATTCTTGCAATAAGCCCTGTATGTATGGGTATTCAACCCCATGATTCACTGAGATATGCGTATTGCAGCCACAGTAGGTACAAAGACTCTCACAGTAGGGCAAATGAATATACAGGCTCAGGCCTTCATCGTTATTCACAGCAAAACTTTTTGAAAGTCCCTCCAAGTATTGACTCTTTTCAAATGACCCCAAGTTCCAGTCTGGCACTGTCGGGTAGCTGGTGTACCGAGGCACAGGTTTGTCGTATTTTGCGATTAAATCTTCTTCGAATTTGCTCATCCCCTAGTCCTTCTTTTTGGTCTTTTCCTCAAATAGCATTCTTACCGAAGGCGAATAGGTATCATCATATTGCCCGGACTTCACTGCCCAAAAAAACGCAACCAGAAACACCACGGCAACCACAATACTGGTAATAATTAGTACAAGAATTACTGACATTACAACTTGAGTTTATGAGAAAGAATTTTGATAAAAAGAGTTGTTAACACCACAATAGACACACTACTTAGCGGCATTAATATGGCTGCCACCAAAGGTGTTAACCAACCTGCAACAGCTATACTGAGACCAACAAGATTATAAGCAAGGCTCAAAAAGAAACTTGCATAGATGACTCTCTTGCTACCCCTGGCTAAGTCAATGATCGAACTCAACTGATGAAAAGTTCCGGCATGCATGATAGCATCACAAGCAGGCGAAAAATTAGAGATGTCTTCAGATACCGCCACACCAACATTGCTTTGTTGCAATGCCCCGGCATCATTGAGGCCATCTCCCATCATCATCACATTTTGGCCTTTAGACTGCATCATTTTGATGGCTTTTAATTTGTCATCTGGTTTTTGAAAAAAGTGCATTGGTGTGCTGTCCGGAAAAAATTCAGAGAGGTTCTTCCTTTCGGCATCTGTATCTCCGGAGAGAATGGTGAATTGAAATCTATTCCTAAGTCCTTCAATAACACCTTTCAGGCCACTTCGATAAACATTCTTTATCACAAATCGGCCTCGTTGCGCATTACCTAGTTTAAGGTATACACATGAGGCAGAATGATTTACTTGTACATTATCAAAGCCGACAAAACTGGCAGAACCCAACTTAATCTCTACTCCACTTACCATTGCCAGAATCCCCTGACCAACATATTCGCTGAAGGACTCAACCGCATATTGCCCGCTGCCCGCTTCTTTCAAAAAGGATTTAACAAAGCGACTTAAAGGATGAGTACTATTTGATACGGCAGCAAAGATTAATTCCATTTCGGCTGAAGTGAGGTCCTCCCCTTCAAAAGTCATGTCGCGTTCGGAAGCATTCGTTATAGTTCCGGTTTTATCGAACACGATGTGATCCACCTTCTGAAGTTTTTCAACAACATCTGCATTCTTTAGGTAGACCTTGTTCCTCCCAAGAACTCGAAGCACACTGCCTGTAGTAAAGGGAGTAGACAAGGCCAAAGCACATGGACAAGCTACAATCAGCACAGAACAGAAAACCAGCCAGGTCTTCGATGGATCGGTCACCTGCCAAAAGATCGCTGCCAATACCGAAATGGTAATGATTACTATAGTGAAATACTGACTTACCCGATCGACTAAACGGGTATGCTGCTTCTCTTTTTTGAAGGCCTCATTATTCCACAGGCTGGTCAAATAACTCTGCGAAACGGGTTTTTGCACTATGAGCCTGGCTTGCTTGCCTGAAAGCTTACCTCCCGCAAACACATATTGCCCCTTTGCCTTTTCAATATTGGCGGATTCTCCAGTGACAAAACTATAGTCGATAAAGACTTTATCATCAATTAAAATGGCATCCGCAGGAATCAATTCTCCGTTGCGGATCAATATCTCATCACCTTTGTGTATATCTCGGACCGTAACAGAAGTAAATTCCCCATCTCTTTTTGTCTGAATGGCCAGTGGGAAATAACTCTTATAATCTCTGTCAAATGAGAGGGCATCGTAGGTCCTGTTTTGAAACCACTTCCCTATCAACAAAAAGAAGATAAGCCCCACCAACGAATCGAAATACCCTGGTCCTACGCCCAAAACAACTTCATAGACACTTCTCAAGAAAAGTACTGTGACTCCAAGAGCAATCGGCACATCAATATTCGCAAACCTTTGTTTAAGACTTTTGAAAGCCGACACGAAATATTCACTCCCGGAATAGAAAACTACAGGAATGGCCAGAAGTAAGTTAAGCCAACGAAAAGTCTGCTGATAAGACTGCTCCAAAGAAGATATACCCAGATAGTCTGGAAAGCTTAGGAGCATCACATTCCCAAAGCAAAAACCTGCAATACCCAATTTGACCAAGAGCTTTTTGTTGAAAGTTCTTTCTGGTTTCCTTTCATCTGCCTGTTCTAAGTTGATCACTGGAGTATACCCTATTCGATCGAGGAGCTCAGCAAGTGCTCTTAGCGAAAAGTCACTCACGCTGTAGTTTACGGTGAGTGTTCGTTGACTGAAGTTGGTAGTCGAATTAATAATTGATGGCTCTAGCCTATTAAGGTGTTCCAAAAGCCAGATGCAGCTACTACAATGGATATTTGGGATTAAAAGGGTGACCCTCTCCTGATCATCATCTGCATATTCAAGAAGTTGTCTACTCACTTCTTGGTTATCAAGAAAATCAAATAGTGCATTCTTTTCTTTCTTCTGAGTGATCCCCGGATTAGACTCCAAACTATAATAGTCGCACAAGTCATTTTCGCATAACACCTCATACACCGTCTTACAACCTTGACAACAGAATGACTTCTCTTCCAAACGAATCGGGTTCTCTGGGCATTCATCTCCACAGTGGTAGCATATGGTTTCGGTAGATATTTCTTGAGTAGCCATGGCCTATCCTTTAAAAAGAAAAGTTGGAGTTTCCATCAGCCTCTTTCCACTAATCTCATATCCTTTGACTCCCAACATGAGAAAGGGTTTGTGGCTATTATATACGATAGCCTTATCAAGGTTCTCCATAGGCTCTCCTTGAATAAGCTGTACACCCAAGTCTCTAAAAAAGAGCTTCAAATAATCAATAAAGATCTTTTCTGTCTCAACATCATACTTTTTCGAAGGCTGCCTGATTAATACCGAAACGGGAATATCTCTGAGGTTAGGATTGAAAATATTGAGAAAATTCTTCACCATTTTCACTGAATCAATAGACCCATCATGAAAAATCACCAGGTTTTCTATCTCCCAATTTCTTGGCAATAAAAGTACCGGACACTGAATAGCCCTTAAGATCTCATCTAAGAGTTTGGCATCACATTCCTTAAAAGCCTCCAACTCCAATATGAATAAATCAAAGACCACGCTAAAACTAGACAAACGGCTATGGTCCATCTTCTCGCTCACCCATTCGAACTCAACATTCTGCTTGGCAGCTTTCTTCTCCAAAACAACCTCGGCTTCATAGTCTTTGACAAGGCCATCTAATGCAAGGTTTGCTCCATGATCTTGACCGTTAGCGATCACAAGATCTTTAGAATGAAAATTTTGAGGAGAAAATGCTGAAACATACTTCTTATGCGTCTTATTGAGAAGATTCAACATATCTGAGATCAGATTGTCAAAACTGTCATCTGCATTCGTGGCTAAGAGTATTTTGTGTTTCAAGACCTTTTGATTCTAATTACTAATCAAAAGTACTTGAGTCAGTTGCGGGCCCTATTGATAGGGGTCAGAGAAAAACATGATATAAATCATGTTTATCCATAGAAGTCAGCTTCGTGTACTAATTTTTGAGAGTCCAGCACCCTAATTTTCTTGCCTTCAAGGCCGATCAAGCCATCTGACTTAAATTCAGATAGTAGCCTGATTACCGTTTCCGTAGCGGTTCCTACAATATTGGCTAAATCTTCTCTCGAAAGGGCGATATCTATTAGATCGCTACCCTCTCCTTCCATTCCGTAGGTTTCTTTGAGCATTAAAATTGTGGTAGCCAAACGCTCTCTAACTGACTTCTGAGCAAGCTGGGCCAGTTTGTCTTCCATTACACCCAACTCATGACATACTGCCTTCATTAACTTGTTAAAGAAGGCAGGATTCTTATTCAAAATCGTGAGAAAGTCACTCTTTGGAATAAAGCAGATAGCGGCTTGTTCGATCACTGCTGCCGAGGCTCCATAGAACTCTTCACTTAACAATGATCTATACCCTAAAAAGTCTCCAGGTTGGGCGATAAATAGTATCTGCTCTTTCCCGTTTGAACCCATCTTGTAAACCTTAACTTTGCCATAATTAAGGCAAAAAATCCCCATTGGCCTGGTCCCTTCATAGAAGAGATTTTGTCCTTTTTTGTAAGTAACACAGGACTTATGAGCAGAAAGGATACTTAAATCCTCCTCCGGTAAATCAGCAAAATGTGAATCGGTTCTGGACTTGCAGAACTGACACTGAACATTCAGTTGGCTTGATTTATTAAGACTCATAGAATGGATTTTCTACTAAATTAGCCCACACTTGTCCAACCTCAAAATTTTTGGCTATAAGTATTATAAGAGACTTCCCAGGCCGAAAAGAACAACGAAAAGTAAAGTCGATAAAGCCATCTGTTTCAAAAATGGATCAAGCTCAGAGGCCATCTGTTTTGAATAGACTGCTCTTGCATTGACTATCAGCAATGGTAAGCTAAGTACAAACAGAAACTGAATCGGAGAAACATAGTTTAGGGTCACATAGACCAGAGCAGCCGCAAAACCTGAGAAGAGGAGGAACCAATGGTATCTAACGGCTGCAAACCTACCCAATCTAACCGGAATGGACCGTTTACCAGCCTTTTGATCCGATTCAATATCTCTGATATTGTTTACATTCAGTACTGCCACGGAAAAGAATCCTACAGAAATAGCCGGCAATAGATAGTTCCAATTTAGGCTTTGCTCATACAAAAAAGCGCTACCCAGCACAGCTACGAAACCAAAGAATATCAAGACACTAATATCTCCAAGGCCTGCATATCCATAGGGTTTATAACCTGCAGTATAAGTTATGGCTGCTATGATTGCCAATGCTCCAATACCAAGGAACAAGTTAAAATTGAAGCTCAACCAGCCGAAGGCCACATATATCAACGCAATACCACTTGCCAAAGAAAGCAATACAAAAATGAGAATAGCACGTTTCATCTGTGCCTTCGTGATCGCACCGGATTGAACAGCTCTGGAAGGACCTTGTCTTTCAGCACTGTCAGCACCATGAATGGAGTCACCGTAGTCATTGGCCAGGTTAGAGAGTATCTGCAAAAAAATGGTTGTCATGGCACACAAGCCAAAGACAAGTGCATCGAAGTTGCCTGAGGCACCTGCAAGAAAAGCCCCCATACCAATCGAAGCCAGTGCCAAGGGCAATGTCCTTAACCTAAAAGCAACTATCCAATTTTTCATTTACATTCTATCGGGAACATTAACACCCAGTAAACCCATACTGACCTTAATGGTTTGTGCTGTTAGAGCGGAAAGAGCCACTCTAAATTGCTGCAAGTTTTTGTCTGATTCGTTGAAGATGGAGAGTTCGGCATAGAATCGATTATAATCTTTTGCCAGATCATACACATACTGAGCCATTACTGCAGGCGAATAAGTCTCAGCGGCCGTCTTTAATTTTTCTGGATAAAGGCCTAAGGCGTAAATCAGGTCCTTTTCCATCTGATGAATATCCTTCACCTGATCTAAATTCTCCACGTCAAATCTTACACCAAGCTGATTTGCTTTTCGCAGAATAGAACTAATCCGAGCATGAGTATATTGAATAAAGGGTCCGGTATTCCCTTGAAACTCGATTGACTCTTCAGGATTGAACAGCATTCTCTTTCGAGGATCAACTTTCAGTAAGAAGTACTTGATGGCGCCAAGTCCAAGCATTTCATAAAGCTCACTGGCCTGATCTTCTGAAAAACCATCGATTTTACCGAGTTCTTCAGTTCTTGACTTAGCAGTATTCGCCATTTCCTGCATTAAATCATCCGCATCGACTACAGTGCCTTCTCTCGACTTCATCTTTCCGGAAGGTAGATCCACCATTCCATAAGAAAGGTGGTAACATGAAGCGGCCCAGTCGTAACCCAGTTTCTTGAGAATTAAGAAGAGGACTTTGAAATGGTATTCCTGTTCATTACCCACTGTATAAATCAATTGACTAAGTCCTGGGTAATCATCAAAGCGCATGAGCGCTGTACCGATATCCTGTGTCATATAAACAGAGGTGCCATCACTTCTTAACAGGAGCTTCTCATCGAGACCTTCATCGGTCAAATCAACCCAAACGGACCCATCCTCTTTTTTAAAGAACACTCCTTTTTCAAGGCCTTCCATCACCCGATCGCGGCCAATCAAATAGGTATCACTTTCGTAGTAAAGTTGATCAAAATCAACTCCCATCTTGTCGTATGTCGCATTAAAGCCGTCATAGACCCAGCCATTCATTTTTTCCCAAAGTGCGTAGACCTCTGGGTCTTTTGCCTCCCATTTTTTGAGCATCTCCTGGGCCTCCAAAAGAATTGGCGCTTCTTTTTCAGCTTGTTCTTTTTCAAAACCCTTAGCTACCAAATCGGCTACTTCAGCTTTGAAAGCTTTATCAAAAGCTACATAGTATTTACCAACCAGATGATCTCCTTTGAGTCCTGAAGTCTCAGGTGTCTCTCCCTCTCCAAATCGAAGCCAAGCCAACATAGACTTGCAAATATGAATACCACGATCATTAATGATCTGGACTTTATGCACCTCGTTGCCAGCAGCCTTTAGGATTCTAGAAACAGAGTTACCCAAAAAATTATTGCGCAAATGCCCTAAGTGAAGTGGCTTATTAGTATTTGGAGATGAGTATTCTACCACAACCGTTCTGCCGGTAGACTCAACTTCAAAGAGTGACGAGGCGCCTACATCATCACCATTGAACATTTGAATGAAACTCTGAACCTGAGATGCCTCTGACACAGAGATATTCAAAAAGCCTTTTACTGTATTGAAAGCAGAGACCACCTCGCAATTCGTCTCTAGATAAGCACCAATCTCATTACCGGTTTCTTCAGGATTCTTTTTTGAAAAACGGGCGAAAGGAAAAGTGACAAAAGTATAAGTGCCTTCAAACTCCTTTCGAGTCGGTTGCAATACGATTGCTTCGGCAGCCACTTCATGGCTATATAATGCTTTCAAGGCGTCAACGACACCTTGCTTAATCTGTTCTTCCATTAATTAGAAATTCTTAATCAGAGAGTCGGTTGTGGCTTCGAGAATATCGAAAGCACTCTCCGCCATCCGGTTTTCAGTGTCCAAAGTTGGGTTCACCTCCACAATTTCCCAACAACAAACTCTTTTATCTTTGATCAACTCTCTATTTAGATCAAAAGCCTGCTCTTTTGACAAGCCATTAGGTACCGGAGTACCCGTTCCTGTAGAGATAGAAGTATCCAGACTATCGACATCAAATGATATATAGATCTGATCACAATCTGACAATATATTCAAAGCCTCACTTGCCACAGCTTCAACTCCTTTTTGATTCACCTCTTCGGTTCTGAAGTTTCGAATACCATGCTCTTTCAAAATATGCTCTTCGGGAGCCTCTGTATCTCTAACTCCTATAAATACTACATCGCTTGGGGCAATTTTCGGGCCTCTACCGCCTATCTTCTTAATTCTTTCCCAAAGCGCTTCCGTTTCTTCCTCCACGTCATTTATCTCGCAGGCCTCATTGTCCATAGCCGTAACCATGGCTAAAGGCATACCATGCATATTACCCGATGGCGTGGTATAGGGAGAGTGAAAATCAGCATGCGCGTCTATCCATATGACACCTAGTCGCTTTTCGGGGTCGGCTTGCTTAATCCCACAGATGGTACCAGCTGCGGTAGAATGATCCCCGGCTAATACGATAGGAAAGAGTTGTTCCTTTCTCAATTCGGTAATGGTATCACATACCCTGTTCAGCATGGTGAACACACCTTCACCGTACTTGGCGAAATCAAATTGAGGGTCACCAAAGAGTAATTGATTTTCATCCTTAACACTTACCGGCTCGAAGCGCATAAAGAAGTTAGAATGTCTTTTAATACTTGCGATTTTAAGCGCGTCTATCCCCATGCTGGCTCCTCGCGTTCCGGCTGCCAGCTCCGACCTCACCTCTACCAATCTAATTTTCCTCATTTCTTAAATGTTTACTTAGTCACAAGGTACATTTTTGACTTGGTAAAAGTGAAAAAATCCAATGACTTCATTCATCAACTGAAGAAGAAAATAATGAGCACAGTGCTGAGCCCAATATTTTCCAACCAATGGGCATTCAGAATTGATGAATTGTTATAATATTTGCGCTCCTTGTCATAATTCCTAAGCCAAGTGAAAAGCTACTTTGATCTAATAGACCAAACTTTCGAGTTTCCAACCGAAGAATTCAAGGTAAATGGAAAGTACCTTGAATTTCATGGGATATCTCTTCGCGATGTAATAAAGGAACATGGGACTCCTTTGAAAATTACCTACATCCCCAAAATTGCCGAGAATATCCAAAGGGCAAAGAAGTGGTTTAATGATGCCATTGCAAAGCATAATTACAAAGGTGATTATACTTATTGCTACTGTACAAAATCTTCACATTTCGAATTTGTATTGGATGAGGTGATAGACAATGATTGTCATATCGAGACTTCGTCTGCCTTTGATTTACAGATTGTAAAAAGCCTTTATCAAAAAGGAAAAATCGATAAGAGTGCGCTGATCATTTGCAATGGATTTAAGCGCCCGCTATATGTACAGTATATCCAGGAGCTCATCAATGACGGATTCAATAGCTGCATTCCAGTACTTGACAACCTCAATGAGCTAGATGAGTACAAGTCAAAAATTGACAAAGACTTTCAGATTGGTATTCGTGTAGCAGCCGATGAGGAGCCAAACTTTGAATTTTATACTTCCAGGCTTGGGATTCGCTATAGCGATATCAATACCCTTTATACAGACCAAATAAAGGGCACCAATGCCAAGCTCAAAATGCTGCACTTTTTCATCAATACAGGCATTAAAGACACAGCTTATTACTGGAGTGAACTCAGCCGATTCATGTATAAATATTGTGAGTTGAAGAAGGTTTGCCCAGAATTAGATACAATAGACATTGGGGGCGGTTTTCCAATCAAAACCTCAATGACTTTTGAATACGACTATGCTTACATGGTCGATCAGATAGTGGAAAACATCAAATGGATTTGCAATAAGAGCAACGTCCCGATGCCCAATATCATCACAGAATTCGGATCCTTTACTGTGGGTGAAAGCGGTGCTATAATCTATTCAGTACTAGATCAGAAGCTGCAAAACGACAAAGAGCTTTGGTATATGGTTGATGGCTCCTTTATCACAAGTTTGCCGGATGCTTGGGGCATGAATCAGAAATTTATCCTTTTAGCCATCAATAAGTGGGATCACCCATTTCAGAAAATCAATATGGGAGGACTTACATGTGACAGCATGGATTACTATAATTCAGAGTCGCATTCATCTGAACTCTTCATGCCGCTGATTGAAGAGGATGAAAAACTCTATGTTGGATTCTTTCATACGGGTGCCTATCAGGATTCTCTTGGTGGATATGGTGGCATTCAACATTGTTTGATTCCTGCTCCTAAGCATGTGCTCATAGACAAAGATGAGAATGGGCAGTTGTTCACAACCGTTTTTGCCGAGGAGCAAAATCACGAAAGTATGCTAGGAATTTTAGGGTACTAGATTAAAGCAGCGATTTAACATTCTCAGGAGGTCTTCCGATTACCGCTTTATCCCCTCTAATGACTATGGGTCTTTCAATCAGCTTAGGATTGTTGACCATCACATCGATCCACTCACTATCAGTAAGGTTTTTCCCTTTAAACTGTTCTTTGAAGATTGCCTCTCCTTTTCGTAGGAGTTCGACCGGACTAATTTTGAGCTTTTTGATGATACGCTCAAGTTCTGAATGGGTAGGCACATCTGTTAAATACTCAATGATTTCAACCTCTGTATTGGTTTCTTGAATAAGTTGTAGGGTTTCCCGGCTTTTTCTGCACCGTGGATTATGAAGAATTTGTAACATATTTTAGCTAGTTAACCGAGTCCTCGGTCAGAAACAACAAAACTTCCTTTGCCATTACAATTTGGGCATGGAACGCCACCAACGATTTCACCAGCACCGGAGCAATAATAGCAGGTCACAGATTTAGTATGGACTTCTGTCTCTCTTACAACAGGGGGTGGCAGAACTTCTTCTCGAGCAAACTTCCTCTTTTCGAAGGACAGATTGATGGCATTTACATTGAGCAATTCAGGGTACTTATCAATCATTGCCTCAATATTCACAAACTCCTCTTCCTCACCGTTTTCCTCAACCACCCATTTTCTTCCGAATTTCGCGTAGTACGCTCTCTTTCCATTGTAGGAATGTACCTTTCTCGATTTCATTCTAAAGACCCGTGTTTTGATTTTGTGCGTCCCACCGCGTCACAAAGATAAAAAAGTTTAAATACCGCAAAAATTTCAAATTTATTCCAATTTTAGTATCCAAAGAGAAAATCAATGAGACAGGTCCAAATAAGCGATAAACTTAGTATTTCCAATATAGTCCATGGTATGTGGCGGCTAACTGAATGGGAATTTACGCAAGATCAACTTATCTCCTTTGTAGAACAATGCATCGAAATGGGCATCGATACCTTCGACCATGCAGACATCTATGGAGATTATATGGTCGAAGAGGTTTTCGGTAAGGCACTTGGCACTGTTCCAGACCTCAATAAAAGGATAAAGGTGATCACTAAGTGTGGTATTAAACTCCTATCGGAAAACCGGCCTGATCATTATATCAAGCATTATGATACCAGCTATGACCACATCATTTGGTCTGTCAATAATTCACTCAATAAGTTACAACGTGAGCAGATCGACATTTTATTAATCCACAGACCTGATCCATTCAGTGACCCTTCCGAAATTGCCAGGGCTTTTTCTGACCTTAGAGAATCTGGCAAGGTGCAGGAGTTTGGTGTCTCTAACTACTTACCAGGACAGTTTGACAACCTTCAGGCACATATGGACTTTCCCTTGGTCACCAATCAAGTAGAGATTTCAGTAGCTGCCTTACAGGAATTCGACAACGGAACCATCGATTTATGTCAAGAAGTGGGGATTCCTCTCATGGCTTGGTCTCCTCTTTCGGGCGGTAGCATCTTTAATGGGGAAACCCATCGCTATTTAACTATCAGAAACGTGCTTCATAAAATAAGCGATGAATACGGTGTTACCATTGATCAGATCATGTATGCCTGGCTGCTCAAACACCCAGCTAACATAATCCCTTTGGTAGGTTCTGGGAAGATCGAAAGGGTAAAAGCAGCTGTAGACTCTCTCAATATTGATCTTACAAGACAACAGTGGTTTGAGCTTTGGGTGGCTTCGAAAGGCGAAAACGTACCTTAAAAATCTGAAAAAATGAACCTGAGTTACCCAATTGGAGAGTTCGAGCAGCCTGATCAAATTGATGATCAACAAATCACTCAATGGATCGATGAGATTGAAGCATTACCTGCTTTAATGGAATCTGCTGTAAGAGGGCTGAATGATTCGCAACTGAATACTCCTTATAGGCCTGACGGGTGGACAGTCCGTCAAGTAATTCACCATGTACCCGATAGTCATATAGGTAGTTACTGTAGGTTTCACTGGGCCTTAACCGAAGACAATCCTACTATAAAAGCTTATGACGAAAAAGCCTTTGCAACACTTGGCTATCATGAACATCTGTCTATTGATACATCACTAGCTTTACTCAAAGCCTTGCACTCCCGGTGGGTTGTATTGTTAAGAAATATGTCTAAAGAGGATTTAGAAAAGACATTCGTACACCCTGAAACCAAAGAGATTAATGTATTGAAAGTGGTAATAGGAATGTATGCCTGGCATGGAAAACATCATCTTGAACATATTCTAGCATTAAAAAGGCGAATGAATTGGTAATTCATACTAAAGTATTACCACTAAGAACTTGCTGAGCCCTTCCTTTAAAAGAAAAAAACATGAACGACAAAGACGAAAACATCTACGGCAAGATCGGTTGGATAGACCTTACCATTCCCAATGCCGAAAACGTAAAAGACTTCTATGCAGAGGTGGTTGGTTGGAAACCAGAACCTGTTTCTATGGGTGACTATAACGATTACAATATGACGGCCAATGGTGAACCAAAGGCAGGTGTATGCCACAAAACAGGTCCCAACCAAGACATCCCATCACAATGGATGATCTACATTAATGTACCTGACCTTGACAAGAGTGTTGCTGCCGTAGAACAAAAAGGGGGAAAGCTACTTACGGAAATCAAATCTATGGGGGCTTATGGTAGAACTTGTTATATCGAAGATCCTGCCGGAGCAGTTTGTGCCCTTTTCGAACCTGCACAATGAAGCTAGTTTTTCAGCTTTCCTGAAATCGATTAACTTAGGGCCAATTGTTATTCTTTAATGAAACAGCTGGCCTTATTTCTTTTACTAAATGTACTCTCGGTTGCTCCGAGTTATCAGCCAATACCTCAAGATAGTCCTTATCTATGTGCCGCCAACACGTTGGCAATGAACCCCAGATTGTGCATAGACATCACTGAAGTACCCAGCTATATGTACAAAGACTACCTCGCCACTGCAACCGAAAGTGAGGGTATAAACAGTTCATCTTTCAAGACCAGAAAACCCGATTTTCGCAAGTGGAAAGAGATTTATAAAGATTTGAATGAAACAGAAATTGAAAGTAAATTTTTCGAGAGTGATGAGTTTGCATTAATGCCGATTGTGGGGATTTCAAGAAAACAGGCAGAAGATTTTTGCGCTTGGCGTACTAAGATGCTTCAAGCCGAGCTGGATAGGATGCCTAAGAGAGAGAGAGCTCAATTTCCTAAAAAATTTAGGTTCAGATTGCCGACTGCCAACGAATGGTCAAGAATGAGGTTTCTTACACAAGAGAAACGTATGATGAAGCAGTTAGACAAAATTGCTGATGGAAATCTCAAAGCATTTAAATTTTCCAAAGCAAAACTCATGCGTCAAAATGAGAAAGTCTCTCATATTTACAATGTCAAAGATTCAAAAGTAGGCTTCTTTAATCTTTTCGACAATGTGGCCGAAATGACTAGCGAGGAAGGAATTGCTGTTGGAGGTAGTTGGATTTCTCCCAACACAGAAGGAAACTACCAACAAACATTCGAGTACTCAGGCCCGGAAGCCTGGTTGGGATTTAGGTGTGTATTTGAAATCATAGATTAGACAATACCCACCACTAAAAAACCCAAATAAGTCCCCAAGCCCGTACCAAGTGCCCCCGCCAAGATGGCCGGCAACACAAGATCTGTTCTCTTAAAAGTCTTTGCCAAAGCCAAAGCGGTACTTGAACCGCCAATATTGGCCTGAGATGCTATCGCCACAATTGACCAGTCGAGTTTAAAAATAAGTCCACAGAGTACGATGATAAAACCGTGCACAAGAACGATCGCTCCAGTAAACACCAAGATATTTATAGCATTGGCACCTACTTGGGCTAAGGCCGTTATCTCACAGAAAGCCCCCACGACTACTAAGAACAAATAAACTGAGAACATCCCCAGCAACTTCGCCCCAGTGATTCGTTTTATAAACCTCATTTGTGCCAGTATCAAAGCAATAGTGGTTAGTATCAAAATAGATGGGATACCAGTTCCCTGCATTGCTGACCAGTCTGCAAGCCAGTCGGAAACAAAAATAGTCACTAACACCAGGGCCACCAGCAGTCCTAAATTCAAGGGAGATAGCTCCTCCTTATCGGTATGTTCTGCATGCGCTGTTGTTTGCCTTGCGATAGTCTCGGGGTTCTTCCTCAACCTTCGCATAAAGGCAGGAAGACTGAGCGTTACTAACATCCAGATGGTGGTCATAATGTTATCTGCAACAACAATACCCGTAAAGATCGCTCCCTCCTTCACCATTCCATACTCAAGGGCAATGGCATTAAAGTTTGCGCTGCCACCAGTATATGTGCCCGTCATCATACCGGCAATGGCAGCATAGTTATCTCCGAAGACATCTCGATAATCTATCAATTGCAGTGCTACAGTTACGCCCACCATTGTTCCTAATGCCCCTATACCAAAAGCAACTAGCATGGGCATTCCAGCTTGTCTGAGCTCTTTCAAACTCACTCCTAGCAAGAGAAAGAAGATACTTGCAGGTGCCACATATTGAAAGATTGAGTCATAAACCGGACTTGCATTGGAAGCTGATGGGATCATTCCAAAATTAGCCGCTACCGCGCCTAAAAGGATAACCAAAAGGGAACTACTGAGGTGTTTTAATTTTGTGTATTTACAGAGCCATTCACTCAGAAAAATTAAGAAGCAGAGAAAGGCCAGAATGTATACAGGCTGTTGAATATCCATAAAACCAGAAGTTATGACAAAAAGTGAGGCACTCCAACTTTCATGACTCACAGAAGTCCTATCCGTTGCTCAGAACGTTGAGAACCTGCTCTCGGTACGACTGTCCTATGGCTACCATATGCTCCCCAATTTTAATCTGGTTTCCTTCGATGTATTCAAATTTGGTTTTATTGATGATATAAGACTTGTGTATTCTAACAAACTGGTCATCCGGTAAATCGGCCAGAATTCCTTTCATGGTAGTGGTAACAATTAAGGTTCTGTCGGTCAGGTGAACCTTGACATAATCTCCAAGTGCCTCACAATAAAGAATGTTTTCAAAGGGAGTTCGATACATCTTTTTATCGGCTTTCAGCAAAATATGATCCTGAGCAGTGTTTGACTTCTTGGCAGTGCCCCATTTATCTTTGACTTTTTGTATTGCCTGAACGAACCTTTCGAAGGCGATCGGCTTCATTAAATAATCGATCGCGTTCAAGGCAAAGCCTTCCACCGCAAACTCGGGATAAGCTGTAGTGAAAATGACCGCTGGTTTTTGATTCAGTGATTTGTAAAAATTAATCCCTGAAAGTTTAGGCATATTAATATCCAGAAAGAGTAGATCCACTGTCTCTTTAGACAGCTTTTCAATCGCCTCAAAAGCATCCTTGCACTCGCCAATCAATGTCAAATCAGGATGATCATTGACAAATGTCTTTAATACATTTCTAGATAACGGCTCGTCATCAACTACCAAGCATTTAATCATTGAATTTTCAGCTTAACTTCGAAATCGGTTTCGGTTTCTATTACCTCAAAGAGGTGTTTGTTGGGGTAAATCAAGGTTAGTCTTCTTTTCACATTCTCAAGACCAATCCCACCATATTTACCCTCTTCCATATCATCAACTTGACCTTTGTTATTCTTTATGGTCAACTCAATACCCTTACCAAGGTTTAAATCGATCTTTATAAATCCATCATCAGAAACACCCTTTACTCCATGTTTGAAGCTATTCTCTACTAGCGGGAAGAAGAGTAATGGCGCAATTTCTTTTTCCAAGGGATTGCCTAAAATATTAAATATCACTTTTGTACTCCGATCAGACCTCAGCTTTTGTAATTCAATGTAATTTTCGAGCATCTCCAGTTCTTTACTCAGCTCCACTTTATCATCGCCTACCTCATAGAGCATATAACGAAGCAAATTTGACAGCTCGAGCACCGTTTCAGCTGTTTGCTCACTTTTGCTCAGTGCCAGCGAGTAAATACTATTCAGGCTATTAAAAAGAAAGTGAGGGTTGACCTGAGACTTCAATGAGTTAAGTTCAATGGAGAGCTTCTCTTTTTCTACCCTTTGTAACTGATACCAAGACTTGGAGAGTTTCAGTAACGTGGTCAATACCAAATAGATAAGAAAGATGGTTAACAAGACCTTATAATCGGTAAATGACACCATATAGTACTCAGTTGGCAGCAGCGGCAGTAGCAGCTCAAATGTTAGCTCATGCAAGCCGTAAGTGGCTGCCAAAAGGATAACCAAGAACAATGCGTAGAATATATACTTTCCCTTTTGCAGCAACCTTGGGATTAAAACCTGAAGGTTTATGTAAACGAGAAACAACAGAGATATATGGAATAGTATTGCATAGAAGTAATCAATGAACTGAAGCGAATTGGATATGGCAAAATAATCGCCAATCACATAAATGGATAACACCCAGAAGACTGGGTGCTGCAACCATTTTGAGTTTATGACCTTGTATAAGGTTTTCATTCCGTTACTTTGCTATAGGTATCCACTGACTCATAAACCGATTCATCATCAGCATATTTTTCAAGGAACTTCTGTATTTCTTTGGGTTGAGCAGTGATCAAAACCTGCCCATCAACTTTCTCATGCCTTAGGCGAATTAGATTACTCTCGAAAAGCTTATTCAATTTCTCCAAGTCAAACATGGTGAGGTTAAGCTTACCATCTGTAATGTCCATCTTCATAAAAGTATGTACCGGAAATAAGTTCTCACCGAAGGCAGCGTCTGAGAATTCAGGAAGAGGATAAAGATCTAAGAAATAATCTTTCCCTATGCTAACCACATGTGCTAGATAAACTAGTCGTTGACCATCGTCCATAACAACCATTTTATAGCTTTCCTCCTGAGTAGTATAAACTGTACCTTCCCACTTCTTGGCCACTTTCTCTTGCACTCTCTTTAAATCCTCTCCCAGTTTCTTCAAACCTTCATTAAGACCATCCATCATTGGCTCTAAATTCTTTTCGGCACTATCTAAAATAGGCTTCATACCTTCTTCCATTTTCTCTAGCACAGGTTTCATGGATTCTTCAAACTTATTCAGTCTACGACCATTTCCTATTGTGGTGTCATAGTGAGCACGAATGGCTTCTCGATCCGTGATCTTCTCGCCATCAATGGTTACTGAAATAGGATCTCCAGACTTAATAGACCATCCATCACCACTCATTGAATCTACGTACTCAGATGGTTCTTCATTGTTCACAGTAATGCTCTCACCTTCCGCTTGACCAATGGCTTCAAACGAGATATAGTCGTCATTGTCGTATCCGTCTTCCCACTTTCCGACCAATTCAGGCAGAAAAACCAGAGTGTCTTCTGTGTAAATTGGGAATAAAGAGTAGACACATGAGCTCATGCAAATCATCAATAAGCTAAATGCTGCAAGTACTTTAATTTTCTTTTTCATGACTTTAAATTTTATGTTTTGAGTTTTTGATGACTCAAATGTGCAGGCTAAGTCCGGCCTACTAAAATTTTCTCGGTGAACGCGATGAAATTCCGGATGAACAAGATATTTAATTCTTTTTGGATGCCAAGTTGCCTAAATTCCTAACAGGAAACCTCCATAGGACAATTGGAGTATAAAGGCTTATTTACGTTTATGAAGAGGAACATATTTTTTACAGTCAGCCTTCTGCTCATTGGTTTTAATCTGGCAATTGGCCAGAAGAATGACATTACCATAGGTAGCAAAATTCAAATTTCATCTGGCATCCTCGGCCAAGACAGATCTCTAAGTATTTTTTTACCTGAAGGATATCAAGACTCTGGAAGAGAATACCCGGTTTTGTACCTTTTAGATGGTCAAAACTGGTTTAATTATGCAGTGAGCATTAATCAGTTGATGACAGGGTATGACTACCTTCCAGATTTCATTATTGTCGGAATTGAAACTGATGATTCACCTCGTTATGGTTTTTTCGCAAATGCTCCCAAACTTCTTGCTTTTCTTGAAAATGATGTGATCCGATATATGGATGAGCATTACAGAACCAATACTGATCGTATGCTCTTCGGTTGGCAATTCGCTGGTGCTTTCGCAGTGGAAGTCATGATGCGAAAACCAGATCTATTCAGCGCTTATTTTCCCGCTAGTCCTATCCCTTTAAATGATCAACGCTTAGAAGGTTTTTCAAACTTACTAGAAAACACTTCCAACTTAAACCAAACACTACTCTTTACCACTTCTCTCAATGAGAACGGGGTTGAACCAAACGTAAAGCGTTTTGCCAACATTCTTGAAAAGAAAGCCCCGAACACACTGGATTGGGAATATAAAGTCATGAAAAGTGAAGAGTTACCTGCTCTGGGGCATAGAACAACCCCCATGGGCACAATTTACCATGGGCTAAGAAAGCATTACGCAGATTACCCATTGCTGGAATTCAATACATTGGAGGACTTTCAAGGATCAGGAGGGTATGGCTATGTTCAGTCTTACTATCAACAAAGAGCTGAAAAGTATAATCTACCTGCAGGGATACCCCAAGAGGGCATGTTCTTTCTGGTACGTTTAGGTTTAGACACTGATCATTTCCCCACTTTTGACAAGTTCATGAGTGAGTTTATTCAAACAGATTTCCTCAGTCAGGCAAACCTCGGCTGGAATACCAGATATGCGGAGTTTTATCTAAAACATAACAAACCAGGCGGTGCCAAAGTGATTTATGAAAAGCTGATTCAGCGATTCCCTGAGAATGCACGTCCTGTTAACGGAATGGGCCATGTCTATAGGGCTGAAGGTAAACTGGGTGAGGCAAGGAGATACTACTTAAAAGCCATAGAACTGGCCGAGAAAAATCAAGATTCAAGGCTTGAAGCTTTTAAAAAAGACCTTAGAGATATTAGTCAATAATATGTCTTACAAAGAACAAGTCCTTGATGCTGAAGAACTCCTTAAAAAAGCCATGATCCAGGCCGATTGTGTATTGCTTGAGACCCTACTACACGATGAAATGAGTTTTGCGATACCGACTGGGGAGGTCATTACAAAAAATCAGGAACTGCAAAGCTATAATGAGGGTTTGATGAAAGTCTTCGATATACAAACCAGCGATCGGCAAATTAGCGAAATGGGTGACACCGTTTCTGTTTCTGTTTTAGCTCATTTAAGAGGTAGTTACAAGGGAAACTCAATTCAAGGAAAATTTCGGTTTATCAGGTTTTGGAAAGTCACAGATCAAGGCCCGAAGATTATCGCGGGCAGTAGCACTCCTGTGTCCGATGATACATCTACCTGATCCCCACATTTAAGTACAAAGTGGGCGTAAAAGGAACTCCCACAGTATTGATAATGTCACCACCGGGAACACTAACCGACTGGTTTAATCGGACGTTTCGGTTATTGAATAGATTCAGTATTGATATTCCCGCCTCGAGGTTTCTTTTCATTGACTGAAAACGGTATTGAAATGCCAGGTCGGTTCTCCAATAGGGCTCGAAAGTCTCTCGATTTCTGACAAAACTATTGTTGGAAAAACCTGAACCATAAACATTAGTTATTGATAATTCAAAAGGGCTTAAATTAAGAATAACAGCGGCTTTAAGCTCATGCAACTGGTTTTGAGGAGCATCTCTGTAGGCGCTTTTTCTATCATCAACTCCGAATCTTTCTTCCACTTCGGATAGTGAATATGATACCCAAAAGACATGATTGCCAATATGCTTTCTGGCAAAAAGATCAATGCCCTTTGCCTTGGAATCTCCCTCACCAATAAATGATACTCCCCTACGGTTGATGAAGTATCTTGTAAACCCGTTTGTAGTTTTATAAAAAGCCTCAAGACTCATTTCAAAATCTTCATCTCGGAAGCCAAAACCCAAAACGTTATGAACAGATCGCAATACTGGAATAGAAGTCCCATTGGACACTTGCCAGACGTCCGCTCGATTCCCGAGTTCATCCACCACAGAGTTTCTGGAGATAAACTGATTGTAAATTCCCCATCCCAAATGTGCATTCCACTTTTTTGAAAGATCGATCCGGGCATTCACTCTGGGTTGCCAGTGGACCTCACTACCTTCAGAAGGTAATTCCGCCTTTAAGCCAACTTGCATTGTAAAGTTCTTAGACCATTGGATTTGATCATAGCCATAAACTGAAACCCTACTGAGTCCTTCTGTGGAAGTATCCACTATATTATCTCCTTCACTTGCTCCAAAAGAGGCTTGATTATCTATATATTCTAAATTCACTTGAAATTGATGCGCCTTTATAGCGGCAAAAGTATGTGAGATTCGACTTCGGTTTTCTACGATTAGGTTGGTCCAGTTATCTGCACGCAGCTCTCTTACAGGAGAAAAGACATTTCTATTGACAAAGTAACTTGTGACTAGTTCAGGAGAGTACCTGCTTCTTGATAAAACTATGGAAGAAAGCCCTCCACTTGACCAGCTTCGTACATATTTCAGAGAAGTACCAATTTGTTCGGAATTGACTTTAACACCCTGAAAAACCGGCTGTCGCGTAACAGCCGTTCTACGAGTTCCTTTATATGAATCCGTGCTAATCACAGAACTCACCTCCAACCGATCCTTTTGACTCAGGTTCGAAGAAAACTTTAGGTGCAAATCATTGTAACTATACCCTGGTACTATCAGCGTAGTATCACCATCAAATCCGGATGCCAAATCAAGCTCTTCTGATAGCGTCTTTCTACCTGCAATTTGGAAAGCAGACGAAGCATTGAATAAAGGGATATTTACATAAGCACTGACCAATTGATTTGTCAGACTCCCCCCTGCCTCTAGTCGGCTGGTGTTGCCGAACTTTCCGTCAATCATAACCACACCTCCAACTCTATCTCCATAAGGCACATTATAGCCTCCCTTGTATACTTCCACATGTTTGATCATGTAGGGATTGACTCTCCCCATATCGTCATTGATACCCCAGCTGTTAAAGAGACTGATACCATCATAGATTACATGGTTTTGCCCTGCATATGACCCCCAGATCACAAAATCCGCGATGGATTCACCGGCAGCGGTTATACCAGGATATTGTCTCAGATTATTAAAAACCAGGTTATTGCTAAGGCCAGGGACAAGGTTGTTTCCCACATCATTCAACTGAATATAGCCGCTCTTTTCTCCAATATTCGTTATAGGTGCACTACCTCGATTTCCTGTGACCACCACTTCATCTAAAGCCGTCACGCTGGGTATCAGGTTTATCTGCAAAGCCTCTCCGGCCTGAAGCAAAGTATCTTGTTCGTGGTACCCTAAACTTCTGAGCTTAACTTTTTGCTGGGGAAAAGATGACTTAAAGGAGAACCTTCCATTTTCATCGGTGACTAGGTTCCTCTCGGAAGTACTCAGAATTGCAAAAGGTAAGGGTTCTCCAGAACCTTCCTCCAAAGCCATGCCTTGAAACAAATACATTGTCTTCTCTGGCTCTTTTTCAGATGTCTCAAACACTCTAAAAGCATAGACTTCTCCAATACGAACGACCTCAAGATTACATTTCGATGCCAGTGCTTGTAAGGCCAGGTCTACTGTTGAAAAAGTTTGATTTATGGTAATGGAGCAAGCATTCGATAGTTTTGAGTTGATAGAGATCTGGACATTGTGGCGATTGTTTAAATCCAATAGGATCTCATTCAACAATTCGTCCTGATAATCAAGACGAATAGATTGTGCAATTGACTTTGCCGAGCAGCACAAAGTCAGGACCAGCATGATCGTAAGTCGTGTCAAGTCATTTTCTTTTGATCAAATAGATCTTCCCTTTTTTGTCGTAAGACAAATTAGCAGTTATTAAGATTGTCTCCAGTGCGCCCTTAAGGGTCTCCGGTCTCTTCATTACACCGGTATGCTCCTCATTGGCAATGCTCTCATCTTCCAACTCAATGGTGATATCATAGTGTCTTTCAAAATCGGCAAATACTTTTGCAAGTCTGGTAGTGTTATAGTTGAACTCATTATTCCTCCAGGCCAGTATAGCTTCTTTCTCAGCATTAGCATCTTCTTTTTCAAGTCGTTCAATATTTAGTTTTACAGACTCACCTGGAAGAAGAACCACCTGATCTGAAAATTCATTACTGACGCCTACTTTTCCACTTTCGCAGTAAACCTCATAATCTAAATCACGCGCATAAATGTTAAACTTTGTTCCTAAGACCTCGGTGGTTCCGAGACTGGAATAAACCGTAAATCGCTCTCCCTTTTCGACTTCAAAAAAGGCTTCACCCTCCAATCTGACCTTTCGATCAAATCTCCACCAGTAAGGGGCATATTTTATAGAAGATGCCGCATTCAAATGCACTTGTGAACCATCTGGCAAAAGATGACTTGTGAATTCACCCGCTCCGACCTCAATGGTTTTAGTGTAGAATCTAGCAAAAAACCCATAACTCAGAAGTAATACTATGGAAGCCGCTATACTCATAGAAACCCAATTCATTCTAACCACTTTGCCTTCTTTGACAGGCGGCTCATCCTTCGCTTCATCACCAATCAAATCATTTAAGCCTGCCCAAACGTCATCTTTTGACTTTGCATAAGAAAACTCCAGCTTTGAGAAGAGTTTTTGCTCTTCAGCTGAGGTCAAATCCTTATCTCGCTTATTATTTTCCATGATTCAATACTTGTCTTAATTCTTGCAAGGCCAACGTCATCCGCTTTTCAACGGCTTTGACAGATATATCTAGTCTGTTAGCGATCTCTGTATACTTTAAGTCTTCCATCCTGCTCATTAAAAAAACCGCTCTTCGTTTCTCAGGTAAGCCTGACAAAGCCTTTTCATACTGGCCTTTTAGCTCTCTATAATTAAAATCATTCTCCGTTTCATGACTGCCTTCTTTCCAGGAAAGTGACAATCGATATTTGCGTTCTGTCTTTGTCTTTCTATAGTGATTGATCCAAAGGTCATTGGCCATTTTGTAAATCAACCCTTTCGTTCTATCACCTTGGTATTCAAAATCCTTTTCCCAAAGCTTCACAAATGCTTCCTGAACGATATCCGTTGCCAGCTCTGAGTCGCAGCAGCGATAGTTCACATAGTTTCGAATTTCTTCGAACCAGTTATCGAAACACTTTTTAAAATCTTGCTTGGTCAAAGGATGATAATTTAAAGTAGTACGGCCAAACGGCCGCACTACCCTAATCGACACTAAACTTAAACTACAACATCTACTTTAAGACAATTGCTAGTTATCGCAGGTTTCTTTAGCCCTAAGCATTTCTTCGTCACTATTGACGGTGACAGTTGTACCATCCTGGAAAGTGATGTCTACAGGGTAGACAAGGTCAGGTCTTCCTTCTGCATCAGGGTTGGCTCGGTACCATTGTCTAATCAATGTCCAATCTTCTCTTGATTCTAAAACGATATCAGATTCATCTGGCATAATAAAGCTGATAGGGAAATTAAAGGCGAAGCATCTTCCATCGGCAGTGTCAACCTCGCAACTTGCTCGGGCTCTGATTAACTCTTCCTTATTATTGATGGTAATCACGGTATCGCCATAAAGAATATCTATTGGGTAGTCAAACGATGGTCGTTCATTGGCATCAGGATTTTCCTTATACCAGGTTCTCACAAGTCTCCAATCGGACTTACTCTCTAAAGTTATACTAGTGCCATCTGGGACGGTGACAGAAAACGGGAATACAAAATCGAAACAATCTCTAGCTTGTCTTCGCTTTCTTCTTCGGCTCAAAAAGTCTCGGATAGACCTTAATTCTCTACCTGTTAGGTCAAAGAATATCACGACTATTTCACCTACCCTTGTACCGTTTGCCCTCATCAGGGTAACTGAGAATCCTAAATCGGGAGCCATAGCAACGCCAGACACTTCGCTTTCAGAGAAATCAGATTCAATAACTGAAACTGAACTTGGAGGTAGTGTTGCAGGGTCTACCTCAACTTTATTACTTGCCACTTCTATGGCTGCAATCAACGCATCATCATCTAATGCAGGATCTGCTCCTTCCTCGTTATCGCAAGAGTATACACCGAGTGCGAATACTATTGCAATTAGGGGTGATATAAATCTTAACTTCTTCATGCTTTCTAGTTTTAAGATGAAATATTTACCCTTACACCGCATCCGCTTGACACTGCCCTACTTTTATTTCTAAAAAACTTAAGAAAGTTTTCAGAATTGACTCTGAGCATAAAAAAAGGCCTCTTTTTAAAGAGACCTTACATTATTTTAAATCATTAAGATTTTACGTTCCAACTATTCTTCCTTAAGCGATCGGACAGGATTAACCGAGGCAGCCTGATAAGACTTAGCAGCGACAGTAAGGACACCGATCAGAAAGGCCACAATGCCTGCAATAATGAAAACCAGAGGGTCCAAAGAGGTTCTAAACTCAAAATTGTCGAGCCAGTTTTGTGTCACCTTATAACCAAAAGGTACAGAAATGATAAATGCGATTAAGATCAGCTTAGAATAATCCTTTGAGAGTAAAATTAAGATTTGAAGTACCGATGCGCCATGCACCTTTCTTACACCTATTTCCTTAGACCGCTGTTCCGCGGAGTAGGAAGCCAAACCAAGCAGCCCCAAGCTGGAAATAAAAATTGAGATCAAAGCAAAAATATTAGCCAGCTTACTCACGGTCTTTTCATTGCGGTAGCTTTCCTCATAAGCGTCTTCAATGAACTGATACTCAAATGCGGCACCCGGGCTAAGTTTCTCAGTGACCTTTTCCATTTCAGTGATGGTCTCACCAATATTTCCTTCGATTCTTACCAACAACAAATTCGCACTTTGAGGATCAATGCACGTGATGATCAGGGGAGCAATAGGTTCATAAAGGTTCCTCATATGAAAATTCTTCACCACTCCGACTATATTGCCATTGATACCCCAAAAGGAAAGTTTCTTGCCAATAGGATCATCAAAGCCCATGATACCTGCAGCCACTTCATTAATAACAAAGTTGGTGGAGTCTTCCAGTTGTTCCGAAAAGGCCCTTCCTTCCACGATCTCCATACCCATAGCATCAATAAAGTTATCATCCGTAATAAGCACATTCACTTCGTAACCATCATCAGGGTTTTTACCTTCCCAATTGGCCGAACTTGTTGATCTACCATGATTAAGCGGGTTGCCCGAGGATGCCGTCACGGATTTAACATCCGGTAATCGCATCAACTCACTCTTATAGGTTTCAAGGCGTTGCGCAACGTCACTTTCCATACTAATCGCCACCAAATTCTCTTCATTCATACCAAGGTCCTTGGTCAGCACATAATTAATCTGTTTATAAACCACTGTCGTTCCTAAAATCAAGAGTGTAGAAACGGCAAACTGGAAAATGACCAGACCTTTCCTGAAAGAGGCAGCATAGGAAGGTTGCTTTAAGGCACCTTTAATGGATTGAACAATGCTAATGGTGGGTAGCAATACTGCAGGGTAACTTCCTGAAACTATACCAACAGAAAGAGTCAGTCCCACAAGGAAGTACCAGGTACGAATGTCTGAGAAGTTAATTGCGAGAGATTTACTTACAAGGTCATTGAAAGAAGGCAAAGCGATCAGAACCACAAAGACGGAGATCACCACGGCAATCAGGGTGAGCAAAAAAGCTTCGAAGTAGAATTGTGTTCTAATGGCTTTCCTCGGAGCACCCATCACTTTACGAAGCCCGATCTCCTTTGATCTTCTACTTGACCGAGCGGTAGTCAAATTCATGAAATTGATACAAGCAATGATCAGAATGAAGATGGCCACGATCGTCATAATTCGCACAAAGTCGATCCTACCTCCTGAGACTACACCGTTCTCAAAATTGGAATAGAGATAAGTGTCTTCAAACTTGTAGATGACAACCTCTTCATCACCAGCATTGGGATTATTTTCAGTATGGTCTTTGATCTCCATTAAAATGCGATCCGAAACGGCTTGCACCTTGCTTTCATCACTGATACGCATAAAGGTCATGAAACTCCCATTTCCCCAATCATTGACCCAGCTATTGGCACCAATGTATACCTGCGCATTCATAAGCCAATTGAAATCCAGTGTGGACTTATCGCCCATATCCTTAAAAACTCCACTGACTATTGCGTCTAGTGCGTCTTCAATTCTCAGAATTTTCCCCATAGCCTCATTCCTCCAGTTCTCACCAAAATATTTCAAGGCCACACTTTCAGAGATGATGATATTACTCACATTAGAAAGCGCTGTCAGCTCATCTCCCAAGAGCATTTCAAAAGTGAACATGTCTAGCACCTCTGAACTGGCAAAACTGCCGGCTTCATCAATGAATTGATCTTCGAGTTGGATTTTGAGTTCTATGGACTGGCTTAACCAGACCACCTGATCAACTTCAGAATATTCCTCTTTGAGTAAATCGCCTAATGGCTTGGGGGTCGATCTTGTTGTGGAAACCACGCCTTGAGATTGCTTCACATTTCTGAAGGCCTGATAAATCTCATCCCCATTTTCATGAAACTTATCGATGCTTCTTTCATCATCAATCCACATCAAAACGAGCATGGTCGAGGCAATTCCCACCACCAGACCAAAGAGGTTTAAAAAAGTATAGCCCTTGTACCTGAGGGCATTCCTAAATGCGATTTTTAAATAGTTGCTTAACATAGTGTATTGGTTTAGACCTTTGTTGAATTCTACTTGTTTGATAATACCAGGGCGAAAGAGTAGCAGTACATCCAGATAAAACCAGAATCTTGCTTTGACCTTACTTTGCTCCTGCCGTTGTGCAAACAGTTCAGACAAATCGCCCTCGACATCCTCGATAAGATCGGGGCTGCAAAACCACTTTAGAAACCGAAGTGGTAGCTTAGGCAGAACTGTTTGTAATGAGTTGTTCATGCGATTTTAAAATCGAATGCCATAGAGGGTATGGCACCCCATAACTTCTTTCTATCTTCCATTACCTTATCTAGTGCCTTCTTTCCGTGAGGTGTTACTCTAAAGAAGCGTTTGCGTTTACCACCTCTAATGGCAGTGGCTTCACCAAACTCAGACTTTAAAAAGCCTTTCTTCTCCAAACGGCTAAGCGCTGTACGCATGGCTCCGACACTAACTTTGCGATCCAATCGCTTTTCAATATCTTCTTTAATCGATATACCGTAGGCATTTTCGTAGAGTACAGCCACAGTGAGTAGAATGACCTCCTCGAACTCTCCTATTGAATATTTACCCATAGAATTTTATTTAAGTCCTAAAAGTAATTAAAATATATTAATCCTAAACGCAGTCTTTATGAATTAGTTCCAAACCGTAAAAATCATTCATAAAAAAAGGCCCTCCTAAGAGGACCCAAATCGACATGATATATGATTAAAAAAAACTACTGGTTTGTGGACGATAAGTCCAGGTTTTTTACCGCGTCTGAAATTTCATATCCGAGACGAAGACCTTCTTCGCAGTCCATGCTCATATGGACCCCAAGTGGTAATCTGGAAAAAGCGTTTTCATATGCCATTTGCTCAAACGACTCATAAGTTCTTGGTGTACTGACGAATTCCGTCCTCCCTTCATGTGTCCTATCGGTAAAATTTGTTGCGTTACCAAAAGTATCAATGAACAAGCCTCCCGCTGCAGAAGCAAAGGTAGAGTGACCCGATGGATAGCTAGGAAAACTTGGGTTTGGCCAAAAGACCAGTCGAAAAAGGTTGGTCTGATAATCCGGATCAATGAACTCATGGATAAAGACATTTGGCCTCATTACCATAAACTCATACTTGTACTTCCAAGCTGCTACGGCTGCATCATTCAGTGCAAAGCCCAATTTTAAGAACAAAACCAAAGATTCATCGAGACTCAGATTATACTGCTCGATCAATTGATTCGCGATAGACACTTGTCTCACCGGAGGACTCATCATAAGACCTTCTACATCATCACTCCAGAATTCTGCGATCCATAGTTGTTCCCCATTCTCTTCCCGTGCAGCGTTATTTGCATTGTAAACCTCCATCATCTGCTGGAAATATTCACTGTCAGGATCTTCACTATAAGCTATTGGATCAACAGCTGTTGTTTCTTTTGGCTTCACCACAAAGGTTCTAACCGACTCCCAATAAGGGAACAATGCACGCTCAGGGTCCGCTGAATATGTCCAAAAACCTTCTCCGGTTGGGGGTTCATAGGAAGTCGGTTGGGGTTCAAGTATTTGTTCTTCTGCATCTTTATCTGTTTGACTATAGTCGATTACACGCTCCGCAATGTACTGACCCCAGGCCTTTGAATCCTCTACAACCTCTTCCGTCAATCCAGTGGAGAGGGTATTCTCAAACTCTGTTTCCAGGGCATTGATTGCACTAGTTCTATCTTCTGTCACATTGATTAAGAAATGCTCTATCACCTGAGCAAAACAAGCGTTAAGTGCAAGTCTAAAGCTGATCTCATCAGCCATTTCACTTTGTCTAATCCGCAAACCATCCAACCTGTCTTCATTGGAAGTATTATCGGTCATACCGGGCACCAACGTTTCGTATGCCGCTAAGTAGATATAAGCTGTTGATCTGGCCGAAGCATTAGGCCTACCAGCAGAATACCTCTCAAGTTCTAAGAAGAGATCGGTCCAGGCACGTGCCAACTCATTACCTTCTAAAGATAAATCCTCGTTTGTCTCCCCTACTGTAGTTTCAATATCGAGACCATCCTGATTATCGCAGCTTTGAAATGCTACAGTTAGTATCATGATCAAATAGATCAATTTGCTCTTTGCCTTCTTCATTCGTTTTGTCCGTTTTGGGTTAAAATTTAGTCGTGCATCTTAGGTTGAAGAGGCATTCCCGAGTGGTGAACTCAGGAATGCAACGGACATGATTGAGATTTACCCAACCACCTAATAAAAAAAATGAAATGAATTAGTGGCGCTTGACTCTCACAAATGAGCTATAGGGCACACCCCCTGACTCCCTATTAAAGTCAAAAACCTTTTTAAAGTGGCCGCTGGCCTTGTCAATACTAAAAATGACACCGAGGTTATTCTCGCCCCCAAATCGCGTCATCCCCCAGATGGAGCTCCCGCTTTCTATTAAGTTTCCTTCCGGAAACCTGCCATTGGCCTTATTAAAGTGGTGGATTACATTGTACTTTTCTTCTTCAATGGTAAAAACTGTTCCAGCATTATGCTTCCCTCTCAATGCCATCATTCCCCAGAGTCTTTCACTATCTGCATATAACTCTCCAAGGGCTGGGTATTCCAAGTCATGCACTGAGACAAGACCATCATCATCAGAATTAAGGTAGTACACCGTGCCTTCGTTGTACTTTCCTCCTCTGGCCGTCATACCCCAAAGCTTGCCTTCGAAAAGGGTTAGACCACTTTCAGGCTCACCGCCTTTTTCCCTATCAAAATCATACACTTTTTGGTATCCTGTTCCGTCAAGGTTTAATCTAAAGATGACACCCATACCATGAGTTCCTCCTCTAGAGGTAGTGCCCCAAAACCTGCCCTTATGGACCAAAAGACTATTTCTCGGGTTACTACCATTTGATTCATCAAAATCATATTCCTTTTGAAATCTATTGGTTTCTAGGTCAATAGAGAATATAACCCCTTGACCATATTGCCCACCTTGGTTGGTCATACCCCATAGTTTCCCATCATATTCAATGAGCTCACCCAAAGACATACTACCATCTACCCCATCAAAAGTGTGAATGATTTCAAAGCCTGAACCGGTCGTTTTTAAATTAAAAATAGCTCCGTGCCCCTTTGTATCCTGGGCGGTAGGACTTCCTGTTCGCCCCATTGTAACACCCCATAACTTTTCTTTGCTAAGCGTCAGACTGGCAAAGGGATAGCCATGTTCACCAGTAAAATCGTGAACCTTGCTAAGCCTAACGTCTCCATTTCCATCACTTTCTATATAGAAAACAGAACCGAACCCATGTACCCCATTATTGGATGTTACGCTCCACAGTTGATCACCCTGTCCAAACCCAACCTGACACAGACACAATAACAGAAAGCACACAGGCTTTTTTGAAAAAAGTCTATTCATTCCGCAGCAGGTCAACAGGGTTCTGAACAGCGGCTTTTCTTATTTGCCAAATAATTGAACTTACCCCGATTAAAAGAACAATGACAAAACCCGACAAAAACTCCATAGGGCCAATATCCACTCGCTGGGTATAAGATGCGAGTAGTTCCTTATCCACCACATAATAAGCTACAGGAATTGCGATTGCTCCGGCTATTAAGATCATCCAAATAAAACTCTTTGATAATACAAGCATTAACTGCTTGACTCCTGCTCCAAGCACTTTTCTGACGCTGATCTCTTTCATCCTACTCTCAGTGGTAAAAACTGCCATTCCAAGAAGTCCCAGCATAGAAATTGATATAGCCAGAAAGGCCAAAAATGTTATCAGCGTAAAAGCTGTCTTTTGTGCCTGATATGTTTTTGCAATGGTATCGCTATAGAAACTTGCTTCAAAACTGTGTTCGGAATCATGAAGCTTAAATCCAGCCTCAAGTTTTCTCATTAGGCCTACAAGATCCTTCCCTTTGAACTTGATCCCTAACAGTCCACTCTCTTCGCCATGCAGCCGTTGTACAAAGCCAAAGCCCTTGTTCATCATGATTTCGCCCTGACCCAATGTATTAATTGAAGTATTGACAAAATTCTTAGCAACTCCTACTACTTGGAGTTTTGCTCGCCAAAAGCCTCTCATATGGACGAACTTCCCAATCGCTTCCTCCGGACTCCCCAGATTAAGTGCTTCTAGTGCATGCTCATTTAAAACAATCCGTTCTCTGTCCTGTCCATCCGCCAGTGGATTTAGGAACCCTTGCCCTGCTAATAACTCAACTTGATGCATTCCTAAGTACCTATGGTCTATCCCATTCCAGAAGATTATTGATTGGCTAGACTTGTCCTCTGGCTGTACTATAGCCAATTCGGCACTTCCAGTTCCCATGGTCATCATCGAAGTCGACATATCTACTACCTCCGATAACTTTGCATATTCATTTTCTAGCAGTTCTTGATAGTCGCCCTTGATTCTAACATTGACAATGTTCTCAGTATCCAATCCGATATCATAATTCAGAGCAAATTGATACTGCTTGTTGACTATAATGGCACACATAATTAGTCCTATTGAGAGGGCGAATTGAAGTACCGATAGTACCTTCCTGAAATTGAGTCCAGCAAAGACTTTGATTTTACTGGCGTCACTAAGAATTACTGTGGGCTTTAGCTTAGACAAGAAGTAGGCTGGCATAAATCCCGCCACCAAACCGATACCGAAGGTGAATGCAATGAAATAAAGGACTTGTCTCAGACCTATGTCCAAAGAGAACATATTATGTCCGCTTGATGCTGGATTGGGCATGTTCAGGAACCCAGGCCTTATAAGCAGAAATAAACCTACACCAACAACCAATGCTAAAAATGAAAGCATGGCTGCCTCCACAATAAACTGGCTGAAAACCTGACCTCTTCTTGCTCCTGAAACCTTCCTGATTCCTATTTCTTTCGACCTCCTAAGCGAGCGAGCTAAAGAAAGGTTGGTGTAGTTGAAGCACGCTGAAAGTAGTACCACTAAAGTAAGTACTAGCATTATGTTCAACTGACTTTGAGAAAAACGAGGACCTAGATCGTTCTCATATTTGTCACTAGTCACAAATGTATCCATTGATTGAAGCAGGTGGGTAACCGCATGGTCTTGTGCTGCATTGTAGCTTTCAACAATATCAGCCATTGAAGACTCTATATCTTTTGGGCTAGCATGGTCTTTAAGCTTCAGGTATACATAGTTATTTTGGAAGTCTTGAGGGTCGGTACGGTAATTAGCATCCCAACCGGTGCCAGAAGTAGCAGGTTGATCGTATGTATCCATCGACACAATTGATTCAAACTGTAAGTGCGAATTTTTCGGGGGGTCTTCCATCACACCCGCGACAACAGCATTAATTTGCCGTATTTGCCAACCGCCTGTACTTTGAAAATCGAGCGTCTTACCGATCACCTCTTCGGTACCAAATAGTCTAATTGCTGTAGATGAGGTAAGCACAATCTTGTTTGGACCATCCAATACTGTCTCAGGGTTTCCCTGCTTCAGTTTGAACGAAAAGACCTCAAAGAAACCTGACGTTGAGTAAAGACCTGACAGATGTATTAAGCCAGCACCTACTCTAATATCTGCTGATACTCCCTTACGCATAATCACACTGCTTTCAATTCCGGGAATTAGCTTAGCGACCTCATTACCAACAAAATATGAGGCTGAACCCATATCTAGCTCTTGCCCAAACATGAACTTGTTGGAGGTGACTTTATATATCTTTTCCTTATCCTCATGAAAGTCATCGAACGAATTCAGTTCGGAAAGAAGAAGGATCATCAGAATACCCACTGACATGCTAATGGCCAGACCAACGATGTTGATTGATGAGAATAAGGCATTGCTCTTAATGCTCCTAAACGAGGTTTTAAAATAATTCTTGAACATTCCGTATTGATTAAGTTTTTGACTGCCTTCGATTTTTTTAAGTGACCAAGGCTTCAGAAAATTGAGAACATGGAACCAGTAGAGTACCCTCCGTTGCCACCTGGGTCTGGAAGAGAGTTCCTCTTTATACTCAGCCAAGTCACCTAGGATCTCTTCCAAGTACTCTTCCCGACAGAGTAAGCCAAGTAGCCATTCCGTAAAATCTATACCCTCCCTATTCACTTCTTAGACTATTTACAGGGTTAGTTGTTGCAGCTACTCGTACCTGCCAACCGATGGTCAGTAAACCAATAACCAGTACAACCAAAAAGCCTGATAGCATTTCGATCAGGTCAATAGGTGCCCTATCCCAAAACGTGTTCAATACTTGATTTTCCACTATCCATAGTGTAGCAGGGATTGCCAATATAGCAGCGAGGGTCATTAGCAGAAAGAAGCCCTTTGAAAGAAGAACCGCAAGGTTCTTAGCACTGGCTCCCAATACTTTACGAATGCCAATCTCCTTCATACGGGTCTCGGTGGTAAATACTGCCATACCCAATAGCCCCATGGTTGAAATAGAGATGGCAATGGCTGCTAAAAATGAAATGACCTTATAATTGCTTCTTTCGTACTTATAACTTTCAGAAATCTTATCCTCATAAAAGTTTGCTGAGAATGGATGAATAGGATCTTGAAGCGTATAAATACTTTCCAGCTTGGTTAGTGTTGAAACGACATCCCGGCTATTGACTTTCAGATTCAACACCTTATAGTCGCTCAGCCTATTGGTTTGGATTAAGGCCATCGATTCAATAAACTTCTTCGTAAGTCCTATACTTACCGCCTCCTTGAAAACTCCCTGAATGGTCACATTTACTCCATTATAGATAAGCCGTTTTCCCAGAGCTTCCTGAGGATTTCCTAAGTCCAATTCTTTGAGCAGGACTTCATTCACAATGATTGAACTGGGTGAACTTCCTGAACCCAGACGAGTGGTGAAGTTGGTACCGGTAATCATTTCTATCTGATGCATTGGGATATAAGTCTCATCAATATAGTTGATCAAGGATAGGGCTCTGTTGCTCATCCCTTCCGTAAAAATCATTCCTGCATTGAGACCATCACCACCCACACCCAGCACCCATGAAGACTTAGAAACATCACTCACTTCCGACAGAGTAGCAAACTCATTGGCTAGAACATCAGCGTACTCACCATGAATATCCACTGTGAGAATATTGTCAGTCTCATAACCCAAATCATAGTCCAGTGTATACTGATATTGATCGTTGATTAGAACAGCACACATAATCAACCCAATCGATAAAGTGAATTGAAAAACGATTAGAATTTTTCTCAGCCTCGAACCGGAAAAGTTCCGTGACATACCTTCCGTTCTAAATGCCTTACCTGCCTTGAGTTTTGAATGAAAAGCAGCAGGTAGCACCCCGGCTACAATTCCTATTGCTATCGCAAAAAGAATGAAATAGAAAACATGCGAATAATTAATCGACAATTCGAACATGTCAAATCCACGAGCAGAAGGGCTTGGCAAGGACAAAAACTGCGGCCTTATCAGCACAAAAAGAAAAATCCCGACTACCATGGCCAGCAGCGACAAGACGATCGCCTCGACAACGAATTGACTAAAGACTTGAAAACGACTCGCCCCAACCACTTTACGAACGCCCACCTCCTTTGTCCTTCTCAAAGCCCTGGCGAGCGATAGATTTGTGTAATTAAAACATGCCGAGAGTAGCACAATAACTGTAAGACCTGTCATTACCAGAACCTTGTTTCTTGCGAATGTTGGGCCTGTACTATAATAGTCATCACTAGTGACAAAGTCCTCCATAGCTTGAAGGTTATGCACCAATGGGTTGTCTAGTCTTTGCCCATTAAAGTCTCTTAAAAAAGAGGCCATCGACTCTTCAATAACTACTGGATCTGTATCATCAGATAGTAGTAAGTAAACCAAAAGATTACTGACATAGCCAGGATTCGTTTTGTGGGTTAACCCCTGCTGTTGCATACTCAATTCTAAGGTCTTGAGTGATACCAGTGCTTCAAAACGGAGATGAGAATTGACAGGAGGATCTTCAACCACTCCTGATATTACCCCATTTTCAAAGTCGGATTGGCCAAGTCTTCCATTCTGAAGGTAGGTACTCATTTCAGCCGTTATTAATTCCCCAATTGGATCTCTATCACCAAATAATTTCTTGGCAGCTGTGGCTGTTAACACTATCTGCCCAGGCTGAGACAATGCAGTTTTGCGATTTCCTTTGATCATTCGAAATGAGAAAACATCGAAGAATGATTCTCCCGCATAATGACAATTGATCGGCACAGCCCTTTCTTCGGTACCTAAGTCCAGTTCGACAGAACTATTGGTCATAGTCAGAACATTCTCCACTCCTGATACTTGAGTAGAAAGGAGGTCTGCTATGAAATAGGAGCCGGTGGCTTGCCTTACAGTAACACCCCGATCTCCTTGTTTTTGAGTAGATGTGACCCTGAAAATGTGATCCTCATTTGCATGAAAATCATCAAAAGATGACAGTTCTTGAATAAGTACGATCATCAGAATGCCTACTGACATACTTATTGCCAAACCTGAAATATTGATCACCGAAAAAAGGGCATTATTCTTAAGGCTTCTTATGGAGGTCTTGAAATAGTTTTTGAACATCCCGTATTGATTAAGTTTTTGACTGCCTTCGATTTTTTTAAGTGACCAAGGCTTTAGAAAATTGAGAACATGGAACCAGTAGAGTGCCCTCCGTTGCCACCTGGGTCTGGAAGAGAGTTCCTCTTTATACTCAGCCAAGTCACCTAGGATCTCTTCCAAGTACTCTTCTCGACAGAGTAATCCAAGGATTTTATCTGAAATGGAGGATGACCTATTCCTATTCAAACCTCTACTATGAATTGTTACTAATTGAAAATTCAGGGATTTGCATCCACAGACTCACTTTCAGATCCTTACTTCTTTCTAAAGCCTTTTTACCCGAAGTCGTCACAGTAAAAATTCGTTTCCGCCTCCCCCCTCTTATCTCGGTGGCCCCGCTCATATTGGACTCAACAAAGCCCTTTTTCTCAAGTCTATTCACCGTTCCATGAACTGCACCAATGGTTACAGTTCGGTTAGCCTGATCTTTGAGTGCCTTCCGAATTGCAAAACCATAAGCTTCATCTTTGAGCATTACAACCAACAGGAGTATCAACTCCTCAAGCTCACCGAGATGTTCCTTTTCCATATATGTTCTATTTAATAGAACTAATATACGAGTGATTTTTTAATTAGTTATACTTTATAGAACAAATAGACATTTTTTAACATTGGGACTATTAGAACAAGCGAAAAAGGGTCCTACTTAGACCATAAGTTTGGGAAAACGGCTGGTGTTTTCTTTTTGTAGCGTTCAAAGGCAGCGACTCCTCGGTAGCGTTTCTCAAGCATGGGTACTCCAGAGACCCTCAAGAGTAAATAGGTGATTAGGATTGGGCTTATTAAGCCAACCCATCCGTTCGGAACATTCAAGGCCACCAGACCAATGCCAGACCACATCAGAATCTCACCAAAATAATTCGGATGACGAGAGTGCTCCCATAGTCCTGATTGCATGATCTGATCCTTATGTGTCTTTTTCTTTTTGAATCGTGCTAGTTGGTAATCTCCGACAGCCTGCCAATAGAAGCCCGTCAACCAAAAAGCCAATCCAAAGCCAGCTAAAAAGTTAAACTCACTCCCGTGGGCTTGACTAATAATTACAATGGGTGTACTAATGATCAACAACAGCAGCACTTGCAGCAAATAAACCTGCATGTAGGAGCGCCAATAGAAATTACTCCCCCACTCTTCTCGCCATTTTTTATAGCGAAAATCTTCTTTCTTTTTCAGGTTTCGTAATCCGATATAGATACTAAGTCTGAGCCCCCAAATGATCACAAGCCCGTATGCCAAGTCAGCCACTTGACTGGACATTTGAGTAAGGTATAAATAGACACAGAGCCCAACATATCCCAGGCCCCAGGCCACATCAGCGATGTCATTCCTTTTAAATATAAGAGAGACGATAAACCAGAAGCTCGCGTATGCCAGGCCTAGTAACAATAAGTCAATGATGACTTGTATCATGCCATTAGCCAATTTGTGATATAAAAGCCCGCTGTACTTACCGAAGCTGTCAGCACAGAACCCCAAATGATGTCAATAAAGACTATACGAACAGGCCAACCCCTCAAAGTAGCCAGGTTGGTTAAATCGTAGGTGGCATAAGTAAAAAAGCCAAAGAGGACACCTTTTAAAACTGCCTGTTCCAAAGAGGCTGCTTCTACTGAAGGGACAATAGCAAAGTAGAAAATACCCACTATGAAAATTAGGTAGAAGATGATTGCTGCAAACCAATTCACCTTGGGTGCCAGAAGTCTTCTCAAATACTTGTTGTAAAGCTTCTTAGCAATGACACCCAGCCATAGGATATCGATCACAAAAAACACCACCGTAGTGAGTAAATAGGCTTTAAGTAATAGTGAAAAAGACATAGCTACTTTTAAAACTAACACTTCAAAAAGCCTATTGTTTAAGTGCTAAGAGAACACAATCAGCATCTACTCATAACGCAAGGCATTTACAGGGTTGGCATTTGCGGCCCTCAACGCATGATAAGCAATAGCCGCAAGGGTAAAGAGTAGGCAAATCAGGAATGTAAGACCAATAGGAAGCACTGTCAATTCCGTACGAATACTGAAATCGCTCAGCCAATTGCTCGACATGTAATAACCGATTGGCCCAGCGATAACAAAGGCCATTACCAAAAGCACTAGGAACTGTCTTGACAGCAAATTCATGATGGTTTCAACCTTGGCCCCACTGATTTTTCGGATAGCAATCTCCTTTTTACGCACTTCGGTTGTAAATGATATCAGACCTATAACTCCCAGAATAGTGATCAGCACGGTGATCAGGTTAAGTACCGCAAGCAGCTCCTGAAAGGTTTCTTCCTTAGCATAAAGCCTATTTAATCGGTCCTCCAAAACCTGAAATTCAAATATCTGATTGGGGAAATGTCTTTCCCATAGCTTGCCTAACTCCGGAGCAAAAGTCTCGGGACTTTCTAGTTCTAAATTCACAAAAACCCTCATCTCGGGTATACTACGGTCATCTAAGAAGATAATCAATGGGTTAATGGTATTGTATGCCTCTCCTGGCTTAAAGTCACTGACCACGCCAATGACATCCCACTCATCAATCACTTCACCTTGACGATCCCTCGAAAGGTATTTTACTTTCAGTGGATCATCATTCCACCCATATTGGTTCATAGCCGCCTGGTTGATGATTACTCCTCTTTCCGAAGGTTTATGCTCTTTGAAATCACCCCCGGCCACATACTGAATGCCTAATGTCTCAGCAAAGCCATAACCCACACTTATAGCTGCAAGGTTGGCATTTACCTCTTCACCTTTTGGGCTTTTCATCAAGTAACTCCCTACTCCAAACCCAAGTGTCAAATCAACTGTGGTTTTAGAAGCTCCTTTGACTTGAGGAAACTCCTTCAACTCACTCAAAAAGGCATCAACTGACTTTAATGCTCCCTGATCATCAGGCAAGGTCAATTCAAGCAGGTTAGATTTATCGAACCCCACATCGCGTTGTTTTGCAAAATTGATTTGTTGATCAATCACAAAAATCCAGATCATCAGACTACCAGCAATCACATATTGAAACACGATCAAGCCTTTTCTCAGCCATCCCCTTTTGCCAATACCAGTAGCACCAGGCTTTAAAGCCATGAGAGGCTGAAAACGAGTCAAACGGAGACTGGGATACAAGCCTGCCAGAATTCCCATTGTCAGACTCAGCAAGAATACACTGGTTAGGTTTTCGACCGAAAACAGGTCCAAAAAGTGTTTTTCAAGTCCGGTGATCCTTGAAAAATAGGGAAGCAGTAAAACAGAAATCAAAATGGCCACAAGCCCCGCTAGAAACGACAGAAGCATAGCCTCAGAAAGAAATTTAATGACTAAACTTCTTCTAGAAGAACCAAGTGTTTTTCGAATACCCACTTCACCAGCTCGTTCTATGGCAGTGGCAGTTGATAGGTTAACATAGTTAATACAGGCCATCGCTAAGAGAAAAATCATAATAGTGCTCAAAACCTGCAGGTTCTTTTGACTGCCATGCGGATAGGGTTCTCCAAAATATTCATCCGCCAGATAAATCTCTGTTAAAGGTTGTAAGTGTAGCTTCACGGTGGCAGTTGGACTAATCCTTTGACGCAATACTTCTGCCAAATATTGATCACTAAAAGCAGGCATTTTGCTCCTAAGCACCTCCACATCATTCTGCTCATTCAGCAATACATAGGTATAGGACTTGCGAAGCCAATTGACTAGTTCTCGCTCATCGAAATAAGTACCATAAGAAATCAATGCCTTGAATGGCAAATGGGTTTTCTTATTCAAATCGCGTATCACGGCTGTGACCTTCGCATCCATTGGTGGCATAACACCAGAATAAATCAATGTCTCTCCCACAACATCAGTCCTACCAAAAAGCTGCAGGGCAATTGATTCCGTTAACACTACCGTATTAGGTGCTGTTAAGGCCGTTTCTGGGTCACCAAACAGCATTTCTACACTAAACACTTTGAAAAAGTCAGGATCTGTGACAAAGAAGTCAGAGGATTCTATGGACACATCTCCTTTCGCAAAAGTATTTGTCGCTCCGATACGCCTCAACCGTGTCTTCTCAATCACCTCCGGAAAGTCAGATTTCATAGTAGGACCAACAGGTTGACCTATGTCCGCCTGAGGTATATGAATACCATCATGTTTGACGTCAAAGATCACACGATAGATACGATCAGCATCATCATAGTGTTGATCATAACCACTCTCATTCTGAATGTACATCCAAATGAGTAATGAAAAGGAGATACTCACTGCTAAACCCAAGATATTCATTATGGCATAAGACTTCCGTTTTTTGAAGTGACGCAGAGCCACCTTGAAGTGGTTGGGTAGTTTTGAGATCAGACTTGCCGAACGTTCCCAGGGTGGCTTTCCTTTCGGATCTAGTGCCTTGACTTTGTAAAACTCATTGGCTAAGTCCTGAGGTGCACCCATCATCTTGTCAACAGCCAGATGGAAGGCCGACTTTTCATCATGTCCCTCCTCCATCAGCGCATCAATCCGATCCCAAAGGTTTGCTTCTAATTCTTCAATCTCTCCAGGTTCAAGTCCCTGTTGTGTCCTCAGTTGGTTTGACCACTTTGTAATCTGCTGTTTCAAATTAAATTTTTCCATATCAGCCTAAATCAAGTGTTAGATTTCCATCCCAAAGACGATTCAGGGCGGTATTGACATTATTCCACTGAGACTTGGCTGCCTCTCGTTCTTCCTTGCCCTTGGCTGTAATGGTATAGTACTTTCGTTTGCGACCATTATCTAAAACGATCCACTCCGAAGCGATCAGTCCATCCTTTTCCATCCGATGGAGCACCGGATAGAGCATGGCATCGGTCCATTCTAGTTCTCCATTCGAGAGCTGTTCAACATGTTTGATGATTTGATAACCATAGCTCTTGCCATGCGACAAAATGGAGAGCACAAGTGGTTTAGTGGAAGCAGCGACAAGTGTTTTATAAGCCATAATTTATATACATAATGTTATTAGGTAAATATACCTAACGACATTATGTAAAAAAAGGTTATGATTTATGTTTTCAATCAGAGAAAGAGACGGGTGCTCTCAATGGCCTTCTGAACAACAAGTTTTAAAAAGATATTTTAAATTGGGCAAACGATCATTATGGCTAAATCAAAAATCCATTGGCTCAGTTTGTTCCTCGAATTCTTCGTGGTGCTGATAGGAATTCTTATCGCTTTTCAATTAACAGAATACACAGAAAAGAAAAGAAGGGAACAAAACCTAGAAATCCATATTGGTGATGTTTATAAAGAAACAGAATACAATAAAACCAACTTTGTTTATGCCAAGAGAATCTCAGAATGGAACCTGAATAAGATCGACTCTCTATTAACCTTAATACAAGAAGATGGTGATCTGGGAGAAATCAATAGGCTTTCTCATGACCTCCTTAACTATGGTGGTGTCTACATCAGAAAGAATGCCTACACTACATTAATCGAATCTGGTGACATGCGTTTTTTCAAACGTTTTGAAGAGCGCAAAGCCATTATCGACATATATGAATACTATAATTGGGTGCTGCTGATTGAGGGCTTATCTTCAGGCAGTTATGCCACTGACATCTTGCCCTATTTCAAGGCCAACCTTGATTTGGTTAACCAAACGGTACAACCCAAAAAGCACTATATCAATAAACAATACCTTAATGCACTGGCTACCTATCGCATGTCTATAGCGCAGAAAATCCAGAAGTATGACGACTGTGTAAAAATCATGGATTCTTTTCTGGAGAAATATGGAAATGCGGCCGAAGACCTTTAAAAATCTCGATAATCTCCCTCTAAATACTGATTCGCCTCTTCTTCATCAAACTTAGACGTTGCATTATTCCAATGCAGGGTTTTGTTAGGGAATCTACCTGCAATCACTCCCAAGAGAATCGTTTCTGTTAATCTTGCAGCATAAGAGAATGGTGCTGAACACTCACCTTTCCCCAGGCAGGCATCGACAAATTGATGGTAATGCTTGTTACTTTCCTTACCATAATCTTGTGTAGGGCTACCGACATCTGAAAACTTGTCGAGGTCCAAATCCACATACTTGCCTTTAACAATATGCCTCGGCAATTGCATAAAGTGTGGTAATAAGAGTCTACCCTTCTCTCCCACAAACATGGCACCCTGATCAGGAAGTTCTTCATTATTTGGGAGTCTCAGGTCTTTATGCTTTTTCGGAGCACCCGGACCATCATACCAGATCCATTTAAATTTCTTGGTAGTATAATCCGTAGCAGGAAATTGATAAGTCACCACATTATTTTCCGGAAAACCAAAACCTGTTGGTTTACGACATTTGTTCTTGACAGTATAGGGTACATCAAGGTCGAGCGCATTATAAGGCGTATCGAAAATATGAACACCCATATCACCCAGTGTTCCACAGCCATAATCTAAGAGCTTACGCCAGTTACCTGGGTGGTAAACATTCTCTTTGAAAGATCTTTCTGCAGCAGTACCCAACCACAGGTTCCAGTCTAACTGACCTGGTACTGGATCGCTACCTGCAGGCTCAGGTCCATCAAAGCCCCAGTTTTTAGGAGACCAGGCATGCACGGTTTTCACCTTGCCGATAATCCCCGATCGGATCAGCTCAGTCGCCAATTTATAGTCATAAAAAGAGTGCACCTGGATGCCCATTTGGGTTACTAGACCTTTGTCCTTGGCCATTTTATTCATAGCGCGTGCCTCCGATACATGATGCGTCAGGGGTTTCTGACAATACACTGCTTTATTCATATCCATGGCCATCATTGAAGCCGGGGCATGGGTATGATCCGGAGTAGAGACTACGACCGCATCGATACCATCACTCATTTCTTTGAGTAAAACGCGATAGTCAGCATAAGTTTTTGCATTAGGAAACATCTTCTGTGCAGCCGCCAATCGATTGGCATCTACATCGCATAGAGCCGCCACCTCAACCGCTTCATGTGCCGCCATGGCTTTCAGGTCTTCCATGCCCATGCCCCCTACACCAATGTGAGCGGTTCTTAGTTTATCTGCATTAGAAAAGGCCCAGGTAGATGAGGGCAAAATACTAGCAGATGTCATCAGGGCCGCCTTTTTTAAAAACTCTCTCTTGTCCATAATGCCTATAATTTCCTGATTTTAATATTTCTAAACCAAAGTGGGCTGTCATGGTCCTGAAGACCGATATATCCACTCTTGAACTTTCCATAGTCAGGAAAGTCCTTCCACTTACCGGCCGCCTTTCTTTCATTCCAATCGTCCGACCAAGGCACAAAAGACAGTATCTTTTTACCATTGAGCCAATGTTCGGCCAGTTCGGGTGTAAACTTAATGGTGGTGGTGTTCCATTCGCCTGCAGGCTTAACAATCTTCACATCATTATCGGGAGTATACATGGCATAGTCCGCCCCGGTCTTCTGCCACTCCTGCAAAGTGGCATTGTTAATCTCCTCCCACTTGAGGTCATCAAGGAGTTGGTACTCTGGAGAAGCCTCGTAGGGGCCACCGTAACCCTCCTTAACATGATAGAAAACACCACTATTCCCTCCTTCGGGAATCTTCCACTCTAAATACAGTTCAAAGTTGTCGAACTCTTCAGCAGCATAGATAATGTCTTTCCCCCCTGTCCATTCTTCTTCCAGTTTCTTTTCTGTATCAAAGGTCAGTATGCCATCTTCAATCATCCATTGTGGAGGCATGGATTCCCCGTTATAGGCTCTCCAACCCTCCATGGAGGAACCGTCAAAAAGGTGAATCCAATCATCCTCTTCGGTTGTCGTTTCTGATTTTGTAGTGCTTTGGCAAGCCGAAATGCAAAAGACAGCCAGCATAGCCAAGGACAATATGGTAAGCTTTAATCTTGTGATCATATTCTAGTCTTCTTTCTTAATAGGTGTGATTTTGATATTGCGCCAGCGAACTTTGATACCGCCTCCGTCATGAATTTGCAAAGCAATAGACCCCTTACCTTGCCCAATCTTCTCATCTTCCAGATGGATCATTTCGGTGCCATTTAACCAAGTGGTAATGGACGGACCGACAGCGCGAATCTTCATGGTATTCCAATCGCCCATTTTTAAGGCCTTATCCTTTTCAGGTTCTGGCTGAATCAGCCAACCACGTCCGTAAGACTCATAGATACCACCCGTATGGCTTCCGGGAGGAGCCACCTCCGCCTGCCAGCCACTCACTTTCGTGCCATCTACAGTAGAGCGGATAAAGACCCCACTATTACCATTGGCTTCTTGCTTAAACTCCAGTGTCAGTTCAAAGTCGTCATAAAATTCATTGGTAGACAGATATCCGTATTGGGCACTCGGTCCGCTTTCGCAGATGAGTTCTCCGCCTTCTACATACCATTTTTCTTCTCCATGATTGGTCCAGCCATCTAAGTTTTCTCCATTAAAAAGGTTGATGGACTGATCTTGAGAAGCGCAGTTAGTGCAAAGCGCCCCGAGACAGGACAGCCATGCGAAATAAAAAAGTCGTTTCATAAGGTTGATGCTTGTCCTAAGATAAGCAATCAAACTGAAATGAAATGACTCTATTTTATAGGCGTTACAGGTGGTTAATTCTCAACCACATTCTTCACTCTACTCGCCTGATCAGCTTTTGTAAGCGTTAAGCGCACAATGCTATCTTCATGAGCTATGAGGCTATGAGGAATGGCCCCTTCCAAGGCAATTAAATCTCCCTTTTCTAGGTTTATTACCTCTCCAGAAACCGTAAAGTTTATTTCACCTTCAACCAATTGTACTACAATCGGGAAAGGGGTTTGATGTTCTTTCATCAGTTGCCCCTTCTTCATGGCTATTCTTATTTCTTTGGTAAACGGAGTATCAAACAACACCTGGATTGCCGGCCCCTTTTCTTTAAATGAAACTTCTTTGAGTATTGATGCTACCTCCATTTCTCGCTTGCTTTAAATTCTACTTACGCCAGTAATTATTTGCAGCGGCAACTGTCTGAAAATTGACCGCTATCACATGTGAAGCAGCCGTTAACCCATCTGCGCTATTGGCATACGCTGGCCTTAGTTTCTTAAGGACCTCTACATCGGGCTGCGTTGCCCTTACTCCCCTTCTAGAAAGTGTAATAGCTAACTCATAGCCTTCCTGTGGTGTTTCTGTTTGTAATGATGGTAACCAAGTGTCGCTCATAACTCTATATTTAATGGTTCAGTAATAGTTCAATTCAGTTCCAATTAGATATTAGATAAAATGCTCCCCAAGAGATAAAACAAATGATAATCACCCAGAGCCAAGCCGGAACCGCCTTGGGAGTCTCCGATCCTGCTACGATAAAATTCTCCTTTGATTCACTACCATAAGCATTGATACTCAAGTCAACTTGCTCACTGAGTACATCATTTTGTTTCATACCCACAAGTTCGATCTCCGGACCATTTCTCACGACAAAGTCTACTTTCTTGATGCCTTGAACCCCGTCTGATGAAGTGGCAACCATGGTCAAAGTATGAGGACCATCGGCAATTTGAGTTGTATCCAATTGAAAATTTGCAGGCGGATGCATCTCCTTAATGGGAGTTTTTACATCATCTAAAAATATCTTAACTGTCTTTTCCATGGGTCAATTCTTCTAAGATTTGATGTTTGATATGATTTCTTCCTTCATTAGGCTTAACCAAATACTTGACGCTATAGAAAAGTGTAGCAATCACAATGATCACTGCTACCAATACTATAAAATAGTCTAGCTGGCTGCGCTCAATATTCTTGAAACTCGCCTGAATGAATGTCCCACAATTAGCAATAGCTCCGAGCAAGCCATCGTAAGAGGGAGTCCTATTGTTTAGAAGGTATCCGGCAGTAAGGTAAATTATTACTATTGACACCGTTATACCTATCCAAACCAGTCTTTGCTTCTTCATATCGCTTATTTTTGCCAATCGATCGGCATACCTTTTTCTCGAATAGTCCTGACCTGTTCTGCTGTAACTTCTGGCGCAGCATTATTCCAACTACTTCTTTCGAAACTCACAATAGCGGCAATCTTTTCATCACTCAGCTGTGGACCAAAAGCCAGCATTGCTCCAAACTCATTGTCTCTGTCCAACCCAAAGAGGACAATTGAGATAAGTTCAGTAGGGTCCTCATCATTCACAATTGGACTCCCCTTTAGTGACGGAAATGCATTAGGCACCCCACCTCCATTGCTCTGATGACATACTTCACAGCTTGCGCTATAGAGTTTTTGACCATTTAGCTTCAGGGGCCCTTCTATTTCCTGGCTTTTGGTTGGTGGACTTTGCCAATCGTAAGCATCGAATTCTACTTTGAGGTATTTTGGTAATTCTTGCTGCTTGAGGGATTTGAGATAAGCCACTAATGCCTTGGATTTTGTAGTCTCAATCACATGCTTCCCATTTCTTGGGCCGAAGCCTTCTGGCAAGGGAACCTCCGATTGTCCGACTAAAACCTCATCCACCTCGTGGAATAACCAAGGGTAAGCGGGCATTATGGAAGCTTCTACTACACTTCTGGGGTTGTATAGGTGTAGGTTATGCCAAGTATCATTGTTTTGTCTTACTCCAATATTGGTCAGATCTGGACCTGTTCTTTCCGAACCTAAAATTGAACCTGTATTTCTGAATACACCTGGTCTCACATTGTTGGCATAATCGGCAGGTATCGAAGGCCTGTTCCCCCATGCCTGATCCATTACATTGCTTCTTACTTGTTGCGTATGGCAAGCCTGGCAACCTTCGGATATATAAAGTGCCTTACCCATAAGTTCTGCATCTGTCAGGCGAATGGCTCCTGGCAATGCAGGATTATTCTCCTGCAGTCGGTAGGCAGGAAAAACAGCAATTAACAGGCTGAGTGTTAGAAATCCGACAGTAATTGCGCCCAACAGTACTTTATGATTTGTATGGAAATTAAAATTCATAACTCTTCATTTAAGCGTTCTCTAATTGAAGCCTTTTGGTCACCTTCCAAGCGAGACTGACTTCTTCCTTTTTGCGAACCATTTTGATAAAGTTGAAAGCAAAAATTATATGCGAAAGGAACATCATTGTTCCCCCGATGGCCCTCCAGAGCCAGTAAGGTGCCATCAGTTTTACCGATTCGATAAAAGGTGCATCGGTTAGCCAACTCATTCCTTTTAGGGTACCCCCAATCATCATGGACCACATGTAGAACATTAGGCCTATAAATGCCATCCAGAAGTGGGCACCTACCATCAATTCCGAAGGGCTATTTCCAGTGAGTCTTGGCAAGAGGTAGTACATTCCTCCCCAAACAAAGAAGGTAATGATACCATACATGGTCATGTGCGAATGGGCCACGTTAAAATCATTGAAGTGCCATACCAAATTGCTATAACGGAAGGCTTGCATGGTACCCTGACCAGAGCCAACAAAATAGAATACCACACCAACCAATAGGAAAGGCAATACGTAGCTGGTCTTCAGGTTCGTCCAAGCACCTTTGAAGGTCATTATAAAGTTGGTGGTACCGGCAATCACCGGAATCAACATCCCAGCACTAAAGACAATGGCAATAGTTTGTAATGACCAAGGCAGTGGGCTAAACACAAAATGGTGAGTACCGATGAGTGTGTAAAAAAGCATCTGGGTCCAAAAGGCTAATACGCCCAAGGAGTAAGAATAAATAGGCTTATTGAGCGCTTGAGGCAGGAAATAATAAACCAAACCCAAAGTGAAAGTCATAAACCACATGCCAACCCCCTGATGCATGTAATAGCCTTGAATTATAGTTTCCCCGAGTCCATTCTGGTAGAAAGGCAGATAACCGATAATCACCAAGATGAGTGTCCAGGTACAAGCACCCAGAATGTACCAGTTACTAACATAAATCTCCTTAGTACTTCTTCGTGCGATGGTCTTTGCGAAATTGTAAAGGGCAATTATTAAGCCGATCGCGAATAGGGCTGCAATCGGCCAAGTATACTCGCGATACTCTCCTCCTCCATTATTAATCCCATTCATTAAACTGAGGCTCCCTATAAGTACTGATAGATTGATCAATATCAAGGTTGCCCAAGCCAACTTCTGACTAAAAAGCTTGGTGTTGCATGTCCTGACCACCACAAAGAGGCCTAAGCCCAACATGGCCAGTGATGCCCAGCCCCAGAATACCGCATTGGTATGTACCGGTCTCAATCGACCAAAGGAGAGCCATGACACATGGTCCAGGTCAGACCATACAAACTTTAGACCTAAGTACTGCCCGATCAGCGTACCGAAGAGTAGCCAAAACACTGACGAACCCAGATAGGATATCAAGACAGATTTCAGCCCTGGTTCTAAATCTATTTTCTGAACCGACAACTTCTTCTTGGAGAACATCGGTGAATGATGAGCATCGTTTTCCACATGTGTAATGATCTTATTGACTAAGACTATGTCTCCCTTAGGTTCGGCATCTTCATTTACATGCATTACTTGCTTTTCCTTAAGCAATTCTTCGACCTCCTCCTCCGTCAGATTCTCCAATACTGCTTCTACTTGGCCCTCGCTTTTGAGACGCTTTTCTCTACTTAATTCTTCGAAGAAGCCCTTGGCTTTAAAAATTAATAGCGCCATAAAAACTAGTACCACCAACAGCATAAGGACAACAGTTCCCATGATACCGGGTTCTCTCAAAACACTCTCAGCGAAAATCAGATTCTCTATAATCGTATAGCTCTGCATATTAATATCTCTTAATTGGAAGTACGCTTGATGAAATGGTGAGTACTGACTATCAGTAGCGCTACTTTGACTACTTCAATACCCACATAGTAGAAGTGCATATTGTTCTCTGCCACGGCTATCCCGTTTATAATATCTCCAGCTCGGGCATCGAGTACAGGCAATAGATAAAAGGTCTGAATGAGTAGAATGGTCAAGAGGCTTAGCATCAGTGCACCTCCTTTTTTTGAATGATGCGAGATCGTCAGCGATACGGCAATCATCATCAATAATACCCACTCCACTTTATTTAAGGCACCAAAGACAATTCTGCCTACTTCTAAACCAATCGGTAAGGAAACGGATGGCGCCTGGAACTTTAAAGGTGCTTCCATAAAGCTAATAGCCAATACAAAGCCTAGCCATAACAATGACGCCACGAATCGGAGATTATAGAGTTTACTAGCCATTGGCCTGCTGCGGTCTAGCGTTAAAGATTCTTAGGAAGATGGTGTGCGCCATGGTACGTGCGCGAGTTTTGGCGATATCAACATTGTCGCCAACAAAAAGCTCATCCAAGGTTTCGAACCAAAGCTGAAGCCAGTTACCAAAGTGAGCCTGCTCAATGCTATGATCGAATTGACGGTCTACATCCAGGTGAGTGCGAAGAGGATTCCCCTTATAGGCCTTGACGAAGAACAGGTTGGTTTCCCAAAAATCAACAAGCTTATCTAAGTGCTCTGGCCAGTCTTCAATTACTCCATTGAAAATGGGGCCTAGGGACTTATGCGCTCTGACCTTGGTATAAAAAGTATTGACTAAGAGGGCAACATCTGCTCTAGATTCAATTTCTTTCCTTTTCATGATACAAGTCTAGCTGCCTCCTAAATGAGGAGTTTATGACATGGATCATAAGCATTAAAATTTATCTGAAAATCTTTCGATCGATGATCTTTACATCTCCTTCCTCTTGCAACTGCTTGACTGTTCTGATCACCGTTTCTACTCGAATGCCCAAAAGCTCTGACAGCTGCTGACGGGTAAGGTTGACCTCAAAGGCTGCATTGGATTGGCCGAATTCATCCTTCATATAATCTATGAGTGCTAATATGCGATGCTTGGCATCATGGTTGGAGATTTCCCTCAACATCATGGCCTTATACATTAGTCGCTTAGTCAGTATGCTTGTGAATTTGAGGTGAATCTCGAAATGCTCACTCAGTAGCTTGAAGAAAACATCTTTTGGGAGTGAGTAGAGCAGCGTATCTACCTCGGTAAAGGCAGAGGCAGGGTATTCCCTATTTTGAAAAAGTGGTGGTTCTCCAAAGCTCTGTCCATCTTCGAAGGTTCCTTGTACAAACTCCTTACCCTCTTCATTGGTATTGACCATTTTGACTTTTCCAGAAATAATCTGGTAGTAAAAGTGGGCATTCTCCCCTTCCATAAAGAGAAAAGTACCGGCACTTACCTCCTTTTTACTGCAATTATAACTTTCGAGAATTTCTACTGGAATCACGGGACAGAGATTGAATGCTCAAATTTAACTGATCTGGCTTAGGATCATAGTACCGCACAATCAGCATGAGTGCGGAATACCTTTGAGTGCCTTTTGGCCAGCTCAGCAAGAAGATTGACCAAAAAGCAATACACCCCTGACATAATATGTCATATTTTGTAGCGAACTTGAGATACAAGAACAATGAACCACCTTTCAAGACTATTATCCATACTTACCATACTCAAGTCCAAAAGAGTAGTCACGGGAAATGAGCTTGCCAAAAAGTTTGAGGTAAGTCTTCGCACCATTTACCGGGATGTTAAAAAATTAGAGGAATCTGGTGTCCCCATAATTACCATCGAAGGAAGAGGCTATACCATTATGGATGGCTATGTGATTGCCCCTATTATGTTTGATGAAATGGAAGTGAATGCTCTTGTCACAGCGGAGCAGTTAATCGCCAAAACCAATGACGACTCGCTGATTCAACACTTCGGGCAAACCTTGGAGAAAATTAAGTCTGTTTTTAAGAGCAGTCTGCTGTCCAAAAGCGAGATGTTAGAGAGTAAGATGCGTGTAATCAAACTCAATCAAGATCCAACCAGAACCTCTTCTCTTTCTCATATCCAAATGGCGATCATCAACTTTAAGATGATCGAAATGACTTACAAAGCGAAGGACAAGGAACCTACTTGGAGAAAGATAGAACCTATGGCCGTTTATAGCTTTAATGACAACTGGATTGTTCTGGGTTGGTGTCATTTAAGAGCAGACTATCGGGCCTTTAGGTTAGATAGAATACAACATTTCCAGATCCTGGACGAGACTTTTGAAGACAGGCACTTTGATCTGGCCCAATATTTTGTGAGGTGCTCAGAAATAGATTATGACCCCTGACATATTATGTCATACGGCATGTATAGATTTGAATTATTTAAAACCAAAAATCATCAATTATGACAACACAAGAAGTTGCAACGCAATGGGCAGAATACTGCCGCACAGGTCAAATGGACAAAGCACAACAAGAACTTTACAGTGAAGACTGTATTAGTCTTGAGATGGAAGGCGCGCAAGGCTTTCCTCAAAGAGTTGAGGGCATGGCCGCCATTGCTGAAAAAGGCAAACTCTGGGAGAGCATGGTAGAAGACTTCCACGGTCTGGAAATCGATGGACCAATTGTGGCAGGGAATCATTTTACGGCAACCATGAAAATGGACATTACCATGAAGGGTCAACCTCGAAGAATTGACGAAGAAATTGCTTTGTACAGAGTTGAAAATGGCAAAATCATTTCTGAGCAGTTCTTTTACGCTATCGTTTAAAGTTAATCGTCACTATGAGGGAAAGTCTGGTAGTCCTTTCAGACGCTCCCTCAGAATGACGTGTTATAAGAAGGCTAAATTGAACCACCCTCTCTAAAAACTTGTATAGCATATCGGAGTCACTTAAGTCCTACTCCAACTTTGCTATGTTCAAACTATTCAATTGGAAAAAGCCGAACCTAAAAGCCATAGGCCTACCTGATCTGGGTTGGACCGAAGGGGAAACAACCAAATCTGTAAAGAAATGGGGCGATGCAGAGGCTACTATGGCCATTTCACTCAACTTCTTTGAGGGTGAACCAGACATACCCACAGTCAAAGACATTGACCAACTTAGACAATACTATCGCGATGCAATAGTTTCGGCTAAAGGAGGACTCATAGAAGTTGAGCCAGTGCAACTTCATGGCATCCAATGCATTCGTACCACCCTTAAATTCCCTCAAGAACCTAGTGGTTCGACTTACCTGACTTCATTAGTTATCCCATTTGCCAAGTGTAGCTATGTTGTAAAAATTCAAGCACCTGAATTAGACCTTTCTGGCATGCGCGACTCTTTTATCATGAAGAAGCTCCTTCGGGAAAATGTAATATCAAAAACCAGCAACGGCTATAGCAATTGGGCTTTAGATCCATACAAACCGGACATACCCGGCCAAAACCTTATGCACAGGTCAGAAGAGGCTCAATGGGATGTGAGATTCCCAAGCCACCCTTTGACGAAGAGTCGCAAACTGATTGCTGAAATAGAAAAAGGCATTCAATTTGACCAGAAGCTTTTAGACCTAAAGCGATTTGACAAATAATTACCATTAATTTGCCTTAGAAGAACGTATCAAGTGAGTCAAGAACTAGAAATTAGACAGGTCACCCTATCTGAAGTAGCGATACTTAGAAACTTAGGCGAAACCACTTTTAGAGAGACTTTTGAAGCCCAGAACTCAAGGGAAAACCTTGACGCCTACCTGAAGAAGAGTTTTGCACTATCCAATGTTAAAGCACAACTGGAAGCCCCTGAATCTGAATTCTTCTTTGCGCTAGAAGGAGAAGAAGTCCTCGGCTACCTGAAGCTCAATACTTCGGATAAAGGTTTAGAGATTGAGCGGATTTATGTGCTCGGAACAGCTCAGGGCAAGCGTATCGGTAAAGCACTTTTTAATTTCGCTTTACATGCTGCAAAGTCCAGAAAAATGGAATGGCTGTGGCTAGGCGTTTGGCAGGAAAATCTAAAAGCCATTGAGTTCTACAAACGTCAAGGCATGGAAGTCTTTGACACCCGTACTTTCCAATTGGGCAACGACCCACAGGATGACTATTTGATGCGTTTACGTATCAATCAACACAAATAATTTTCTTTAACTAATTTTTTAGTAAATTCACTGAACAGTATTTCTGTAGTCAACTTATGTGGAATAATAGCAAGAATTCAGCCCTACTCTTCATTGTGGTTTTCGGCATACTTTTGCTGCATCAGGTAATCCCACATACAGATCATTACATCCGCTTTGATCATCACCATCATCAGAAGGAGGACGTTCAAAGAGTACCTTTAGAAAATCATGCCGAGACTTACCCTTCAGAATACTTAGTTTCTTCTAGAGAGGAGATTTCCAATGAAGACAGATCACTTCAACAGGAATTTCAGCTTTACCCATCCGAGCACATTTCAAATGCTCAAATCAAGTCACTTGATGTCTATCCAAGGCTTGTACTCTTCAAGCCTATAAGTCCGGGTATTTCACTTGGTGCTCCTAGAGGCCCGCCTCAAATCGTTTGATTTTAAACTTTCCTGCTTTGCAAAGCAGTAATACCTACTATCCACTGAAGACAGCTGGAAAAGCATTCTATGTGGATTAATCAAAAGAATTTAACGATTAAAAAAAATTAAAATCATGAAAATCAAACATATAGCATTTTCAATACTGTTCGTATTGACAATTTCTTGTGCCTCTCACTCGAGTAGTAATCATCAAAATGGAGAAGAAAGAGCACTTGATGAAGGACACGCCAGAGATGAGGGTGGTGAAGGTGAGGGCGAAGAAAACGGCACCGAACTTTCTTTAACGGACACTTACAAGGAAGTAAGGAATGGCGCACATCTTAGCCTCAGTTATGACAAAGACAGTAACTCATTTATAGGTGTTGTCGAAAATAGAACATCGGAGACACTAGATCGAGTCCGAGTTGAAGTGCACTTGTCTAACGGAACAGAATTAGGGCCAACTAAGGCAGTTAGCCTAGCACCTGGTGAGAAAAGCATAGTCACATTAAAAGCTACTCGAAAGAGCTTTACAACTTGGTCTACTCATGCCGAAGTAGGTAGCAATGAACATCAAGGTGAAAATGGCGAAGGTCATGAAGGCAAGAGCGAACACAAAGGCGAGGGTTCTGAAAAAGGTGGAGAACATGGAGGGTCCTAATCAATGACCTAAATAATTTAAAGCCTCCATCTCGAAAGAACTGGAGGCTTTATTCTTGTCCTATCTGACCCTTTCCAAAATCCAGTCTGAGATCAGTCGTAGCGCTTCAGGGTCGAATGTCTCCTCAATATTATTGTACTCTTGCATAGCACCTGTTTCGGCTCTCTGAAACATATGATTGAGTCCTTCTAAGGCAATCACCTCAAAATCCTTGTTATTCCCTTTTTCCAAAGCAGCTTTGATGCCTTCTTGATTGACATCTGCAACTACCTGCAAGTCTAGCGTACCATTCAAGGATAGCACTGGACAGCTCACCAACTCGAGCATATCTGCCGGGTTGTAATTCATAAAGTACCTGACCCAAGGTGTCGTGCGAGCTTCTACTAAGCTTTTTAGGATTTGGTCGCGCTGTGGACTTTGACCTGCCATCATCTCAAAGAATGGCGACTCATCGTAGTAGGCTGCCAATTCCTTGCGCACTTCAGTCACATCCTTATCTGCCGCAGCGATCGTCAATACCTCTGTGATAAATGCTTTGTAGGCGTCCTCATCTTCCACTGGAAAACCACGTAGCGTCACCGCCTGAATCAGATTGGTTTCAAATCCTGATACGCCTGTTCCTGCAAGAATCACCATAAAGTCGACATCTTCTGAATTGGCAGCTACCATAGGTGCGATAATCCCCCCTTCGCTATGTCCTATTAAGCCAATTTGTCGGTGATCTATGTCTGTTCTGGTTTTAAGGTAGTCTATTGCGCTGTGAACATCCGTTGCAAAGTCGGCAGTAGTGGCTTCGGCAAAATTACCAGTGGACTCATTCACACCTCTATCGTCATAGCGCAGCACGGCAATACCTTGACGGGTTAAATGATCGGCCAATACCAGAAATGTTTTATGCCCAAATACTTCTTCATCTCTGTTTTGAGGACCGCTTCCCGTAATAAGGATTACCACTGGATGCTTTTCTCCTTTTGCTGGCAGTGTAAGCGTTCCCGCCAGGGAGATTTTGTCTTTAGCATTGTCAAACACTACCTGTTCTTCCTGATAAGGATATGGTTTCGCTGGTTCCTGGGGCCTTCTTTTGGCTTTGACGGCCCCAAACTTCTCTCGTCTTAATACTAGAGGCACTGCATTGGGACCTTCCATGAATTCGCCTTCGATATCAGCACTGCCTGGTCTAAAGGTTCCTTTGTATTCGAAACCCAGGTTCTTTCCATCGATATAGAGTTCATTGTCCTCAAAAGTTACTTTTTGAGTCTTGATATCCTTCAGGTTTTGACTTGGGATATCCAGAATGGCGATCAAACCATCATCTCCTTCTGATAGGTGAAAGATAAATTGAACTTTAGTATTGTTACCAACTTCGCCATACCAGTCACCCGTGATGTCCTGGGCGGAAAGTCTGAGTTGAATTAAAAGCGCGAATATGATTAACTGAAATGATCTCATAATTGTAATTTTTGATTTGTGTTGGACGTAGTTGTCCTGTCCGAAGCCTTTGCTTCGATTTTTTTAATTGAAAAACTTATTGGATTAGGGCTTAAACCTGCTGATCGAACTGGTCTTCAGGTTCCTCACTTTCCATGCTGATGATTTTGTCGCGCATGGCTCTGATATCCTTCTTCTGTGATACATAAAAGGTTCTATGCTCCCATCGAGCTGCCATGTAGGTAACTCCAAAAAAGATGGTCACCAGTAATATTACCCACCAGGCTGCTCCTGATTCTAAAAGGCCTCCGAGTGTTAGCAATACCACAGATAGTAAGTAAAAACGGCTTGTCTTTGAAAACTTGACCTGATAGTCTGCAGTAGCGATAGCATTGTCCAGATCGCCCACCATGCTGCTGTCAAAATCGTCCTGTGCTCTTAATCTTTTGTTTCTGATGTAAAGGATAAAGACAGCGGTGATATACATCAATACCATCATTAAGGTACCTGATATACTAAACTTGTCTTTGATGATACTTGGTACCAAGACTATAGTTGCCGCGAATAGATTGGCACCGATAAATATCTTCTCTGTTAAATCGGCTATTCTCCTAGCCCTATTTTTCTTTTTGATTACACGGTTGTGCAAGGCAGTCTCGTCAATGGCATACATTGCCTGACCATTCTGCGCGTCCCATATTTTTTTCATTTCTTCAAACTCCATGTTAAGTCACTTTTTCTGACTGTTTGGTGAGGTGTTTTTTGATCCTATTGATCCTTACCCCCACATAACTTTCTGAAATACCCACGATCTTCGACATCTCCTTATAACTAAAACCATCTAGCAATAAGAGGCACAAAGACCTGTCTACATTATCTAAGCGAGCAATTTGTTCATAAAGCCAGTCCAGTCTTTCATCGGCAAAACCCGATTGCTCTGTTAAGACATGTGCCTTCTGATCGATTCCTTCTCGCCCCTCCTGATGCTTGCGCTCCTTGCCACTCCACTTTAGTGCAGTGTTGAGCGCTATTCTATACATCCAAGTGGTGACTGCGCAGTCGTTCCTGAATTTTGGGACAGATCGCCAGACCTGAACAGCAATCTCCTGAAAGAGATCTTCCTGGTCTTCTAGCTTAGCACCATAGGCTCTTACTACTTTAAAGAGGATGCCCTTGTGGTCTTTTAACCAGCTATTGAAGACTTGAGTTTGTACTTGTTCTGTCATTGAGCGAATTGTCAATAAGTTAGTACTTAAGGACTATCGATTTCTTACAGAAGAGGAGAAAAAAAATTCCAGTCAATTATAAACTATTGAAATACAGTGATTTAAGTAAGGAAAAATCAAACCTCATACTGACTCTTCCTATCTGTTTGTGTTAAGAAACGTGCCATAGAAAATTCCGAAGGAATGGCCTTTTGGCTGGTCAAATGTTCTGCTACCAGCTTACCGATCGCAGGTCCCATTTTGAAGCCATGCCCTGAGGATCCGGCTAGCATCAGGGCGTTATTCGCCTTGGGAAGTTGATCGATGATAAAGTCACCATCGATGGAATTCTCATAGACACAGGTATGATGCTTTAATACTACTGGGTCCTTGAGTTTCGGGAATCTATTGGTCAGTACTCCACTCATCTTCTCAAGAATCTCATCAGTAATTCCCCGATCGTCATGATCCGGATCGAGTGACCATCTTCTTTCGTCATAGGCAAATTTGAAACCCTGCCCAAAATGATCAGGAATGCCATAATACATCTGATCTCCTTCACGAAACTCTAACCATATAGGTAGATCATTGTAAGCTTCGGGAGCATCGAAATAGTATACCTCATGCCTGGAAATATGGATGTAATCCTTCATTTCCGAAGTCAGTCTCGGAAGCCACGGACCACAAGCGAAAATATATTCATCAGCCTGAATAGATGATCTCCCCTGCAACCTTAAAGATTTGACTTTACCTTCTTCATAATCAACACCGATTACCTCATCTTTTAAATAGTCACCTCCTGCTTCAATGAATTTTTCAACCACTATGCCACAAGCTCTGCTTGCCTCAAGATAAGCCACTTTTGGCTCCCAGTAGGCACTAGTGATATCTTTCAAATTCAATTGAGGATACTTTTGCTTTAATATCTGCAAATCGAGTGGATCAAGACTAAATCCTTTTTCTTTCATCAGAGGAACCGATAGTTCGGCATAAGCAGGCGCTATTCCCCTAAACATCCATAAAGCTCCTTTTTCATAATAGAGTCTGTCATTCCATGCCGTGGAGTACTCTTCCCATAATTCAAAAGACTGGGCAGTCAAATCAGTGTAAACCTCACTACCGCCATAGGCCAGACGGATAATCCGAGTTTTCCCTCCACTCCCAGAGTCTATATTCCCTGGACCTTTTTTGTCGATTAAGGTTACTTTAAATCCCGCCTTCTTCAAGTGGAAGGCCGTCCAGCCACCCCATGCCCCTGCTCCAACAACGATTACGGATTTTGACATCTTATTCTTCTCTCTTTTTTCTCCCTCTCTTTTGTCGAGTCTTTCGACTTGAGTTGTGATGAATTTATACAATCTAAACCTTAACTTACTGGTCATTCAACATTGAATCGACTATGGCCAAAACACTTCACCTGGAAAAAGACCTCCAAGAGCTTTTTACTGACCTACATGCTTCAGGGCTTTGGGAAGATGGGAAAGAGATTTCTGACGCTTTGCTAAGGGAAGATCCGGCCCAGGTCCTTTCCGCTTATCGAAGCCAAAGAGAGGACAGCAATTTCGACTTGAAAACTTTCTTCAATGCGCATTTTTCGAAAGTACTTACTCCGGAGACAAAATATGTAAGCGATACTGAGGCCCCCGTAACCGAACACATTAATAAGCTTTGGAATATTTTAGCCAGAACACCTGAAGAGAAAGAGGCCCATTCTACCCTCATTCAACTTCCCCATCCCTATATCGTGCCTGGTGGACGGTTCAATGAAATCTATTATTGGGATAGCTACTTTACCATGTTAGGCTTGGCAGTGAGTGAACGAGTCGACATGATCGAAGACATGGTCAAGAACTTCGCGTGGATGATCCAAGAAATTGGGTTTGTCCCCAATGGAAACCGAAGCTATTATTTGGGAAGGTCTCAGCCTCCCTTCTTTTCTCTTATGGTGGCTCTACTAGCCGAAGAAAAAGACAGGTCTGTGCTCAATACATTTCTACCTGCACTCGAAAAGGAATATGGGTTTTGGATGGAAGGCAAGGATCAATTGACAATGGAAACTCCATCTTACAAACGTGTAGTGTTGATGGATAATGGTGCTGTCCTCAATCGTTATTTTGACAATATCCCCCACCCAAGAGCAGAAATGTATCAGGATGATATGGAATTGATTGCTTCTCAGGGTGAAGCTGGAAAACAAACGCTTCTAAATATTCGAGCGGCATGCGAGTCAGGTTGGGATTTTAGCTCTCGCTGGTGCACTGATTTCGATAAATTGGACACGATCCGTACTACAGACTTGGTTCAGGTGGATCTTAATTGCCTCCTTTATCACTTGGAGAAATTAATCGCCAACATTCATCAGGAAAATGGCAATCAAGAACAGTGCGAACACTATCTCCAGCTTTGCGAAAACAGAAAACAGGCTATAAATGCCTATTTCTGGAATGAAGAAAATCATTACTATTTCGATTACAATTGGGTGGACAAAACTCAAACCAAGTCGATCAATGCAGCGGCTACTTTCCCTTTATTTTTTGAATTAGCCAGCGCGGACCAAGCCAGAGGGGTTGCCAAAATAATCGATCAGGAGTTATTAAAAGATGGTGGTTTGCTTACAACAAACTATGAATCAGGACAGCAATGGGATGCTCCCAATGGCTGGGCGCCACTCCAATGGATTGCAATCAAAGGTTTAAGAAACTATGGCCACGATCAGCTAGCTGGAGCTATTAAAGAACGCTGGGTGTCGTTGAACGTCAAGGTTTTTAAGAATACAGGCAAATTGATGGAGAAATACAATGTGTTGGACACTGATTTGCCGAGTGGTGGTGGTGGTGAATATCCCGTTCAAGATGGATTTGGCTGGACCAACGGAGTGTTACTCAGACTACTCTCAGAAGACTAAAGAAATACGATTAAGAATGTAGCAATTGACAGAATTGGGCGTTATCAGTTAGGATTTCAGTAAATTTGACCACCCTAAAGCTAAAACGATGAAAAAGTATCTTGTCTTGCTATCAACACTTGCCATCCTGGCTTCTTGCTCAAGCGGAAGTGACAATTCGCCTTTGAGTGTAATAACAGGTGAATTGGAGCAGTCATTCACCATAGACTGGAGAAGTCTTCCAGCCAATCAGTCAATAGCTATTACTACTCCGAACCGCATTAGACAGCAGTTTTTTGTGAGTATTGCTGATTTTGACGTTCAGGATGCAGATGAGTTCTTGGACCCTACTTTTAGTGCGATGTACTATGACATCAGTGGCTGGGATCCAGGTAATTCAGTCGGCATCTTTGATGTGACTATAAGTATCGTGGGTTTTAATGGTATTGCTCGCAGACTGACAAGCTTTTCTGTGAGCAACCTAGATAATACTGTCAGTGTCATTAACAATGAGACTATTCTTTCAAAAGAAGTAATCTTCGATGACAATGAGGGGAATGTTACACTTGACGGTCTAGTTTTCGTCAATCAGTCACTGCTCCTTGGTCAAATGATCATGGAAGTCGAGATAGCAGGTCGCAATGTAGAGTTGCAGGCGCCTGACACTTTCGAGCTCATTATCTCGATGGACTTAGAAGCATTGGCTAGCCTAAATGAAGAATAGGACAAGCCAATAAACTCAGTCCTTAGAGAGCACCTTTACCAACCAAAGAATCAGGTAAAGTCCAAGCCCTGCCCCAAACAAAAAGAAGGCTACTACAAATCCTATTCTAATACTTGACTCCTGGATACCCATTTTTTCACCGAGCCATCCGCATACGCCTAAAATCATACATCCGAAATTTAGATTTCATTATACCTGTTTTATCCAAAAACTGCAAATGGAACGCTAATCGCTTAAGGCATTAATCGGATCTTTGGCCAAGGCTCTCAGTGTATGGAATAATACAGCCAGACAAGTTACTGAGGCCAATAAAGCCATTGCAATGACAAAACCATCTATAGGCACGTCAATTCTATAAGCAAAGTCCTGTAGCCATAGTTGTGCTAAAAGATATGCAGAAGGTACCGCAATGAGCAGCGTTACAAAGAGTATAGTGAAGAATTCGCTATAAATGATACCAATGATATTGCCATGAGATGCTCCAAAGATTTTTCGCAAGCCCATTTCTTTAAATCTTTTTTGAACAACAAGAGAGACCAGTCCGAATACTCCAAGGGCACCGATTAACACCGAAACAAGCATAGACAGATTGCCAATATCCCCCCATACCTTCTCAGATTGATAAAGTGAAGCAAGATCATCTGACAAAGAGGAATAAGTAAAGGGTTGTTCATAGGCTGTGAGGTACCATAAATCAGACAGTTGCTGTGCAACGGCATCTCCGTTTACCCCCTGGTATTTGATAATCATATAATCTTCCAAAGCTATTCCAGGTTGAATTACCAATGGCTGAATGCGTTTATGTAAGGTTTCATAATTAAAATCCTGTATCACCCCTATAATCATAAACTTTTGCCCATTGTGATACATAGATTTCCCAAGGGCTTCCAGTGGATCACCCAGTTCAAATGCCTCAACAACAGTTTCATTGACCACCACTGGATTGGTTAATTCACCTCGAAGAAACTCAAAGTCAGTACCAGTCATCAACCGAATGCCTAATGACTGAAAATAGTGGTCGTCAATACTCCCCACATTCATCAAAATAGAATCCAGTGCTGCTGGTTCTGGTTTGTAATATTGAGTAGCAAAGGGTCTGCCCGGTATAGTGCTAGCCCTGGATACAGCTGTAACGCCTGCAATACCCAGTACATTATCCTTGAAACTTTCATAGCCCGTATGAATCCCCCTGTCTCTAATAGGTACCACCACTACCTGACTTTGATCAAAGCCGAGATCCTTAGACTTCACAAATGCAGCTTGTCGATTAATGGTCACCGCTCCAACAATAAGTACCACGGAAACCACAAACTGAAATACCATCAAGCCTTTTCTTAAATAACCTATCCTACCCAGCGTGACCACATTAAGTAAGACATCTGTGAGCTCCATTCTAAGAATAACAATGGCCGGTGCCATGCCTGAAACAATGGCAGTAAGCATTATCAAACCTGCAATCACCAACCAAATCTGCCATTGGGCAATAGGATTCAGAATCAGATTTGTATCCAGCATTGCGTTGAACGGGGTGATCATAAAATATAGTGCAATCAAAGAGACTACTATGGCTATGGCTATGGTAAGAAAGGCTTCCAGAATGAATTGAAAATAGATATGTTGAGCAAAGGCTCCTGAGACCATTCTAACCCCCATCTCTTTGAGTCTTTCAACCGATGTTGATACAGCCGAATTGATATAGTTTATAGTTGCCAAAATGATCACCACTATGGCAATGATCAATACCACGCGCACAAACATGATATCGCTTTGCCCTTCGATTTCAGAAATAGCGTCAGACCTTAAGTGAATATCCAATAGAGGTTGGATACGAATTCGCTCCTCTGGGAAACGATCGGTCAGCCATTCTGCATATCGAGTTTTGAATGACTGAATATCCGTGTCAGGTCTAAAATGGATATAACTGTAAAAACCATTATAAGCACCCGTAAGCACGTCCAGGGTCATCACTCTTGGCAGAGTAGGCATGGAAGCCAAAAAGTCAAACTCAAAATGCGAACCGACATTACCCGCATCCTTTACTACACCCGTTACTTCAAGGTCATATTTCAGTTCATATCTCAAAACCCTTCCCATTGGATCCTCATCTCCAAAATACTTTTTGGCCATCTGTTCTGTAATCACCAATGAATTTGGTTCTGAGAGGGCCGTTTCAGGATCTCCAAGCATCAATTCATATCCGAAGACATCGAAAAAAGAAGAGTCTGCGAATAAAAAGTCTTGTTCATAGAACCCTTTGTCTTCTTCACTCAGGAGCGGTACATTCCAATGCTTGAAAAGTAGTGTTGTACTTTCAATTTCAGAGAACTCCTCGGTTAGTGACAACATAATCCGAGGACTCGTTTTTGCTACGATTTGGGTATTATTCCCCAGGTCTTCCATCCGCAGAAGTCGGTAGGTTTGCTCAGGGGCTTTGTGGAATTTGTCAAAATCCAACTCATACTGAGCATAAAGGATGAGTAAAACTGTTAATGTGATACCTATGCTCAAACCCAACAGGTTGACAAGAGATGTCACCTTTCGTTTGATTAGGTTCCGAAATGCAATTTTGAGGTAGTTTTTTAGCATTCTATCGACTAAGCTGGTCGGTATTACTCAAAAAAAATACCAAAGAATGAAAACAGCCTATAAAGGCTTGAAAGGCACTATTGAGCATTTTTAAATGATAAAGATACGCTAAAACTGAACGCCAGCGACCAGCCTTACGAGCATTATCGAACATAGAAAATCCAAAAAGCGCGATATAGTCAAGTTTTTTGAGAGTAGTCCGTAGGAGGGCCGATCGTTAATAAAAGCTCCTGCGGAGCTTTTTAGTGAGGAGCCAGCCTGTAGGGCGAGCCTCTAAGCATAAAACAAAAAAAGCCCAGCGCTAGCTGAGCTCTTTGAAAGTAGTCCGTAGGAGGACAATCCGTTTAGAACTAATCCAGTGGATTAATTTAGGATTGGGCCAGCTTGCAGAGAGGCCCCCGAAGGACACAAAAAAAGCCCAGCGCTAGCTGAGCTCTTTGAAAGTAGTCCGTAGGGGAATCGAACCCCTGTTACCAGGATGAAAACCTGGCGTCCTAACCCCTAGACGAACGGACCATTATAAGGACTGCAAATATAGATGTCACTCTTTTATTTGCAAAAATTCCATCCTAAAAAATTACAATCGTTTTCCATGGAACTAACTCTTCCTTAGTATGATTTAAGTTTGAAAAGGAGCAGAGCTTTCTTAGCTTTACGCCTCCAAAAAACAACCCTTTAAACCGTTAAGGATTATGTCTATGACAAGAGTAGCGATTAATGGTTTTGGAAGAATCGGAAGATTGACTTTCAAAGCATTATTAAAAAAAGAAAACATTGAAGTAGTAGCGATCAACGATCTCACTGATACTACTACCCTAGCCCACTTATTGAAGTATGATTCAGTACATGGGAGGTTCGATGGTACCGTTTCTGCAACAGAGGATGGCATCATTGTAAATGGAAAAGAAATTAAAATATACGCTGAAAGAGAGCCAAGAAACCTTCCATGGGGAGACCTAGGTGTAGAAGTTGTGTTGGAATCAACTGGCTTCTTTCTAGACGAAGCTGGTGCTGGACAACACTTAGAAGCCGGTGCTAAAAAAGTAGTGATTTCTGCCCCTGCAAAAGGTGGCGTACCTACTGTAGTATTAGGTGTTAATGACGATACAATGACTGGTGAGGAAACTATCCTTTCTAATGCCTCTTGTACTACCAACTGCCTTGCGCCTATGGCTAAAGTATTGGACGATGCCTTCGGTATTGAGCATGGTTATATCACTACAGTTCACGCCTACACTTCAGATCAGAGATTGCAAGATGCTCCTCACAAAGATTTGAGAAGAGCAAGAGCTGGCGCTTATTCTATTATTCCAACTTCTACAGGAGCAGCTAAAGCTGTAGGCCTTGTGCTGCCTCACCTAGCTGGTAAATTGGACGGTATTGCTATGCGAGTTCCAATTCCTGATGGCTCCTTGACTGACCTTACTGTGGTTTTGAAAAAAGAAGCTACTAAAGAAGAAATCAATGCAGCTATGAAAGCTGCTGCCGATGGACCTATGAAGGGAATCATGGAATATACCGAAGACCCAATTGTATCAATCGATATTGTTGGTAATCCTCACTCTAACATCTTTGATTCTCAATTGACTTCTGCTCAAGGAACTTTGGTTAAAGTTGTTGGGTGGTATGACAATGAAGCCGGATACTCCAACAGAGCTGCCGACTTGATTGAAAGAATCGCTGGATAAGCACTGCGATAGCATATATAAATAAAGAAAGCCCTGATAATTCGGGGCTTTTTTTATTCTCAGTTATTTAATGATTTAGTAAACAAGGTTTTCGGGAACTTAAAGTTCAGCTAAGTAGTTTTACGATCGAAATGACAAACCCAAGTCGCTATAAAATGGGGCAATTATAATGTAAGACAGCCCTAAGTCGTAAAAACAGGTCATTAAGAAAACCGCTCCATGTGAGGGGTTATTTTTTTGCCTTTACTCTACCTTCAGACTCGTCTTCTTCAAAATCTCGGATGCACGGAAGGTCATATCACCAGCCTGAAGAATTTTCATTTTCAACTGTGAATTATAGTTGGGGTTCTGGTCTAGAAAATCCTGGATCATTTTAGCCGCTGCTTCTGTATTATGATTTCCCAGGGTTCTGTCAAGCCACCTTTTTGGAAAGAAAATATCTCCGGTAATCTGAATCTCTTGTAGCAATTCCAGGCTCTCACTGATATACTTTTCGCTGTCTTTTCTTCTCAAAGGATGGTGAAGGTTCCCTAATCCACCAAGTACCCATGATTCGGTCTCACGATTTTTCTCATCCTTAAGGGAGGCAAAGAACTGATCTCTTACCTCCACATCTGCCGAGAGGGACGGTAGAATAAACTCAAATCGCTTTTTACGATCCGGATTCTTAATGTTCTCTAGTTGTTTGGTCAAAATCTCTTCAGAAATTTCAGGTCGTTTAATGGCCAATTGACCCGCCAAGCTCGTTAAGTCGTTTTCAGACAGGTTTAATCCTTTGATTTTTGAGTGCGTCTCGCCTGCCCAAATACTCCTAAGCTTTTCGAGGTTAACATCTGTGATGGCTATATTCCTGAAAGCATTAAAGAAGATCTTTTTCACAGAAGCGTCATCAGTTTTGTCATTCATCACATGAAAAAGTGTACGTTCCAGGTCAGGTGCCACATGCTCGCGCTGTTCTTCCGTCATTAGGTTCCAATACACTGAACTTAATTGCCCGAGCATCAGGTTGAGCAGCAGTTGATTCTTCTCTTTTACAACCATCCACTTGATCAATTCGACATAACGCTCCGGGCTATACTGCCCCTCTATTCCATAGTTATCAGGTTCTAACAGGTTTTCATACAGGTTGACGAGCATGGTTCCTTTCTCAACTTCGCTGAGTTGATCCCAACGACTTTGAATCATTGAATAGTTAGCCGGAAATAGCCCATAGCCAATTCCATCGGCATTTGCCAATGCCTCGAAAAAGCTCCAGTTTGAGTTTAGATCAACCTTGTAAGGTACATCATTAGAGTAAAGAAGTACTTCCTTCTTTTCAGAACGCTGTAAGTTATAGAGGTTCAGTTGTAAGGCCTGTGCCCAAACCCGCTCCCCTTCTGGATCTTGTTGCGCTATTTTCACTCGTACCTGATTATTCTTCTTCTCGGCCGAAATATTAAAATGCGGCCTGCCCGGAGTATTCACCCAGACCTCGCTCCATTGGTTCAAATTCTCTGGAGTTCGTTTATCTAGTATCTGTATGAGGTCTGGCCATGTGGCATTCTTGTTTGAAAAAGTGGACAGGTATTCACGCATTCCGGCTTGAAAATCTTCCTCTCCCAACATAGCTTCTAACTGACGCATCATAATGGGTGCTTTATTATAGATAATAGCGCCATACATCTGCCCGGCCTCTTTAAGGTTAGGTAAGAATTGTCGGATTGGATTTGCACCCTTTGTACGGTCCACCGAATAGGCTGAAGGATAATGCCTTACTAAGAAATTGAGATCGTGATTAATATCTGGAAAACTCGGGTTTACCATTTTAGCCGCCATAAAATTGGCAAACACTTCTTTTGTCCATACATCATTGAACCAATCCATGGTAACTAGATTGCCAAACCACATATGGGCAACCTCATGAGCAATCAAGCTGGCTCTTCCCAGCAACTGACTTTGGGAAGGATCCTTGTCAAGCATTAGTGAATTAGCACGGTATTGGATAGCACCCACATGCTCCATACCTCCGTACTGAAAACTTGGTATCAATGCGAAGTCTAGCTTCTTAAATGGATATTTTATACCCGAATACTCTTCGAGCCATTGTAAGGAAGCAGCATGCAGGTAAAAGATCAGGTCAATATTTCGATCCACCTTCTCCCGATCACTTTCTCGGTGTAGCATGGTCATTTCACGGCCAGCGACCGTCTTGCTAACCACATCGAACTCACCTGCAACAAAGGAGAAAAGATAGGTACTGATCAAATCAGATTTATGGAATTGATAGTTCTTACGGCCATCCTTAATGGCGGCTACAGCGATTGGGCCATTGCTTATGGCCGACCAATGTGCCGGTAAATCAAGTGTTAGCTCGAATGTTGCCTTGAGGTTAGGCTGATCAAAAACCGGAAAGGCCGTTCGTGCACGATCAGGAACAAAAAGAGTATATAAGAACTCCTCTTTTCTGTTGAGAGAGGTTTCACCAGCAAAGAAGTTAATTTCCACCTGATTGAAGCCTACTTTGAGATTTTCCTTTTTGAGAATGATGTGTTCATTCTCTATTAACAGCTCCTGACTTTTGCCGTTGACCACCAGCCCCTTGAGTTTCTCTTCGCTCTCTTTAAAATCTAGTTGAAGGTCTCGGGAATTGTCCTTGAGGTTAAACGTTAGATCCTCCAACGCCTGAATCTGCTGGTTGATATTATCAGGCACCCTGAACTCAAGCTTGTAATTAATAATGGACAGCACTCCTTTTCTGTGTTCTGCCAGTTCTAAGGAAACGCCCGTTTCCACTGCTAACTTATCCTCATTCTTGCAAGCAAATAGGACAAGCGAAAGGGCTAATACTGCGAGGCATTTCTTTAACATATCAAACAAGAATTAGGTCTTTTCTCAATTCTGGTGGGATTCCGAAATTCTCTCCCATAAAATCATCCATCTCGTCTTTCGTCTCTTTTGAAAGGAGATTATTCATTTCTTCCATGGCCAGCTCTCCAATCATAAAGGGAGGCATGAAATTAGTTACCAAACGATCACCTTTGAAGCAAGCACCCATTTGAAACTCTGTCATTTCTTCTTTGGGCGTCCCTTTGATCATGCAATGTGAAAGCCACTTTTCAGGGTCGTCCGGAAATTCTTGAATTCTCAGCTGCATCGCCCCGAAATCGGTATTCATCATCATATATTCAGACAGATTGGCCATACTCTCAGCAGACATCTGATCCTTCATATTTTCATAGCAGGTTGAGCATACCGCATATTCAAATAGAACTTCCGTTTTCTGAAATGACGGATATTTCTTAAAAACTTTTTCGATCATGTAGTAGCGATCGCCCTTCATCAGGTCATAATCACACTGCACACAGTGTGTCAAGGGCCCTTTGGTGTCACTATTTAAAAAAATATCAGGGATTGGAAGCCCTTCAGCTCTTTCTCCCTCTTCTCGCTGCTCTTCCATATTAGTTTCTGTCTACAATTGTTGAAGCAGCTTGTGCCGCTGGAAAAATAATGGTATCACTGATATTCACATGCGCTGGTCTGGTAACGATAAAGCGAATCAGATCTGCTACATCGTAAGCCGTTAAAGCATCAAAACCTTCATAAACTGACTTTGATCTATTCGCATCCCCTTTAAACCGAACCATGGAAAACTCCGTTTCCACCAAGCCCGGACACACCTGAGAGACTTTTACCCCAGTACCATTTAGGTCCATTCGCATGCCATTATTTATGGCATCTACGGCATGTTTAGAAGCGCAGTATACATTACCATTAGGATAGACTTCCTTCCCAGCAATTGAACCAATATTGACTATGTGTCCAGCACCTTTTGATATCATACCACCGACAAGCGACTTAGTCACATAAAGTAAGCCTTTGACATTAATGTCAATCATGGCATCCCAATCATCAACATCTCCATCTTGAATCTTGGACAATCCATGTGCATTGCCTGCATTATTCAGCAATACATCGACAGACCTCCAATCCTCTGGAATTGAATCAATCGCTTGCTCAACTTCCTCCCTATTGCGTACATCAAAGCTTAGTTCCAGTGTTCGGGTTTTAACTTCAGTGGTCAGTGCTTGAAGCCGGTCTTTTCTTCGACCACAGATAATCAAGTCATAGCCTTCTTGTGCGAGTAATAAAGCTGTTGCTCGGCCTATGCCTGAAGTAGCTCCGGTAATGAATGCGATTTTGCTCATTTGTTGATCATTAATGAGCAGTGAATTTAAAAGAAAATAGCCAATCCAAAATGGAAAGATTACTCAGTCGGAGAAATGCAGATACAAGGTGAAATTATGGGTGGAAATTCTACTCAGCCCATTGTGAAATATATTGTCTTGCGGGTTCATTACATCCAGGAGGCCTCGTGCATACCGAATCTCAGGTGAGAATTTAAAAAACTCAAAATAACGTTCCAGGCCAAAGCCTACTTCAAGCTTTACATTTGCTCTTCTGATTTCGAGTCGATCTTGATTGGTCGTAAGGTCTTCTTTACCCGATCTAAAAGAACCGCTGACTCCGGCAATCAAATACATTCTAGAGTTATTCCTTCTGATTGACCTATACTTCATAAAAATACCTGGTTCAATTCTAGTACTCTCGATCAGTTGAGCGTCTACAGAGCCGTCTACATATTGATAGTTTACGGTATTCTGGTAAAGACCGATTTTAACAGGTACTAGTCGAATTGAGAATTGATCGGCAAGGCGAATATTTACCATAAAGCCCAGGTCAAAACCAGCGCTGGTCTCTGAGGTAATAGAGCTAATTTGATCATATTCAGAAGTGTCAAATCGGTCTGAATACTTTATACCATAGCTGTTACTATGCACCCCTAGCATGAATCCATACTTGAAAGTCTTTTGATCACTTTTCACCCTGTGAAGGGTTACCCCGGCCTTACGCGTCTGAGCGTCTACCTGAAGTATTGAGAAAAAAAGTACTAAGGCAACTATTTTTGCCCGATGTAAATCGAGGCGATGCCAAATGTCAAAGGTTTGCATTCAGTCTTCTTATATCCAACCGCACTAAGGATGTCCAAAAAATTCTGACCATCCGGAAAAGCATCTACCGACTCTGGCAGATAGGTATAAGCCGATTGATCCTTAGAAATCAGTTTCCCAATAATCGGGAGAATCGACTTAAAATAAAAGCTGTAAAGTTGCTTCATCGGAAAGGATCGTGGTCTTGAAAATTCAATAATTACCGCCTTTCCTCCTGGTTTCAGTACCCTGTGCATATCGCTGAGGCCTTGTTTTAGGTTTTCGAAGTTCCTTACACCAAAAGCAACGATGGTAGCATCAAAGGTATTGTCTTCAAAAAGTAGCTTCTCGCTGTCACCCATTTGCATATCGATGATATGATCCACTCCTTTTCGTTTCATTTTCTGCTTACCGACTTCCAGCATGCCAGAGGAAATATCAACCCCAACAATACGATCTGGGTTAAGTGCTAATGCTTCAACAGCAAAATCGCCCGTACCAGTAGCGATGTCTAATATTTGCTTCGGCTGATCTGGTTTAAGGAGTTTTATAGCTTTCTTTCTCCAGAGGATATCGATTCCTAAACTCAAGAAGTGATTCAGGAAATCATATCTGTGGCTGATGTTGTTAAACATCTCTGCTACCTGCTCTTTTTTTGTGGTTTGCTTCTCTTTATAAGGAACTACGGCCATCGCTCATTCAATCTGGGTGCAATAATACGAAGGAAACAGGGTGATTGCTGGAATTGTTAAAAAAAGCTGACATTAAAAAAGGCTCAACTTTTATGAGCTGAGCCTTCTTTGAAATGGGAATACCTTAGGCAATTTCCACAAGTTCAATGTCAAAAATCAAATCCTTACCTGCTAAATCGTGGTTAGCATCGATAACGACAACATCCTCCCTCACTTCTTTGACCTTTACTGGCACTTGTTGGCCGTTCGGTTGGCTCATTGCCAATTGCTGACCTACCTGAGGATTAAGGTCTTCCGGAAGGTTTGCTCTAGGCACATCAATGATCATATCTTCTCTTGCCTCACCGTATGCTTCAGCAGCTGGAATCTCAGCTGTAACCTTTGCACCAAGGGCCATGCCATCAACAGCGGCATCGAATCCTTTGATCATCATACCTGCACCTACTTCAAACTCCAAAGGAGCTCTTCCTTCTGATGAATCAAAAATGGTCCCATCAGTCAACTTTCCTGTGTAGTGAACCTTTACCTGGTCACCTTTTTTTGCTACTTGCATATTGCTTTTCTTAATGAATGCTATTTATAAGGTGGGCAAAGGTAGGAGATTAAAAGAGAAACAAAAAAGTACGGTTTGAAGGAGTTCATTACCTTTGCAGCATGTTCGATCAGGCCCAATTTGTAATCAGCAATACTGACTATCGTAAATGCCCGAAACCCGATAAACCGGAGTTTGCATTTATCGGTCGGTCGAACGTAGGTAAGTCATCACTTATCAATATGATGGCAGCGCGTAAGGGTTTGGCCAAGACTTCCGGGAAACCAGGAAAGACCCAGTTAATCAATCACTTTTTAATCGATGAAAGCTGGTATTTGGTTGACTTACCCGGTTATGGTTATGCCAAGACCAGTAAGAAGAATCGAGCGGCATGGGGACAAATGATTCAAGACTACCTGATCAACCGGGAAAATCTTCAAATCGTATTTGTGTTGATCGACTCAAGACTCGATCCACAGAAGATAGACCTGGAATTTATTCAATGGTTGGGTGAAAACGGTATACCGCTAGCACTCGTGTTCACCAAGGCAGACAAACAGTCAATTAATAAAGGACAGCAGTCGATTGCCAAGTTTAAGAGAGTACTCAAACAAACTTGGGAAGACCTTCCAATGATTTTTTTGACATCGTCCGAAACAGGACTTGGCAAACCCGAGTTGTCAGAATATATAGAGCACATACTCGAAAGTTGAGTTTTTCTTTGATTTAGGCATCAGCTTAGATTTACTTTGAAGCATTATTGAACCAAAGCATTTATGAAGTTTGAAGAAATAGCATCCGTATCAGGCAAAGGCGGATTATTTAGAGTTTTAAGACCTACTAAAAACGGTGTCATTCTGGAATCTCTTGATGAGAAAAAGTCAAAGCTTGTAGTGGGTGCCGATGCTCAGGTATCAATACTCAGTGAAATTTCTATTTACACCCACACCACTGAAGGAGCTACTCCCCTAAATGAGGTGATGCAAAAAATTCACTCAGAATTTGATGGTGATACTGGCTTGGATAAGAACTCTGATGGTGATGAACTGAAGTCTTTTTTGAAGCATGTCCTTCCAGACTATGATGAGGACAGGGTCTACGTATCTGATATCAAGAAACTAGTTACTTGGTACAACCTATTGTCTAAGATTGCACCTGAGTCGTTTCAAGAAATTGCCTCTACAGAAGAAGAAACCACAGAGGAATAGACCTAAAATACTGAAATGAGCCAGCAAAGTGATTTAATCAACAGCCTTGTGCTATTCGAGAAAGACTTTCAGCTGGATAAGTCATATCTCAAACTCGAAGAAAGAAAGGACATTGCCTATGATCAGGCTTTCCTTATGATCATGCGAGTAGTAGAAGACCTTATGGCCAAGGATTTCAACAGGCTCATCAATATTCTTTATCGCATTGATGTTTCTGAGGAGAAACTCAAGGAAGCACTTGCACTATCCAATGACAACCCTGCGTCTGTCGTCACGAAAATGATTCTTGATCGGCAACTTCAGAAGGTTGAGACTAGGAAGAAATATTCTTCTTAAAGAGTAGAAGCCTCTTTTACCATTTCTTTGCTACCCACAAAGAAGGGTACTCTTTGATGGAGCGAAGTTGGTTGTATATCCATAATACGACTGATACCATCTGTAGCCTTACCTCCCGCTTCCTCGGCTATAAATGCTAGGGCGTTACACTCGTACATCAATCTTAATTTACCATTTGGGGCCTTCTGCGTAGACGGGTAGATGTAAATACCCCCTTTCAGTACATTTCGGTGAAAGTCGGCCACCAGAGAACCAATGTAACGAGCAGAGTACCCCCTCTCCTTACATAATGCAATGTAATCCTTAACCTCACCTGGAAAAGATACTGATGCGCCTTCATTTACTGAATAAATTGAGCCTGACTTGGGGATTTTCATGTTCTGATGAGACAGAATATACTCACCAAGAGATGGCTCATAAGTAAAACCATTGACGCCCTTTCCTGTGGTATAGACAAACATGGTTGAAGAGCCATAAAGGATATAACCCGCTGCAACCTGATCTTTTCCTGGCTGTAATACATCTTCCTTGATTACCGGACTGCCCATTGGTGATACTCTCCGATAAATAGAAAAGATAGTTCCAACGGAGACGTTTACGTCAATATTCGAAGAGCCATCCAATGGATCTATCGCTACGATGTATTTTGCTCTTGGATTATTTAGGTCAATTACCTCCTCAACCTCTTCAGAAATGATGGCGGCTACTTCTCCGCCTTTCTTAAGTGCTCTGGTAAAACGGATATCAGCTGCAACATCTAAATTTTGTTGTGCCTCGCCCTGTACGTTTTCTGCACCATAAGCGCCAGTAATATCTGCTAATCCGGCACGGTTAATTTCCCGGTTAACTACCTTGCCCGCATAAGCTAAGTCTCTGATTAACTGAGACAACTCTCCACTCGCAAATGGAAAGTCCTCCTGATTACGCATAATAAATCTATCGAGGTTCGAGCCCACCGGCAACGCAATTCTCGAATTCTCCGCCTTTCCCATAGGTACGTGATAATTTTTTTATCGGAATTCGTTAATAACTTGCAGCGAAATTAGTAAAATTTAGACACGTCCCTTGAAAGTATTTAAGTTTGGTGGTGCATCTGTAAAAGATGCGGATTCTGTCAGAAATATGTGTGAGATTATCAAGACTCACCAAGCTGAAGAATTAATCGTTGTTGTTTCCGCAATGGGCAAAATGACGAACGCCTTTGAGCTGCTCCTAAGCCTCACAATGGAGGAAAAAGAAGTGGATACGGCTCTATCCGAAATCAAAGACTTCCACCAGGCTATTATCAATGACCTCGGTATTTCTTCTGACGAGGTATTGAAAAAGGATCTCTCTGATATTTTCGAGCAGTTAGAGAACGGGCTAAATGAGTTTAGCTCTAGCATGGGCTACGATTACATGTATGATCAGACTGTCTCATTGGGCGAAATTCTATCAACAAAAATCATTGCGGCCTTTCTAAACAATCAGGGAATTGACACTGCGTGGCTGGATGCCAGAAAAGTGGTTAAAACCGATGACTTACATAGACAAGCCAAAGTAGACTGGGGTGCTTCTCAAGCTATGATCAGGGCGCAAGTCAACCGATCTATAGAAGAAGGAATTGTTCTGACTCAGGGTTTTATTGGGAGTAACTCTGATTTTAAGAGTACAACACTTGGCAGAGAAGGTAGTGACTTTAGTGCCGCCATTTTTGCCACTTCGGTCAGTGCAGAATCCGTGACCATCTGGAAGGATGTACCCGGTGTATTAAATGCCGATCCAAAAAAATTTGAGAATACGAGGCTCTACGAAAAACTCCCTTACAAGGAAGCCGCAGAAATGACCTATTATGGTGCCTCGGTCATTCACCCTAAGACAATCAAACCTCTAGCTCAAAAGGGAATACCCCTATACGTTCGTTCATTTCAGTCTCCAGAAAACGAAGGAACCACAATCGAAGAGACGATAATACCAAACCTCGCCCCTGCCATCATTCATAAGGACAAGCAGACAGTTATCTCTTTTAAGATCAGTGACTTTTCTTTTATCAATGAACATCATATTCATTTGATCTTTGAGCATATTAAAAGGTTGAATCTTACGATTAACCTGATGCAAAACTCGGCCATCTCTTTTACCATTTGTATGGATGACAATCCCAAAAAGAGAGAGCAATTGAGAACAGCCTTAATGGACGAATTTCTGATCTATTACAATGAGGGGTTGGAGATGATTACTATTAAAAATTACAACCAAGAGGCAATTAACGAGCACATGGAGGGCAAACAAATTATTATTGAACAGCGCTCAAGAAATAACTTCCAAATGGTTTATCGGAGATGATTGGGTATTGGGTATTGGGTATTGGGTATTGGGTATTGGGTATTGGGTATTGGGTATTGGGTATTGGGTATTGCAAAACTTGATCTCAGGTAGGAAGGTTACATTCTTAATTCTTAATTCTTAATTCTTAATTCTTAATTCTTAATTCTTAATCTCTTCTAAAAGGTTGTCAATAGATCGATCTAAAATTTCAAAAACCTCCTGAAAACCTTGTTCACCTCCATAGTAAGGATCGGGCACATCACTTTCTTTTTCAATTGGATCAAAATATCGCATTTTCATGACCTGGGCTTTTGCCTCAGCCGGTCTTAAACTGATGACATCTTCAAAGTTGGAATCGTCCATGGGAAGGATAATATCAAAGTCATAGAAATCCTGAACATTAAATTGTCTGGCTGAATGGTTATATAGAACACCATTTTTCTTGGCATTTGCCATAGACCGAATATCTGGTCCTTTTCCAATATGATAAGCTGCAGTACCACAAGAATCCATATCAAATTGGGCTGATAGACCTTGCTCCATAACTCTCTGTCTGAATATACCTTCGGCCAAAGGCGAGCGACATATATTACCCAAACACACAAATAAGACTTTCACTTTACTCATTGATCTCCTTTAGACTCTTAAATTAGCATGAGAATAGGAAAAACAATCAAATAGCTTAATCATACCAATGGAATTTATAAAAGTTGATAAGGCATATGCACAACATATCGCCCTGATTCAGTTGAATCGCCCGAAAGAATTGAATGCGCTTAACCTTCAATTAATGGGAGAGATTAGAGATACCCTCAAAGAACTTGATCAGGACGATGAGGTGAGGGTGATCATAATCACCGGCAATGAAAGAGCGTTTGCCGCTGGGGCTGATATCAAGCAGATGGCAGGCAAAGGGACTATCGATATGTGGAAAGTTGATCAGTTTAGCACCTGGGATCAAATCAATAAAACCAGGAAACCGATTATTGCTGCTGTTTCAGGTTTTGCACTCGGTGGCGGTTGTGAACTTGCCATGACCTGTGATATGATCGTAGCATCGGAGACAGCGCAGTTTGGCCAACCTGAAATTAAAATTGGTGTAATGCCTGGAGCAGGCGGTACTCAAAGGCTTACTAAGGCCTTAGGCAAGGCCAAGGCTATGGAGTTGGTGCTAACTGGTAAGTTTATTTCAGCGGATGAGGCTTTGGGTTATGGCTTAGTCAATAAAATAGTTCCGGTCGAGCTCTACTTAGAGGAGGCTACAAAGCTTGCCAAAGAAATCGCCAGTATGTCTCCTATTGCTGTTCAAATGGCTAAAGAATCTGTGAAACGCTCTTATGAAGTTCATTTGGAAGAGGGACTTCACTTTGAACGAAAGAACTTCTATATGCTCTTTTCTTCCAACGATCAAAAGGAAGGCATGAACGCCTTTGTCGAAAAACGAAAACCAGATTTTAAAGGAAATTAAAAAAGGCTCCGATAGTTCGGAGCCTTTTTTAATACAATTATTATTTCTTTATCGAATACTAATACCGACACCCGCGGTTAGGGTATTGTACTCTTGTAGCGCATACTCACCTGTAACGGTCAGGAAGAGTAATTTAAACCTTAAACCTATGTTGGTTCTAATCCCGTTGTCCTTGTAGGTCAAACTGACGGGGTCAGTGAACGTGGTTGTTTCAGTAGTATAGTTACCCAACATATTAAAATCAATATCATAGTTGGAGTAACCAAGTCCTGCGAAAGCCGTGAAGAATAGTATCTTCTTTGAAATAACACCCTGAACTGTCCATGCACTGGCATTAAACTCCGCTGTTTGTCCCGCATCTTCATCGATATTCACATAAGATTCCAAATTAGTGTAGCCGAAGAATAATGAAAGGTCGAATGGCAAGAGCTTTTCGGCTGGCAGGTATTGTTTAATATCATGCATTACTCCAATACCGAATAGTTTAATACCGCCATCTCCATCAAAATCCTGTTCAGGAATATATCTCAGCTTAACTTCAGTTCCTTTGAAAAGCCCTATCCCAACTTGTGCCATTGGCACGGGCACAGCATTAAAAGGAACGAGATCCTCGTCAATACCAAGGCCTGTAGGAGCCGAAATTCTTATCAATTCCTCACCATTGTCATCGGTAAAACGCAACTCTGGTAAGTCATCTGCCCCAAGGTTAGGTCCAAAAATGGTTGGTAATCTTCGGTTGTCAGATGGGTTGGTTAAGCCTACATTGGTAAGTCCTGTCGGTAAAGTAAAGAACTGCCTAGTATCTGGTACTCTGGCCAGTGACAAACTAGCTGAGATATCAAAACCAAGAAACTTATGAGGCTTAGCTGTATTATACCAACCACTGTTCATTCCAAAACCAAAACCCTCGAATGCGGGTTGTAGGTAGCTTTCTAAAAGTAAGCTGGCATCATCGATACCTGCCTCGAGGAAGCTGTCAAAATCTAGGCCTTGCGCCTTTGTCATGTTTGGTGTCATCACACAAAAACATGCGGCAAAAAGTATTAATAAAGTTTTTTTCATGTTGTCGATGTTTTGTGGATTAGTCTACCAGCTGTACTCTAGCGGTGACGTCAAACTTAAAAATGAAGTTGAAATCTACATCCTGGGTCTGAAGCGTAACATCTTCGCCCACAATGGTCATTGCAACTTGGAAAGAAGTACCATCCTTTAGTGCTTGCTCCAGGCTGGTTATAGCCGCTGCATTCACTGAGCCAGGTGCGTCTTTGTCAAATAAGAGAACATCAACAGGATTATTCTGAACATTATCGATTCGAGTAGTCAACAATTGCTGAGGATTCTGTCCTTGCAATTGAATGGTCATATCGATATCCAGATCGGCAGAGCTTCCAGCAGGGAAGTTATCGATAGTATAGGTTATCTGGTTAATTGTAAAACGCTCAGCATCTTCCAGGTACTCATCAAACTCGTCTGAGCTGATATTGATTTGTCCTGTGTTTACGTCAATTGGAGGTGTCTGTGGAACCAGCATTCCCACTGCCACGGCAGGTACTGACAGCTGCACAGAAATCGGATCAATGCTGATATTTTTCGAAACATCAGATTGAACACCTGCATCACCACAGCCTAATATTACCAGAGCCATGCAAGCGATTAGATAAAAAGTTTTCCGCATTGATTTGAATATTTAGTATTTAGTGTCAAAGAGTTTGGTAAGCAAGTATTAGCTTATCTGAGACTAAAATATGAAATTCTTTATGGTATTGCTTTGATTTTATTCATTTAGTAAGCGCTCACGCGTAACTCCAAGCCCGATTATCAACATTAATTAGATTACTATTTAGCCAGTTTCCTATTTTTGTATTCAATGCTTGTATTCTACAACCTGGGGATCAGGTGTTATTATTTTCTTATCAAACTAGCTTCCCTATTTGACACCAAAGCGAAACGTTTTGTTGGTGGCAGAGAAGGTCTCTTATCCAAAATAGAGAATTCTATCACTGAAAATGCACCAGTTGCTTGGTTTCATGCGGCTTCTCTTGGAGAATTTGAACAGGGTTTACCAGTAATGGAAGCTTATAGAGCACTGTTTCCAGCACATAAAGTTCTTGTGACTTTCTTCTCCCCATCTGGCTATGAGGAAAGGAAGAGCCACCCCATAGCCGATTGGGTGTTCTATCTGCCAATCGATTCAAAGCGCAACGCAAAACGATTTCTAGACATCGTAAATCCCAAATCTGTCTTTTTTATCAAGTATGAGTATTGGTTTCACTACTTAAATGAGATAAGCCAAAGAAATATACCACTCTATAGTATCTCAGCACTATTCACCCAAGACCATATCTTTTTCAAAAGTCATGGTGCTTTTCATCGCAGAATGCTACATTTCTTTGACCATACCTTTGTTCAGAATGAGTCGTCACTGCAATTGCTAAATGACATTGGTGTAGAGAAGGCCAGCATTTCAGGGGACACACGATTTGACCGAGTGCTTAAAACCATTGACCAACCAAACCACTATCCTGACATCGAAACCTTTAAAGGAGATGACCTGCTCATGGTTATCGGTAGTGCATGGTCAAGCGATATGCAAATGCTCAGTGAGTTTATCAATGCCTCATCACAGGATTTGAAATTCATTATCGCACCGCACCTTATTGATGACCTCAATGTAAAGAAGGTCATTTCAGGATTGGAAGTAAAAACGCATCGATATTCTTCAGTTGATGAAATTCCAAATACAGCCAAAGTCCTGATATTAGATACTATGGGGATGTTATCCTCTGTATATCAATATGGTGACTTTGCCTATATCGGTGGAGCCTTTGGAGATGGTCTACATAACATACTTGAAGCTGTTGCCTTTGGCTTGCCTGTTGTTTTTGGAGACAAAGGGCTTGAGAAATTCCCTGAGTCGTTGGCCTTACAGAGACTTGGAGGAGCCTTCAGCATTAAATCGGAAATTGAGGCCTCCACGATTCTCAAAAAACTTACTACAGATGATTCATTTAGGCGCTTAGCATCTGATATTTGTAGACAATATGTCTTGGATAATGCTGGTGCAACAGATCACATTATCAGTTACTTGAAAAATCAAAACACATGAAGGGTCAGGTGATTAAATCGACAGGTAGCTGGTATGAAGTCAAACATGAATCTGGCAAAGTTTTCCGCAGTCGATTGCGTGGAAAATTCAAAATGGAGGGTATTAAAATCAATAACCCTCTTGCCGTTGGAGATTGGGTAGAAATAGAGGAAGAAGAAAAAGGTGACAAATCAGCGATTATCACTAAGATTCATGATCGCAGCAACTATGTCATTCGAAAATCTACACGCAAGACAGGGTTTTCCCATATCCTGGCAGCCAACGTAGATCAGGCATTGCTATTGGCCACAGTTACCTTTCCCAAAACCTCTTTGGGTTTTATTGATCGTTTTTTGGTCAGTGCCGAGTCTTTCAGAATTCCTGCCTTGGTAGTTTTCAACAAAAAAGATTTACTGAATGATGATGGCATTGCTTTTTGTCATGAATTGATCAGGATGTATCAAGAACTCGGCTACGATGGAAGCCTGATCTCTGTACAGGAGGACGAAGGTATTGAGGAGCTAAAGAAATCACTGAAAGATAAGACGACCCTAATAGCCGGTCATTCGGGCGTAGGCAAGTCTACCCTACTCAATATACTGGTACCCGGACAAGTACAAAAGACTGGAGAGGTGTCTACATACGCCAACAAGGGTACACATACCACTACCTTTGCCGAAATGTTCGAAATGGATGGTTCTTCAAAGATTATTGATACTCCGGGGATAAAAGAACTTGGCCTAGTTGATATGGAAGCTTCAGAAATCAGTCATTATTTTCCTGAAATGCGGGCTTACCTAGGAGAGTGTAAATTCAACAATTGCCTACATACTAATGAGCCCGGCTGTAGAGTTTTGGAAGCTTTTGAAGAAGGCAAGATTGAGGTATCCAGATATCACAGCTACCTGAGTATATTAGAAGATTACGATAACAGACGATAAAGCAAACACAAGACTATGAACCCATGGCATGATGTATCTCCGGGAGACAATCTTCCTACTACTGTGAATGCAATCATTGAGATACCAAAGAACAATAGAGCCAAATACGAACTAGACAAAGACAGCGGACTGCTCAAAATGGACCGGGTCATTTATAGCTCAATGTATTATCCTCATAACTATGGTTTTATTCCGCAAACCTACTGTGATGATAATGATCCGCTTGATATCCTTGTGATTTCACAAATCCCTATCGTCTCTATGTGCATAGTTGAAGCCAAAATCATTGGCGTGATGAGAATGTTGGATCAAGGGGAGGCGGATGATAAAATCATTGCCGTTGCCGAACATGATAAGTCAGTAAGTCATATCGAAAACATTGAGGAGCTCCCTGAGTACACGCTCAATGAGTTGAGAAACTTCTTTGAGGATTATAAGAAACTAGAAAAGAAAGAAGTGGTAGTCGAAAAATTTCAGAATAGATCGCTGGCCCAACAAATCTTTCAAAAGAGTATAGAAGATTACAAAGCAAAGTTCGCATGAATAAAAAAGGAAGGCTTAGGCCTTCCTTTTTTAATTCTAATTAGCCTTCCAATCTATCTTTGACAAACTCCACCTTGGTCTTACCATGGGGTGCCGATTTACCATCAGGTCCTAGATTCACCATTACAATACGGTCAATACTAAGTATTTCCTCTCTTGTCAGCTTGTTTCTTACCTCACATCGCATCGTCAATGAAGTTCTTCCAAAGGACACTGCTTCTATGCCAATCTCAATAATATCTCCCTGAACCGGTGCATTAATAAAATTAATCTCCGACATGAACTTGGTCACAATCTTTCGATTCTCTAACTGAACAATGGTATACAAAGCCGCCTCCTCATCGATCCACTCTAAAAGTCGCCCCCCAAAAAGACTGCCATTAGGATTAAGATCTTCAGGTTTTACCCATTTACGCGTGTGAAAATTCATAGGCTAATTGTTTAAGAATGACTTTAACATCCAGGTTTGCTTTTGCAACTCTTGAATATAGCTGGTAAAGATATCCAAAGTACCTTCATCACCTCCTTTTTGAGCCTCTTCTAATAAGTCCTCTAGGTTTGCAATCAAAGTTCTGTTGGCATTTATAATCGCCTCTACCATAGCATTGGCATCCATAATTTCCTCATGGGATTCTACATCAGCATTGGCCAAAATATTCTTCAATGATCCTTTAGGTATGCCATTTAATGCCAAGACACGCTCGGCTACCTCGTCTATTTTAAGGGCTGCTTCATTGTACAATTCCTCAAACTTCTCATGAAGAATAAAGAAAAACGGACCTTTGACATTCCAGTGAAAAAGTCTCAGGTTTTGATAGTGCACTTGATAATTAATTAACAGTCGATTGAGTTTTTCAACGACCTGGTTTTCTAATAGAGTTTCCATATCTGTTGTTTTAAGTTTTCTATTGAATTCGCACTAGAATAACTTTATTTATAAATTTTATGTTCCTAGATTTGATATAGATTTTATCTATATGACATTACAACAATTAGAATACATCATTGCGCTAGACACGCATAGGCATTTTGTAAATGCCGCTGAGAGTTGTTTCGTAACTCAACCGACACTCACTCTCCAGATCAAGAAGTTAGAAACCGAAATGGGTGTTCAGATTTTCGATCGCTCAAAACACCCTATTGCACCCACAAAGACTGGTTTAAGAGTTATTGAAAGTGCCCGACAGATTCTACGAGAAGTAAATAGTCTTAAGTCTTTTATCAATATGGAGAAAGATGACTTAAGCGGGACATTTAGGATAGGCGTTATCCCCACAGTGGCTCCTTATCTCATGCCTAGGTTCCTAAAACAGTTTGTAGATCAAAATCCAAAAATCAATCTGGTTATCAGAGAAATTGAATCCGAGCAAATCATTATCGACCTGAAAAACGATCTGCTTGACATAGGCATTCTGGCAACACCTTTAGATGAAAACGGTCTTCGAGAAATACCCATGTATAATGAACCATTCCTAATCTATAGTGCGGAACAACATCCTCTCTTTATACAGGAACACATTCAGCCTTCAGACCTCCCCGAAAAAGGTTTGTGGCTACTGAACCAAGGCCACTGCCTAAGGAATCAGGTACTCAGGGTATGCAGTCAAAAGAAGAATGCTCAGAACAACAATTTAAGTTATGAAAGCGGCTCCATTGAAACACTCAAAAACTTGGTAAAGAATCATATGGGGTATACGCTTGTTCCGGAGCTCTCGGTAATGGAGACTATCTCTTCGGATGACCGAATCAAGCGCTTCGATGCACCAGAACCAAGTAGAGAAATCAGTATGGTTGTACATCAAAGCTTTAACAAAGAGGCTATATTGGAAATAATCAAAGGCGCAATTTTGGAAAACATCCCATCCAACTTTCGTAAGGCTAAAACCTTTAATCGTATTAAATGGAGGTAGACTATACTACCTCCATGCCATTGTCACAAAATTGATGCATTCCTTTGCTAAGGAACTCCGCCAGTCCAGGCTTAACCTTATCATAGTGTGCTTTGAAACGATCATCTTGCACATACATCTCAGCTAATCCGCGATAACGTTCCTCCGACACATCATAAAATCTATGCAGGTGCTCAAAGTGGAGTTTGATCACTTTTTGAACCTCCACATCCTCCACTGGTTTATGCATCAGATTTGAAAGCCACAAATTGATTTCCTCAGCTTCTTGTCTGGTCTCCTTCCAGGCTGCTTTACTCATGGATTTTATCCGGTTTTCAGTTTGTACAACCTCATCGGGCCATCGGTGAGCCGTTTCGGTTTTAATTGCCTCTACCTCTTTTAGATCAAAGCCTTCATACATTTCATGGTCTGTAATCATACCTTCTCTGTTTTTTAGTTCATTGATTGTTTTATCAATGGTGACCACCAGTTTATTCAAATGAACTGCTCGTTTTTTGAGGACTTCCCTATGCGACTGCAATGCAGTAATAAGGTCGAAGTCCTCGTCATTAAGAATTGATTTTATCTCGCCCAAGGCATAGCCAAGGGTTTTATAAAACATGATTTGCTGAAGCTTGAAGAGCTCTTCCCTTCCGTAGAAACGATAACCCTTTTCAGAGCGTTTGGCCGGATTCAACAAACCAATTTCATCATAATGATGCAAGGTACGAATGCTAACTCCTGCTAAATGAGAGAGCTGTTTTACTGAATATTGCTGATGAGCCTTTTCCATTGCAAACAAAGAAAGTGGCTCACGTTACGTAAGAGTCAAGTCTTTTTCAAATTATTCTTGGTGTAATGTTTCTGCCGGGTTTTTCAGGGCAGCTCGAATACTATGGAATGAAACGGTTGACAGTGCAATAAATAAAGAAGCCAAGGTGGCCATTACAAACACCATTAGATTAATCCCAATGGCATAAGCAAAGGTCTCTAACCATTGTCTCATTAAAAGAAAGGCCACTGGCCAGGCGATTAGGTTGGCGATGAGAATTAATTTCACGAATTCTTTAGACAAAAGCGCCACAATACTACCAGTGGATGCTCCTAGTACCTTTCTAACTCCAATCTCCTTGCTCCTTTGTGTCGCAAGAAATGCTGCCAATCCAAAAGCACCCAGGCAAGCGATAACTATCGCCAAGACCGAAAAAGCTGTAAAAAGCCTACCACTCCGTTCCTCAGCATCATACAATTGTCCAAACTCTTGATCAACAAAGGCTACTTCTAATGGCCTTTGTTGTACAAAGTCGTCCCAGGCACTTTCAATTCTTGCCAGCGTACTGGCAAGGTTTTGTGTTGAAACTTTGGCTAAAAAAATATTAGGGTTGCTAACCTGTAAATCAGCAGCAAATAGTGCCACTGGGCCAATTGGTTGATGCAATGACTCAAAGTGAAAATCCTTAACAACCCCTATCACAGTTGAGATTGGGCCATTAATGGGCTGCAGTTGCTTGCCAATTGGATCTTGCCAACCAAAGGTTCTGACAGCAGATTCGTTGACAATAATAGCCGATGAATCGGTTACTATGGCCGGATCAAAGGCTCTTCCCTCAATAACCTCAAAGCCCATGGTTTCGATTAAATCATAGTCTCCTCTGATATTTGGCATCAGATAACGATCACTCGCGTTGCCCGTAACATCTGTAAATGTACCTCCAGTGACTTGTCTTCCCGGTACCGTATTCGTCCCAGAAACGGCTAATACTTGTGGATTATCAAGTAGTATATTCTTAAAGGTTTCAACTTGATCTCTAAGCAAGTCAGCCCTCTCAATAATAATCAGTTGATCTTTATCAAAGCCTAGCGGTTTATCATTCAAGAACTGAATCTGTTGGTAGATAACTAGTGTTCCAATAACAAGTACTATCGAAATACCAAACTGAAAAACAACAAGTCCGTTTCTCAGCCATGAATTTTTTGCCCCACTGCTCATTTTTCCTTTTAGTACAGCTACTGGTTTAAAAGCAGATAAAAAGAAAGCAGGATACAAACCTGAAACCACACCTAATATGATTGAGAAGACTATTAAACCAACAATGAATATTGGTTCTAATAAACCTTGAATGTCCAGCGCCTTTCCCGAAATAGAATTGAAGTAAGGTACGAGCAAAATGGCCAAGGCCATTGCCAGCATTGTTGCAAAAAGACACATGAAAACAGACTCTGTCAAAAATTGAACAACCAACTGCTTTTTAAGGGCTCCTAATACCTTTCGCATACCAACCTCCCGGGCTCGATTTGCCGCCCTAGCCGTGGTGAGATTAATGAAGTTAATGCATGCGATGAGTAAGATAAAAAGTGAAATAGCCGCAAAGAGGTAAACTATGGTTTCATTGCCATTGGCTTCGAGCTCCCACTGATGGTTAGACTTCAGGTGAATCTCAGACACTGGTTGTAGAAAGTAATTATGATCGTTACCAGCTGCCTCATACTGATCCCAACTGATTCCCAAAATGCTCTGAATCTGTGGTTCCATATAGGTTTTTATAACTTCCTCTATTTGCTCCTCTATTTCTTCAGGATTTGTTCCTTTTTCAAGTTTGATGTAGTTATGAGCATTGTAAGATCCCCAAAACTCATTTCGGTATAGCCCGGGAACTGTGCTTAAAGAAAAGAGAAAATCAAAGTGAAAGTGTGTGTTGGAAGGCATTGGCTTCACGACTCCCCGCACCAGCATTTCTCCTACATTTTGAATGGTCAGTTGTTGACCAATAGGGTCTGTCTTTCCAAAATACTTGGTGGCCATCGCTTCTGTGATGATTAAGGAATTGGGGAGGTCCAACGCTGTCTCCTTATCTCCAGCGATGAAATCAACTGCAAAAAAGTCAAAGAAGGTAGAGTCAACAGCAAGCACGCTTCGTTCGTCAAAAAACCGATCGTCTATCTGAAAAGTGAGCGTTCCGAATTGATTGAATATTCTGGTAGAAGATTTTACAGTTGACAGGTCTCTGGCCAAAGTTCTACCCATCGGCATCGGACTCCTCGCGTAAATAAATTGGTTATCAGGAAACTTTCTATCTAGAGCAACACGGTAAGTACTTTCCACTTCGGGGTGAAAATTGTCATAACTCAACTCTTCCATTACATAGGTCAGAATCAGCAAGCAACAGCTGATACCCACCGCAAGGCCGGTGATATTGATGAATGCAAAAAACTTCTGTCTGGCTACATTTCTGAGTGCTACTTTGATATAATTCCTAATCATAACTTTCGGTTTTCACAATTAAGATATCAATAGTCTACCAGTTAATTCTTGCGGATTATTTTGCTGGTAGTATTATTCCTTCCAGAATGAAATCTTCACAAAAATCTCTTTCTTCAAGCGGTCCTCAGAAACCTCCTCCGCAAAGAACGGGTTCCCCTTAAACTCAAAGCGATTCACTTGAATCAAATGACGACCTCGGTCGAGGCTGGCAATGTCTATCACCGTCTCGACTCCTCTTTCTCCTTTGTTCTCGTGTCTTGTAAAGAAAAATTCTGGATTTTCGATCATTTGACCATCCAAATAGACTTCATATAGACTCCCAAGACATTGTGATGAGGACTTCACTAACTCCTCGTATTTCTCATCTGTTCCAAGAATATCTTCTATAGTCAAGGTGCTGTCTTGTGCCGACTGCATACCCGCACTGACAGCCTCGCTGAAAGAATTGGTTTTTTCGAGTCCCCGAAAATCAGGGCATAGAAAGTCCAGTACCTGATTACTGTTTGGAGAATATCTAATGAAGAGTTCCAAATAGTCATTTTTGACAAACTTTGACGGTATACTCGCTGTGTATATATGTCCTCTCCTTCTCTCATCATCGTAATGCACCTTATTCATGGTGTACTGGTTGGCACTTCTGACTTCTGGAAAGAATGGATAAGTCTCCCAGGTATTGATGCGTTGTGCAATAAACAAGGTACCTCCGAGTATTAGGGTAACGCTTATAATTTGCTTCTTACTGTAATTGGTAATCAGATGATAGTAAATACTCCTATATACAAAGGATAGGGAAATAAGGCTAAATAACCTGTAGATCGGATAGTAGAGTACGGAAAACCATTTTGACTTTTTAAAAGTGCTAAAAAAGATGGTGTCCAGGAAGTAAATCACCGCACAAACGGACAAAATAACCGCCAAAAACAGAGCTATAATTGACACCATCATGGCAACTCCCTGACTACTTCCAACAAAGCCCTGGAAAAAGGCACCAAGACCTAATAGCGAGAACAGAAAGGCTGACACCAGCACCACTGATAAAATGGAGAACGCCAACAGGTAGGTGTAGGCAAAAATCACACTGGACACCTGATCTAGATAAAAGATCAAATCATCTAGACTTCGAATCTTTCCTGGTAGCTTCTTGCGAAAGGGTCCCTTTAAATTAAGAGAATCTAAGTCGATTAAATTTGAGACTGAACTCAAGCCCACAATCCCAATCCAAAAGCCTCTTAGTAGCAGATGTACCAATAAACTGATCAGAAAAAAATTCAGTGCTAAGGGAATTGTATTGATAATGAAGCGGCCCGCCTGAACAAAGATTACATTAGACGATGATGTGGCTACTAGTTTATTAAACCGCAAAGAGGCACTGAACTCTTCGTACTGTGTAACACTTGTTGCTAATAAGAAAATTGAGAATCCTGTAATGAGTAACTCTAGTTGCCAGCTTTCTAATTGCAAGTTGGAAACCCACCTTCTTAACTTACCCTCTTCATTGTCATCGGGTCTTCTTAATTGCGCCATAGTCTAAAGTTGAAATATGAATTTAGCACAAAGGCCCTAAATTAAAAATGCCAGCAAAAGCTGGCATTTTCTAATCTTGGAATTAGTTGTTAACAACATCCCCCACCATCATAGAAGTAGGTACTTCCTGAAACCCAAATGTTCTTATTCTCTAATTCTTCAAGGTTACCTGCGGTCTTGTCACAAACGGCTAAGGGTTGATTAGGCAGTAGTACATGACCTTTATGATCATCAAAATATTCTTGTTCCCCTGTATAAATGGCTGTTCTACCAGTAAATACACATGGACCATCTTCAGGCATTGGATCTTTGATGGCAGCTACTTCTACACTTTCTATAAAGATTCTATTGGGTGTATCATAGTTTTCGGGATCCAGAATTCTATAGGGTCTCTTAGCACGAATCTCAATTGTTCCAAAGCCTACATCTGTAATCATTTTAATATAATCTTCCAATGGCAAGGCACCACTAAGGCACAAGCCACGCAGTCTTTCATCAAACTTAAGCGAATCAGGCATCGCCTGTTCAGCAATCGGATCTGACAATACGAGCCTTCCCCTTGGTTTTAAGACACGATACATTTCTTCTAATGCCTTCTTCAAGTCCTCTTCATGGAAGATATTAAAGAGGCAGTTTTGTGCCGCCACATCAATACTCTCATCTTCGATCGGTAAGTTAAGGGCATCTCCTTTTCTCACATCAATGAATGATGGGTCGAACCAAGTATTCTTTGCAGCCGCTTCTGACATATTATTCTCACATGCCTCTATCATCTCATCCACCACATCAACGCCAATTACACCACCTTTCTGACGGCTGAAATAAGAGAATTGAAGAAGTTCCATTCCTCCCCCTACTCCCACGTACAGAACTTTAGGATTATTAATCAAATCTCTTGGGTGTACGGTACTACCACAGCCATAATTCATATCAAGCATGATTTGAGGTATTTCCAACTCTGGAAATGCCCAAACAGGCGTAGTAGTGCAGCACAGTCCAACATCCGGTGTTTCCGCTGCTGCTTTGTATATATCTTTCGTAGTTTCTAAATAAGTTTCCATAAATCAATTAATTGGTAGTAGTTCCCCCACAGCTCGATCCTGCGCCTGCAGTACATCCAAAACAGTGTTGGTTAATAATAATTTCGCGGTTCATCACCTTTTCATAGTTAAAATCACTTACATGATCAGGTGCTCCGTTGGTGAGTTTCAATTCAAGCATCTGATTGAAGTCACAATCATACAAGTAGCCATCCCAGCCCACCGAAACCATGCTTCTGCACATGACACCTGCAGCCGCCATAGGGTTAAAGGCATTGGTGAGTTCATTCATATAGTCTTCATAATTTTCAGACCTAATTAGGTAGTCCAAAAATCGACTGACGGGCAAGTTGGTTATAGCAAAAAGTTCGTTGAACACAATGTTGTAAGTCTCTTTCAGCTTTCGCTTATACTCCTGTTGAAGCACCACTTGGTCATCGGGCAGATAAGCTCCTGAAGGGTTATAGACTAAGTCAAGTTTAAGTCCAGTCCCATCTTTTCCATAACCAACCTCATTTAACATTTGAAGTGCTTTGATTGATTTTTCGAATACTCCATCACCTCTTTGGGCATCAGTACGTCTCGCAGTAAAAGAAGGCAGGGAAGAAACTACATTGATCTTATGCTTTTTGAAAAACTCTGGCAGGTCTTTGTATTTAGGATTAGCCAAAATGATAGTCAGGTTACAGCGAACGATGATCTGCTTACCTAATTTAGAAAGTTCTTCTACAAACCACCTGAACTCAGGGTTCATCTCAGGTGCGCCACCTGTCAAATCCACTATCTTGATATCTGGATTTTTCAAGGCGTTAAGGCAAAGCTGCATGGTCTCTCTGGTCATAATCTCTTTCCTATCAGGACCTGCATCAACATGACAGTGTTTACATACCTGATTGCACATCTTGCCGACATTGACCTGGAAAACCTCAACGCTGACCGGTTTAAGCACATCCATTCCAACATCTGCTATCTTTTCTCCAAAAGAGGGTATACCTACAGTCTCATGGTCGCTCAGCACTTTGATCTGCTCCTCAGGAGTGGATAACCAATGTTTTGTTTTCTTTAGGCTTTGTGTTGCAAGTGCCATCTTACATTAGTTTATCTTCCATTTCATTCATCATTTGAACACCGTGTACAAGCACAGCTCCACCTTTGATAGCAGCAGCCACATGAACAGCTTCCATCATTTGTTCTTCATCTGCCCCCTTTTTCATGCAGGAATCGGTGTAGGCATCAATGCAATAAGGACATTGCACCGCATGGGATACGGCCAAGGCAATAAGTGCTTTCTCTCGTGCGGTCAATGCTCCTGGTTTGAAGACACTGCCATACCAATCGAAAAATTTAGTACCCAGTTCTTCTTGTAAATCCGTAATCTTAGAGAACTTCTTCAAGTCCTCAGGTTTATAATAAGTCTTAGACATGGTGATTGCTTTATTGTATAGAAAATAGGCTCTAGTGTTTGTATCTAGAGTGTTAGTTGCCGACTATTAGGCAAATTGAGGAGGGCCTCTAACAATCCAAGCAGTCTTCTTGAACTTACTGAAGCCTATAAAAAAAGGTACGCTTTCGGCTTTATGAAATAGGATTCGTTTTAGAGATTGTCGAATACCACGACTAAGTTGGGTCCCAAGTCGGAGAACAGCATTAAAATCTTTTAGCGTATTAAGATCACTTTTAGCCTCAAGTGTAAGAGTTCCTTCAAGTTGATCACTCAGTTGCTGATATACGAAACCAGAATGCCATTGGACAGCTTTGAAGTCAATTGACTTTGACTCGTTCAGGTTCAGTCCCATTAGATAGACACCACCATGAGAATCTCGACCTAAAACGTTTTGACCTTTCTGCAATGCTTTATCGGCACTCAAAAGATCATCCACAGACAACTCAGGTGTATCATTCCCAATGATGATTACATTTTGGAAGCCTTGTTCGGCCACCACCCTGATCGAATGAACAAGTCTGTCGTTGAAGGTATTACCAACCTGCTGATTTGAATAAAACTCTATAAGTGGTAAGCCTGAGTCTCTTACTGTCTGAAGCGTTCTATTAACAAAAAACTTATAAAGGGATGAAAACCTCTTCCGATTCAAGCCTAAAGATTTGGCTCCAAACTCATCATTGAGCGTTCTGGAAAAGAATAATACTGCTGTTTTATCAGAGGCCATCCATTGGGAATTTAGAGTCTTAACTCCATATTCTCAAAATTAATTTCACATCGGTGGATTCAGATTCTATAAATGTCGGCTACGAAACATCTGAACATTGCTCTGCTAGACCAAACTTGAAATGACTTGCCTCGATTGATTCCTGAAAACCGATGGTGTTTGACCTGTGTAACTCGTAAACAAACGGGTAAAGGAACTGACATCCTTGAAACCCACATCGTTACATATGTTCTGTACTGAATAAGATCTATGAAGCAGAAGCCATTTTGCCTTTTCTATTCGTAAGCCTGTTACGAACTTCTTTGGTGTAATGCCAAAAGTATGTTTAAAAGCTCTGTGAAAATGATATGGAGAAAGGCATGCTACTCTTGATAATTCATTCAGGTTTACATCTTCCGAAAAATGAGCTTGTATATAATCACGAGCGATCGAAAGTCTCTTATATAACTCAACCTTGGTAGAACGCTTTACAATTTCCTGATCTTGAAAAACATTCAAAGAAGCATTAGTACTCGCAAAGATGGTTTCAAGCATCCCACTGAAGAGGTCATAATCATCGACCTCGCTAAGATGGTTACTCATTTTATAACCAACAGTATGTTGAATTTTCCTCCTCAACTCCTCTGTGACCGGCAGTGTGTGTAATGGAAATTCCGGCAGAGGCTCAGTCAAATCATACAAACCAAAAGCATCTAAGAGGCCCACTTGTGTCTGTTTATGATAAGCAACAAAGTCCTTAACGAAGTTCTCGTTGAAACAGAACGCCAACATAGTGATATCTTCCGAATATTCAGAAGTCACTGAGTATTCAGTTTCATGATTCATCACTAAAAACTGATCTGTATTTACTCTAAGTTGAGATTGATTGATGTGGTAGAGCTGTGTGCCTTTCATTCCGAAGCGAACAGAAAACCTTGTTTTCTGTTCTTCGCCCAACAAGCCTTGGGAGGTGAAATGAGCATAACCGTTATTGATGCCTTCGATTTGACCATGCTCGGCACGCCAGTAAATCTGTCCACCTTTTCTATGAACCGTATGTTGACCTTTGTAAGCTATCATTGAGTTGACCTTTAACCCAATCTAACGAGCTAATCATAAATTCAATTTGAATTTTATGTAAGTGGTTACGATATCTATAAATCAACCAGGTGCCGAATAGCTCACACAATACCAAACCTAGAAACAAGCTTCCGTCAAAAAGGATTGCTAGCGCATCCTGACTCGTCACACCTGACCATAGAAAAGCCCAGTGCTGCGCACTACCTTTTTTTATACCCAAAATCTCGAAGCAAGCTTCCGATTTTGGGTATAAAAAAAGCCCCCGAATTCCGGGGGCTTTTCTGCGCTAAGTGACCTCGACAGGATTCAAACCTGTAACCTCTTGAGCCGTAATCAAGTGCACTATTCAGTTATGCTACGAGGCCAAAAATAAACGGACGTTAAAGTCCGTTAAATGCGTTTGCAAAGGTAATTAATTCTTTTTCTTTGCAAAAGACGTCCTTATATACTTTTAAAAAATACTATCTTTGCCACCGCTTAAATTTAGCATACCCATGAAGAAGTTGTTACTCGGAGTTGTAGGTTTGGTTTTCATGAGTCTTTCGGCTCAGGCTCAGCGCCCTGATTTGCCAGGAGCATTATTGGTAGACATAGGAGTTAATAGCTGGAGCAATACACCTGAGAACATCTCATTAAACAGTTTTCAGTCAAAGACGGTAAATATTACCTATTACTACGATCTACCAATCGGAACCAATGGATTTACTTTCACTCCGGGAATTGGACTCAGCCTTGAAAGATATTCTTTTGAGAATAATTTCACCCTGACATCATCTGTCAATACAAGCAGCGTAAGATCGGTAGAGGCAACTGACCTGAATTCTCTGACTAGTAACCCTATTAGTTTTGATAAATCAAAACTAGCCCTACATTATTTAGATATCCCTTTAGAACTCAGGTTTTACAAAAGTAAGAATCAGTATAATAGAGGTTTCAGAGCTGCTTTGGGTATGAAAGTCGGTGTACTTTACTCTTCCTTTACTAAGTTTCGATATGAAGATCGTGGTGGTGATAATCGTACAGTCAAAGACCGTCAAGACTTAGGTTTCAACCGTTTCCGTTATGGTGTTCAAGGACGTGTCGGATGGGGTGGTATTAGCTTGTTTGGCTTCTACGAGTTATCCGACAAGTGGGACATTGCACCAACGGGTGGAGAAAATACAAAGACGCTTACTATAGGCATCTCATTAACAGGTTTCTGAAACTACTCTCCCTTAAATTCTGGAAGACGTTTCTCTAGGAACGCCTGAACTCCTTCTTTGTGATCAAAGGTAGCCCCGGCTATATCTTGATTATAGGCTTCATAGTCCAGCATCTCAGATAAAGTAGCTCCTTGAGACTTATTGAGCATTTTTTTCATTAGTCCTATCGCCTTGGTTGGTGCTTTGGCGTAATAATCTGTATAGGTTTTAACCGCCTCATCCAGTTGCTCATCAGGAACACATTTATTCACCAAACCCATAGCCTCAGCTTCTCTGCCACTCACTCTAGTGCCCATAGTGGCTAATTCAAACGCCTTAGAAGAGCCTAGCAATCTCGGTAAGAAGTAAGAAGAACCCGAATCAAGCACCAATCCAATATTCACAAATACTTCAATGAGCTTGGCACTCTCTGCTGCAACCACAATATCACAGGCAATAGCAAAAGAGCAACCGGCTCCTGCCGCAACACCATTTAAGCGGCACACTACAGGCTTAGGCAAATTTCTGATCGCCTTAATAATGGGGTTGTATCTTTTATGAATCGAATCTGAAAACGATCGATTAGGTTCAGCTGAAGATGCCTTCAAGTCCTGACCTGAACAAAATGCCTTGCCCTCGCCCGTCAATACAATTACCCTCACCTCATTGTTTCGCTTGGCATCTTTCAATGCCGCCTGAAGCTCATAAGTAATTTCATTGTTGAGCGCATTATACACATCTGGTCGATTTAGTGTAATGGTGGCCACTCCATCTTTGATATCGTATTTGAGAAATTCGAACATGGTCTAAAGAAATAAAGCGATTGATCCGTAACTAATAGTAAATCCAAGTATTAAACCTCCCAGAATTTCGGCAGGCTTATGAGCATTCAAATATAATCTGGCCCAAGATATTAATCCTGTCAATGCAACTGCAACAATTAAGGGCCAAAACAATGTATTGGTTGCCTGAAAGGCATGCTTATAGGCAACAATAAATCCAAGCCATCCGGCTATTCCAGCTGCATGGGCACTAATTTTCCACTTAAACGTAATCCCATTGGTGGCAATCACAACTGTTGTGATGGCCAGGAAAGTAATATGCATAGCAGGCGTCATCCATTCTTGTCCTTTAATCATAAAGGACACAACCAGATAAAAGAGTGATATGAATACAAAGGGCATGTATCTATCCTTCCTGTCGGTCATATGCAGATCCTTAATGACCTTTGTAATTCGGAACATCACTACCGTTAAGACTGGCACCAAACAAGTGGTGACAAATATCAACGAAACAACCGTCCAGCGTCCTTTGTCTGTCAAGTTTGAACTATTACCTAAGTGAAACAGAATGGTGTAGAACACCAAAGTCGGCATTATTAAAGGCTGAAATAGGTATGTTAGGAATTTCGCTAAAAAAGTCAAATCAGAGTTCTTTTCTCAGACGTGCTACCGGAATATTGAGTTGTTCCCGATATTTTGCCACAGTTCTTCGGGCAATGTTGTAACCCTTCGCCTTTAGGAATTTTTCAAGCTTATCATCTGACAATGGTTTTTTCTTGTCCTCTCCATTGATCAACTCAGCTAATACATTTTTAACTTCTCTACTACTGACATCCTCTCCACTCGTAGTGGAAATCCCTTCACTGAAGAAGTATTTTAGAGGAAAGATTCCAAAATCAGTTTGAATCGATTTTGAATTCGCGACTCTGGAAACCGTAGAAATGTCCATGCTGATTTCATTCGCAATATCCTTCAAAATCATTGGCCTCAGTTTAGACTCATCTCCGTCTTGGAAGAAGTCATACTGAAATTTAATAATCGATTCCATTGTTCGCAGCAAGGTATTTTGACGTTGCTTAATTGCATCAATGAACCATTTGGCAGCATCTAACTTCTGCTTAACAAAACTCACGGTTTCCTTCAGCTTCTTATCTTTCTTATCGCTCTTGTCATATGCTGAGAACATCTCTGAATATGATTGACTCACTCTCAGTTCAGGCGCATTACGGCTATTTAGCGTTAAGTCAAACTCGCCATCGGTATTACTTAACAAGAAATCGGGTATAAGATATTGTGTCTTAACCAGGCCTCCGGATATCCCCCCTGGTTTGGGGTTTAACTTTGTTATAGCACTGACTGCTTCCTTGAGTAAGGCCTCATCATCGAGATTTAGCTTCTTAAGAATTTTGTCGTAGTGCTTCTTTGTAAACTCATCAAAGCAGAGTGAAAGGATTCTAATAGCAGTCTGGATGACTTCATCTTCTTCAAGGTCATCACTCTTTCGCTCCATCTGAATCAATAGACATTCTTGAAGGCTTCGGGCTGCAATACCAGGAGGATCGAATTGTTGAATCTGACTCAATAACTCTTCTAGCTCCTCAATGTCTGTTTCAATGTTTTGGGCAAAGGCCAAATCGTTGACAATAGCATCTAATTCCCGTCTGATATAACCGTCCGTCTCAATACTACCTATGAGTTGTTTAGCAATATTCTCTTGACGTTCGTCCAAGCCTAGAAAACCAAGCTGTGCTTCTAACTGATCATTCAAAGAGGCTTGCATGGCCACTGGCATCTCACGATCTTCTTCATCGTTGTAGTTACCATCACCTTGCATTTTATATCCAGAGAAATCATCATCTCCCAGATAATCTTCAACGTTCAGATCCTCCGTAGAGCTTACTTCCCCCTCCTCAAACTCCTCTCGCTCTGGAGCAGCCTCTTCTTCTCTACCTTCTTCCAAGGCAGGGTTGATTTCAAGCTCTTCCTCAACTCGAGTATCGAGTTCAGCCGTTGGTACCTGCAACAGCTTTATAAACTGAATCTGCTGAGGTGACAGCTTTTGGCTAAGAGATTGACTAAGGCTGAGTTTTTGCATTAGGTATTAAAATCGCTCTTTCTATTAATTCAAATTTAAAGGAAAGAACGAGAGAAGCGTTGAGATTGTAACACTTTTTAACAAAAATCATGCAGAAAATTCCAATTCCATAAAAAATGTCCCTACACGCATTATTTAGTACATAATTATAAAAGTGCTTACCTAATAGTGCCTAGTAAATGATTATCAATTAGTTGTGTTTGAGAGTAAAAAATGATTGCTTTGCGTTCGATTTAAAATTCATTGAGTACAGTGACCATGGAAACAAAGAGAACCAAAATTGCCATACTTCTGAAAAGCACCGAAAAGGATGTTGACGTAGTGGTAAAAGGTTGGGTAAGAACAAAAAGAGGCAATAAACATGTAAACTTTATCGCCCTAAATGACGGTTCTTCTATTAATAGTATTCAAGTGGTTGCTGACCCCAATTTAATTGGAGAGGACACACTCAAACATATCACTACTGGAGCTAGTATTTCTGTTCAAGGTAGACTGGTAGCTTCTCAAGGATCAGGTCAAAGTGTTGAAATTACAGCAGCATCAATTGATGTTCTTGGAGTAGCAGATCCAGAAAAGTATCCGCTTCAACCCAAGAAACACTCGCTTGAATTTTTGAGAGAGATCGCTCACCTAAGGCCCAGAACAAATACTTTCGGTGCCATATTCAGAATGAGGCATGCGATGTCTTTTGCTGTTCATAAATTCTTTAATGAAAAGGGCTTCTATTATTGGCATACACCATTTGTAACAGGCTCTGACGCTGAAGGAGCTGGCGAAATGTTCAGAGTTTCAACGCTCGACCCGATAAACCCTCCTTTAAGGGAGGATGGCTCCATTGACCATAGTCAGGATTTCTTCGGCAAAGAGACCAACCTTACTGTTTCTGGACAGCTAGAAGGAGAACTAGGAGCAATGGCACTTGGGGACATCTATACCTTCGGACCGACTTTTAGGGCTGAAAATTCCAATACCACCAGACACTTGGCTGAGTTCTGGATGATAGAACCAGAGATGGCCTTCTATGACCTGAACGACAATATGGACTTGGCCGAAGAATTTCTCAAATACTTGGTAGCTTATGCACTTGAACATTGTGCGGAAGATCTGGAGTTTTTAGAGAAGCGCCTTTTAGATGAAGAGAAGAATAAGCCAGCTGCCGAACGAAGCGAAATGACTTTGACCGAAAAGCTCCGGTTTGTTGTTGAAAATGACTTTGAGAGGCTTTCCTATACTGACGCGATTCAAATACTCAGGAACTCTAAGCCCAATAAGAAAAAGAAGTTCCAGTTCTTGATTGATGGTTGGGGAGCTGATCTACAATCAGAGCATGAGCGCTATCTGGTAGAGAAGCATTTTAAGAAGCCCGTTATTCTCACAGATTACCCTAAAGACATCAAAGCGTTCTATATGCGGATGAACGAAGACGGTAATACTGTTGGAGCCATGGATATACTTTTTCCAGGCATAGGAGAAATTGTTGGTGGCTCTCAAAGAGAAGAAAGACTTGATGTGCTCACCAATCGCATGGCTGAGATGAACATTCCTGAAGAGGAGCTTGATTGGTATCTCGACACAAGAAGATTTGGTACTGCTCCGCACAGTGGATTTGGGCTGGGCTTTGAAAGGCTTATGACTTTCGTTACTGGAATGGGAAATATTAGAGATGTAATTCCATTTCCTAGAACACCAGGAAACGCAGCATTCTAAAACAACAAACCCCGATAACTTCGGGGTTTTTTATTTCTTACTGAATCTTACAGTTTGTTGAAATTTGGATTGATCGTCCATGACCAGCACCAGATAGTAGCCTCTCTGAAAGGATTGTACATCTACCTTGTACTTTTTCAAACCGTTCTTTTCAAGATTGACTCTCATCTTAGTACCTATGATACTTCTGATCTCAATTTTGGGTTTGCGAAGCTCGAGATTACTCAGATCAATTGTCAAATAATCTGAAGTTGGATTAGGGAAAACCTCAACTTTGATCTTTTCATCACCATTACCGTTGGAAACATTCGCTAGTCTTTCCGACTGAGCTGACGCCATAGACGCTATACAGAGGAGGGCCAATCCGAAGACTAGCTTTCTGAGCGTAATATGGTGATTGAAGATTTCCATCATGTAATAAGACCCACTTTAAGGTGTCAAGGTTTACTTAAAGTTAGGATTTTTTCAAATAAAAGACACATGTCTTACGTTAATAATTGATTCTGGGAGTTTATGAAGCAAATCTGATGCCATCAATGACATTTTTCCTACACTTTTTGCAGCCAAATCTCCTGCCATTCCGTGTAGATAAACCCCTGCCATAGCAGCCTCTTCACTTTTCAAGCCCTGAGACAGCAAACCGGTAATTATACCAGACAAAACATCTCCACTCCCTGCAGTCGCCATTCCCGAATTGCCAGTCGTGTTAAAAACTACTTTTCCACTTGGTAAGGCTATTGCAGTATGAGCTCCCTTTAATACAATAACCCAGTTTCGTTCAGAAGCAACGCTTCTCATCTTTTCAATTCTCTCTAAACCATTTGTACTTGATCCAAAGAGTCGATTGAATTCTCCTACATGGGGTGTCAATATTGACCTTTCAGGAACGCTATCCATTAATCCGGGATGAGCCGCAAGGATGTTTAAAGCATCTGCATCGATCACCATTGGCTTGCGATTTTCTTTTAGCATCAAACCCAGCCAGTGCACCGTAGCGGCATCGGTTCCCAAACCCGGCCCCACACAAAGTGCATCAGTGTTTTCAAATATTTTTCCAGAACTTATCTGACTGTCGCTGTCATCTACAGTGACCATTGCTTCAGGCAAGGTTGATTGAATTATCTCATATCCACATTTGGGAACATGAACGGTCAGTAAACCTGCACCTGTCCTCAATACTGCTTTCCCACACAAAAAGGCTGCGCCTATTTTTCCAAAACTTCCAGAAAACATCTGTACTCGTCCAAAATCACCCTTATGCTGAAATTTCTTGCGCAAGGGTAAAAAACTTACTACATCACTTGACTCTATTAGAGAATAGTCTGAGCCCTGAGATTCAATAAACTCTTCATCCAAACCGATATCAGCGATCCGGAATTCTCCAACGTATACTCCCGACTCAGGAATTAAAAAGGACAGTTTCGGTCTTTGGAAAGCAATTGTCAAATCAGCCTTAACAATTGTTCCAGACAACTCGACCCGATCAGAAAAAAGACCCGAAGGTATGTCAATACTGACTTTCTTGGCATTCGAGGCATTTATCTTATCAATTAGCCCCGCAAAAAGTCCTGTCGCAGGGCGGTTAAGACCCGAACCGAATAAGGCATCGATAACCACATCTTCTTTAACCACCAGATCTTCAGACTCAGCAATAAGACTTGGTGGAGTTGTAAGCCGTTTTAAATTTTCTCGACAATCTGGAGAAAGGTTGGCAGAGACATTCACCAAAGAACAGCTTACTTGATAGCCTTGTTCTCTGAGAAGTCTAGTGATCGCCAAGCCATCTCCTCCATTATTCCCAATACCACACACCACATGTATTGAACTGGTCGATGGTATGTAAGAAAGGAAATGACTTAAGAATACCTCAGCAGCTCTTTCCATTAAATCGATCGAGGCAATAGGCTCATTAGTAATGGCATGCTGGTCTGCAGCCCTAACTTGCTCACCGGTAATTATTTTCTTCATCTAAAGTCTAGGTAAGGCAACAGTTTCTTGATCATTGCACTATCCATCAAGGACAATCTAAACATGTCCTCAGCCTTTCTGAATTTACCACTTTTACTTTTGATATTAAAGATCTCCTTCGTCTGTTCGTAGCCAATATATGGATGGGCTAATAGTTCTTTGAAAGTGGCTATGTTGATCGGAAGCTTCTTCATTGTAGAAGTATCATTCAATTGCAGATAAGGTTGAATGTTCTGAAAAAGACTATCCGTCATTCCGTAAACTTCCTTAAGCTGATCTATGGAGTGATAGCCCCCTAGTAACTTTCTGTATGAAATAATTCTTCGAGCATAACTTGAGCCAATCCCTCTAAGCGATTTAAAAAGGGTACTGTCGGCCGCATTGATATCAATGAGAGCTACTTCCATTTTCTTCGTTTCATTGGACTCAACTTTATCGACAGTTTCACCAGAACTATCCCGATTGATGAATTGAGATGACTTGACCGTCTCATTCTTCTTTTCAGGTAATAAGATGTAAGGAAACAATCTCTGATATAAGCTATCTGGAAAATCATAGATTTTTAGCAGATCAGGCCTTTTGAAAAACTTACCCCCTCTAGACCGGTAGTTATTAATTCTACCTGCAAGAAACCGAGGAATCCCTAGTGAAACCATTTCTTCGATCGAAACCGTGTTGGGGTCAAAATCGAAATATTCATTTTCGCTAAGTTCTTCGGTATTGAACCTCTCGAAATTAGCGTTGATTAAAAAAACCAGACTATCAAGCAGCCTTTCATCTTCTGAGGAAGTATAGGGGTTAGATCTCAGGATTTGACGATAAAGATATGGTGTAAAAAGCAGAAGAATTATGAGGGACATGAGAATCAATGTTCCATTAACCTCTGTTCTACTGAAACCAAAAAAGTCGCGTATGAGTTTATTTAGTCTCATTTAACCGTGTGTTTGTTTGAGATTAATTGAAGATAAGACTATTTAAACAATTGGCTTAATAAACAAATTGAAAGCTGAGGGTTGGGTAGCAAGAAGTTAGAAACGTTATAAATATCAAAAACTGATAAAAATCACTTTTTTAGTGCTCATTTAGGGCTTATTTTTGCCCGCAGAAATAAAGGAAAGATGCAAAGTAATTTCAAAGTAGTAAGTCTCTCATTCAAGAATGCTCCTGTGGAGATTCGTGAGATGATTGCTTTGGATGATGTTATGATCTCGACATTGCTTAACGACTTTCGTGAGGTAATCGGTCTAGACGAATCCTTAATCATTTCTACCTGTAACCGAACGGAAGTCTATTACAACGCGGAACAGGATTTCTCCAGAGAAATCATATCCCTGATAGCTCGAAAAAAGGGAATCGACAACATCAATAAATTCATTCCTTTCTTCACGGTAATCAATGATAGTTATGAGGCTTCTACCTACTTGTTCAGAGTATCTCTAGGACTTGAAGCGCAGGTTATCGGTGACCTACAAATCATCAATCAGGTAAAAAAAGCATACCAAATTGCCGCTGACAATAATACGGCAGGGCCTTTCATGCATAGAATCCTGCATACCGTATTCTTTGCTAACAAAAAAGTATTCCAAGAAACTGCGTTTAGAGATGGTGCGGCTAGTGTGTCTTATGCCTCAGCCGAACTTACACGAACGCTAGCCGAGTCCTTTGTAGATGCCAATGTTTTGATTGTAGGGCTTGGTGAAATTGGGGAAGATTTGGCCAAGCATTTGGCTGGCGAACCGTTCTCCGTAACACTTACCAACAGAACTACGGCAAAGACAGAAGCTTTAGTCACTGAACTCGCTTTAAATCAAATGGCATTTGATGACTTAGACGCGAAACTCAGTACTTACGATATCATTATTTCAAGCATCCCTGTCCAAGACTTTATCGGGCCTCAACACTTATCTGAAGATGGAGAGGGTCTGAAGTTTTTGATTGACCTTTCTATTCCAAGATCCATTGATCCAAAGGTAGAATCAATTAAAGGCATCTCTTTGTACAACATTGATGAGATTCAGGAAAAGACATCTCGAGCGGTTGAAAAGAGAAAAGCTGCCATTCCTCATGTCGAAGCCATCATCGAAGATGCTATGGAGGATGTTAGCACATGGTCTCGAGAAATGGAAGTTTCTCCTACCATTCAAAAACTGAAAAGTACACTGGAAGAAATCCGACAAGAGGAATTGAAAAAGCACCTTAAGAACTCATCTGAAGAGATGGAATTCTTTGCGGACAAACTATCTAAGAGTATCACTCAAAAGATCATGAAGCTACCTGTATTGCAGTTAAAAGCTGCTTGCCAAAGAGGCGAAGCTGATAAGCTTATTGATGTATTGAATGACCTTTTCAACTTGGAGCAAGAGACAAAGGAGAAATAATAGCTCTTTTCGTCAAATTGTTTACTCCTGAGCCTTATTTTCGTCAGCTAAATCCTAGCAATTGCGTATTACCTGTTAATGCCACTCGTCCGACAGTTTTTTTTTATTGCAATTCTGACTATTTGCCAAGTCTATTTGCGGGCGGGAGAATACGAGCCTTTTCGAGTAGATGGTAAATACGGTATTAAGGATGTTACTTCAGGTGAAGTACTTATCCCTCCTCAGTATGAAGCTATCGGATGGTCAGATGGCACGTTTGAGGTAATTAACAATGTGATTGGTGCTCGCCAAAATGAGAAGTGGGCACTAATTGATCTCGAAGGAAGAAAAGTTTCGCTGCATCGCTATGCAAGACTCACCCCCTATCTAGAGAACTTATTTATCGTCAGCGAACGAGAATCCAACTCAATTCTGGCCAACTTTGGTGTTATCAATGCCAAAGGAAAGTCGGTAATTGACATGTCTTATGTTAGAATGGAACCAGCAGGTAACTTACTGATTGCGGCAAAGAGGGTTGGCTCTGACGATCGTTACGGCCTACTCAATCGAAATGGCAAGTCAATTATTCCTTTTACATTCAAGAATATCTTAGCCATCGATGAAGCCTTGTTTTCAGTTCAGAATGACGACAAGCTCAGCGCTGTTTATACCTCCAATGGCAAGCCCATTACGGCTTTTGAATACGAGTCATTAGAAAAGTTGACCAGCGAGTTACTATTGGCTAAGTCCTTCAATAAGCGAGGTATTTTGAACAGAAGGGGGGACTTGATCGTGCCAACTATCTATAAAAACATTCAAATATCAGGGCAAAAAGTGCGTGCCTTACCCTTCAAAAAGTGGGACTTATATTCAGACAATTCACTAGATACAAGCTATTACTTTGATCAGATGCAAATCATCAATCAAGACCGCTTTGCGGTCTCCAGTGGTCAAAAAGTCGGCATTATCGATCAGGATGAAAATTATATTGAATATCTGTCCAACTTAAACATTCTCTCCTCAGTCAACGAAATCACTATAGTCGAAAATGTTGATTCAAAATTTCAAGGGGCCATGGATGCTTCAGGTAAATTGGTTCTTCCGGTGAATTACGATAGTATAATAGTCTTGAATGAGGTAATTATTGGGCAGATAAAACGCTTAGATAAACAAGATTGGACTGTATTTAACAAGTCTGGTACTAGGCAAAGCCCATTCCAGTATGAGTCGTTCAAGCAACTTGACAATGGACTGATTAAGGCCGTAAGGAATGGCAAGAAGGGTCTCTTGCATGAATATGGAAAAGATCTTAGTCCGTTTGTTTATGATAGCATCGGAGAATTCAAAAATGGTCTGACTGTAGTGGCATATCAGGGTAGTTATGGAGTGATTAACATGAAAGGCAACTGGGTAATCACTCCATACAATGACCACATTGAAATTCAAGAAGACATCATTAGGCTAAGACAAGGTTCGGAGTGGAAATTGGTGGACTTCAGTGGAAAGGAAATCGTGAGATCCTATGGACTGCTCAATAAACTACCTCAAGGCTACAGCAAATGGACCAAAAATGGTTATGAACTTAAGGATGATAAAGACAGTCTCTGGTTAGACCGTCTATATGATACTATCCAGGTTGTACGTAAGGACCTTTACGGGCTCAAACGTGATGATCGTTACTTTTTGTTCAACCCCAACAATACTGATGATATAGCGCTAGACTCAGGGATAACAGTGCTTGGAGAATTCTCCGAAGGTTTGATCTTAGTGAAGAAAGATGATCAATGGGGGCAAATTGCTCAAGACGGCAAATTGAGAATCGCTAACCGATATGAGGCTATTCAAGCCTTTTCCGAACAATTATGCGCAGTAAAGCTGATTGGTAAATGGGGATTCATTGACAAAAACGAACAGTTAATTGTTCAACCCACTTATGACCAAGTTTCACCTTTCTACAAGGGACTTTCGGTCGTGTTAAGAAATGGGCTGTTTGGTATCATTGATCATTCTGGTAAGTCAATCTTAGCTGAAGATTTTACAAGCATCGATCGGCAAGAAGATCATATCATTCTAAATTCGAATGGTGTATTTGGCTTGGCTGATGCGAAAGGCAAGTTAATTCGAACGCCACAGTACGATTCTATTAAAGCACTGGAAGATGGTTACTTCTTAATTGGTCGGGACGGACTAAAAGGTGTAATCAATCTGAACGGTGAAGATGTGATACCCCTGTCTTATGAGTCAATTCAACAATTGGGCAATCGCTTTTTGGCCTCAGAGGCTTCCCAATGGAAGCTTATAGATCTGAAATAAAAAAGGCCACTGATAGCGGCCTTCATATGCTTCACTGTTCTTACTTCTTATCACCTCCCGGCTTTCTCTTAGTAGAAGAGCTTCTTTGGCCTGGTCTGGCAATTGATTCTCTCATTTCGGTATCAGACTGGATGTTCTCCATTTTATAATAGTCCATCACACCGAGGTTGCCAGATCTAAAAGCTTCGGCCAATGCCAGTGGCACTTCTGCTTCTGCCTCGATTACCTTGGCTCTGGCTTCCTGAGACTTAGCTTTCATTTCTTGTTCGTTAGCAACAGCCATCGCCCTTCTTTCTTCCGCTTTGGCTTCTGCAACTTTAAGGTCCGCCTGTGCCTGGTCTGTTTGAAGTGTAGCACCGATGTTGGCACCTACATCAATATCTGCAATATCAATTGACAAGATCTCGAAAGCTGTTCCCGCATCAAGCCCACGTTGTAAGACTAGCTTTGATATTTTGTCCGGATTCTCCAACACTTCTTGATGCGATGAAGCAGAACCGATTGAGGTCACAATACCCTCACCTACTCTCGCTAAAATAGTATCTTCTCCTGCACCTCCAACGAGTTGCTGGATGTTCGCACGAACTGTGACACGTGCAATGGCCATAAGCTGTATACCATCCTGCGCTACTGCAGCTACCTTAGGAGTTGTAATAACCTTTGGGTTTACAGAAATCTGAACAGCTTCAAATACCTCACGCCCCGCAAGGTCAATGGCGGTAGCTTGCTTGAACGCTAAGTTGATATTCGCTTTATCTGCTGAGATCAGCGCCTTGATTACTGAAGGGACATTACCTCCAGCCAGATAGTGGGTTTCTAGATCATTACTGGATACACTTAACCCCGCTTTAGTAGCCGTAATAAGTGAGTTCACAATAATACTAGGTGGAACCTTTCTAATCCTCATCCCAATTAAATCACCAATACTCACGCTAACCTTGGTAAACTGAGCAGTAATCCATAAACCAACCGGAACGAAGTACAAAAAGGTAAAGAGCAATAATATGCCTCCAACCACTAATATTATCGGTAAGTAATTATCCATATCTGTATTAATCTGATTTAACTATAATCTTATTGCCGTCTATCTTTTCAATAGCAATACTACTTCCGGAGGATATGAGAGTTCCTCTAGAAGTCACCTCATAAATTTTACTATTAAATTCTCCTTTGCCAATGGGCTTTAGGTCAGAAACTGCTTGCCCCTCTTGTCCAATATGAAGACCATCTGCATAGCCTTCTTTAACTCTAGACTTTATTTGAGAGCCTAATGCAAAGCGCTTCCATGTCTTAGTTTTTAAGCCATAAACTAATAGGCCAAACCCAGTTACAGAAGACCCTACCAAGACGTAAGTCCCTATTCTGGCTCCATAATTATCATAAGTGAAGTAAATACCAACACAAACTAAAAGAGCACCCAAAACCCCAAAAATGGTAGTACCTGGAATAAAAATCAATTCCACTATTATTAGGAATAGCCCAATGAAAATTAAGAGTGAAATGTAAATCCAATCAGCCATAAGTTCTTTAGGAGGTGATTAAATATACCAATAAACGGATGAAGCTTAGTACGCTTTGGCAAAAAGAACTCTTCTTTTTGATGGCTGACCCGAGTAGATACATTGGCCCTCCTCTTCCTTGGCTCCAATAGGAATACAACGGATCGTTGCCTTGGTCTCATTCTTTATTCGCTCCTCAGTCTCAGCAGTACCATCCCAGTGAGCTGAAACAAAGCCACCATCTTCTTCAAGCACTTGTTTGAACTCATCATAAGTTTCAACCGATCGAGTGTTTTCTGTTCTATAATCCAAAGCCTTATTGAAGATTGAGGCCTGAATTTCCTCCATCAAACCAGTGATTTTTGCTGTCAGATCATTCTCAAGACTGAAGACCTCCTTAACACCAGTATCTCTTCGGGCTATTTCCACAGAGTTGTTCTCCATGTCTTTAGGCCCTATCGCAATTCTTACCGGTACGCCTTTCAATTCCCATTCGGCAAATTTAAAACCAGGCTTATAAGTATCCCGATCGTCAAATTTGACGCTGATACCTGCTGCTTTCAGCGAAGCTATAATACCATCAGCTTTCTCACCAATAGCTCTTAATTGATCCTCTCCTTTATATATAGGTACAATCACGACTTGAATCGGTGCCAACCTAGGAGGTAACACAAGCCCTTGGTCATCCGAATGTGCCATAATAAGCGCCCCCATCAATCGAGTACTTACTCCCCATGAGGTCCCCCAAACGAAATCTTGTTTACCTTCTTTGTTGGCAAACTTCACATCAAATGCCTTGGCGAAATTCTGCCCCAAAAAATGTGAAGTTCCTGCCTGAAGTGCTTTACCATCTTGCATCAATGCCTCAATACAGTATGTCTCTACCGCACCGGCAAAGCGTTCGCTTTCTGATTTTATACCACGCACCACTGGCACGGCCATAAACTCTTCGGCAAACTGAGCATAAACATTCATCATTTGAACCGACTCATCGATGGCCTCTTGCTTGGTAGCATGGGCCGTATGACCTTCTTGCCATAAGAACTCCGCAGTCCTTAAAAAGAGTCGGGTCCTCATTTCCCAACGAACCACATTGGCCCACTGGTTAACAAGTATTGGTAAATCGCGATAAGACTGTACCCAATTTTTATAGGTACTCCAAATCACTGTCTCAGAGGTTGGCCTAACGATCAACTCCTCTTCTAGTTTTGCTTCCGGATCAACCACAACACCTTTGCCTTCCTCATCATTCTTCAGTCGATAATGTGTTACGACAGCGCATTCCTTTGCAAAACCCTCTACATGGTCAGCTTCCTTACTTAAATAAGATTTAGGTATAAATAGAGGAAAATAAGCGTTGGTATGACCTGTTTCTTTGAACATACGATCAATCTCAGCTTGCATTTTCTCCCATATAGAAAAGCCATAGGGCTTAATAACCATACAACCTCGTACTGGTGAGTTCTCAGCCAAATCGGCCTTCTTGACCAATTCGTTGTACCATAATGAATAATCTTCACTCCTTTTAGGCAATCCTTTGCTCATGTTCTCAGATTTGGTATGATCCTTGCTGTTTTAGCGTTGATAGAATATCCGACAAATATATAGTTTTCGGATATTTTCTCGACCAAAAACGATAAATAGACGTTAACTTATTAAGCCAGAAAGGAAAGTCATGAAAAGTCGAATTCATCTCAAATTATTAATGGCACCACTCAGCATGCTAGCGGTGCTCGCATGCTCACCAGATCAATACCAACAAGCTTCAGAATATGACGATGTATATTTTACATCGGCCGATCGTAAAAAAGCCCCTAAGGTGATTGCAAAACCTGAAGAGGTTCAAGCGGCTAATACCGCTAACGTGATCACATTGGCAAATCAGTCTAAAGAATCAGTCGACCCAACATTGCTTAATCGTTATAATAATAACGAAAGTAAAGAGGTCGAATATTTCGTTGAGGGTGAAGGAGGCCCAAGAGTGACCAAGGCAAGTGAATTGAATTATGATGACTTTGTCTGGGACTACGAAAACCAACTGTTAGCCACTTATGCCTTACCGGTAGATTGGGCTGAAGAGTGGGATGAGCGATATTTCAATAATCTGGTTTACAACGACTTTGAATTCAGGTTGGCCTGGTATGATCAATACTATCAGGGTAATAGCACCAGAATGGATCGCTACATAACGGCAAGCAACGGCCGCATAGGAAGAACTTCCATGGCAACCTTTGGTCGAAATAGGTTTAGAAATAGTTTCTGGAGCCCGGGTATTAATGTATCCATAGGCTTGGGTAGAGGTTTTGGCTTCTATGATCCTTTCTTTGCACCTGTCGGGTTCGGTTATGATCCTTTCTTTGATCCATTTTATGATCCCTTCTTTTTCAATGCGGGCTTTGGCTTCAGTAGGTGGAATCGTTGGAACAGATGGAATCGAGGCTGGGGATTCGGATTCGGTAGAGGATTTGGATTCGGTGGTGGATTCGGCTTTGGTGGTGGAATTTATTGCCCTCCTATCTTTAGCAACCAGTATATCTATCGTGGAGAAGTTTTTGTCGCCAGAAATAACAGAACATTTACTCGTGGTGGTCGATTGTCATCTACATCTGTAGCAAATGTAAGGTCAGACGCTAACAATGGTGTAGCTCAAACAAGATCGCAAAGGTTGGCTTCAACCTCAGGTACTTCAAGAGTATCGAGAAGTGCTATAGAAAATAGAGCCTCAAGAAGCGGACGTGTAAGCTCTAGCAGCGTAAGCAGTTCGAGGTCTTCAAGGTCGTCTACTGGTACTAGCAGAAGCTCAAGAAGCCAAGTCGTTAGTACAAGATCAAACCGTGTAAGAACTGATGCCTATCGATTTAATGATTCAAGAAGTTCAAATAGAACATCGTCACGTGTAAGCTCTAGCTCTTCAAGAGGCAGAAGTAGCGCGGTGACTTCAAGAACCTCACGATCATCTCGAAATACTTCAACATTCAGTGGAGGGCGTGCTTCGAACAGAAGTACTTCAGGCAGAACAAGTGGAGTATCTTTTAATAGAAACAGCTCCTCGAGGTCTTCTTCAGGTGTAAGTAGATCATCATCCAGATCGTCAAGTTCTAGGGGTGTTTCAAGAAGCAGTTCAAGGTCGTCTAGCTCAAGAGGTGTTTCAAGAAGTAGCTCAAGATCGTCAAGCTCTAGGTCTGGTGTAAGCAGAAGTTCAAGCTCCAGATCTTCCGGGTCAGTGAGCCGAAGTTCAAGAAGTGGAGGCAGTAGCAGATCTTCTTCAAGTAGGAGCTCATCATCAAGATCAGGCAGAGGTAGAGGTTAATAGTAAACAACAAAAACTCAGAAGATGAAAGGAATAAGAAAGCTTATGCTAGTAGGCTTGGCAGCGCTTTGCCTACAGTTTGGAGCCAAGGCTCAAGTACAACCTGGTTCGTTCGGGTATTATGAAGATGCATTAAGGTTCAGTCAACTTAACCAAGTCGGGTCGGCAAGAATTTCAGGTTTAGCAGGTTCGGGCTCGGTGCTCGGTGGAGATGTAAGTTCTGCCATACTAAACCCAGCAGGCCTGGGATTTTATAACAGGTCGCAATTTGTCTTAACACCGGGTTTAAACTTCAATCAATTTGAATCTACTTACTTGCTGAATAATTCAAGAACGGAGGACTCTAACTTGAATATTGCCAATTTAGGTCTGGTCATTAACTTCAACAAAAGCGACTATGTGCCAGGGGGATGGCGTGGTGGATCGCTTGCCATTACTTTCAATAGAGTAAATGACTTCAGACAGCAACTTAGCTACTCTGGTCAAGGCATTCGAACCTCCATTCTAGATGCTATGTTGGACAGAGCCGATGGGTTCTTTCCTGAGGAGCTTGGTGGAATAGAACAAGTTGGTTTCGATCATTACTTGATCAATCCATTACCTGGAGCAGAAGACTTCTATTTATCTCCAGTAGCGGGTAATCCCCTTCAACAAGAGCGTATCACCAGAACTGGGTTTACAGATCAAATCAATATTGCTTTCGGTGGAAACTATGACGACAAAATCTACCTAGGGGCTGGAATTGGTATTGTCTCTACTAATTATACGTCAAATCGTATTTATACTGAAACGTTTAGCAATACAGTATTATCTTCTTTTAGTGTAGATGAACGTTTCGATGTGTCAGGTACTGGCTTCAATGCAAATATTGGAGTGATTGTAAGGCCTGTTGATTTTGTTCGATTTGGTGTGTCCTTGACCTCACCGACTTGGTATAACTTCAGCGAAGAAAGTGATGCCATCTATAATTCAGAGTGGAATAACTTCGATGCATCGACATTTCTCGACAACGGGAATCGCGTAATTCTCGAAGACACCGTGCTCAATAGCCTACAAACTCAGACTAATATTTTCTTCTCAGATTATGAACTGAGAACTCCCTTGCGTTTCAATGCAGGCGTGGCATTCTTCTTAGGAAAGAATGGTTTTATCTCAGCCGACTATGAGCGTTTGAACTATGCGAGCGCTAATGTTTCATCAGGAGACTTTATAGCGGATAATGACAACGAGACCATTCGCAACGTATACGAAACAGTAAATAACTTAAGGTTTGGTGCCGAGTATCGATATAAGATTTTCAGATTCAGAGCGGGTTACGCAATGTTAGGGGATCCTGCTAACGGAAGACTAAACGTCACTGGTGACGTGGACAGATCAAGAACCATCGTCTCTGGCGGTGTGGGCTTAAACTTAGGACAGTATTTCTTAGACTTGTCTTTCTCGCAAACCAAATATGAAGAATCTTTTACATCATTCTTCGGTACTACTGGCCCAAGTCCTACATCGATTACACAAACAACATTAAATAATGCGAGAATTAGCTTTGGACTGAACTTCTAGTCTTTAGACTCATTGATATTAGAGATAATCATTTCCGCGGAAATCCGATTATCTCTAATTTTTATTTTCGCCTGTTCATAGTATTCTTCACGTCTGGCCTTCATCTCTCGAATTTCCTGGATCAAGTCTACATGGTCATAGCTTTTGAACATAGGTCTACGTTCTACACCATCCTCAATGATTCTTAAGGCCAAGTCTCCAGGTGCGACATCTAGGTAAATGGTCATTCCTGCTTCATTCATGGCATCCATGTTAAAATGGTAGCAAGGAGCACCTCCACCAGTTGCCAATACAAAATGATCCTCCACAGCAATAAGTTGATGGAGAGTTTCTCTCTCAAAGATTCTAAACTGTCCCTCCCCGTACTTCTTGAAAATCTCAGGAATTGTCATCCCCTCTTTCTTTTCAATCTCAACATCCAGGTCGATGAATTTATAACCGAGCCTTGTTGCCAAGGATTTCCCAAGGGTCGATTTACCAGACCCTGCGAGCCCGATCAGGAAAATACCATTTCTAAAATTCATTAATTCAAATTAGATAGTAACTCCCCAGCATCAGGGATATCATTATAGTGCCATTTCTTCATGACTTCACCGTTATTCAACAACACAAGTCCTGGGTTAGATCTAATCATCGTTTTGAGCAAGGTCTTATCTGAGTAGTAATACGGAATCGCAAGCTGAACCGTGTGTCGCAAATCCTCGAATTGTGGACCTGATGATGCGGTAACCGCAACCACCTCTACTTGATTTCCTAAGGCACCAATCAAGCTATTCAGCATATTATATGAATCAATGTCAGTCTTTTCCGTCTCATGGACTACCACCAATAGTTTCTTCCCACTTAGCACTTCTTGTGTATAATCGGACTCATCGCCATAAATAGCGAAATTGGTAATCTTCGGTACCACACTGGGATCATTTGCAGGAGGGAGCATATCTGCCGGAATGCTGGTACCAGCCTTATACGCTCTGAAATCAATGGTCGGCAAATGATTAACCGACCAGAAAGCAACAGCAAGGCAAAAAACCAATGAAGTCGCCACAATACCTGTTTTAACTTTCTTCTCTTTGAGAAGTTCATTCTTCTTCCTGTTGATAAAGAGTACCACAATGAAGACAAGAAGGACTATATCTTTAATAAAAGACTCCCATGGTGTAAGCTTAATAGCATCTCCAAAACATCCGCAGTCTGTCACCTTATTGAAATAGGCGGAATAGAAAGTCAGAAAGGTAAAAAAGACAATCATTGCCAATAACAGCGTGGTCACTAGCTTTTCTCTATACTTAAGAAGTAGTGCTATACCCAGTACTACTTCTAAAGTTGAAAGCAACATAGACAGAAACAATGAAATCGGTTTTAACGATTCAAAGAACGGAGCAATGTCCACCGCAAAAACCGAGAAGTACTCCTCCAACTTTATCTGAGTTCCGACAGGATCATTGACCTTAATCAGGCCTGAGAATATAAAAAGGCCTCCTACTATGTAGCGTGCTATTGTGTTTAATAACTTCATGATTTGGCAAATCCCATTAGGATCATACAGAAAACGGCATAATTGATCATGTCCATATAATTGGCATCGATGCCCTCTGAAATGATTGTCTTCCCCTGATTATCCTCAATTTGTTTAACGCGCAAAAGCTTCATCAATACAATGTCCGTAATTGAAGCTACACGCATATCTCTCCATGCCTCACCATAGTCGTGATTCTTATTCAACAGAAGCTCCATAGTCTCCTTTACATGTTTGTCGTAAAGCGGCTCTAGCACTTCTACATCCATTTCCATTGGGTCATGATCCGTCAGGTTCATTTGGATTAAGGCAATCACGCAATAGTTAATTATCCCAATAAATTCTCCTGAGATATCATCATCGACCTTCTGAGCACCTTTCTCTTGAATAGAACGAATTCGTTGCGCTTTTATAAAAATTTGATCTGTAATAGAAGGCAACCTCAACACTCTCCAGGCCGTGCCATAGTCTTGGGTTTTCTTAAGAAATATGTCTTTACAGGCCTTGATAACTTGCTTATATTCGCCTACCGTTTGCTCCTCCAAAGTAATCGCTTATTTAAAATTTGGGACAATTCTTGAAAGCGAAAGATAAGTTATTTAGTATAAAAAGCACATTGAATCTGAGGGGAAATCTGGTTTCCTTGGACAACCTAAAAGTCATGGGGATTCTTAACATCACCCCAGACTCTTTTTATGAGGGAAGCAGGGCCAATGATCTTCAGGAGGTTATCGATAGCGCAGGAAAAATGCTTGAAGCCGGTGCCTTCATACTAGATATTGGAGGTTATTCTACCCGGCCGGGCGCTGAGGACATTTCGGAAAATATAGAACTAGAAAGAGTGATTCCTGCCATTGAAGCTATTCACAAGACATTTCCCAAAGCATACATTTCAATTGATACATTTAGGTCTGAAGTAGCCAAATGTGCAGTAAAGGCAGGAGCTTCATTAGTCAACGATGTTTCTGGAGGTAATCTAGATACTGAAATGTTCAATACAGTGGCCAAGTTGGATGTACCCTATATTCTAACACATATGCGGGGAACTCCTACGACCATGAAATCCCTTACAAACTACGGTCACCTTTTGAATGATATTAGTATTGAACTTTCCGCTAAGTGTTTAACACTAAAGCGTCTTGGTGTTAAGGATATTATTATTGACCCGGGCTTTGGCTTCGCAAAAACGATTGCACAGAACTATGATATGCTTCGGAATTTGGGTTATTTTAAAAGATTGAAGTTTCCAATACTCGCGGGGTTGTCAAGAAAATCGATGATTTACAAGACACTTGACACCTCTGCAAGAGAAGCACTCAATGGAACAACAGCATTAAATATGGCTGCCTTAATGAATGGCGCATCAATATTGAGAGTCCATGATGTCAAGGAGGCTATCGAAACAATAAAGCTTTATAAGGCATACAAGGGTTGATATACGCGTTTAAAATAGGGTTTCTAGATGTAAGATGGATCGACATTCTCGACATCCTATTGGTAAGTGTTCTGCTTTACCAGGTCTATAAACTCTTAAAAGGCAGCGTGGCTGTGAGGGTACTGATCGGTTTTTTAGTACTCTACCTTGTTTATCTGGTCGTGCGAGCAGCACAGATGGAATTGCTTGCCGGAATCCTGGGCCAGTTCATGGGGGTTGGTGTATTGGCCGCCATTATCATTTTCTCCCAAGAAATCCGAAAGTTCTTGCTAATCCTTGGTAAGACGACCTTCCGACAAAACGATCTTCTTCAATCCATTATGATCTGGAAAAAACGGGAAGCGAAAGAGTCGTTCAATATCACCCCCATTATTGAAGCCACCAAAGCGCTTTCCAGTACCAATACAGGTGCATTGATTGTTTTTTCTAAAAGCTCTGAACTCAAATTCTATGTCGATTCGGGAGACTTCATGGATGCGACCATTTCAAAACGACTTCTCATCTCTATTTTCAACAAATACAGCCCTTTGCATGATGGTGCCGTAATTATTAACCAGGGAAAGGTTAGAGCGGCCAGATGTATTTTGCCTGTTAGTGAAAGGGACTTACCAGCACAATTTGGCATGCGACATAGAGCTGCGCTTGGCATGTCAGAAGCCACAGATACCTTGACACTGATCATCTCAGAAGAGACCGGCCAAATGTCTGTGGCAAGAAATGGCTCGATCGATAGCAACCTTTCTATTCCTGAAATCAGAAAACGCATCAATGACTACCACCAGGAAAGAGAGTCTCTTCCAGAGGCAGTTGACTCTCAAGGAAGCGAACCGCTGGACGTAGCTTCTTAAATAACTCCCAATTCCTTGCCTACCTCTGTAAAGGCGGCAATCGCCTTATCCAAATGATGTCTTTCATGCCCAGCAGAAATCTGCACTCTGATTCTGGCTTGCTCTTTCGGCACTACAGGAAAATAGAAGCCAATTACATAAATTCCTTTCTCTAGCATAGCACTGGCCATTTTTTGCGATAAGACGGCATCATAAAGCATAATGGGTACAATTGCATGCTCTCCTGGTTTGATGTCAAAACCAGCAGAAGTCATCTGCTCACGGAAGTATTTAGTATTCTCTTCAAGTTTATCTCTTAAGGCCGTTGTCTCTGATAACATATCAAAAACCGCAATGGACGCGCCCACTATAGATGGAGCCAGCGTATTAGAGAATAAATAAGGTCTGGATCGTTGACGCAATAAGTCAATGATTTCCTTCTTACCAGAAGTAAAACCACCAGAAGCACCACCTAAAGCTTTACCGAGTGTTCCTGTGATAATATCAACCCTATCCATACAGTTATGATGCTCATGAACACCTCGTCCTGTTTTGCCCATAAAGCCCGTGGAATGACATTCGTCAGTCATTACTAGTGCATTGTACTGATCTGCCAGGTCACAAATCTTATCCATCGGGGCAATAGTGCCATCCATAGAAAAAACACCATCAGTCACAATGATTTTTTGCTTTGCTCCTTTGGCGTCAGCCGCTTTCAATTGCTCCTCTAAATCCGCCATATCGGCATTTTTATACCTAAAGCGCATTGCTTTGCAAAGTCGAACGCCATCTATAATTGATGCATGATTCAGAGCATCTGAAATAATCGCATCTTCAGGCCCAAATAAAGGTTCAAATACACCGCCATTGGCATCGAATGCAGCTGCATAAAGTATAGTATCTTCAGTACCTAAAAACTCAGAGATTTTCTGCTCTAGTTCTTTATGTATGTCTTGTGTTCCACAAATAAATCTCACTGAAGACATACCAAACCCATGGGTATCAATTGCTGCTTTCGCTGCTGCAACTACCTTCGGATGTGACGATAGACCTAAATAGTTATTGGCGCAGAAGTTAATTACCTCCTTACCATCATCTGTTTTTATATCAGCTGCTTGAGGGGTAGTAATTACACGTTCCTGCTTATAAAGTCCTGCTTCCTTAATAGACTGAATTTCTGCTTGTAGTTGTGGTTTTAATTTATCGTACATCTTAACTGGTTTTAGGTCTTGCTATCTTGGGTCTCATCATGGGCTTCTTTACTTCCTTCTCACTTTCTAGTGCCTTTAGCGGATACGCTCTTCTTATTTTATTAATCAAAAAGAGTTTTTGAGCAGTGAAGCTATCCGGATGTACCTGATCAAAAAGAATCTTAAACCCATCATATTGACTAGACTCTCCTTCTCTGAAAGTCTCTGGATCTATTTTCTTTTTTACCAGATAATCGTCAAAACTCATCTCTTCCATGACAGGGCAAATATATAAGATGTATTGCAACCAACCTTTGGTCATGCAAACGTTTTACATATTGAGCTGTTTAATTAATATTGCAAGCGAGAAATAGAAATCAATGGAGAGAATTTTAGTGATTGGAGCCTGTGGGCAACTCGGTTCAGAACTGACCAATGAGCTTGGAAAACTATTCGGTAATTCAAATGTTATTGCCTCGGATATTTCCAAACCAGTGCCAGCCATTTCGGACTTTACATTTGAGCAACTGGATGTGATGAATGCCGATCAGCTGAATGACATTGTCAGAACACATAGCATTACTCAAATCTATCACTTAGCAGCTATTCTTTCTGCCAAAGGAGAAGAGAACCCAAAATGGGCATGGAATCTCAATATGACGGGGCTACTCAACGTCCTGGAAACGGCCAAGGAGAATAAGCTAAGGATTTATTGGCCAAGTTCCATTGCGGTTTTTGGTCCTTCTACTCCGAGAGTCAACACACCTCAAGACACTGTAATGGACCCCAACACAGTATACGGCATTAGCAAGTTAGCCGGAGAAAGATGGTGTGAGTATTACCATGAAAAGTATGGCGTGGATGTCAGAAGCCTTAGGTACCCCGGTTTGATCGGGTATAAATCTCTGCCAGGAGGTGGTACTACAGACTATGCCGTAGATATTTACCATAAGGCGCTGAGGAATGAACCTTTCGAGTGCTTTTTGTCCGAAGACACATATCTGCCAATGATGTACATGAGCGATGCCATTAAGGCCACATTAGATTTAATGCAAGCTCCTGCTGATCATGTCAAAGTTCGGTCAAGCTATAACGTGTCTGCTATTAGCTTTTCTCCAAAAGAAATTGTTGCGGCCATTCAGAATGAGATTCCAGAATTTTCGGCAGGTTATAAGCCGGACTTTAGACAAGCCATTGCCGATTCATGGCCTGATAGTATCGATGACTCTGTCGCTAGGAACGATTGGGGTTGGTCTCCGGATTTCGATTTGGACAAAATGACCTCAGATATCTTGAAAAACCTGCCTTCCTTGTTAAACCAATTTGAGCGGGTATAACCTGCAACATTTTCATAGCTTTAGGTTTCTCATAGTTATGGCAAAAGAAAGAAGGGGGTTAATCAAATTCATTGCAGAACTACTAATTGTTTTTGTTGGTGTATACGGTGCTTTTGAACTAAACAGGTATCAGGAGAATAAGCGTGAGACAAAAATCCGTGAGCGCTATTTTTCGAGCTTTAGCTCTGAACTTAACAAACTCTCTTATGATATCAGTAGTGCCCAAAAAGTCATTAACTCAACACTTAGCGAATTTCAGACTGCCTTAGATAAAGGAGAAAAGCCAGTACCCAAACCCGTAAACATCATCTTCGAGGCACCAATGCTGATCACGAGAGCGGGCTTCAATGATGATGTATTCATACAGCTAGATGCTAGTTTGGCCGCAAGTCTGAGCGGAGGCTACGATAACGTTCAACTTGTCATTCGACAGATCGAACGCTTCAATCAAATTTGTGATAATCACCTAATTTCGAACACACCAATCAATTTTTACGATCGTCAGGGTAATCTAAAGCCCGAATTTCATTGGTACCAAAAAGAGCTTCTTGATCTCCAGAAATATATGACCAATCTGGATGAAATGATCAATAAAGGAGCAATTCCTGCTGTGAAAAAACTACTAGACAGTTTGCAGTAAGAACTCTTTCCAACCTATCAGTAGTTTAGGGGGTCTAAGAAGGAAAGTCAAAAACATGAAAAAGCTACTTCCGATACTTATTTCCATACTGATCTTTTCTTCTTGTGACAATACCAATGAAGGAAGTCTTGAGCGGGTTTATTATGAAAACTCTGAACTATCATCTCCAGATGATGATTATGGCACTTGGGTGCTTTGGGAAGAAGGAGACAAAACTGCCATCCGATTCGCATACACTCACCCTGACGAAGAAAATATTGCTGATGATGAACTCACCGAGTTCTTTTGGATAGAATTACCGGCAAATGCTACAGAATTCAACATTAACACCGGCAACGATTTGCCACAGACTGAAATTGAATTTTTCTATGTCAGGTCGTGCTTTTGTGCTTTTGAAGCCTTCAGGTTCTTAAGAAATGATATTTCTGGCCAGAAGATCACGGCCAACCAATGGCGTGTCTCATTCGACATTCTAGTAGCGTCTGGGGACCACGAATATGAACTCAAGGATAGTGGTGTCTACACATTGAGTACTCGATAAAAAAGGGGCTTACGCCCCTTTTTTATGTTCTAAAACTTTTACTCCCCCTGACTTAGAGAGTAACCTCTTTCTCCATCGAAGTGATATAGGTGTTCTGTTTTTATGAAGTCAAAGCCTTCGTCTTGAACACTCTGAAGTAATTCAATCACATCAGAGTTATTTAAAACCTTTCCTTCAGGATTGACGAATCTGCATCTCCAGTGATCGGTTTTAAAGGTCTCTGGAATCCCTCCTGGATAAACCAATACGCCTCTATTTGAAATAAGCTTCAACTTTAGGTTTTCAGTAGAAGCCAGGTTCAATAATCGGTCTCCAATTTCGTCAGCATCTCTGCTATCACCTCTCCAATCGATGAACACATCTACTCCGACAAGTTCTTTCTTTTTAGCTGGCTTCTCTTCAATAGCCACCGAAATTGCGACATCTTCATTGTACTTCACAGGAGTGAGCTTACTTGGCTGTTGACCCAAGCGATCAATGATGGCATCAGCAAACTCTTTTGTGCCCACTCTTTCAACACTTCGATTGGCACGATAAATATCTCCCGTGTGAATTCCATCCTCCAAGGTTTTCAACCAAGCATTTTGAATAAGCTCAGCTTTATCCCCCTTACCCAATTGTACTAGCATCATTGTCGCTCCATTCAGCAAACCAGAAGGGTTGGCAATATTCTGTCCAGCAATATCTGGTGCTGAACCATGAATGGCTTCAAACATTCCGTGTGTCATGCCAACATTCGCTGAACCAGCCATACCCACTGAGCCCGCCACTTCCGCAGCAATGTCAGAAATTATATCCCCATAAAGGTTTAGAGTAACGACAACATCCAAAGACTCAGGACGGGCAGCTACTACTGCAGATCCGATATCGATAATCCAATGGTCAGCTGTTATATCCGGATATTCTAGTTTCACTTGATCGAAAATATTATGGAACATACCATCGGAATGTTTCATAATGTTATCCTTGGTCATACAGGTCACTTTCTTGCGACCATACGCTCTTGCATACTCAAAAGCATAACGGATAATTTTTTCACTTCCAGGCTGAGAGATCAATTTTAAAGTTTGAACTACTTCAGTAGTCTGTTGATGCTCAATGCCTGCGTAAAGGTCCTCTTCATTTTCTCTCACAATCACCACATCCATGTGAGGGAAAAACGATGGTACATATGGAGGGTAGGCTCTAAAGGGGCGAACATTTGAATAAAGACCCAATGACTTCCTAATGGTCACATTCAGACTCTTGTATCCCCCACCTTGAGGA
>CBDDKG010000025.1:0-184594 GCA_965230105.1 Roseivirga sp. | reverse complement strand
GACAGGTCTGGATCAGGATATGATGCAAAAGAATCTGACTTGTAGATCATTGAAAGATGCGCAAAAGAATATCTTCTGGTTTAGTGTTATTCTAGTCATTGCTAATATTCTAATCCTGAGCATGGGCGCCCTTTTATATTTCTATGCAGAACAAAATGGTATTGCTGTTCCTGACAGAACAGATGGGCTTTATCCACTGTTAGCGCTGAATCACCTTGGGACTTTCGCTGGTATCGTATTCTTGTTGGGTATTATCGCAGCGGCTTATTCAAGTGCAGATTCCGCATTAACGGCACTGACAACCGCTTTTTGTGTAGACTTTTTAAATTTTGATCAGAAGGAGGAATCTGAAAAAAAGAAGACGAGACTGAAAGTACATATCGCCTTTTCTGTGATTCTGTTTCTAATCATCTTGATCTTTAACGCGATCAATGATGATAGTGTCATCAACTCCATTTTCAGAGCTGCCGGCTACACCTATGGGCCATTACTAGGCTTATTCTCATTCGGACTGTTGACCAAAAGAGCAGTCAGAGATAAATATGTACTTATCGTTTGTATAGCCGCACCACTCCTGTCCTACCTGATTGACTTCAATACTGGTGGCTGGTTTGGATTCTTTGTGCTTGCCTTAAACGGGGCATTGACTTTTCTTGGATTATTGATGATATCAAGAAAAGGACCTACTAGCTAGTAATCCTTTTCTTCAATTTAAGTGCAGCTACCTTTCTTCTTCTGCGCATATTCAGTGACTCAACTGTTAATGAGAAGAATACGGCAAAGTAGATATAGCCTTTAGGAATATGCTGGCCTATACCTTCCAGTACCAACATAAAGCCGATTAGGATTAAGAAAGACATAGCGAGCATCTGCAATGAAGGATGCTTGTTGATGAAGTTGCTGATACGACCAGCAAAAGTCATCATCACTATCATGGCGATCGTAACAGCCACAATCATTATCAAAACCTCTGTTGTAAGGCCCACAGCGGTTAGAATTGAATCAAAGGAGAATACCATATCAAGGGCAACGATCTGAAGAATTACCTTACCCATTGATGTCGCCACTTTCTTAGTCTCCTCATGTTCTTCTACTTCGAGAGACTCATGTATCTCTGTGGTACTCTTACCAATCAAAAACAGTCCGCCAACAATCAGAATCAGATCTTTGACACTGATCTCATACTCGAAAGCAGTAAAAAGAGGCTCTGTAAATCCAATAATCCAACTGATCCCCAACAAAAGACCAATCCGCATGACAAGTGCCAAAAGCAAACCGAGATTCCGTGTCTTAGCCTGTTGATGTTCAGGCAATCGGTTAGAAATAATGGATATAAAGATGATATTATCTACCCCTAGAACTATTTCCAAAAAAGTAAGGGTAAGTAAGGCAATAATGCCTTCCGAGGTCAGTAAGACTTCCATTTATGTGAGAAAAATGTTGATATACAAATATAGGAGAATTAGAGGGCCAGTTCTTCCGTAGGATCCCAGTAGACTTCTTTTAAGTTTTGAATTTTATCATTGACTATTATTACGCCCTCGGCTTCCAATCGTTCTTGCATAGGGTTAATCGTACCGAAATGATGTTTACCGGTCAGAATCCCAGCTCTATTTACCACACGATGAGCCGGCACATCATCATGTATGCCGGATGCATTCATAGCCCAACCCACTATTCTCGCACTACCTTTTGTCCCCAAATAGTGGGCGATAGCACCATAACTCGTCACCCGACCATAGGGTATCAGCCGTGCAACATCATAGACATTGTTAAAAAAATTGGTGTGATCTTTTGCCATAATTGAAACTAATAAAAAAGTCCCAACCTGAGGAAGGGACTTTGAAATTTTGAAATATTTGGAATTATCCTCCTCCTGCAAAAACGCCAAAAACGCCTAGCATATTCAATAGCACAGCCAAAATTACAAGAGGGCAAATATACTTTATGAAGAACGTTAATCCCTTTGCCTTAACAGTACCCGATTGAAACTTCTCAGAACCTTCTGCTAGCTCATCAATAATTTTGTTTGCTCCTATTTTCCAGGCAGCATAAATACTAGTGACTAAGGCAACAACGACTATGAAGAACTCACCGAATAAGTAATCCAAAATGTTCTGGAACCCAACCTTAGGCTCATCTAGCCACGGCAAAGGCAATGACATGTTCGTAAAAAACTCACTCGAATTATGTGAAAGTGCCGAAGGAATACCAACTAAGAACAAAAGACCTCCAACAACCCAAGCAGATTTACTACGAGACCATTTCTTTTCATCCATAAAATAGGAAGCTGGTACTTCCAACATAGATACTGATGAAGTTAATGCTGCCACCAAAAGTAGTAAGAAGAAGAAAGCACCTATGATAGCACCGCCCGGCATGCCTGCAAACACTACTGGCAGTATTTCAAACACCAATGCTGGCCCGGCAGCAGGATCCATACCAAAAGCAAACACGGCTGGAAAAATCATAAACCCGGCTAGTAAGGCAACGCCAGCATCCATAAAACCTACCCAGACACCACTACTGACAATATTAGCCGATTTAGGCAGGTAAGATCCATAAGTGATCATAATACCCCACCCTATACTCATAGAGAAGAAAGCCTGCCCAAGCGCTGCCAAAACAGAGTTTCCATCAATCTTACTGAAATCAGGCTTCATATAGAACTCAACTCCAGCCATTGCACCTTCTAAAGTCAAACTTCGAATGGCCACAACTGCGATTAGAATAAAAAGTACTGGCATCAAAATTTTTGCTGCTTTCTCGATACCACCTGAAACACCGAGTCGCACAATTAAAATTGTAGCAACAGTAAAAGCTCCCATTAACGCAATAGCAGTTCCTCCATCCGCAGCAAAATCTGCAAAGGATTGAGTTGAGCCAGTCAAAGATTTACCGATATAGCCAATTGTCCAACCAGCAATATTTCCATAAAAGGAGAGTACAAAGAAGCTTACCCCTAATGCCAAAATAGCACCAAGCCCCATGAATAAAGGATTCGCACCCGTGTCTTTAAACGCACCAATGGTGCTCTTCTTGGTCATTCGACCCAGCCCCATTTCCGTAAATAATAATGGAACACCGATTAGGATAACACACAGCAAATAAACGAGGACAAATGCCCCACCTCCATTCTCTCCTGTGATGTAAGGGAAACGCCAAATGTTCCCCAGTCCGACAGCTGAACCGGCAGCAGCCATGATGAATCCAAACTTGGATCCCCACTGCCCACGGTTGTCGGAAGAAGCATTGATTGCCATAGAAATAGTATTTAAGGTTTAGTTGAGATTAAAAAATAACAGACCAATATATCTAAAAACGTGGAGACTTCAACTTAAAATGGTCTGGATGGCTTTAGGACAGTTGATCAACAAGTATTCCGATTCCCTCTTCAAAAGAATGTGGTGTATAACCAAGTTCAGCAATTGCCTTATCAATTAGGAGTCCTGTCTTTGGAGGTCTTTTCGCAGTTTGTGAAAAGTTTGAAGCATCTGCTCTCTCCATTGTAGAAGTATCAAGATTGAAGTAAGTAGCGGTCTTCAATGCCATTTCATAAGGCGTCAAGAGGTCTTTCCCACAAATATTAAAAATCCCTTCAGCCCTATTTTCAGCGATTAGGTAGCAACCCATGGCCAAGTCTTCGGCCAGTGTCGGACTTCTTAATTGATCATCTACTACCCTAATTGCTTTACCTTCCTCCAGGCTTTTCTTCACCCACAAAACAATATTAGTACGACTCATATCATGTGCGATACCATATACCAAAACTGTCCTGGCAATTGCGAAATTTATATCGCTGTTAAGAAGAAGTTTTTCGGCAGCCAACTTACTTTCTCCATAATAACTTATCGGATTGGCTTCCGCTTGCTCATCGTAGGGACCTTCTTCTCCATCAAAGATAAAGTCGGTAGAAAGGTGAAGCAGAAAACTTGAGTTCCTTGCGCATGCTCTAATCAGATATTCAACCGCACCGACATTTAGTTTCCAGCAGTCCTCACGTTCGGTTTCACATTGGTCTACATTGGTCATTGCTGCCGTATGAATAACTACTGCAGGAGCATGCTTGTCGATTACATTATCAACCTGAGCACGATCAGTAATATCCATCTGATCAAACTGGTAGTCTATCTCTGGGTATGGAAGACGATTAGCACCTCTGGCAGTGGCAATCAGCTCGTCTTTACCTTTGTCCAGAATGAGTTTGACAAGTTTCTGACCTAGTAGGCCATTAGATCCGGTGATCAGTATTTTCAAAGCCTTATTTATTAGGATAAGTAATCCCGTACTTATTGGTAATCTCAGATTTGTTCATCTTCATCACCTTGACCTCCATACGAATATCTTCGAGCGGCCTATCTCTTTGATTTGTCGGTGTACCAGCAATTTTATCAATCACATCAAGCCCTTCCACAACCTTTCCAAAAACAGTATACTGACCATCCAAATGCGGTGCTCCGCCAATAGTGGCATAAACTTCCTTTGCCCAATCAGGGTAACCCGGATCGTCCTGTGGACCAAAACGATCCTCGATTACATCGATTGAATTGAATATCAATTCTCTTTGAGCCCTATTAAAGTCATAGGTGGAATCCTCTCTAAACTTATTCACATGATAGTTGTATTTCTCTGTCAATTCCGGAAAGCGTTCTGACCTCAGCATGCGCTGGAAAATACCAGACAACTTCAGATACTGCCTTCTGTCTGCTCGAGCTGCTAAGCCCTCATCATCGAACCTTTCGCCATGCACAATATAGAACTGGGAACCACTTGACTTCTTCTCGGGGTTTGATACATCACCAGTTCTCGCTGCAGCCAAAGCCCCCTTCTCGTGGATATATTTTTCAGATAAAAATTCTGCTGGAAGCATATAATCAACGCCTTTTTCTTCCTTGCCAGTTGCAAGGTTTCCTGTCTGAATCATAAACTGATTGATTACCCGATGAAAGAGAACTGAGTCGTATTTTCCTGACTTAGCTAATTCCAAAAAATTGGCTTTATGTAGCGGTGTCTCATCAAAAAGAACAGCAGTCATATCGCCATAAGGTGTGGAAATTACAACGATCTCATCTTGTTCTTGAGCACAGCTAGATAGGAAAACTACCAGGGCAAGAACTATTAAGGCTTTGATTTTCATAAGTCTGGTATTGAACAAAGCTCAATTTACACCACACAAATCTATAAACACACCCATTCTTGTAATTCCAGCGTTTCCGCTTTCAATTGGGCACAAAAAAAGGGATTCCATATGTATGAAATCCCTTTTTGAAGTGAATAAACTTACTGATCTAAAGTTACAGGGTATTTATAACCATATTTCTCTTCAATCTCAGCCCTTGGCATTACTTCTACGGAGATAAACATTCTAACATCTTCCAGTGGACGATCACCAGGAGCTGTTTGAACGCTTGCAATGTTGTCTACAATATCCAATCCTGAAATAACTTTCCCGAAAACGGTATACTGATCATCTAAAAATGGTGTGCCTCCAATTGTAGAATACGCTTCAATGCGTGACTCAGGCATAGTGAAGGTTCTTCCGGTAAGTTCTGTCAATCTATCTAAAGTAGATTCTACTTTAGTCTGAATAGCCGCATTATCTCCAGGATTTTCTGTCAAAACAGCCTGATATTCTTTGGCCAAGTCACTTTCCGGATAAGTTTGCATACATTCTCTAAATGCCGAAATAATCTTTCTCTGATCCGTTCCTTCAAGCTGTTCTCTTGGTGTAACAGTACCTTGAACAATATAGAACTGACTTCCACTTGAAGCTCTTTGAGGGTTTACCTGATCTCCTTGCCTTGCAGCAGATAAGGCGCCTTTTTCATGAAAAAGTGTCGGGACAAACTCTGCAGGAATAGTATATCCTGGTCCACCTGAACCTAATGGTTGCCCTTGTACCGCATTTTTTGACTCTGGGTCTCCACCTTGAATCATAAATGAGTTGATCACCCTGTGAAAGATAAGACTGTCATAAAAACCATCATTCACTAGCTTTAAGAAGTTCTCCTTGTGCTTTGGAGTTTCATCATAAAGTATGGCTTTCATTTCACCCATACTGGTTTTAATAGTAACCAGGTAGTCATCACCTTCGGCAGCGGGAGTCTCTGAAGACTTTGTTTCCCCACAACTCGCTATGATTAGCGTCAAGCATACTGCGCTTAATATTTGAAATATTCTATTCCTCATGTATCTGATTTTTTATATCTCTCAAAATTCTTTCTCCGCCCGAAGATAATACTTCTCTGGCGAGTTGTTCACCTAAATCAAGGGGTTGATTTGATTGCCCCACAAGTTTATAACAAATTCTTTCTTCTCCATCTAAGCTGATAATACCTCCCTCAATTTCCAGTTCAGGGCCATCTAGTATCGCACGAGCGAAGACTGGAATGCTACATCCCCCATCAACAGTCTTCAAAAAGGCTCTTTCCGCTGTGAGACAGATTTCAGTCTCTCCATGATTCAAAACCTCTCTAATCGCACTCGACTTATTGGCATCAATACTTTCATGCACTTCGATAGCCACGCTTCCCTGTCCGACTGCAGGGATAAATTCATCGAGTGACAACTCCTTCCTTATCATCCCTTCATATCCCATGCGATGAACACCAGCATAAGCCAAAAGAAGGGCATCACATGCACCTTCTTTCATTTTTTTTATTCTGGTTTGAAGATTCCCCCTTACAGCCACCGTCTTAATATTTGGATAAAAACGCTTTAGTGTTGCCACCCTACGTGTGGAGGAAGTCCCTAGTATGAAATCAGAATCGCTGGTCATTTCCAGGTCCTCTTGATGACTAATGATGACGTCACTGGCTTTTTCACGATCCATAAAGGCGATCAGCTCAAAACCCTCTGGCAATGTGGATTGCATATCCTTGGCACTATGCACAGCAATGTCAATTTCACCATTGGCTAGTTGATCCTCTATCTCCTCTGTGAAGACACCTTTGCTACCGATCTTGGCGATAGAAACATCAAGTATTTTATCCCCTTTAGTCTCGATCGTGACTATTTCAGTCTCATGGCCAGCGGCCTCAAGCTTATCTTGCACATGGTAAGCCTGCCAAAGGGCAAGTTTACTTCCTCGTGTACCAATTCTAATTTTCATCGGATAGTTTGATAAGACTGTCTTATGTACTCAAATAATAGGTTAAGCCCGCGCAATTTGGGCAATCGTTAGAGATAAATCAAGAAAGAGAATTTTAGGGTTTGCATTACGCTCAATATGGTATTGTGCTTCGTCTAACTTGGGAGATACCTCCATAATTTTTTCTGGGGTGAACACCTTCCCAAATTTCTGGATAAAGTCCTCCTCTTCAGCTGGGATCCTACAAATCTCTGTGGCCTGAGCAGTGTAAATCAATGATTCTCTCATTAGACTGGAACCCACTCCCAATAATTCTTTCTGAAAATCTTTTCCTCTTTTCTGAAACTCATCCGCCATTGAGATTAATTCAGTGAAATTATAGGTAAAGCATTGTCGAAACCAATTCTTAAAATAGTTCTGTGTCTCATTGTCTTCGCCATCGACCATTTGTAAGGCTATGCGCATGCTTCCTTCAGCCATATAGGCAATTTGGGAGGCACGTTCATCAGACATAGTATCTGAGGAAATGGCTTGTTTGATTTCAACATCAGAAAAAGCCGGTATTCTAAACTGCTGTGTTCTCGAAAGAATTGTAGTCAATAGCTTATTGGCATCATTAGACACCATTATAAAAACCGTTTTCTCTGGTGGTTCTTCCAAAATCTTCAGTATACCGTTGGCAGCATTGGTATTCATCAGCTCGGGCAGCCAAATGATCATTACTTTAAATTGACCCTCAAATGCTTTCAAGGATAATGCCTTAACTATATTCCTGCTTTCTTGTCGGGGAATCATGAGCAGTTTATTCTCCCATCCAAAATGACCACTCCAGTCAGAAACATTACCATAGACCGAATCTTGCAGAAATGACCTCCATTCGGTCAAGAATTTCTCGCTGGTGGCATCTTCTCTTTTTAGCTTAGTGGTAGCAGCGGAGGGAAAGACAAAGCTCACATCCGGGTGAATAAACTTCGCATTCTTTTGACAAGAGGAGCATTCTCCACATGAATCAGTGGAAGATCGATTCTCACAATTCAAATAAGTGGCAAAAGCCAGTGCCATGGCTAGGTTAGCACTTCCTTCTGTTCCCGCAAATAACTGTGCATGTGCTACATGGCTTGATGTAACTGCCTCAACCAACTTTTGCTTAGTCGAATCTAAACCTGGAATGTCTTGAAACCTCATGCTTTTTTCTCCCAAATTCTATAATCCGCTGTGTTCTCGAAAACGGTTGACAACACCTCTTTATCAATATCATCCAGCTCAATACTTCTACGCTTCATGACGGCTTCAGCCACTTCGTAAAATTTACGCAATTGAAAGGTAGTCAATCCGCTGGCCCCTCCCCAGGCAAATGAAGGCACAAAGTTCCTTGGATACCCTGACCCGAATACATTGGCACCAACACCGACCACCGTACCCGTATTAAACATGGTATTGATACCGCATTTGGCATGATCACCCATCATCAATCCGCAAAATTGTAATCCCGTATTGGCAAACCTTCCTGACTCGTAGTTCCACAGCTTAACCGCTGCATAGTTATTCTTTAGATTGGAAGTATTGGTGTCAGCACCCAGATTACACCATTCACCGATCACCGAATTGCCCAAGAATCCATCATGACCCTTGTTGGAATACCCGAACACAACTGAGTTACTGATCTCTCCCCCGACTTTTGAATAAGGGCCTATGGTTGTGTCACCTTTGATTTTTGCTCCCATATTAACATGTGAGCTTTCACAGAGGGCAAATGCGCCTTTAATAATCGCTCCCTCATGAACTTGGGCATTTTTTCCAATATAAATAGGACCCTCTTCAGCATTGAGAATTGCTGCCTTTATGCTGGCTCCCTCCTCAATAAAGACATGCTCAGCGCCATAGATAATGGTATTGGGATCGGTGATTTCTGCAGATGATCTGCCCTCTGTGATCAGCGCAAAATCGGCTAGAATTTGTTCCTTATTGTGTTGAAAAATCTCCCATGGGTTGGCTATTAACCTTATTGAATCGGTATATTCGATGTGCTCGGTTCCGTCACCGAATGTGGCCAACGCTACCCCTTCTGAAACTAGCCTCTGACCCTCAGACAAGGATTCGATGGCATTTACCAAAGCCTTATCCGGACATAGAGCACCATTGACGAGCAGTGTTGTTTCTAATGCTTTGAACTTGTTAGCCAGATAGGTCTCAGTAGAGAATCCTACATGGAAGCCAAAGTGCTCCCACTTTTCCGAGATTTTCAAAATCCCGATTCTGATATCTGCGACAGGTCTGGTGAAAGTGAAGGGGAGAAGACTCCTTCTGATTTCGGCAGGATCGTAGAGGTTAATGTCCATGCACAAAAATAAAAAAGTCTCCAGCTTAATCGCATGGAGACTTCCTTAAATGACTTATATCTGTTAAGCCTACTTTTTCTTATATCTTTTGTTGAATTTCTCAACTCTACCTGCTGTATCCACAAATAGTTTCTTACCAGTGTAGAACGGGTGAGAAGCAGAAGAAACCTCTACTTTAATCAAAGGATAAGTATTTCCGTCTTCCCATTCGATAGTCTCGCCTGAAGTCATAGTAGACTGCGTCATAAACTTAGTCTCACTAGATGTATCGTAAAATACTACTGGTTTATAGTCAGGATGAATGTCTTTTTTCATTGCGCTAAATTTTACTTCCCTCAAAAAGGACTGCAAATGTAGTGACTTGCAGAATATTACACAAACATATTAGTTTTATAATTTAAAGAAATTCAAACTCTTGGAGAATAAAAGGTTAGAACCATTCAAGTCACTATCTTGGGACTTCGATACGCCTATGAAAAAGCTACTCATTCCGTTTGTGTTCCTACTGACACAAGGGCTAGTCAATGCTCAAAGCACCTTTATTCCTTATAATCGAGACTATTATCATCTGATCGATCGGTTTCAAATCAAGTATGGAAGTTCAGACAACCTCCTTCAAACTACCTTCAAACCACTTCGTAGAGTAGATGTTTCAAATTTTTTGGTGGGTATGAAGGATCATTATGATAGCCTTTCTCCACAAGACCAGTTCAATTATCAGTACTTAATGAATGACAATTGGGAATGGACTAATTCTCCCTACAACGAGAACGACAAGTCATGGTGGGACCTGATGTATACAAAGAAATCGGACTTTCTTACCTATGGGGCCAAGAACTTCTCCCTACGTATAAACCCCGTCATTGATTTCACAGGAGGAAATGACCCCGATGCTACCAATACGATCTATACCAATACCAGAGGCATAGAAGCTCAAGGTATGATTGACGATAAAATCGGTTTTTATACTTTTCTTTCGACAACCCAGACGGTTTTTCCTGAGTATGTTAGAAACTCAATCCTATCTAAGCGGGCCTTACCCAATGAAGGTTTTTGGAAGGCAGATGCAAATGTTTACGACATCACTCATGCAAGAGGTTATCTCACCTTTAATGTTACGAACAGTATTGATCTACAAGCCGGCTATGATAAAAAGTTCATCGGACATGGACTTAGATCCATGGTTTTATCTGACTTCTCGAGCCCCTTTCTTTTTGGACAGATCAATACACGTTTAGGCAAATTTCAGTACACCAACTTATTCGGACAGTTGACGGCCGATATAATATTCGCCAATAATATTTCACCTGGAGATGGCAACTACCCAAAGAAATACATAAGCATGCACCGCTTAGGGGTAAACATTACAAAGTCACTGGAAGTCGGGATTTTTGAAACCATTATTTCAGAAGAAGCCAACATCAATTATTTCAACCCTATTATCTTCTACCGTGCTATTGAGCAGCAACAAGGCAGTCCTGACAACTCACTTTTAGGCTTAGACTTTAGCTATAACCTCAAAGGCAAATTTCAATTCTATGGTCAATTCATTCTCGATGAATTCTTAATTGATGCCCTTAGAAATGGAAATGGCGATTGGCGCAACAAATTCGGGGTGCAATTGGGTGGTAAATACATAGACGCTTTCGACATTTCAAACCTCGACCTACAAGCAGAGTACAACATTGCAAGACCTTATTTCTATGCTTCAGATACACCAGTACTAAGCTATACGAATTATAGAAACCCATTAGCTCACCCACTGGGAGCCAATTTTAAAGAATTGGTGCTTTCAGCAAGGTATCAGCCCATCAACAAACTATATGTAACAGGAAAAATCATAACGAGTGACTTTGGAAGAGACGAAGTTGGCGTTAGTTATGGTGGAGATCTCTTGAGAAGCACTGATGACAGAATCAGAAATACGGGTAATACGATCGGTCAGGGCATTGAAACAACAAATACCTATGTTGAGCTTTCTGGTTCGTACATGTTAGTACAGAACCTGTTTGTAGATTTAAGAAACATCTATAGAAGTGTTAATAGCCCTTCAACCACGGGCAAAACAAGTTCGTTTATAACCATGCTTTCATTAAGGTGGAATCTTCCGCAACGGCAGCATGAATTCTGAAATAATTATGTATAACTTGCCCCCGAAAGACACTCTATGAGTACTTACGGTCGGATTATTTCATACGCCAAGCCTTATCACAGGTACTTTCCTCAATATGTAATTTTTGCCTTCTTGGCAATCATTTTTGGGTTGTTCAATCTGGCGCTTCTAGAACCTCTCTTTACGGTAATTTTTGAGACAAAAGAAGAGAACGAGCTACTTGATATGGCCAATACTGAGGGAATGAGCTTTGGCATTGACTATTTAAAGGCTTCATTCTACCAAAAACTGATAGAATTTAAAGAAAGCAACGGTCCTCAAGGAGCACTCATCTATGTAAGCATAATCATTGGTATATCTGCTTTGTTCTCCAACCTCTTTACCTATATCTCAAATGTTATTATGGGATATATGAGGGCTGATTTGATTGAAAAGATTCGCAACAAAGTTTTTAATAACACCTCCAAACTTCACCTTGGCTTTTTTGCAGGGGAAAGGAAAGGAGACATCATGTCTAGAATGACCAATGATGTCCAGGAAATTGAAGTGACACTAATGAGCTCCATTAAGGTCTTTTTCAGAGAACCTGCGACCATTATAGTATACCTGACTTTCTTATTTGCCACTTCTGTCCAGCTCACATTCTTCACCTTAGTCTTCTTTCCTATTATGGGCTTCGTTATTTCTGAGATTGTGAAAAGACTAAAGAAAAAGGCAATTCTTAGTCAGGAGAGCTTAGGTAGAATCGTGAATTTAATGGATGAAGTCTTTGGAGGAATGCGGGTAATAAAGGCCTTTAATGCCAGAGATTACGTGGGTGGCCTTTTTGAAAAGGAAACAAAGACCTATCGTAAGATTAATGTATCTATGGCTCGCAAAAACGAGTTGGCCTCACCAATCTCTCAGTTCCTGGGTATTCTTGTGGTGGCTACTCTCCTGGTGGTTGGCGGTAACCTTGTATTGAATGATGAAACCAATTTAGATGGAGAAGGTCTTCTGGTTTACATTATCGTCTTTAGCCAAATCTTGAATCCTGCAAAAAGCCTCTCTCAGTCCATCAGCAGCATACAAAGAGGTTTGGCTTCAGCAGATCGAATTTTCAAGCTTATTGATGAGAAACCTCAAATAGAGGACAGTCCACAAGCTCAGGTCAAACCTTCATTTGATTCAAATATCACATTTAAGGATGTAGGCTTTGTTTATGACAAGGAACCTGTTCTTTCGGATATTAACCTGACGGTAGAAAAAGGACAAACCATTGCATTGGTGGGATCTTCAGGAGCAGGAAAATCGACCTTAGCAGACTTGGTTCCAAGGTTTTATGATACTACACTCGGAGCAATCAGCATAGATGGAGTCCCGATCAAAGACATAGAGGTAAATTCACTGAGAAACCTAATGGGCATAGTGACACAAGAATCCATTCTTTTTAATGATTCTGTGGGCAGCAACATTGCCTTTGCTATGCCGAATGCTAATAAAGAAGACATTATAAAGGCGGCAAAAATTGCTAATGCCCATGACTTTATTATGGCCTTAGAAGAAGGTTATGATTCATCCGTGGGAGAACGTGGCGGTAAACTGTCAGGCGGTCAAAGGCAAAGGATTAGTATTGCCAGAGCGATCATGAAAAACCCTCCTATTCTTATTCTGGATGAGGCTACATCGGCACTGGACACCGAATCAGAAAAGCTTGTTCAAGAGGCATTGACCAACCTTATGAAGAACCGAACGTCTATTGTAATTGCCCATCGATTGAGTACTATTCAGCATGCCGACCTTATTTTGGTTATGGAAAACGGTAGGATTGTAGAAAGAGGCAATCACGATGACTTAATCAAACAAGAAGGCATTTATCATAAGTTAATCAACATGCAATCAGTTTAGATTAAACCATGTTTTTATTGACTTATATATAATAAATCATTTTCTTCAGTAATCTTGATCATATGAATAACCAGCAACTGATTTTAGAAGAATTGAAAGAAGCGGCCAAGGTATTGGACCAATTCTTAAGTAATGAACAAAATCTAAATCAGATTGAAGCTGCCGCCCAGTTGATGTCAGAAGCCATCAACAATGGTGGAAAAATCTTCTCTTGTGGCAACGGGGGCTCACACTGTGATGCCATGCATTTTGCAGAAGAACTTACGGGGCGCTATAGAGAAAATCGTAAAGCCCTACCTGCCATTGCCATTTCTGACCCAAGTCATATTTCATGCGTATCTAATGATTTTGGATATGATTTTGTCTTTTCTCGATATATCGAAGGCTTGGGTAATGAAGGTGATGTGCTGTTGGGCATCAGTACCAGCGGAAATTCAAAGAACGTACTCAGAGCTGCTGAAATGGCGAGACAGAAGAAGATGAAGGTGGTGGCCCTAACGGGAAAAAACGGAGGTGAATTAGCTGACTTAGTTGACGTTGAAATTCGTGTTCCTCACATTGGCTTTGCCGATCGCATTCAGGAAATTCATATCAAGGTGATTCATATTTTGATTCAACTGATAGAAAAACACACCATTGATTCTTAGCAAAGGTTATGGAAGTGCAGTCTTTGGTGTCGATGCCCAGATCATCACCATAGAGGTCAATATTGTTGATGGTACTAAGTTTCATCTTTCTGGTCTACCAGATAATGCTGTAAAGGAAAGTCAGCACAGGATAGAATCCGTTTTCAAATACTTCAATTATCGGATGCCCCGCAGAAAGGTGGTTGTGAATATGGCGCCTGCAGACATCCGCAAAGAGGGCTCAGCTTATGACTTACCTATTGCACTCGGTGTACTCAAGTCTTCTGGCCAAATCACGGCCGACAATATGGAAGAGTATGTCATTATGGGTGAGTTGGCATTGGATGGTACACTGAGGCCTATTAAAGGAGCCCTTCCAATCGCGATCGAAGCACGTAAGAAAGGGTTCAAAGGCTTTATACTTCCAGAGGAAAATGCCAACGAAGCAGCAATTGTCAACGACCTTAATGTTATTGGTGTTCAGAACCTCATTGAAGCCAAGGAATTTCTGGACGGCAAAAGAGAGATAGCGCCTGTCATTTACGATACCCGTGAACACTTCTTTGAGAATCTGGATAAGTACGAAGCCGATTTTGCCCATGTCCAGGGACAGGAAAACATTAAACGTGCACTTGAAATTGCTGCAGCCGGTGGACATAATGCCATTATGATCGGTCCTCCTGGTGCCGGTAAGACTATGCTGGCGAAAAGGCTACCCTCCATCCTACCTCCGCTCAGTCTACATGAGGCACTGGAGACTACTAAAATTCATTCAGTTGCCGGTAGATTAGGTGGTAATGCCCAGCTCATCACGCAAAGACCTTTCCGCAGCCCACATCATACCATTTCTGACGTTGCCCTAGTCGGTGGTGGCGGGGTTCCTCAACCGGGAGAAATCTCATTGGCCCACAATGGCATTCTCTTTTTGGATGAGCTTCCCGAGTTTAAAAGAACAGTCCTTGAGGTAATGCGTCAACCTTTAGAAGAACGCAAAGTATCGATTAGTCGGGCCAGGATTTCTGTGGAATTCCCGACAAACTTTATGCTCATTGCCAGCATGAACCCCTGTCCCTGTGGCTATTACAATCACCCTGAAAAAGAGTGTGTCTGTGGATCAGGACAGGTACAACGTTACCTCAATAAAGTCAGCGGGCCACTCCTGGATCGAATTGACTTACATGTCGAAGTAACTCCAGTCTCTTTCGATCAAATGACTCAAGACAGAAAGGCCGAAAGCAGTGCAGAGATACGAGAAAGGGTAATCAAAGCTCGTGAAATCCAACAAGCAAGGTTCAGTGATTATGGGATCCACTCTAATGCCATGATGGGAAGTCAAATGGTCAAAGAAGTTTGTCAAATCAATGATGCAGGAAGAGTGCTACTAAAGAAAGCCATGGAAAGATTGGGGCTTTCGGCAAGAGCTTATGACCGTATCCTTAAAGTGAGTCGTACTATCGCTGATTTATCGGCAAGTGAAGACATTCGCATTGAGCACCTTGCCGAAGCCATTCAATACCGAAGCTTAGATAGAGAAGGTTGGGCAGGGTAATCCTTTGACTCGTATATTTCGACTATGTACGCCCAGCTTCAGTCTTCGATCCAATCTTTAGGAAACTTCTCTCCAGAGCATATAGCTCAAATTACAGACAGAATTCAGGTGCGAGAACTCCAAAGAGGTGACTACGTACTTCAGCAAGGTCATACATGTCAATCATTATACTTTGTAAACTCCGGTAGTCTTAGGCACTACAAAGACATTGATGGATACTCAGAATTGACAATCAATCTTTTTGTCGAAGGTGATTGGGTAATAGATCACCATAGTTTTGTAGGTCAGAGGCCTTCTGAGAATATTATTCAAGCCTTTGAAGATTCCACACTGTTGGAGTTAACGATGCATGATCTTCACCATCTGATTGGTCAATCACCCGCTTTCTTTATGTTAGGCAAAGTGTTGGAAAACGCAGAGCCAACCAAAGAGGAAAGCACAAAGCCGCCAGAAGAGAAGTATCGAGCATTGTTGAAAAACGCCCCTCAAATGGTTCAGAAGTTCCCTCTTAAATACATCGCTTCCTATTTGGGTATGACACCCGAGACACTCAGCCGGGTGAGAGCCAAAATCAAAGACTAAGCTTTATTGATTTCGATCAAGCAATACTAGGTTGTCCTAGTCTAATCTTTATGAGATAAAATCTATCTCATGAAAAATCAATTAGAAAGAAACGCTGGCACCTCCTTAATCATTGGGGCGATACTTGCCGTAATCACAATGGTGCTCCATCCAGTTGGTGGAGATATTGACCATCTGATCAAAATATCGACCGTCATCATTGCCAGTCATACCATTGCCCTCTTCTCAGTACCCTTTTTAACCTTTGGCTTTTGGGGCCTAAGTAGAAGGATAGGCATGGACAACACCATGTCTGTTCTGGCTTTTATAACCTCAGGACTAGGCATGATTGCCGTTATGCTTGCCGGTGCTATTAATGGTTTGGTTGTACCATTCTTTGTCGATAGCCTAGAAACAGCAACTCCTGAAAAACTCGAAATGTCAAGAGTAGTACTGTCCTATGGCTTTTCACTGAATCATGCCTTTGATTATATCTTTATAGGTGCAATTTGTGAGGCATTCCTGCTTTATTCTATTGCAATTTTCAAAAACAGAATCTTTCCAAAATGGATCGCCTTTTTAGGCATTGGGCTTGGCCTAGGGTTTCTGATTATGCTAGTTTCTGGCTTTTTGTTAATAGACCTACACGGCTTCAGAATATTCATTTTCGGCATAGTCCTATGGATCATTTCGGTCGGGGTAATGCTGAGGAAAAAGTCATAACAACAAAGAAGCCCTTGCCAAAAAGACAAGGGCTTCATACCTCCAAATCGGTCTCAAAAAACTACTCTTTATTAATTAATTTCTTATTCAGGAAAAAAGAGATCATAAAGCCTACACCTAGCATAAAGAATATGCCAAAGAAGTAAGGTCCTGGCCGATCGCCATATCCGCTATAATAGCCTGCGTTTTCCAACCATCCGTCAAGCAAAAACCCTAAGCCTATCCCGAGTGATAAGCAAATAAAAAGTACACCTAGTAGCATAACGAAGAAGTAATTCCTCTTCCTGGGTTCCGACTGAAACAGGGAGGCATCCGCTCCTTTTTCTATCATTTGTGTTCTTTCTCTGTGCCTGGTAAGCATCCAGAAAAAGATTAATCCGCCAAAGGAGATTATCATAGATGACATAAAAAGAAATGCCGCAAATTCACCGTCCATTGTTTTATCAATTTTGTTTCAAAGTCTTTGATGCAGGTCTTAGATGATAGGTTACACTTATCTCAAAAAAACCAGTTTTGTCAAATCTCAGTACCTTAATGTAACCTATTTTCAAATGACATAGTCCAACGAGAAAATAATGAAGCAAACAAATGAGCAATACGCTATGGAGTTAATCATCGCCAAGGTCAAAGAGGGCGATATGGCTGCATTCAATGTGCTCATTGAAGAACATAAAGCTATGGCCTTTACCTTGGCCCTGAAGCTGATGAAAAATCGAGAGGATGCCGAAGAAGTTGCCCAAGATGCGTTTCTCAAAGCATACAGAAGTATTCATCAGTTCGAAGGAAATTCGAAGTTCTCGACCTGGCTTTATACCATTGTTTATAATACTGCGCTTACAAGGTTGCGCAAAAAGAAATTGCAGACTACTGATCTGGACTTTCACCAGGAGGAAAACCTGGCTTCCTATAGCGAGTCGGACAAAGAATGGCACCGATTACAAAAGTTTGAGCGATCGGGATACATAAAGGAGGCTTTAGCCTTGCTGTCAACGGAAGATCAGGTAGTGATTACGCTTTTTTATCTGAATGAGAATTCGCTACAGGAAATCTGTGAAATCACAAATTGGGAATTATCTAATGTAAAAGTTAGATTGCATCGTGCCAGAAAACGTCTTTTGAAGGCTCTAGAACAACTATTAGACACTGAGGTTAGATCATTATTATGAAAGAGTTTAATCTGTCAGATAAAGAATTGAAAGCCCTCCTTCAAAATGAAGGAATGGATGAACCATCTATGGGCTTTAACAGAAACATTCTGGAGCAAATCAAAAAAGAAGAGAAGCGCAGCACCTTCCCTATTCCTATGTGGGTGAGAATTGTGTTTATTCTTTTGGTATTGAGCCCCTTAGCCTATTTGGCCTTTGCGGCAGGTGACGTAGATCTGGGAATCCAACAACTAAATACCATTAAGACGCCCAAAATGTCCCTTAATTTTGGTTTAAGTTCTACTTATCAATACATCTCTTTGCTCACGGTTGCTGTCATCTGGATGGCTTTTGTCTTCAACAAATTCCTGGAGCAGCAAAACGAGGCCAAGGTTAAAAAGGGTTAATCGCTTACTTTCAAATACTTTATCCCCGATTTTCGTTTTATTAATTGACTAATGAAGCGATTGTTCACCATATGCATGTTATTGCTAGTGACGAGTGTTACCTATGCTCAAAATCGACCTGATTTCTTTTTAAGAGGTCAATTGCTCGACTCTGCCTCTAAAAAACCCATGGCTTTTGCCAGTGTATTGGTACTCAACAAAAACAAAGGCATCGCATCCAATCCTTCAGGTAAATTCGAAATACCAGTCAGTATTGGTGACTCCATCAAAATCTCTTCGGTCGGGTACGCTGATTACACTTTTCTTGTAACCAGCGAAATGCGTGCAAAGGGCTATGTTAAAACAATAGAAATGACCGAGGAGGCCCTGGCGCTAGATGATTTTAGAATTTATCAGATGTCAGATAATTTCTACCTAAGGAGAAAGGTTTTGGACACACTCGACCCTCCGGTAAAGGGAGTTAATGTGCTGGGGATGCCAGTTATCGGACCCCCCAGTAAATTCGTTCCTCAAGAAAGTGGGGATGTCACACTACTGTCTATACCTATTTTTCAAGAGATCAGTAAAAACCCAAAACAAGCGAGGATCATTAGAAAAATGGAAGAAGCTGAGGTCTTCCAAACCCAAAGGCAAAAGGAACGGGAAAAGTATTTCAACAAAGCACTTGTCAAAAGGGTCACTCGAATTGACGATAGAGTAATCGATGAGTTTATGGAGTTTTGCAATTTCCTTGATGGTGAGATCTTAGGAAGAAGTGAATTTGATATCACCAAAAAGATACTCATTAAGTACCAGGCTTTTCTCAGGCGCTAGTCGAGGTGTTTCCTCAAATTTTTCCAGACAGTTTTAGCCACTATTCGGTGCCCTTCTACATTCGGATGGATTCCATCTGGTAAGTTGAGTTCTGGCTCTCCACCTACTTTGTCTAAAAGAAATGGGATCAGTTCCGTGTCATTGGCTTTCGCGACTTTCGCAAATAGGGTTCTAAACCGTTCTGTGTATTCTTGCCCCAAGTTGGGTGGAATTTGCATACCTGCCAGGAACAGTATCACATCAGGATTTCGGGCTCTTACTTTTTCGATCATTGTTGTGAGGTTCTTTTCGGTTTCGTCCAAACTGAGTCCTCTTAATCCATCATTCCCTCCTAATTCTAGCACGAAAATGTCTGGTTTCGCTTTCAATATCCAATCAATCCTACTTAATCCGCCAGCGGAAGTCTCACCACTCAAACCAGCATTGATTACCTGATAGCTCATTTTGCCACTATCAAGTTTACTCTGAATTAGTGCGGGAAATGCCTGTTCCGTAGAAAGTCCATAACCAGCTGTAATGCTATCACCAAAGAAGACAATTCGCTTCTTTTCATCCTGAATGTAAAATGAATACAAGGCGCTTAGTAAGCTTATGACCAGTACTACACCTCTACCTGCCTTAAACAATCGCGTATTAATCTTCATTAAATCATTAGTCAAACGAACCTAAACCAAGTAGATTCGTCTTGAATATATCAAACATTTGAATCTCGAATATGTCAAATATTCTGGAGGTTTCTAACCTCACCAAAACATACTCCAGCGGAACAAAATCATTAACGGTACTTTCTGACATTAGTTTTAGCATCCAAAGCGGTGACAAATTGAGTATTGTTGGCTCCTCGGGAAGTGGTAAAACCACTCTTCTGGGTCTCTGTGCTGGATTGGATCGTGCCACTTCAGGCTCCGTTATACTAAACGATATTTCACTGGATAACCTCAATGAAGACGAAAGAGCCTATGTCAGAAATCAACATGTTGGGTTTGTCTTTCAGAACTTTCAGCTGCTACCTACCCTTACTGCCCTGGAGAATATTATGGTCCCCATGGAATTGCGGAGGGAAAAAGGAATTAAGAAAAGGGCACTAGACCTTCTCGATCGCGTTGGACTGGCGGAAAGACACGACCACTATCCCACCCAACTATCAGGAGGCGAACAACAAAGAATTTCTATCGCACGCGCTTTTTCGAATAATCCCGAGATTCTTTTTGCAGACGAACCTACAGGAAACCTTGACGAGGAGACTTCTGAGAAAATTGAACACTTACTCTTTGAGCTAAATCGAGAGTCAGGCACTACACTTGTACTTGTTACACATGACTTAGATTTGGCTAGAAAAACCGATCGCATCATAAGACTCAAAGGTGGAATGGTTCAGCATGGGACAGATGAATTAGTCACTCAGAATGGATAAGAAGATATCGGTACCTGCTCAAAAAGTCGCTTGGCGTTGGATATTTCTTATGGCATGGCGGGATGCACGCAAAAGTAAATCACGCCTATTCCTGTTTATCTCATCTATCATTATTGGCATAGCCGCGCTTGTGGCCATCAACTCCTTTAGTGACAACCTTCAGTCTGATATCAACAGCCAGGCCAACGAACTCCTGGGTGCTGATCTGGAATTGGCAAGTAATGATTCCTCTTTTAGATACCCGGTCATTGAGGCGATGGATCATACCATATCCTATGAAAACAGCTTCGCTTCCATGATTTTCTTTCCAAAAAATCAGGAAAGCAGGCTTGTTGATGTGAGAGCACTGGAGGGAGCCTTCCCCTACTATGGCAAAATAGAGACGGAGCCTTTAGATGCTGAATCTACTTTCCGCGATGGCAGCCCTAAGGCTTTGGTAGACCAAAGTGTAATGGTCCAATACAATGTGCAAGTGGGTGATTCGATAAGGATTGGTCGGGTGATGTTCAAGATTGAGGGTTCATTGATTAGCTCTCCTTCCCAATCCATTGGCGCTACGCTTGTTGCCCCAGCAGTATATATTCCTATGGACTATTTAGACGATACCGAATTGATCCAAAAGGGAAGTCGTGTTTACTATAGAAGGTTCTATAAGTTTAATGATCCACCCAGCGACTTCGATATAGACGAGCAGATTCGTGCAGATAGTGACTCATTGCGTGCAGCCAAAATCAGTAGTGAAACCATTAGGGAACGGAAAGAAGAAACCGGTGATACCTTCGAAGACCTGGCGGATTTCCTAAACCTTGTGGCTTTTGTAGCCCTATTACTAGGTTGTGTAGGGGTAGCTAGCGCAGTCCACATTTACATCAAGGAAAAAATTCGGCTTGTTGCCATTTTGAGATGTCTGGGAGCAAGTGGCCGCGATGCCTTCTATATCTATCTCACTCAAATAGGGCTCCTCGGGCTTATTGGATCCATTTTAGGTGCCATCGCAGGTACTTTCATCCAAACCGTATTGCCTAAGGTCTTCGCAGATTTTCTGCCTGTAGATGTAACCATAGCCTTGTCATGGACTTCTATCCTGGGAGGTGTTTTAACTGGCTTGTTTGTTTCTATTCTATTTGCTTTATCACCACTCATTTCGGTCCGAAAGGCCTCCCCACTCATTACGCTCAGGGGAATTCAAGAGGGTGGCAAACTCAAGCTGGAGAGGGCTCAATGGATCATCTATGGATGTATTTTTTTGTTCATCATTGGTTTTGCCTTTATACAAATTGGCTCACTCACAGATAGTCTGGTATTTACTGTATTTATTGGCTTGGCCTTTGGTTTTTTGGCACTGATTGCCAAAATCAGTATGTGGTTGGTGAAGAAGTTCTTCCCGGATGCCTGGAGTTATGTGTGGAGACAAAGCCTGGCTAATCTCCATAGACCCAACAACCAAACCTTAGTGCTTATCTCATCGATTGGCTTAGGAACAGCTTTAATTACTACACTCTACTTTATTCAAACGCTTCTCATCAATGAGGTAGAAATAACGACAAACAATGACCGGCCAAACCTGATGATCTTTGATATTCAAAGTCACCAAGTAGATGAGATTAATGAAAGAGCTAAAGAGCGAGGCCTTCCCATTCTACAAAGTGTACCAATCGTTACCATGAGGCTAAGTTCGGTAAATGGTATCACCTACCAACAGGCTTTGGAAGATACCTCCATCAACTTACGAGGTGGTATGTTCAGAAGAGAGTGGCGTGTTACTTATCGGGATAGCCTAATAGACTCAGAGGAATTAGTCAGTGGAACTTTGTCTATTCCTGATGAAAGTACGGAGGAATTCAAAGATTATACTGAGAACATGGTTTTGGTTAGTCTTGAGGATGATTATGTCAAGCGCAATAACCTCGAACTCATGGATACACTGGTATGGGATGTACAAGGCGTACCGATCACTACTATACTGGGGAGTACCAGAGAAATTGATTGGCAACGCGTTCAAACTAACTTTTTGGCACTTTTCCCAACAGGTGTTTTGGAACAAGCTCCTCAATTTCATGTGCTGATTACCAGAGTAAAGAGCACCGAAGAAGGAGCTCTCTTTCAACGTGAAATTGTTAAGGATTATCCGAACGTTTCGGTCATTGATGTGGGCTTGATTCTGAATACACTGGATGATATTCTTGATAAAATTGCCTTTGTCATTCGTTTTATGGCCCTATTTAGCATCATTACCGGACTGTTGGTGTTGATCAGCTCGGTAATACTATCCAAATTTCAAAGGATTAAGGAGAGTGTATTATTGCGGACAATGGGAGGTAGCAGGCGTCAAATACTTAGTATCAACAGCTTAGAGTATTTTTTCTTAGGAAGTTTGGCATCCCTATCGGGAATACTTCTAGCCATGTTAGGCAGTTGGGGATTGGCTTATTATTCATTTGATTCTACTTTCATTCCGAACATTTTACCCATTGTTGCAGTCTACCTTATAATTACCGGACTTACTATCGCCATTGGCTTGCTAAACAGCCGTGGAATTATTAGCAAACCTCCCTTAGAGGTGCTTAGAAATGAAATTCAATAAACTTATGAAACGGTCAACTGTATCATTCCCCGTTTAACCTTAGATGAATGGTTCTTTGGCATAATTATGGTAAACTAGCAGTAGAATTAACATTATACCTATGAAAGCAGTATTAGCGATTTTTTTTGGAATGATCCTGATGGGTCAGTCCAACCCAAACAATAAAGTAATTGGCATTTGGGATGGTAAACTAGAAGCAGGAGGAGCAACCTATAGACTCGTTGTTCATGTAAGAAGCGATGAAGGAAAGCTTACTGGAGCTATGGAAAGCCCTGATCAGGGACCTGGGGAAATTGCCGTAGAGAACCTGAAGTTTGAGAAAGATAAACTCACATTTACAATTAGTGCCATTGGAGGCGCTTATGAGGGAACCTTGAAAGATGGAAAACTCGAAGGAAAGTGGAGTCAGGCAGGACAGTCTTTTGACTTGAACCTAACCATGAGAGATAAGAGCTGACATCGCTCCTATAAAGCATATTGTTAAAGGTTGACGAATTCTCTATCTTTTGATTCGTCAACCTTTATTTTTATGCGAACCAGAACCTACCTCATTGGGCTTATCTGCCTGATACTTTTACCCATCTCAAGTGTATTTTCACAAATCGAGAGAGCTCCAGCCAGATCAGAAGGCGAAGGGCCTTTCAAGCGATTGATCATTAGAGGTGCTACACTCATTAATGGCAATGGTGCTCCCCCTACGGGCCCGGTAGACATTGTTGTTGAGCAAAACATTATCAAAGGGATTTTCAATGTCGGTTATCCCGGCATGCCTATCAGAGAACGAGATAGACCGAAAGCCAATCCCGGTGATCAGGAATTGGATGCCTCAGGCATGTACGTTTTGCCTGGTCTGATCGACATGCATGGTCATATTGGCGGTACGGGACAAGGTACACCTTCAGAATATGTATTTAAGTTGTGGTTAGCACATGGCATCACCACCATTCGTGATCCATCAGCTGGCAATGGTCTTGATTGGGTCCTGGAACACAAAGAGAAGAGTGCTAAAAATCAAATCACCGCCCCAAGAATCTTTGCCTATACGGGTTTTGGACAAGGTTCTAAAGAACCTATCTCTTCACCAGAAATGGCCAGAGAGTGGGTGAGAAATAATGCGAAAAATGGAGCTGACGGAATCAAGTTCTTTGGCGCAGCGCCTGACATTATGCAAGCCGCACTTGAGGAGAATAAGAAACTGGGACTACGATCAGCTATGCATCATGCGCAAATGGATGTTGTCCGTTGGAACGTATTGAATTCAGCACGCGCAGGACTCACTTCCATGGAACACTGGTATGGGCTTCCGGAAGCATTATTTACCGACAGGCGGGTTCAGAATTATAGCCTTGATTATAACTACCGCAACGAACAAGATCGCTTTGGTGAAGCCGGCCAATTGTGGAAACAAGCCGCCCCTCCATTCTCCGATCACTGGAATAAGGTTATGGATGAATTGATTGCCCTTGACTTTACACTTGATCCAACCTTCAACATTTACGAAGCCAGCCGAGATCTGATGCGTGCCTATACCGCTGAATGGCATCAACAATATACCCTTCCATCACTTTGGGACTTCTACCGCCCAAGCCGCAGATCACATGGATCTTATTGGTTTTCATGGGGCACAGAACAAGAAGTGGCCTGGAAAGAGAATTACAAACTATGGATGACTTTTGTCAATGAATACAAGAACCGTGGCGGACGGGTAACAGCTGGTTCTGATTCCGGTTTCATCTACCAGCTTTATGGATTCGGGTTTATTCGAGAGTTGGAGTTACTCCGTGAATCAGGCTTTCATCCGCTGGAAGTAATTATGTCGGCTACGCTCAATGGTGCAGAGGCATTAGGTGCTGACGATATGTTAGGCACTATTGAAGTGGGTAAATATGCGGATTTTGCCATTGTAGAAGAAAATCCGCTTCAGAACCTTAAAGTCCTTTATGGGACAGGAACCATCCAGTTAGATGATAACAATGAAGTGATCAGAGTAGGTGGGGTAAAATACACCATTAAGGATGGGATAATCTACGATGCCAAGAAGCTTTTGGAAGATGTCAAGCAAATGGTTGACGAGAAGAAAAACGGTATGACCTTTAAACTAACCAACAAGTAGTATGAAGCATCAATTGATATTTGGACTAGCCCTATGCCTCTGCCTTTCTTGTGGCGAAAAGCAAGGTGGTGAGACCTATGTTGCAGATGCCGTACAGGCAACTTCTTTGCTTGGTAAGGAACTGACAATTCCCGATAGAAGCGAAGCACAGGAAGAACGATTGAATGGGAATCTCAAGGAAGCACAGAAAAATTTCGACAATGAGGCTTCTGAAATGAATATCATCTGGCTAGGCCGAAGGCATGCCTACCTCTATGATTACAAAAAGGCCATTGCAGTGTTTACTGAAGGGATTGCAGCTTATCCGAACTCCCATAAACTATATCGGCATAGAGGTCATCGGTACATCAGTATCAGACAGTTCGATAAGGCAATCACTGATTATGAAAAAGCCTATGAACTCATGCCAAAAGGTCAAATGGACATAGAACCTGACGGGGCTCCTAACAAGTTGAATATACCGCTGTCCAATACACAGTTCAACATTCTTTACCATTATGGCTTGGCTCATTATCTAAAAGGTGATTTTGAAAAAGCTGAGGCCATTTATAAAGAATGCTTAGACTACTCCGACAACCCAGACCTCGTTGTTGCCACTACCGATTGGCTCTACATGACTTTAAGAAGACAGGGTAAAGAAGATGAGGCAGCTCAGTTGCTAACTACTATAGATGATACCATGGAGATCATAGAGAACGATAGCTATCTGAAAAGGCTTATGATGTATAAAGGCGAGGCCTCACCTGATGACTTATTGCAGGCTACTGGAGATGATGTGGCCCTAAGTTTGGCTACTCAGGGCTATGGCGTAGGAAATTGGTATTTGTATCAAAATGATACTGCCACAGCCAGGGAAACCTTCCAGAGAGTCCTTAATGGCAGTTCTTGGTCTGCCTTTGGCTACATAGCGGCAGAGGTTGACTTTGCTAAGCTCAGATAAAACCCAAAATGACAGACATAAAAAAGAGCTCCAAATTGGAGCCCTTTTTTTGAGTTTTAATTTTATCCTCTTCTTTTCTTCCCAGCTTGAATCTGGTCAGCTAAGAGTTTAATGCTCTCTTTCAAATAAGCATCTTTCATATCATCTAACGACCTGTCTTGAACTTTGTTTGCTTCAAGTTCAGAAAGTGAAGCTCCTATTTTGACACGAGCATCTCTCTTCTTCTGACGATCATCCTGTTCTTTCTTACGTTGCGCGTAGTTCAACGAAACCTCTTTTCGAGATCTGTTCTTTTTCAACTCATCAATATCATACTGAAGATCTAGTAATGACTGATCCTTCTTTAATCTTTCATCGTGGCGTGTCTGCAACATTGACAACATACTCTTATCTACATAATCCATTGGCTTAAATGGCGCTGCTGCAATTTTATCCCATGGCAATGCACTTGGTTTAGAGCTTTCACCGAACTCTTGAGCACTGTATACTGATGGATACTCGATGTCTGGAGTTACCCCTCTGTGCTGCGTACTGCTACCCGTCACTCTATAGAATTTGGCAATCGTAAATTTCAAAAGACCCAATTCTTCTTCATCTGGTTGTCTCAAAAACTCTTTAAGACCTCTAACATTCTGAACAGTACCTTTACCGTAAGTCTGCTCGCCAACAACAACACCACGCTTGTAATCCTGGATTGCACCTGCAAAAATCTCCGAAGCGGAAGCCGAGAATCTGTTAATCATTACATTCATTGGACCGTCATAGGTCACATTTCGATTATCATCATCGTATTTCTGAATCTGTCCACGACTGTCTTTTACCTGCACAACAGTACCACCTGGCAAAAACAATCCCGTCAGGCTTATGGCTTCTACCAATGCGCCACCACCATTGTTTCTAAGGTCTAGCATAATGCCATCTACCCCTTGCTTTTCCAGTTCTTTCACCAAACGTCTCACATCGTTGGTGGTACTAGTGTAGTCCTCACCACCTTTGTCATAACCGTCTGGGTCTAGATAGAAGTCAGGCACTGTAATGACTCCGATCGTATAGTCGGTACCATTCTCAGTATATTGAACCACTTCACTCTTGGCTCTTGCCTCATCGAGTTTAATCTTATCCCTTACCAAGGAAACTTCTTTGGTTTCTCCTCCTGGACTTGCTCCCGCAGGCAACAATTTCAACCTTACCAGAGTACCTTTTGGACCTCTTATTTGACCAGCAACTTCATCAGATCTCCATCCAATGACATCAATCATTTCACCTTCAGCCCCTTGGGCAACCCCTATAACTCTATCTTCTTTATCTACCTGACCGCTCAGAAAAGCCGGACCACCTGCCCTTAGGTCTGTGATTTTTGTGAAGTCATTGTCTTGCTGCAGTGTCGCACCAATACCTTCGAGAGACTTTCTACTTTGCATTTGGAAGTCTTCGGCATTAAGGGGTGTAAAGTAATTCGTATGCGGATCAAAGGCTTCGGTGACCGAGTTCATGAACATTTCAAAGACATCATTGCTGTTATACTTGGCAACATTGCTCTGGAATCGCTCATAGCGCTTTGTGAGTACTTCTTTTACTTTTTCATCCTCAGAACCACTAAGCTTTAGTCCAAGTGCCTGATTCTTAATTGTCTTTCTCCAAACCTCGTCTAATTCAGTACTGTTTGATGCATAAGGCTCTTTTTCTCGATCGAAAGTCAGGGTCTCATTCTTTGTATAGTCAAACTTGTCTCCCACATGTTTCAGTGCATAGGCCAATCTTGAATCAAGTCTCTTTTTATAGATGTTAAAAATGTAAAACGCGGGTACTAGGTCTCCATTCTTGAGTTTATCGTCAAGTTGATAGCGGTACTTCTCAAATGATCTAATATCACTTTCCAAAAAGTAGTTTCTATTACCGTCTAAGGACTCAATGAAGTTATTGAAGATGACAGATGAAAGAGAGTCATCCAGATCAGTTTCACGGTAGTGGAAATAATCTAAAATCTGTACGATTATCCTAGCCTCTTTTAAATGTGCCGCTGTAGGTTGTAAAACTTCGCTAGAATCCCTCTCTGCTGCCAAAAGCGGTCCTGTAAACAGAATTGCCAATGGAAGCCATAATATCTTTTTCATCATCTTCATTTCAACGCGTTTTTATCTTAAACGTTTTCCGAAAAAAGGATTTAAATGTAGTGAAAATCACCCAAACCCCGGGGAAACGCATTATAGGAACTACAAGTATAATACCATAAGTGGTCATACTAGTTTCAACTATTGGTCATAAGGATGTTAAAATTTGCAAAAATTACTCGTAGCGCAGGGATTTTGCCGGATTGATGGTAGCCGCTTTAACAGATTGAAAGGTCACCGTCAACAGGGCGATCATTATTGCCGCCAAAGCAGAAACTAAGAACCAAATCCAATTGATTTCAACCCGATATTCAAAATCACTGAGCCACGAACTCATTAGATAGTAAGCCACAGGTACCGCCAGGATAACAGCAAACCCAATTAATTGGGAAAATTGTTTCGAGAGTAAAAGCACAATACCGGATATGCTGGCTCCTAAAACCTTGCGCACCCCAATTTCCTTGGTCTTTTGCTCTGCTGTAAATGCTGATAATCCAAAAAGGCCCAGGCAGGCAATGAATATTGCTAACCAGGTAAAGCTGAAAACAAGTTTACCAAAACGCTCATCAGAAGCATATTGCTGGCCGAACTCTTCGTCAAAGAAGCGGTATTCTAAAGGACTATTCGGGAATACCTCATCCCAAGAAGCCTGAATGAAATCCATGGTTTCGCTAACATTGGCAGATGCAAATTTCACAGCCAGATTTCCTCCTCCATTCGGATTAAAGAACATTGCCAGTGGCTCAATTTTATGACGCATATTGGCAAAATGGAAATCTTTCACTACCCCGATTACAGTTCTTTCTTGCTGACCGAAGGTGATTTTTCTTCCTACTGGGTCTTCCCAAGCCAATTCTTTGACCATGGCCTCATTAATAAGAAGGCCTTGTTGTTGGTCGGTTTGCATCTCTCTGTCATAACCACGGCCATCCACTATTTCCATATCCATCAACTCCATAAAATTCTCATCGAAATTCAGAACAGAAATAATCCAGGTGTCTTCTTGCGGAACTCCTTCGGGTCTCACTCCTCTTCGACCAAAAGTCCTGCCTGGCATTCCGCCTGTCCGTGCTGTCTTGATGATATCTGGATTTTGCTCCAATTTGTTGATGAGCACAGGCATCGCTTGCTGCAAACTTGGATGCCCTACGTTCAGTGTTACCACTTGCTCGGGGTCAAAACCCTTGTCAATATTGCGTTGGTGCTGCAATTGATCATACACTATGGCTGTGCCAATGATCATGGAAATAGAAATGGTAAACTGAAAAATCACCAATGACTTTCTTAGCAGGACGCCTTTAGAACTCGTTTTAAAGGAGCCCCTCAAGATGCTGATCGGATTGAAGCCCGAAAGCAACAAGGCTGGATAGCTACCAGAAAAAAGCCCCAACAATAACACAAAACCAATAGCTCCCAAAGCCCACTCAAAATGACTTAGAAAGTAAACCGCCAGGTTTTCCTCTATGGGAAGGTTGATCAGCGTGCTGGTCAAACCAACAAAGCCAATGGATAACACAAAGGAAACCAGACAAAGGACCACCGATTCTATCATGAACTGGTTGATCAGTTGACGCCTGATGGCCCCAAAGACCTTTCTAACACCTACCTCCTGTGCTCGATTGGCCGATCGGGCAGTGGATAAATTCATAAAGTTGAACGAAGCGATCAGTATAACAAACAAACCAACGGCCGCCAAAGTGTACACATAACCGATATCGGTTTTATTCAGGTTATAGTTCTCAAACAGAATACCGCTAGAATTAAGGTGGACGTCTTTCAATGGCTGTAGCGTGACCTTGAAATTGTCTCCTACGTTATTCGCACGAATCAATTCTTCCATCTTGGTTTCGACATTGACTTCGTTATCCTTATCGGCTAATTCCACATAGGTAACCATACTAATGCTCTGCCATGACCTTAGAAACTGCGCAAAACCAGAAGTTGTATCCGCTTGCTGCATTGAAACAATGACATCGAAATTCAAGTGAGAATTATCCGGTACATCGGCCATAATACCTACTACTTCAATTCCTGCCTGATTGCCAATATCAATACGCTTACCTATTGGGTTTTCACTTCCAAAGGTCTTAGCCGCCATGGACTCTGTGAAGATGACTGTATTGGGTTCTGTGAGTGCTTTTTCAGTATCACCATCGATCAATTTAAAATCAAAGACTTCGAAAAGTGAGGGCTCTGCATAAGCAAAATGCTCTGTATAGAAACCTTGTTGTTCGTAGTTAATCAATTGTCGTCCTTGAGGAATCATACGAACGCGTTTTTCCACCTCTGGAAAATCATTCTCCATTGCAGGGCCTAGCGCTGGAAGTGTAATGCCTACGAGATTGCTGCTTACTCCGAGGGCTTCGTCAATGGTGAGCACTCGAAAAATATCGTCCGACTTGGCGTGGAACCGATCATAACTAAGTTCATTCTGAACGAATAGAAAAATGATGATTCCACAGGCCATTCCGATGGAGAGGCCGAGGATGTTGATGACCGAAGTGCCCTTGCTCTTGAGCAAACTTCTGAAAGCTATCTTGAGATAATTCTTAAACATGACCTTGATTTTAAATAATGATGAATCTAAGCGTTCATAAGTTTCATATTATCGAGACTTATGTAAGCGGTTACACGTTACTTCGAAGCTATGGCTTTTCTTGCTAATTCCAGGGCCTTCTTCAAGGCATCTTCTTTAGGCAACTCAATGTGAGGTGCAATGCCTACACCTTCCCAGTTGGTTTTGGTAATGGGATTAATGGCCCTACCTCTAGGCACATTCACAATGAAGTCGCCATGAATTATGGAAGGCCCTCCTGGGTGAGCTCCGCCACCAGTGGTTTCACCAATTATGGTTGCTCTTTCAAGGTTCTTCAGATTGTAGGTAAACTCTTCAGCAGCAGAAAAAGTATAATTACTCGTCAGCACGTAGATTGGAATATTAGGCTTGGTTTGACTCGCTATATTGGGGTCAGTCCAGGTTTCAGAATAGCTATCTGATGGACGCCAGTAGAATGTATTCAGATGTACGGGCTCATCACCAAACAGATAACTGGAAATGAAGCGAATCATGCTGGGTGATCCTCCACCATTTCTCCTCAAATCGAAAATAATCGCATCTGATTTTATGAGTTTGTCCATGGCTGGCTTGGCAACATCCTCTGCCCTACCAATATCAGAAAAGCCTCTTAAATCGAGGTAACCGATATTCCCTTCCAAAATTTTTACTTCCTCAAAGCCGAACTTACCATTCGATCTCGGACCAGGGCCAAAATCTCTATTCCTGATAGCCTCAGCTCTTCGGCTATTATTGGTGACTCTGATATGCTTATCGTAAATCACCGACCGCAAATCATCTTCTAATGCCTGTGCAAAAGAGGCTTCATCTTTAAGGTCAGCGTATTCATTGCGTTTGAACTTATCCTTAATTAGGTCGTGCATTTCCTTGCCCTTATCAGGGTACACGTAGTTTCGATTCATAATATCTGCCAGCCTATTAACGATCTTCTCTTTGTCGAAGTCTTGACCAGAGACATTCAGAGCAGATACCGTCAGCACAAAAACTAATAAGACCTTCTTCATAAAAAATATTTTACGTAAGTGCTTACGTTAATGACACAATGAGGTTCTGTAAATAACAGTCATTAACATAAATAAGACTCAGGATTTAGCCTTCACGCGTTCGTACATGGATTGCTCATCCAGGGCAGATTCTACTTTATCCAGAGTCGAAAGAAGATCTCCAGTGGCTTCATTGAGCAATTCATCATTGGCCGATTTAATCCTTTCCCAAATAGTGCTCATCTTCTTCACCAACTGCTGGCCTTTACTAGAAAGCTTAAGGAGTCTCTTGCGCTGGTCTGAAAAATCTTTCCGCTCTTCTGCCAGTCCTTTCTCAACCAACACATTAGCGACTTGATTGACGGCAGGGTGCGTTTGCTTGAGCATTGCAGACAGCTCAGTTACAGCCAACTCTTCTCCTTCCTTCAGGGCATAGATCATGGCAAACCAACGCGGTTCAAAGTCAAAAGCTGACTCTTTGTAAACTTGTGCCACATCGCGTGCCAAGCGCTCACTTAGGTTTTTGAGACGGGTAGCCAGTGCCAGGCTCCCCAATTCTTCTATTATATTTCTTTCCAATTAATTCTTCTTTTTAGGTGCTATAAAAGGCACTTTTTCCGTTCTGATAAGCTCCATTAACTCTTCCATTTTCCCATTTACCTTGGCCGCACCGGCTATGGCTATAACGAACTCAGCCTTCAAGAATTCAACCCTCTCTCTTTGTCCGTCTGTCACCGGTGGTTCAATACCATCAATGGTTCCGTAAATATGTAGAAGTTGCACTTCCAGTTTGTTTTCAAAATTGATCACGTCTTGAAATGTTTTTTGCTTAGGTTGGACAAAATCTGCTTCAACGTCATCAATCATTTCTACTAGCTCATTGATAGCCTCGTGGACATTTGCAAAGTCCTCAGCATCAATTCTTGACTTTAAATCATTCACCTGAGACCTTACAGATCTAACATCGTTAGCTGTTTCTTGCAGCTGTTCGATTATCCCTCGAACCTCTTCCAACAATTGTTGTTGTGTAGCATAGTCATTAACATTTGCCTCCCATCTCGGATCAGGATTGATCATTACATCCTTCTCAACCACCATATCTCCATAGGTAAATGTAACGGTATAATCTCCAGGTGCTACACGATGTCCACCAGCACCCAGACCTACAAAGACACCATCAACTCCTTTGAAGTTGGTTTTTGACAGGTTCCAATTGAAACGGTTCATTCCTGATTTCTTAGTGATCTTCTCCTGCCGAACTTTTGAATCTGTTGAGAATGATCTCACTACATTTCCCTGAGCATCTTTAAATTCTATGCTCATATCCAATGAATCCACATTTTCTTTGATGTAATACATGATGGAAAATCCAGGATATGGATTCTGACCTACAGATCGATTACCCGTTCTGAAAGCATTATCTCGAATGGCATCTTCTGGCTCATAAACATAAAAATCTGAGCTCGCTGCCTTGCCCAGTTCATAAAGTGGATTCAAATCATCCATCACCCAGAAAGCACGGCCCTGCGTAGCGATGATAAGGTCATTGCCATGGACCATCAAATCAGTGATCGGTACAATGGGCAGGTTTCTTTGAAACTTATTCCATTTCACACCTCCATCAAATGAGACGTATAGGCCCAGCTCGGTTCCTGCAAATAATAGATCCTTTTGCTTAGGGTCTTCACGCACAACCCGCACATGGGCTTCATCGGCAATTCCATTGACCATTCGATTCCAAGTTTGCCCATAGTCAGTCGATTTGAAGATATGGGGTGTAAAGTCATTGAATTTGTATTTATTGAAAGCCACATAGACTGTACCCGGATCATGTGGAGAAACCTCTATCTGGTTAATCATTCCGTCACCAGTATTTGGGATGGTAATCTCTGTCCAGTTGGCACCACCGTCCTTGGTAATATGTAGCATACCATCGTCAGCTCCAGTGTAAATTACATCTGGTGTATGGGGCGACTCAGCCACATAATAGATGGCATGGTAGATTTCTCCACCGGCTCCTTCATTCGTAATAGGTCCACCACCCCAATTGATCTTAGTACTATCATTTCTAGTCAAGTCAGGACTGATTTCTTCCCAGGTGATTCCTCTATTAGAAGTCTTTAAAAGTTTGTTTCCAGCGTGATAGATTACAGAAGGATCATGCTTTGAAGCGATGATAGGCGCATTCCAATTGAAGCGATATTTGACATCTCTAGGGTTGGTACCCAATCCCTGGAATGGATAGGCCATCACATCTTTGGTCTGTTTTGTCTTGGCATTCCATTCGTCAATTATTCCCTGGTAGCATCCAGAATAAACATATTTCGGATCTTCAGGATCGAAAGCTGAGTATGCACTTTCACAACCTCCTACTGGAAAGAAGTCATTATTGCCAATACCTCCACCATTGACTCGTGACGCGATGGACACTGAACTATTGTCCTGTTGACCGCCATAAATACGGTAAGGGAACTGCATATCAGCATTGACGCGATAGAATTGCGCGGTAGGCTGATTGTCTTGTCTTGACCAGTCCTTCCCTCCATTAATCGAGACATTCGCACCACCGTCATTCGCATTAATCATATACTGTGGTTGCTCTGGATTCACCCATACCTGATGGTTATCACCATGGGGTGTTCCCAGGTTCACAAAGGTTTTTCCATTGTCAGTGGATTGTACCAAAGGAGCATTCATGATGAAAACACTCTCCTCATCAGTCGGATGGGCCTGAATATGCATATAGTACCAGGAGCGCGCTCTTAATAACCGATCGGGGTTGATCAATCTCCAGTTTTTACCCCCATTGTCCGATCGATAAAGGCCGCCTTTATCAGCCTCAATGATGGCCCATACTTTATTGGGATTTGCTCTTGAAACGGAGACCCCAATTTTTCCCATTACTCCTTTCGGAAGCCCTTTTGACAGTTTCTTCCAAGTCAGTCCTCCATCGACTGATTTCCAAATACCACTGCCGGGTCCTCCACTTTGAACTTTCCAGGGGTACCTTCTATGATCCCAGTAAGCTGCATAGATTATCCTGGGGTTGGTCATATCCATACTGAGGTCACTAATCCCTGAGTTTTCATCTACATAATGAACCTTAGTCCAGGTTTGACCTCCATCTTCAGAACGATAAATGCCTCTGTCTTCCGTGGCACCATAGGGACTCCCTTGCGCTCCAACAATCACAATATCAGGGTTATTGGGATGGACTACTATTTTTGAAATCTGCCTTGTTTTTTCTAATCCGATATGGCTCCAGGTCTTGCCAGCATCGGTTGATTTGTAGATACCATCACCGTGAGAGGTCATCACCCCCCGCACAGGCGCCTCGCCCATACCAACATAGACCACATTTGGGTCTGACTCGGCCACAGCAATAGCCCCAACCGAGGCAGTATTGAAAAAGCCATCGGAAACATTAAACCAGCTATCACCCGCATCGTCAGTTTTCCAGACACCTCCGGTTGCACCCATATAATAGGTCATTGGGTCTTGTACCACTCCTGCCACTGCAGTGGCCCTGCCTCCACGAAAAGGACCAACTAACCGAAATTCCATCGCATTGTACAATGCCGTATCATAAGACACACCCTGCGGTTCTTCAGACTTACGTTTTCGTCTTTGCGCGAAAGTCTCTGGTAAAGAAATCAATAGAATTAAGCCTGCTAGCAATAGAGAACGTAGCACTTTCATGGATTTTGGTTTAAGGTTGTGTCTCAAGATAGTCATTGCCGTCAGTAAAAACCAACGCCATTTTGATAGGTGATTTTGTATATTGTTGAAAACCTGCTCCACGATGAAAATTAGAATCCTGTTTTACCTTTTTATTACGTCATTTTTTGCTCTTACGGCATGTGAGACAAGAACACAGTTGTGTAATATGCCTCTTCCACTTCCTGTCCATCGCTTCGAGCGAGAAGGCTCATCTATTCTAAAAGGTGTGAAGGTGCCTGAAAGTAGAAGCATGTATTTTGCCAGTGGCATTGTGGCCACCGAAAAGGATGCTAACAAACCAGTTGGCGACAGGGGTCGCTTTGGCGATACTTATGATCAAAGTGTCAGTGCGCTGAAACGTATTGAAAGCTATCTGGGTGAAGAAGGGCTTAGCCTAAAGGATGTCATTGCCATGAAGGTTTATGTAGCCCCCGATCCCGAGAACGACAACAAACCTGATTTCCAAGCTTGGTTCAAAGCCTATGGCGAATACTTCGGCAATGAAGAAAATCCCAATAAAGTAGCCCGATCTACCATTGGTGTTTATACCTTGGTCGACCCAAATAAGTTTATAGAAATAGAAGTTAGAGCCGTTTACCGATGACTTTTCAATCCCCACAATTGATCCGATTTATCTTTTTCTTTGTACTTCTGGCTTTCATTTTTAGCTGTGAAAACACGCAAAAGCCATCTATCTACGATTTCAGCAACGTTCTGGACATTATCAATATGCCAGACTCTGCAAGGAGTAGCAATGTTTTCAGTTTTTCAGACCTAGGTGCTTGGCATAGCTATGCTTTGCCAGAACCCAAGAGCGTTGGTGGTTTTACAGGGCCATTTTTAATGACTCAAAACAATGGCATCTGGTTATCAGACCAGCTATTGAAGCTACAGATCTCAAAAGATGGGGAAAAGCTCGATTTGACTGCCGCAAGTAATGTTGAACTTGACTATTTCCCGGGTAGGCTGGTTCAAAAATTTAAGATCAATAGCATAGAGGTGGTGATGCAGCTTATTTTTATTGATTCGCGCTCTGCCTTAATCGAAACCCAATTGACATCAACCAAAGACTGCAAGGTGCAGTTATTCTGGAAGGGTAAACATTGGTTTGGAGCTGTAAAAGAAGATGATGATTTACATATTACTTTGGAGAATGGCGGCTATCTGACTAGTCAATTTGATCGTGACATTGATGTCCAAAAAGATTCGGAGAATGAATTTCTAATTTCATCCCGTAAATCTATCTCTCTCAAATCGCGGAAGCCTTTTCGCACATATTACACGCAGTCCATTTATTTTGATTCTTCTGACCAAATCCAGAGCGCAGATCTAAACATTAATGGCCTCATTGAGTCGAATAGCTATTTTGTTAAGAATGAAAAACGATGGAACAATTATCTGGCGTCAATATTGAACTTAAAATTTCCTGAGTATCAACATGTAGCGGTCAAATCACTTGAAACGCTTATCACCAATTGGAGAAGCCCCGCACAAGACATACTACACAATGGTATTTTCCCTTCTTATGCTTATAGAGGTTTTCATGGCGTCTGGTCATGGGACTCATGGAAGCATGCCGTGGCAGTAGCCCTATTTGATCCTGAATTGGCAAAGGAGCAATTGCGGGTAATGTATGATTACCAGGACGATATGGGTATGATTGCTGATGTTATCTATAGAAATAAAGAATGGAACAACTGGAGAGATACTAAACCACCACTTTCAGGATGGGCAATATGGAAAATCTATGAAGCCGATGGTGATAAGGCTTTTCTGGAAGAGATGTATCCTAAATTGGTAAAATATCACAATTGGTGGTATCAGTACCGGGATAATGATCAAAATGGCCTATGTGAATATGGTTCAACTGATGGAACGCGCATTGCGGCTGCCTGGGAAAGTGGTATGGACAATGCTGTTCGTTTTGACAATGCTGTAATGATTAAAAACAATGACCAAGCCTGGTCTCTGGATCAGGAATCAGTCGATTTAAATGCATACCTCTATGCTGAAAAACGCTATTTGGCAATGATTGCGGAGGTCTTAGAGGACAAAGAAGCTATGGCAGCATATAAAGACGAAGCCGTTAGACTGAAACAATTAATTAGCGACAATTTTTATCATACAGAAAAAGGGTTCTTTTACGACCGCAAGCTCAAATCAGATGAATTCAGGACAGTGGAAGGTACTGAGGGTTGGACACCGCTCTGGGCCAAAATAGCATCGCAAAACCAAGCTAACAAGGTTATAAATGTCATGTTGGATTCTGCAAAATTTAACACCTTCATTCCTCTGCCTACTTTCACTAAGGATCACCCAAAATTCAATCCTCGAAAGGGTTATTGGCGAGGACCGGTGTGGCTAGACCAATTTTATTTTGGTGTAGAGGCCATGAAAGAATATGGCTATCCTGAAGAAGCTGAAGTATTAATAAAACACCTTTTTAAAAATGCCGAGGGCCTGGCTTCAGATGGTCCGATCAGGGAAAACTATCACCCCATTACTGGAGAAGGGCTTAATGCAAGACATTTTAGCTGGTCTGCAGCACATTTATTACTGCTATTGCAACAAGAACAGGTAAACTAATTTTTAAAGGGATCAATTTAAATTCAAAACTCAATCTTATGAAAAAGAATTTCCTATGGCTACTACTCACTTTTCTGGCAGTGCAAGTCCAAAGTCAAACTTTCATTGAATACGAAGTCTCCTTTGACAACCGGGTTCATCATGAGGCCAATATCAAAGTGAAATTTTCAAATCTCGAAAACAAGGTCTTGGAAGTGCGGATGAGCAGAAGTTCTCCGGGTCGATATGCAGTACATGAATTTGCCAAAAACGTGTATGCCGTTAAAGCAACGGATGGTAAGGGAAATGCACTAACCGTTACCCGGTCGAATCCAAGTCAGTGGAATATTGCAGGTCATGACGGTACGGTAAACTTTGAGTATACGCTATATGCCAATAGAGCTGGTGGAACTTACTCAGGGATAGATGAACTCCATGCACACTTGAACATACCTGCCACTTTCGTATGGGCGAGAGACTTGGGGCATCGGCCTGTTCATCTCAAAATTAATCTACCCAAGGACTCCAATTGGAAAGTTGCCACCCAACTCAGGGACGAAGAGAATAACACTTACTATGCTCCAGATACCTATTATTTCATGGATAGCCCCATCCTCATGGCAGACTTGCATATGAGAGAGAGGATAATCGATGGACAGAATATTCGATTGGCCTTAAATACGCCTGCTACAGATGCTGAAGTAGACACCTATTTCGAAGAGGTGATCAAAATTGTGGAGCAACAGAAAGCGGTATTTGGAGAGCTACCAAAATTCGATTTCGGGGAGTATACCTTCTTGTCTAATTATATGCCAAATGCCAGTGGTGATGGAATGGAACACAGGAATTCCACTTTTGTGGTAAGTAGCAAACCACTCAACAGACCCCTGGGTAATACCAGCATGGGCACCATGTCTCATGAGTTTTTCCATGCCTGGAATGTCGAGAGAATAAGACCCGCTTCTCTAGAGCCATTCGATTTCGAAGATGCAAATATGAGCGGTGAGCTCTGGTTTGCTGAAGGGTTTACTAGCTACTACACTAATCTCATTAGGGCACGTTCGGGAAACATTACAAAGGAGCAGTATGTGAATGGTTTAGGTGGCGCAGTCAACTATGTCATGAACGCACCTGGACGAAAGTACTTCAACCCAATAGAAATGAGTTATCGTGCTCCATTCGTAGATGCTGCTGCATCTATTGATCCGACCAACAATGCCAATATCTTTATCTCCTACTATACCTATGGTTCTGTGATTGGTCTGGCCTTGGATATGTCATTAAGAACCATGGACAATGGGAAAAGCCTTGATGGTTATATGGAGCATGTCTGGAAATCTCATGGTAAACCAGAAATCCCCTATAGTGTTCGTGACTTACAAGCAAGGCTGGGAGAGTACGCAGGAGAAGACTTTGCCAATGATTTCTTTAGCAAGCACATCTTCAATAGTGACATGCCTGATTATGCAAGTCTATTCAAGCAAATGGGCGTTAATTTTAATCGAACCAATGAAGGTGGCACTACCCTGGGTGGCAACTTGAGGCTTCGAGATGGCTATGCTCAATTGACGAGCAATGCCATTGTGGGTTCGCCACTTTATGATGCCGGTATTGAACGAGAAGATAAAATCGAAGCCATTGCAGGGGTCCGTATGGAAGACATTGAAAAATTAAATATTCGAGAGATTCTCAGCCAGTATAAGCCAGGTGATGACATTGAAATTTCTTTAGATCGATGGGGTAAGGATTTGTGGAAAAAAGTGACGCTGGCAGAAGACATGGGTCGCAGAACCTCATGGGACGGTGAAGCTGACGCAACAGCGCAAAAAAGAAGGGAAGACTGGTTGAGAAAGAAGTAACGACTCAATTCATGAAAAAGGCGACTCTTGGGTCGCCTTTTCAATAGAGGTCACTCTCTTTATTCCACCACTTCTGGCTTTTGAATATTCACAAATTCGACTTCCTTCTCGGCATTAAACTCTATACTTACGACCGAATCCTTGCTGATCATTCCGGAGAGAATTTGTTTTGAAAGCTCATTCAGCACCTTTCTTTGAATCACCCGCTTCAAGGGTCTCGCTCCAAACTGTGGGTCATAACCGATCTCTCCCAGATAGTCCAAAACCTCATTAGTAGCTTCAATCTCAATACCATTTTCCTTTAGCTGCTTTTGAATCAACCCAAACTGGATCGCTACTATCTGTCGGATATTATCCTTACTCAGCGGCATAAACATGATGGTCTCATCAATCCTGTTCAAGAATTCTGGTCTCACAGACTTCTTCAACAGGTCAAATACCTGATTTTTAGTATCATCAATTAAATCCAGCACATTTTCTTCATTGATCTGCTCGAAGTTCTCTTGAATCAAATGTGAACCAATATTAGTAGTCATAATAATGATCGTATTCTTAAAGTTGGCAATACGACCCTTATTATCCGTGAGTCTACCATCATCCAGTACTTGCAACAATATATTGAATGCATCGGGATGTGCTTTTTCAATTTCATCCAAAAGAACGACTGAATAAGGTTTTCTTCTTACGGCTTCTGTCAATTGCCCACCTTCATCATAGCCTACATAACCCGGAGGTGCACCAATCAACCGGCTTACAGCGTGTCTTTCTTGATACTCGGACATGTCAATGCGAACCATGTTATTCTCATCATTGAAAAGGTATTCTGCCAGTGCTTTCGCAAGTTCGGTTTTACCTACACCGGTTGTACCCAAAAAGATAAATGAACCAATTGGCCTCTTTGGATCCTGTAGACCTGCCCTACTCCTTCGGACAGCATCAGAAAGTGCCGCAATCGCTTCTCGCTGACCAGCAACACGCCTGCCAAGTTCTTCCTCAAGATGAAGGAGCTTTTCTCTTTCGGATTGCAACATTTTGGAGACGGGAATTCCTGTCCACTTAGCCACCACTTCACCGATGTCCTCTGCATCCACCTCTTCTTTCAGCAAAGTGGATCCACCTTGCATCTCTCTCATCTTAAGCTTAAGCTCTTCCAGTTTTTGCTCAGCTTCAGTGATCTTACCATACCTGATTTCCGCAACCAAGCCAAAATCACCCTCGCGCTCGGCTTTTTCCGCCTCCATCTTATACTTGTCGATGTTCTCCTTCTCTTCTCGAATACCAGTGATCACCGCCTTCTCGTTCTCCCACTTACCTTTCAGGCCATCTCGTTTCTCCGATAGTTCTGCTATCTCTTTGGACAATACTGATTCCTTATCCTTGTTTTTCTCTCTACGAATCGCCTCTCGTTCAATTTCCAATTGCATAATCTTACGATTCAACTCATCCAACTCTTGTGGAAGTGAGTCAATTTCGATTCTCAATTTAGAAGCCGCTTCATCCATCAGGTCAATGGCCTTATCCGGTAAGAAGCGATCGGAAATATATCTACTTGAAAGCTCGACTGCAGAAATTACAGCATCATCCTGAATACGCACACCATGGTGCACTTCGTACTTTTCTTTAATCCCCCGTAGAATAGAAATCGCATCTTCCTGAGTAGGTTCATCTACCGTTACCGTTTGAAACCTTCGTTCCAAGGCTTTGTCTTTCTCGATATGCTTTTGATATTCCTTGAGTGTAGTCGCCCCTATGGCATGAAGCTCACCTCTGGCCAAAGCAGGCTTCAAGAGGTTGGCAGCATCCATCGCTCCTTCTCCACCTCCTGCGCCTATGAGCGTGTGAATCTCATCAATAAATAGTATAATCTCTCCATCGGAGTCCTGCACCTCTTTAATGACTGCTTTAAGCCTTTCTTCAAACTCACCTTTATACTTTGCACCCGCAACGAGAAGTCCCATGTCAAGGGAAATGAGTGTCTTGGTTTTGAGGTTTTCAGGTACATCGCCATCGACAATACGTTGCGCCATACCCTCAACAATGGCCGTTTTACCCACACCAGGTTCACCAATCAGCATTGGATTGTTCTTCGTTCTACGAGAAAGAATTTGAAGCACTCTTCTGATTTCCTCGTCCCGACCAATCACAGGGTCAATCTTTCCGGCTTTGGCCAGTTCATTCAGGTTTTTTGAGTAGCGATCAAGTGATTGATACTTTGACTCCGCGTTTTGATCGGTCACGCTATTCCCTCCTCTTAGTTCTTTTATCGCCTCAATGAGCTCTTTCTTCCCAAAGCCAGCTTCTTTCATCAATGAAGCAGTCTTTTCTTTTCCTGCCAACAAACCCAACACAATGTGTTCGACTGCTACAAACTCATCTTTAAACTCTTTTAAATAGTCTAATGCCTTAGTTAATGCTTTGTGTGCATCATTTGACAAGTAGGGTTGTTGCCCACTTGCTTTTGGATAACCGGCTACTACCTCTTCCAACTTAGTATCAAGCTGTACCCTGTTCATTCCCAACTTCTTTATCAGAAAAGACATCACGTTCTCATCTGATAAAAGGATGGCCTTCAAAAGGTGACCCGGCTCGATCGCTTGCTGCTCATTGCCACTAGCAATCTCGGCCGCTTTTTGAATAGCTTCCTGTGACTTGATAGTATATTTTTTGAAATCCATATCTCACTAAAATCAGGGGTATTTTACCCACTTTCTACCGCTCATGAACAAACAATACTCCAAGAACTAAAATCGGTAATTATGGCTGGAATTTTGCTCAAACACTCGTAAACACAGCCATTCTGTCACTTCATTATCAAAATTGGTCAATTAATTCGTATTTTAAGTATGCAAAACTCAAGGCCATGAAACGCAAACAACTCCTTACCATTTGCGTGCTCATTTGCAGCACTCTAAATATCTCTCTAGCTCAAAATGATACTTTTCAAAAATGGCTAAAAGAATTTCAGAGCTACCAAACAGAACTCCCCACTGAAAAGGTATTTCTTCACCTAGATAAGTCAGAATATACTATCGGGGAAACCATCTGGATGAAGTCCTATTTGGTTGCTGGTGCTGGACATATTCCGTCCCCATTTAGTCAAAACGTCTATGTTGAATTGATCAATGAAAAAGATGAAGTCTCAAAGCGCCTCACTTTGAGATCAGAAGAAGGTTTGGCCAATGCCAGTTTAGCCTTGACTCGTGAATTGCAACCCGGTTTTTACTACCTAAGGGCTTACACCAACTGGATGAAAAATCAGGGAGAGGAATTTTTCTTCAAGAAGAAGATCAAAGTCCACTCTTTAAAAGTCAATGAAGTAATAGCCAAAGAAACCTCTAATCAAAAAGTTCAGCTTCAGTTTTTTCCAGAAGGCGGAGACCTTGTCAATGGGGTGACAAGCAAAGTGGCTTTTGAAGTTACAGGAGTCAATGAAAGCAATTTTCCCATCTCAGGAAAAGTGTATGGTAAGGATCAAAAAGAGGTCATCGCATTTACTACCAAGCATGAAGGCAAAGGTGTTTTTACTATGCTTCCCAGCGGTGATGGTTACTATGCCAAGTTAGATGGTTCTGATGATCGCCATGACTTGCCGAAAGTAAGGCCAGAAGGGGTTACACTTAGTGTTACAGAACAGACTTCTGATTATATGGGTATCGCACTAAAGACTGCCACTCCTGGTGCTGAGAACTATTACTTAATGGTTCATACTAGAGGGTATGTTACCTATGCCTCAGAAATCACCATCAGGAACACAAAAAACCTCTTGAAGATTGACAAGAACAATCTTCCGCAAGGAATAGCACATTTGACCTTATTCAATCAAGACTTCGATCCGGTTGCCGAAAGACTGGTTTTCAATTATTCATCCCCAGAGATAAAAATTGATGTTAGCACGAGTGACCCTCAGTATGCCAGCAGAGATTTAGCTACTATCAATCTTAAGGTTACAGATAAAGAGGGTAATCCTGTTCAAGGATCATTCTCACTCTCAGCTTACGATTCCAAACTTGTCCAAAACGATCAGTTTGATTACAACATATCAGCTAACCTATTGCTCTCTTCAGACCTTGGAGGTCATATAAAAAACCCTTCTCAGTATTTAAAACAAGATGAAACTTCTAAGGAGAATACTGACCTACTGATGATGGTCAACGGCTGGAGACGTTTCAAATGGTCTTCACTTGATCTGGATAAAAGACAACCACAATATGCTTTTGAGCAATCACTGACCTTGGAGGGGGTAATGACCCGAACCGGAGGTAAGCCCTTTAAGAATGGCCGGGTATTTCTGCTCAATCAAGAAGAAAATGGCGGCAACAAAGCTTCTCGTTTTGTAGAATCTGATCTTGACGGAAATTTCGCCTTTGAAAACCTGGTCTTCTACGATACTACAGAGCTAACGCTTCAGGGCTTTCAGAAGAAAAAACCTCGCGACATTGAATTCAACATTAACAAGGAATTTGAGGCTATTGCCAATTCAAAATTCTTAGCAGCACCGGCTCAAAATAATCCTGATCAGCTGAGAGCCATGAAGGAGTCTGTCAAAACCTCAATTCGTATTGATAGTACTTATAGAAAAGAAAATGGGGTTATCTACTTAGATGATGTATACGTTACCGCCAGCAAACGTGAAGAGCAATACAGAACGCTCAACTCACAATATGGTAAGGGAGAGGCCTATCTCAACTTTAACAACCTTTCATTCGAAGAAAAAAACGGTAGAGACCCATTTACCGTGATGCTTGGAAGGTTAGCTGGCTTTTCTTTGAGTAGTGCGAGTGGAGGAAATACGGGGTTATCTGGAGGAGGAAATAGCGGGGGGCCCGGAGGCGGTGGTATTGGTTCTGATGGTTCACTGGGCGCAGGTGCGGTGCGATCTTCTTCTGCTTCTCAAGGTAACTTCACGGATATGGCCACTGCCAATGATCCTATGTTTAGGAGACCACAGCTAAGGCCTGGACCCTTCCAGGGCGGCCCGCTAATTCTTATCGATAATGTTCCAGTGCCATACAGTGCAGTTTACGACTTAAGAGCAACAGAGATTGACTATGTAGAAGTCTATAAGAGTGCATCCGCAGCCATGTTTGGCGTCAACGGCTTTAATGGCGCAATGGCCTTCTATACCTTAAAGGGGGATAAACTGAAAAGGGCCATGAGCTTAAAACCTGGTATGAGAATAATCACAGGCAACGGTTATCACGCAGCCAGAGAGTTTTATACCCCTAAATATGACGACTCTAACAAAGAGCAATTTATCCCGGATGAGCGTTCCACTATCTTCTGGGCGCCCATGGTTACCACCGATAGTGAGGGTAAAGCGCTAGTAGAATTCTATACACATGATAAGAATTCCAATGTCTTCATTGATGTACAAGGTATATCCAAAACGGGATTCACAGGTGTAGGATCAGCCAGATTCGCCATTCGCAGGAATCTCTAGGTACCGTTAAAGATTCCTTGGCTATTTTTGCTGGTAGATCAGCGATCATGTCAAGAATAAAAATCAAACTACCCGAGACAAAAGTCTTTGAAACCTCATTGAGCATTAGAATCTCAGATATCAATTATGGTAATCATCTGGGAAACGACAGTGTGCTCAGTCTTATGCATGAGACTCGTTTTAGGTTTTACAAGAGCCTTGGCTATACTGATGAACTCAGCATTGATGGGGTAGGTACTATTCAGGTAGATACTGCCATCCAATATAAAGGAGAAGGTTTTCATGGCGATCAGGTAGTGGCTGAAATCTACTTGGGAGATACCACAGCCAAAAGTATGGATTTGTATTATCGCTTATCCATCAGTGGTTCTGATAAAGTGATTGCCTTGGGCAAAACCGGCATTGCCTTTTATAATTATGCTGAAGGAAAGGTGAGTAATATGCCTGTCTCTATTGCCAAAAAGCTTGAGTCATTACAATCATAAGCTTTAATTTGATTAGTACTACCTTTGCCCCATGAGCACATCTGCATCTGCCAAAAGAGATATTCGTCAGCTTTCGCTGGACGACATCAAAGACTTCTTCACTGCTGAAGGAGAAAAGGCTTTTAGGGCGAAGCAGGTGTATGAATGGCTCTGGAAAAAGTCGGCCAAAGACTTTGATCAGATGACCAATATTTCTCTGCAAACACGTGAGAAACTGAAGGCGCATTTTGATATTAAACATGTCAAAGTAGATCAAATGCAACGCAGTAATGATGGCACCATTAAAAATGCGGTGAAGTTGCACGATAGCCTCGTTGTTGAATCTGTATTGATACCTACAGAAAAAAGAATCACCGCCTGTATTTCTTCACAGGTTGGCTGTAGTCTTGATTGTAATTTTTGTGCCACTGCTCGCCTTAAACGTATGCGTAACCTCAATGCGGATGAGATCTACGATCAGGTAGTAGCCATAAAAGATCAAGGTGACCACTATTTTGAGCGCCCCTTGACCAACATTGTCTATATGGGCATGGGCGAGCCATTGCTGAACTACAAAAACGTACTCAAATCCATAGAGATGATTACCTCTCCGGAAGGGCTAGGCATGTCTCCTAAAAGGATCACATTATCAACGGTCGGTATTCCCAAAATGATCAAGCAATTAGCGGATGATGAGGTGAAGTTCAACTTGGCAGTATCGCTTCACTCTGCCATTGATGAGTCCAGATCTAAAATGATGCCCATCAATGAGAAAAGTAATCTCGCTGAGTTAGCAGAGTCCCTTCAATATTGGCATACCAAAACGGGACGAAAAATCACTTTCGAATATGTGGTCTGGAAGAACATCAATGATGATGAAAAACACGCTAGAGCCCTGGCGAAGTATTGTGGCAAAGTGGCCTCTAAAGTGAATATCATTGAGTACAACCCCATTGATGATGGGGAATACCAACAGGCTGCTCCTGAAAGCTTGGATATGTATCAGCGCATACTAGAGGCAAAGGGAATTATTGTTAATGTCAGAAGAAGTCGTGGTAAGGATATCGATGCGGCTTGTGGTCAGTTAGCGAATAAGACCTAAGCCATTTTACTATCCTATAGGTAGATCTTTCATTGCACTCAAGATGACGGCCGGGGATAAGGCCTAGTCTCAACTAGGCGCTAAGACTAGTCGATGAGGATCACTCATCTTCAAAATGATAATGTTCCTGAGAAGCAGTGGTAAATGTTTGCTTAAAATAAGCAGTCTTATGATCCTCCTTTTTTGGCGTGAAAAACTCTGATTCAACGGCCCAATCATATACCGAAATATCCAAAGGGTATTTTGACAATACACCTTGCAGATTCTCCCTCTCAATCCACTCGATAGCCTTCTCCTTTGTTTTAAATACCCCGCTCGCAATGCGTCCATTCATGCCGTGGAACACCCATACATTTTCTCTATTATCCGAATTCATAACCTAATCCTTACTGGCATTAAAGAGCTTTTGCTTCTCCTCTTTGCTCAAAGCATCATAGCCTTTATCTGAAATCTTATCCAAGATGGCATCAATCTCAGCTTGACTGGTTTCTTTCTTACTGGCAGTCTTAGCACTCGATTTTCTCGACTTAGGCCTTGAGCTTGTTTCCTTTTTATAAGTGACTTTAATCTTTGGCTGTGGCTTGAATAGGCTTTTCATCCAAATGATAAGGTTCACTATCGGTTTACTCCAGTCATTCCCTTTTTGCAATTGTGTCATGCCAACATAACCGACCAAAGCACCACCCAAATGAGCAATATTTCCCCCAGCATTGCCTCCGGTAGAACTAAAGAAGGAAATTACAACTACTGTAGCTGCAAGGTACTTCAGTTTAACAGGCCCTATTAGAATTAGGTTGATACTAAAATTGGGTTGAAATGTGGCCGTTGCAACAATAATAGCTGTAACGCCTGCAGAAGCACCTAAGAGAGTTCCATTTTCTAAAGCGGTTGAAAAATATGGTAATAGATTAAATGCGAGTATATACAGAGCACCACCTGCTAAACCTCCCCAGATATAGAAACCCAATACCTTATTCTGACCTAAATATTCTGCCATAATTCTACCAAACCAATACATCCAGAGCATATTGAATAGAATATGAAAGAACCCTTCATGAAAGAAGAAGTAGGTAAAGACCGACCATGGCCTGTACAATAGCCTACTAGTATTTGAGGGAAGTGTTAAAAGCTCACTAAACTCTAGATAGAGTAACTTTTGTCCCGAGAGTGTCAATAAAACAGAAAGTACACCCATAAACAGAAACACCACCACATTAATGACAATGATCTGATTTAAGACATTTCCAGTCTTAAAGGCCAGCTTAAAATCTTCTAGAATACTATTCATCGACTAATAGAACTTATGGCGATCCTTTTTCCATACCCTTACCAGGAAATAGGCAATCAAAGCCCCTCCAATATGGGCAAGGTGGGCTACATTATCTCCAGGGGCTCGCTGAAACTCGGCATATAGCTCATAAAGAATGTAAAAGCCTACCAGATATTTCGCCTTAATTGGGAAAGGCAAAAAGAGTAAGAATAGTTCTGTATTAGGGAAGAAAAGAGCGAATGCGGCCAGAATTCCAAAGACAGCACCTGAAGCACCCACCATATTGTAATCACCGAAGTACCTGTATAAGCCTCTAGCCAGTTCCTTAGATTCTTCTATCAGCCTTGGATCATTTTCATTACGTGAATAGCGATCTACAAAGTTGTAGATGAACTCGGGCTTATAAACATTATGATCTACTATCAATTGGTTGAAATCTTGAGAGCTTGGATTTTCAACGTATGACTGAACCGAGTTTCGAATCGAAACAACTTCCAGGTAGTTCACTGTCGTATAGAAAATACCCGCACCAATACCTGTAACCATATAGAGGATTAAAAACTTCTTCTGACCCAGGAATTGCTCAAGTAATGGCCCAAAAATGAATAGGGCGAACATGTTGCCAAAGAGGTGCATAATACTCTGAGTACTATGCAAGAACATGTAAGTAATGAACTGATAAGGCTTGAAGTCGTCCGACAGGATGAAATACAAACCGAAATACTCCCCGAGGTCCAATTTCATCAGCATTTGAACTACCGCAATACCGATGTTGATAAAAAGGAGCTGTTTTACTAGGGGCGTGAGTCTTCCGAACATAAATGCTAATTAAAAAACTGGGCTATCTTTTCCAATTCGAGAATAAAGGTCGTTTTGAGACCGCTCGGTGAATAATTTGGTGTTTTGCATGCAAAGAGTTGATCAATTAACGATGACATCTCCGCTTGGGTTAACTCATTCCCTCTTTTTATTGAAGATCTTTTGGCAATGGCACGCGCGATATTCTCGTCATTGGAAATACTCAACTCAGACTTATTTTGTTTGAATTGCTCAATAAAGCCCTCAAAAAGAACCTTTTCATTTCCAGTTTTCAAATCTGCCGGAACCCCATTGATCACAATCGTATGATTTCCGAAATCAGAAAATTCAAAGCCGATCGCATTCAGTTCTTCCTTGATATCATTCACAAGCGAAAAGTCTGCTGGATTCAGTTCGAGAGTCTGTGGAAATAAAGATTGCTGCGAAGCTCCCGATCGCTGCTGCAACTGAAGCAGAAATTTTTCATAAAGGATCCTCTCATGTGCCTCTTGCTGAGCGATCAACATCAAACCAGACTTCACATGGGTTGCGATATACTGCTGATGGATTTGAAAATAGGCTTTGTGCTCACGAGGGGTGTGCGCCAATGCATCGGGTGAATTAGCAGCACTACCTAAGGTAATTGTACTCTGGGACTCTGGATGAATCTCCATTTGAGCATTGGCCTCCTCTTCTTGCGAAATGTCTTGCTTCAAACCTTCGTAAAGCTTCTCCCACTGACCAGCATCCTGTTTCTTCTCAAAGGTCTTAAACTGAGCATAATCACGATCAGCCGTGTTGGTTCTTTCTTTGGGTGGAGCCGATTGGAAAGAAGCAAAGTTCACATCTTGGTTGAAATCCAATGCGGGAACGATATTATGGGTACCTAAAGCCTGCCTTACTGCCGCTTTTACAATGGCATAAACCGTCCTCTCATCATCAAACTTGATTTCTGTCTTGGTCGGATGCACGTTGATATCAATGTGCTTTGGATCAATTTCTATAAAGAGGGTGTAAAAGGGGTAAGTTGAATCGGGCAATAGGCTTTCGAAGGCTGTCATTACCGCATGGTTCAAATAATTACTCTTGATAAATCGGTCATTGACAAAAAAGAACTGTTCACCGCGCGTCTTCTTGGCAAACTCTGGTTTTCCCACATAACCATAAACTCGAAGCAAGTCGGTTTCTTCCTCACAAGAAGCCATCTGGTCTTGATACTTCTTTCCAAAAATACCCACCACACGTTTGCTGAGCTTGCCACCGGAAAGTTTATAAACCTCCATGTCATTTTGATACAGTGACATGCCGATTTCTGAGTTGGCTAGGGCAACACGTTGGAATTCATCTACGATATGTCGCATTTCCACCGCATTAGACTTTAGAAAGTTTCTTCGAGCCGGAACATTGAAAAACAAATTCTTCACGCATGTGGAAGTTCCTTTTGGTGTAGCGATCGGCTCTTGTTTTTTTACTTCCGAGGCTTCGATTTGGATCATTACCCCCAATTCGTCCTCTTCCCTTCTCGACTTTAATTCCACCTGGCCAACAGCTGCAATAGAGGCCATGGCCTCCCCTCTGAATCCCATGGTTTTAATGGCGAATAGATCATCTGCCGTTCGAATTTTAGAAGTGGCGTGCCTTTCAAAACACATTCGCGCATCGATGTCAGACATACCAAGGCCATTGTCCACCACTTGGATCAATGATTTTCCTGAATCTTTTACAATGAGTTGAATATCAGTAGCCCCTGCATCAATTGCATTTTCCAAAAGCTCCTTCACCACAGAGGCAGGACGCTGTACTACTTCACCAGCAGCTATCTGATTAGCAATGTTATCAGGTAATAACTTTATGATATCGGGCATTCGAAACTTTGGAAGTTACTTTTTAAATCGCTTCCAAAGATAGAACGGAATATAGAGTAAGGCTAAATAAAATATATCAGATCCTACATAGACAAATCCACCGGCAAACATTACGAGCACTATCATGATGATAAGTCTAAGCATCATAGTCTGCCCAACACCATCACCTTTTGCATGCTTCATGTTTTTTCTGAAAGAACCGGAGATTTGTGAAGTATACCCGGGATCCACCGAATCATCGGCTATGCCTAACTCAGCTTTTATACGAGAGGTTCTATTTTCAATATCCTCTTTGATAGGATCGTAATAACGTGGAGTAACATGAAAACGCTGGTACTTCACTTTTTTCATTAAACTCGGAAGCTTCATCATATCACTACTCCTTTTTTAACGTTCTTACTAATGTCCTAAAAATATAGTTAATTTACTTTTATTAAAAGTCAAACGCCTCTATGATGAAAAAAGTTACCGTGATGGTGTTGATCTTTCTGATGGCAATTGGGGCTTTAAATGCCCAAAAAATCTATCAAAAAGCAGATACACTGGCACAAAGTGAATGGGTTGATAGTGTATTCAATGCCTTAACTCCTGAACAACGCATCGGTCAACTTTTCATGGTGGCAGCCTACTCCAACAGAGATGAGAAACACTACAAAGAAATTGACAAGCTCATCACTGACTACAATATTGGAGGGCTCATCTTCTTTCAAGGAGGACCCTACCGTCAGGCAGCACTGAACAATCGCTATCAATCTCAAGCAAAAGTACCATTGGCCATTGCCATGGATGCCGAATGGGGCATCGGCATGCGACTCGATAGTGTGCTCGACTTTCCGAAGCAGATGACTTTAGGAGCCATTCAGGACAATAAGTGGATCTATGAAATGGGTAAGGAAGTGGCCAATCAATTCCATGCCCTAAATATGCATATCAACTTTGCTCCGGTGGTGGATGTCAATGTCAACCCAAACAACCCAGTCATCGGATACCGATCTTTTGGGGAGGATAAGTTCTCCGTTTCCGAAAAAGGAATTGCTTATATGAAGGGCCTTCAGGATCATGGTATTATGGCCAATGCCAAGCATTTCCCAGGCCATGGCGATACCGATACGGATTCGCATTACGCTTTGCCGGTCATTAAACACTCTACGGAGCGTATGTCCGAAACCGAGTTATATCCATTCAAACAACTGATGAAGGACAGCCTCATGAGTATGATGGTGGCTCACCTCCAGGTGCCTGCCTATGATGATAGAGAAAATATGCCAACCACCTTGTCTGATAAGGTGGTCACGCAACTATTAAAAAAAGAACTGGAATTCGATGGACTGGTCTTTACCGATGCCATGAACATGCAAGGCGTTGCCAAGTACTATGATCCGGGGGAAGCTGACGTAAAAGCACTACAAGCGGGTAACGACATCATCCTTTTTCCTCTAGACGTGCCGAAAGCCATCAGGCAAGTAAAAAAGGCATTGAAAAAAGATCGCTTAGACAGGGCTTCCATAGATGAACGCGTAAAGAAGGTGCTGCGAGCAAAGTATTGGTTTGGTTTGAACAAAGATCAGATGATCAATACCACTAATTTGACCAAAAGGATTAACAATGATTATGCCCAGTTGCTCAATAGGATTCTTTATCAAAAGGCGATTACCGTGGTTGACAATAAGGACCGGTTGCTTCCGATCATTGATTTAGCGGAGCGTTCTTTTACTTCAATAAGCTTAGGGGAAGGTGACCCTACAGAATTCAGGAGGATGCTCGATAAATATGCCAAGTTTAATCACATCAATAAGGACTCACTCAATATCGGGTCAGTGGGACCAAAGGATCTGATTGTAGTTTCTTATCACGGGATTACTAACTCTCCAAAGAACCAACATGGGGTAAAAGATGAAGACATAGCCCTTATCAAGTCCCTTCAGGAAAAGACTAATGTTGTGGTCATTGCATTCGGTAATGCCTATAGCCTTCAGTATTTCAATGGTGTAAAGAATATCATTTGCACTTATGAGGACAACGCAATCACCCAAAACCTAACGCCACAAATCATCTTTGGAGCGATTAAAGCAGAAGGGAAACTTCCTATTTCGGCAGGCCAAGAGTTCAAGGCAGGTGTTGGTATAGAAACGCTTGTTACCTCTAGATTAAGCTATGGCATGCCTTCAGAGGTTGGTATGAGTATTGACTCGCTTAGAAAAATCGATGAAATTATTGAAGAGGCGATTCGACAAAAAGCCACTCCGGGAGCCCAAGTCATTGTTGCCAGAAAAGGCAAGGTGGTCTACCAAAAGAACTTTGGTCATCAAACCTATGCAGAAGAAAAGCCCATAGACGACTATACCATTTACGATGTCGCATCAATTACCAAGGTAGCAGCTACCACCCAGGTGATTATGAAGCTTTATGAAGAGAAAAAGCTTGATATCAATAAAACCGTTGGCTACTATTTAAAGGACCTTGATGGTACAAATAAGGATTCGCTCTTAATCCGAGACATACTGACACATCAGGCAGGATTGAAGCCCTATATCCCCTTTTGGGAAAAGACTGTAGATAAAGGAACCTTAAAGGCGGAGTATTTCACAGATGCTTCTGGCCCTAATCATGATTTTCGATTTCAGGAGAATGACCTCCCTCCCTCTCTTGCAGATTCCATATGGCAATGGACAATAGATTCGGATCTCAGAGACTTACCAAAAAAGAAAAAGCGATACGACTATCTCTACTCAGACTTAGGCTATACAATTATGTACCATGTCATTTCTGAAATTCTCCAAGAGCCTGTTGAAGAGTACATTCAACGTGAGTTCTATGGTCCACTTGGTTTAAGCAGAACTATGTATTTACCCTTAGAAAAAGGGTATGGAAAAGATATAGCCCCCTCTGAGGTCGATGACTATTTTAGAAACACCATAGTCTGCGGTAGCGTACACGATCAAAATGCTACTTTAATGGGTGGAATTGCAGGTCATGCGGGCCTATTTAGCAATGCAAACGACTTGGCGATCCTTATGCAGATGAATATGCAAATGGGAGAATATGCTGAAAAGAAATACTTCCATAATTGGACCATTCCCATTTTCACAAGTGCACAGTACATGGAAAATCGAAGGGGTCTGGGTTGGGATAAACCCATTACTGGAACAGACGAAGGTCCCACTAGCAAATATTCATCAGCAAGCACCTTCGGTCATACAGGTTTCACGGGTGCAGCTGTTTGGGCCGATCCGGCTGAAGAATTAGTTTTTGTATTTCTCTGCAATCGGACCTATCCTGAGAGCGACAACTTCAAATTGCTCGAAGAAAACGTCCGAACCAGAGTTCATGATCTGCTATACGAATCTATTTTTGAACCTAAAGCCGATTAATTCGGTTTAACTCTTCGTAGCGCGACATTTTTCAAATGAAGATAGGAATTGTATGTTACCCCACCTTCGGAGGAAGTGGTGTAGTAGCAACTGAATTAGGCAAAGGATTGGCCAAAAATGGTCACGAAGTGCATTTTATTACTTACTCACAACCCACTCGTCTAGATTTTTTCAACGAAAATCTCTTCTATCACGAGGTTAATATCAGGTCTTACCCACTTTTCAAATACCCACCTTATGAACTTGCACTAGCGAGTAAAATGGTAGATGTGGTAAAATTTGAAAAATTAGATTTGCTTCATGTACATTATGCAATTCCCCATGCCTCCGCAGCAGTAATGGCACGTCAGATTCTAAAATCAGAAGGAATTGATATACCTGTGGTCACAACACTTCATGGTACAGACATCACCTTAGTGGGTAAAGACCCTTCTTATGAGCCGGTAGTTACCTTCAGTATTAATCAATCGGACGGAGTGACGGCCGTTTCAGAAGACCTTAAAAAAGACACTTACAAACACTTCAATATTTTGAGAGAAATTGAAGTTATACCCAACTTTATCGATCTGACGAAATTCAAGAGACAACGAAAAGATCATTTTAAAACCGCCATTTGCCCCAATGGAGAGAAGCTCATTGTTCATACCTCTAACTTCAGAAAAGTTAAACGGGTGGATGATGTGGTCCGCATCTTTCACAAGATCTCAGAGACAGTTCCGGCCAGATTACTCCTAGTAGGCGATGGACCAGAAAGAGGTCATATAGAAGCGCTTTGCCGAGAGTTGGGCATCTATGATGAGGTACGCTTTTTAGGAAAGCTGGAAGCAGTAGAAGAAGTGCTTTCTGTGGCTGATCTGTTTATTATGCCTTCTGAAAAGGAGAGCTTTGGATTAGCAGCATTAGAGGCAATGGCATGTGAAGTGCCAGTAATTTCATCAAGAGCCGGAGGTATCCCTGAACTCAACATTGATGGTGTGACTGGGTTTACATCCAAAATCGGTGACATTGAAGAAATGACCAAGAACGCGTTGCACATTTTGAGTGAAGAGAACTTGGAGACCTTCAAAAAGAACGCTTTAGCTCAGGCCAAAAAATTTGATATAGAGGTAATTCTTCCGATCTATGAAAAATTCTATGCTGATGTAGCAGCCACGGTACTGGCTACTTCGTAAGGGGCATATACTTTCAACAACAATGAAAATAGGAGTTATTGGTTGCGGATGGCTGGGTCTACCTCTGGCTCAATCAATGGTGAATGCAGGCCATGAGGTAATTGGCAGCACTACCAGCGAGGAAAAACTAGAATTACTTTCATCCAAGGGAATCCATCCTATACTGTTTCGTCTGAATCCAATGCCCGAGGGCCTTGACTTCAACAGACTATTTCAAGTGGATCTATTGATTGTCAACATCCCACCGGGTAGAAAGAAAAATACTCCAGAGTTTTACGAAGAACAGATCAAATACCTGAAGTACCAGTTGCAATCCAGCAAAGTCAGACAAGTTATCTTCATAAGCTCCACTTCATTCTACCCAAATACTGGAAGTACGGTAAATATTGATACCCCTGCGGACCTTATGCAGGGTTCTTCAAATGCAGTCGTTAAAGGAGAAAGACAGATTAGCCAAATTAGTCAAACATTAACCATTCTTCGGTGCGGTGGGCTAATGGGAAAAGATCGGATTCCGGGCAAATGGTTTGCTGGCAAACCTACCAAAGGGGCTGATACACGGGTGAACTACATCCATTTGGATGATGTCATCAAAATTATAAACCATATTGTTGAAGAGTGGGGAGAGAGACAGGAAAGCAGAATCCTCAACTTAGTCTCTGACCATCATCCAACAAGAAAAGAAGTTCATGAAAAGATGGCCGAAAAATATGGCTTTAACCTTCCCATTTGGGAAGATCCACCCTTGATTCCATCTAAAATAGTGGAAAGTAGCTTCAAAAAATTCGATCTAAAATCTCCGCTAAGCTTCTAAGCTTCGATCACTTCTAAAAATAGTTCGCCCTGTTTTAATTGCTGATAAGCCTTCATCTGATTTAATCGATTCTTTACTTCAAGAAAGCGATCATACTCTTGCTGAGCCATCTGAAAGCCTTTTCTGTAGGCTTTAGGTGAGTTTATCACCCTTTCAATTGTTCTAAATTTCATGGTGTCAGTTTAATAAACATACCGCAGCCAATGAACATCCCTACCCCCTCAACACGGATTTAATGAGAGAAAGTTCAAAGGGCCACTTATATGCCCATACTATAGACGCCTGAACGTCTACCATACACTTAGACCCAGTTATGTTAAAAAAAGTAAACAAGGTCTAAGTGTTTAGACTCAACTAACACAAAAGTGTTACTGCCAAGCGCCTAATATTATACCGACAATGGTATAGGCTACAATGTGATAACCAGAATCTATCAGCATTAGACTTGCCGACTTTCTTGCAAAGAGATAATTCATGCTAATGGATGGAAACAGGAAGAAAATACCTGTCATCAAACCCATAGTAGCTCCATAAGTAGCATTCATATCTGGGTTTTCTCCAAAACCGTAGAAGAAGACGGCCATACCAACTGATATAATCAGCGCAAAAATAAATGCTGAACCGAAGAGTTTGCCCATGTTGGCATTCTTCATATCATCGTCTGAAAGCCCTACTCCCTTTTGCCAGGCCTTGCCAAAAATAGGTCCGTACCAAACTGCACCGAGTGCAAAAAATGCGACCGCAGCAACAATCACTGCTAGCCAGTTAATAGCTGAAACATCCATAATATATGATTTAGTTAAAGTTGATTCTTAAAAAATAAGCTACTTCTTAACCTGAATACCTTCGTACAAATCGTCCGGATGCCCATCATTATCCCAATCTAGATATCCAATAAACCCTGCCTTCCCCTCACGCCAGTCAAAAAAATAAGCAGTTGTTTGGCCGTCTTCTGTCAAGAATAGGCTGTCTCCTTTTAATTCCCACTTACCCGTTTTACTCTGGAGAACCTCGCCTTCCAAACTGATATAATCAGAATTGAATTTACCATCTTCAGTATATGTAGTAAGTATCGGTTTAATACCTAACACGGCTTCCCATTGCCCTGCAGGGACACTAAAAAGAGAATCCACAGTTCCGTCAAGTGCACCGATTTTCACAGTCAGCGATTCGTTATACCACTGACCTAATAGTTGGTCCTTTTTGATATTGGATTCACAAGAAAAGAGAGCTAAACAGATGCTAAGCAGAAGTGCCTGTCGATATTCAAGTTTAAAAAATCGCACGGATGAATATAATAAAAATGGATTATAAACTGATTATCAGTCGTCTAGCATGGTAATCAGGTCATCTACCCCAGTAATCAATAGAACATTATCGGGATACTCCAATTCATCCATAAAGTACGGATTGCCAGTAATCAAAATGTTTTTTGTGCTAAAAGCCTCTGACAATTCATAGATATAAGCTTGTGTGTCTATTTTCGATGCGGGAGCCTTGATGAACGTGAATATTGTTTCCGGTTTGGAGATCGCAGTCACCTGCTTTAAGTCTTTAAAAGGGATATCGACCCCAAGGTAGATACACTGTTTTCCTCTATTCTTCAACACATAGGTAAAAAGCAATATGAGCAAGTCATTGAATTCAGATTTAGGTAAAAACAGCAAGTATTTCTCAGCATCTGAGTTGGGAATCAACAACCCATCTATGGCCACTATTATCTTTTGACGAATGAGTTGGTAAATGAAATGTTCCTGTGCGGTGGACACCTCTCCCGTACGCCACATGACCCCAATCCTCTTCAAAAAGGGGTATATGATCTTGACCAAAGTCTGCTCAAAGCTTCTTTGCAGTAGGCTGGAAGATAAAATCTTCTCGAATCTCCTCTCATCTAAGTCAAGCATGGCAATAACTAGCTCATTGATGATAGAATTTACCTGATGATCTTCCTTAGTTGGGTAACCCTTGTCAATAATATCTCTTAAAGTCTCATTAAACTCATCTTGAGAGAAATTACAGATCTGGGAGATGCGATAACCATTTTCGACTAACAATGATACGTTGAGAAGGTACTTCAACTGTTCATCATCATAATACCGAATGTTTGTATCTGTACGTTGAGGTTTGAGTAACTGGTATCGCTGCTCCCATATACGAATGGTATGGGCCTTTATTCCTGAAAATTTCTCCAGATCCTTTATAGAGTACCTTATCACTACGAAAAGATAAGCAAAAGCTAATCAATACCGCCTGAAGAAAGGTATGAATGGGGTTACTTTACCCTAAAATTTACTTTAAATCTAAGGTTGCTGTCAACTGCAGAACCATTGAAACTGGCTGGTTGCCAATTCTGATATAATTTAAGTACTCGAATCGCCTCGTTATCGAATGCCTCGCCCATTGATTTTCTGATCTTGAAATTCTCGGCCTTACCCTCTTTGTTGATAGTCCAGAAAACCTCCACATAACCTTCAAGGGGTTCTTTTCCTTCACTCACTTCATTCACGCCAACTCCAATAGGGTCCACCGGATATTTTAATTCCCTGTCAACAAAATCTATGAACGTTTGAAAATCGGGAAGCGGCATGGCTTTAACGATTACATCTTCAGCCTTGATGCTATCAGCATCATTTGTTACCTGGACAGGGACACTAACCTTTTTTGGCTTTTGGGCTTGTGGTGTTGCCGGTTGTGAAACTGTGGAGGTAGCCAAAGTATCAGCTACTACCTTGTCAGCTTCTGAAATGGAGTCTTTTAGTGCTGGTACTATCTCCTCCTGTACCTCAGGTTCAGGCTGAGACAAAACCTCTGTAGTACTGCTACTTTTTAGCAAATCGGTATTTGTAGCCACCACCACTGCAGCCGTTACCACTACCGTAGAGGTACCTGCTACAACGGCCGTACTCACTTTGGTACCCAGCTTGAGTAAAACAGATCCCAATTTGAATCCTGCCCATATAGACGCACCCTTTACCACATTATCAAAGTTCATATGTGCTTTGATATCACTGGATGATAATTTCTTTGCCTTATTTACAAAATTGTATTTCACGATGTTCTTCGCTTAAAATGCTTTTTCAACCTCTTCAAAATTCTGTATGTACGGGTTTTAGCATTGCCTTCCGTAATGTCCAGAATATATCCTATCTCTGCAAAGCTCTTTCCTTCGAAGAACCTGAGTTCTATTAACTCAAGTTCCGCTGGTTTCAACTTTTCCAACACCTCTGGTAACATTGTTAACCAAAGTTCCTTTTCATTTTCTCCTATTTCTACCTCAAATACAATATCATGAGAAACATAGTTCTCAAGAGAAACATATCGTTGTTTCTTCTGTGACCTGAAATAGTCATAACAACTGTTCAGCGCAATCCTGGCCAGCCATGCTGACAAGGGATAACCTTGATACTTATAATCATCCAAATGAGATAATGCCTTACCGAATGCTTCAGAAGTAATATCTCCAGCCAAGTCCACATCCTGAACTCTTGAAAACACCAATCGATAAACCTGTTCAAAGTATTTCTTGTAAAGCGGTTCGAAAAAACGCTTATCTTCTTTCGCTTTTTCAATTAGCTCAATCTCAGTATACTCTGATATGTTCGATTTGGTCAAGGTCACTCTAGGTTATCACTGTGGCATTGGATAATTTGGACTTAAAACGCTTTCACAACTAAAAGGAACACGGCAAGCTAATATTTTTGAATCAATTACGTAACCTATTACATAACTAATTCAGTCTAAAGGACTTTCAATAAGATTGTTCAAAGTTTAAACCAATTTCCATAAAAGCGTGTTGACAATGGACTTATGAAGGGATACAGATTTTCTAAATTCATTCCTCAGAAAGCACAGGGAGAATCGGCTTTCGACAATCTATTAAACATATTTCTTCAACTCATCAGTATTACGGGTGGAGATGTCTCTGAAGCACTTTCCTGGTTGACAAACGTTGACAAACAGTACAACATCACTGATGGTCAATATGGTATTGGCGATTTCATCGAAGACTTAAAAGACAAGGGTTATATCACTGAGGAAAATCAGGATGGAAAGTTTGAAGTCACCGGTAAAACAGGGCAGGAGATTAGAAAATCATCTCTGGAAGAAATCTTTGGCAAGCTGAAAAAAGCCGGCAAAGGGCAGCACAAAACGAACTTTTCAGGCACTGGTGATGAGTCAGGAACCGACAGAAGGCCTTTTGAATTTGGCGATTCAATCCAACAAATTGCCATGACAGATTCCATACGGAATGCCCAGATCAACCACGGTTTTGGTGATTTCATGATGACCGAAAATGACTTGGAGGTTATTGAAACAGAGTACAAAACCCAAACCTCCACCGTGTTGATGATTGATATATCTCACTCAATGATCTTGTATGGTGAGGACAGAATTACCCCTGCCAAGAAGGTGGCCATGGCACTGGCAGAATTGATTACAACAAAGTACCCAAAGGATACGCTGGATGTCATTGTTTTTGGAAATGATGCATGGCAAATAGAAATCAAGGACCTGCCCTACCTACAGGTTGGACCTTACCATACCAATACCATATCGGGTCTTGAATTGGCAATGGATATTCTTAGAAGAAGAAAAAATGCCAACAAGCAAATTTTTATGATTACCGATGGTAAGCCCACATGCATGAAAGTTGGAATCAAATACTACAAGAATGCTTTTGGGCTTGACCCAAAAATTTTAAACAAAACATTGAACCTAGCGACTCAATGCCGAAGGTTAAATATTCCAGTGACCACATTCATGATCGCTTCGGATCCATATCTAAAACAGTTCGTTCAGGAATTTACAACAGCCAATAACGGCAATGCCTACTACAGTAGCCTAAAGGGCTTAGGCCACCTAATATTTGAAGACTACAAACGCAATCGCAGAAAAAGATTCTAACATGAATTACAAAGAATTGACTACAGATCAATTACTCTCCATAAACACATTGAAAGGACTAAAAGCGGCAGGCTACAAGAGCAAGTCGATCAAAGATGAACTTCGTGATAATCTCATCACAAAGCTTGAGAACAGAGAATCGACTTTCGAAGGTATCTGGGGTTACGAAGATACCGTCATTCCGGATATCGAGCGTGCCATTCTTTCTAAGCATAATATGAACTTATTAGGACTTAGAGGCCAGGCTAAAACCAGAATTGCTAGGCAAATGACTGAACTTCTCGATGAGTACGTGCCCTTTATTGAAGGTTCCGAGTTGAACGATGATCCAATGCACCCAATTACACGCTTTGGCCTTGATACTTTAGAGGAAAAAGGTGACGAAACGCCTATTGCCTGGTTACACCGTGCCGATCGCTATGCCGAAAAGCTGGCAACCCCTGATGTTTCCATTGCTGACCTGATTGGTGACGTTGACCCGATCAAGGCAGCAACACTGAAGCTACCCTATTCCGATGAGCGTGTGATTCATTATGGTCTGGTTCCCAGATCACATAGAAGTATTTTTGTGATTAACGAACTGCCAGATCTTCAGGCCAGAATTCAAGTGGCATTATTCAATATTCTGCAGGAAGGTGACATCCAAATTCGTGGTTTTAAACTTAGAATGCCATTAGACATTCAATTCGTGTTTACCGCAAACCCTGAAGATTATACCAATCGTGGCAGTATTGTTACACCATTAAAGGATAGAATTGATAGTCAAATCATTACTCACTATCCAAAAACGCGGGATATCAGCAAGCAAATCACCACTCAGGAAGCGGACATCAAGGACAATCAAAAAGGTAAAGTCATTATCAACGAGATTGCTCAAGACCTTATCGAGCAAATTGCCATTGAAGCGCGTGATAGCGAATATGTAGACGAAAAGAGCGGGGTTTCCGCCCGTTTGACAATTTCGGCTTACGAAAACCTAATCAGTGCTGCGGAGCGCAGAGCTATTATTAACAAAGAAAAGCAAACCTATATAAGAGTTTCAGACTTCGTTGGTGTTATTCCTGCCATCACAGGAAAAGTCGAATTGGTTTATGAAGGCGAACAAGAAGGTGCCGGAATTGTAGCACATAACCTGGTAGGTAAAGCCGTAAGAACCATGTTCACAGACTACTTTCCTCAACCAGATGACAAATCAAAGGACAAATCCGAGAACCCCTACAAGTCAATCATTGGATGGTTTGGAGAAGGCTATACTTTAGACCTAATCAATGACCTTCCAGTCACTGACTACGAAGCCGGCCTGAATGCTGTACCTGGCCTCAGCGATTTGGTCAAATCCAAGCATCCAAAAGTCAGCAAGCACGAACACCTTTTCCTCATGGAGTTTGTACTGCATGGCTTGGCAGAGTATAGTAAATTGAGTAAAACGGCTCTGGATACCGGTACAAGATTCAAAGATCTGCTGAGCAGTATGTTTTCCATGCCCGATCTGGATAACCTGACAGAAGACGACCTAGAGTAATCGGATAACCTGGAGAAACCATGGACATCACTACTGTACAACGGTTAGTGGCCAAAGGAGAAGGGCAAAGAATAGAGTTTAAGAAGAAGGTCAATTTTCCGGAAAAGATAGTCAAAGAAGTAGTTGCTTTTGCCAACACACATGGAGGCAAGTTGCTACTTGGTGTTGATGATGATGGAACTATATCTGGAACGCGAAATATTGAGGGAGACGTTTTCCTCTTGGAAGACGCTATAAAAAGGCTAGTTAATCCGGCATTTGACTATGAAGTTCATATTCTGAAGATCAACCAAAAAAAGGGAGTAGCCATTTTTAATATTCCCGAAGGTTCTGACAAACCCTATGGTGTCAAAGAGCATATTAAGGCCGATCATGGCACAGTTTTCGTAAGATCAGGTGACGAAAGTATTAAAGCTTCAAAGGAGATGAGACAAATTCTCAGAAGACGCAATAATGAACGTGACGAACGTTTCAACTATGGCGCAAAAGAGCAAGTCCTGATGCAAATGATCGATGAAAGTCAATTCGTTACGCTAGAGGAATTTGCTAATAAGGCCGAAATACCAAAGTTCATGGCCTCAAAGACCTTGGTTAAGCTAGTTTTGGCCAACTTATTAGACATTAAACCCCAATCTGGCTGTGACCAGTATTTTATAAAGGAATAGATATTATGCGCATTTTAAGAATTTTCACCTGCTTATTGGCGATAGGATTAATAACTGGTTTCCAGGCCGAAGCACAAAGAAAAAGAAAGAAGAAACACGACCCTGCCAAAGCCCAAGAGACTATCGTGGAATTCAAAAAAGTTAATACTGGTATAGATAGCTATTTCTCATCTGCGTATGGATATGCTGTTTTCCCATCCATTGGAAAAGGAGCTATTGGAATAGGAGGTGCGGCAGGTAAAGGAGTTGTATATAAAGGAAGTGCTGTTAGCGGTGGTGTTAACATGACGCAAATATCGATCGGTTTTCAATTCGGTGGTCAGGCTTACAGCGAGGTAATATTTTTTGAAGATGCTGATGCTTACAACCGATTCGTTGAAAATCAATTTCAGTTTGCAGCACAAGCCTCTGCCGTGGCCCTAAAATCAGGCATTTCAGTCGATGCCAAGTATACTGATGGTGTTGCCGTCTTCACCATGGCAAAGGGTGGTTTGATGTATGAAGCATCTGTAGGTGGCCAAAGGTTCAAATATGTACCTCCAAATAAGATGAAGTGACATTTTGAGCACGGTTAAAATAATCTTGATGGAAGCTCTGCTTCAAGAGCCCTTTAAATCAAAAATATTCTAATTTTAGTACGAATAAGCAAATCAGTCTTCGCTCTAAAATGAAGAATTACATTTCAAGAATCTCCATTCTATTCCTTGTTCTATTGCCTTTGTCATTAGCAGCCCAGAATGGTATCACCAACTCACAATCTGCAATAGAAGTTGGTAGAGATTTGCTTAGTGTCAAGCAGTATGACTCTGCAATTGTATACTTTGAAAAAGCAGTTAAGCTCTCGATAGAGGAAATAAATGATAATAACAAAACCATAGCTCAATCAGAACTAGGGAGAAGTTGGATCTATTTGAACAAGTATGATGAAGCACAAAAGATGTCTGAGGCTATTCTCCGAAATGAAAAATCCGCCATAAGAGCCAAGATAATTGCTCATCAGAACATTGGCCTCATTTATGCACAAACTACTAAAAACACCTCAAAAGAATCCTTCCATAACCACAAAGCCCTGAGAATTGCTGCTGATGCTCCTCTGACCAATTTTGACAATTCTCTCTCAAATGACTCTATCTGGCTAAGTAATAAGATGCTTGCGCTCGAAAGCTTAGCGTTTATGCATAGAGAAAGTCAGAATCACGATTCTACCGAATATTACTTGAGTTTACTTATTGACTTATCTACAACATCAAACAAATTTGACACTTATCATCAGGCTCTTTACAAGTCCGATTTAGCCAACGTTTTTATAAATCAGAGGAAATTAAACGAAGCAAAAAAGACGCTATTAAGCACACAACCTTTAATTGATAAATTACCCTTAAAAGATCAAAGAGATTTTAATCTGTCTGCAACGTTCTACAATTTTTTGGGTGCTTATCATAGTATAGCAGGCCAGATAGATTCATCACTTATAGCTAAAAGAAAGCAGCAGGAGATAATGTCAATCAGTCCAAGGTTAGATTCTGTTTTGCTGGCAAGGACTCAATCGTATATAGGCATTGATTATTATCGCCTAGGTGATTTAAACCAAGCCTGGGAATATGAGCAAAAGGCATTTGCCTTAAAAAAACGAATACTAGCATCGGAAGATCCGGAAATGGCGAGAAGTTACAAACTCTTGGGTCTATACCGGCTTAGACAGAACTTTGCGGGCAATGACGCTTCTGAATATTTCAAGGAAAATCTACGCATAAACGAAAAACTATATGGTAAGTTGGACACCCGTACGGTAGATGCTATGCATCATATGTCCATCGGCTATAATACAGTCGGTAAATACAAAGAATCACTGAAAATCAGTCAGGAAGCACTGAGCATCCAGAAAAAGATAAAAGGGAGTGATTATGTAACTGGAGCGATTTACACTGCCATTGCTCATAATTTGACCTTACTTGAGAGGCTCCCTGAATCAATATCTGTTTATACCGAGATGATTGATTTATTAAATAATTCTAAAGAAGATTTGTCTGTCTTAAATATTAATTCACGCACCGGGTTGGCTTCAATTTATATGCGGCTCAATGATTATCCCAAGGCAGAAAAATATCTTAGGGAAGCCGAGGAATTTTGTATTAGAACTTATGGCTCAGAAAGCTATTCGCTAGTCAGTATATATAATCAGATTTCGCACACCCTTCAAATGCAAGGACAATTCGATGAAGCATTAGAGGCTAATCAAAAAGCGATAAAGTCAAACTCCTATAGGCAAGATATCTTTAATACTAGCTCCAGTCCGTTGAGCCTCCTTGCCAAATCGCAAGTTGATTATGTAGATTCACACATTATTCGCTCTAAATTGCTGTTCCAGAAAGAGCAAGAATCAAAAAACCACAACTTCAAAGAGTTTTGGGACACCTTCGGGACATCTGTTGATCTCTTCAAAAGTTGGGTCTTGGAGCAATCAAATAGTGTCGATGTTATATCTCTACAATCATATAGCAAGGATATCTACTCTGTAGGAATCGATGCCCTCTGGTTTAGTGACAGCATAAACGAAAGATCTGAACAAGGCCTTAGAATGTGGAACTTCTCAGAAAACTCTAAGGCTATTAACCAAAAGCTCACTGAAAAAAAACGACAAGTTACTTACCCCTTAGAGAGTACTTCTCAAATACAGGAAAAACAAAAAACTATTGATAAAGCCATATCGCATTACAAGTCATTGGCCCTAAATGGCAATGAACATGATTCTGTAGCCGCAGGGTTGTTTAGAGCGCTTCAAGCGAAAAAAGATTCTGAGCAAGAGCTTAAAGCTCAATTTCCCAAGGATTATTCCCTTACTCAATTTGAGAGTGATCTTACGAAAAAACAGGTGAAAGGATTTTTAAATCAGAATCAAACCATACTCGACTACTTCATTACAGAACAGAATTTATATGCATTTGTGATCAATACCGACTCAATTCACTCATTTAAATTTAACTGGACTTCAGAACTTCAAAATGAAATATTGAGCTTAAAGGGGCTTGTAAACAATGACTCCGTTCAGGTTTTTAAATCAATGAGCAAAAGTGTCTATCAAAAAATTTTCCAACCCTTAGAATCTGCCATTGCTGGTGACAATATCATAGTCATTCCAGACAAAGATCTTTGGAATCTAAACTTCGATTTGTTAATAACGAATTCTGAGGATTCTAAGGTGGATTATCTCATTCAAAAGTACGCCATCAGTTATAGCTATTCTTCGGCTTTATTATTTAGTAACAATGTCCACAGAAAATCCAAAAAACAGGTGCTGGCTTTTGCTTATGCCGAAACTGATATCGCAGAACCAAAAATTGATAACATGAGGGATGGCCCAAAGGAAAACCTCCCTGGGACAGCTAAGGAGTTAAAAAACCTGGAGGCATCTCTTGATGGCAAATTCTACTATGGTAAAAAGGCAAGTGAGGGGAAATTTAAACAGGCCGCCCCAAGCTATGCAATTATACATCTAGCACTCCATGGAGAAGTCAGTGACGAAGAACCTGACAACTCAAAACTTCACTTTACAAAAAGTGAAGAATTAACAGATGAAGACAATGCCCTACATACCTTTGAACTTTATGACATGAAGCTCAATGCCGATTTAGCCGTGCTTAGTGCATGCAATACAGGTACTGGCAAAGTAAGTGATGGGGAAGGCATAATGAGTCTTGGTAAGGCCTTTCGATATGCAGGTGTGAATAGTGTACTGTTGAGTCAGTGGGAAGTATCCGATGCTACCACTCCCATAATCATGAACAGTTTCTATGACAATCTGAAAAAAGGCCTGAACAAACCTGAAGCTCTTAGGCAAGCCAAGCTAAAATTTCTAGAAAACTCCAATAACATAACCTCGAATCCTTATTACTGGGGAAGCTTTTTTATTCTTGGTAACCCAGACCCAATCGATCTAAGCCCTAGAGGCAATCAAAGGTATTGGGTGTTTGCGCTTTTAATATTGACTGTTTTAATAGTATCTGGTAAGGTATTCACTAAGCGTATGGGCAATTGATTTTATAGCCTTTCCATCAGTTCTAGTGACTCTTTATATTTGAATTCATCATTCATTATTTGACCAAAAACCTCTTTGGCTTTGTTGGCCTGACCAACCTGCCAGTAGGCCAATCCCAGATACCACTTCGTTTGTTGATAGTACTTGTTTTCTGGATTTGTACCAAGGAACTCAAACAAGGTGATGGCCTCTTCGAACCTTTCACTACCTAATGCACTAACAGCTTGGTAAAATTTCAACTCATTATTCAGACCCTCTATACTTGTTAGCAAAGTATAAGCTTTGTCATAGTCTCTAAGAGTATAGGCTTCAAGTCCAGCAGAATAGCTCGTTAAGTCAGAATCTCTATAGGTTACAAGTTGATCGAAGTGGTCAAAGTAATCCGAGAATTCTGGTGCTCTATTTACGTTTTGCCAAATCAAAGTTCCAAAAACAGCAATCAGCACTATGGAGGCTGCTACAGCCAGCCAACGAGGAAAAGCACTCTTCTTCTGATTAAGATCTAAACGCTCATGCAATTCTTTCAGTTGAATCTTTAGAGCAGCTCCTTCCAAATGAAGAATGGTCTCTTTATAATCTCCGATAGCAACGTCAAGCACCTCATCAGAAACAGGATTCCCATCAACGGATAGAACTTGAGACCGCTTGATTTTTCCGGCCAAGTATTCCTCCAACAAGCCTATGTCTACTTCACTATCCATCTGAAAAGTCTGATCTTTTGATTTTATTCTTTTTGACAAATGCTATTAAACTCTGCATACACCTATATTTTTTATTACGGGTGGCTTCATTACTTCCGAGTCCGTATATGTGCATAAGCTCATCCATTGATTTCTTATTATAATAAAAATCTATAAGTAAGTGCTTACATGTTTCTCCTACATGTTCCAGTGCCTCTCTAATTGTGAGCTGCGAATTTTGAATAACTGATTCTTCATCAAAAGTATAACTATCATCTAGCTGTAACTTGGTCAAATCGAAGCGAGCTTTTCTAAGCTTCTTTAACCATAGGTTACGAGCCACTGCGTACAAATAAGTGCCTATGCTACTTTCATATTTGTACTCTCCATTCTGAACTTTCAGATAAAAAATTACCAAACTGTCTTGGAAAATATCAGCTGCTGCATCTTCAGTACCCTGATTCTGTAATATGTAGTGACGTATTGCATTATAAAATCTCTTATAAAGCTCTTTCATAACAATATCTCTTTCAGTAGGATTTCCAGACCTCAAGAGGTTTACAGCACGATGGTCGTCAAAGGAGTCTATCAACTATTCCGTTTTGAACACTGTCATCTTAATTCTGAGAAAACCGAGCATTGAATATTATTCTCAAATTCCCAGTTACTCGTGATGTTTTTAAAAATAAACACAAAAAAGTGATTACGTCTTTGATCCTGGTGGAATTAAAGGATATATCAAAACAATTTATTATGAAGAAAAAGAATCTAATCACCTTATTATTAGTCTCCACCGCATTGTTATTTGCGTGTGAAAGAGACGAAATTCCGATGCCTACAAGTATAAACATTGAATCTGTAAGTATTGAATCTGATCATCAACTAAGAAGCCTAGTATCGCACTTTTACAATGAATTGGAACCAAAAAACTTCATGAAAATCTTTAGAGACATAAACTGGATGAATGTTGTAAAGATGTCAGAAACACAGACTAAGACTTACTCCTTCGCACGAAAAAGGACCTCAAATAAATTGGACTATCTGGAAAATATCATCGTTCAGGAACACAATGGGCAAAAGAGTATTTACATCCTTAAATTTTACTCAGAGGATAAGGACTGGCTCTTATCTTATGACCCATCTATCGGGCTTTCAGACTTCACTGGTAAGGTAACATACCATCGTGGAGACGATAGACTGATCGGAAGATCAGAATACATAAAGGGCGAGAGCGTAAGACCTAGTTTATTATCCGTGAAGTCATCAACCGAATGTAACACCTTTGTTCCAGTTTATGGAGAAGATGAGCAGTTTATAGATAAAGACGGATATCCTGGAGTAATCAGCTCATTTCACTGGGAGTATCGTCCGTGTCCTCAAGATGATCCTGAACTAGATGAACAAGAGGACAATAATACCACATTGGAAGGTCCACTAGGAGGGGGAGGATCGGGTTATCCAATTAACCCTAATAATGATGATAATAACGATCCTGATGAAGAGATTGAAGACCCATGTATGACGGGTGATCCAATACTTGATAATCCTGCAGTACAGCAAGCAATGCAAGAATTATGGAGAGACAGTAACACTTCTGAATATATACTTTATCGCTACGAAACAGCAGGTTGGGTAGTCCAAAATCCAGATGGTAGCCTCTATTTTCAAAGGGTAGAAGACGATTGGATTAGTGACCAGTGTGGTATCAACCCACCGTCAACAGGTTACACTATACCTAGAAACGCTATTGCATTTATACATACTCACCCTTACTGGGAAGGAGAAAACGTTCATATAGCCTGTGGTGAAGGCTTTTCAGACAGTTATGTCTCTGGTTTCTCTTCTCATGATCTAAGTGCTATTACATCTTGGGGGCAACTACTTGGTTTACCAACTTTTCAAGGATATGTTATTGACGGTAACAATATAACGCGAACCGATATCCTAGGTCAAGGTCCAACTGGTCAGTTTCCTCGCTGTGGTTATTAAGACCTTGTTTTCTATCCCAATAAAAAAAGCGCCTAAGGCGCCTTTTTTATTGGGATAGAAAACATTTGTCCTTGCCAGGATTGGTAATTATTGATAAGTAACAGCCGTACCACTAGCAGTGACCATAAGCATGCTGCTTGAATGCCCAATGGTCTCATAATCCAAATCAATGCCCACTACTGCATTAGCACCTAGCCCCTTAGCATGATGCTCTAATTCCATCATTGCATTTTCCTTTGCCTCACGAAGTACTCTTTCATAAGAGCCAGAACGACCACCAACCAAGTCAGTGATGCTTGCAAAAATATCTTTGAATAAGTTAGCTCCGATTATTGCCTCTCCGGTAATGACGCCATGGTAATCGGTAATTGTGTGCCCTTCAATTGTGTTCGTTGTCGTAAGTATCATTCAGTAATTTTCTTTTTGTTAATCACTCTTTGTTGTTCGTAAATCGGCTAATTAGAGTTCGGTGCTGAGGATAAGCGGATGACAGAGCATCGCGATCGGCCAATTCGAAATCTCCAAATTCAAAACCCGGGGCCACTGTGCACCCGACAAGGATAAAGCTGTTCCTCTTTACTTCCGCAGCAAACCAGCTTCCTCTGGGAATAACCACTTGCAACGATTCACCCGCTTCAAATTCAGGTCCGATTTGCTGAGATGTGAGCTCTCCTTCTTCCGAAATCATGTGAATTATAGCACCTCCCCCTTGGTGATAATGCCAAATTTCATCCGATGCCAATCGGTGAAAATTAGAAACGCTCTCAGTAGTGAGCAAGAAGTATATGGAGGTTCCAAAAACTCTAGATGATCCATATCGACTTGGAAGTTCACATCCTTCTATTTGCTCCGCAGAACGATAGGTCTCGTTGAAATAACCACCTTCTGGATGTGCCTGAAGGTTCAACTTCTCAACCCAATATTCAGCAGTTTTTTCAATCATAGTGTATTCATTAATTCTAATAAGGTGAATTGATTTCTCGCTCGAATAAAATTCTCATTTTCAAACGAAGTTTTATAATAGATATCCCCATTCAAGTAATCCGTCAAAAAACGAACGCCCATCAAATAGGTCATGTAAAGGCCTCCAAATTCCAGGTTCTGGATTTCTATTGAAGATAAAGTATCTCCAGTACCTTGAATAAAGCCCCTTCGTAAGGCATTTAAATAATCCCTCCTGATATGGATTTTATCCACTTGGATCTCATTCTCAGGGGTTGGGGAAAGTACAGTACGCATAAGATCGCCATAGTCATAAAGCGCGAAACCTGGCCCTAGTGTATCTAAATCTATAATATGTTCGAGGTTTTGATCTGATTTTGAGAGGAGGCAATTGTTAAGCTTAGTGTCATTATGACACACTCGCAGTGGAATCTGCCTATCCTTTAGTTCATTCATTTGGTCAAGAACCCATCTGAAGTCTTCAGCCTTTTTGACCAAATCTCTGGATTTCTCCAGACGCTGAGCTGAGTCGTCCTTAATAGCTAGGGATAACTCATTCAAACGCCAAGAAAGATTGTGGAAGTTGGGTATAACCTCTTCAAATTGTGCAGGACTAAAGTCGTTCAAGTATGCTGCCAGTTTTCCAAAGCCTTTGGCTACATTCTCTACTTCTTTAAGGCTATTCGCGGTCTCTGGAGCATAGGCATATGCTATGAAATCGCAAAGTCGCCAAAATTCGCCTCCGACCTCTGTATGAAAAGCATTGTCTATGGTTTTGTAATGTCTTACAAACAGATTCGAAGTTCTGCTAAGCAAAATTTGAAAGTTGGATTCAATTAATTCGGGAGATTTGAAAACCTGTTTGTTGACTCTTTGAAGCAAGTATTGATTCTCCTTTGTTTTAACCAGATAGGAGTCATTAATATGGCCTAAACCAAAAGGAGCAACCGACATGATTGCTCCTTGAATATTAAATGTCTGAAGTGCCTTTTGAGCAGCTTCCATTACTTTACTTCCTCCGGATAAATACCATCAGCAATCATTTGCTGAATACCATTGACTACGTGTGGTTTATCTTCTTGATAAGTAACTCCCAACCAAGAAGCCGAAGTCGGCTCTACTTTCACAGTAGCTTTGCCTTCTTTCATCAAGTTGTCTACTTCAACAGGAATAAAGCATTCAGACTTAGGATCTTCATTATTATGTTTTACAAAATCGATAAACTTCTCTTCAAAATGATTCAAAACGGAAGTCGGAAAACCCCAAAAATTCATGGAAACATAAGTTTTTGGGTCAAGTGTATGTCGCTCACCATTTTCTTCATATGAAATATCATCCCCATTCTTGCCTATAGAAAGTGTTTCTTGGATACCTGTCAGGTTCATGTTCTCATCCACCTGGCAGACCCCTCGATTCACTGTTCCGTGATCTGACAGCGTGTTGACTAACTCGTACCCCATAATCAGGTATTCGTTATCCTTAAGCCTTTTGATCGCTTCGACAGCCTCACTGAAAGATTCCGTTCCATAGTAATCATCAGCATTGATTACCAAGAAGGGTTCGTTGATTAAATGTTTAGCAGCCAAAATAGCATGAGTCGTTCCCCAGGGCTTTTTGCGATTTGGCTCGAATGCGGCAGTGTGCTCGGTATACTCATTTTGGAAAGCATATTCCATTTTGATCTTCCCTTTAAAGCGCTCGGCATAATGTGTTTCAAATGCTTCTTTGAGGTCTGTCCTAATAATGAAAACCACTTTGTTGAAACCCGCTTTAATAGCATCATGAATTGAATAATCCATAATGATTTCACCATTGGGTCCTATACCATCTAACTGCTTGTTTCCTCCATAACGACTTCCCATACCTGCCGCCAAAACCACTAAAGTCAAATCCATAATTTCCTGCTAAAAATCTTTCTATATTGTTGGGTCGAAGTTGACGAAAAACTTTCGACCAGTCAATCTAACAACGGATAAATATGAACCTCTCCTCTCTCGATTGGACAATCATTATCATATTCTTTGCTGTCTTTTTAGTTATCGGTGTTATGGTATCTAAAAAAGCAGGCTCCAGTTCCAAAGAGTTTTTCCTTTCGGGACGAAACATGCCATGGTGGCTGCTGGGAGTGTCTATGGTAGCTACAACCTTTTCTGCTGACACCCCTAACCTGGTCACCGATATAGTAAGACAAAATGGGGTTGCAGGTAACTGGACTTGGTGGGCCTTTCTGATCACTGGAATGTTCACGGTATTCATATATGCCAAATTATGGAGGCGCTCAGGAGTCTTGACCGATCTCGAATTCTACGAAAAGCGCTACAGTGGTAAAGAGGCTGCTTTTCTCAGAGGGTTTAGGGCCATTTACTTAGGTGTCTTTTTCAATGTAATGATTATGGCTACCGTATCTTTGGCGGCTATCAAAATTGGCGAAGTTATGTTCGGTCTGGAGCCATGGAAAACTGTTGTCTATGCCTCTTTGATTACAGTCGCCTATAGCTCACTTGGAGGTTTGAGAGGAGTTATTCTTACTGACTTTCTACAATTCATTGTGGCCATGGTGGGTTCAATTGCTGCTGCAATTTACATTGTGAACCTTCCAGAGGTAGGTGGACTTTCTGCGCTTGTAGAGCGACCTGAAATTGCCAGCAAGCTCAGCCTCATACCTGACATCAACAATCAAGAACTATTCATCACGTTATTGGTCATTCCAATTGCCGTGCAATGGTGGAGTGTTTGGTATCCTGGTTCCGAACCGGGAGGTGGTGGATACATCGCTCAGAGAATGCTTTCAGCAAAGGATGAAAAGAACGCTGTTTCTGCTACCCTGCTTTTCAACATTACACATTATGCACTCAGGCCATGGCCATGGATTCTAATTGCCTTGGCTTCTTTGGTAGTCTACCCAGACTTGGCTTCTATTCGCGAAGCGTTTCCCAATATTGCCGAAAGCAAAATGGGTCATGACCTAGGCTACTCTGCGATGCTCTTGACCCTTCCAAAAGGATTGCTTGGAATCGTAATTGCCTCATTGATTGCCGCCTTTATGTCTACCATTTCAACACATCTCAACTGGGGTTCGTCTTATGTGGCCTATGATTTCTATCAAAGATTTGTAAAGCCAGAAGCTTCTGACAAGGAGCTTGTGAATGTGGGAAGAATCTCCACTGTTCTCCTTATGGTCTTGGCGGGTCTTTTTGCTCTGGCATTAACCAGCGCTTATGATGCCTTCCAAATTCTGTTGTCTATAGGTGCTGGGACTGGCTCGATATTCTTACTACGTTGGTTTTGGTGGCGAATCAATGCTTATTCAGAAATCACTGGTATGGTCGTATCATTTATTTTCGCCTTACTACTCAATGAAAATATTGGGCCCGAGTTCTTGACCTCCATAAAGCCTGAATTTAAGCTATTGCTAAGCGTAGGGGTAACCACCGTGGCTTGGGTTGTGGTGACACTTTTTACAAGGCCTACTGATTATAAAACGTTGGCCTCTTTCTTTAATTCGGTTAAGCCTTATGGTTCTGGTTGGAATGGTTTTAAAAAGATTGCCCAAAAGGAAAATCTACCATTGGCATCTGGGACTGGCAAATCAAGCATTGACATCTTGGCCGTATTCTTGGGCATAATTGTGGTCTACAGTGCGCTATTCTCTACAGGCATGTTTATTTATGGAAACCTTACCAATGGTGTCATCCTACTTGTGGTGGCTCTTTCTGCTATTTTAATGTTGAGAAATACCTGGAGAAAGATCAAGTTTTGACTCGATCTCGATTAAAACTGAGTTAAAATCTATTAGTAAAAGCTTCATTACCAGTCGGTTCAAAAAAGTGTTTGATTAACCTGTTATTATGCATGGATCAGGCCTTTGTTTGAGTCGATTTTTTCATAACTTAATTCAACGTTCTATCAAATATTGATCACTACTCTATGCCGAGAGCTAAGAAGACCGAAAGGAAGATTTTTGTACTTGACACTTCCGTAATCCTATTTGAACACAATGCCATTATGAACTTTGAGGAGCACGATATTGGGCTCCCAATTACGGTTCTCGAAGAGCTGGATCAATTCAAAAAAGGAAACGACACTAAAAACTTTGAAGCTCGAGAGTTTACTAGACTCCTGGATAAACTGGCAAAGGATAAATCTTTGCAGGATTGGATCCCTTTGAATGGAAAAACCCGAGGCAGTTTTAAAGTAGTAATGGAGGCTGGTACTGGGGAGAGTGCTCTTGATGCCAATCGAGTCTTTGGGGAGAAAAAGAACGACCATAGAATCCTGAATGCCGCACTTCGCTTACGAGAAGAAAATGCAGGCAGAAATGTGATTTTGGTCTCCAAAGACATTAATCTCAGGCTCAAAGCCAAATCAATGGGGCTTCCAGCCGAGGACTATGAAACCGGTAAGGTGAAGAGCGTAGACTCTTTAAGAAAAGGGGCAATAGAAATTGAAAAGGTGGATTCAGACATTATCAATCACCTTTATGAAAATGGCACCCTTCAGCCTAAAGAGGTTTTGAAGCGCAAAAAGTCATTGCCTAATCAATACTTTATCCTGAAAAGCGACAGGAATTCAATCCTCGCTTACCATAACTCTCAGGATGATGTCATTCAAAAAGTGGACAAACGTCCGGTTTCGGGTATTAAGCCTCGTAACGCGGAACAGACCTTTGCGATACATGCCATTATGAACCCTGACGTCAAACTCGTTACCATTCAAGGCGTGGCAGGAACGGGAAAAACATTACTCACCCTTGCGGGAGCATTGGAACAGCGAAGAGATTTTAAACAAATCTACCTTGCCAGACCGATTGTGCCTTTGAGTAATAAGGATATTGGTTACTTACCGGGGGATATCAAATCCAAGCTCAATCCCTATATGGAGCCGCTTTGGGATAACCTGAAGTTTATCCAAAATCAGTACAAAGAAACTGACAAGGAGTTCAAAGCTATTACTGAAATGGTGAATAAAGAGAAACTTCTGATCACTCCTTTAGCCTACATCAGAGGTAGAAGTTTGTCTAACATCTACTTCATTGTAGACGAAGCACAAAACCTAACACCCCATGAAATCAAGACGGTCATTACCAGAGCGGGTGAAAACACAAAAATTGTATTCACAGGGGATGTGAACCAGATCGACACCCCGTACCTGGACTCGCAATCCAATGGGCTTTCATATTTAATTGATCGAGTGAAGGATCATCCGCTGTATGCGCATATTACCTTAGAAAAAGGAGAACGCTCCGAATTGGCCAACCTGGCTAATGAGATGCTTTAAGCTTAAAGGTTCAGTTCGAATGTGGTTCCACGCGTACCGGCTGTAACTCTGATATCCCCTTTATGGGCCCTCATTATCTGCTTCGATAAACTAAGCCCAATACCATTGCCTTGCTTTTTAGTAGTAAAGAAGGGCACAAAGACTTCATTGATGATATCTTCTGGAATACCGGGACCATTATCGGCTATCTCTAAACAGATACGTTCAGATTCTTGTCGAAAGTTGATATCTATTTTAGCATCAGACTGACCTTCCATCGCTTCTGCTGCATTTTTGATCAAGTTGATAAGCACCTGACTGATGAGTTTTTCATCGGCCTGAACAAAGGCATCCTCAGGAATACTTGGGGAGATATTCAATTGAACAGTCCCAAGTTCCGATTTGATTACCTGCACCGTATCATTGATTAAAGCAAAGACATTGACTTTGGTGATTTCAGGCACAGGTGGCCTTGTATAATCACGATAGGCCTGGACAAAAGCCAGTAACCCCTGTCCCCTCTTTTCAATGGCCACAATGCTCTTGAAAACATCTTCCAGCTCGTCCTTATCAAAGTGATCAGACTTAAGCGTACCACCATCGTCTTGCATGATCATTTTTATCGCTGTGGTAAGTGATACCACAGGGGTAACCGAATTCATGATTTCATGGGTCAGCACTCTGATCAGCTTTTGCCAGGCGTCCATCTCGCCCTCTTCCAATTCGGATGAAATGTCCTGAAGTGAGATAAGCGTATAGTCTTCTTCTGCAAGCTTAAATGATCGACTGACTACGGCAAGTTTTGTTTTTGATTCGCCAGGAGAAAGCACCACACGATCACCTGGTTGGAGAGATGATAACTCCTTCCAAAGCGCTTGATCATGATTTTCCAGTTGATCAATCCTTCCCAAGGGCGGTATGCCCAAAAGATTTTGGGCTGCTGAATTCATTAAATCTACCCTCCCATCATTCCTGAAACTGATCAATCCGACAGAAACATGCTCATTGACCATTTGCAGATACTGGTACTGCTCTTCCCTTTCTAAAGTGAGTTTTTTGAAGGTTCTGAGCACATTATTGAACGCAACTTTCAACTCGTCTTTACTTTGCCCCCAGGCAAATTCGTTGTAAGCCTTGTTGAAGTCTCGATTGTCAAAGGATTTAAAAAAGATGAGTAACTCATCTCTGGTTCTGTTGATGAAATAGAACAACAATACCATCTGGGCAATGGTCAGCACACCAAAGCCCAACGGAGACATGATAATCTCTGTCTTGAAATAAGACCAAACTGCAGCAAACATGGTCGCGGCAACCAGAATCAGTCGAATGGCAACCTGAACTGTGAACCTATTGAAAGCCATATTTTTCTAGTTTTCTATAGAGTGTGGTTCGACCTATGCCAAGTTCTTGAGCTACTTTGCTCATATTGCCTTCATTCTTCTTTATCACTTTCTCGATCGTAATTCGCTCGAGTTCTTCAAGGTTTGTGGTCGCGATAAAATCCTCCGATCTCGTCTGCTTTCTCAGGTTGAAATCTTCCGGCATCAATGTCACACCATCGCTCAAAATGACCGCTCGCTCCACCGCATGCTCTAATTCCCTAATATTACCCGGCCAATGATACTTCTTTAACTTTTCCAATGTGTCAGAGTCCATTTTAGGTTGGTCCTGGGCATATTTCTTACAGAACTTCGTGATAAAATGATTTACCATAGGGCCTATATCGGCCAAACGATCTCTTAAAGGTGGCAAGTCCAGTTCGATCGTATTGAGTCTAAAGAACAGATCTTCTCGAAACTCTCCATTCTCAATCATCTTTTCCAACTTAGCATTAGTAGCCGCTATAATCCGCACATCAAACTGTCTTGGCTTGTTTTCACCTACACGCGTCAGCTCTCTATTTTGAATGACTGTCAGTAGTTTTGACTGCATTTGTGGCGTGAGATTTCCGATTTCATCGAGAAATATGGTTCCACCATCAGCAGCTTCAAATCGGCCCATTCGGTCTTCTCGTGCATCAGTAAAGGCACCTTTCTTATGCCCAAAAAGCTCAGATTCAAACAAAGATTCCGTGATAGAGCCTAAATCGACAGACATAAACACTTCACCAGCACGTGGCGACATCTCATGAACTAGTTTGGCCATCAATCCTTTACCAGTACCATTTTCGCCCAGCAACAAGACATTAGCGTCCGTCCGACTGACTTTTTCGACCATTTTTAAAACTTGCTTCATTTCTGAAGATTCAGCGATCACCTGATCTGACTTGGCTACAAGGTGTTGCTTGAGGCCTTGCTGTTTCGTTTCAAGTCTTTGAATTTCTTTTTCCGACCGTGCAAGCTTTACCGCATTACTCACCGATACTTGAATTTTCTCGTACTCCCAGGGTTTGGTCACAAAGTCAATAGCCCCACGCTTCATGGCTTCAACGGCCAAAGTAATTTCACCATAAGCCGTAATGATGATAATCTTTACCTGTGGGTGACTGTCATTCAGTTTTGAGATCCATTCAAGTCCCTCTTTACCATCATTAGCACCTGGTGAGTAGTTCATATCTAGCAGAAGGACTTCGACTTCATCAGACTTTAAAATTTCATCTGCCTTTTTGGGATGATCAATACAAGAAACCTTACTGAATCTTTGCTTCAACACGATCTCACCAGTCAACAATACATCAGGGTCATCATCAATTATTAGGATGTGCGCGGTTTCCTTCTGTTTCATAGGGTCAAGTTTAAAAAATGTTCCTGAGCGGAACAGAAATCTGTTTCATATCGGAACACAGATTATCTGCATTAGTTTTTCGAAAACCATAACTCTTTGATTTCAAGACAATTAAGTTAGTGGCATGTGAATTGGCAGAAGACGGTCAGGGTAAGCATACCTGTTTTAAACATTATTCACAGTTAACGATTAAATTAATACCGCCATGAACAAAATTTTCTTTAAAACGGCTTTTAGAAACCTACTCAGAAATAGGGCAAATACTGGAATCAACCTCCTAAGCCTGATCATCGGTTTGACTGTGAGTATCGTGATTTTTACGCTCATCAAGTACCAATACACTTTCGATCATTACCACACAAATGCCGATCGTGTATTCCGAGTTAACTTCATCCAAAAAACAAATTGGGGGGCTAATTATGGCAGTCAAACGCCAGAGCCACTTCACAAAGTGCTCAGAACAGACTACCCTCAAATTGAAGCTGTCTCTCGAACTATCGGCCCAATTGAAACCAGAGTCTTTATAGAAGAAGAGAAGTTTGACGAAGGGCAGGCGCTTTTCGTAGATCAGAACTTTTTTAAAATGTTTGATCAAGAATGGTTACGCGGCAATCCTGAGGAGGCGTTTTCTGACCCCCAGGCCGTGGTGCTAACAGAAAGTACCGCTAAAAGGTACTTCGGTACCGAAGATCCAATGGGCCAAACAGTGAATTTTTCCAGAAGAGCTAATGGAGTGATAAGAGGTATTGTGGCCGACCCACGATTGAATACAAATCTTCCCTATAATCTATTGGCTAATGTAGCCATGATGCCTAAAGTTCAGGAATTTTATGTTAGGAATACGTGGAGTATTACCAGCATGGGCACAACATGGGTATTGCTTCCTGAAAATGTTGACCCAGTTGATTTGGCCAGTCAATTCCAAGACATTGTTATCAATAACCTTGGTGAAGAAGCAGCCGAGACAATCTCATTCGAACTAGGCGAATTAAAATCACTGCATACTGATGATCGATATAGCGGGGTCAATTATACTATTCCAAAGGATACAATCTATGGATTGCTGATCATTGCATTTATTGTATTGGCTACCTGCATCATCAACTTCGTTAATCTATCTACCGCTCAAGTTTTAAAAAGAAGTCAGGAAGTTGGGATAAAAAAGATCATTGGCTGCGCGAAAAGTCAACTTGCGAGTCAGTTTTTTCTGGAATTATCAATTGTTACTTTCACTGCCACCTTCTTTTCACTTTGGATTGCCGAAGTATTATTGACTGAGATAAATAACTCTATCTCCGCAGTAGGTATTGATCTAAGGCTTGAGTCTACTTCTGTCTTCTTTGCAATGGGTTTGAGTATTGTGATTACCTTTCTTGCCGGGTTGTATCCTGTGGGCATGCTGATCAACTTCAAACCCTTAGAAGTGATTCGCAACAAGTTCACACAAGTGAGAGGTAGTAAAGCTATTATCCGAAATACACTTCTAACCATTCAGTTTGTTGTAGCACAAGTGTTAGTCATCTCGGTACTTATATTCAATAGCCAGTTCTCCTACATTAAAAACAAGGACCTTGGTTATGAAACCAAGAATATCATAGGGCTAGGAAATTTTGTTCCCGGTGGCTATAAAGTGGATCCTGCCCTACTCAAAAGTGCCAAGAATCAGTTGCTGCAAAGTCCGTATATCGAAAGCGTAACTTTCGGAACTGGTGGTCCCAATGCGATTAATCCATGGAATACAACGCTTGTGGATCCTGAAAGCACGGAAAGAATCGAGGTGAACTGCGATTTTAAACATGTAGACATAGACTATGCAGAGCTATTTAGCCTAAAACTAATCGCAGGTAACTGGTTTTCTCCTTCAAACTACCAATCGGAAAACAGAGAGATCATTGTAACGGCACTAGCATTAGACAAGCTGGGATGGGATAATCCCCAAGAGGCCGTTGGTAGAAGGGTCAATATTAATGGATACTCTGACAACGCCACCATTGTGGGTGTATTGGCCGATTTTCATACAGATAACCTGAGGAACGAAATCAAACCTTCCGTTTTCGAAGGAGACTATTCAGGCTACAATCAAACCTTTGTGAAAATAAAGAAAGGCTCCTATTCAGAAGTGATCAAGCATATAGATGAAGTATCTGCGGCTATGAACCCAGACTTTGTGGGCAACTATAGAACCTTTACAGATGAGATGGCCATTGATTATGAAATTGACAGAACGCTTTTTGGTTTTATCAATGCTACCGCCATTCTGGCCATATCAATAGGCTGTTTAGGCTTATACAGTTTGATAGCCTTTGTCGTACAACAAAAGACCAAAGAACTCGGCATTCGTAAAGTAGTGGGTGCCAATACCAATAGTTTGGTACTGTTACTCTCGAGCAAATACGTCTGGCTCATTGCCCTTGCCACTGTAATTGCAGTTCCCTTTGGCTTCTACGGGACTCAAGAATGGTTGAACTCTTTTGTCTACCAGGTTCAAGTAAGTCCCCTAATATTCGTAGGTGCCTTCTTACTCACCATACTGATCGCCTTAATGTCCATTGGATATAGAGCCTTCAAAGCTGCCACGACTAATCCGGTAAAAGCACTACGCTACGAGTAAAAGTGTTCTAAAATTAACCAAAAGGTGTACGATAATCGTACACCTTTTTTTGTACAAAATCGGTCACCTAATTTTAAATGATTGATTATCAATAACTTAAAAACTTTGGCACAGGCATTGGATATAAAATGGCAGGTCAGTAAAAAGTTAAAAACTCAAAACAACAACAAAATGAAAAGCCCAAACGTCAATACAAAAAACAACAACAGCCCAAAGCTCAAAAACTTAAGTGCTATCATCGCTATCTTGCTTGCAGCGGTCACCTTATTTCAAGCAGGAACGGTCAAGTCAAATGACCTAAATCGCGAAGTTTCAGTAATGGAAGCACAGTTGATAGCAGAAATTGAGCAATTCTTCGATGAAGAAGAAATGGATCTCGAAGAAGAGATCTACATGGAAATGGAAGAAGAAGCAATCGAAGAGGTAAATGTTTTCGACAACAACGATAACCTAATCGCTTCTGGAAACCCTGCTAATGATAAAGAATTAAGAAAGCTCGTAAATCAGGCTGATTATTTAAGCAGTCTTGGAAATAACAAATATTACAGACTTTCTAAATAAGAAAACTATAGTACATAGTTAGGGTTAATTTTGGTTGTAAAGCCGGTCGTCAGATCGGCTTTCGTTTTTTACCCTAGTCGGAAACTTCAAATAGGTCTTGCGAAGGCCACGACTTTACCCTTTTGATTCCTTCTCTAATCGCCCACCGGCTGGTGCCCGGAAAGCTTCCTCTGCGTGGTGTAGTATTCGAAATGATAACCCAGGAGTAACCATTTAAATCTCTGGTAAGCAAAGCCGAGGTTCCTGAAAGTGTTCCGGTTCTCCACCAATGTTGGCCTTTTACGCTTCTCCAACCAAGTGGACGATTCACTCCTCCAACACCATTCACCATTTTGTTGATGAGGTCTGAACTCAATATATCCTCATACCTTTTTGAATAGCCATCTACGAGCACTAATACTCGCATTAGATCCACACCATTGGCAAGCCAACCTCCAGCAGGACCTAACATCTCAATATCATCGGCACCATAGGGCTTATAAACCTTCCTACCAGAACCATTGAAAGACAACTGTTCATTGTCAGCACTATAGTCATAGTACTTCACTTCATTTTGAACGCGGTCCTTTTCAAAGCTCCCCGCGATCCGCATTTTATGAATGTTATTAGGCTCCAATATTTCATCCTGAACCCAGTCCTCATACTCGTCTCCTGTTACTTCTTCAATGACCCGGCCTAACAGGCTATATCCGAAATTTGAGTAATTAAACCTCGTGCCAGGTCGATAAGGTAAGTGTCTCTTCAAGACGAATTTTATCACATCATCAAATTCTATCGGATAGCTTACCTTATCCATCTTATGAATTTTATGAGGAATAAACATAGGGTCTCCATAGGTAATCAGACTCCAGCCAGCCGTATGATTCAGCAAATGTTTGACTTTGATTCGGTAGACGTTTCTGTTCGAAATATTGCTATATAACCGTCCTTTTAGCACTCCATTTTCACCGAAGACATAATCATCCAAACTGATCCTCCCATCATCGACCAGCTTTAAAACAGCAATTGCGGTGATTAATTTCGAAACCGAACCTATTCTGAAAAGGTGATGTGGCTCTACCTTCTCTTTCTTTTCCTTATCTGAAAAACCAAAACCCTTGGCATAGACTAGTTTTTCATTTTTAACTATGGCTACTGTAGCTCCCGTAAGCCGAAGGCTACGCATGGCACGATTTACCATGGAATCAATAGGTTCAAAAGCCGGTAAATCCGACATCTCATTTGTAAGAGATATTCTTTCTGAAGTGGCTTCTTTGATTCGTAACTCTTCATTGATTACTTCACCTCTGTCTAAACCAGTAAATGAAACTATGATGACCAAGAAGCATAAGACCGCGATTGGTCTTGTCCGAACCTGCATTATACGTTGACCTAATTTTGAGAATACAATTATACTAAATACATAACAAAAAGCCGTCCCAGATATTGGGACGGCTTTTGGGGTTTATTTACACTCTACTGATTAATTCACATCATTGAGGTTCCAGTCGTAGCTAGCAAAACGAACTTTTGCTTTTTCTTCAATTTGAACTTCTGTGTACTTGTTCAAAAACTGAATGAGCGACTGACCTTTTTTGAAATCTCCTCCAAACCATGAGAAGATTTTAGACACCTCAACTCGTTGTGCTGTTATTTTGTTTCGAGATGTATCATTTAAAAATAAACGTGCTTGTTCATCTAGCTGAACGTCCAGTTTTTCGGCAGTATAAGCTTCATTTCTTAGTACTGGACATGAAATGGAGGCACAATTGACGGCAAAGTGAATTCGTGGTTCCTCAAAATCTTTTCTCAGAATTTTGTGCTCAATCCGATCTAGACTAAAATCCTTACCCCCTATTTGAAACCACTCTTTGGTCCAAATACTCCGTACCGTTGGGATTGAAAGCGCAGGGTTGAGATCTTTGATGCTCTTAACAGGATAATTATCCACGATCAATTTCACTGTAAATGCATTGTATGCATTGATCCAGTAAGCCATCTTCTCATTATCTGACCAATCATCAGCAGGTGGGTTTTCGCTCAAATATTCTGTATAAGCGATCAGCTCCTCTTGATCTTCTATAAAGCCTTTGTAATCAACCAATCCATTGGATCTTACATGCTTGTTTAAAAGCTTAGACCAGTTTTCATGACCAGGTACCTCATTGGTACTATTGGCGAATGTATTGTTAGAATTGGAACATCCCAATGCCAATAAAAGGGCCAGGACTACCAAGCTATTTATCTTTGTTCTCATGGTTTCAATGTTTGCCCAATCTTAACCTATGCCTCATAAAAAAAGTTGCAAAGTCATAACTTAGAATACGTCTAAAGTACCTAGAGCCATTTTTTTTGGTTCAAATTTTAACTTTTCGTGATATCTGAGACAATGTTTCGTGATAACCATTCAGACCCACTCACCGGTTAATATACTCGACCGTAGTCATACCACTTTGTAGTCTGAATTTAGAAACTCCACCATAATCAACCTGAAGCTTGAAGAAGTTGGCAGGGTTCATTTCTAAACAGAGGCCCAAGATGGTTCTAATTACTCCTGCATGTGAGACGATGCAGATTCTCTCATGCTTCTCAGTTTTTACGGACTCAAGAAATGCATTCACTCTGCTTATCAAGTCACTAAATGATTCTCCTTGAGGTACTGTGGTATTGACAAAGTCAGACATCCATGGATCCAGTTCCAGATTGGAGATTTTATTCCAAGCCTTCATTTCCCATGATCCAAAATTCATTTCCATTAGGCACGGTTCTATTTTCACTTCGTGTGTAATTTCATTGGCAAGTATAGAGCATCTTTTTAAAGGGCTGGAATACACCCTATCGAAATCCTTAGCCAGTTTTGAAATCACTTGATCCTTCTCGGTCTGAAAAGTGTCAGCAACTGGCAAGTCACTTTGACCATAACAAATCCCTTTGGGCACTTCAGGAGTGGTATGTCTGACTAAATAAATTTCCATAGAAGGAGTAATGCCAAATAATAGACCACTTCCGTTATTTGTTGAGTAGCTCCGAGACAGTCTCCCGTATAACCATCGATCCATTTTTGATAATATCTACCCAGTAACCACTTAACCAAGTAAACAGGAATGACTAGAAAGAAGACCGTATAATCTTGAAAAATGATAAGAGGCAATAGGCCAAAAACACCTGCGGTGATCAGTTCACCGAAAGAAATTTTCTTACCAACAGGCTTCACTTTAGAACTTGCATCAGTTCTTGAATATTCATGCGTATAAATGAACGTAGCCGCTATAAAGCGACTCAAACTATGTCCTGAAACAATTATTGCCACCATGAAAAGCAGCCCTCCCTCATTAAGACTCAGCAGTCGATAAAGAAGAAGAAACTTAGTAGCTAGCAATAGGAAGATACCAATGGCTCCATAAGCACCTACCTGGCTGTCTTTCATAATGGAGAGGATCTTCTCTTTTGTCCAACCTCCTCCAAAACCATCACAGACATCGGCAAAACCATCCTCGTGAAAGGCTCCGGTTATCCATATCGATGCGATCATTGAAAGGATAATACCTATAACCGGCTCTTCTAAATACCAAAAGAGAGAAAAAAAGAGTGCCGAAAAGCCAGCAACTATCCACCCTATTAATGGGAAAAACCTTGTTGCCTTATTCAGGTAATCGTCAGAGTGATCCACCCATTTAGGACATGGGATCCTTGAGTAGAACATCAAGGCGGTAAAGAAAATCCTGATCTGTTCTTTCATAACTGATCTTTTTCAGAAACTCCTGCCGATTCAAAACTGGCCATCTCATTGAGAAAATTTACCGCAGCCTCGATAATAGGAAATGCCATTGCACAACCGGTTCCTTCTCCAAGTCTCATGTTCAAATGAAGGATTGGCTCAGCATTTAAATAACTGAGCATTTGTTGATGACCCTTCTCTTCGGATTGATGGCAAAAGATACTGTAATGCTCAATGTTTGCGTCAATTTTGCTTGCCAGCAAGTAGGCTGCTGAGGCAATAAAACCATCAACTAACAAGGTCATCTTCTTTTCTGCCGCTGCGAGCATGGCACCGCACATCATGGCAATTTCAAATCCACCATAGACTCTGAGTACCGTCATTGGATCAGTAGATGTCCCATTTTGAATCAACGCTCTTTTGAGTATTTCTATCTTAACCTGATACTGCGTGTCATTAACCCCAGTACCTCTACCTATGCAGTCTTCTAGCCTTATGCCAGTTAAGTTGTGCATGATCATGGACGCAGAAGCTGTATTACCAATACCCATTTCACCAAAACCTATGACATTTGTACCCGTGTTATAAAGCTCATCAACTAGAGCAGCTCCTTTAGAAATAGCCTCGTCACACTTAAGCCTCGACATAGCAGGACCATTTAGGAAACTGTCGGTACCAAAGGCTATTTTGAGATCAATCAACTCATCAATCCCTTGGAAGTTATGATTGACTCCGGCATCAACTATAGTCAAATCTATTTTATGCTGCTTAGCAAAGACATTGATGGCAGCTCCACCTGATAAGAAATTCAAAACCATCTGGAAGGTCACCTCTTGGGGGTATGCGCTTACTCCGTCCATAGCAATACCATGGTCTCCTGCAAAAACCACAATTCGGGGTTGGCATAGTCTTGGGCTTGTGGTCTGTTGGATTGTACCAACCTTAATGGCAAGTTTCTCCAAATCACCCAGTGCTCCCAGTGGCTTGGTCTTGAAATTCACCTTATTGTGTAGTGCTTCAAGTATATCTGTACTCGGTACTTTTATTTTCATAATACTACTTCAGATCTTGAAACCAATAGGTGACTGTTTCCTCTGGGTTTGTCTTTGACAATTCATAGGACTTCCCTACTATTTCTCCTCTAGTGAACTCAACAGGTTTTTTGAAGATAGGCCCATCGAAAACATAGCTATGGAATTCGCCATTTTCACCACATGGATCAACGTCTTTTGGCAAGTCATTGAGAAAGTCTTGGTCGATTTCTCTTCCAACAAAAGACTTGTCCAGCTTGCTGCCATCGACTGCGACAACAATTGTCCGGAAGCCCAAGGATACAAACTCCACTACCAGTTCGGTAGTATCTCTACCCCACAGCGGGAAGTGCCCCTGTAATCCAACTTCGGCAAGTCTCTCTTCTCGGTACGTCCTAAGGTCTTCCAGAAAGATATCTCCAAAAATAGAATGGGAAGTCTCCTTTGTGCAAATGTGCTTTAACTCTATTCTCATCAGGTCATCATAGACCTTCATATCAATTTCTTTCGGCAAGGAAATTATAGATATTGGAAGGCCAATGGCTTCCACCTGTTTTTCCAGCATTGACCTGCGCACCCCGTGCATAGATATTCGCTCCAGGTCAGCACTAATTGTGGTGACTAATCTTTCAATCTTGAATTGAGGATCGTTCAGTACCCTAAACAATGCCAAGGCACTGTCCTTTCCCCCGCTCCAATTAAAAATTGCCTTGTTCATTCTTAACTCATTTCAACTTTATTGGCAAACCAGATGCCATCAAGATTGCCTCATCGGATTTGAAAGCAATGTGCTGGTTCACCCAACCTTGGAGGTCCGTGAACTTACGGCCAACATCCGTATGGGCATGAGTACCCATTCCAATCTCATTTGAGATAAAAATGAAAGTGGCGTTTTGCTCTGTTAAAGCTTCAAATTCCGCTTTAGCCTTTTTCAGACAAGCTTCCACATCATTTTTTGTGTCGACAAAGAAGTTGGTCAACCACAGCGTAACACAATCTACCAATACCACTCTACCAGTAAAGTCATGCTTACTCAATTGCTTTTCCTCTTCAATGTTGGTCCAGCGCTCGTCTCTATCCGCTTTGTGCCGATCGATGCGTTTTTGATAATCACCGTCCCATTGTCTTGAGGTGGCGAGATATACTGGGTTACCTGAGAGTTCGAGTGCCAGTTGTTGTCCGAAGCTGGATTTTCCCGATCGCTGTCCACCCGTGATATAGTAGATCATTTTAGTGCCAGTTCCATGAAACAATAATTCTTGTGCCTTTCAACCTTACCAGTTACTACCTCCAAAGTATTTTTATGATGGGGGCCATCGATTACCAAAGTATGATACTCTCCATTTTCTCCGCACTCATCAATGCCCAGTTCTTGAAATATTTTGATCAGTTCTTCATCAATAACTCTCCCCAGAACATACTCTGCTATCTCTTCACGACAAGATACAATCATTGCCTTAATACCAGCTTCAATCATTTCGCGCACAAGTGTTACTCTGTTCTGCTGCCACAACGGTAGCACCGGAAAGAGCAACGCGGCTTTTGATACTTTCTCTTCCCATTCTCTGTGCGATTCAATGTCTATATCGCCATAAACGGCATGAGAGAAGTTATGCTCAAGCTTAAGACTCTTGAGTTTAGCAATAAAAGAAGCTTCGTAATCAGCCCAACTCGTAGTAATAAAGTCGATGGGTAACCCAAGGCAATCTGCCTGTGCTAAAAGTACCTCTTTGGGAATACTATGTGATCTGGACTTGTCGCCAAATTCATTCAAAGCATTGAGCAGAACACTCGGTTTCAGCCCCAAATCAACGGCCTGACAAAAGGCATAATAACTGTCCTTTCCTCCACTCCAAGAGCAGAGGAAAGAACCATTATTTCTATTTAAAATCTCAGTCAATTATAATTTGGCAGATATTCCGAGGGTAAAATTGGCCGGTCTCGTAGAGAAGCCATAAACGCCTACAAAATCCTCATCGAAGAGGTTATTTACAGCCCCTGATAATATGAGTTTACCGTTAAACATTTCATGTGAAATGCTCAAATCCACAAGGTTATAACTCTCCAGGCTTACCAAGAAAGGAGCTGAGAAGATGGCAGCATTTCTTTCTCCAAAGTGGGTATACTTCAAACGTACATTTGTTTTGGCAGAAAAAGTATATCCAATATTCAATCCGTATTTAAGATCAGGAATTCTATAAAATTGCGACTCATCACCAAAAGAGTAACTCGCATAATGGGCTTGAACATTCAAGGCGGGAGTTACATTCCAGTTTAAGTCGGTTTCAAAACCATCGATTTCTCTATCGCCAGCAACGTTTTGATAGCCGCCACCGATAAAGTTGCCACCGCCATCAAAAATCGAAACAAAATCAATGGCATTAGACTCAGTTCTATCAAAGTACTCGAAGTTCAAGGTGAAGTCATCAGATAAATAAACTGACAGTCCAAATTCCAAAGACTCAGTCTCCTCAGCATCTAAATCTGGGTTTCCAAAACCTGATGCAAAGAGCTGAAACAAGCTAGGTGCTACAAAAGCTGAAGAATATGATCCGAACAGTTTCAGTCGGTTTTCATTGTTCAAATCGAACAAATAAGATGGATTAAGGCTGTAAACGAAGTTGTTGCCGTACTCACTATGATTGTTAAGTCTCACGCCAGCATTAACCGTAAATGCATCCGTGACATCAGCCAGCACATTCAGGTAAGGATCGAAATTGGTTGCGTCAGGTTCTTCCGCACCCCTCTGGAATTTGAATTGCTGATACTGGATCCCGGCAATGGCTTTCACATTGTCGTTGAAGAAAAACTCATTAGTAAGATCCGCCTGGAAGTTCTTTCCTAAAGCACTTGAAGGAAAGGCAGAGATAAACTCTCTTTTTACCCGATTGAAATTGACTTTCAACTGTGCTCTACCTCCCTGATAATTGTATTGAGGATGCAGCCCATAACTCAATTGTGTAATGCTAAAGCTATTATCAGCATCAGCAAAAGCGCCAGCATCAAAGTCTGACTTTACCCTGTCATAAGCCAGGTTAGTCCCTAGCTTAAAGTTCTCAGCGAGATCATAAGTTAGTTTAGTTCTTCCTGAGTATCTCTCAAATCCGTCCTTTCCAAAAGTAGTTGTTGGGTCGGTGTCTTCAGCGGCAGAAATACCTTCACTTGTCGAAAAGGCCGCTCCCGCTAAATAGCTCAGTTTCTCTGATCTTCCTTGTACATCAAGGTTGGTATTACCGGTTTGGAAAGAACCAACTGTCTGTGTTAGGGTCACTTCAGGTTTTTCTGAAGTTCCCTCCTTCAATTTTATATTGATCACACCAGCAGCTGCGCCCGTTCCATACAGCGTACTCGCACTTCCTTTTAAGACCTCTATATATTCTACAGATGAGCTATTGAGGAGCCTTAGATCATAATCGTTAGCAATTGATGATGGGTCATTTATGGGTAGGCCGTCCACCAATATAAGTGTATGCCTGTTTCGGCCTCCCCTCAAGCTGTAATCAAGATTTGTTCCAGGAGTACCAAAAGCCCCATCGATATTTATTCCAGGTAGTTGATTCAGTAAATCGGCAACCGTGGCTCCTGGCGTTTTTCTAATGTCGTCAGCAGTCAGCTTATAAATTACTTTCCCGGACTTTTCGATTGAGGTAACAAATCGTGTTCCGGTTACCACAAATGATCCTAAATCTGTTGTATCCCTTTTCTCTTGTGCAAAGGAGATTGTTGATACAAGGGTCAATACAAACAGTATTGCTCCTTTCATTCTAATGTTTGTTGTCATCTATTTTTAAATGTTGAATAAGTAGTTCTATTGAATTAAATGTCTTTTGTGCAGATGGAATGGTCCAAACTGGCTTGTCCTTATCACCGTTAATTGTAATTTCCGGAACCTCCATTCCTGCATTGAGTGTCCTTTCAAGAGCATTCTGAGTCCATTTCACTAACACCGTATCTCCAGATAATTTAAGCTCTGCTGTCGAGCCTTTCTGGTTTCTTTGAAAGCGCCCTTTCAGGTAGTCAAATGAAAGTTCCTCCGAACCGAATGCCGTTTCCAGGGATTTATTGAGGATGAGGTCTTCTGGTACACCTGTTGAAACTCTCTTTCCTGGCATAATCAACCACATGTTGTCGCTATGCTCAATGGCCATATCAATCTCATGTGTTGAGATCAGAATAGTTTTCCCTGTATTGACCGTTAGCTGTCTTAGTAAGTGGAAAATTTCTATTCGATTGGGAGAGTCCAAATGGGCTGTGGGTTCATCCAGAATGATGATGTCGGTGTCTTGAACCAAGGCTCTGGCTATCATCACCTTTTGCTTTTCACCATCACTCAGTTCTCCAATATGCCGATCGACAAATTTTAGCGTGCCTGTTACTTCCAAAGCCCAATAAATGAGTTTTTTGTCATTCTCATTCAAAGACCCCATCCAGCTTGTGTATGGAAATCTCCCCAGAGAAACCAGTGCGTAAACGGTCAGGTTTCCTGTGCTAACACGATCCGTTAAAACCAGACTCAATTGATGCGCAATTTCTTTCTGAGAATAGTCTTGAATCAAGCGGTTCTGAAGCCATACCTCACCAGACAATGGCTTTTGAATACCCGTTAACGCTCTTATCAATGTTGATTTTCCAGCTCCATTGGGGCCGAGCAAACAAGTGAGCTCTCCTTTGTTGAGTAACAGATTTAACCCGCGGAGCACTTCCTTTTCCTTATAGCCAACGCTTAGGTTTGTGGTCTTCAATATGGTTTTATCCTTTCCCATCAAAATGAAGACTTTAGGTTTCTGCGTTTGACGATGATCCATATCACTATGGGCGAACCTATCATTGCGGTAATCGCATTGACGGGCAGTACCGTATTGCTACCCGGTACTTGAGAAATGATATCGCATACTAGCATAAGGATAGCTCCCACCAAAACACAGCTAGGAATTAAGGCCCTATGATCGGATGTGTTTAAAAAGCTTCTGGTTAAATGAGGCACCGCTATGCCTACAAAACCGATCGGTCCGCAAAACCCTGTAATCGCTCCTGCCAAAACACTGGTGACGGCAATAATGCCTATTCTCGATTTGCGAATATTGAGCCCCATGCTCTGGGCATAATCTTCTCCCAGCAACAAGGCATTCAACGTTTTTGAAAGCAGAAATGTCATTATTACCCCTAGTGCCACAATCACGCTAAGAATAGAAAGCTGGTCGCTAGTAACACCCCCGAGGCTGCCAAAAGTCCAGAAAATATACTCTTGAATTTGCTCCGGATCGCTGAAGTATTGCCATATACTCACTATGGCAATGGTAATGTTAGCCACCATAATACCGACAATAAGCATGACTACATTGTCTCTAATACGATAGGAAATGGCCAATATGGCCAATAAGACCAGCGCTGCTCCGAAGGTTGCCGCGATAATAATCAGCCAACTGCCTCCAAGGCCTAATTGCCTGATGGTAAAGGCCGTAGTGGCCGTTCCGGCAGCCAACATAACGGCTGCGACACCCAAACTAGCACCGGCTGTAATCCCAAGTACAGAGGGCCCTGCTAATGGGTTTCTAAATAGCGTCTGCATTTGTAAACCACTGACTGAAAGCGCTGCTCCTGCTAGAATGGCTGTAATAGTTCTTGGCAACCTGATCTTGAGTACGATAGCTTGCCATGCCTCATTTTCAACATGCCCTCCTAATAGAATATTGGCAACTTCGATTGTAGGGATTTGGACCGAACCCAAACCAAGGTCAAGCAATACCAACACAATGACTGCGATGATCAGGAAAACCATTGACCTCCATTTCACTACCCCATTCACTGAGGTACTCAATATATCTTCAGGATGCTTCAAGAAACTTACTTAAGTCTGTTATAGTAGACCAACTGATGATCAGGTAGTAATTCCGGATGGAATATCTTGATGTTATCTTTCAGAATAATGTGAGGGTTTACTACAGCGGATTCATAGTAGTCATTTCCGCCCCCTTCGGTATATCTGCCATAGATATTGTAGATGTTCTGATTCTTGAAAGCTTTGAAATCAGCATACCTTGCATCTCTTTGAGTAATCTCATCTAACGTTTTTGCCGAACCTGGAACAAGCCAAAAATCTGCCTTTAACCCTTCTAGATAAACCGTTTCAAAATCCAACTTCAGGCTGCCTGTCGATTCATCATTCTTCCAGGGGTAATCCACTTTTGCCAATTCAAGGATATGGTAAGCAAAGCTCTTTCCTCCAGAGACAAACCAAGCATCTCCTTGGGCAATTCCAGTGATTGTTGACGGTCCTTGTTTTACTCTACTATTGACCTCATTAATTACATTATTGAACTCATTTTCTATGTTGGCAAAGAGTTTATTCACCCGCTCTTCCTTGTTCAAAAGTGCTGCTAAAAGCTTAATCCACTCTGCGCGCCCTAGTAAGTTCTTTTCTTGCCAGTCTGCATTGAGCAAAACGGGCACTCCAGTATTTTCAAGTTCTTGGTAACTCTCATTTTGAGAGTTTGGGTAACCAACAGCTAATAGTGCATCTACCCCTAAGGAAATGGTTAACTCAGTATTGAGCATACCCGCTGGAGACAGTTCAATAATGTCCCCTGTCGCTACCTTACCTCTTACTGTTTCATTAGTAATATATTGAAGCGTCTCAACACCTTTTAATTGATCAAAGGCGTCCAACATTTCAAACATACCAAGATGGGTCGTTGATAACGATGCTAATCCCTTTACCGGTACCTGAATAGACCTGCTTTCAGGATAATCATCTGGAATGGCAGTTCCTCTTTGTACCAGAGCATAGCTGATGGTATCTACAAAATCATTGTAATGCTTAAATAGAAGAAGCTCTTTCCAGTTGTTATGATAGACTATATCGAAACCTATAGCGTGGTCTATGGATGTTTTTGAAGGAAAATAGTCTCGATCTGGATCGAAACCCTCCTCTACAGTATTTTGATTTTTGGAATCTTGACAACCCAGAAGTAGGGCAATCAATAAAGCGGGAAGCCATGTCAGGGTGTAATCCGCCCTGCGATGGGTAATGTTGTTTCTCAGTGTTTTCATACCAGTGGCTTTTCCTCAGAAAGCGTCATAGTGATCAAAAACAAAGGCAGGTCTTCTGACTTTCCCGGTTTTACTGAGCCTTCCCGCTAACGCAGTGGCAAAATTCAGCAAACCTAAAAATGGGTTTACAGCAGCTGGGACTGTTCAGGAATTACACCTGATTCCCTATTAATCTCAAGGCTTTTTCACCAAGAGAACCCTTGTATTGGTGGTAAAGGTATGAAAAGTTTATAAATGGGCCTGTTTTAATTGAGCGAACGAAGAAAATCTATGACTTGAGACCAATATTCCGCACCTCCTTCTTGGCCTTCCCATAAGGCACGCGAACCGTGATATCCTTCACCTTCAGGAATGAACTGCAACTGCCTTTTACTCAATTCAGCACCTTCGATCAACGATGACAGCACCTTTGCTTCTTCTTTTGAAGAGGTGACTAAGAAGGGTTTTTCTAATGACTGGAAAACAGTTGAAAGCGATGGTTTTGCATCTCCGAAGTAATCTCCTGGGCTAAATGATATCATTGCACTAACCTTGTCATTTGATGCGCCAATGAATAGGGCAAGGCTGGATGAATAAGAGCTACCCCAAAGGATCACTTCTCTGCCGTACTTCCCATATAGAAAATCAATAGCAGCTTCAATATCTTGTTCGGCATTCAGGAATCCGGTTTCAAGTTTGCTTGCCTGGGCACGTTCGAAGGTGGCATTGTTTTGACCTCCAAAACTCCCTCCTGATCGCTGATCTATTGCCATTACATTAAAACCCAATTCATTCAGCTTTGGTGCTATATCGGCATACTCAAACTTATTATAGCCTGCCTGATGGCAAAGTAATATCACTGGCTTATCCCTATCTAATTCATACAGGTTAGCTTCAATTTCCAAACCATCCTTAGCTTCAAACTTCACTTCCTTATAGGGGTACTTTTCAGCGAGTGGACCGGGAGTCGGAGCTTGTTTTTGTCGGGCAAGTGCCGCCTGCGCCTCGGCCTGTTCCTTCAATAGGTTATCTACTAATTCAAGCTTGGTAAGCTTACCTTGGCCATCAAAAAGGAGTTTCGAAGAACGATCGCCTAAACCGTTAAAATTATATTTGACTGATGCTTCCCCTTGCTTTTGACTGATAATATCAAGACTGTTTAATTTGGGAAGATTGTTAAAAACTTGCCCCAAAATCTGAATGGTAGCACCTGCTGGGTAAGTACCAAAGGACAAAGTTTGACTGACATAAGGTTTTATGGCCTCACTACTCTTCGTCTCAAAACTCCGTCTTAAAGCTTCAACTTGTTTTGAGTAATCCACTTGAGCATAACTTGCCACCATTGATAGGCAAATGATAGATAGTGTGAATAAGGTTTTCATTTTATGGTTCATATCAAGTTGTCCTTTTTCTCCAGTGGATAAATTTTTTGGTAAGAATCATAATCACTCCAATAATAGTGACTACATCTCCTACTAAGGGATAATTTGTAAAAGATATCTGCCCTACAAAGCAGAGCGTCATACCCAAGTAGCAAATACTTCTCTCCGTTTTAGCATTCCACATAATTCTGTTGTTTATGAGGTTAGTGCAGAAAAGGCTCAAAGAATTACACTTTGTATCAAATATTTTGGTCGTCTTCAGATTCCATGGCCTCTAACTCACTCAAACGATCGTCAAGGGCATTGACAAAACGGCCAAATTTTCTGTTCATCATGAATTTTGCGAGGTAGTAAAATCCATATACTAAGACCACAGCTGCCAATAGGAGGTAAAGCAGTCTCAAGTCGAAGGCAAAAGGCTGTTTATTATAAACCTGAACGGCAATAATTAAGACCATCACAAGTGGTGTTACAATTGTATCGCTTAGTACTCCAGCACCAATTATTTTTTGAAAAATACTTCTCGTTAGCTTTAAAGACTCCTTTAGGGGTTTAGCAGATTGAACCAACGCTTTGACTTGCCTTTGTCTGATTCTGGTATGTACCGAAATAACACCTATGGCTACTCCCATAATGATAAGGGTGATTCCATAGGCTGTTTCAGTGGGTAAAAAGTCTCCTACATTCAAACCTCCAGGTACTTGCAATAAAGTATAAACCCCCATCCCCAGTCCGAAAATTGTGAAGAGCGTGGTCATCAATATTTTATTCTTAAGCTCTTTCTGAACATCAGCAATAGCAGCATGAGACTTCTTCTTTAGCATTTCACGCATGTCTTCATCACTTACCCAATAACCTTGTTTGTCTCGATCATTGGCCTTCTTCCATATGGCTTTTAGCGCGTTGACTTCCATCTTATTGAGTGTTTAAGATCTTTTTGAGTTTTTCTTTACTGCGGTTCATTCGAACTCGTACATAGTTCTGAGATATCCCTATTATCTCAGCAATCTCTTCATTATCCTTATCCTCCAGATAGAGCATAATTATTGCCTTTTCGACATCATTCAGTTGACTAATGGCCTTGTAAAGCTGTTTTAGATCCTCTTCGTGATCATCGTCAGGAACGGCATCAGAGAGATTCTTTACCTCATCGAAAAGGTGTGTTTGACTAAGTTTCTTGCCCTCCTTTCTAATATATTGTAATGCCACATTGAGGCTTACCCGGTACATCCAGGTAGAAAACTTTGCTTCTCCTTTGAAAGACGCAAATGACTTCCACAGCTGAATCAGAATCTCCTGAAATAGATCTTTACGGTGCTCTCTATCATCACAATAGATATTGCACACCTTATGAATGATTCCCTGAGATTCAGTAACCATTTCAACAAACCTACTTTCGGTATTCCCTTCGATCAAAGACTTAGAACTATCAAATTCGTAATCAAGGTAGTTAGTTACAACCACTAGTCAAGAATTACACTTTGACACATAAAACTTCAACTAAGGATTACTAATTTCAGATTCTCATGCGATTATTCATCTCAAGTATTGCCCTGATAGCCTTCATAATATCGGGTACTAATAACGTTTTGGCTCAAAAAGTAACCGAGCGATATGAAAACGGCAAAAAGAAGTATCAGGGTAAGACAAAGGATGGGATTAAAGTAGGTAAGCACACTTTCTGGTTTGAAAATGGCGAAAAACAAAGGGAAGAGACCTATAATGATAAAGGCATCCATGTCAGATTGAAGGTTTGGGATGAAACAGGAAACCTAATTGAAGATGCGAACCCAGAAGAGGCTTTTGAAAAGCTGAGGAGGGAACAGTTTAAGGGTTTCAAATGGATTAATGGGCAAAATGGGATTCGATATATGAAACTGAAAGGACGCTCGGATCTTTATGAGCCGCTAACCGGAAGAACCGATATGACACTGCACTATGCCACTTACCTCTATAGTGGCCGCGAATTAGACAGCTCTTTCCGTAGAAAGAAGCCCATTCTTCTTAACCTGTTTAGAAACAACTTCATAGATGGATTCATCAAAGGTCTTGGCTATTTCGAGAAGGGTGACAATGGCTATATCATTGTGCCGCCTTATTTGGCCTATGGCGAAGAGGGTGGTAGAAATGTTCCACCGAATTCAGTTCTTGTCTTTCAGGTAATGGTACTTGATGTAAAGTAAGAGAGTTGCCTCGCTAGGAGTATATTTATTACTTAAAATCAGGGAGATACAACCAAACTGCAAAACTTTTAATAAAATCATATGTGCCTTAAAGGTTGTATGGTTGACTTAGGACATCTAGTATAAAATTCTGTAGATCTCCCAACCGCATGACTTACCTATTCATACCTTAAATGATCTATTGGATTTACCATAATGGCAACTCTAAATCTCCAGGTAATAAGTAATAAGATAGACACACCTAGAGTAGCTAGGAGCAAAAGATATTCGTGAAATTCAAATTCAAAATGATAAACAAACTGGCTTGTCCAAAGCCTAGTTAAATAAACCACAACCGAAAAAGAAACAACTGAACTGATAGTCAACATTAGTAAGTTTTCTTTGAGTAAGCTCCTGAGCAAACTCAAAGGCATGGCTCCTAATATTTTCCTTAAGCTAATTTCCTTTCTTTTTGATTGAATTGATAAATCGGTCATCGCAATCAAACCTATAATAGCCAAACAGATACAAATCACTCCTGAAATTGAGGCTGTTCTCAGCAAAGTAATCTCGTTATTATAAGTAGTCTCAAGATTCTGTCTTAAAAAGTGGTATCTAAACTCTGAGTTTGGAAAATAGTAATTCCAAGATTGCTCTACTTGATTCAAAGGGTTTTCGACAACTCCTGCCGTCCTTAGAGTTATATGTCGGCCAACTATGGGGTTAAGAAACATAACCATAGGTTTTACTCTCGACTTCAATGAGACTTGTGTAAAGTCCTTAACGACCGCCTTGATTATTCGCTGATCACGATTACTGAACATTGTAAACTTGACTCCTATCGCACTCTCTGGCAAACTTAAACCTATGTGCTTGACAAATGCTTCATTAACAATTACGTTCTCAGCTGTATTATCTTTTGACAATCTACTATCAAGATTTTCTCCTGCTAAAAAAGTCATGCCATATGTTTCAACGAATTGATCATCTATGATCATTAATTGAGATGAATAGGTTTGCTCATTACCTTGAACCTTAATAGTTCTGACTTCCCAATTATACGGAACACCTGGTATGATTGAACTGTTCGTAAAATTCTCCACACCGCTTATCTTCATAAGCTCATCTCTAAACGCAGTGAAAGTGCGATTTAATGAATCTGATGGAGAGGAAGGTGGGAAATCTAGAGTAATTAAGTTTGATGCATTAAACCCGGAATCGAAATTCTTTTGAAAATCAATTTGATTAAACAGTGTCAATGAAAAGAGTATAAAGGACATACTCAATGTTGTCTGAATAGTAAGGAACACGTTCTGCAGCCTGGAAGCATTGCTGGAAGATTTCACTAATCTCTCTTTGCCTATAATTAGTTCTTTTTGAACCCTGAAACTAAGATAGAAAGTGACTAGAAGTCCAAGAATCACTAAAGCAATTGACATAATTACTATTGTATCTATTATACCATACCTGATAAAATCAACATCCATTATTCCATAAATACTTTCCACAAAAAGGTAGAATAACGCCATTGCCAGGACACATGAAACTATCAAGGGCAATAGGAATTTTTCAACTTGCAATCTGAAGGTGTGAGTAAAAGAAGCTCCCAAAACCCTTCTTACATAATAGTCCATAAGGGTTTTTCTATTCATCGATAATGCTCCCAAAGTAAAATTGGAAATTATCAATGCGATCATTAGCACCGATAGCAAGAACAAAAAGCTAATATTTTGAATGTTTCCAACACTCAATGCCAGACCCAAACCACCTCTTTTTAGATATATTCTGTCAAGGGGTGTGAACCCTATATCAAAATCAAATGAGGCTTCATCCGAACGGATTAAACTTTCAAAAGAGCTTTGAATAATACCTCTGAGAGAGTTAGTACTCAGATGGGTCTCTTTCTTTAGATAATAATAATAATAATTATGAGCTAGGTCTGTGCTTTTTTCAAAAGTAGACCATTGTGGAGAGTTTGCTAAAGGTAGCAATATGTTGAATTCTAAATGTGAATGCTTAGCCATTGACAAAACCTCACGAATCACATAGGGAATCCTTCCAATACGAACTTCATTGCCCACCACATCAATAGATCCAAAAATTCTCAATGCACATTCTGCGGATATCAAAATTTCATTTGGATTAAGGTGAGTAATATTCGCATTGATCTTTGAACCGAAAAACTCTTGAAAATTAGCATCACTAAATACTACGCCTTCGATTTCAAAATTTTTATTATTTGCTGATATCCTAGTTCCCCGTTGGTAATCAAGCAGTCTCAAAGCTGATCTAACCCCGTCATGAGCAATAATTGATTCATAAAAACCACCTGGAAACTTATCATATAATGATACCCCATCAGAATTCTTCATCGTTAGATCCAATCGATAAATATCCTCATAGTCGGCAGTTGAAGTATCATAATTGTAGTAGACATACACTTTATGTAATAACATTGTACTTATAGTAATCGAAATAGATAAGATTCCAATAATGTACATTTTAAAGTATTTCATAATACTATTTTGATTTCTTAATCACCTTTTCTATCTTCCATTATATAAACTTACACAATATGAAAAAAATAATAATCCCAGTATTTTTAGTGGTCTTAGCGACATCATTGTTATTCATGTCGGCTAAGAAGGTACAGCCAGAGTTGACGAAAGAAAGTCCAGCCATAGCTGGTGTATATGCAGAGAAGATAGCAGGAAATGTAGTCTATTTGATGAGTCTAGATAAGGTGAAAGAGATTTACAAAGCCAACATCGCTGAGCACTTCTTTAAAACGGCCGAGTTAAGAGGCATTGAGCTAGAAGACATTGACATGGATAGAGTCTATTTGGGAGGCGAAGGAATATTGGAAGGAAAGAAAGTGAGCCATATGACGTTTGTGGCAGAACACGAGGGAATGACACTTACAATTGCTATTCCAATCTTTAATGGCACTTCTGACAACAAGTTTTACCTCAGTCGAAGCGAAGCAAATGGAGGTCAAGTACCAGATGGAGAATCATTTGAGTGTGCATGCGAAACTCATGCATGTGCAGGAGTCAATTGCTCTGGCTGTAACTTCTCTAAAGATGCCAACGACTGTGTTACGGGATGTACGTGCAATTTTAATAGTGGCGGAGGTGGAAGATGTGATCATACTAGAACTCAGCTTCCTCCAGGTTCATGTACTCCATTTTAGTCACGATTGATGGACTTTAGATATTCAATAGGGAGGCAAAATGCTTCCCTTTTTATTTAAATATAAATTCTGTAGCCTCGCTAGGAATCGAACCTAGATCTAAAGTTTAGGAAACTTCTATTCTATCCATTGAACTACGAGGCCAAAAACTACCGTGAAGGGCTACAAATGTAATTAATAATAAGAGTCCTTCAAGTAGTTTGGAAAGATGGTAAAGTGCCTTTTTTTCACTTTTTCCATGAGTACCGACCTGAATTCTTCAATATTACTTTTCTCTACTGCCGAGATGAATACTGAGGTGTTTTCACTTTTGGCTATATAGGTATTCTTAAGCTCCTCAAGGGTTAGCGGTGGCTCTTCCATTTCCTCAGCCAGTTCAGGATCAACGTGATTGAATTGGTCAATCTTATTAAAGACTAAAATGGTTGGTTTGTCCTTCACTCCAATATCGGCCAAGGTTTCATCCACTGTCTTCATTTGATCCTCAAAATAAGGATGCGATACATCAACCACATGTAAGAGCACGTCCGCCTCGACCACCTCTGCCAATGTAGATTTAAAGGACTCAATCAAATGGGTTGGGAGTTTTCTGATAAATCCAACTGTATCCGAAAGTAGGAAGGGAATATTTTCAAGAACCACTTTACGTACAGTTGAATCTACCGTTGCAAAGAGTTTGTCTTCTGCCAAAACATCCGCTTTCGTCAACAATCGCATAATGGTCGACTTACCCACATTGGTATATCCAACAAGCGCCACCCTTACTACATTGTGGCGAGACTTTCTCTGAACAGCGTTTTGCTTCTCTATCTTCTCCAGACGCTTCTTTAAGACCGTTATGGTATTTCTAATAGCCCTTCTATCTGTTTCAATTTCCTTCTCACCAGCGCCACCACGCGTGCCTGTTCCACCACGCTGTCTTTCAAGGTGAGTCCACATGCGCGTTAATCTCGGTAATAGATAAGTCGACCTTGCCAATTCCACCTGTGTCTTGGCCTGGGCGGTTTGAGCGCGCTGAAGAAAAATGTCTAGAATAAGCAAACTACGGTCATATATTTTGACCTTAAGCTCTCTTTCAAGATTTCGAAGTTGAGATGGTGTCAGGTCATCATCGAAAATGATAGTACTGACCTCTTCTGCTTTAATATATGTCTGTATTTCTTCTAGCTTGCCCTTACCTACAAAGCTTCTTGTATCTGGCCGCTCAAGTCTTTGAGTAAAAGACTTCACCACTTCCAAGCCTAGGGTTTCAGCAAGAAAAGCCAATTCATCTAGGTATTCAACAACCTTTTGTTCAGACTGCTCTTGAGTAATTAATGCCACTAAAACAGCGGTGTCCTTTTCGTAAGATCTGGTCTCGTATCCTCCCATAAATCAGTGCGCAAAGCTACGATTAATCGATACCAAATGGAAATTCAAAGTATTTATCAGTCGGTTGAACTAAAGGCAATGGCATTCCTGAAAAAAGTCACAATATTTGGAAGGTTAAGGAATTGGAATGAAAATAATTGAAACAGGTTTTGAAGGGCTTTATGAATTGGAGCCTAATGTCTTTGGCGATGATCGGGGTTATTTCTTTGAATCTTACAGAAGAAACACTTTTCAAGAGCTAGGCATAAAAGATGATTTTATCCAAGACAATGAGTCCTTCTCCGTAAAGGGAACCTTGCGTGGTCTGCATTATCAGTCAAGGCCACATGATCAAGCAAAACTTGTAAGAGTCTCTCGTGGCAAAGTATTGGACGTTGCCTTGGACATTCGCAAGGGATCGCCTACATATGGTAAACACCATACCGTTCTACTCGAGGCAAGCAGACATAATATGTTTTTAATCCCAGCCGGATTTGCTCATGGCTTTACCGCACTTGAAGACAGTATTTTCACATACAAATGCTCAAACTATTACAACAAAGAGTCCGAAGGTGGAATTCTTTGGAATGACCCAGTTCTTGGTATTAACTGGGAGGTTTCAGAACCCATAGTATCTGAGAAAGATCAAGTTTTACCTACCTTTGATGCCTATACAGAAGCACCTGCATTTTGAGTCTATTCTCATTTCTTAAAAAATCAAAAAATACTGAACCAGATATCGGTTACCTACAGACTGATGTCCATTCACATTTGATTCCAGCGATTGACGATGGCGTCCAAACCATTGAAGAGAGCTTAGAAATCCTCAGGGAAATGGAGAGACTGGGCTATTCAAAAGTCATAACCACTCCACACACAATGACTGGATCTTATGACAATACTCCTGAGATAATCAATTCGGGTCTCGAGAAAGTAAGAAAGGCACTGGACTCAGAGGGTATTAATGTTCAAATCGAAGCGGCCACTGAGTATTTTCTCGATGAGACCTTTATGGAAAGGTTAGAAAATAATGAACCTCTAATGGCTTTTGGTGAAAACCTAGTGCTCGTTGAAACCTCATTTATCAGCCCTCCCCCACAATTGAAGGAAGCTTCATTTCAACTCACAATGAAGGGATACAAAATGGTATTTGCTCATCCGGAAAGATATATATATCTGCTAGAGGACAAGATGCTCTTGGAAGAGTTGATAGATCGGGATATTATATTCCAATTAAATGCAGTTGCCCTAACTGGCTGTTATTCAAAGCCTGTTAAGAAATTTGCAGAAAGGCTAATAGACATGAAAATTCCACGTTTAGTCGGAACAGATTGTCACAATATGGGACACATTGACCTACTGAAGGAGGCCACACAAACTAAGTATTGGAAAAAGTTATTGGATTTAGACTTGCTTAATAATTCACTATAAATGAGAGTATTTATTACCGGAGCCACTGGTCTGGTTGGCAGTTATGTTTGTCGTCAATTACTAGAAAATGGACATGAGATTCGTGCTGTAAAACGAAGCTCTAGCAAGATGACGTTGCTCACAGACATCGAAAAACGTATTGAGTGGGTAGTCGGAGATATGAATGACACAGAGTTTCTGGAAGAATCTCTAGTGGACATAGATGCAGTAATTCACGCTGCAGCTATTATTTCATTCGATAAACGTTGGGAACAGAAGATGTATCAAACCAACGTTTTAGGCACCGCAGACCTTGTCAATGCATGTCTAAAACTTAAGGTTAAGAAGTTTCTTCACGTCAGCTCAGTTGCAGCAATTGGTAGAAAATCAGGTCAAATAGAATTGAGAGAAACCGATCGGTGGGAAGGAACAGAGTTTGATTCTATTTATGCCCGTTCCAAGTACCTTCAAGAATTGGAAGTTTGGCGCGGTGCTCAAGAGGGCTTGGAAGTCAAAATCGTAAACCCTTCGGTAATTCTAGGCCCTGGATTATGGGGACAAGGAGGAAGCACTTCTGTGTTTAAATATGCTTACGATGAAAAGTCTTTTCATCCAGAGGGAACAGTTAACTATGTAGACGTGCGAGATGTTGCCAGTATCATCGTCCAATTGTTAGAATCAAATATTAAAGATGAGCGATTCATTCTTAATGGTGGCACGCTCCCTTACAAAGAGTTCTTTGGAAAAATTGCCGAGGCCTTTGGCAAAAAAGGACCGCAAAAGGTAGTCAAACCGTGGATGCTAAAAATAGCAGTAGCTTTTGAGTTTGTCCGATCAAGACTTACTGGTAATGAAGCCATGATCACAAAGGATACAGCCATCCTTTCAAGGTCGAACTTTCATTTTCAAAATGATAAAGTGAAGGAAGCGATCAATTTTGAATTTATCCCCTTAGATGAAAGCATACTGTGGTCCGTTAATAAGTTAAAGGAAATGCATTCACTCTAAAACTGAGTAACTATTTCTATTTCAGACCGCTACATTATTTAACGACAGATTATATCATAATTTCGCTTGCCAGAGTGGTTTTAGAAATAGGTTTTGAGTACTTTAAATAAACCAATTGACATCAATGCAGGAAGATTATCCGAGTAGAGAAGAGGAACGTGGGCTGGTCAATAGATTTGAGGAACAACTCAAAAATAAGACATTCAATTTTTTCGATGTAACTGAATATGAAACCATCATTCAGTATTATCTAGATAGACTTAAATACGGTAAGGGTCTTAAAGCTTCTCTGTTAGCCTTAGAACAATACCCCTTCAGCATGGAAATCAGTATGTTGGCTGCACAGTGTTATCTGGGAAAAGAACAATTCGATGAGGCCTTGAAAATCATTGAAAATGCAGAAAACCTTCACCCGAATGATGCCGAACTTCTCACCGTTAAGGGTAACATTTTATCCATCATTGGTGAATTTGATAAAGCCATAGAAGTGCTGCTTAGCACGCTCGATCTTGCCGAAGATAAATCTGAAGTATTTTATAATGTTGGCTTGACCTACCAAACTAACGGCAAATATCTGGAAGCCATTGACTATTATAAACAGGCGATAGAAGCCAACTTGAATCATGAAAGCGCTCTTTATGAATTGGCCTACTGTCTAGATGTTACCGGAAAGCTTGAAGATAGTGTTTCCTACTATAAAGCCTTTATTGACAGAGATCCCTATTCATCATATGCTTGGTACAATTTAGGTATCGTTTATAATAAACTGGAAAAGTTTGAGGAAGCGGTTAAGGCCTATGACTATGCGCTGGTTATCGATGATACTTTTGCATCGGCCTGGTTCAACCTTGGTAACTCATATATGAACCTTGAGCAGTTTAAGGATGCGCTGGAGGCTTATAAGAATACTTTGTCTAATGAAGGACCATCTTCGGAAGTATATTGTTGTATTGCAGCCTCTTATGAAAAGCAAGAAGCCTACGAATATGCCATTAAATACTACCGAAAAGCCTCGAAATTAGATCAATTCTATGAAGATGCATGGTATGGCATTGGCTGTTGCCTGGCCTCACAAGACAAGTACTATGAAGCCATACACTTCTTGAACAAAGCCCTGAAACTTGATCCTGAAAATGCTAACTACTGGATGGCTGTAGCAGACGCAGAATTTCATATTGATAATATTGTATCTGCGGCTGAGGCCTATCAGGAAGCAGCCATGCTCGAACCCAATAATGCTGATATCTGGCTCGACTGGTCTTTTATTTATCACGATCAAGGGGAGCATGGCAAGTCTATTGAGTTGATGGAAAGGGCTTTAGACGAGTCTCCAGACGATTCTGACTTGCTTTATCGAATGGTGGTATATCAAATCAGTGCAGGTCTCTACAAAGAAGCATTTACATATCTGGAAAATGCGTTAATTTTGGACTTCGAAAATCACGAGGTGCTCTTTGAGTTCTTCCCAAAGCTGGAAACCCAAAAGGCCCTTTACAAGATCATTGATCAGTACAGAGAAAAAAATTAGATGCACTACTTTTTGAAAGATGTGCCCGAAAGGACACAGAAGCCCAGAGATAAGGGATTCACTATGGCCATGGACAAGGGCCTTAGCGTTAGACAGGCCGAAGACTTTTTAAATGTTTCCAGTGAATACGTAGATATTGTAAAGTTGGGTTGGGCTACCTCTTACGTTACCCCAAATCTGGAAGAGAAGTTGAATGTCTATCGGGAGGCCGGTATTCCTTTCTATTTTGGAGGTACGTTGTTCGAGGCCTTTATTGCTAGAAACCAATTTGACGATTACCGAAAGGTGTTAGATAAATTTGATATGCCCTTTGCTGAAGTTTCCGATGGATCTTTGGATATGGATCATGATCAAAAATGTGAGTATATCGCAAAGCTCAAGGAGCAGGTTACTGTACTTTCTGAAGTTGGATCTAAGGACGAAGAAAAGATCATTCCTCCTTATAAGTGGATTGAGCTCATGCAAAAAGAGCTAGATGCCGGTGCATGGAAGGTCATCGGTGAAGCACGAGAAAGTGGTAATGTCGGTCTTTTCCGTTCTACTGGAGAAGTTCGGTCCGGTCTTGTACAGGAAATCTTGACCCAAATTCCATTTGAAAAAATCATTTGGGAAGCACCCCAGAAGTCTCAGCAAGTCTTTTTCATTAAGCTGATGGGCGCTAATGTGAACCTAGGTAACATTGCACCAGCCGATGTGATTCCTCTAGAGACCATCCGTTTGGGATTGAGAGGAGACACCTTCAGTCACTTCCTTAATCTAAAAGATTAAGATGAATCGTATTATCAACCCTCTGTTGCTATTCCTTAAAGGTGTAGCTATGGGCAGTGCAGATGTGGTACCTGGAGTATCAGGTGGAACCATTGCTTTTATTACTGGAATATACGAGACCCTCTTGAACTCCATCAAAAGTGTGGATTTAGAAGCACTGAATTATCTGAAAAAATTTGAGATCAGAGCCCTCTGGAACCACGTCAATGGAAACTTTCTAATTGTTCTCTTTGCCGGTATTGTGACCAGCTTTCTGTCTCTTTCTAAGGTCATTACTTACCTGCTGGACACGAATCCGATACAACTCTGGTCTTTTTTCTTTGGGTTGATAGTGATATCAGCACTCATGGTTCTACGTGAAATCAAAAAGTGGAATATCGGTGTTTTCATTGCTATTATCCTCGGTGCAGGAGTGGCATACTTTATTACTTCCGCTATACCATCCGAAACCCCTGATGAGCCCTGGTTTTTGTTTATTGCAGGGGCGGTTGCCATATGTGCTATGATACTGCCTGGCATCTCAGGCTCATTCATTGTTTTGCTTTTTGGCAAGTACGAATACATGATGGCTGCTCTTAACGAGCGAAGAGTTATTGATATTCTGGTCTTTGTGGCTGGTTGCCTTGTGGGTATTCTTAGCTTCGCACGAGTAATCAGCTGGTTATTTAAGAAGTACCACAACATTACGGTTGGCGTCCTCAGTGGATTTATGATAGGCGCATTGAACAAGGTATGGCCATGGAAAGAAACCATTGAAACTTATGTAGATCGCCATGGCGAAGTGAAACCTCTCTATGAGGTAAATGTATTGCCAAATGACTACCTGATAAAAACAGGTATGGAACCTCACTTCATTGAAGCGCTTGGCTATGCTGCGGGAGGGTTTTTAATTGTGTTGTTTATTGATCGTTTGGCCAACTGGTTAAAAAACTGATATGCGAAAGTTCGGGCTCATCGGTTATCCTTTAAGTCACTCCTTTTCAAAAAAGTATTTTACAAACAAGTTTGAAAAGGAAGGGATTGCTGATGCACAGTACGAACTCTTCCCTATACAATCAATTCAAGAACTTCCCGAACTACTTAAAGACAACCCTGATCTAGTAGGTCTCAATGTCACCATTCCTTATAAAGAGCAAGTCATTCCCTATTTACATAACATTGATCCAAAAGCCCAAGCGATTGGGGCAGTCAACACGATCCGCATAGAGAATGGAAAACTAAGGGGTTACAATACAGACTATTTTGGGTTCAAGGATTCATTGGTGAAGTTCATTGGTGCCAATAACTTCCCGAAAAAAGCACTAATTCTTGGTACTGGGGGGGCCTCAAAAGCAGTGAAAGCAGCCCTGGAAGATTTAGATATCCTGTACCAATTCGTTTCCAGAGAACCTATAGCAGATCAACTTTCCTACCGAAGTGTTTCTTCATCACCTAATGACCTCCTTGCCTCCTTACTGATCGTAAATACAACCCCACTAGGTATGTCACCCAATACAGATACACTGCCTGAACTTCCATATGAGCACCTAACACCCGATCATATGCTCTATGATCTTGTCTACAACCCTTTGAAAACAGGCTTTATGCAAAAAGGTATTGATGCGAACTGTTGGGTAAAGAACGGCCTCGAAATGCTACATGGTCAGGCAGAAAAAGCGTGGGAGATTTGGAACAGATAAGTTGGAAAACAATCAGGTAATCTTTCCGTACTAACATCTTCCTATTAGCTTTAAATCATGGAATTCAAACTCACTTCAGAATTTGAGCCTACTGGTGACCAACCTAAGGCCATAGAAGGATTAGTAAAAGGTGTTGAGTCTGGCGAAGAGGCCCAGGTGTTGCTCGGGGCAACCGGATCAGGAAAGACCTTCAGCATTGCGAATGTGATTCAACAGACGCAAAGACCTGCTTTAATCTTAAGCCATAATAAGACATTGGCAGCCCAGCTTTACGGTGAGTTTAAACAGTTCTTTCCAGAAAACGCCATTGAGTACTTTATCTCCTATTACGACTACTATCAACCAGAAGCCTTCATTCCGAATAGCAACCTGTATATAGAAAAGGACTTATCTATCAATGAAGAAATTGAAAAGCTAAGACTTAGTGCCACGTCATCATTGCTTACCGGAAGACGAGATGTGGTAGTGGTAGCTTCAGTTTCCTGCATATACGGAATTGGAAATCCAGATGAGTTTGGTAAGAATGTAGTAAGGCTCCAGGTAGGTGATACGGTTCCCAGAAACCAGCTTCTTTTTGCCTTGGTAGATATATTGTACAGCCGATCGGAAGTTGAGTTTAAAAGAGGCAACTTCAGAGTGAAGGGAGATACGGTCGACATATACATTGCCTATGGAGATTTTGCCTATCGTATATATTTCTGGGGAGATGAGATCGAATCGATCCAAATGATCGATCCATCCACGGGCAAAAAGATCTCTGAAGAAAAAATAATCACCATTTTCCCTGCGAATCTCTTCGTTACAGGAAAAGACGTATTACAGCAGGCCATTACAGAAATTCAGGATGACCTGGTTGAGAGAATAGATCAATACGAGCAAGAACGAAGGTTTTTGGAAGCTAAACGCCTGAAAGAACGTACTGAATTTGATCTGGAGATGATGCGAGAACTCGGCTACTGCTCGGGAGTTGAAAATTATTCCAGGTACTTTGATCGAAGACAAAAGGGTCAACGTCCTTTCTGTCTCTTGGACTACTTCCCAGATGATTACTTACTCATTATTGATGAAAGTCATGTGACCGTTCCCCAGGTAAGAGCCATGTGGGGGGGTGACAGGTCTCGAAAGGAAAACCTGGTAGAATATGGTTTCCGACTGCCCTCGGCCCTTGACAATAGGCCCCTCAAATTTGATGAGTTTGAAGGGCTAACCAACCAGGTAATCTATGTGAGTGCCACTCCGGCAGATTATGAGTTGACTAAAACCGAAGGCGAGGTTGTGGAACAAATTATTCGACCTACGGGCCTTCTAGACCCCATTATTGATGTCAGACCATCACTTAACCAGATTGACGATCTGTTGGAAGAAATTGACCTTCGTGTAAAGAAAGAAGAGCGTGTTCTAGTAACTACTTTGACTAAACGCATGGCGGAAGAGCTGACCAAGTATCTTGAGCGAGCGGGTGTCAGAGTAAGATACATCCACTCAGAGGTCAGTTCTTTGGATCGGGTGGAAATTCTAAGAGAACTTAGGTTGGGTATTTTTGATGTCCTTGTAGGAGTAAATCTACTTCGTGAGGGATTAGACCTCCCTGAAGTTTCCTTAGTAGCCATCCTCGATGCTGATAAAGAAGGCTTCCTAAGAAATCAAAGATCATTGATTCAGACCATTGGAAGGGCAGCACGGAATGAGAATGGTCGGGTAATCATGTATGCCGATGTGACTACGGACTCCATGCGCCAGGCAATCGATGAAACCAATAGGAGAAGAAGTATACAAATGGCCTATAATGAAGCGCATGGAATTGTACCAACCACGGTCAAGAAATCGAAAGAGGCCATTATGGGACAAACCAGTGTGGCTGACTCTAAGAAGGGTCATAAATCTTATTATGTAGAAAGCGAAGAGCACTCCATTGCTGCAGACCCGGTAGTTGCTTATATGGATAAAAATGCATTGGAGAAAATGATTCAGAAGACTCAAAAATCCATGGAGAAAGCTGCAAGAGAACTTGACTTTATTGAGGCAGCTAAGATGAGGGATGAATTAAATGAGTTGAAGGAATTGTTAAAAGGCAAGTCGTAGACCCGTAGGGGTATTTCAATCGATTTCACGGATTTCGTATTTATTAGGTTAATTTTTAGCCTGATAATTCCCTATTTTATGTAAACAATCCGTTTTTCAGGTCAATTTTCCTCCTGATTTACATCGAATTACAAAAAATGAGAAAACAATGGATCCCCGGGTTTACGCTTTTAATCATCGTTGCCCTAGTCAGCCTTCTAGACATGCCATCAGGAGAAGAGTTTTTAGCTGACCCGAACATCAGTGGAGCAGACACCGCCTGGATGCTTGCTGCCACGGCCCTTGTCCTATTGATGACTCCAGGCCTTTCATTCTTCTATGGGGGAATGGTGAGTCGTAAGAACGTCATTTCTACCATGCTTCAAAGCTTCATATGTATGGGTGTAATCACCCTTGTATGGGTTGTTGGAGGCTTTAGCTTTGCTTTTGGAGATTCCATCGGGGGATTTATCGGAGACCCGAGAACTTTCGCTTTCTTCAAGGGAGTCGGAAGTGCCACTCAAGCAGATCTGGCACCTACTATTCCGTTTATTCTTTTTGCATTGTTTCAAATGAAATTTGCCATTATTACCCCAGCACTGATAACCGGAAGCTTCGCTGAACGGGTGAGGTTTTCCAGCTTTATTCTATTCATCATTCTATTCAGTATTGTAGTCTATAGCCCTCTGGCACATATGACCTGGCACCCCAATGGGTTTCTCAGAAAATGGGGCATCCTTGACTTCGCTGGAGGCACAGTAGTTCATATGTCGGCAGGTTTTGCAGCTATTGCAGCTGCTATTATTTTAGGGAAGAGAAAGAATCATGGAGCTATTCATAAGCCAGCGAATGTTCCATTTGTACTTCTGGGAACAGGCCTGCTTTGGTTTGGTTGGTTTGGATTTAATGCCGGCTCGGCCTTGGGCGCCAACGGGGATGCGGCCATGGCATTTGCCACTACTACTGTGGCCTCAGCTGCTGCCATGCTTGCCTGGGTTTTTTATGACGCCCTAATGGGACGTAAGATATCAGGACTAGGAGCTTCAATTGGCGCTGTTGTAGGTCTGGTCGCTATTACTCCTGCTGCGGGTTTTGTCACTATTGGTCAAAGTGTTTTCATTGGTGTAACTGGAGCCATTGTCTCTAACATAGTCGTTTACTATAAGAACAAGACTGGAATTGATGACACCCTAGATGTTTTTCCATGCCATGGCGTAGGAGGAATCACCGGTATGATACTCACAGGCGTTTTTGCAAAGGATGTAGGTCTCATATATGGAGATCCAACAACTTTTCTTAGACATATGGCTGCAATATTCCTGGTAGGAGGATTCACTTTCGGTGCATCTTACCTTCTTTTCAAAATCACCAATTTCATCATCCCTATGAGGGTTAATGAAGTTTCAGAAGAAGTAGGCCTTGATATTAGCCAGCACGGTGAAAGTCTCTCAAAGAGTAGGTCACCTGAAGAAATAGCTGAAATGATGAAGAAGGCATCATAACTTTTTCTTACGATCAAAAAAAGCCACCCCGACAAGTCGAGGTGGCTTTTTTCTTTGTGAAGAAGGACTAATTATTTTCCCTCCGCATATCTTCTACTTACTTCTTCCCAGTTGATTACATTAAAGAAAGCATTGATATAATCAGGTCTTCTATTTTGATAATTCAGGTAATACGCATGCTCCCATACGTCTAATCCTAAGATTGGAGTTCCTCCACAGCCTATATTAGGCATAAGCGAGTTATCTTGATTTGCAGTTGAACAAACCTCAACCTTACCTCCCGCGTGCACGCAAAGCCATGCCCAGCCAGAGCCAAAACGAGTAGCAGCCGCTTTGGCGAAAGCATCTTTGAAAGCATCAAATGAGCCGAAAGCTTCATTGATGGCATTAGCCAAATCACCTGAAGGCTCTCCTCCACCATTTGGTGACATGATTGACCAGAAAAGGCTGTGATTGTAAAATCCACCACCATTATTTCTGACCGCACCATTATCCGTATGGTTGGCTAAAAGATCTTCAATGCTCTTGCCTTCCATTTCCGTCCCGGCAATAGCGTTATTTAAATTATTAGTATAACCCGCATGATGTTTACCATGGTGGATTTCCATTGTTCTTGCGTCAATATGTGGTTCCAGTGCATCGTGTGCATATGGAAGTTGAGGTAGTTCGAATGCCATAATTGAATTGATTTAATATTTATACAAAAATTGTAATTCTATCTAAGCTTAGCAAAAAACTGCTTCATGAGCTTTTCACTTTCCTCTTTTAACAAACCAGAGGTCAATTCTGTTCTTGGGTGCAACAAGTTTTTCTCATTTAAGCTATACCCCCGCTTCAAGTCGCTAGCACCATAAACTAACTTGCCTAATTGTGCCCAGTATAAAGCACCTGCGCACATTACACAGGGCTCGAGGGTAACGTAAAGCGTACATTCGTTTAAGTACTTTGAACCGATTGCATTGAATGCTGAGGTTATGGCTAACATTTCTGCATGAGCAGTGACATCAGTCAATTGTTCCGTCTGATTATGTGCTCTGGCGATGATACGCTTTTCAGCGACAACTACTGCTCCAACTGGCACCTCACCTGCCTCGTATGCAAGCTCGGCCTGCCTCAGGGCCTGTTCCATGAAATACTCATCCTTGTGAACACTAAGCTCCATTTGCTATTGGGTTTTCATTGTAATATTAAACCCAATTGCTAAAACAATTACTAAATTTGCCACTCATTTTTAAAAGGTGCGGCAATGCTAAGATCACATACTTGCGGAGAGTTAAGAATTGAACATGTTGGAACTGAAGTAATCCTTTCTGGATGGGTACAACGTATCCGCGATAAAGGCGGCCTTATGTGGATCGATTTACGCGATCGCTATGGCGTAACGCAACTCACTTTCGAAGAAGGAAGAAGCAAGGCAGACGTTATCGAGCAAGCCCGAGAATTGGGAAGAGAATTTGTGATTCAGGTTCAAGGGACTGTCGTAGAACGCTATTCTAAGAATGACAAAATTCCGACCGGCCAAATTGAGATTGACACTACTGAAATCAAGGTGCTGAATGCATCGCAAGTACCTCCTTTCATCATAGAAGATGACACTGATGGTGGTGAAGATTTGAGAATGAAGTATCGATACCTGGACCTTAGAAGAAATGAGGTGAGAGAAAAGCTAGCACTGAGGAGTAAGCTAGCAATTGCCGTTAGAAATTACTTAGCTGAAATCGACTTTCTAGAAGTTGAAACACCTGTTTTGATTAAATCCACGCCTGAAGGAGCACGGGACTTCGTTGTTCCTTCTCGAATCAATCCAGGCGAGTTCTATGCCCTACCCCAATCTCCACAAACCTTTAAGCAACTCTTAATGGTTTCTGGTTTTGATCGGTACTTTCAGATTGTAAAGTGCTTTCGTGATGAAGACCTCAGAGCGGATCGTCAACCAGAATTCACTCAGATAGACTGCGAAATGTCTTTTGTTACAAGGGATGACGTACTCGAAGTATTCGAAGGAATGACAAGGCATTTGTTCAAATCAATTAAAGGAGTTGAACTAAAGAACTTCCCTCATATGACCTATGCCGATGCCATGGAAAAGTATGGCAGTGACAAACCAGACATTCGGTTTGGAATGGAATTCATCAATTTAAATGAGGTGAGCCAAAATAAAGGATTTAATGTTTTCGATCAGGCAGAACTTGTGGTTGGAATCTGTGCCAAAGGTTGTGCAGAATATACCCGAAAGCAGTTAGATGCCCTGACTGATTTTGTGAGACGCCCTCAGGTGGGTGCCAAAGGACTTGTATATGTAAAGTGTAATGCTGACGGTTCATTTAAATCGTCTGTTGACAAGTTCTATGGTCAGGAAGATCTTAAGGCCTGGGCTGAAGAGGCCGGTGCTGAAGCGGGAGACTTGATTCTTGTCCTATCGGGAGCGACAAATGCAGTTCGCAAGCAGATGAATGAGTTGCGTTTGCATTTGGGCAATGAACTTGGCCTTAGAAAAAGTGACGAGTATGAGCCTCTATGGGTGGTTGACTTCCCATTATTAGAGTGGGATGAGGAAACAGAACGTTATCATGCCATGCATCATCCCTTTACCTCACCATTAAAAGAAGATTTGGCTAAACTTGAAACTGCGCCAGGAGAAGTCAGGGCGAATGCCTATGACTTAGTAATCAATGGGGTTGAAATCGGTGGTGGATCGATTAGAATTCATGATCGCGATATGCAGAAGACAATGTTTAAGCATTTAGGGTTTACGGATGAAGAAGCAAAAGCTCAGTTCGGTTTCCTTATGGATGCTTTCGAGTTTGGGGCTCCTCCTCATGGGGGTATTGCCTTCGGCTTTGACAGACTATGTGCCATGTTCGGTGGAACAGAAACAATCAGAGACTATATCGCATTCCCTAAAAATACCTCAGGACGTGATGTAATGATAGATTCTCCATCACCAGTAGCAAATGATCAGTTAAAGGAGCTTGGAATAAAGCTCTCATAAACAATGATATTATGAAACTCTTCGTTTCATAGCATCAACCAATACCTTATTTTGTAGTTTCGGATCAGTTTATGCCTTTGAAAGTCCAGTTCACACCGAAATTCTACATACGTGCGAGCGTAACCATGGCCATAATTATATGGGTCATTGCTACGTCAATACGTATACTAGAGATTCTGGCAGTCAAAAGTGGACTTGATCTTGAGATATCGAGATACCTCCCGATACTCTTACAAGATCTATTCTATGTATTTATTTTAATTTACTACAGGTTTAAAATAAGGGCCGTTGAAAGCGGAAACTTTGTCGACCTGCTTTGGAAGGTATTTGCTACTGGTCTGGTCACTACAGTAATTTCATTATCCATCAGGCTATTCTATGACTCTATTGCTGACACCATGTTGGCCGAAAATGAGTTTCTGGATACATTCCTTTACAGCCTTAATAGAGCATTAATTTCTGTATTTCTGATTTCTACACTGACAGTATGGAAAAAGCTCATTCTTTACCAGAAATCAAGAAAGCTTGTCGTCTACTGGAATGTATTTGAAATAGCCTTAGTAGCATCAATATTCTTTAACCTCACCGGCTTTACTCTACAGGAACATTTAATCTTTGAGATCCTTTTCGCGGTACTGGCCATTATGGCCATTATCCTGTCTGGAAACCTTAAGTGGGTGGCCTATTTAAATTTTAAACAGAAGTGGAAGAGTGTACTCATTATTGTCCTCATTACTATTTACATATTCTATTTCTTTACTTATCTCTATGTTGCTCCAGAGGAAGCCATTACGAATTTTAATGCCATAGATGACCTATTCGTCATTGTGGTTTTCACCTTCTTACTGTTCTATAGCATTTTCTCTTTATTGGTCATTCTTTTCAACTTACCCACCTCATCCGTTTTTGAAAAGAAAATGGAAGAGGCGATCAACTTCCAACGCCTGAGTCAATCTATTCAGCAAGGCGAAAATGAGGATCAAATTTTCGATGTTTTACTCAACTCATCAATGAATGCAGTCTATGCCGATGCCGGTTGGATTGAAGTCAATCTTGATCAAAATGAGACCAAGATATTGTCAAAGCACATCAGCAGGGAAAATATCAACTTGGTAAAAGAGCATATAATGACTAGCAAGAATAGGTCAGTCATTAAAAATCCTCTTGCTGCTAATGCAGACTCCGATAGAGTTCTTGTAGGGCTTAAAAAGTCCAATTATCGCTCGGCCTTTGTAGTACCCCTTACTATACAAAGCCAGGTAAAAGGGTTTATGTACCTCCTCAATGAAGTATCTGACAGTTTCAACAAAGAGATGATCAGTATCATCAATACTTTTGCTAGCCAAGCCAGTGTGTCCATTGAGAACTTCAGGTTAATGGGCGAAGCACTCCTGAACGAGCGTTATAAAGAAGAATTGAACATTGCAAAAAGCGTTCAAAGAGCACTTTTACCAAAAGAGTTGGACCACAATTCGTCTTTTTCAATTCATGCATTCACAGAAGCTGCCGCAGAGGTTGGAGGCGACTACTATGATACCTTTCAACTTAGTGAAAATCGATTTGCTATTGTTGTGGGTGATGTATCAGGGAAAGGTACTTCGGCAGCTTTCCACATGTCGCAAATGAAGGGAATTTTTCAAAGTCTTGTGCAGCTAGACTTGTCTGCCGAGGAGTTTTTGATCAATGCCAATACAGCGTTAAGTAAATGCCTTGAAAGGACTTCTTTTATCACGTTGACCTATTTCATTATCGACACAAAGGAAAAGACACTTGAATTCTCACGTGCAGGCCATTGTCCAACCCTCTTTTACAATAAGAAGAAGAAGGAAGCGAGGTATTTTCAAGACAAAGGTTTAGGCTTGGGAATAATCAGAAATTCCACTTATAAGAACTTCATTCAAGTAAATAAAATGTCTTTCGATAAGGATGATATTTTGGTCTTGTACACTGATGGTATTTCGGAAGCTTCCAATGCCGAACATGATGAATTTGGATATGACAGAATGAAAAATCTTCTACAGCAAAATGCTCATTATGACCCGATGATGATTCAAAAAGTCTTCATCAGTAAACTATATGAGTTTTGCGGTGGTAAAGACCTTGACGATGATTATACAATGTTGGTGATCAAGTTTAATTAGTTGCCGTAGATAAAGAGTAGCATATGATAGAAATAAACAAAGCAATCGAGAACAATTATCTGAACATTGCCGTAAATGGAGAAGCCGATGCAAGTTCTTCCATTCACTTGGACAAAGCGATTAAGGAAGCCATGGAGGAAGGTCATCAGCACATTCTTATTGACTGTACCAATCTCAATTATATTTCTTCTGCAGGGCTGGGAGTTTTCATGTCTTACATAGAAGAAATCTCCGAAAAATCCATTGACTTCATCCTCTTCGGTTTATCCGAAAAGGTCTTAAAAGTCTTCGGCATTCTCGGTTTGGACCAATTATTGACTATTAAAGAAAATAAAGAAGCAGCAATAGCAGCACTCCGTGAGATATAGTTTCGACATACCGAGTAGCAAAAACAAGCTACGCTTAATGCGCAAGTTCGTCACTGACGTACTAAAGGAGCATAATGTCTCGGACATAGAGATTAACATGATGGTATTGGCCGTTGACGAAGTCTGTGCCAACATCATAATCCATGGTCACCCGTCAGATGATATGAGCGAGGTAAAACTCGGAATCAGTTTCAAAAATGAGGGTGTTTGGTTCGAAATTATCGATCGAGGAAATGCCTTTGACATTGTCAGTTATCAGGAACCTGTTATTGAAGACTTGGTTAGAAACAAAAACAAAGGTGGAATTGGGATCATGTTAGTCAAAAAGATAATGGATGATATTCAATTCAAGTCTACTCCCTCAAAGAACACTCTTACCCTTTATAAAAAGGTAGACTACACCAAATAACATCTGATATGAGAAGTGTCTGCACTTTGCTGATTGGGTTGTTCTTTTCACATGCCATATACGGTTTTCAATCCGACTCTATGATCATTGCAAAGGTCAATGACCATGAAGTCACTGCTTCCGAGCTTCTATATGCCTTCCAAAAAAACCGCAATCAGAATGATGAGTTGCGCCTTGATTCCTTAAAAAAGTACCTAGACAATTACATTAATTTTAAACTCAAAGTTCAGGCTGCTCGAAAGCAGGGCTATGACACACTCCAGAATTATATAAGGGAATTAGAGGGTTATATAAGTCAAATCCGAAAACCCTATTTAGAAAACCCAGAGGCGGAAGAGAAACTCATCAATGAAATTCATGGCAGAAAGCAGGTAGAGATTAATGCGTCACACTTGCTTATAAAGCTTGCACCGAATGCTAGTCCGAAAGACACCTTAAAGGCCTACAAATTCATCGACAGTTTACGTATGAATATTGAGAGTAAAGAACACTTTGAATCCTTAGCCGGAAGGTTTTCTCAAGATGGGGCTGGCCAAAATGGAGGTAGACTTGGTTGGTTCAGTACCATGGATATGGTTGGTCCTTTTGAAAATGCGGCATACAATACCAAAACCCATGAAGTGTCTCAAGTAGTGAGAACTCAGTTTGGATACCATATCCTATTTGTGAATCAAAAAAGACCTTCTAAGGGAAGCCTAAAAACATCACATATCTTTTTTAGTAGTCGCGGGCGCAGTGACGATGCGGCTCAACAGTTAGCGGAATCTGTTTATGACTCTTTAAAAAATGGAGCAGATTGGAATACCATGGCCAGGAAATATTCTGACGACAATCGCACCAAAATGAATGGTGGCCAATTGCCCTGGGCCAGGATAAAACAACTACCTGATGACTTTTATGACATAGCCTATGGCATCAAGAATGTCAACGGAATCTCAAAGCCCTCAAAAACAAGTTTCGGTTGGCACATTGTTAAATTAAATGACCAAAGACCTATTGGAGACCTTTCCGAAGAACGGATAGTTATAGAACAACAATTAAAACGATCAGGAAGAAATACGCTCAATAATGATCAACTGATCGAAAAGCTTAAGGCAGAAAACAATTTTCAACAAGATGAAAAATCCTTGAATACATTACTGCTCGCTATAAGTAATGGTAGCTTAAATGATGAGATTAAGCACAGTGTACTTTTCATTTTGGGTAAAAAGATTTTTAGGGTCAATGACTTGGTGAAAAACCTACCTTCTCAAAAAATAACTCTGAATAGTACTATAGTTAGATCCCTTTATTCAGAGTTTGAAAGGAAAAGTATCATTGCCTATGAAGATTCCATTGCACCAATAAAATACCCTGATTATGGTTATCTGGTAAAAGAATATGAAGAGGGCCTTTTACTTTTTGAGATTATGCAGCAAGAAGTTTGGAATAAAGCCCTGGAAGACTCTCTTGGTGCTAGGCAATATTATGAAAATCATCTCAAGCAGTACAAGACCGAAGAGCGCGTTTCGGTAAGCGTTGTGACTTGCGAGAATATATCTCTTATTGAAAGGCTTAAGAAATCTATCAGTGAAGAAGAATCCATAGAGAAGGCTGTCCAATCAACCTTTACCAAGGAAGAACAAATGCTGTTAAAAATTGTAAAAAGAACAATTAAGGCATCTGAAATCAATAAGTTTGCCTCAACAGAATTAAAATCAGGCAGTTGGATCAAAAAACCTGATGTATCAGAATACTACTTCTTGGAAGAAATTATTCCCCGAGGGTATTTTTCTTACGATGAGATCAAAGGACGAATTCTCTCTGATTATCAAGACCATCTGGAAGCGCAATGGATAAAGGAATTACGTACGCAGAGCCATATAGAGATTGATAATAGGGCACTGGAAAAGATTATTGAAAATTGAAACTTAGGTACCTGTTCATATTGGCCATACTGATTAGCTCATTTTCTTGTGAGTACTTTGCCTCTTCTGAGCAAGGAAGTGTTGACAATAGCAAAGAATTAGTCGCAAGTGTGGGTAATTCATTCCTCTTTGAATCAGATATCGCAAATTTAATCTCACCAAAAACCAATAGAGAAGACAGCATCCTCATTGTTGAGCAGTTTGTGAGGAATTGGATTAAAAAAGAATTACTTGTAAAGGAGGCTAACAACAGTGTAAAGATTAACCAATCAGAGATCGAAAAAAAAGTATCGGACTATCGGTATGCGCTCCTTTCATATGAATATCAAAGACAGGTGATTCAGCAGTCACTTGATACAGCGGTCAGCTTTGAGGAAATCGAAAATTACTATGAAGAGAACCGCGAAAATTTCGCCCTACGTCAAAATATATTCAGAGGTCGATATCTGAAAATTTCGAATGACGCTCCCAAAAAGAATGATATAAGGCGTTGGATAAAATCTAGTCGTCCACAAGATTTAGAGTCGCTGAAGTCCTATGCATTTCAATTTGCAGATAATTACTCGCTAGAGGATTCCACATGGATTAAGTTTGACGATATAATAAAGAATTCTCCACTTTCTACAGTCTCGAATAAAGTGCAATTTCTTCGTAGAAACAGATATGTGGAAGAAGCGGATTCTGTCTATCTTTACCTCCTCAAAATTCAGGAATACAAAATTTCAGAGGAAGCTTCACCGTTAGAGTTTGTGCAAGAAGAAATTCGAAACATAATTCTTAACAAAAGAAAAGTAGCGTTGGCAAAGGGTTTGGAGAATGATATTTATGAACGTGCGAAGGAAAATGAAGACTACAAGATTTATTATTAAAGCCATTCTGATTTTGGCCATTTTTATCCCCACGGTTTCTTTTGCTCAAGAAGGACAGGTAGTGGACAAGATCATTGCCAAGGTTGATGATAAAATTATCCTGAAGAGCGAATTAGAATCGGCATACATTCAATTTCTGACGAGCCCACAAGCACAGAGTTTTCAAGGAGATGCCAAATGTGTATTGCTCCAAAGTTTTGTAGAAAGCAAAGTGATGTTGATTATGTCTGAGATAGATTCTGTAGTAGTAGAAGAATCTAGACTCGACTATGAAATAAGAAGTAGAAGTCAACAGATAATCCAGCGTTTTGGATCAGAAGATGCTATTCAGCAAGCTTATGGCAAAACACTAGACCAAATAATGGACGAGTTAAAACCTTCCATCGAAGAGCAAATTCGAGTTGAGCAGCAAGAAAACAATATTCTCTCCGATGTTAAGGTCACTCCAAAAGAGGTCAGAAAGTTCTACAATCGATTTCCAACAGACAGCCTACCCCTCTATTCCATGGAGTACGAGATTGGTGTCATTGTAAAAGAACCGGATGTTAGTGATGCAGAAAAAGAACGAGTAAGAGAAAAGCTTCTAGGCATAAGAGAAAGAGCTCTCAATGGGGAGAGTTTTGAAATATTGGCGACTTTCAACTCAGAAGGCCCTTCAGCCCGTGATGGAGGAAATCTGGGATTTGCCTCAAGGGGCACAATGGACCCCGCATATGAAGCTGGCGCTTTAGGCTTAAAGCCAGGTGAGATTTCCATGCCAGTTGAATCTGCTTTTGGTTTCCATTTGATCCAGTTGGTAGAAAAAAGAGGAAACGAATATTCTACTCGCCATATCCTTATGACCCCAAAACCAAATGAAGACGACTTAAACAAGGCGTCAGATATTCTAATAGACCTTCGAAACAAAATTTTAACCGACAGCATAAGTTTTGAGCAAGCAGCGCAACTTGTATCAGATGATGAGAGTACAAAAGTAAATGGTGGCTTTTATGCAGATCAGTTTGGTTCACTTCGTATTCCTGCAAGTTCGCTTGAACCCGAGTTGTTCTTTGAAATTGACAAAATGAAAGAAGGTGATATATCTGAACCGCAAGTTATCCAGGTAGGTTCAGATACCCAGGTGGTTCGAATCATTTATTACAAGAAGAAATTACCGCCTCATAGAGCCAACTTAACTGATGACTATGAGAAGCTAAAAGCCGCTACTACACAAATGAAGAAGTCTCTAAAACGTGCCGAATATCTAGAAGAGAAAATGCAAGAAGTATATCTTGAGATAGATCCGGTTTTTAATCGTTGCGGCATTATCAAGAACCAATAAGTATGAGTGAAAATACGTCTGATGTCGCATTAGCTGACAAATTCTTTGAAGATTTTAAGCGTCTCAAAGCAGAAATTTCAAAAGTGATCATTGGCCAGGACGAAGTAGTGAACCTACTTCTAACCTCTATATTTTGTAAAGGTCACAGCTTGCTTGTAGGTGTACCCGGATTAGCAAAGACTCTTCTGATCCAAACTATTTCTTCTGCCTTGGATTTAAGTTTTAAGAGAATTCAGTTCACCCCAGATCTAATGCCTTCAGACATTCTTGGTGCGGAGACAATAGACAAAGACAGAAACTTTAAGTTTATCAAGGGACCAATCTTTGCAAACATCATCTTAGCAGATGAAATCAACCGAACTCCTCCTAAGACACAGGCAGCGTTGCTTGAGTCCATGCAGGAGTATTCCGTTACAGTGGCTGGTCAGCACTTTGATTTAGATAAGCCATTCTTTGTGCTAGCCACTCAAAACCCAATAGAGCAGGAAGGTACTTACCCGCTTCCGGAAGCACAACTAGATAGGTTCTTGTTCAACATAACATTGGAATACCCCTCATTTCAATCTGAAGTAGATATTGTTAAAAACACTACCTCAGATATCGAGAATGTGGTTAACCATATCTTAGATGGGGAAGCCGTAATGAATTATCAGCACTTGGTAAGAAGAGTGCCGATTGCAGACAATGTAGTCGAGTATGCCGTTGGTTTGGTTCATAAAACTCGAATAGCAAGTGATATGGCACCATCCACCACTCAAGAATACATTGAATGGGGTGCAGGACCTAGAGCTTCTCAAAATCTGGTAATTGCAGCAAAATGTAATGCACTTGTTAATGGAAAGTATTCCCCTGATATCGAAGATGTCCAAGCAGTAGCGAAGCCCATTCTAAGGCACAGAATTATCAGAAACTTTAAGGCTGAAGCTGAAGGAATTACAATCGACAAGTTGATCGAAGACCTACTTTAATTAATCATAGGTATAGAAGCCTCTACCTGATTTCCTCCCATGATGTCCTGCATCGACTTTCTGTTGTTGGATACGCGATGGCCTAAATTTAGCGTCCTGATGGAATGCATTAAACATGGACTCTGTCACAGAATAGTTGGTATCTACACCTATCAGATCCATTAATCTGAAAGGCCCCATGCGAAAACCAGAAGACTCTACTAGCCGATCAATACCATTGACAGTACTTACTCCTTCTTCCAAAGTCTTAAGCCCTTCGACATAAAAATGTCTGGCAACACGGTTCACAATAAAACCAGGAGCATCTGCCGCCATTACAGGAGTTTTTCCTAATTTTTTTGCCAGCTCAGCTGTTGTGTTTGCAATGCTTTCATCAGTCGCGACACCAGATATTACTTCCACAAGCTTCATGATATGCGCAGGATTAAAGAAATGCATTCCAACAAAACGTTCCGGGAACCTCAGTCCGGCAGCAATCCTAGTGATAGGTATTGAAGAAGTATTTGAAGCCAAAATGGTCTTCTCGCTATTCAAATCTTCTAAAGTTTGGAACAGCTCTTTCTTTATATCTAGCTTCTCGATTATGGCTTCAATGATAAAATCAGCAACCAATAAGTCCTTATCGTCAGAAAAGGTGATTCGTTTTAGCGCATTTTCTTTGTCTTCTTGAGTCAGTTTACCCCTGTCAATTCCTTTATCTAGGTTCTTTGAAATGTTTTTCTGAGCAGTCTCCAAAACGCCAGTGTTGAGATCATAAAGTACCACTTCATAACCTGCCAAGCCAGAAATTTGAGCAATCCCCTGCCCCATTGTCCCGGCTCCAACTACCGCAATTTTTGATATGTCTTCAAACTTCATTAAAGAGAATTAAACTGTTTTAAAAACCTTACGTCATTTTCAGTAAATAGCCTAAGGTCTTTAATTCCATACCTTAACATAGTTATTCTTTCAATACCCATTCCAAAGGCAAAACCAGAGTATTCCTCAGGATCAATACCGCAATTTTCAAGAACGTTCGGGTCCACCATACCAGAACCGCCAATTTCTACCCAACCTGTATACTTACAAATATTACATCCATCGCCATGACAAATCTGACATGAAATGTCAATCTCAGCACTAGGTTCAGTAAATGGAAAATAAGAAGGCCTGAAGCGTATTTTGGTGTCCTTAGTAAACATCTCCTTTGCGAAGTGATAAAGCGTCTGTTTCAAATCAGCAAAAGATACATTCTTATCTATGTACAAACCCTCCATTTGATGGAAGACACAATGTGCTCTAGCTGAAATAGCTTCATTTCTAAAGACTCGGCCAGGTGATAGTGTTCTGATAGGCGGCTTTTCATTCTCCATCACACGAATCTGAACACTTGAAGTGTGAGTTCTTAAAGCTATATCTGGGTTCTTCTCAATAAAAAAAGTATCCTGCATTTCTCGTGCTGGATGATTCTCAGGGAAATTCAAGGCAGTAAAATTGTGCCAATCATCCTCTATCTCAGGACCCGAAGAGACATTGAAACCGATTCGCTCAAAAATTTGAATAAATCGTTGACGAGTAGCCGTTAAGGGATGAATTGATCCAAATTCGTTACCTAGTGGAGGCAAGGTTAAATCAGCATGATTCTCTTCCGCTGTTCCTCCTGAATTCAAACCATCTATCAGTTCCTGAAACCTTTCTTGAGCCAAATTCTTTAACTCATTAACCGATTGTCCGAAAGCCTTTTTTTCTTCATTAGGAACCTCTCTCATTTGTGCAAAGAGATCTCCAATAATATTTTTTCTACCGATAAACTTTAATCGATACTCTTCTAACTCCTCCTTATTAGAGGCGACAAAATTTTCAATCTCCTCCGCTATTTCCTTAAATCTATTGGACATGAAGCACTGGTTTCCTTTAAAGATGACAAAAATAACAGTACTTAATGATTAAATGATTGCATAGCCCTATTTTTGAGACAATTATGAAGGATATTTTAGTCACAGGTGGGGCTGGCTACATTGGCTCACATGTAATAGTCCGGTTACATGAAGAAGGTTATAACCCGATTATTCTTGATGACTTTTCAAATTCTCAAAAGTCTGTTTTAGAGGGGTTATTTAAAATTACGGGTAAAAACTTCAAACTATATGAGGGTGACGTACTAGACCTATCTCTTTTTCAAAGAGTTTTCTCAGAAAATGAAATTCAAGGTGTTATCCATTTTGCAGCAAAAAAGGCAGTTGGAGAATCAGTAGAGCGTCCTCTTCTATACTACAAAAATAATATTTCAGGTTTGGTCTCATTGCTTGAAGCAATGAAGGAACACTGTGTTACTAACTTAGTTTTCTCTTCTTCTTGTACAGTATATGGCCAACCAGACACACTGCCTGTAACCGAAGAATCGCCCACCAAATTGGCTAACTCACCTTATGGAAACACAAAACAAATAGGTGAAGAAATAATACGTGATGTGGTATCATCCAAATCTGGATTGAAATCAATGGCTTTGAGGTATTTCAACCCCATAGGAGCTCACCCTACGAGTGAAATTGGAGAATTACCATTGGGAGTCCCCAATAATCTCGTCCCATTCATTACCCAAACTGCCGCTGGATTAAGGGATTCACTTACAGTGTTTGGCGATGACTATGACACAGCTGACGGAACCTGTATAAGAGATTACATACACGTAATGGACCTTGCCGATGCACATGTAGAATGTCTAAAACATCTTGGCTCTATCTCAGCGGAGAATTATTTCGACTTTGTAAATGTAGGAACTGGCAAAGGTAGTACGGTCATGGAGGTAATAGAATCATTTGAAAAGAGCTCGCGTGTCAAACTTAATTACACCATTGGCCCCAGACGCTCTGGAGATGTTGAAAAAATTTATGCCCAAGTAGACAAGTCTGCGACTCTTCTAAAATGGAAGACAAAGTTTTCATTAGAAGAGGCACTGTTGGATGCATGGAACTGGCAGAAAAAGTTGTCGACTAATTAGCTATCAAATTCTGTCAGTTGACGAATCAATATTACCTTTGGTCGATTATTGAAATGAGAGAAACAACTTCACTATACTTTTGAGACATACACTTCAAAGATGAAAATTACAATAGTAGGAACTGGATATGTAGGCCTTGTTACAGGGACATGCTTCTCAGAAGTGGGAATAGATGTTACTTGTGTCGACATAGACCAGAAAAAGATCGAAGGCCTTAGACAAGGCGTCATGCCCATTTATGAACCGGGACTAGAATCCATGGTGATGAAAAATGTAGAGAAAGGGCGACTTAGCTTTTCTACAAGTCTCAAGGATAGCATTAAAGGTTCTGAGGCAGTTTTTATAGCGGTTGGTACACCTCCCGGTGAGGATGGTAGCGCTGACCTAAAATATGTATTGGCTGTTGCTAAAGAAGTAGGCCAACACATGGATGACTACATCGTGGTAGTTACCAAAAGTACTGTTCCTGTCGGGACCGCTGAAAAAGTAAAGACAACCCTATCAAAAGCGCTGGAGGAAAGAAAGTCTGACCTCGTATTTGATATCGCTTCCAACCCAGAATTTTTGAAAGAAGGTGCCGCTATCCAAGACTTTCTAAAGCCTGACCGCATTGTTGTGGGTGTTGAGACTGAAAGAGCTCAAAAGATTATGGAAAAGCTTTATAAGCCATTCCTCCTGAATGGTCACCCAACCATATTTATGGATGTACCATCTGCAGAAATGACCAAATATGCGGCTAACTCCATGTTAGCCACCAAGATTAGCTTTATGAATGACATTGCCAATCTATGTGAGATTATGGGAGCAGATGTCAACATGGTTCGAAAGGGTATTGGCAGTGACACCAGAATAGGGACAAAATTTATTTATCCAGGTGTTGGATATGGAGGTTCGTGTTTCCCAAAGGATGTGAAAGCGCTAATTAAGACGGCAGAAGAAAATGGCTATCAAATGCGAGTCCTTAAGTCCGTTGAAAATGTCAACAATGATCAAAAGTCAGTACTGGTCAATAAAGTAAAGCGGCACTTTGGGAATGATTTAAGCGGAATGACTTTTGCCATCTGGGGCCTTTCATTCAAACCTAAAACGGACGACATGAGAGAAGCCCCCTCAATCGTCATTATAAATCAACTGCTGGAGTTGGGTGCTCAGATAAAGGCTTTTGATCCTGTAGCAATGGAAGAAGCCCACAGAGATTTGGGCGATTCTATTACTTACACAAAAGATGAGTATGAGGCTCTTGTAGATGCAGATGCCTTACTCTTGGTCACTGAATGGCCAGAATTCCGAATTCCGAACTTTACCGTGGTAAGCAAATTGCTTAAAAACAAGGTGATTTTTGATGGTCGAAATGTGTACGATCAGGAAGAATTGCGGGATTTGGGTTATACATACTTTGGTATAGGATTGAACTAGTGTTATGAAAAAAAGAGTTCTTATTACTGGAGCGGCTGGGTTTTTAGGCTCACATCTATGTGACAGGTTTGTGAAAGAAGGTTTTGACGTAATCGGTATGGACAACCTTATCACTGGAAGCCTCGACAATATAGCGCATTTAATGCCCCATGAGAACTTCGAATTTCATCATCATGATGTATCAAGCTTTGTGCACGTATCTGGCAAACTCGATTACATTCTACACTTTGCCTCTCCGGCAAGCCCCATAGACTACCTAAAAATACCCATTCAAACGCTCAAAGTTGGTTCATTGGGAACTCACAATTTACTAGGGCTCGCCAGGGTAAAAAAAGCAAGGATGCTCATTGCTTCAACCTCTGAGGTTTACGGAGATCCTTTAGTACATCCACAGGTTGAAGAGTACTATGGCAATGTTAATCCGGTTGGCCCACGAGGTGTCTATGACGAAGCCAAAAGATTTCAGGAGGCTATTACTATGGCCTACCATACCTATCACAAGCTTGAAACTAGAATCGTCAGAATCTTCAATACTTACGGCCCAAGAATGAGATTAAATGATGGTCGCGTTTTGCCAGCTTTTATTGGCCAAGCACTCCGAGGAGAGCACTTGACGGTCTTTGGTGATGGTAGCCAAACAAGATCTTTCTGTTATGTAGATGATCAGGTAGAAGGCATTTTCAGGTTACTGATGTCTGACTATCCAAAGCCGGTTAATATTGGCAACCCAGATGAAATCACAATTAACCAATTTGCTGAAGAAATAATCAAGTTAACTGGTACTGATCAAAAAGTAATTTATAAACCCTTACCAAAAGATGACCCCATGCAGCGTCAACCTGATACAACAAAAGCCAGGGAGATTCTAGGTTGGGAGGCAAAGGTTGGCAGAAAAGAAGGTCTGAAAATTACATATGATTACTTCAAATCACTCCCAGAAGAAAAGCTTCACAAAATAGAGCATAAAAATTTTTCTTCATTTATTAAGTAGCTTTACAACCTTTACACCGTTTTGATAGTCTAACGATTATGGTCAGAATTAGGCTTATTTTTTTATTTTCTTTTGCTTATTCAAGTATTTACAGTCAGCAATTCGCCAGTGATAGTGTACAATCTGTAGTACACACGCTAAAATCAGAAAGCGGGGTATTAATCAGCGCGAAAAATAGACTGCCTTTTTGGCTAACGGCAAACAATTCCCAACGCTTCACTGAAAGGTCAGCCAATTCCTCATATCAAATATTACATTATAACGCTAACTATCAACCAACAAAGAATATTGCTCTCAAATGGGAGCTAGAATCATTACTAAACATCCGTGAACGGATTAATGGAAGGATTATTCAGGCAAACGTAAGTCTTGAATCAAAACTAATTACAATTAGAGGAGGATACGATGAGGAATTCTTCGGGCTTAATGACAGTACCCTCTCCATTGGAAACTTAGTATATGGAAATAACGCCAGGCCAATTCCAAAGATATCAATATCAACCAATGGATGGCAAAGAAGCCCTTTCTTTGGCAATCACCTATCGTTCCAAGCATATTTAGCGCATGGCTGGTTTGAACAGAATAGGTTCCAAAGTGGAGCCTTTCTTCATCAAAAATACTTCTACTTCAGATTTAAGGCTTTTAAAAATCGTTTGTCGATAATAGGCGGCTTAAATCATAATGCTCAATGGGGCGGAAGTAACTCTCAAAGCGAAGTATCTCAACCAAAAGGTATCAAGAACTATTTGCGTATTTTCATGGGCACTTCTGGAGGAAATGATGCTGACCTTATTGACCGAAATAACGCATTGGGCAACCACCTCGGGAGCTCTGACATGAGTATTCAATATAAGTTCAACAAGTTTTCCGTCAGGGGATACTGGCAGTTTCTATGGGATGATAAATCCGGGCTTGTCCCCTTCAACTGGCGTGATGGTATGACAGGGGTATCAGTTGAATTATTTGAATCGAAACTCCTTAATCGAGTTACCTTTGAGCTTATCAGAACGGGAGATCAGAATGGCAATAAAACTAGCAAAGATGGGATTTCATTCTTTGAGCCTGATAATTTCTTCAACAACGGTCTTTACAAGACCGGCTGGTCATATCATAATCAAGTTATCGGAACACCTCTTTTTTTAATACTCAATGATCAGTCCACTTCACTTTCGAGAATCAAAAATAATGTAACCGCTTTCAATATTGGCTTTAGCGGTAGAATCAAAAATCTAGACTATCAAATCAATTTTGTTAATCTCGAAAATAAGGGAACCAAAAGGGAAGTCATTTCTCCTTCTCTCAAACTAAAATCTGTTGACATACTTCTGGGATATGGAATCTCTAAGGGATCTCAATTGGGCTCACAAATTAGTTTTCAAGAGGCATCTTTCGGCTCTTTAAGAAATATGGGAATCCAGTTTTTTTATAAAAAGAATCTGACCTTTTGAAATACGTACTAGTAGGCCTTATCCTGGCCTTTGGCAATCCCGAAAACAGTAAGAAATACTATTTTCATATCTAACAAAAAAGACCAATTCTGAAGATAAAACCTATCGAGTTTCACTCTAGAATTCATCTGATAAAGTTCACTAATCTCCCCTCTATAACCCATTGCTTGAGCCAGCCCAGTGATACCAGGTTTTGATTGGTGTCTTTTTGCAAATTTCTCGACTCTCGCTTTATATTCCTCGTTCAGGGAAATTGGATGCGGTCTCGGCCCCACGACCGACATCTGACCAAGAAGAACATTCAAAAATTGAGGAAATTCGTCCAATGAAGTTTTTCTGAGAAACGAACCAAATTTAGTTGTACGCGGATCGTTTCTAGCCGCCCACATTATATCTGCCTGATCATTCTGAATCATTGTCCTAAACTTTAAACAAAGGAACCTTGACCCATCCTTACCTTCTCTGTATTGCTTGAAGAAAACCGGTCCTTTACTCTCTAATTTTATGATCAGGCCAAAAATCGGCCACATCCATGAAATAATGAAAACTATAATCACCATGGAAAATACTAAATCAAAAGAGCGCTTGATAACCTTATTAACCAAGCCATCTAATGGTAAGTTATTAATATCAATTACAGCAACACTTTCATACCTGCGGAGGACAAAAGTTTTGAGCAAATCTGTCTTGAACTCAGGTAAAAGCTTAATGCGTTTCGCATTGCTATCTGCATACTTGACCAAGCGATCTTTGGTGGTTTTATCAAGCCGATCGCTGATATAAATGGAGTCCAATTGAGACATATCAAGGTCAAAAAAATCCTTAAGCCCACCAGTTATTGGATAAGAACCTCTCTGTTCATCTTTATTTCCGACTGAAAAGATACCTTTACATCTTATGCCGTAATGAGGTTTTCGTTCAAGGAGGTCGTACAGTTTAAATCCAAGTTGATCATAACCAACTATCACTACATTTCGAATATTGCCTCCAAAAGTCCTATAACGATCAAGGACCAAATGAACTGACACTCGATATATGGTAAGCCAAACAAAAAGTAAGATAATCAGAGAGGTGATAAAGTGCCTATCAATGGGGTTCTCTACAATAAAGAGCCACATGAGTGATATTATGGAAACGAAAATAAAGACACTTCTGAAGGCGCTCTTAAGTGTATTGTAATAACTGACCGCTCTTCCAATTTTAAAGTCACGACTGACATACGATAAAATTGGCCAGATCAACAAATAAGCTATGAAAGCTGTTAGGTACGACTGATTAAGTTCAAGGGATCCAAAAGCTATATAAAGAGAGATGAAGTAGAGTGATGCTACAACCAAAAGCTCTCCTGAAATGAAAAGGGAGGGGAAATACTTTTTAAAGCGCTTCTTCAACTATCTCTTAGTTTTTGCAAAAAAATAACATTGTATAAATGATAGTTTCAAAAATACGAAACCGATTGAATAAAAAGACGGAAACCTCCTTAGTCTTTAGTTAAATTATAATTAACCGAAATCTCAGATCCGAATGATTCATATAAGTCTCCAAAATCATAAGCGATTCTTATCTCAAAAGAAACAGGTAGCTCTTCGAAAAAATTTTCGCCAACAATTGTGAGGTATGTATAAAACTGCTCTTTGATTGGACGAAAAACATAATCAAAGTTCTGATCCTGAATTACACCATTCCAAGCAAACCTTCCCTCATAAAGTCCCGCATATGTCCCAAGGTTTTGAGTATATGTAAACAAACCCTCGTAATTGACTTTTGAACTTATTTTGCCTCTTAGTCCAAGGTGAATAGCCCTAAGTCTATTATTGGCAATCGCCACCCCATGGTCTGGATATGGTTGAAAAAAATTTAATGTATGCTCATGTGTCAGAAACAGAGGGTTTCCTATCACCCTTTCTTTATAAGTCCAACCAGATCGGTAAAGCCAGTTATTGTAAATATCATCGCGTCCTCCAAAGGAGTAACCAAAATTCTCTGCTACTGTAAGAACACCTGAAGCAGGGTCAGGCAACCCAGGCCCTCCTTGCCATTTTGTTTGAATATACTCTAGGTATAGAGTATTAACTATAGCATTCTTCTTAGGCAGAGACCATTCCAGACCAAATAGATAATCTGTGAGACTCACATACTGTAGTCCTCCTCTATCTTCGAAAGGCTTTTGATAGTTGATAGTCAATTTATGCTCACCAATTCTCTGGGTCACTGTGGTCTCAATTATACCTAAATGGTTTCCAACACCATTACTCTCCCCTTCCGTTGTACCATCTGGATTAGGTATTCCAGAGCCCGCAAACACTCTTAAGAAGTCAGAAAAAGAACTTGGTTGCCTATCTCCTTGGGGAGATGTACCTCCGTACTGAGCAAAATGAACCACTCCGGAAGCGGCCGTCCAACCAATTTCGTCCTCCAGGTCAAGCATTAGATAAAATGATTTGGAATGTAATAAAGCATTAGAGATGTATCTATCTTCTTCCAACCAGCCATGTGCTAAGTGCCCCTTAGTCTTAAAATAACCTCTAGTAAAGGGAACTTCAATATATTCAGGAATTTCTAGTTGAATTAAGGGAATCGGTCGGGAATTTTCGCTTACTCCCAAAGAGCCACTCGAAAGTGACTTCTCCAATCCACCGATACTATTTTTAAATCTGCCAATACTAAGCTTTAAGAAGTCATAGTTTAAAGAAACAAAGTGACTAGACAATACCTCATTTCTAAATGAAAATCCCGTTGAGAGCAAAAAGTCCTTACTAAAAGCATATTTATAGGAAAGTTGTCCACTTATAAAAGTGGTTTGATCATTGCTCACTTCTCCCCACTGATTATTGACCAGATAAAAGGGCATAAAATCTTCAGAGGCACTTATGACTCCCAAGCCTACAACACCCGATAGACTCTGAGAACCAATCGAATCAGTTTGACTCAACACACCATTCTTAATAATGAGCAGCAGGAGGAAAAAAGTAAGAACTCTGTGCATTCTTGAATAAATCAAATTTCAGCAATTATATGGCTTTCGTCTAAAAATATCTAAAATCGAAAGTACTTAAACCCTTTAAGGTTGTATTTTCGAAAACTTAATGATTTACAGTAAAAACATCAGTCTACTATCCATTGTAACAGCTGGCCTTCTTGCATACAACTGTGCACGACAACCTGCAGACGAAATAGTGGTCTATGAGAACGACTTTGAAAGAGACCTTATTGATGTGTTTCACAGGGTTGATTCAGTGCGTACTTCCTTTGACCAAATCTCTGAAAATTATTTTCACTTTAATGGTTCAAGAAACCTCGGACGGTTTGATACAGGGGGGATTACCTTAAATCTCGAGGGATTGCCGGAACATCAATGGTTGAGAATAAGTTTTGATTTTTATGTTCATGATAATTGGGAAGGAAATGGTCTTCGTGGCAATGGACATGATGTGGTAATTTTCAGTATTGATGAATTGAATCTCCACTTTTCATCTGTTGTGAATACTGGCTGCATCGGGCAAGATTGTGAGGCAGTCCAAAGTTTCCCAGATAAAATAGGACAAGGCGAAAACCCTGAAAATGCCGGAGTAGCAGATGATGAATTACCAGGTGTTTGCCATTTTGAAGGACAAGCAGGTGGGTCAAAACTCATCAAGTTTGCAAACCGTATTCCACACAATTCAACTACACTAAGAATAAACATTGCTGCTGGTATCAAAGATGCAGGACCGAACCTCTGCTTAAAAAGCTGGTCGATTGACAACCTCAAAATCTCAACAATAAGCCTTCCTGAAAGTCAATAAATGAAGAGTTACAAATTTCATTTTTTAATCTTGCTTATTGCTTTGACATCTCTTGAAGGGTTTGGTCAGGGACAGTTGGTTGTTGGTAATGTTTTTGAAGATTTCTATAGAAGAGAGCAATTACTGGGGAAGCTTGATAGTTCAGTATCTTTTCTAATAAGACCAATTCACCGTGGGAACTTAGGGCAACACGACCTAAAGAACTCTTCCTTAAAGCTTAATAAGGATAAAGCAAAAATTAGCTTGCTTCCGTTGACCTCCAGGTCAAGGTATTTGCAAAAACACCCTTATGGATGGAGTGATGGTTCATTACTACCCTTAAGTGGCTATCAACAATTAATTAGTGCCGGTTTCGCTGGAAAAATTGGAATTCTAAGCTTTCAAATTCAACCAGAGTTCCACTTTGCGCAAAACTCGGATTTTCAAGGAATTCCATTGGACATGCCCGAAATACTCTGGAACAGGTATTACTTACGGCATTTTAACGTCATTGATACTCCAGAATCATTTGGAGAAGGTCAAATCGAAAAATTCTATTGGGGACAAAGCTCAATGACTCTTGAAATTGGTCCCATTTCACTTGGTTGGTCGAATCAGAATTTGTGGTGGGGACCCGGAATGAGAAATTCTCTGGTAATGTCGAATAATGCCAGAGGCTTTCAGCACTTGACATTTAATACGAACAAACCTGTTAACACTCCTTTGGGCTCATTTGAGTTTCAAGTAATAGGAGCTAAACTTGAAAACTCAGGCTTCGCTCCTCCTAGGTCTGGTCTTACACTCAATGGTGACTTTGTGTTTCAAGAAAGAAACGATGACTGGAGATACTTGTCAGGAATTACCGCAACCTATCAACCAAAATGGATTCAGGGTCTATCCTTAGGTTTTAGTAGGGTAGTTCAGCAATACAATGAAACTGCCAAAGAAAACAATGACTACTTAGCTTCATTTTCAAACTTTTTCCGAAAAAATGATGCATTCAATGATATCATCAGAGATCAATTGGCTTCAATATTTTTAAGGTACTTTTCTACAAAAACTCAGAGTGAATTCTATTTTGAATTTGCCAGAAATGATGCAGCATTTGATTTTAGAGATTTTTTTCTAGAACCAAATCATGCAGCCGGTTATCTTTTTGGGTTTAGAAAACTGTTTCCCGCTTTTCAAAGCAAGGATCAATTCTTTGAAGGGGGATTTGAATGGACTATTCTTTCTCAAAGCTCTAGTAGAATTGTTAGAGATGCAAGTACTTTTTATATACACAGCAGAGTGCGTCATGGTTATACCCACCTAGGAGAAGTATTAGGAGCCGGAATAGGCCCAAGCAGTAATTCCCAAACATTGAATCTCAACTGGGTATCAAGGCTTAATAAAATAGGTCTAACATTAGAACGTGTTACGCGCAATGAAGACTTATATATTGATCTTTTCACAGATATTCAAGATTTCCTTAGGCCATGGGTAGATATCAGCGCATTTCTGAATTTATCTTGGCAGTTTGACAATTTAATTCTCGAAGGACATCTTGGTTATATTAAATCCCTCAATTATCAATACCAGATTCATCGAAGCACTGGATTTAGACCTGGTTTTGTGGATGTTCCAAATTTCTCCGCAGGATTGAATATGTATTTGTTATTGTAGTAGGTAAGTGTTGAAACTTATCAAAGCAGGTTTAGTATTGAGGGCTTTGCATTTTCCAACTTGCTTTTGATTTTTTATTCAGTGTGATTACTGCTTCTAAATCAGATGAGAATACATAAGTCCAGTTACCAATGTTTCTTATAACGGACCAAAAAAAGTGTTGTAAAGTAGACTTATCAAATGGCTGATAACTATACAGTGCAACACTCGTTTGGAATTCATCTGAAAGCATCTGGAAGTACCTTTTCAATTCCCTATATGAATACTCTTTCCAATGATGTCCGTAAGTTACCTGGCTGAAAATCATCTCCAAGCTGTTACCAATGCCTTTAAAACTGATCAGGTTTTTTACCGCACGCATCACTCCTTGGGCAGATAGTGCGTTGGGCGTTGACACGTAAATTAACCCCCCTGGTTTCAACAACCGGTAAATCTCTTGCCAGAAAGTGATTGGGTTGAAAGTAATGTGTTCAAGAATTTCAGTAAAAAGAATCAAGTCATAGGACTCTTCTTCCAAACCGACAGAAGCAAGTTGCTGCAGGTCATCGTTGATGATTGGTGAGATAGCAAACGTATCACCTCTCTCTGCTACAAAGTCTAAACTCCAGAACTCACTAACATCCATTCCATCCACTTGATAACCTAACTTTTTTAAGATCATACTTGAATGAAGATAATGACTACCAATTTCTAAGATTTTACTCCCTTCTGGCGAGTGCTTCATAAGAGTCGTGGCCATTCTGCGGTATCTATTCTTATGATAATTGAAATACTCAATATCTCCATCAATTCCCCGGTCGGCCACTAATTTGCCAACTTCTTCTATGGCCGTTTCAACACGCTTGCTCATCCCCAAAACTAATCAACAGAATCGAGATGACTGCATGTCTTTAAAAAAAGCATTATTAAGTCTAAGTTTGCATGACACGAGTAGCGCGACAATTGTCTGTTAAAAAGAATTACTTCTATAACGCCATACTTATGGGAACTAACCTATTGTTCCCCTTGGTCACATTCCCCTATGTCGCAAGAGTTCTTGGTCCAGAAGGTATAGGTAATGCCCAGTTTGCTTTTACCTACGCTCAATACTTTTCTCTCTTGGCTGCTGTAGGTATACCTTACTACGGCATAAAAGAAATCGCAATGTCAAGAGGAGATAGAAGTAAACTGAACAAGACTTTTTCCGAACTCTTTTTCATTTCTATGATTACGACATGCATCGCAGTCACAATCTATCTAATAAGCATTAATGTCATAGGTGAGTTTCAGAGTAACCAATCCCTATATATCATAAGCGGCTCAATATTAGTTTTCAGCTTTTTAAATCTGGATTGGTTCTTCAATGGATTGGAAAACTTCAAGTTTGTCAGCCTAAGATCTGTCTTGATCAAGGTTCTGGCACTTATCGGACTTTATTCACTTGTCAAAGAACCTGAAGACATAAAACTGTATGTGGCTATTTTGGCTTTTTCTTTCGTGGGGAATTTCTTTCTAAATGTCTTCTTTCTCAAAAAATACGTCAAACTGACTTTTAGAGGATTGAACCTTAAGCGTCACATATCTCCTCTTTTGTTTATCCTGTCAGCAAGCTTTGCAACCACAATTTATTCCACACTTGACTCAGTCACTTTAGGCTTCATTACCAATAAGATACAGGTTGGACTCTATGCAGCATCAATTAAATTAGCCAAGGTAGGAGTACCCCTAATTACTAGTCTTAGTGCCGTATTGGTCCCCAAGATTGCCAATGCTATTGAACGGAAATCTATTGAAGAAGAACTCACCATTTTAAAAAAGTCATTTGCTTTTATCGCCTTTCTGGCCGTACCAATTGCATTTGGTCTGTATATATATGCTGATAACTTCATTTTAGTTTTTTCGGGAAAAGAGTTTGTTGAAGCTTCAGTCAGTTTAAGGTACATGGCTTGCCTACCTGTCTTTATAGGGCTAGGCTATTTATTTGGCTTTCAGATTCTAATTCCGAGAGGTCACAATAAGTATTTGCTTTATGCAACACTCTCTGGTTTACTTGTTTTTATTGCCCTTAACTTAACGATTACTCCTTATCTCGGAGCTTCTGGCACCGCGATCGCTATTCTTTGTACCGAATTCATTGTTACCCTGCTCTATATGATCTTGAGCCCTAAGCAACTGAGAGCGGACCTCCCATGGATCGAATTCATCAAGGCCAGCTTGAGTTGTTCTTCTTTTTTTATTCTTAAATTAATTCTTTCAAGTCTAGAATTTGATAGCACTGTGGAGTTGATAATGGGAATCATATTCAGCGCTGCAGTCTATTTCATGATACAAGGATTTTTATTCTCCAATCAGTTCGTCACTTCCGCTGTAATGACTTTGAAAGGAAAACTTAATCGTGTGAAGTAATCATAGGTCTATTGAAGTCAATTAGTAGAGAACCCTCTTTGGAAAACAATACCTCCTCTTTGGTAAGTGTAGCAATGATCACTTACAATGGAAATGAACACTTTGAAGAGCAGTTAAGTAGTATTTTAAGACAGTCCTTACCATGCGAGATTAATATTTATGATGACCACTCGAATCAGAGATTCACTGAGCAAATAGATACAAGCTCAAGCAGGTACCCCAATGTAACAGTACACTTGTCGGAAAAGAATCAAGGTGTCATTCGCAATATCAAAAGAGCCCTAAAAGATACAAAGACCCCATATCTGGCACTGGCCGATCAAGACGATGTCTGGCTTCCCGACAAGGTCAAAACAACACTCGAATTTATGAAGTCTGTTGAAGAGTCAGGGGTACCAGTGCTTGTGCATCATGATATGGGAGTTATTGATAGTCAAGGCCAGTTAAAGCCTCACTCATTCTGGGAAGTTATGGGCCAAAAAGGTTTCGCTCATAACTTCGAAACCAGTGTGGTAATGAACCTAGTGACTGGTTGCGCCTCCCTTATCAATAATGAACTAACAAAGTATGCGAAAGATATACCCGAAGACCTAGATATTTATCACGATGCCTGGATAGGCATGGTGGCATATACCATGGGCAAAACCGTTTCAATAAATCAAGTATTAAGTCATCATAGGCAACACCCTAACAGCTTAACCTTTCATGAAAAAACTAAACCTTCGATCTATTCAAGACTAAAGCGGAATTCGCTTCAGTTGTTGGGCTTGCAAAAAACATTTGAGGCCCAGTTCCCATTTATTGAACGTTTTCTTGAAGTCTATTATTCCCAATTAGGGCAGTATCATAAAGAGTATTTAAAGTCATTTCTTTCATTAAAAAGGAAAAGTTACTGGTCTCAGAAAAAGTTCATCTGGAAAGCCTTATCTAGTAACAAGCCTTAGTTTTTGCCACAAAAGCAATGGATGAACCTAATTAAATGATCAAGGGTCATAAGTTGACTTTATTAGATATATTCGAGACAAATATCTCTGATGTGTGGGTAAAAGCATCTACCAATTGATCAAAAACAATCGCAACGCAACGGAATAAAGAGACAAAGGCAGACAAAAAGACTTGACTTTCAAAATTGATATGAAAAACGTACTATTTGGGTTTTCCTATGACAAAGGAAGTATCGGAGACAAGTTTAGAGCCAAGAGGTTCAGGCACTTTGAGTCTTTACTGGCTCAACTTGAAAAACCTATCAGCATTTTAGATGTAGGAGGTACCGAGTATTTCTGGACACATCGGGATTTTCATAAATCGAAGGATATCAAAGTGACTCTGCTCAACCTCGAAAAGGTGCAAGTGGAGAACGATATGTTTGAATCAGTGGCTGGAGACGCCTCAGATTTAAGTCAATATAAGGACAACCAGTTTGATATCGTTTTTTCTAATTCGGTGATAGAACATCTTTATACCTGGAAGAACCAAATGAAAATGGCGAATGAATGCCGGCGGGTTGGGAAGTATCATTATATACAGACCCCAAACAAGTATTTCTTTATCGAACCTCACTTTCGGCTTCCCTTCTTTGGTTTGCTACCAAGGAAGCTGGCATTTTGGCTACTGGTAAATACACCTCTATCACATGGACATAAATGGGCTCACAAAAAAGCGAATACCTGGCTGGAAGAAATTGAATTATTAACGGGAAACAAAGTAAAGCAGCTATTTGAGGATTCAGTGGTTTACAAGGAAAAATTCCTGGGAATGACGAAATCCTTCACGGCTCATAACTTCATTGACCAAAGCTAAAACCGGGTGTCAGGTTGATACTCTCCATAAAATCTCAAAACACCTCCCTTAGAAAATGCTAGGGACAAAACCTCTAGGAAAGTGGCCAGTGGTAGGACAATGGCCAATCTCAGCAAGAGACTCTTTGAACGGTTAAACTTCAGGTCTTCAATTAGCTTCCCCTTATAGCCCATACGATACATCAATGCCTGACACATGCCGAGTATACCAAGTGGCAAGGACATATAGGATACCCTCTTTTGAGCAATGCATAAATCACTGAGTGAACTCTCTAGAACTCTTCTTGAGAAGTGAGAAAAGTGGATAGGTGGATCTAGGTGAATCCAACCTCTACCTGCTATGCGGGATTGCCAACTTTCAATGTTTGGAACTTCAATGACCATAAGACCCCCGGACTTCAAGTTATGTTTAAGAAGAGAATCCAATAATATCCAAGGATGTGTGAGGTGTTCAATCACGTGGAACAAAACCAGAACGTCAAAACTACCTTTTTCAATTTTTCCCGATTCGTAAGTCTTGCTACTTACCTGTAACCCATAAACTTCTTTAGCAAACTTTGCCCGAGGTTCTGAGGTTTCTACTCCAAAGACATTCCAACCATGGTCTTTAGCCAGCTTTATGAATTGACCTTTACCACAACCGAAATCCAATAAATCACGTGATTTGGTGAGTCGCTCAATTCTTTTTAAGATAACCTTATTGTTTAGTTGAATGATTTTATCAAATAAGGAATCTCTATTATCCTGAAGAACATACTTTCCTTCCGAATAGAATTTATCGTAATCTATATCTTCCTCGATTCTTGAATAAATATGACCGCACACCTGGCAGGTTACCAACGACACACCATAACCTATACAATTAAAATTAGGTATAAGTTGATATTGGTCTGAGTTGCAATTATTGCACTTTGTATTCATCAGAATTTGAGCTTATCCAACTAATTCTTTAAAAACGGTTATATATTGGGTAGTCACAAAATCCCAATTATATTTTTCAATTAAGCCACTTCTGGCTGTCGATCTTAGTTTTTCCAGATGATGTATGTCCAATTCAGCGGATTCAATTGATTTTGTAATAGATTGAACATTCTTCTCGAAGAAAACACCATGCTTGCCTTCCTGAAGCATTTCTCGATTAAAGGGAGTATCTAGTGCTAGAATAGCGCAGCCATAGGCCATTGCCTTTAACATGGTAGGGTTAGTTCCACCATACTCATGACCATGAAAGTAGGCATAGGCATTATGATAAAGCTCGGCCAGCTCTTCCTGATCTTTGACATAACCTGTAAAAAGTAAACGGTCATCTTCTATGGACTTGAGTTGGTCGGCATATGCATCTTTATATGGTACATCACCTACAACCACCAGTTTCTTGGTAGACGAGGAACTCAAGAAGCCAGCAATAATTATATCTGCATTATTATCAGGAATAAGTCTTCCTACAATCAAGTAGTAGTCACTCTTCAACAGACCCCACCTTTGAATTAGCTCTGGCTTCTTAGAGAATCGAATATTGGCCCCGTAGGCAATGACTTCTGAATCCTTGTTAAAAAGATCGAGATAAACTTTTCTCATTTCTTCAGAGTCATTTATGATTTGATCATAAAAACGTGTCGCCTGTCTGGAAGACCATTTGAAATACCTTGATCCCAAACCTCTCCATTTAGGTCTAAGCCATTCCAATCCATCTACATTGATGGCTGTAGGCTTCCCTAAGATTCTTGATATTAGGCCAAATGGACCATTAGCTGAATTGACAACCAAAATAGCATCTGCCTTACTGAAACAAACATGGAGCATAGAAAAGAACGAATGAGTCAATTGACTCAGCGACTTCTTTTCAATAGTCGGTACATAGACCAGGTCTACTCCATTGACTTGTTTCGGTCGATGTTTAAAGAGGTTTTTATGGCAATAAACGGTTACTTTCACATCCCTGGCAACCAATCTTTCAGCCAGCTCTTTTACTAGAGTTTCATAGCCGCTGTATACATAGGGATACCCCCTAGACCCCAATATTGCTACTCTCATTGTTCTAGTGAACTGATTAGTTCCAGCAAGTTTACTTCATGCTGTGTATTAGAAAAAACACGATTAACCCGTTCTCTTCCTTTTCCTCCCATTTTAGTTCTTAGGTCTTTGTCTTTGATGAGGGGAAGCATAATTTTTGCAGCTTTTTCGGGGTCATTCCAGGGAATCAAAAAACCAGTGACATTATCCTCTAACATTTCAGGGGCACCTCCATGATTGGTAGCTACCACAGGTTTGCCGGCTCCTTTCGCTTCAAGCAAAGTAGTAGGTAACGGATCAGGTTGAGTCGAAGGAAGAACAAATATGTCAAGACTATCAAGAATTCGATTTACATCTTCACGATAACCCAGGTCTATCACCATATGCTCCAAGCCTTTTTTGGCAATTGATGTTTTTATCTCATCGTACAAATATTCATAGCCAGGATAAGCGTCTCCCACCATAATGAACTTGAGGTTATTGAAGTATGACTTAAGGCACTCGGCAATTTGAAGAAAGTATTCCTGACCTTTCCAGAAATGCACTCGTGCAACCATACCAATTAAAACGTCATCTTTGCCTACACCAATTTCGGACCTCAAGGTATTTTCTCCGGCAAAGGGAGTAAAGCTGAAACCATTATACAACCTCTTGATTGGGATTTTTTTATCAATTGACAGCCAATGGTTCTTTACAGCATCAGAAACACCAAAAGCCAAATCCGTATAGCGCGTTAGTAAAAAAGCATACACTTTCAATAACCACTTTGGCCCTGGTGTTATTTCAAGTACGTGCCAGAGATGATTGATATTATTCTTTCTTTTATAAAGAGCGCCAATAATGATAGCCGTAGTGCTTGAATAAATGGTGTCAATACTATGTTCTTGGCAAATGCGATCTATCTCTGACAGTCCTCGCTTTAAAGATAAACGTCTATTTTGTAGCCCCTTGATATTGAGATATTTGCGTCTGACCGTAGCCAACGGAATTATTTCCAAAGGATAGCCCAGTCTTCGAACTTCCTCACTCATTGAGCCTTCCTGAGAAAGAGCTACTACAACATAAAAATTATTCCTAACAAGAATTTCTATCGTCTCCAAGGCCACCTTACTCGCACCATATAGGTCCGATGCGCTATGAATCAAGAGTATTCTTTTTACTTGTTTCTCCATTCGTGAAGTACTTTGTCAAGCTTTGAAAGTATGTATATTGTTCAACAGGTTTTGTAGGTTTCTGGAAGCAAAAGTACAAGCCCTGAAAGGTTAATGATAAAATCTTCAGAGTTTATTTGGGTGCATTTCTTCTAATGCATTTTCCATTTTCTTCATATAGTCCTGACGGTCGAAATCCTGCAATCGCAGTGCACCGGACTTAATAAGATTCTCACGTAATTCAGCATCTCTCCATAGTAAATTCATTTTATTGGCCAGGTCATGATGGTCATTCATTTCAAAAACTAAGCCGGCAATTGACGCTATTTCCTTCAAGGCTTTTTGAGAAGATAGAATCACCGGGCAGTTCATTTCAAAGGCCTCTAAAATAGGAATTCCAAAGCCTTCATTATTCGATGGAAAGACATAGGCGAAAGCATACTCGTAGAGTAATGCTATATCAGCATCTGAAATATAACCAGGTAGAACAACCTTATCATGCAGATCTAACTCGTCAATAACTTTTTCCATGTGCGGAAAGTCATCAAATTTATGAGCCTTAGGGCTTTTTCCTACCAAGACTAATTTGAAAGTCACTCCATTTTCAGAATTCCTCAAAAACTCCTTAAAGGCGTAGATGAGAGTTGTAAGAGACTTTCGTTTTTCGAATACACCAACGTGTAAAAAGTATGCATTCTTGATGAGGCCATAATCCCTCAACTCTAATGAAGCTTGAGACCTCTTACCGCTAAGTGCTCGGTAGGCATGAGGAATGACAACAATCGGAACATTCTTCGGAATAATCCTTTCGATTCTTTCTTTTGCTGTTTTAGAAATTGTCATTACCGTTGCATTGTATTTAACACTTTGGACAGCCAACCAGCGAAAAAAGACGCCCCATATAAAGCCATAGTGCTCGGGTGAATCCCAAAAGAAAGTATCATGAAAAACAATAATTTTTCTGGAAGAAGTAGGCCAGATGCATCCACAGTAATCAGGAAAAACAATGTGTGTCGCACCAAGTCTCCAAGCTTTCCAAGGTATGTAAAATTGCCTCCAGATGATCAATTGAATATTAATATAGAGCCGTTGAACAAAATTTCTTTTCTGTCGGCCTTTAGAAGTAGCTTTAAATCGGTCTTTTGAAGGTAAGAAGTGATATTCATACTCCCTATCTCCAGCTTGAGCCAATTCAATGAAATCCTCGGTGAATTTTTTCACCCCCGTCTCTGCAGTATGAAGATGGATTAAATCAACTAAGACTAGACCCTTATGCATTGGCTAATTCATTTTCTTTTGTCATTTCATTTTTAATCTCATCTCGCTCTGAAACAGCATAACCTATTGCCCACCATGAAAAATAAACCGGGAAGAGATATATTTCAGCATTTGAGGTCATCAATGGCACTAGAAATCCAAATTTAAACACAGCAGACACAAAAGGGATAGCCTTAAAGAACCTGTCAGTTAGTCTCCTGAATGTACGAATAGAACTTCTGATGACACTTATGAGCAGGAGAACATAAACAAACATGTATAACAGCCCCATTTGAACACCAAAAATTAGAAATTGATTCTCTCCTCCAACTTGCAAATCAGGGTCGACACCTCCCGCGTTTCCGCTAGTTGCCAATCCAATGCCCTGGGGTGACTGCCATATTGAGTTAATTGCCTTAACCCAATCTACTATGTGCCCCGCACTGCTGCTCTCAGTAAAATTAATTGTGTCTATAATGAAATACTGTAAGTCACTTCCACCAAAAAGAAAGAGTCCTGCTAAAAAGATGAGTCCGGAAACAAGTGTGATGGAAATAATACGCCAATAGCCCATCAGGTACGCGGCCAAAAATAGCATCAAGAAAAAACCAGCGAAAGAAGCTCTAGAGAATGAAATCAAAAGAGTCAAAAGCGTGCAGAGAAAGACAGCAGAATAGGCAAATCTATAAACCTTATTTCTTTCACCAAGCCAAAGATAAAGAGCCAAGCCCCCACAAATGAGCATAACACTCGCCATCTCCAGTGGGTTGGAAAAAAAAGCAGCAAAACGTTTACCTCCGCTTGTGGCTTGAAATGTCCAGGTCAACCCATAATTTCCAGTAGGTTCAGATTCAAGTACTTCGACTTGATAAGCTTCGTAGGGAATTAAAGATTGAAAATGAGTATCCGTAAGTTTTTCAGACAGTGTCAACAGAAAAGCGCTAATCGCTACCAATAATATGGCATTGATCAGCAGCTTTATTTGATACTTACTCAGCACCATTACCCTTCCCAAAAAATACATCAAACCCAACATTAGAATGCCCTTAAAGTAGATGGCTTTATTGACGAATGTTGCTGGACCAAAGGGCAAAACCGTGAATAAGAGCGGCACAATTAAAAATACCAACATCAGATAATCAGGGAGTTTCCAATTTGGCCTGATAGACAACAAATCTCCCCGAGAAAAAACCCAAAATAGAATTAAGAAAAAAACAACCGACTCTTTAACAAGCTTATTGATGGTTAGGACAATACCGTTACCAAAAAAACCAAAAAGAAGTATCTGAAAAGTTAGGTAAACGGACAAATAAACGAATGTAAATAACAAAAGGCCGAAGACATTTGAGCTCTTGATGAGCATATTTACTCCATAAGCAAGTAAGCCCAACAGGGTTATTCCTATTAACAAAAAGGATATAATAGCAATCATGAGTCTTAGAAAGAGAAACTGTTAGTTAATTTGCCTTTTCTAAAGCTTAAAAGTCTTCATTTTGATCAATATTTACAGAGGAATTCTTCAATTTGTGCTTTCTTGATTTTTACTCGAAAGCAATAATTAATAACTAGATGCTTTTAGACAAAAACGATAATAATCTACCATTCTATTCTAGTTTTTTTCCAAATGAACAATTGGCCTGGCAAATGTCTAGGTCTGAAAAGTATGCATTAATCGGCTTATTGGAGAAAATTAAACCTGATGTATCTATGGAGATAGGTACATATCAAGGCGGAAGTCTTCAGGTGATTAGTCACTATTCCAACAAGGTTTATTCAATAGATATTAGCCCTGAACCAAAGAAAACTTTGGCAAGCAAGTTTGATAATGTTGAATTTTTGGTGGAACCTTCTTCCGAGGCAATCGGGAAAGTTTTTGAATTGATTGAAGAAAAAGATGAGAAGCTAGATTTTGTATTGATCGATGGCGATCATTCAAGAAAAGGAGTGTATTCCGATTTGAAAGCTGTTTTAGATTACCCTCATAAAAGTCAGTTGACCATTTTACTTCATGACAGTTATAACCCACAATGCAGAAAAGGAATGCTTGATATTGACTTTAAAAAGTATCAACATATTGAATATGTTGAGATCGACTATATCACTGGCTCGTTTTGGCATAACGGAAACAACAGAGAAATGTGGGGAGGCTTAGCGCTGATTAGAATTAATCCGAGTTTCAATGATAAGATAGTAGTGCGGCAATCGGCTAGAAATTCTTTTTAAAGTAGCAAGGCTTCACTCAATACATCTGATCAAAGATCCTCTTAAATTTTTATCTCCGATCAAAAAGCGTATTTACAGAAAGATGAACTGGAAACATCGTGAGGATCAAACTTTTAATTTTGAGGGTTGAGTTCAAGCTTGTGTTAGTTGATTTGTATAACCTCGATAAAAACCTCTAAAAGAAGCTTTGAGCTTTCTAAACCTACCTTTGAATAAGAAGTAGGTCGAATATCCTGTTATTTTGAACAACTGGTACATAAAAGATGTGATCTTGTTAATTCCAGTTGCGTACATTCTTGATATATAGATATGGTTTCTAATCGCAATAAAGTGCGTAAATGGTGATTGGGTTCCCTCACCAAAGGAATCACGATTATCATTCGACTTGCCTACCTCATGGTAAATTTTTGATTTAGGGCAATACGCCAACCGATAGCCAGCATTGACCATCCTAAACGACCAATCGGTATCCTCATAATAGATGAAAAAGCGATCATTCAGTAACCCAACTTTCCTTACTATTTCTGCAGATACCAAAAAACAGCAACCGGTAACCCAAGGGATATAACTGTCATTGTCAAATTGTCCAACATCCTTTTCTCCGACCCCAATTGTTCTTGGCAACGACCATAGCTTGGAATATTTGCTTCCTGCATTCCAAATGATATCGCGTTCTTGATTAAACATGATTTTAGGTTGGATTGCTCCGATATCTGAATCGGCATGCATTGCTTCAATCAAAGGGGCTATAAAATCTGGAGTAACTATTGTATCATTATTCAAGAGCATAATCAGCTCTTTCTGGGATTCCAAGGCATATTCAATCCCTCGATTGTTACCTCCAGTGAATCCTAAGTTTTTGGAGTTCTTTATTAGTGTAATCTCAGGATAATCTTGTTTGAGTTGATCCCCGGAATGGTCATTTGACCCATTATCAACCAGAATAACCTCATAGTCTGAATAGGTACAGTCTCTTAAAGAAGTCAGACAGGCACTAGTCACCACGTAACTGTTCCAATTGACAATGATAATACCAACAGAAGGGTTCATATTAAACTACCTGGCTTCTGCAGTGGATGGTTGCTTCCAGAAGTCATAGATGCCTTTGTCTATCTCGTAGTGTTCCCACATAAACCTTGGTCGACTAGGTTGTAATCTGGCCCATTCCCACATTCGACCCAGTCCCTCTTCGAGGGAAGTCTTATCTTTATAATCCAGGATTCTTACCGATTTTTCCCAGGTCGGATGAGCATTCTTAACCTCGTGTCTCTGTTCCTTGTACACCTTTTTTCCTCCTCCCATTATTTGACACAGGGTATCGCAGGCTTCTTTGATAGAATACTCTTTTCCAGAGCCCAAATTAACAATCTGCTTAGAGGCTCTAGCATCTAGGCCAGCCTTCCAGAGAGGCTCTAACATATCTCCGATATAACTAAATGCTCTTTTCTGAGAGCCATCTCCAAAAATGGTCAACTCTCCACCCGTCAAGTTTTGACACATCCAAATACCCAATACATTGCGATAGGTATCCCAGATATTTTGTTTTTCGCCATAGACATTGTGAGGACGAATAATGCACCAATCTAAACCATGTTGCTCTCCAGCAATTTGAATATCCATCTCGCAAGCATATTTGGCAACTCCGTACGGGTCAATAGGTGATGGTTGGTCTTCCTCATCGAATGGAGGATTTCCAATTCCATAAACGGCCATTGAACTCGTAAAGACAAGTCGATCTACGGAGTGTTTGATGCATTCATTGATGATATTGGCGGTAGCCAAGAGGTTATTTTCATAGTTAAACTTCCTGATAAAAGGAGATAACCCTTCAGCAGCATAGGCAGCAAAGTGGTAAACAACCTGAGGTCTAAACTTTTCGAAGACATCTGAAATTCGCTCTGATTGACAATTCATCTGAACAAAATCGACTTTACTGTTCACATGCTCTCGATAGCCTCCACTAAGATTGTCAATACCTAAAACCTTGCAGTCTTGCTTATTGGCGATAATCCAATCAGCTAACCTACTTCCCAAAAGCCCTGCCACACCAGTTATTAGTACTCTTTGCATTATATTCTTATCAAAAGATGATTATCAGAAAAATGTCAATCTACCATGGCTTTACTGTAGATATATATTATTGAAAAATAGAAAACAGCAAATATACCACCCAGTAACATACCTAACACTCCAATTTTGAAATAGCTCCAAGTATTATCTTCCAATGGAAGAATAGGATAATCTATAATTTGAATTAGCGGTGTGGTATTCCTCAAACTCGTCTTGGCTATCTCGAGGTTCTTAACCATTTCTGCATATACCACCCCGCTGGTCTGAACATCAATGTTCAATTTTTGAATTGGTACCTTAGTAGTAACCAAGAGTTTATTTGCATTAGGTATTCTCTCTGTCTCTTTGGCTAATTCTAATAGTGCCGCATCTAATACCTTTTTCACACTATCCGTCTGATGTTGCAATAACGATAAGCTTTCTCGAGCTTTTTTTGTGTTGACCATAGTGTAGAACTCATTCACAGTCTGAACAAGGTTTTCATTGAAGTCCTTAGCAAGCTGCTCATCTTTATGACTGAAAGACACTGCTAATACACTAAGTTTTCTGCTTGGCTTAGAGACTATCAAATGATCTTCCTTGATCATCTCTGTTAAGACCATCAAAACACTATCTTGGGCTCTTGAAAATTGTTGCCTGGGTTTGGCAAAATCAAGATCACGATTCGAAAGCTTTTCAACCCATCGACTCTTCAATTTTGAAGCTTCTGCAAAAAAATCAATCAACAGTGGGAAATCAGAATGCATAGAAGGTTTCAACAGTGTCTCTTCTATCATCCTACGAGAACGATACAGCTCTTGAATGTTGTCTATCTGAAATAGAACACTACCTTCGCTTAGCCCATTGAGGCTTACCCCTGCTAAAGAAGCCAATGAAGAAAACTGTCCTAATCCGCCTGCGTTTGTACTGTTTTCTAATACAAAAGTGGTTCTTGCAGTATAGGATGGAGCCTTAACTACATTATATAATGTCAAAATTACGGTGAATCCCACTGCCCCTAAAAGTATCCACCATTTCTTATTCCAGATATAAAGAAAATAGGATGTCAACCGGCTTATCAGCTCTCTGAAGGTCAACTGTTGATCCATATCGTTCCTTTCAGCATTCACAATTCAACTCAATTGTTGCTATTGTTCGAAATTTGACTGACCACTAAGGCTAAAGTGGCAATCCCACTGGTAATAGCAACAACATCTTGGATTCTTACCGGAATTTTCAAGGGCTTAGTAGGAACGATGATCTCTGCACCCCGAGCTGCTTTTGGATAGAACTTGAACCAGAGAAACCTCTTTGTTCTAGCAACTTCACCATTGGCATAAACGACATAAGTTCCATTTTTCTTAGCTCTGGTATCGAAGCCTCCCGCGCTATTGATATAATACTTTAAAGACCGGCCTTCTTCGTACCTAACTGTAGTTGGGTAAAGTAGTTTTCCTCTGAGTCGAACCATTTCTGTTTTTTTAGGGATGATTAATACATCTCCCTCCTGAATCAAAAGATCCGCGGATGAGCCAGGCTTACTTAGTATTTCATTAAGCTTAATTCCAATTGCCTCTGCTTGTTTGAAAGCCTGATCACCGAGAAGAGAGTTTCTTTCCAAAATCTCTTTAAGTCTCTCTCGTTTGGCAAAGCTGGACAATGATTGATTGCTTTCGTTTTGATCTTCCAGTCTGGCAAGATTTTCCTCGATTCGTTCAAGCAGTAAGATTTGCGATTCTGTCAAGGTTCCAGGTTCTGATTGAACGCGTTCCTGAAGTTCTATCAAATCATCAATTCTTCTCTCCACATCGGAGCCGTTTTCAAAAAACTCTGTCTTTCTAATCAGCGTAGCTCCCTCCACAAAGGCATAATCGTCAAGACCACCCGCTCTATTCAGAATGTCAGAAATTCGTTCACCTTCATTCCTAATTGCATATTGACCTGGATACAACACTTGACCTTCAACGCTTGCGAATCTCTGTATGTGGAAGTTAGGGTTTCTTCTGACCACAACATGATCAAAAGGACTAAGAAGAGTTGGTCCCTCAGGGTCCGTGTTCAAAAAATTAAGATCTTCATCCTTAACTATTATCTCAGAGAGGTCATAATTCCGTTCGGACTCATCGGTTACTCTTCTGGTTATTTCTATTCCTTTGCCAGTGGCAGACTCATTGAAACCACCAGCTATCAAAATGAGGTCTTGTAAGGTCATTCCCTCGGAAAATGCATAGACACCTGGACTATTGACTTCTCCTGAAACTTCCACATAACGTTCGGACTCCAGATCATTTCTTGAAAGGATATTCAGGACGTCCTCTTTTTGAAGTTTTATATCCTCAGATTCGCCACTAATGACCTTTCCTAAATCGAATGACAGGGTCTCAGTACTGAAGTCTTCATTTGTTCTAATAATATATGCCCTATTGGTAAAGGCATCCGGTCTTAAACCATCGATTCGATCGACCAGACTTTTTACAGTAGTCTCTTCAGTTATGGCAAAATTACCCGGCCTAAATACCGCCCCTTTAACAATCACTCTATTTTTGTATCTGTCCAAGACTTCACCGATCTCAAAAATATCACCCGGCATTGGGACAAAAATTTCAAACTGATCCTGCCTTACATCGGCCACTACTCTTTCTCCATCGACTATTCGTGTAACTTTGATACTATTCTGAAAAGCATTTTCCGCAAAACCACCAGAATAAGACAGCAAAGTCCTCAACGATTCAGACTCATTCAATTCAAATCGACCGGGGGTTTTGACTGCACCTTGAAGGCTAACACGATTTGTATATGGACCGACAATTATAACATCATCATTTTTCAGCAGGATGTTCTTCTGAGAATTTCCATTAACGATAAAGTCATAAACATCGACAACCGTCACTAACTTACTCTTCCTAAAAACCTTGATTTCTCGAAGAGTCCCACTTTCTCTTATTCCCCCAGCCATATAGAGCGCATTAAAAACTGTACTCAAGGAACTCATACTATAAGTACCAGGTATTTGCACCGAACCGACAATACTCACCTTAATGGTCCTTAATTGACCCAAAGAAAAAGAAAGATAGGTGTTTGGATCAGCTCCAGTCAGGCCCTTATAGGTCTTTGACAGCTTTTCCTTTAATTGTGATTTCGCTTGGCTTACAGTAAGGCCAGAAATGTTCACCGGACCGAAATTCTCCAATAAAATATTTCCATCCGGATTAACCTCAGCCTCATAATAGCTTTCAGATTGGCCATATATATCAATAAACACCTGATCTCCTGGCCCCAATTGATAGTCTGACGGTGTTGGAATGTTCAGATTGTTTTGAAAAGTAAGAAAGGAACTATTGCGAAATACATCTAAACCAAAAACATCCGAATCAATGGAGTTTGTCTTGGCCAAAGAATCTATGTAAGGCTTTCTTAAACGACTATCATCAACGGGAGAAAGAGAAAGGCCGGCAAGCCTTTTACTCTTGAATGCCGTGATTCGGGTATTCAACTTAATTATGTCCGATGCTGACAAACCCTGAGCACTCGCCAGTTGAATCAACCCCTCTTGAGAGTACCCGGCAGCTTCAGCCCTTTGAATTAATAACTCCACTTGAGAGTCAGAAAGCTCCGAAACATTTATAGAGGAAAAATCAGGTAGGGTCTGACCAAAAGAAAACAACGTAAAGCTGAAAAGCAGCAGGGCTGTTAAACAAATTTTCTTTAAAAGTAAAGGAGTCATTGAGTACCTTCTTGTTTTTAATTAGATATTATAGATTCCTTATGCGCTTGTGTGAAGAAGTAATTGGGAGCACCAATAATAACAAAAATCTTCACCACTAAGATACTAGAATTGATGTTTTGTTAACTAGTAGAGTAAAGATGATGAATCCAATGTCTCTTAAAAGAATTCAAAACATTAGACAACGTAAAGAATTTTAGAGAACTATTTACTCCTAGTACCCTTAAGGAAAATGTTCACAATTGCCTTGCAAAAATACTTTGTATCCGTCCATAAGGGAGCCTTTTCATATTGCTCAAGATACCGCATTTCAATTGCAACTACATCATCGAAGGTCTTTGGGATTTCTACGTAAACTGGGGGTATCAAGCCTGGCTTGCTCTTCAACCTTCTCTCAATTACGTTGTCTGGGTAAAGGCTTAAGTAATGAGGACTCAATGGCCTCACACCAAAAATCTTTAGTTCACCTTTAAAAAAGTTAATCAGCATTGGTAATTCATCTATCCAATACTTTCGTAAAATCTTACCCGCCTTAGATACCCTCGGATCCCTTTTCATTTTCCCTCCATCTGCCAAACTATAATTCTGATAGATGTACTCTTGAATGAACTCAGAATAAGCGTACATAGAACGAAGTTTGTAAACATTTACTCGTTTACCTCCTTTACCAACTCTATTAAGCTTTATCAAGGGACCATAACTTGGTTCCATAGTATATGTTGGCTCTGAAACTTTTTCAACGACCATATAAGTCATCCCGTGAGATTTTCTTTTTTTAATTAGTTCAAACCCACAAGAATACAAACGTCCAAGTATTTCAATTTCATGTAATACTCGGTTTCTATTACCTTTTACAAAATAATAGAGTTTGTTAGTCAGCTTTAGTTTGGGGAATATCCTATGAAAAATAAAATCAAGGCAGTAAACAAACCAATTCACAACAATGGGATACTTCTTCAACACACGCTTCTTTCTTTGAAGAGCGGTCTCAGCCAAAAAGAAAAAGCGCCCTCCCTTTTTTAGCGATTGATTTATACACTCAAAAAATTTGTTGATATACCCTAAATCATTAACTCTCTTTATGTTAATGATTGCATTGCACTTCTCTATCCCAAGAGTATTCTTAACATTGAAAACCGATTGCCGTTTCAAAGGCATAGTAGCTATCAGTGGTTTCACTAAGAATATAATCTTCAACTAACTCAAAAGCGCATTTAGGCATAGACTCTTGAAGGAGGTCGTACTTTATATCACCTTCTAACAAATATGTAGACATGTACTATTGAGTTGTTTGACAAAACAAACAAAAATATCCAAGCCGTCAAAATTATGTTTTAAATTAAATTGTTACCATTTCTAACACTTCGGTAATCTACAATGGCCAATAATGAGGCATTCATAATGTTACTACTTTAGGCTAAGGGGGGTTAGTCTTATCAGGAAGAGGCGGGTCCGTGCTCCTCTGCTAGGTTAATCATTAACTGAGTAATGTCCTCTTTATTTTGAAAGAGGTCATTCAAATTGCCAGCATGACATTCTCTCTCTGACTCATTCTCGTACTTACTAATGAAGCCACTTAACGCTTTACTGTCGTATCTGTCAATCTTATATAGCACCTTCAACTTAACAAGTTCCTCCCAGACACCTGCATTAAGCGTGGTTACGAGTAAAGCTGGTGTTCCCAAAAAAGTAGCTTCAGCTGCCATAGTTCCACTTTCCTCCAATAAAGAAGTCTGCTGCTGACAATACATCATGTATCTCATCAATGTTAGTCTCGAGCTCGTACTTTTTGAACTCATCCTCAAGTTCATACTCTGAGGGAAATGAATACTCGATAGCCTTTATCATTGAGTAATTTAATGAGCTCTGCTCTATTTTCAGGGGATATCCCGTTATGGCCCATGTCATGAGAAGCTGCCCAAGAAACAAACCTTAGCACGGCAAACCTGTCGTCCGGTTTAATCCCTAATTTACTTTTGACATCAATAACATTGTTGTTTCTGTATTTTGGGTGCGTATAGGGTAAGCTCCATAAAAGAATCGAAGCGAATCTGTTTCGGCCCAAAATCTTTGTTGAAGCTTTTAGGGTTCACAAAAACATCAGTGAACGGTTTATAGAATAAATGTCCGAAAAATGCAGACTCAGTATCATCAAAAGCAATGTGCGGTTTACCCATTAGAAACGAGGCATGAGCCGCATATGGAGAGCCAAAGCTCATAAAAAGGTCTGCCTTGAATTTTCTTGCATGCTTATAAACTATCCAATCTCCCTTAGGGATATAGAGCAGTTTCGATAGTGCCTTTTTCCCTCCTTTTCCTCTGTTCACAAAATCAATACCGTAAGCCTTTAACAATCCTATCGTAATCTCTTTATCTCTAGAAATCACCAAAAAAACTATGGCCATTGGCTTCCATTATCCAAATGAAATTCTTTGAAATAGTGTACATGAGCCCGGATGACCCAAATCTAATACGATATTCATCAGATGATCAGTGTTTCTAATTCCTCAGTTGTTGGATAATTTATCAATACAGCATTTCGTGGACCGTGATATACGAAAACTGATCCGGCTGCTGCAGCTGAGGCCTTGGCATCATGCGTTACAGACCGTATATCATCAAACCTTCCTGCCCCTCCTGCCGCAACAAGCGGAATAGTAAGACGATCTGCAATTTTCATGATGAGCTCCTCATCATAACCAGTCATTGTCCCATCTAAGTCAATTGAGTTAAAGAATTATCTCTCCTGCCCCCATGTCTTGCATGTTCAAGGCATGTGTCAAGGGATCGAGCTTAGTATTGAGCGAACCGTCTTTGGTGAATATCATTTTTCTTACCCCTCCAATTCTTTTTAACATCAATGGAAACCACAATTGTTGAACTGCCGAATTCGGAAGCAGCTTCTCGAATAAAACTGGGGCTTAGCATGGGGCTTAATCACTGCTTTCTGTGTTGATAATTACTTTTTTCTGCTCCTGCACTGATTATCTGACGTATGGACTCACAACTCCTTATCCCTCCACCCACTGCAAAAGGCATATTGGCTTCATCTCCGACTTTTTGAACAAAGTCGAGAGATATGGTATGGCCTTTTTTTACTCGCCAAAATATCTAGAAAAACCAGTTCATCTGCCTTGAGATCGTTGAATATTTTAACCGCGTTAATTGGATCTCCTATGTAACGATGTTTGTCAAATTTGACGGTTTTTACCAGTCCAAGATTCCTTAAAAGAAGAACGGGTATTACTCTGGGTCTAAACATAAAAATGATTATCGTTTAAGAAAATTCTTAAGGAGTGTCTCCCCTGTATCGTGGCTCTTCTCGGGATGGAATTGAAACCCTACTATATTTTCTTTGACTACTGCAGAGACAAAATCATACTCAAAGTTAGTCATGGTAAGAGTATCCTTATGACTTGCACTTGCCACATGATATGAATGCACAAAATAGAAAAGCGATTTATTATCAATACCGTTGAGCACTGAATCATCGGATTGAGAAATTAGTGAGTTCCAGCCCATATGAGGTACTTTGTACTTGAGCTTATCTTCAACATTGAAATGTACCACTTCGGCATCAATCCAGCCCAAACCAGTAGAATTGCCTTCCTCGCTCTGGTTTTGACAGGAGTTGCATCCCAAGACAAATACCCAAAAAGCACTTTTGATTCACCAGAACTTCTTCATGTAAAGCATCCCAGAAGCCAAATTTCTTAAGGTTTTCAACTCCCTTTCCAAAATGTCCAACACCCGGAAGTACGATTTTATCAGCAGAGGACAGTTCTGTTGGGTCTTGAGAAACAATTGTATGAGCTCCTATGCGTTCAAACTTCCTTTGAACAGATCTTAGGTTACCCATACCATAATCAATGACAACTACTTTAACAGGCATAGAGTATTATTTGAGGAATGCATTAACAATGAAACTATAAATTTAGGAGCTTAAGCCATACCTGTAAGATCAGGAGTTACTTTTCCTTCCTTCCATTTCATAAAATATCTTTGGTTTGACTTTCAATACCTTAATAAGAACAGGCATGAGTAGTTTAGTGAGTCGCCTGACCATAGGGTAATAGGAAGGATAATCCTCAAAACTCTTATTCGATGCTCTCCATATTTTATCAAACTCGGATTGATCTACATTGAGTTTTTTCAATACATAGGTGGTATCTGCCTCCTTGGTCTGATCATCGAATGGTGCTTTCTTGACTATACCCAATGCTTCGTCACGACTCATCTTTCCGTTGAGTACCTGGGCAGAATAGGTGATTTTCCTTTTATCTATGCCGTGTTTCTCATACATCCAGTAACCAATTGCCCACTTAGTAAATAGGTTTTCATGATGATGCTCTCCCATAGTACTTCCAGTCATATTCTTTCTCAAGAAACGACTTAGCTGCTACCTTGTCGTAGGGTAAAAAAAGAAACGGTGACAACTTTCTAATTTTTTTGAAATAGCCGAAATAAATCAACTTGAAAGGAGAAAGTGTAGGGTATGTTTTCAATCGTGTTTCTCCATACTTTTTATGTACATGTCTCAACTGTCGATAATCGCTGTAGGTCCATTCTGTTGGTTGTTTACCTTCAGACCGAAAAGTCTGTACCTATTAAAATACTGCCGATCTTCTCTCGACTAGCAATTTTGTATAAGACCGCATGAATGGCTTGATCAGTGGGGTTGTCAATCCAAGGCAATCTTGCGCGCATATAAGCCCTCAGCAAAATCTTGGATTTTCCTCATATTCAATAACATAGGTTTCCAGGTCTATTCCCAGTTTCTGTGTCATCTTTTTGATATTCGACACTGCTATATCTGAACTCCAACCATTATCTAGGTTAACAGCCAGAACTCTAAGGTCATATTCTTTAGCCAAGTGCAGTAAGTAAGAACTGTCGGTACCACCACTTACTCCCACCACGCAGTCATAGCTTCGGCCCTTACCTTTCTTCTTAATTTCACTTACAATAGCCAGCCACTTTTGTTTACCTATCTCATCAATAGGGTAATCATTCATTAAATTGTGTCTGGATTTTGGCATAGTTAGATACGCCCTCTTCATCGAATTGAATACCGGGAACACTCTGGTCCCAGATTCCCAATTTACAAACTTGATTTTCTGACCTTTCCAAGATCTAAGCTTTTATTATTTGTTAGACAAACTATATACCGATACTATCGGCAAGACTCGAATCAACTGAGCACATTCTCTAATAACGACACAAATTTGTGCCTTTCAACACCTGCATTGACTTCTTTGGCCATTTCGTGACTACTATTTTTTACAGCGCATAAAGTCGCTGTTACTCATTGAATTCAATTCATTAGCCAAAGATTCCGCCTTGAAATCCTTGGTAGACCTACCGATGCCCTTATTCTTTATGAAAGTTGCCATTTCTTCAGATGGCCCTGTGATCACAGCAAGTCTTGATTGAATGCTTTCGGAAAAATTTATTCGGTAGCGCATTCTGTAGGTTCTTATTTACAGGAGGCCAGAAAATGAGAATTGCGTCAAACTGATTTGAAAACTCTACCAACTCGTCACTTTTTACTGGCTCCAAAAACTTAACTCTGTCTGAATCGGCAGCCAGTGACTTGAGTTTGTTAAAATACGGCCTGGTGCTTTTTGAGACTACTAACATAATGCTCAACTCGAACCGTTCTTCCAAGTGCTGCATAGCCTCAATCATCAATTCGGATTTTCGTGAAGCACTGCAAATACCATGATAAAGTAACCTTATTTTATCTTGTTGCACTGGGGATGGCTCTAGTTCAAAATAGTCAGCCGCACTGCGTACAACACTCACATTCACGTCAAAGTTCTTCTTGTAGAGTTCGGCAATGCCTTCAGATACAGTCGTTACCCAATCTACTTTTTCCAAATATTCGTTGCACAGATAAGTGTAATACTTCTTAATAAAGAACTTCCAATAGAAATTATCTGTGAAATTTTCAGGTGAATATTCATGAGCATCCAGAATGATCTTAGCTCCATTAGCAAATCTCAAAGCCAGTGGAAGCAGACGTACTTCATGGACAATAATCACATCAAAAGAACGCCCCAAAAGTTGTTCAAGTAGGTTTTTTTTGTGCCTATCCCAATAGTAGGTCTGATAGAGCTTGAACTTTAGTAGGAGAACGATTCTTAAGGCATTGACCAAAAAATTGGTCTTTTTCAGTTCGAGAAATTCCACCTCAGGGTGCTTACCCGGAGACACACCTATACTAGTTACTTCGTAATTCTCTTTTAACCAGTTAATATGATGCCTCGGACGCGGATCTTTGGCCAAATCAGTATAGGAGATTATACAAACTTTCTTCATCTGAATCTTTTTATAACACCTTTCAGGTATTTGAACATATTGTTCATCGCTACACCGTTGGGGTAGTCAAAGGTGAGATTTAGGTGGTTCTGACATAATTTTGTCAAACTCCTCCTTTGTCAAGTCAAACTTCTTTAAGATATAATCAATTTCCTTCTGTCTTACTTCTTCGCTCGGATACAAAGGAGCTTTTAGCTCTTCGAGCGCTTCTTCCTTAGTCTTTTGACCAGAGTTGATCACAGATGCTAGGTGTGCTTTGCCGCTTATCCATTCCGAATTTTTCAGGAAGTATGTGCGCCTGATAGAACTTGGTAAAGATTGACTCATAGTGTTTACCTCCATAGTATTGCCAGCCAAGGTTTTCTTTGAGGGTATTCCATTGCCTCATCTTTATTATAGTCTATATAGTCAAGCACTCTTACAACCTTGTAAATTACTCTGCGCTTTAACTTTCTCTAGCAATGAATATGTTGGAAAAGTCTTAATGGGTTACTGAGCCAAACTTTTTATGAATGGATTTGATGTTTTTGCTATCCCATTTATAATAGGACCAATCATCAGGCATAATTGCTTCTGGTAGCATAATTAGATCCTGAAATGAAATATTTTATTTTTTTCCTTTCTAATCAGACGATAAGCAATCGCGGTGATGGCATGATCGGTTAATAACTCAATGTCAACCACGCCAGCTCGAAGGAAAGATAGCTGCATGTCTTTGAACTCATCCCAGTCTATTACATAGGTATAAAGTTCTATACCCAATTTACTTACTATGTTCTTGATGTTCTTTACAGATATATCCGAATTCCATCCGTTGTCCAGGTGAAAAAGCCAATGGTCTAAGCCCCCATTTGGATACCAAACCAGCAACATAAGAGCTATCTACTCCACCACTCAGGCCTATAAGGCAATCATAGTTTTTTCCTTTGCCATATGCCTTTATTTTCATCAATGATACTGTCGAGCGCTTGCTGATTTCCCTTATTTTCAAGTATGGACCTGGCCCTCGTCATCAAATCTCTGACAATAATTACATAGTCCATTTTCGTCAAAAGAGATGTGCTCGATAGAATCGTCCAACACACACCTCGAACACATTTTAGTCCCCCATATAAAAAATACATTTATATTCTTATGTCTATTTACAGTTCAGTGGCCAATTCAGGCTTTGCCATTTTTTCTTCGCGATTATGAGAAAAATTGGCAGCTACCAAACCACTGAATATTACAAAAATGAAATTACCAGTCGGATACCATAATCCCTCATCCACCAGTGACAGTATTAGCAAGGCCAAAAGTACTAAAAGTGCTTTAATTGCATGGTCCCAACCCGCAATTTTGCGAATGGTATGGATTATGAGAAAATACGGTAGCAACAACAGTACAAAAACAACCCAGCCATAGTCAATGATCAACAATATCAGGTAAGCATCACTTGGGCTATCGTACCCTTCATAAGACAGGTTTGTACCATTTCCGAAAGGCAGGCTTAGATCAAATTGTGAGATGAGGTCAATGGACCGCCCGATGGTCAACAACTGATCGGAATCCGTAGAATTAAGCAGGGCGAATAACCCAGCCAGTCTTAGAATAGGGTTATCAAAGCCAACTGCCCTATTGGAAGCCAGCTGACCCAACAGTGGTATATACTCCTGAAAAACTTGATAAACAAAGAACAAGGGAATAAGAGACAGAAATAGAACCAAAGGCCTTTTCCATGCCGCGTAAATAACTACAATTACCAAAAAAGTGCCCAAAGAACTCCTGACACCGGTGAGTACAACAGCTCCAAGGCAAAGTAGTATGAGAAGGACAATCCAGAAGCGATATCGGAATTCATTGAAATAGAACATCAACATAAGGGCCATAATCGCCATCATGTTCGACATGTTCGACATAGAGAGAAATGGTGCCGGTTACAAGCTTTGCTTCTTTATCACCATAGGCCAATCGTGTTTCATTCAAGCCATCTCTTTCTAGGTATTCAAACTTAAAAAGATCAGATATCCCTTGGCTCTGAGACTGTGCCAGAACCTAACACTCCTTCGAAAAGAAATGAGTAGCAAAAATAGCTTTGCCAGCACAGCTACTTTCTTCGGAGCCATCTGAGCAATTATTCCAAACAGCAGTAGATTGAAGAAATGATTTCTAAAGAAATACATGTCTGTTATGGCATTTTGACCAGTATTCAACGATCCAAAACCAACAATCAGAAAGAATAGTAAAATGTAGACTATAAGTAATAAATCAAATTTCCTGATACTCAATTTGTTGAAGATCATGGTCGCAAAAAAAGTTAGACAAACCAGGTTTATCGGGAAATATATTCTGAAGGCTATACTGGGCATGACAAAATAGCTCAGCAAGGGAAGGAAAAAGTAAAGCAACAAAATGTATGCAACAGACCATAAAATGTCTACCCTTAAGCTAAGGAATAGCGGAATGAGCAATAAAAATGATACAAGGAAGATCATCTGGACATCCTGTTGATAAAGAGTGGCTTATGGTAGTAGATACAGCTAATCCTATTTGGTCTTTAGTAAGCTTCTGAACTGAAACCATGGCATTTTCACGGTTCTTTGAGACATCCACCATGTCAGACCAAAAGTGAGTGCATTGACTGCCAGTGTAGCCTGAGCAGCACCCAATGCTCCATATTTAGAAACAAATATATAGGTCAAAGGGATGTTCAATAGCGCAGAAGAAATTGTGATGGCTGATATTCTGATTGTTTTTTCTGAATAGAACAGATAATTACAAACCAGGTAGTACATTCCGTTGAACATAAACCCGAGTAACAGGTAACTGAGAAAAACAGTAGATTCTCTGTATTCAGGTGATAATATCTTAAATACCAAAGGCAATCCGATGATCAACAGAAGACAACAGAGGACCATTGCAATCATTGAAACATAAGTAACTCTTATTACCTGCAGTTTTACTTTGGCATCTTTTTCAGACTTTTTCAGCTTTTCGTATAGCCAGGGTATGAAAGCCATATTAAATGCTTTTGTTCCCATATTGAATACACTACCCACCTGATAAGCTACCGTGTATAAACCCATGGTCTGCAAACCAATCAAATTACTCACAATTAATCGGTCAGTATAGGCAATAGCAAAACCTGCCAGCGAATGAGGTACAATTGGAGCACCAAACCTGATCATGTGTGATAATAGCGGTTTATCATACTTCAACACCAACTCATTACTCATAACCATTGAAACCAAGGCTATAATTGCAAAAAGAACATGTCCAGCAATTACAGCCCAAACTCTCCCCTGCCATCCATAGAGCAATGTTACCACAAACAACAATGACAGCAATAGTTTCAATGCCACCATTGAAACCTGAAAAATGGCGTATTTCCTGGTTTTGGATTTAACCTGCCAAATGGCTAGCCTCATTTGCACAACCCCAAAACAAGCGGCACTCAGAAGTGCTAAAAACAACCAATTCGAATCGAGCTTGGTCAGTGAAGACAGTTGGGCATTAAAAACCGCGGTCAGGCCTGCCAATATGATGCCGCACCCCCCTATGACCAATAACCCATTGAACACATATTTACCAAAGATCTCATCAGGTTCATCATAAAAATAACGCTTCGAGGCAGCGCTGGAGGAATTCAAGCTAACGAGTGGTCCAAATATGTTTTGCACCAGTAAAAACATAGCCACTAGTCCATATTCCTCTGGGGATAGGTAATAAGAGAGAACAGGTAAAAGTAGAAACGGAAGTACAGAATTTAAGAGGGATGCTACCCCGTAAACTCCTGCGGACTTGATGAGTTGCCCCTTGAATAGTGCAGAAAACCGCTGTTTCAAACTCATTGGAATGTGTTTACCAACTGCTTTAGCTTATTCTCCGAGTTAGTTTTGGTAGAAGACTGTTCCTCATTTTTTCCAATGGTCAAGGCTTCCGTTCGAATACTCATAAGGATTTCTTCTGCAGTTTCAGCTTTGATAAGATAACCTGGTGAAACTTGTTGGTCGAGTAAAGACCATCCATAGTCACTGGTTACAATAGATTTGATTCCAAACCAAGACGCTTCAATGGAGGTAGTGGAAGAGTGCGTAATGTGCATGTCGACCATCGGAAGTAATGAAAACAGCGGAACTCTTGAGCAAATCTCGATCTCATAGGTCTTAATTCCATTTTTAGCCAACATCTCTTCCACGATGCTTTGCTCTTCCAGCATGGACGGATGTAACCTGATGAGCCACAGATAATCCTCCTGTGTCGAAGCAATGGCGCTTATGGTTCCGCTGATATATTCTTCAGTACTGATATCCCAGCCGAGGGTTACCAAAACTCTCGGTTTGGAGGAATTTCGAATAGTTCTCAACTCACCATCATGTTGATTTTTCCATGGATTATTGTCGCTCATCCAAAAATTCATCAGCCAATTACCGGATACGAGACATTGATGCCTTTCGCTCTGGTGCGTCCATCTGTCAAAGCCTTGTTTCTCGTATTCTGACCAGCTTAAGAAGTAATTTGGCAATAAGTCATATCCTGTTTTCGGAAAATTCACCCAAGAACCATAGGCACCATGGTTGTCACCTTGCACCCCGTGTTGAATGTCATAAGTGGGGATACCCAACTTACTTGCTGCCAGATTTAGTCCAAAACCATAAGCATTGTAGTAGCAAACCGACATTACTGCCTTAAATCCTCCTCTTTTCAGCACTCCTGTAAAGTGATTGCTTATCATTTTGACTCGTTCTGCTTCATAATGAATCTGACTATCATTGAACAAATACCCCAAGTCATATTTATCCGCAATTTCCTGTACCTCATTTTTCCCTTCCAGAGAGAGCGTCTTGGTAAAAATCTTCGTTTTAACCAATGCTTTGAACATGATGTAATCGAAGCGCGGCTGGATATAATATGAGCTGATAAACCTTGGTTTATAAAACTTGGTTGAACCATCTAACCTGACTACATCCAATCCAAAATCACTCAATAGCATGCTAAGGGAATCAGAAAATTTATCAAAGTACTTTTCCTTTATCTTGATAAATGAAATACCATCTCCTAAAACCAAAATATCGCCTTTGGGTATCCTGAAATATGATTTGCTCAAATCCTTTAGAGAATGAGTCAACCATACAAACGGGATCAGCAGAACACGCCTGACCTTTGCTGTAAATGATACAGAAAGGGAGGATTGGCCATCAGCCACGTTTAGTGTCCTGTTACAGAGTAGAGCCCAAAGCTTGACCCTGAGAATTGGCCACACAGAAACTCCCTCATGTTCCCATTCGCTTACGGGATAATTTGATTCAATCCTATTAAGGATGTGCTTAATGTCTTGTTGATTCATGTCAGATAAATACCCAGAACAACTTTATGAGGTCGTGTGTCAAATAGCAGTCCAACCTCCATCGACCATAAGATTGTGACCTGTGATATAGCCTGATTCGTCTGACAGCAGAAAAGCAATAGGAGGGGCCATCTCCTCAGGTTTTGCCATGCGTTTGAGTGGAACCTTATGCTCAAATTGTTTCACAAACGAAACATTTTGATGATTGAATACGCCTCCTGGAGAAAGACAATTCACCCTGACTCCGTGGCCTCCATAGTATGAGGCAAGATAGCGGGAAAAATTCACCACACCTCCTTTAATCGCAGAATACGCAGCCGGGGAGGTCATGCCTCCAGTATTCTCGTAAACAGTGAAGTCATTACCAACAACTCCATATATGGATGAAATATTAACAACTGAACCTGATTTCTGAGCTTGCATTACTGGTAGTACCAATTGACACATGTGGAAACAAGTATTCAGTTGCATTTCAACATTTTTCCCCCAACTCTCAAGAGGGACGTCCTCAAACTTAGTTCCCCAATCTTGAGTTCTAGGATAAGCATTGTTCACCAGACCATCGATTCGGCCATACTTGTCCAAAACCGTATTTATAAGTTGTTTTACTTCTTGCGGCTGCGTAATATCACAAACAAACTGGTGCTCTTTCTTTGACTTGAACGCCACGTCTATTTGAATCAGAGTAACACTATTCTTAATTAGGTAGTCTCTAACGGCAGCGCCAATTAGACCTTCACTTCCTGTGAGGATTATTACTTTATCCTTTAGTCCTTCCATCAATCAAAATGAAAATAATAGTCTATCGTAGGCTTTTTGTTTTCGATGATTCTGTTGTTTGGATAGCTACCTAGAACAATCTGATCATCCTTGAGGTCAATGTCAATCACATAAGATCGAGCACCAACAATGCAGTTCTGTCCAAAGTTACAATCTCCAATAACCGAGGAGTTAGAATAGATAATGGTTTTTTCAGAGAATTGTGGGTACTTACCTTCTGTCAGAGAGCCAATGGTTACACCTTGATAAATAACCAGGTAATCTGAATAATTGGCATTACCCACAATTGTACCCACTGGGTGAATGAATAAAAATACTTCTGGCAGCTCAACACTATAAAAGAGGTCTAAAGCAAACATGGCTTTGTTCAGCAGAAAAGCCTTTGTGGCCGATACTTCATATCCCGCTTTGTAGAGCTCATTAGATAGCAGGTATAAAAATGAGCAGTAATGGTCTCCATTGAGATGGTTAAAGTACACCTCTCCTGCACTGTTTCTATAGTAGCGTGATTTGATTTTTACAAAGCACTTTTCCAACCTGTCAAAAACCTTGGCAATAACTTCCGCAGCCTGCACTTCAAATTCAAGATGACCTCCGTCCGGAAAGTGGTATTCGGTCTGTTTACTCACATACCTAGTAATTTCTTCTTGATTTAACGAACAGGCCAGCATGATCACACTTTTTTGATGTCGATTTGATGATTCATTAAATAAGCTCTGGCTCTGATAGGATTGTTGTCACCGAAGTGATAAATACTGGCCATGGCCAAAGCATCCACCCCGGTTTCATTGTAGGCATCTTCTAGGTGTTTGAAATTGCCTGCGCCACCACAAGCCACCACGGGTACATTCACGGCTTCACTGACCAGTTTAATCAGATCATGGTCATAGCCGCTCATCTTACCATCGTTGGAAATATCATTCAAGAAGACTTCCCCAGCTCCTAAAGATTCCATTTTTTTGATGTGTTCAAGAAGGCCCACATCACATTTGACTTTACCAGAATTTCTGTAAAGCACATACTGGCCATCTTCTTTCTTTACATCAACACCCAATACTATGCATTGGCTACCAAACATTTCTGCTCCCTGGGTAATTAGTTCGGGTTTTGAATAGGCGGCAGAGTTGATAACCACCTTGTCGGCCCCGCTGTTGAGTAATTTACGGATGGTCTGAATTGAGTTAACTCCACCACCAATTGTAAGAGGCATAAAGCACTCCATCGATACTTTTTCTATGATCTGGGCATTGGTTTCTCTCGATTCGTTGGTAGCATCAATATCCAGAAACACCAGTTCATCTACATATTGAGAGTTATATACTCTGGAAGCAAAAACAGGATCACCCGTATCACGGTAATTATCAAAGTTCACTCCTTTGACCATCCTCCCGTTTCTAAGCAAGAGTGTTGGAATAATTCTCTTTTTCAGCATGGCTGCATTCTTGAAAAGTTATCTAGCATTCTCAGACCCTGTTTCTGACTCTTTTCAGGGTGGAATTGGGTACCGATTACATTGCCCCTCTTGTTGGTGACTACTGACACAAACTCATCACCATATTCTGTAGTAGCCACTACATTGGCATCGTCCTTAGGCATAAAGTGATAAGAATGAACAAAATATACATCGGCCGCTTTTTTCACACCCTCGAACAGCTGAGGATCTTGCTTTACCTTAATTCCGTTCCATCCTATATGTGGAATTCTGTGACCTTCGGGCTTCATTAACTCAATGGCGCCTGGTATCAGACCCAGTCCTTCACTTTCCTTAACTTCGGTTCCGCGGTCGGCCAGTAATTGCATGCCAAGGCAAATGCCTAAAACCGGATTACCAGAATCAGCAAAGGCTCTGATCGGCTCCAGAAAACCTTTCTCTTTAATACTGTTCATTGCCTTAGGGAAAGCGCCTACACCAGGAATTATCAGGTGGGTAATATTTTCGAAATCTTCTGGGGATTCGATCACTTCACTTTCCAGACCCAGATAAGCCAGGGAATTTGCCACTGATTTCAAATTACCCATTCCGTAATCAAGAATGCCTATCATTTCTTTCGATTGTCCTCTCTATACCACTCATCCATATCATGCACCTTGTCCATGATTGGCATATTCTCCATATCCGGTTCAAACGGAGGGACTACAAACTTCTTAACCGTATCGTTGAACTCCTCTTCTGTCATTCCCATATACTCAAGGAAAACTTCCAAAGACTGAGGCTTTTTGCCCTCGTGCTTATCAATCCATTCTTGAGCTTCTTCAGTAGTCATACGGCCATTTCTAACCTCAAAGTTGACCAGCTGAGTGACTCTGCCATAACCCCTCTTCAGGTACTTTATATAATCCCGAGTACCCTGCATCCAACATTCAACCTTGGCATATTCCTGATTAATAGTTTCAGGAACACCTTCCAACTCATCTCCATCCCAACCAAGTTCATCCATGATGATTTTGGTTTGCTTTTTATAGTCCCAAGGGATAAAACTACCCAAGCATACTGAGTAATAATCCATTTTTCTCAATTCAGAAAGAGCTGGGTAAGTATAAGGTAATAAATCCCGTCTATCTACAGGGTCGTCCTCTCTATGGATCATACCATGCATATCATCTGCAGTTATTCCCAGGTTTCTATACATGTTAAACTTCTCCTCATCTTCCCACTCGATAATGTCATCTTCGTAGGTGTAATAGGCAGACATCTCTGCTAGTGGTTCACCCCAAAGAATCAGGGGTACATTGAACTTCAACGCTACCTGTAATGGGTAAGAATAAATACCGGTATGACAATGCCAGCAAAAATCTGTCTTTCGGTTGAAAGACTCAAACATAAGTTTTTTAACAATGTCCCAATTAGGAGTGAAATTGATAAAGTCGACTCCCAGTTTCTTGATCATACGACCGGTTTTATCCTCGTGTTTACCACGCATGAAACCGTGATCAAACCTCACCACCAAGGGCTTGATATTATACTCTTTTATAAGGTAATATAGAGTGTAGGTACTATCTTTTCCTCCACTAAAAGGGACGATACAATCGTAATCGTATTTTCCTCTGTATTTTTCAATTACCGCATCTAATTGGGATTTTCTCTTATCCCAATCTATATTCTTTTGCTTGAATTCTGATGTCTGGCACATGCTACAACTTGAGCCATCCTTAGCAATTACAAGTGTCTCATAAGTTTCTGGGAGTAGACAGTTATTACATTTCTTCATTGTAATTAGTTTAATCTTTTGAATCCGGAATGACTCACAGGCCCTTCCAATATATTTTCTGTTCTTCCTTCTTTTATCATTAAAGAAATCTCTGTGAAAACTTCCTCACAGGCAGCAAGATATCCTCGCACAGATTCGGGTGTATGAGCCAGAGATGTATAAAGAACAGTTGAGGCCAAATACCCTCTTTTCAACATTTCCTGAGTAAAATAGGTCTTAAGTATCTGACCATTTTCATGCTGAAAACCAAAATGGCTTAGGGGCGTGATCCCAAAAATGGTATGAGATATTTCAAGCTTATCCAATATTCGTTTCCAACCCTCTTGCACTAATTCCCCTATAGTCTTAAGATGAGTAGAGATGTCCAGCCTTTTCATTTCCTTGATAGTAGCCAGCGCTGCAGCCGTTCCAATTCGGTCGGTCCAATAGGTGCTGCTTATAAATGTGCTTTGGGCTGCCTGCATGACTGACTTATTACCAATAATAGCACCGAAAGGGTATCCATTACTGGTAGTTTTTCCAAAAACAGCTATATCAGGAGTGACATCATATAGAAGATGAGCACCTCCAAGGTTGAGTCTCCATCCTGAAGTGATCTCATCTACAACAAAAACAATTCCTCTCGCTTTCGCTGCTTCTGAAATAACTTTCAGAAATTCAGGATCAGGTTCATCATTCCGGATAATTTCAAGTACAATAACCCCTACTTCCTCTCCATTTTCGTCCAATACTCGGTTGAAGTCATGAATGTCATTGAATTTAAAGGGCAGGGCTGTTCCAGTCAACGCACGTGGGACTCCCTTAGGTTCTAAACCCGGTAAAAGGTGCCCATCTAATGCCTCATCCTCATTTAGGTTGGCTGCTAGGTACCAGTCATGCCAACCGTGATAGCCACAGAACATCACCTTGTCTCGGCCACTGGCCGCCCTGGCTATCCTTACTGCCACAGTCATGGCTTCTCCTCCTGAGCGCGCATAGCGGGCCATTTCAGCCCAAGGATGAATGTCAATTAACAACTCTGCCAGTTCTACCTCTTCAGGTACATTCAGCGAAGTCATATTGCCCTTTTTCACCGCTTCATTCACCTTTTCATCAACTTCGTCATTGGCGTATCCAAGAACGCAGGCTCCGATGCCCATGGTCACAAAGTCTTTATATTTCTTCCCATCCAGATCCCATATTTCACCGCCCTTTGCTTTAGAGTAGTAAGCCGGCCACAGATCAGGCAGAAAAAGTTCCGGCCTTTTCGAGAGAAGTTGAGTTCCTCCAGGAATCAACTCTTTTGCTCTATCATATAATTTTGCTCCGCTATTCATTCAAGAAGTCCTTTTTCTCTTTGAGTTAACAAATGTTCTATAATGCTGAAATCGACCATATCATCGATTTCAAATGCTTTCCACTTAGGCACTACATAACCCAGTGCAAGTTTATGATAAAAGTTCCTTCTGGAATAAAGGTCTGTGACAAATGAGGCGTAAATAGTACCCTCGTAAAAGTAGTAATCATCAATGTCTTGTCGTCTTTTAACCACAAAATTGGTATTCGAACGCATCAGACCTTCCTCCAGGGTAACCACAAAATCAGGATTAGCATCCTCTACATAGGCCACACCAGCAATACTTCTGGCAGTTTCATGATTAACCAACGCTTCCAAAGAAGCATCAATATCTTTAGCTTCTCGTAATGGAGAAGTAGGTTCCAGCATCATCAAAATATCAAATTCCTTTCCCTCCTCTTCTTTCATGTAGTCCAAAGCATGAATCAGCACGTCCATCGAGGTACTGGCATCTTCAGCCAACCTATTAGGCCGCATAAAAGGAACATAAGCACCAAACTGTTCTGCTACCTCCTTGATTTCTTCTGAATCAGTAGAAACAATCACTTCATCAAGGTATTTACTCTCTTTCGCCACCTCAATGGTCCATGCAATCAAAGGTTTGCCATTGATCTCTTTGATATTCTTTTTGGGTATACCTTTACTCCCTCCTCTTGCTGGTATTACCCCTATGATTTTGTTTCCCTTATACATACCAAAACTTATTTAGAGACAACACTCAACTCGTGTTTCATCATAATCTCTACCAGTTCTTCAAATCTTACCTTAGGTTCCCAGTTTAAAAGTCTTTTTGCCTTGGAACCATCGCCCACCAACAGGTCTACTTCGGTGGGTCTGAAATACCATGGATCAATGCCCACAATCATTTTTCCTGTTTGTTTGTCGTAACCTTTTTCGTCCACGCCTTCTCCTTCCCAAGCTACCTGAATACCAGCATGGCCAAAGGCCAATTCCACAAACTCTCTTACAGAATGTGTTTCACCAGTGGCAATTACAAAGTCATCCGGTGTATCATGCTGGAGGATATGCCACATAGATTCTACATATTCTCGTGCGTAACCCCAATCTCTTTTGGCATCGAGGTTTCCTAAGTAAAGGTTCTCTCGCAGGCCATGTTTGATTTGTGCAGCGGCTATGGCAATCTTTTTGGTCACGAAACTATCTCCTCTACGAGGAGATTCATGATTGAATAATATGCCATTACTACCAAAAATATTATAGGCTTCCCGATAGTTCACTGTTAGCCAATAGGCATACAGTTTTGCCACTCCATACGGACTTCTGGGATAAAAAGGTGTTTCCTCGCTTTGAGGCACGGCCTGCACCTTACCATACAACTCACTGGTAGAGGCCTGGTAAACTTTGGTTTTCTCTGCCAAACCGAGAATGCGGATAGCTTCAAGTACACGCATAGTACCCAGTGCATCCGCATTTGCGGTGTATTCTGGTATTTCAAAACTTACACGGACATGGCTCTGTGCGGCCAGGTTATAGATTTCATCCGGCTCTATTTGCTGAATCAACCTCGTTACATTCATTGAGTCGGTGATATCACCATAGTGAACCTTGAAGTTGGATTTGGCATGAGGGTCTTGATACAGATGATCAATTCTTAGTTTCTGCTCCAGACTGGACCTTCTTACAAGTCCATGTACCTCGTAACCATTTTTCAGTAAAAACTCTGCCAAGTAGGATCCGTCCTGACCTGTGATGCCGGTAATAAGTGCTTTCTTCATTTAAGATTTATTCAAATAGTCAATAACACTTTGACTTATGTAGTCTATTTGTTCGTTTGTTAGTTGAGGATAACTCGGTACACTGATACCCCTTTTAGAAATGTCTCTAGACACTTTAAAGTCACCCGTTTCAAAATATGGTAACTCATCCATAGAAGTGAAAAAAGGCCGGGTTTCAACTCCCTTTTCGTTCATGTGTTGTTCTAAACCAGAACGATCAATGTGTTTTGGTAAACAGAATGAAACGAGCCAGTAAGAAGAATGTACATCTTCTGCTGACTGTTGAAATTCAACTTTATCTTTCAAATGCGACTTATATCGCTGGTATATTTCACGTTTCCGTTCTAGTGTAGTTTCGAGCCTTTCAAGTTGGGCCAAACCAATGGCTGCCTGAATGTTTGTCATGCGGTAATTATAGCCAAGCACATCATGAAAATATCGTTGGGTGGTAGAATTACCCTGATTTTTCAGTTGTCTTGCCCTGGCAGCCAGGTCGTCATTATTAGTTAGAAGAGCTCCTCCTTCTCCGGTGGTCACTGTCTTATTTCCAAAAAAAGAAAAAGTAGAGAAATCACCGAAGGAGCCAGATTTAATGCCCATATATTCAGCTCCCACTGACTCAGCAGAATCCGCAATAAGTGGGAGATTATGATTGACGGCTATAGCCTTTAATTCCTTATACCTGGCAGGATAACCGTAAATATCAACCGCCAATATGGCCTTGGTTTTGTCAGTGATTTTCTCCTCAACTTCACTTACATCAATATTCCAGTCTTCAGCCGAAACATCAACAAAAACCGGCTTTGCCCCACAATAGGCCACTGCATTTGCCGTGGCCACATATGAAAAAACAGGCATAATAACTTCACTCTCACGGTCTACTCCAGACAAAATACAAGCAATATGTAATGGATGGGTACCATTGTGCATGCTAATGGCATGTTTTACACCAGCGATCTCGCACAACCTTGACTCAAAAACATCTACATACTTTCCCCTTGAGGAAATCCATGTTGTATCCAGACAATCCATGACCAGCTCCTTTTCTCTTTCACCAATGAAAGGTTGATATATGGGATATTTGATCATTGCAATTGATTAACTATATGGTAGGATCGTTGTAAATCCTCAACACCCGAATACACCTCAAGCGTCACTGTTTTGGATGCTAAACCCACGGTTTTCAATACTTCGTACATCTCTGAATCTTCTACGAGGCCCTGGTTTGAATCCGAGTTTCCATCATTGTCACTTATGTGGACGTAGTCTGTTTCATTTACAAGCCTCGAAACCTCATCTTGAAATGAAAGCCCGAGTGTTTTGCATGTAACTTTTAGATGAGCAAAATCCAATAACAGCCTTAGGCGGGGAATTCGCTCCTTCATTTCAAAATACTCATCCGCACAAGTCAGCATGAAAGGGTTCTCTTGATACTCAGCAAAGTTTGCACTGGAAACGACATTGTTTTCTATATATAGAATGTCTGAATACTCTGAATACAGTTCATTGACTGTATTCACAAACTGCTCATATGCTACTTTTTTATCAAAAAGAGATCTTTTCTTGATTAGTTTACCAAGTTCATCAGCCTCGACTGGAATGTAGAAGCCAGCATGAACGGCATATTTATCAAACCCTAAGCGTCTGGACATCTTCAAAGTTGATTGGACATGTGCCAGAGAGCGCTGATAAGTATCTGGATTTAATGAAGCCAGGTTTAGAACAAAATCTTTCTCTACAGGTGGGGAGTAGTTATGGAATTGAATGGAGACAGACTCATTTGTTTTCAGGCTTTCTAACAAGGATTCAATTTCTGGTTCAAATCTAATTCCACCAGTCAGTTCAATTGAATCGTATCCAAGATCTTCAAACCTTAGAATGTTCTTTTCCAAGTCTTTTTCCTCAATACAAGCCGATGAAACAAAAGTTTTCAAATTCTATTCTTAATTAAATCTCTATTACGTCATCGGCATCAAAATCTTTAGGTGCCGTGTTTCCAACGATTTTGTCCAAATAGAGTGCTGGTATACCTACTCCTCCTGTTCTTTTCGTATTCAGGTCATGCTCTTCAAAAACCTCTCCCTTTTTTATGCTTCTTGCTGCAACAATAGATTTTTGAAGAGATGCCCTTGTACCTAATTCACTCACAGTTGGAAACTTGAGATCATCACCTATATAGGACTCAGCTTGTCTGATTGTTTTTACTAACAAAGTCAACTCTGATGGTTCTAGTGAAGCCACATGATCTGGTCCGGGGAGGGTCTTATCTAGGGTAAAGTGCTTTTCAACTACCTTAGCACCGTACATCAGCGAATAGGGAGAAGCTCCTATTCCTTCCGTGTGATCACTAAACCCGGTAATTATTCCAAACATGTCTTTAAAAGTCTTCAGCACTTCAAGATTCACTTCATTTGGAGGTGTAGGGTAATTTGATGTACAGTGTAGTAAAATAACGTCTTGATTAATAGGCAAAAGCTCCTTCAATACATATTGCACTTCAGACATATAGGTCATGCCTGTTGAAAGCAACATTGGTTTACCTTTACTTGCAATCTTCTTTAAAAACAGAAGATTGGTAGTATCTGTAGAGGCAACTTTATAGGCATCAAGCTCGCACATATCTAGTGCATCAAGACTGATCTGATCAAAGGGAGTTGTGAGAAATATCAGGCCGCATTGCTCAGCATAATTCTTCAGCTCAAGCATTTTTTCAGCTGGTACTTCTAATTTTTTCAGCATGTTATACTGAGAGGCTTCTTCGTTGAGATTGGCTTTCTGATAGGCGGCCATGTCAACATTTGACAGTATCAGTTCTTTTGTAATGAAAGACTGAAATTTAATAGCGTCAACACCACAATCTCTTGCAACGGATATCATTTCCATTGCTCTACCCAAATCTCCGTTATGGTTAACTCCGGCCTCAGCAATAACCAAACTTGGGTTATGCTCACTTATTCTTTTCGAACCTATATGTATTTCCCTATTGAACTGCATATATCATGTTGGTAAATGTGATTGACCGATCAGGCTGTCTTCTCTTGTTGAGACAAAGGAACCAAAATCAATTCTCTCAAAATCAAATAACTCGCAGCCAGAAAGAAGCCTAAAATGAAATACATGATGAGAATGATCTTTTTGCTCATCGAAGCCTTTTTCACCGGAATTTGTGTTTTGCCAAGGGCTTTCAGGTTAGTCGACTTTGAAGCCAAGTCGATCTCAATTTCCTGAAGGCTTTGAAGCAAACTTGAATAAAGGTTAAACTCAAGGTCTCTCTTGTCTTGTAGGTCCTTCTCTCTTGATCTTGCCTGATTGGTTGTCAGATTAAGGTTACTGTCTTGAAATGAAATCAGTACTTGTTGAGCCGCCTCGAAGGAAGCTCTTTTCAGTTCAATCTGTTCCTTGATGAACGTGTATTTCTTGTTTTGCTCCTCAAATTCAAAGTTCTCAATATACTCGTCAAGGTATAGCGATGCAAATTGTATGGCCTGTGCCGCCAGATACGAATCTTGGTATTTAAAACTGATATTGAGCGTCTCTTTAGTTTTGTCAAATTGAATAGAGAACCTTGTGGCAATGTCATTGTATATCACATTGTCTTCAAGGCTTAAGTAAAAGTAATTCTCTTCACTTTCATCAAGTACAGTGGCTGTGCCACCAGAGGAACTTCCTTTAAACAAGCCAAGGATTGAGCTAGGCAAAGACAGCACTTTTGAGATAAGGCTCGACTTCATATGGTTCTTTTGATACTCATATAAAGTGGTGGAGTCATTCAGATTGCCAGAATAGAACTTCTTGTTAGACAACTCATAAATAAAAAACGTACTCGTAAGAATGTCCTGATAGGCAAGCGCATTGATCTGACCCGAGCCAGAGGTTCCAAGGTTGATTCCAGCAATCCCCGCCAGACTACCTAAAGAAGAGGATATCCCTGGTGCATTCGATTCATTAATCGTTACCAACGTATTGCCAGTTCTCCATTCAGCTGGAGTTGTAAAGGCGACAATTACTCCCAATACCACAAAAAGGATGGTAACCAAAATGATAAATCGTTTCTTGCTCAGGAGCAACTCGATAATCGTAGATATCTGGACAGAATTACTGGTCAAGTTCATAGTTGACTAATTTATGTGATTCTTTTACTCAAAATCGTTCTTTAATTTGACTTTCTAATGTGGGAATCAATTAATTGGATTAAAAAAGTCTAGATCTTGGGTCATCCTATGGTTGGCTGAAAATCTCTCTAAAGGGGATACAATTGATTTCAAATTCGGTTTTCAATGACTCTGTCCGAATATCCCAATACTTACGAAGTTTGTCCTCAACAGAGTGATTTCCGAAAAACCACCAAATGGGATGAACCAGAATCTGAAGGGACTCTCTTCTTTTAAATTCTTCAGAATCAAAAGGGTGGCCATATCTCCATTGTCCTTTGGAGTCTGCAAAATACTTGAGCTCCTTAAAATATTTGAACAGGTAGGTATGCTCTACCCCGTGAATGGATTCGTTCGATTTCAGAAAAAAGTCATTCGGTCTGTGTAAACTGATAAGGTCTACCTTCTCACCAAAAACAGCATCAAAATATTGGATCTCTCTTAAAAGCCCCTCATTGTAATCCTCATAAATCGTGGGATCAAAATGAATGCTGATCTTGTGACCTAAATCCCTGATTCTAGAAATATTGTCATAGTTCTCAGGAGAAAGCACATTGTAAAATTCCGATCTCAATAAAAAGAAGTAAGTAGACTGAATGCCCAATTCTTTTTCAGCCTCGGCAGCATTCAGGGCATATCCCGTATCAAAATCAATATCGTGCCTCAATGCCACTCTTTTGCCTCCATGATCAAGCACTGAATCAAAAAAAACAAAAGAATAGTCTGCCTCCAGCAAGGTTTCGAGGAAGCCTGAATAATTACTTAGTTGATCTTTTATCATATTGGTTATGGGAAAACGGAGTGTTTAACTTTCTTCGACCAGATCGTGATAGCCATGGACGTTTCTGTCGAAATGCATAATCTCATCATCTCCATTATGGAAAGTACTTCCGACTCCAACTTCTACATCACAATCATAGGCTGTTACCAAAAGGAGTCCACCAAAACACTTCACCAGAAAATTGTCCTTATCAAATACTTCTATTACTGTACCTTCTCTTTCTTTTTCAAAACCAAACTCATGATAGTCAAAAACTTGTGATCGCCAGATGACAATCCTACTGTCACCTATAAAAGAATATGCCCCGTTAAACGGTTTGGTCACAGCTCTTACAAATCTCTCTATATCCTGTACATCTTGGCTCCAATCAATCAGGCTATTACTCGGGTATCTTCTAGGGTAGTAGGTAGGCTTCAGGTCTTCACGCTGATCGGTAACAGTAAAATCACCAGAAATCAAATTCTGCATGTTTTTGGTGATCAGGTATTTCATTGACAATGCATTCTTGAAGTGCATAGTCGCGGCTGTATCTTTAGGCCCAATTTGGAATTTCACGGTATCAACCACTCCTCCGGAATCAACACCTGGGTCGTACATGAAGAGGTTTGTATAAAATACAGAACGTCCTTCCATAATCGACCAGTTCATTGGCGAACGCCCTCTTCCTAGTGGTAAGTTCATGCTACTGCCGTGCATACCAAAAGCCCCTACACGTAATCCGTCAAGTACTTCTCTTGGAACCAATCTTTGCCAACCCATCACAAACGCCACATCGATATTCTGTCCATTGATGTATTCGATGTCTTTCTGAGATTTGAGAGAGTATTTATCAGCTACATAACAGTTGATCCCTTTTTCAGCAGCATAACTGCTCAGGTCGCTATAACCTGCCACCTGCATCTTCTCGCCTTTTTCAGGGCTAATGGTAACTAACAATGACACTCCCACTGTTTTGTGCAGATGGTCTAACAGATATTTACTGGTTGACTTACAACCAAAAACCGCGGTTTTGTTATTTTTCATGGATTGATCAAGTGTAGTAATTTGACTTGAAATGCCTTTTTCTAAGGTTTCTTTGATGCATTGAAGGGATGCAAACTCGCCTTTTCCTTTGCCATAGGGTGGTACTCGCCTTTGACACCAATTGGGGTGGCGTGGCGGATGTCATGTACAATTTCAATAGCCTGGCGCGTCTCCTCTATCCCAAATCCATTCCCAGACAGAATCCTATCATAAGATGCCGTATGCAGATCGGTAAATCCCCCACTAAACTCAAGCTCTTTCCCCTCTACTGCTATTGACCTATAGGTACGTTGACCTTTTTCTTTTACAGGGTCAGGTAGTAAATCTTCATTGATAGACAAAAACCAACGCACGTTGGCTCTTTCAAGCTCAAGATAGCCAGCGGCACGGTCATGGGTGTGAACATGAACTTTATTCGATCTGACGTTACCAAAAATCCATGTAAGCATGTCGTAAAAATGTACCCCAATGTTAGTGGCGATTCCTCCCGATAGATTAACATCACCTTTCCATGAAGTATAATACCAGTGCCCCCTAGAAGTTAGGTAGGTCAGGTCAATGTCATAGATTTTATCTTTTGGCCCATTGTCTATCTCCTCTTTGAGGGCAACGATACTCGGGTGCACCCGAAGTTGAAGAATATTCCAGATTCGCTTTCCTGTATTTTGCTCGATCTTACCCAATGCGTCTATATTCCAAGGATTTAGAACCAATGGCTTTTCACAAATGGCATCAGAACCGACTCTAAGGGCCATACGGATATGAGCATCATGCAGATAGTTCGGGGTACAAATGCTAGTATAATCAAGGTCAATTCCTTTCTCATATTTCAGCTTTTCAACATGTCTGTCAAATCTCTCGAACTCAACAAAAAAATCGGCATTTGGGAAAAAGGAATCCATTATTCCCACACTGTCAAACTTATCTAACGCAGCGATTAGGTTGTTTCCAGTATCTTTGATAGCCTTGAGGTGTCTCGGGGCAATATAGCCAGCCGCACCAATTAGGGCAAAATTCTTCATTAAATCTTTGTTACTCTCTTATCTGTTAGTTGATATTTTTCTTTTGATTCTGAGCAAACAGCAATTCCATCTTCATCAAACTCTAACCTCTGTCCATACTCACTCATCCACCCCATTTGTCGCCCTGGGTTGCCTACAATCAGTGCATAAGCGGGAACTTCCTTTGTCACAACTGTGCCTGCTCCAATAAAAGCGTATTCGCCAATATCATGACCACATACTATGGTAGCATTTGCCCCAATAGAAGCTCCTTTTTTAACGAGGGTTTTAGAATACTCACCTCTTCTGTTAACAGCGCTCCTTGGATTAATCACGTTGGTAAAAACCATTGAAGGTCCAAGAAAAACGTCATCCTCACAAGTGACGCCAGTGTATATACTGACATTGTTTTGAATCTTGACATTCTTACCTAGCACCACCTCTGGGCTAACTACTACATTTTGTCCGATATTACAGTTAGCTCCGATCTGACAGTCTTTCATAACATGAGAAAAGTGCCAAATTTTGGTACCATCGCCAATTCGGCAACCTTCATCAATCACCGCTGTTTCATGTGCAAAAAAGGACATAGAAAATCTTGTAGTTAATTGTTAGTTAATCTTATAGCCTGAACGACTACCAAACCAATAGTGGCAAGGCCCGAACCAATACCTATCCATGCTTGAGCACTCATTCCATTGCGTTCAGGCTTTCTACTTACAAAAATAGTCGAACCTGGCTCAATTCTTGGATATTTTTTAAACCATAAAAAGCGCTTAACTCCTTTGCGTTCTCCATTGGGATATTGCACATAACTGCGCCCTCGCTTTGCGGACTGTAAAAATCCTCCAGATTGATAAATATAGTCTTTAAAAGAGTAGGAGTCATCGAACCTAACGTTCAAAGGTGAAGTGACCTCTCCAGCCACACGAACAGTTTCAAGCTTACCTGGGATTGATATAACATCACCAGACCTTACTATCAAATCATATTTCGACCCAGGTGCTTCTAGAATTTTGTCCAAATCAATCGCTACAGGCTCTTCTTCATCAATTTCAATGTCTTTGACCAGCGAGTCTTGTTCAGTTATATCCTCAATCAAATCTTTCTTAAACTGACTTCCAACTTGATCATTGTCTGCATTGATGCTGGCTTTATTTCCAATTTTATTTAGTCGTTCAATAAGTCTAACCTGGCTAATGTTCTTAAGTTCAGTTTCATCACTTAGCACCTTTTGCCTTAACTCCTGCAAATACTCTTGACTTATCTCATCATTTGATTTGCTATCAGAAAACTCTGTCTTCCTAATTAAAATAGCCCCTTTAGGATAAGCATATTGTGTGAGGCCCTCAGCTCTTTTTAAAATGTCCGAAATCCGTTCATCTTTTCTGCTTATTGTATATAGACCAGGAGCAACAATCTCGCCTTCTACAGTCACTTGTTGTTGAACAGTATACCCAGGAGACTTTCGTATATAAACCTGATCGAAAGGCTGTAATACCGTCTCTGCCACACCACTATTTAATGAAAGGGATTCATCGATTGATAGTCTAATAATTTCAGCAGTCGTATTTGCACTACTGTTTTTATTCCTTCTCGAAATTTCTACAAGTGCCCCAGAGGCAGACTCTCTCAAACCCTTCGCCAAGACAATCAAATCTTTAACTGTCATTTGCTTAAAAAAGGGCCAGACTCCTTCTTCCTGGACTTCTCCTGAGATAGACACAATAAACTCTTCTCTTAAATCATAAATAGAAGTTATTCTAACCACATCTTCTCTCAAAAGAGGAATATCAGGTTGTGTACCACCCATAAGTGCGCCCAAGTCAAAGGGCAAAGTTGACTGGGAGAAATCTTCTCCTGTTCTGTAAATTGTTGCACGAGTCAGATAAGCATCTCCCCTAAGTCCATCTGCCTTTTCAATCAATTGCTTAAGAGTCAGGCTATCTGTGAGTTGATATTCACCTTCTCTCAGCACCGCTCCGTTAATGATCACCCTATTTGAGAATCTGTCCAAAATTCCACTTACCTCGAACAAATCACCGTCATTCGGAACGAAACTTTTGAACTCTTCCGAATCAACATCTATGATCTCTCTTTCTCGAGCACCATTTCTCTTAACCGTCACCCTTGACTTATAAGCAGTATTATTGAAGCCGCCAGCATACTCCAAAAGGTCTCCGAAATTTTCTTCTGGTTTCAATTCAAACAGTCCCGGCCTTCTAACTTCTCCTTCCAGTTCCACTTGAACCTTCACTGGTCTAACTATGATAACATCCCCATTTCTTAACCTTGTATCACCTGAACGTATGCCATTGGTTAAGAAAGAATAGACATCAATGGACGAAATCAATTTATTATTTCTTACCAAACGTATATCTCGAAAAGTGCCATTTTCTGTAGGACCACCCGCTGCATGGAGTGCAGTGTATACTGTTGCGAGTGAGGGGAGGGCATAGAGGCTCGGTCTACTCACCTCACCAACTACATTGACGTTGATGGTACGTATGTTGCCAAGACTAACTTGATAGGAAATAGCTGGAGGTTCACCGTTAACTGATTTCAAGCCACTATTGATTTCACTCATTCGAGCAATTATCTTCTCTGAAGCTTTCTCTATAGTGAGTCCGTTAACATAAATAGGACTGAGGTTTTCAGGCCTAATGGTTCCTTCAGGAGATACTTCAAACTCCAAATATTGTTGAGTCGCACCCCACAGGTCTACTATTAAAACGTCCTGCGGCCCTAAAACATAATCAACTGGTGTAGGCAAATTTAGGTTTGGTGCAAACGTGAGGCTCTCTTTCTGGAATAAGTCAAATCCGAAAATCCTTTTTTGATCCTCTGTAAGCTTAGGTAAATCCTGCCCTACAAGAGAACCAAACACGTCTTCTTCAGTGACTATTTGAGAGCTTCTTCCAGAATTACGGTTATTATTCGACTCATCAAGACCAGCTGTCGAAGACCCCCTAAGTCTCTGAACTCTTCTTCTCAATTTTGTGATTTCCGATTCAGAAACTCCTTGCTGTCTTGCAAGTAATTCCAGCTGTGATTGTGTTAAGCCTCTTTCTTCTGCTTGCCTGATATACCCAAGTATTTGTTCATCGGTTAAATCGTCTACACGCACTGATTTCAGGTCAAGGCCGCTCAGGCTTTGTGCTTGAGCCGATGAACTCTCCATTGAGAGCAAGCAAATGGCGATGATCGCAAGAGTTCTTATTACAGAATAGAAATTGATAGGTTGTTGGAATTCTCTCATATTAAATCCGAACGGATAGCATATTCAATAAACTGGGCAAATATAAGCGTTTAATATGTTTAACTAACAGCTGATTAGCCAACCTTTTTCAAATGACTTAGACCAATTTCGGCTTGGATCTCAATACCAAGACTTACGATTGTAAGACATGCCTTATTACCTTGTATGTGTCTGATTAATCCATCTTGTCCCGATAGTGGACCAGATGAAACTTCAACCCTGCTTCCTGCCTCAAAATTTCCATACTTTGCTTCAGCATTGGAAAACCTTCAAGAAAAGACTTGATAGCGAGAATTTCCTGTTCTCTAATGATCGCGGGTTTTCCAAGCCAAAAAACATTCGACACAACACCTCTATCTTTCAAAATCTCATTTCTCAATTTCTCATTCACCTTAGCAAATAGGTATGAGGTAAAAAAAGGTTCAGAAACTTTCTTCCTTCTATCAGACCACTGCTTTACTACTGTACGCGTTGGACAATAAACCTCATAACCCCTTTCAATAAGGCGCTCTGCTGTCTTCTTTTCGCTTCTTGGCATTGTATAGAATGCCGTCCAAAAAATGTCACTACTTTTATTCATTCCAGAGCAACAGTGTTTTCTCATTTTCAAATTCTAATGACTCAGCTTCATCCTTAGAGTAAATTAGATATTGAATCTTCTTCGATATTAGTCTCTCGACTTTTCCAATCAACTCTAGGAGGTAAGTCTTATCCGGATTACCCACCAGAATTAAGCTCACTACATCCGAATGTCGACCCATTGCCAAGTCACCCGTAAGATAAACACTATTCAGATCACCTAATTCTTCAATAACCTGATCAATGACATCCTGAAGACCTGTATACTTCAACAAAATTCCTCTGATCTCGCCAAACAAAGGATATTCGCCATTCGCCTTGAAGACCTTCTTATTTCCAACGCTTTCCGAAGAAAGCATTCCGGCCTCCTCAAAACGATTCAATTCAATACGAACAGCATTTGTGCTCTCATTAAACTCCTCTGCCAGTCCCCTCAAATAAGCCTTTGAACCTGGGTTGAGGAATAATCGCAATAAAAGTTTAATTCTTGTTTTAGATGATATTAACGTCTCCAACATATCCTTCGGTCCTATTGATACCTAGATACAGCTTCGCCCGGTCAGTCACATAAATGACTTAATAAAACGAGTAGCAAAACTACTCGTTATTTATTAATTGCAAATAAATATCAGAAAAAGTTTATGTTTTTTGCCTTCATTTCAAGGGAATAGCACTGCCTAAAAGACATAAATTCCGAATATACCTTTACTCTTATGGAAGGGTATTAAATGAATTCGAGTACAGAATCGATTATCAGTTGCTGTTGCTCAATTTCCATTTCAGTATGTATAGGAAAAGAGATTACTCTTGAACACAAATCCTCGGTAATTGGGAAGTCTCCTTCAGAGTAACCAAAATAAGAATAGGCTTTTTGCAAGTGATTAGGAACCGGGTAATAAATCATAGAAGGAATACCTTTTTCTGTTAAAAAAGCATTCAGTCCGTCTCTGTCTATACTATCATCAAGTTTCACTGTGTATTGATGAAATACATGGCTAGAGAAGGTCGACCTTGCCGGAGGTGTAATTACTCCAGTTTTGTGAAAGGCATCGTCATATCTCTGCGCGACAGCTCTTCTGGCTTCATTATACTTATCCAGATATTTCAACTTAACCTTTAGCACAGCAGCTTGAAGAGAATCCAATCTTGAATTTACTCCTATAGAATCATGGTAATACCTTTTGCTCTGGCCGTGATTCACTATCATTCTAATTTTACCTGCCAGCTCATCTTCATTTGTAAAAATAGCTCCTCCATCACCATAGCATCCCAAATTCTTTGAAGGAAAGAAAGATGTTGCTCCAGCATTACCTATGGTTCCTGCTTTGACTTTTCTACCATCAGAAAAAGTATAGTCCCCTCCTATTGCTTGGGCAGTATCTTCAAAAACCTCAAGATCATGGTTCTTGGCAACTTCCATCAATCTTTCCATATCTGCACACTGTCCATAAAGATGTACTGGTACAACGGCAACTGAATTTTCGGTGATTTTAGATTCCAGGTCTTCAATATTCATATTAAAGGAGTCTGGATAAACCTCAACAAAGATAGGTTTAAGACCCAAAAGCGCTATGACTTCAACAGTGGCCACATAGGTATAAGAAGGAACTAAAACCTCGGATCCCTTTGGGAAATCATATGCCATCATGATTACCTGCAGGGCATCCGTACCATTAGCACAAGGGATGACATGTTTAACTCCCAAATACGATTCTAAATCTGACTGAAATTCTTTGACAATGGGCCCATTAATGAAAGCTGCTGATTCCAGCACTTTGTCAAACTCGACTCGAATTTCATCTTTTATGTTCGCATACTGGCTGATTAAATCAACCATTTGAATTTTTTTCATAACTCTAAATTTTCAAAACTCTTGTATCACCAATTCACAAACAGTTCTCTTAAACCTGATAAAAATCTCTATACCAGTGTACAAAGTTCTCAACCCCAACTTCAAGAGGTGTGTTGGGTTGATACCCTAAATTATCAATGAGACTTTGAACATCAGCATAGGTAGCACTCACATCGCCAGCTTGCATAGGCATAAAGTCCTTTTTAGCCTCCTGACCTAGTGATTTCTCAATCACTGATATAAATTCCATCAACTTAACAGGAGCATTGTTACCAATATTATAAACCACATATGGCCCTTTTGAGCTAGAGGGATCAGGGGCTTTACCCGACCAATCAGGGTTTCCTTTTGGTGGATTATCATTGACCCGAACAACTCCCTCCACAATATCATCTATATAGGTAAAGTCACGAGACATCTCTCCATTATTAAAAACTTTTATAGGCTCACCCTTAGAAATGGAATCTGCGAAAAGAAAATATGCCATATCAGGCCTTCCCCAAGGTCCATATACAGTAAAAAAAACGCAAACCCGTTGTAGGAAGCCCATAGAGATGGCTATAAGTGTGGGCCATCAATTCATTACTTTTCTTGGTAGCCGCATAAAGGCTTATGGGGTGGTCCACGTTATGGCTTGTTGAAAACGGCATGCTTTCGTTTAGGCCATATACCGAAGAGCTACTTGCATATGTCAGGTGTTGGATTTTGTTATACCTACAGCACTCTAAGATATTCATAAAGCCAATGACATTGCTGTCGACATAGGCCATTGGGTTCTCTAAACTGTACCTTACTCCGGCCTGTGCTGCCAGATGGATTACACGAGTAAAAGATTCGGCCTTAAACAAATCGTTCAATCCACCATGATCTTTTAAATCGAGTTTAACAAAGCTGTAGTTTGAATACTTGCTACTTACAAGTTTCTCTCCATTGGCTAAGCTTCTCCCATCAATTCCAGTCTCTGAAAGTCGCTCATACTTTAACTCTGGGTCATAGTAATCATTTATATTATCCAGACCAACGACATTTCTACCTTCTGAAGACAGCCGCCTTGCCAAGTGAAAACCAATAAAGCCTGCAGCTCCGGTGATGAGAATCTTTTCTGAATTAGAGCCTACCATCTACTATTTCCCTGGGTAAAAAGGCTTTTACGTCATATATAACCCCACTGTTATTTTGAACCTGGGTATAATCAAGTTTCTTGAACTCATCATGACTCACAGCCAGAATAACTGCATCATATTCGGAAAGGTTGACTTTCCTCGCAGAGTTTTACTCCTAATTCATGTTCAACCT
>CBDDKG010000024.1:0-91775 GCA_965230105.1 Roseivirga sp. | reverse complement strand
AAAAGAAGTCCCTTTCCTTACGAAGAAACCGAAAGACCTTTGTTACTCAAATTTTAAGGATCAGAAATCGATCACCACACCAATAGAAGGTAAAATGCTGGCATTGTCTATATCCATAATTTGAACGAGGCTCCGAGGAGATAGCTCATTACCGTCCATATCTCTTGCCAGACCAAACTCTGGTTCTTGAGGTATTTGAGAGCCAAGTATGTTTTGAATTTCCAAGAAGACATTCAGTGTCCAACGAGAGTAATTCCATTTTTTGTCGATTCTTACATCGACCTGGTTGAAGGTATCCAGGGTTTCATTGCCTAGTTGAGAATAGTCTCTGATGACCGCTGGGTAATTGGCTAGTGTGGCGGCTTGGTCGACAGGTGCGAAAGGTGTTCTTCCTAAGTATCGCAATCTGCCACTGAGTTCCCAGTTATTTCCAAACTTGTAGCCTCCAGTCAGTGTAAGTAGGTGTCTACTATCCCAGGCACTTGGCAGGTATGCATCTTCGTCAAAGGCTGTATACTCGCTTTTATACAATGTGTAGGCCACTATCAGGTAGTAATTATCAGTGAACTTCTTCTGATATAGTAGCTCCAGACCATAAGTCCTTCCCAGACCAACACTGGAGATAGGTTCGTTTCCGAGGACCGAGAAGTCAGCACCAAGATTGGCCAGGGATACGCGGTCTGTGACCGAAACAGGGTAGTTGTCATATCTTTTGTAAAATCCTTCGAGAGTAAAACGTGCGGAAGGTGTCACTAAATATTCTAAGCCCAGGACCGCATGATCACTCTGGATATATCGGGCGGTTTGATTCACTTGATTTCCAAAACTGTCCGTAAAACCTAGTATCGTGTATGGCGGAATTTTATAGTACCTACCCAGTGAAGCATTTAAAGACCACTTTCTGAGCTTGTCGAAGGTATAGGAACCTGAAATCCGTGGGCTAAAAGTTTCAAATAAGTTATTACCATCCTCGGTGAAAGTATTCGCATCTAGTCTTATACCAAGAGACAGGCTTAACCTCTCATCATTGAAAGTCCTATTCGCCTGGCCAAAGAGCCCATACCTTAGAAAACCTAAATCAGCATCGTATTGAAAGTTATTAACCAGGTCGATCGTTTCGTTTTCATAATTGACTTGTTGAAGGCTTAGGCCACCGCTAATGGTCCAGTCTTTTAAAAACTTGATGTAGTTGTACCTCAGTTTCGTTTCCATTTCAACAGACTTGTTTTGGAGAAATAGTCCTGTTTGGTTGATGTTATCTGTGAATTGTCTAAAATCATTTTCTAGGCGATTACTGCTGAGTGTGGTTGTCATAAACCCAGATCCATTTTTGAATCGGTTTTTCCAACTTATACCAATGGTATTGGTCTGTTGCTTGATGATAGGCACCTGGTCTTGTGTAGCTTGCTGTTCCTCATCAAATTCGTCCAGTTCATTGACACGAAAGTCATCAATCGAACCTATACCTGTCACGATCAACTCATTGTGCTTATCAAACTTGTGAGTGAGTTTATATTGATAGTCCCAATAGTCAGGAAGGATTGGAAGGCCAATCAATTCAAATAGCAATTGCAGATAAGAACGTCTGACTGAAGCAATAAAAGAGGTATTACTTTCTTCTCGATTACCCTTGAAAAGGGGGGATTCCAAAGTCAAAGCCGTTTCGCTACTCCCTACACGTATGTTGGTCTTCATTTCCCGATTGTTACCGTTTCGCTGATCAAATTGAAGTACACCCGAAAGCACGTTGTCGTACTGAGCACCAAAGGCACTTGTAGAAAGCGTTACACCTTCAAAGAAGCTGACATTCAATAAACCTACAGGCCCACCGGCACTACCTTGGGTGGCAAAGTGGTTAATGTTGGGTATTTCGATACCATCGAGATAATAGACATTCTCATTGGGTGCCCCGCCACGGATAATCACATCGTTTCGAAATCCTCCTACAGAACCTGAAACACCGGGTAGGGACTGCACAACTTTTGCAATATCATTGTTGCCACCAGGGTAAGTAGCGATTTCTTCCCGAGATAATTTCTGGATAGACAGCGGTGTCTCTTCGATTTTCTCAAAGGGGTTGGCAATCACCACTACTTCGTCAAGTTCTGAGATGGACTCTTTAAGTTTGAAGTTCAAATCAGGAATACCACCCGATCGAATAACGACACCATACTTGATCACAGTCTCATATCCAACGAATGAAACCTGAACACTATAAGTTTGAGGAGGAATATTATCAATAATGTAAAAACCTTCTGGGTTGGTGTTGGTACCGAGTTGTGTATTTAATAGCCTAACTGTTGCTCCAGGGATCGATTCGCCTGTCTTAGCATCTTTGACATAACCTGTGAGTTTCCCTTGGCCTTGAAACGCAATTGAAAGGTGGAAGCAAATAAGCCCGACAAGGCTCAATAAATGTCTGAATTGCATTATGAGTTGATATCGTTTACCTCAGTACGACATTAACAACAGCCATAGTTTCTAAGTGTTTTAAAAATTATAAATATTATCTCTCGACAGTTAATTCGGGTATGAATATCTTTTTGTCAGCCACGAAAGTTCCGAATGGTAAAAGGGATGCTATTCCAGCAATCATCATGGTTTTAAAGGACCATTTCCTTTCCAAAGTGACAATCAACACAAAGATGCAATAGGCAACGAAAAGTACGCCATGGGCCAGGCCGACAGGGTAGGTGGGGCCAGGAATATCAAAGATGTACTTCAAGGGCATGCAAATGCCGACTAGAAGCAGATAACTTATTCCTTCAAGAACAGCAAGAATACGTAGCGTCTTGAGTGACTTCGATGGTGAATGGTTCATGGATTGGCGAAAATAGTACTAAATTCGGCTCATCAAAAACCAGTTCAATATTACTATGAAGAAGTCTTCCCGTTTCCTTTTGTGCCTAGTAGCCTTATCATATTCAACATTAGTCAGCTGTCAAAAAGAAGCAGTAATTGATCAGGCTGAAGTGACCAGAATTATTACCACACTGGCTTCCGATGAGATGGAAGGCCGAATGATCTATACGCCAGGTATTGAAAAAGCTTCAGCGTTTATTGAATCAGAATTCGAGAAAATTGGCCTTGAGTACCTCGAAGGCCTTAACAGCTACAAGCAGCAATTTAATATGTATTCTCTCTCCAATGAGAGTGCTTCAGTTACCATAAATGGAGAGTCCATCGCAGCTGACAAAGTGGTTGGCATGATAAGCTCAGCGGCTATGACCATCAATGCTGTAGGTGATGCCAACATTGTAGTGGTTGGTGCAACCGATAATATGCAAGCCAAATTTGGAGAAGCCAGAGGCAAGGAGGGAAAAACTATTATGCTCGTAAACACGGCACATGAAGCTCTTTTTGGACGTTTTAAACAGTTTTTCTCCAGGCCAAGCAGTGTGATGGAATTAGATGATACTAATGGAATGGTAATAGCTTTAACAGATATAAGCGAGGTAAAGTCCTTGAGTGTTGAAGTCAAGAATAACATCGAAACCAAAAGCCTCAACAATGTCGCTGGCCAAATTACTGGCAACCGACCTAATGAAATTGTCCTTTTTAGTGCTCACTATGATCACCTGGGTATTCGAGGAGATGGTGAAGATAAAATTTACAATGGGGCCAATGATGACGCCTCAGGTACTACAGCTGTAATGACTCTGGCTAAGTATTTCAAAGACACTGGCAAGAAACCAGAAAGAACTATCATGTTTGTGGCCTTTACTGCTGAAGAGAGTGGAGGCTTTGGTTCAAGATATTTTTCTCAAAAACTCAATCCAGACGAAATTGTGGCCATGTTCAATATTGAAATGATTGGAACTGCTGCTAAAGAGGGAACCAACTCAGCTTGGATTACGGGTTTTGACAAGTCCAACTTTGGTGAATTACTGCAAAAGGCAGTCGAAGGCACGGACTACAAGTTTTACGCAGACCCTTATCCGACTCAAAATCTATTCTACAGATCTGATAATGCTACGCTGGCCCGTTTAGGAGTGCCAGCGCATTCGATCAGTACGACTCAAATTGATGTAGATCCTTACTACCACCAAGCTTCTGACGAAGTAAGTACGATTGACCTTGATCATATGACGAATACCATACGAGCACTCGCTGCGGCTGCGGTTCGCATGATCTCTGGCGAGGACACCCCAACAAGGGTTGATCCTGCTAATGTGAGATAGACTGTACGGTCATTCTGAGCGAAAAGCATTGTAGCGAAGAATCTATTGTTTCATAATCATGAGATCCTTCGGTCGTACCTCTCTCAGGATGACGTGCATTAGAGATTGACTATGGAAAGAGGAGGTAGTGTTTATATATTGACTAACAAGAACAAAACAACACTTTATGTGGGCGTTACTTCAGATTTAGGTTCTCGCATTCGTCAACATATTGAAAAACTCAATCCAAGAAGTTTTGCTTCAAGGTATAACCTCAGATTATTGATTTACATGGAACATCTTCCTACCATTGAGGAGGCGATCCAGAGAGAAAAGTATATTAAGGGTAAGAAGAGAGACTGGAAGGAAAAATTAATCAATAGGTCAAATCCTAATTGGGAAGACTTATCACCCCAAGTTTTGAATTGGTAACTGATCGATGGCATCAAATGCTGGAGGTATCGTCATTCTGAGCGAAAAGCATTGCAGCGAAGAATCTATAGTTTCATAATCATAATATCCCTACCTGCGGTAGGCAAGCTTTTGTTTTACCTCCCTCAGAATGACATAGAATTAGAGAACTCTTTCCATAACGACATACGACTGCCCGTTCTTGATAAACGTTCGGGCAGTTTCTTTTAGTCCAAACCTATGGTAGAAAGAAGCTTTGTCAGCTCTGGCATTACACCAAATGCGATTCACCTTTAGCACTTCGGTCTCTTGTATAAGGTGTTTTAGTAACATTGTTCCGTAACCATTTCCCTGGGCCGTTCTTGCAGTAGCCAGTTTTCTGAACTGAGCCTCTCTATCGTTTATGAAAAGAGAAACCACAGCCGTGAGTTTGTTATTTACAAATAGACCGTAGTGAATGCCTGATTTGTCCTCTGGTAACTTCACATATTCGATATCCTCATTGGGCCACATGACTTGATGACGTAGGGGCCAGGTTTCTTCTGCTCTAATGTTCTTGATAATCAAAGACAAAGTACAAGTTGAGTTACACTAGTTACGTCTTTTAGTCATTTCGATCCCGATTTTTGGGGAGAGAAATCTAGATTTCTCAGCCGTTGCACTTCTTCGAAATGACTTCCAGATATAAGATTTGGATGGCTTACTCATTCTTCAATGCTTCTACCGGATTGAGACGGGCGGTTTTTAATGATTGGAAACCGATGGTAAACCAGGTAATAAGCAATGCCGATATCGCGGCCAACAAGAATACCCAAGGGCTTATGGGCGTTTTATAGGCAAAGTCTTCGAGCCAGGCATCCACAAAGTAATAGGAGACAGGGGTTGCGATGAGTAAAGCAATCAGGACTAGTTTTGTAAACTCTGAAGAAAAGAGAAGAACCAGATGTGCGGGTTTTGCTCCCAAGACTTTCCTGATTCCAAGCTCCTTGGTACGCTTTTCCGCAGAAAATGCAGCAAGTCCAAATAGGCCCAAAGCTGCTATGATAACAGCCATCACGGTGAAACTATCCAGAATCCGCCCCATTCTTTGTTCATTTCTAAAACTGGTCTCAAAGGCTTGATCCATAAAGCTGTATTCAAAAGGAAATGAATCGTCCAACTCAGTCAATTCGAATTGAAGGTTTTGGATTAGGGCTTGAAGACCATCTGCCGAACCCAATACTTGATTATTCAAGCGGAGAGAGAGAAAGGAGGGGCTTGTTCCACTATCGGGTAAAAAGGGGTTGTCAATGTGATAGATAATCAATGGTGAAACTAATTGCTTGACACTTTGATAATGAAAATCTTCTACTACTCCTATAATCTCGAATTTTCGAGTACCCCGTACCACATACTTCCCAATAGGTGAGTCACTCTCATATTGCCCCGGAGTGCCAAAGCCAAGCGCCTTCACTGCTGCTACGTTTAAAATGACTGCCGTTTGTACATCAGTGGCCTTAGACCTATCAAAATTTCTCCCCTTAAGCCATTGAGGGGCCAGCAGATCCATGTACTTGTGATCAACCTTCATACGCTGCAATTGAATATTCTGTGCGCTGCCGTCAGCCTGAATGATGTCACCTCGATAGATATTTGGTGGTACCTCATGCGATTGCCCAACGATTTCGATTGCGGGATTGCTAGCCAAACCATTTTTGAAGGCCTCAACCTGTGCATCAAGATTTTGCACATTGTGTAATTGCAAAACGTGTTGCGTATCATAACCCAGATCAAAACTAGATGCAAAATCCAACTGCCTATGGACGAATAGTGTGCTAATGATCAATGCTATGGAAGCTGTGAACTGGAAGACTACCAGTAAATTCCTAATACTGGCACCCCTTGATCCAGAACTCAATTGTCCTTTTAGCACATCAATGGGCCTGAAAGATGATAAATAGAAAGCAGGGTAGGTGCCGGCCAAAAAGCTAAGAATGAAGACGAAACCCAGCACTATTGCCAAGAATTTAACATCGATAAGGTAGTTATAGAGACTAAGTTCTTTTTGGGCTATGTCATTGAAGGTTGATAGGAGGAGCTCAGTCGTTACAATGGCTATTAATGTACTCAATACGACATATAGGAATGACTCAAAAATGAATTGTCTGATAAGCCATTTTCGGTGAGAGCCTAATACCTTACGAACACCAACCTCTTTCGCCCGATTGGAGGATCGCGCTGTGGACAGGTTCATAAAATTGATGCTGGACAAAAGCAAAATGATCAGGCCAACAATAGTGAAAATGGAGATGTATTGTAGGCTCCCAACAGTGCCTAAGGGATTCCCTATTTCGGCATCGAGATAGATTTCATCCAGTGGCTGCAATAAGACCTGCCAGTCTTTTCCTTCAGCGGACAATTCTTTAATGGTCTTTCCAAAAACGCTTTGGGCGGTGCCTTGGGCCCACTTACCAGGAATTGCATTGAGTTTTGCTGCTAAAAGATTCATGTCAACTTCTTCCTTAACCAAGGCGTAGTTCACAAAGCCCGTCCAGACCCATGTGGAAGCATTAGCTTTGATTTCAGGATAACTACTCATAGAGGTGAGTAGGTCGAATTTGATGTGTGAGTTAGCCGGTACATTTTCAACCACAGCACTGACCTTGAAAGGTTGCCAAGGTTCCTGTTTAGGACTTGAACCTTCTAGTATTGTTCCCTTGAGATGTAATGTTTTTCCAATCGGATCGGTGTCCCCAAAATACTTGGTGGCCATTTCTTCTGTAATTACAATCTGAAACGGCTCAGAGAGGGCAGTAGACCTATCACCTTTGATGATCTTGAATGAGAAGACTTCCAGGAAATTCTCCTCGACCGTCAGATGGTTTTTCTGAAGGAACGAGTTGACCTTGTTTGCACCATTTCTGTAAGCAACGGCAAAGGGTTCGGTGGGCAATATCCTGGTCACTTGCTCCAGTTCTGGAATATCTGAACGAAGGGCAATCCCTACGTTAGGCCCGGTATTTGGCATTTGCTGATCCCAATCGCCCCAGATGAAAGATTGATTTACGCGATAGACCCGATCACTGTTGTCATGAAAGCTGTCATGTGTAAGCTCGTCTTCTATATAGAGCCCCAATCATTAAACAGGTGGCTATACCGATAGAAAGCCCTAAGATATTCAGCAGTGTAAATTGTTTATGCCTTATTGAGGTTCTCCAGGCGATTTTAAACATGTCTTTCAGCATTGCGATCAAGTTATAGATTTATCACGGGGCATTACAATAGCGGTGCCAAATAAATAGTGGCCTCAGGGACTTAAAAGAGCGTTTTCCAAAATCAATGTTTGAACGGCCGTTCTGTCAGGAACACTAGTGTTCGTCAGCGGACGGTTGGGTAAAGGGTAGTAGAAATGGGGTGCTTTATGGAACGTCATTGCGAGAAGCATTTGAGCCTAAGCGAAATTGTGCCGAAGCAATCCCCCAATTATTGAGGATTGTCTTAGATATAGGAGATTGCCACAGTCGTCAAAAAAAGACTCCTTCGCAATGACGTAAAGCGATTTAGTTGAGTAGCTGTGAGATTAGTGATACACTAAATATAGTCAACATAAACCAGCCGATAAAGCCTTGAATAATGGCCAGATATCGAGGGAGGCCTTTAATCGGTATCTCACCAAAACCGAGTGTGGTGAATGTGTTGATACTTAGCATCAGGGCATTGAGAATCTTGATGAAGATGTCATAGATAAGCGCAAATACTAATACTACAATTGTCAAGGCCGTTCTTAGTTTCCGCTTTTTAGGTTCTGTTTCCTTCCAACTGCCTTTTAAGAAATCTACTCGACTAAGTAGCTTCGCATAAAAGGTAGTTCCAGCCACAGACCATCGATACAATGGCTTTGCTGCGCTATAGAAGAAGTTGGGGACCTCAGTCTTGTGTTTGTCTAATACCTGTTGAAACGCATAGGCACTTTGTAATTCGGCTTGTTGCTCCTCCAAATAAACATCTTGAATCCCCTTATTATGCCTCAGGTATTTATGAAAAAAGAGAAACCGATCTTTAATACGGTTCTTTCCATGGCTATCCCAATAATTAGGGAAGAAGAGGTAGACGAAGGCAAAGGCCAACACTACATAAACGGACATGGTGATGGCACGAGCAGGTTCAGTGCCATAGGCTGAAAAGAGTTTCAGAAACTGATTGATTTTCCATTTAAAGAAAGTAGTAAAACCTGGATTTTGGCTATAAAGAAAAGCCAATCGTTGGGTTTCTAGGTCTTTGATCTCTTCATAGACCGCATTGGCAGCTTCTGTTTCGTGTCTGCTTTTGTAATAATTGTAAAATCTACCCCTTAGAGCCAGTTCTGCATTATAGACATCAATGTCTTGCACTCTTACGGTATCGAGATAATGATTTCTATTCTGCTCTCCCCATTTGTTGCCACTTGGAACGAAACCTTTCAAATCAAATATTTCATCATCGTCAAACCAGTAGCGATAAATTTCACTATGAATAAGGTTATTTTGAAACTGAACCCATTGAATCCAACTGGAAGCGGCCATCAGGTTATCTACTTCGATTGCTACAGGGCTGTTGAAGTTATTTCTGGCAACCTTGATGAAATCTACACCATCTGTACTAAAACTTAGCTTTATAACTCCTGAGCTGTTAAAGCTGTTGTTGATTAGCTCAAAGTTGCTAAGAATTTCAGATTTGGTTCCACGATAAAAAAGTTCGACTTGGTTTGCGGTCACGTCATTATTTCTAATAATCAGATTACCTCTTGACCCAACCTGATTAAAAAATGCCGACTTACCATTAATCTTATTGTTATTGATAATAACCGTTGTATAAAATTCAGGTGCAAAAAAAATAACATGGATTTTGCTCTTGAAAACATTTTCGGTCAATAGATTCAAGGTCCTAAAACCATTTTTATCACTCCTCAGTACGTCATCTACTCCCAGTTTAAACACATCTTGAAATGTGTTTTTAACTAGAATTGGATTAAGGCAGTTTTGAAAATTGACTGTCTTGTGAAATGTCATTAAAGAAAATCCATAGAATGTCATATCGTTTGGATTAAAGTCAACATTGACAAATTCAACATGTTTATAAACGTGTACTGTATCTGCTCTGAACTGCCGTAGTTTGTTTATGCCTGACCGATCAGCGTCTAATCTAAAAAGAGAATCCGTCTGCGAGTCCACTACTATTCTTGCATTTTTGAGCCTAAAGACTGAATCCTCTTCGGCTTCGATCATCTCAAACAATTGGGTCCAGGAGTATTCTCTGTATTCTATTTCTTCTTGAGCAAAAGATAAGAAGGGTAGAAGTAACCCTATTAAAAGGAGGAAGTATCGCATAAGGTCGATGGTTGCTTTAATATAGCGATTAGCGCTATGAGTTGCGAGAAATGCCCCCTAGCTTTTCGTTATTGCACCTTCGCTAAAGCTTCAGCGAAGGTGCAATAAGACTCCATCTAATCTACCTGGCTCCAATCCAATTAAGAAGTGTTGAGAATGAACTGAATTCAGAAGCTATTTTACTTACCATTCTCATTTAACCATGAGATTAAAAAAGGAATTAGACCTGGATCAAATGTTCCTGTGTTAACATCAATAAGGCTGTGGTCAGAATTATCGAATAGGGAAACGGAAAAGTTTGGTTTGTCCAGCATTTCTAATAGATCAACTTCATATAGACTCGGGTGGCTTCTGTCCTTACCTCCAAAAATAAAGGCAACTGGAATATTCACCTCTTGCATTGTAGGCAGTGGGTCATAACCAATTGTGCCGTTATAGCTGTATAGTTGTTGAGTCGCATCTTCAACAGAAAGGTTTACGTCATCTGTTAAGACATCATAAAAGTGTTCTACACCTGTCGATGTCAGTCCCCCCGAGGTCATTATCATGAAATCAACGATGTCGCTTTGTTCATAAACTAAGGCATTTACCCAAGTTCCCTGACTCGCACCTGACAAGCCAATATGATCGTGTTGAATGTCAGTATGTGTGTTAAGCATATCAATTATGCTCAGTACATCGTCCCTACGAGCGTTTAAGAAGTCGAAAGGATTTTCTAGGCTTTCTTGAGGATAGTTGCCTGTACTTGCACCTATTCCTCTTTTATCATAAAAATAGACTGCAAATCCAGCTGGCACGAAGAGATCTGCAAAAGCATAGTCTTCCTCTTTTGGTTCATTTCCTGAACCAGGTACAACAACGATTGCCGGAAATGGGCCATTGCCTTCCGGTAAAAACAATGTTCCTGAAATATTTACGCCATTAATACTGGTGATGAAATCTCCGGGACCAGAAGGTAGGACGGGCCCATCATCTTTTTTGCAACTGTGTATTGTCAGTAAAATTAGAATACCAAAAAATGGTTTTAAGTTTCTAAAACCAAAATGAGTGTTTTTTGAATTTGAGCTATGGATTTTCATATAGATTGTTGTTTTGAATTAAGCGAACCTAACTAAGATTTGATATCCAAACGCCCCACTCCAGTGATCAGGGCCAATCCATAGTGCTATAAGAGGTTTTCCCTTTTGAATTGCGAGGGAGTTTGGCCAGTATACTGCTTAAAAATCCGGTTGAAAGATGACTTGCTATTAAAACCAGCCTCCAGAGCAATGGCCAACATGGTTTTATTTGATTGATTGTCATCCAGGATCATTTTCTTGAATGCTTCTATTCGATAAGCATTCACGAATTCGTAGAAATTTTTGTTTAACACCTCGCTCAAAACTTGAGATATGTAATACACTTTGATGCCGGTACTTTCTTCTAAATCCTTGGGGGCCAGTTCTGGGTTTAAATAGGGTTTATCATGCATCATGGTACTGTGCAACTGTTGCATGTAATTTTCCATGTCTTCCCTTGTTAGAGGTGAGGTCTTGTACCGTGTATTGATATTTGCTTGAGGTTGATTGAAATGTGCCTGACTGGCCTGTTCAAGCTCCTGAATATTCCAAAAAATGAAAGGATTTCTCATTAGCTTTATTGAAACACCATAAAACACTATGGACAAGGCAAGAACTGAAAAAGTATCTGGATCAAAGGGGTATGCTACTCCATTATTAAAAGTAATTGTCATGATAATAACCAGAACTCCAATTACTATAAGTGAGATCAATAGGCCCCTGAACCAGCGAATGTTATTGGAATTGTTGACAGGAAACCCTTTAATTTTTTGTGACTTCTCAAATAGAATGATGAACCGTAAGGTGAGTAAAAAGTATGTGGCAACTACACAAACTTTGATTGTAGAAATGACACCCGAGGGATCGTAGTTCAGTTGAGCAAGTTTTTGATCTTCCGGTAATAAGTAGAACGGTAAAAGATAGACAGTAAATAAGAGGAAAGGGAGTGCATGAAAAAAATCGAGCGCTTTAAGTTTCCTTTTGCTTTCGGTAATTAACTGCGCATAGATAAATAGTAAAGGGCTAATCAGTAATACAAAACTATCAACGATATGGAAGATCCATGGAAATTTAAAAATCAAACCATTGACCTCTGATAGTTCCTCCCCAATGACAAGGGAGAATAGAATAATGATTACACCAAAAATTCGTGTTGCTAATCTATTGGCATTGTTTAGGCTAAATAATATTACCCCTATTACTAACCCGTTAATAAAGCCAACTGAGAGAATTAATTCAACAATGTCCATTTACTAATTTTCCACATGAGCAAAGTATATTTTTCTCTGCACAGTCGTTCACAATATTTCTAATAAAAAGTCCAATTCAAGTGAGTGGTACGCCATAGCTATCAACCAATATACTACAGATCATGGTGTATTGGTTTTTGCTCCCAAGGCGCTGTATGTTTGGTTTAGTAATTGTCAAAGCAGATACATGCTTGAATGATCCCTACTCACAGAAAACATTTTGAAACCATCCGAACGATTAGCACTACTTTTTTAGGCATGAAAGTAGTAGTATTAGGCTTCGAAGAATAGAAATGGTATTCCATAAAGTAAAACCTATGAAAATTAAGTATGCGCTGACCTTCGTGTTGGCAATAGTATTTACCCTTGCAGGCTTTCAAAGTCAGGCACAGGATAAGTTAAAAAACATGCCAGGATACGAGCAATATCGCTCAGTGGCACCTCAGATCAGAAGGTCTGTAAAACCAGGAACGCTATCGGCTAACTGGGCCGAAGACAGTAAGACCTTTGAGTATATCAAAGACGGAAAGCTATGGTCTTATGATGTTCGTAAAAAGAAATTGACGGATATGGGTGATCCGCCACCACCACCACCAAGAAGAAGGTTTAACAGACCGGCACGTGGTCGTCAGTATGCTTCTGCCGATTCACCAGATGGCAAATTGAAGGCCTTTACCCGTGACCGCAATATGTACATCAGTAACCCCGATGGCAGTGGCGAAATTGCCATTACTACTGACGGTAATATGGATAACCTGGTGAAGTATGGGATTGCAACCTGGGTTTATGGAGAAGAGTTGCGTCAGATTACCGCTATGTGGTGGTCGCCTGACAGTAAAAAAGTTGCCTTCTACCGATTTAAAGAGGAGGGCGCTAAGCGATACTACGTATTGCTAGATCAATTAGCACTTTATGATTCCCTTGAGGTAATGTCTTACCCAAAAGTAGGCGAGCCCAATCTACCAGTCGATCTTATGGTTTATGATCTAGAGACCAAAAAAATCACAGAGATTGAGGCCAGAGATGGCAAGCCCTTTGCTGATGGTCCTTTAGGAACATATTTATATGGAATGGCCTGGACACCTGACGGCAAAGAGTTCTTGTACCACACTACCAACCGTAAGCAAGACATTATGGAGTACCGAGCAGCGGATCCTAACACGGGTAAGTCCAGAACTGTGGTTCGTGAGGAGTGGTTGCCTAGTTTTACCAGAAACACTCCCGAAATGAGAGTTCTGGAGGATGGTCAGCGGTTTATTTGGGCATCTGAGAGAACAGGATTCAATAATTATTACCTCTACAATTTTGATGGCACTTTAATCACACCATTGACCCAGCATGAGTTTGAGGTCAACAATATTATTAGAGTTGATGAGAAAGCTGGCTACATGTATTATATGGCCAGAAGTGGAGACAACCACATGAAAATGCAGTTACACCGCGTGAAGTTGGATGGTACGAAAGATACCCGTATGACTGATCCTGCCTTACATCATAGTGTAAATATTGCCCCTGACGGTAAGCACTTTATTGATATCGTCCAAACGCACAATACACCACCTTCTACAAGGTTGATGACCGCTAAGGGCAAAGAAGTGGCTGTTTTGGCAGAAAGCGATATTTCTAAATGGGAAGAACTTGGCCTGAAGACTGTTGAAGCATTTACTTTCACTTCTGCCGATGGTGTAACAGAATTGCACGGTTTGATTCACTTTCCGTCTAATTTCGATCCAAGTAAGAAATACCCATTGATCCTTGCCAACTATGGCGGACCGGCTACTAACGAGTTCAGAGAAACATTTACTTTCCCTAACCCATTGACTGAATATGGTTTCCTAATCGTTGATATCGATGGTAGAAACGTGCGTGGTAGAGGTAAACGTCTACTGGATCAGCTATATGGAAACTTGGGTATCGTTGAGCAAGATGATTTTGCAGAAGGTATCAAGTCGCTTTATGACCGCCCTTATTTCGATAAGGAAAGAGTAGGCGTGTATGGTACTTCTTATGGAGGAACAACTGCCGCTATGAGCCTGCTCAGATTCCCTGATGTATACCATGCTGCGGTTGCCAACTCAGCGGTGACAGACTGGATCAATTATGATAACATCTACACGGAGCGGTATATGAATACACTGGAGAACAATAAAGCAGGTTATGATGCTTTTAACCTAATGAACTATGCCAAAAACCTAAAAGGTGAAATCATGGTGTATTATGGTACTGCAGATAATAACGTCCATCCATCTAATTCGCTTCAGTTGATCAAGGCATTGCAAGATGCTGGTAAAAGTTTCGAAGTGCAGGTTGGTCCGGATAGAGGGCATACAGCTGTCTCTACTGACCGTATGATGGAGTTTTTTATTGAGCACTTGGTGATGTCGAACGGCATGGCTATGCAGATCAAAAGATAAACTTCAAAAGACTAAGAATGAGAAGGTGCTACCATTGGTAGCACCTTTTTTTATGTCTTGAAAAGATAATTATACTACAATTAGGAAAATATTATTTAATCCCTTTGCTTTGTAAATACTACAATTAGGAAAATATTATCATGAAGAGAACACAACTGGGCGAATTCGAGGAAGTGGTCATGCTAGCTGTTGGCATCTTATATGAAGAAGCATACGGGGTATCAATCAAAAAGGAGATTGAGGCCAGGTTATCTAGAAATGTTAGCGTGGGGGCTTTGCAATCAGCATTAAAAAGACTCGAAGAAAAAGGCTTTTTGAAATCGAGAGAAGGCGAGGGGACAGCGGAGCGCGCTGGTCGTCCAAAGAAATACTTTTCGATTACTGCTGAAGGCAAAAAGGCTCTTGAGCTGGCCAGAGATACGAGAAACGCCATGTGGAATGATATTCCAGATGTGTCATTCGATTTAAAGATTGCTTTTTAATGAGCAAAATACCTCATGAACTTAGGCCACCTTGGCTAGTTATGAAATTCTTTCGCTGGTTCTGCAGCAAAGAGCTTCAGCTCTATGTCGAAGGAGACCTGATAGAACTTTATCAAGAACGCGTGAATCAAAAAGGTCGATTCTTCGCCAACTGGAAATTCTTGATTGATGTGCTTCTACTCTTTAGACCTGGGATCATTGGTTTTGCAAAGGACATATACTCAAACAACAACATAGGGATGATTAGAAATTATGTAAAAGTGGGGGCTAGAAACCTCTGGAAAGATAGATTTTATACAGGCATTAACCTCTTCGGTCTTTCGGTAGGTCTCGCCTTCAGTTTCTTGGTTTTACTGTTAGTCAACTACGAGTTTTCTTTCGAGAGCTTTCGACAAAACAAAGACTTGGTCAAGAGACTTGGTATCCATTATAATATTGGCGGCAAGGAAGATAGCTACGTCAATGTACCCAGACCATTGGCGCCAACAATGCTTGAAGAGTTTCCCGAAGTGGAATATTTTACCCGAGTAGGCGGCATGAACGGCCTGGAAACCCATAAGGCGAGCTTTGAATACAATGAGGTTTTGTATACCTCAGGTGACGTATTCATTGTCGATTCTACTTTTTTCAACGTCTTCGATACCAAATTACTAGAAGGAAGTATAAAAACTGTACTGAATAGACCGAGCACCATGGTAGTGTCCAAATCATTTTCAGAGATGGTCTTTGGAAATGTGAGTCCAATAGGCAAGAGCCTTGAGGTGCTTGAGGATGGTAGGAAGTTTGAGATAACAGGCGTTTTCGAAGATGTCCCTGCGAATACCCACTTGCCCTATGAAGTATTAGTATCCTGGAATGGATATTTTGACGAAGAAGTAAACACACGCTGGTTTGGTGCGCATATCTACTCTTACGTAAAGCTCAAAGAAGCCTATCAGGCAAACAATCTGATTGAGAAATTCCCGGGCTTATTTGATACCCATATGAAGGAGACTTTCGATCAGGTCAATGGTACTGCAGACTTGATTGTGCAGAACATTGAAGATATCCATCTGAAGTCGCACCTCACCTGGGAGGTGAATCAAAATGGAGACCTCACAAGCGTGTATGTGCTTTTGGCCATTGGGATTTTCTTAATCCTGATCGCCTTGGTCAACTATTTGAACCTCTCGTTGGCCCGGAATTCATTAAGGAAGAAGGAAATATCAGTACGAAAGGTAATAGGTGCCTCACGCTTCAATATTTCTGGGCAATTCCTGATCGAGACCTTACTGTTTATCACGCTGGCTTTCGGCTTTGCTTTGCTTGTTGTGAAACTCATTTATCCGGAATTTCAGTCTGTTGCGGGTGTAGATGTATTCCCTTTCTCTCTTCAAAACTTATTGGTGTTTGCCGGTGCTACAGTATCACTTGGGTTTTTGATAAGCATTTACCCTTCTGCTATTCTATCTGGTATTCGTTTGGTTGAAGGCTTAAAAGGAAGAAACAAAAGCACCAGAGAGAGCAATCGTCTGCAGCAAGGACTGGTTGTGCTACAGTTTGCGATTTCTACCATTGTAATCCTTTTCACCTTTGTAGTAAGAAATCAACTGGACTATATGTCGAGTGTTGACTTGGGTTTTGAGAAAGACAATGTGGTTGTTTTTCAATTGGAAGACTCGGTATTATCTGCGAACAGTGAATTGATTAAAGAGCGGGTTAAAACTGTGGCGGGTGTGAGCGATGCATCGTTCTCATCTAACAGACCCGGAGTGAATTTAAATCATACCATCCTGAGCGTGGAAGATGATGGTGCTTACAACGCTGTTGGTGCGCAATTCATGCAAGTGGATCATGACTTTGCCAATACAATTGGTCTACAATTAATAGAAGGGAGATCATTTATCAAGGGGTCTCAGCAAGATGCTGAGTTCACCTTTATGATTAATGAAGCGGCTAAGGTTAAGTTTGGCTGGGATGATGATCCCATTGGAAAGAAAATGTTCTTCCAGAATGACGAAGAGGGGAATCCCATCTATATGACCTTAATCGGTGTCTTTAAAGATTTCAATATTGGTTCGCTACATTCTGCAATACAGCCAATTAGTGTTTTCTATAATAAAGAATTTGGTGATCAGATGCTAGTGAGATTGTCCTCTGGAGATCACCGAATGGCCGTGACAGAAATAGAGGATATCATCAATAGTTTTGCCCCAAAACTACCCGTTGCCTATGATTATCTGGCATTAGAGCTAGAGCGGCAATACAGTGATGAAAATAGATTGTCAAAAGCTATGGCTTATCTATCGGTATTGACGATAGTCATCTCTATTCTAGGGTTTATCGGGCTCCTGAGCTTTGCCATTAGCAAGCGCGAAGCTGAAGTAGGTGTAAGAAAAGTACTTGGGGCCTCTGTGAAAAGTGTCGTTTTACTCTTTTATAGACAGATATTGGCTCTGATTCTGGTTGCTGAGGTTATAGCGATTCCAGTCAATCAAGTGATATCGAATCAGTGGCTAAACAGTTTTGAATACAGAGCTTTCCCAAGCTTCTTAGAACTTAGTTTAATTCTTCTGGGGATAGTGGTACTATCTCTTGGAATCATGGGCTTTCAGGTGCTAAAAGTAGCCTTTATGAATCCAGTGGATGTAATCAAAGAAGAGTGATTAGCCAATTGCCCAGTCTAGTGCAAGTTGGATGTGAACCTTGGTGGTATCAATCGTAACCATTGGAACATCACCATCTGGCACCAGGATGGGCAATTCTGTACAGCCCATAATGATACCCTGCGCTCCCTTAGACCCTAGCTGCTCCATAATGCTCATACATTTGGATTTAGCAGTTTCGGTAAACTGACCTTTAACGAGTTCATTGTAGATAATGTCATGTATGGCTTGCCGATCGTTTTCCGAAGGAATGATAACATCCAGGCCAAAGCGTTCGGATAGGATAGTGGTATAAAAATCCTTTTCCATTGTGAATTTGGTGCCAATTAAACCGACTTTTTGAAGCTCCTGAGCCTTGATTGCCTGCCCAGTGGCTTCTGCAATATGAAGAAAGGGTAGGTTCGTGCTTTTTTCGATGTAGTCGCTTACCAAGTGGATGGTATTGGTACATAGCAGAATGATATCAGCTCCGGCAGACTCTAGCTGGCGAGTACAGTCTGCCATCATTTCTCCAATCTTTTCCCACTGTCCGGCAAAAGTGTATTCCTCGATTTCTGCAAAATCAACGGAGACCATAATACACTTGCAGGAATGTGACCCTCCCAATCGGTGTTTGATATATTCGTTAGCATATTGGTAGTACATTTTAGATGACTCCCAACTCATTCCACCAATCATTCCAATTGTTTTCATCGTCTTCATTATTTGATTTTCGACATATCCTCAGCACTAATAATTACAAGGCCTTTAATGTAATTAACTAATAGATTCAAGTTGAACTTTGACCTATTGCTAGATTTGATCACTTCAATTTCACAGCAGCCTGTATATGATGTTTCGCAATTCATATCTGTTCTTTCTTCAAATCTACCAGGCCTAAAAACATTTACTTAGGACCATGAATGAATGGTTTTGTCATGTTGGTTGAATTATTTTCAGCTACAACTAATTATCTAGAGTAGTAAATTGAAGTTATGGAGCTGAAGTACTTTCGATTAATCAAGACCATTGCAGAGGAGGGTAACATCGCCAATTCTTCGGAAAAACTGTTTTTGACCCAGTCTGCCCTGAGTCATCAATTGCGTGAGTTGGAGGAACGACTTGGCTTCAAAGTCTTCCAGCGAAGTAGAAACAATTGGCAGCTCACCAATGAAGGGAAAGAATTGCATAAGTTGGCTAAAGAGCTTTTTGAGAAGATCGATGCCGGCTTTAGCAACATCAAACAGATCAAAGAAGGATCTAAAGGGACCATTAGACTAAGTGCTGAGTGCCAATCATTTTTTCATGGGCTGCCCGCCTTTGTTCAGAAAATGGCACTACTGTATCCGGAAATAGAGATAGATCTGGCACTTGACGGATCGCAACAGACCATTTCGCAAGTACTATCTAACCAAGTAGATGTAGCCATTGTAACCACGGAGCCTGCCACTGACTCATTGTTCAAAATGAAGGTATTAGAGGATGAAATCTTCGTGATTATGCACAATGAACATAGGTTCAGCGATCGGGAATATTTGGATGTAAGTCACTTTGCTGATTTGAATTTGATCATAAATTCCTTCCCACTAGAGAGTGTATCAGTTTATGAGCATTTTCTAAAACCCAATAAGATTATTCCTCGGAAAGTGACAGCGATTCCTTTCACAGAGGTGTCATTGGAAATGGTCAATGCTAATATGGGTGTTGTATGTCTTCCTAAATGGAGTTTGAAGTCTTACAATCTACCTGATGAATTGGTCTTTAAGAGAATAGGGAAGAATGGCTTGAAGCGGAGACATTACCTTGTGGTTAAGGAAGAGAACAGAAATAAACCACATATTGAAGCCTTCTTGTCAAACTTTCAGGAAGAGTTTGTTGTCTAGTCAAACTCGATTTGCATCTTCTCAATTTGATCAGAAAGCTTTTCTGAGGTATACCTTTCTCTAAAACGATCGACCATAATGGGAAAACAGAGTGGAGATGGCTTCAATAATTTTTTGATTACTATTTCCTGTTCATTGATACGCTCTAAAGACTCATTTAACCTTGATTTCTCGAATTGAAGTGAGAGGACTTCTTCATTGGCCTGTTTCATCAAAAGATTTTCTGGATCATAGTCCTCAAATACTTTAAAAATCATGCTCGAAGAGGCTTGAAGGTGTCGGTTTGTAATTCCTTTGCCCGGATAGCCTTGGAAAATCAGTCCAGCAATTGTGGCAATATCTCGAAACTTGCGCTTGGCCATCTCGGTGTTATTGATGCTCGAATAAATGTCGTCCAAGAGGTTTTCACGAGAGAATAAATGCAGTTCGAGAAAATCTTCAATTTCTATCTCCTGATCGGTCAGTAGCTCAAAACCATAGTCGTTCGAAGCGATGGAAAAGGTAATAGGCTGACTCACACTAATCCTATATGCACAGAGGGCTGCGAGTACCTCGTGGATGTATTTCCCTTCGAGTGGATAAATAAAGAAGTGTGTGCCTTCATCGGATCGTAATTGCTCTATCAATAATTGATTTGACAAAGGCAGGGCAGATAACTCTCTATGTTTTTCTAGTAAGGGCTTGATTGCATTCATTTCAGGACCTTCATAGATACCATTGGCTGCATCCTCGAGTTTCCTTCGGAGTCCATGAGAAAGGAGAGAGGTGAAGGAAGCTTTGCCGCCTCCCCAACGGGGTATGGGACCGGTTTTCTTCTTGGATTTTTTGACTTGAGCCGTCATGTCTTTCACTCGAATCAGTTCGAGGCTTCTTCCTGCAAACCAGAAGGTTTGTCCTGGCTTTAATCCCGCAATGAATATTTCCTCTACCGTTCCGATATACCCCCCGGTTTGATATTTGACTTTCACCATAGGGTCTGATACAATGGTGCCCATGGACATTCTATGTCGCATGGCTGTTCTCCGATTGTTTACCTTGTATTTACCATCGGGCTCAATTTCTACCTTAGCATATTCATCATAGGCGCTCAAAGTACTACCACCTGTTGTGACAAACTCCAGGCACCACTGCCATTCAGCTAAGCTAAGGTTTTGATAAGCATGAGAAGACTTAACCTGTCTATAGGTTTCTTCCTGATAGAAACCAGGGCCAACGGCCAAAGTGACCAGGTACTGTATTAATACATCAAAGCATTTTGTAAGCGGTGTACGGCTTTCGAACTGTTTCTTACCGATGGCTTCCTTTAAAACGGCTGCTTCAATTAATTCCAGAGAATGTGTCGGAAGAAAATACACTTTGCTAGTCGCTCCAGGCCGATGTCCACTACGCCCAGCACGCTGAAAGAATCGTGCTATGCCCTTAGGTCCACCCACTTGAATGACCATATCCACTGGCCGAAAGTCTACCCCCAGGTCTAGACTCGAGGTACAAACCACACATTTAAGCTTGCCCGTGTGTAGTCTATCTTCCACCCATTGTCTTACACCTAAGTCCAGAGAGCCATGATGCATGGCTACAAGCCCGGCATATTCAGGAAGCTGCATCATCATTTTCTGATACCAGATTTCCGTTTGTGAGCGCACATTAGTGAACATTAATGTGGAGGTATGATTATCCAGAATAGGAACAACCCGAGGTAAGAGATGAATACCCAGATGACCTGACCAGGGTAGTGTCTTTACCGAATCTGGAAGAATCGATTCTATTTCAATCTTCTTGTCTACGTTTGCTCTGATCGTTTCACAGGTCTCATATTGTTCACCTAAAAGTACTTTGGCTGCTTCTTCCAGATTACCAATGGTTGCAGAGATAGCCCATGTTTTAATGGGCTTGTCTTTTAAATGGCGCATATAAGCCAAGGCCAATTCCATTTGGACACCACGTTTGCCACCAATTAACTCGTGCCATTCATCCACTATTATCGCCTTGACTGAGCTGAATGTCTTGACAGCATCCCTTTGCGCCAAGAGAATATGGATGCTCTCAGGGGTGGTCACCATAGCCTCAGGCATATGCTTCTTTTGCCTCTGGCGTTCTGCTTGAGTCGTGTCACCTGTTCTTAGGGCAATATTCCATCCAAGTTGGAGGTCATCGCTGACCTCCTGCATAGCTGCCTGAATGTCTTTAGCCAGGGCCCTAAGGGGAGTAACCCAGATGATCTGGAGCCCCTTTGTAGGTTTGCGGTCATTGAGCGCCTCGAGTACGGCCCCTAACCAAATGGCATAGGTTTTACCACTTCCAGTGGGGGCATTAAGCAGTCCACTCTTACCTAAGAGGTAAGCTCTCCAAGTCTTTCTTTGAAATGGAAATGAATTCCACCCTTTGGACTGGAACCAATTTTCGGCAGGGGAAAGATCAATTTCTAATTGTGGCAAGGCGTTAAGCTAAACCATCAATTTCGTTGATTCTAATGAGCTATGGAAGGAAAGTGTTGACTTAAAAAGTTGCCTGATAATCTACACGCATATCCAGTTTGCGGGTAGATCCATTGGGAGAAGGCAAAGTGGCCATTCCACCGGGATAGTAGCCTGTCCGTTTGTTGATACAAATAAGTGCTAGATAATCTGCATCATTTGGATCGAACTGATAGAAGCCACTTTTATTAGGAGTAATAATGAACTTGGCTTCCACTTTGGCTTTCTTGATTTTCTTTAAGTCGTAGAAAAGCTTACCGTCTTTAAGGTAAGAGGTCGCATCAATCACATCCTTTTGACTTGCCTCAAAAAGTAATATCTCATAAGTAGCCGGGACTGGTTGCTTGGTATTGGTCGAGTCGCTTACAGAAAAGTCACCTTTGTAAAGGTTCATTGTACCGTAGTAACCATTGATGATGGTCGGCTCAGTGATTTTCTTACTCATCTTTACTTTGAAAGTGAAGAAGTAACCTTTCTGAGGAACATCCTTCTTGTTACAGCTTGCGGCAAGCAGTAAAACAGCAATAGCCAGTACCAATTTATTCACGCCTCTCATTCGATATGCATTTTACGCGCACGAAGTAAATAAATATTTCGGGCATTCTAGAGGGTGAAGCGTTAAAGATTCATAATAGGGTTCTTCTAACCTGTTAATTCCAAAAGGATCGCTTTTCAGCATTGAATTTTTTAAAGTCACTTGTCAGATTTAGAATCTCGGACTTTAACTTCTTTGAGAGTTTCAATGAGTTCCTTTTTTGGTCCACTATGAGGTCACTTATCTGTAGACATATTTTGACCATGCGTTCTTTTTTTGTTTTAAGAGATAATGGCCCTCCCGTCCATATTTTGCCTGAAGTTCTATGATTAGACACTACATACGTTCCACCATCAATGCCTAAGTTGGCACAGTTTGAACTCACTGATTTCAGTGCCTCATTGAACATATTATTGACTAGTTTATAGTCCGATACCTCCAAGGACTTACTTACTTTTTTTACGGTAATCTCTTTAGGGTTGGAACTGGATTGCCATATTCTCTCTGATGGCTTTAGATAGGTGATTGAATACTTTCCGTTTTCCGAATCAGTCGCATTCCATTCAATTGCCCAGAAACGTTCCCCACTCCGGAATCTTAGTACTTGATAATCAGTGAAATGACTCAAGACTATGTCGTTGATACTCGACTCATATTCTCTAGAGGCAAACTGTGTTCCTCCAGTTGGAGATAAGCAATCATCCCACTTACCCTGACCGTAAATACTAGATGGTAATAGGAATATCACCATAGTGTAGAAGAAGACTTTCATAAGTCGAGATGTTTATTCAATAGATTAACAACTCGCTTAATGATCTCACCTTATAGTGTTGGGTTTAACTTGAGACAGGCTTTACTCAATATTAGCAATGTAGAACGATTGATGCTATTATTTATAGCGGTAGACGTCATGTGGGCCAAAATCAAGGAGATCGATCGTTTCATCAAATTGAGCACCCAGGCGTGTAGCCAATTGCACTGATGCTTCATTTGCAGGGTCAATATAGCTTACAAGTGAGTCAAAGTTCAGCGTTTTAAGGGCATAGTCTCGAACAGCGATTCCAGCTTCTATACCAAAGCCTTTGCCTTGCGCTTCGGGTAATAACCAATAACCTAGTTCTTTTTCTGGCCAAGGTTCTGAATTCCAAAGACCTATGGTACCGATTAGTCGTTGAGTACTTTTCTCTTCAACAGCAAGATAGGAGTAACCCTTGAGCAGGTAATGTCCCACATAAGTGGCCATCAGTCGCCAGGATTCTTCGGGCCCTTTAATGCCACCAACAAACTGAGCATTCTCCTTCTTAGTGTAAAACTCAGAGAACAGTTCATAGTCAGTAGTTTGCCACTGTCTGAATAATAGTCTTTCGGTTGTTAATCCAATCATACGAGGTTCATGGGTTTTGACTACAAAATAAAAAGCCCATCCTGAATTTCAGAATGGGCTCCTTAAAGTTGATGTTATTACTTATTTGTCCAATGGTCTTTCAGAACAATCGCATCCTTGGTGATGGTTTTGCCACCTGACTCTAATACCACCTGGTAGGTACCTGGACCAACAGGGCCTGTGATATATTTTGCCGTTTCCATACGCGAGGCAATCTGCGCATCGGACATACCAAATCGTTTGAATCGAGCGGCCATATTATCAAGATCTTGTTGAGAGCGCTCACTGATAATTCTAGTGAAGGACCAAACCGCATGGTTTAGACCTGCTTCAGCGTCAATTTCCATTTTGTAAACTTCACGCTGACCTTGCATTATCCTAACAGTGGCATTACCTCCATTGGCACTGTAGAAATATATATGAGAACCGGGTCTTCTACTTTCTCCATTGAAGTTGGTATAGGCAGATACATTCCTCAATCCTCTGATATATTGAACGCTAGGGGTAATGTCGAATAATTCCATACCGCTATTCATTACTTGAGAGGTCATACCTTGAAGTGGTGAAATGTCAGCAATGAAAATACCACGACCATGTGTCGCGACCACCAATTCGTTCTCTCTTGGATGAATTAGCATATCATAAGCAGGGTTAGTCGGCATATTGGTCATAAACTTTGTCCAGTTCTTACCACCGTCAACACTCGCATGGGTTCCTAATTCTGTACCTACAAATAGGAGGTTAGGGTTTTTATGATCTTCTCTAATAACATTGACAGCTTCGGCAGGAATGCCATTGGCAATAGATGTCCATGTCTTACCATGGTCAGTTGTCTTATAGACATAAGCAGTAAAATCATCTCTTCTCATACCATTGAAAGTCACATAGGCTGTGCCAGGAAAATGATTAGACACTTCTACGCGTGTCACCCAGTACTCTGGGTTGTTTGGTATGTTATCATTGACCAAAGTCCAGTTTTTACCACCATCCAAAGTCATTTGAACATTACCATCATCTGTACCTACCCAAAGTTCATCGGGATCTAATGGAGACTCATCAATTGTGGTGATCGTACCGTATTGTATGTTGCCCGTTCCTGCTGCTTTAATAGCATCATTTTTACTTAAGTCGGGACTGATCTCTTCCCAGTTTTCACCGCGGAATGACGATTTTAGCAATTTATTACCTGCATGGTAGATCACATCTGTATTATGCTGAGATACCATAATCGGAGCATTCCAGTTCCAACGCATACCACGTCCAGCATAGCGGATTCTCTTTGATTCACCCGTTTCCATATCCAATCGGCTCAATGGACCGAACTGTGACTCATTATATAGATAGCGGTTGTTGCTTGGGTCTACCACATTATACATTCCGTCTCCGCCACCTACACGAGCCCACTGCTCATAATTGATCGCACTACCATCTTTCATAGTACTTGGTCCTTTAACAGAACCGTTGTCTTGAAGACCGCCATAGACATTGTAAGGGTATTCCATATCTACACCTACAGCATAGAATTGTGCCAATGGAATTTCATCTGGGTGATACCAGGTTTTTCCAGCATCATAGGTAATTCCCATTCCATGGTCATAACCTAAGATAAAGTGGTCAGAATCATCCGGATCGATCCACATGGCATGATTGTCCCCTCCAAAACGGAAGGCAGTGTCCCAGGTGTCGCCACCATTCCTTGATTCCCAAACACGAATACCGATGACATAAACATGATCTTCATCGTTCGGATCAACCCGTACTTGCTGATAGTAATAAGAAGGGGCTCCTCCAATATCAACGCCCTCAGGGCTAATCATTCTCCAGGTTGAACCACCATCGTCTGAGCGATACATCTGTACGCCATCAACACGTTGACCTCTTTTTAACGGAATACCTACTTCGAGCATATTTCTACGCTCTTTATCTGACATCCCTTTTACATTGACATTTTCAATATTGGCATAAACAACATTCGAATTACCAGGAGCATAGGCTACGCCAATCCTTCCAAGGAAACCGCTTGGCAAACCGTTGGAAAGTTTGCTCCAGGTTTTACCAGCATCAGTAGATTTATAGATGCCACTGCCTTCGCCACCTTCGTTAAAGGTCCAAGGTCTTCTGATTTTGTCATAAGCAGCGGCAATCAATGTATTAGGATCGTCTGGGCTCATGGCCATATCTACTACACCGATGTACTTGCCATCTTTCCTTTTTACTTCAAGAGACTTAGACCAAGTCTTGCCTCCATCGGTAGTTTTATAAAGTCCTCTTTCAGGATTTTCTGAGTATAAATGACCTAAGGCAGCCACATACACTACATCAGAATTATTCGGATCAACTAAAATTCTGCCGATATGATGAGACTCTGGAAGCCCCATATTGGTCCAGCTTTGTCCGCCATTGGTAGATTTGTAAATACCATTACCCCAGTATGAACTTCTGGAGTTATTAGCTTCACCAGTTCCTACCCATACAATACTGGTATCTTGTTGATCGACAGCCACCGCACCGATGGAAATGATATTTTCATTGTCAAAAATGGAACTCCAGGATTGACCATTGTTGATAGTTTTCCATAAACCACCTGAGGCCGTTGCTGCATAAATCACTTTCGGAGCTCTGTCTACCACGGCAAAATCGACATAACGTCCACCTTGGCGTGTTGGGCCAATTTCTCTGAATTTGATACTTTCTACTACCTGGTCAGGTATGCGTTGTGCTTCTGCATCTTGAGCACTTAGGAGTGCAACCAGTGCAAAGAGCGATAAAAATCGAATATTCTTGAGGACTCTAATCATGATAATTTTAAGGTTAGAAGTGTCTCAAATTAGTTCAAAAAGCCTTTATGGCAAAAGGCCTAATCCAAGATTATATAAGTGGTAAAGGCAGAGGTAGAATTCATTGTGCCAACTCCCTAAGGGTAAAGCCCGTATGAACTGTTTATGAGTCAGAAAGATGTTTTGGAAACTCCTTCATCTGGACTACCCATAATTCCAGCCCAAGCTGGAATTATTTTTTTTAGCCTAATTTTAATGATATGAAGTTATTGTATCTGGGCTTCGTGTTAGTCTTGTCTTTTGGCCTATCCGCTCAGGAAGAAAAGAGTCTTCAAGATTATTATACTGCTGCAACCGAAGCTTATACCGCAAAGAATTACGAGGCCTTTTTAGAAAACATCCGCAAAGCGGATGAAATGAGACCCAATCATCCGGCCATTGTTCCTAAGCTGGCGGCTGCATGGGCCTTAACAGGAAGGAAGATTCGTAGCATTCAAAAGTTGAACCAAATGCTGCTGATGGATGCTACTTTCAACTTTGCCGACAATCCTGACTTTGACAATGTTAGAACCCATAAGAACTATAAAAGACTCATTGCACTTCAGGCCAGGTTAACTCAGGAAGAGGTGAATGATGAGGTGTATAGAACGATTGATGCTGGTCACTTGCACCCAGAAAGCTTTGTGATTCTCCAAAATGGCGAAATGTTGCTTGGGAGCGTTCGTGAAAAAAAAATCGTTAAAGTAGGTCTTGATGGCACCATTACCGATTGGGTTGAAACACCATATGCTGTGCTGGGTATGAAGGCCGATTTTGTCAGAGGTAATCTTTGGGTGAGTACAGCTGCTATGCCTGAGATGAAAGGCTTTGAGCAGGCTGACAATGGAAAATCGGTTGTATTACAGATAGATCTGAGCACTGGTCAGATTATACAAGGCATCTCTTATGATGAAGAGTCAATTATTGGTGATCTGGAAGTGGATCAGGAAAACAGGCTTTGGCTGTCAAACAGCATGACGCCTTTCCTTAGTAGGGATAACACGGATACTACCGACTACTTAGGCGCTTTCAACCGCAAGCAGTTTGACTTGTCAGATGGGTATTTTAACCTACAGGGCCTGACACTCACTGATGACGAAAATTACTTATATGTGTCAGACTACATTAAGGGGCTTTTTAGGATCGATATCAATGACACCGACATTGATGATGTTTTTGCTCCTGAAACTAGCTTGTTAAAGGGGATTGACGGTTTGTACTACTATAATAACAGCTTGATTGCGGTTCATAATGGAACAAAACCCTACCGCATAGTCCAGTACTTTTTGAATTCATCCGGTCTGAATATTGAGTCGGAAAGGGTCATCAATAGAGGAGGAGCAAGTCTGGGAGAACCAACCCTAGGTCAAGTTAAGGATGGCTATTTCTATTATCTGGCGAATAGCCCATGGCAAGCTTATGATCAGGAAAAGAACCTTGACCTGACTAAAGTTAGCCCCATAGAAATCAGGAGGTTCAAACTAGACTAATGTCTAAACCTAGAAAAGATAAGCCCTTGAAAATGCCTCGTTATAGAGGAGGCGAAAGTGCATTAAAGTCTTTTATCTCTAATAACCTCAAGTACCCCCAAACGGCATTAGATCAAAAGATTGAAGGAGCTGTAGAAGCGGCTTATGATGTGGATGGTTCGGGCAGAATCTACAATATTCGAATTCTTACAAGTTTAGGTCATGGTTGCGATGAGGAAGTGATTCGCTTGATCAAGCTCTTGAAGTTTGAGCGGGCTTTCAACAAAGGCAGAAATGTTACGGCTCATAAGAAACTAAAAATTGATTTCAAGCTACCCCCAGTGCAACCTAAAACTCAAAAAATCAATTATCAGATCACTTCACAGAAGAGTGAGAGCAAGCCAGAGTCTTTGAAAGACCCAAAGCACTATACATATCGGATTAAATTAAAGAATTGACTTTTGCTCCAGGCGCTTTACTCAATTTTCTAAAAGACCTATCTTAGTATCACATCAATCTGACACACAATGACTGGATTAGGATTTCTCGACCTGGTAATCGGTATAATATTCGTCTATTTTTTACTAAGCATAGTAGTTTCTATCCTTTTAGAAATTCGTTCAAAATCACTGAGTCTTCGGGCCCATAACTTAGAAGCTTGGTTAAAAGATACCTTTGAAAAAGAAGGACTGGCAGAGAAACTTCTGGATCATGATTTGATCAAAACCTTAGTGAAAAAAGGACGGAAGCCGGCTTATATACCTGATCAAAACTTTGTCGATGCTCTTTTTGATATAGTAAATCAAGAAGACGGAAATGGGGTCACCTACACCGTAAATGAGATTAAGAGCGCATTTGAAAAATCGCAACTACTTCCCAATGATTTGAAAAGGAACATTCTTCAGCAAATTACGGAGGCTGAAACGAAAGCTCAGAATTTTATCAAAGCCAAAAAAGATGAAGTCGTTGATGAGCTATTGGAAGTCAAGAAGGGGGTTGGAGATTGGTTCGATAACTGCATGATTCGAGTCGGTGGGACTTACCGAAATATGCAGCAAACATGGCTGTTGATATTTTCCTTTACCGTGGTATTCCTGTTTAACGCTGACACCATCACGCTTTCAAAATACCTCTACAATAACAAAGATGTACGTGATGCCCTTGTTGAACAAGCCTCGCGAAGCACTCAGGATTCATTGACCGTTGCCTTTTACCAGCAAGTAATGGAGAGCTCCGCTCAGTCCCAAAACAGTGATTCTGTCGTGATTGGACAGGACGGCATGACTTTGATTAATGAGATCAAGGGCAGTGTATCTAACTTGAAACAGGTGAATGAGGAACTAGAGGCTTTGGCATTACCATTGGGTTGGGAGTCTTTTGTATTAGCCTTCAATCAAGTAAAAGAACAAGGTGGGTTTTGGAATTACTTCCTTCTTTTTCTCATGAAGATTGTGGGCTTAGTTATTACTGGCTTTGCGGTGTCTATGGGAAGTCCGTTCTGGTTTGATATTCTGAACAAGCTTGTAAACCTTAAAGGAACCGGAGGAAAGCCAGCCCCAAAAAAGTGACAGTCTAAAAACTCATAATGCTTTGGATTGCCAAGTGTTATCAGAACAGAATTATTTGTGCTATAGCTCAAAAACAAAGTAAGCTGTCAACAAAGTGTCAACATGAAGATTTATTGAATTTGCAATAAACCCTTCTAACAGAGCCAGTATGTCTACGTTTTGACGGTTTCAGAGTCTTAATCGATTAATAGTTAAAATGGATTGCTATCAAAAGTATTGCTAGCTTCATAGTACAGCCAAAACACGATGGAACAAAAAACGATTTTGATCATTGATGATAATCGTGACATTATTCGCATGATTGCAGATGAGCTGAAGTCTCATCATATCAATTTCAATGTTATCAATGCCAATAATGGCTTGAATGGTGTGCGTGTCGCCAAACAAGAATTACCTGACCTGATTTTGATGGATTGGGATATGCCAATTATGGATGGATTGGAGGCCATTCGTAATCTGAAAGATGAACCTTCCACACGGGATATTCCTGTGATTATGGCTACAGGTAAAATGACAAACTCAGAAGACCTACAAACCGCCTTAGAAGCCGGAGCCGTGGATTATGTGCGTAAACCTGTAGATTTCATTGAACTGAGCGCACGGATCAATACGGCTTTGAGACTTAAGGCCCAGCAATTAGCCATTAATGAATTATTGCAAAGAGAGATAGATCTAAAAAACAGAAAGCTTAGTACTACTTCGATGCTTATTGTAGAGAAGAATAGTTTGTTAGGTCAGCTACATAGTAAAGTTACCCGGCTGGAGACCTCCCTGAATGAAATCAGTACTGATGAATTACGTCTTCAGATAAAGCAGCTGAAACGCCAAATCTCAAATGATCTGGACTTAGACAGCAGTTGGGATACTTTCAAAATGCACTTTGAAGAGGTAAACCCTCATTTCTTCGATCGACTTACAGAGTTATCAAATGAACTTAGTCATAAAGACTTGAAGATTTGTGCCTACATCAAGCTGAGAATGGACAACAAAGAGATCGCGCGCTTGTTGAATATCACTTCTGGTAGTAGTAGAACAGCATTGTACAGGTTGAAAAGGAAATTGCATATTCCCGAAAAAGAGAATTTGAGGGAAGTAATCGAACAAATTGATTAACCATTTACCATGATAAGTCAAGCCTTAACACGGATAGTCTTTTTCAGTTTGCTGATTGTCTTTGCTGCTTCTGAAGTTGCCGCTCAGCAATCATACCAGTATGGACTACCGTATTTACAGGTCTATAATCCAAAGGATTATGATGGATTGGGGCAAAACTGGGACGTACTTCAAGGCGATGACGGGCTGATGTATTTTGCCAACAAGACAGGAATCTTAACCTACGATGGTAAGTATTGGAATACCACGCTCCTCAGCAATTTCAACACCGTGAGGTCATTGGCGAAAGATAGCAGTGGAAGAATCTACGTAGGTGGGATTGGTGATCTGGGGTATTTGGAAACTGACAGCCTCGGTGCTCACAAATTCACCTCACTGATTGAACAAATTCCAGAAGACTACAGGAATTCTAACCCTGATTTCTATCGTACCCATGTCACAGATGAGGGAGCGTTTTTTATGACGCCATACTTTGTTATCAAATACTATGAGGGAGAGATTGAAGTGATTACCTCAGACGCGGAGCGAGGCAACTTTAATAGAGGTTATATGGTCAATAACCAAGTTTATTACCTCTTGCCAGTCTCAGGTCTCTATACCTATGAAGGTGGAACCTTTAAACTCCTTAAGGGTGGAGAAAAGGCAGCAATGCCTAGTTCTACTACAAGCGGGTTGATACCCTGGGGCAATGATCAACTGCTGTTGATCGAATACACTGGAGATGCGTTAATCTTTGGCAATGAAGGTGCGGTAAAGGCTAAAGGGCCCGTCTTTGACAATCTTAAGAAGTTGCTGAGGGGCGTTTTTGTCATGGACATAGAGCCTATTCCGGGCTTTGGGTACGCCATGAATTCAGCGAATGATGGATTGATCATAACCGATGAAGAGTTCAATGTAATTCACCATCTGCGAAAGAGTGATGGCCTTTCAGATAATGCGATAAGAAAGGGCTTTGTCGATAATTCGGGGAATTACTGGGCTGCCACAAACAAGGGTTTGACCTATTTAATGCTCAATACACCTTTTACTAAGGCTGATGAGAAAACAGGAATTGATGCGGGTCTTCTTAGCGCCATATTAAAAAATGACACCCTGTTTGTCGGTACTACATGGGGAGTAAAATATTCCGAAGGCAACGCTTTTAAACAGATCGAATTTACCCAATCAGAAACCTGGGATCTGGATATCATAGATGGTGAACTCTATGCGTCAATAGGTAATGGCTTGGTCAAAGTGAGTATGGATAGACAAAACGCAAGGCTTATATCAGCAGAACCTTGGGGGTTGGCGCCACTGAATACGAGACCGGGGAAATACATTCTTCATGGTTTTAATAATCACCTATTCTTACTAGGGCTGAAAAATGGACAATTACTCCCAGAAGCTCAGATTGGAGGGTATTGGGGGAATGTACCTGTCCTTGCTGAAGATAATACGGGTTACATATGGATGGGTGATGGTATAGATACATTAAGAAGGGTCAAGCTAAATGCTGCACTAGATTCAATCGTAGAGATGAGGACTTTTGGCCCAGAAAACGGTCTGCCAAGAATGGACGCGAATCAAGTGGTAGTTTTTCCCGAAGCTAAGAATGGAATACTCTTCGTTGGAGCTGACCACTATTTCGAATATCATGCTGAGAAGGACACCTTCATGCTTTTTGAGCCTTTCAAAGATATAGTGGGAGGTGATAAGTATCGAATCTTAGAACAGACACCCAATGGCAATGTATATACCGTTACGGGTGGACATAAAGTTCGGTATACCAAGAACAATGATGGGTATTCGTTGGATACTACTTCGTTTGCCAAAATCGATGATTTTCAAACACAAAAGATCTATCCACTGCCAGATAACACAGTGTTATTCGTTGGTCCGGAGGGTTTAATTCAATACCACCCGGATTGTGTATCTCAAGAAATAAAACCTTTCAACACAGTCATTAGCCAAGTGAAATCAGGTGATCAGGTCTTATTCGGAGGCGTAACATTTTCAGAGGCCTTTCTTGATAATAGCTCGGGACTGGACTATAAAGACAACTCATTATCGTTTGGCTTCAGTGCCCTTTCTTTTGAAGAATCAGAAAAGAATTTATTTAGGTACCAGCTAGAAGGTTATGAGGAAAACTGGAGTGATTGGGCAACAGATACCTATAAGGAGTATACCAATTTGCCAGAAGGCAGATATACGTTCAAAGTCAGGTCCAAGAATATATATGGTCAGGAGGGCGAAGCAGCTCAGTTTGAATTCAGAATTTATGCACCATGGTATAGAAGTACCCTCGCTTTCGGTGGCTATGGGCTTTTAATTACTATGGCTATTTGGATTATCGTTAGGGCATATACGCACAGGCTCTTAAAGGAGAAGGAGCGATTGGAGAGAATCGTAGAGGAGCGCACACAGGAGATCATCATGCAGAAAGATGAAATAGCAATTCAAGCAGAAGAGCTAAAAGCAAACAATCAAAAGTTGATTGAATTGGGGCAATTCAAAGAAGACATGACGTCAATGATCGCCCATGATTTGAAAAACCCACTGAGTGTCATCATCCGATCAGGAGAAAAGAAGGTTGCGAACCTTGCCAAGCGTATGCTCAATTTAGTGTTGAATATGCTTGATGTTCAAAAGTTTGAGGAGGCAAATGTTCAATTGAGCCTTGTTCAGGGAAGTTTTAATGAGGTGGTAAATCAGGCGTTAGAAGATGTCCAGGATGGCATTGATGAAAAGAATCTTGATTTCAAGTTAATCGCTTATGAAGAACTTAAGACTGAGATGGATGCTGGTCTCATGGAACGTGTAGTGATCAATTTTTTAACCAATGCGATCAAATACTCACCTGCTAATTCGAAAGTAACAGCTGAAATATTGGTGAATAATGAGGGGCAGCTATACTTCTCTGTAGAAGATCAAGGACCTGGAATCCCTCAGGATAAACAGCAAGTCATCTTTGATCGATTTGTTCAATTGGCAGATAAAGAAAGCAGTGGTTCAAGATCGACTGGTCTTGGTTTGACCTTCTGTCAACTCGCCATAAGGGCCCATAAGGGTCAGGTAGGGGTAATCTCAGAACCTGGTAAGGGCGCCAAATTCTGGTTTACCTTGCCCAAGGTCAATGCCCAGTTACTTAATGATGAACCGACAGTGAATCGGGAAGAGCAAGAATTAAGCTCATCTGAAAGAGAACTAATTCAGGGGTTAATTCCAAAGTTATTGAAATTAAAGGTTTATCAGAGTACAGAGATTGAAGACATGCTCAGCACTTTAAATGCAAAACAGGGTAGTGCATTAAGCAAACTGATTGATCGTATCATCAATGCTGCTTTTAATGGTGATGAGGCAGCGTATAAATCCATTATTAAAGAGATTCAGTAGCCCTACTTTTGCTCAAAAGGGTTTATGCCTGTAAGTTGCCAATGACCCATGGCTGTTGGAACACTTCCGATAGCATTAATTCGATCGAAAAATTCCTTGACCACGAAAGGTTCGTTGTTAGCTTCCTTCATTCGTGCAAATTCCGCCAAGGCATTCTTGACTAAATGTTTACCAGTGATATAACTGGTCCCATAGCCGGGCTGTCTTAAATAAAGGTGTTGTTCAAAAATAAGGAGCTCTTTTTCAGTCTTCATCCATCCACGTGGCGTATATTCTGAGTGAATACCACCGGCCTCCTCCATGGTCATTTCGTTGGCATGTGCGTACAGTGAACCCAAACCACGAGCTGCTCTTTGGGCGATCATGATATAAACAATTTCTCTTGATCTAGGAGAGTCCTTATATAGCCCAGCATCCATGAAAAGTTCTTCCACAGCGGTAGCCATTCCCTCATTTCTTGAATCGAATATGTTATAGAGCGATGGGCCTTTTCGGATCTCACTTTCATGGGGCTCATTATCCATGATGGCCAGCTCAAACCAGTGATAAAAGTGTGAGTATAAAGGGCGAGGATCGTAATGTGTTGCGATCCAAAAGAAGTTTCGTGTTTCTTCTGGGACAAATGAGCCTAAATGCTCTCTTAGGGCTGGTTCGAAGTACTCTTTAACGGTAAGGATCTCTTGGTTTTCAAGAAAATCCATCAGATTATTGGCTGCTTGATCGGCTAACCTATCATAGGCCTCCGGAGAATCGGCCGCTTCTAGTTCTGGTAAATTTCTGTTCTTGTGTTCCTCTAGTTTTAGTGCTGACCAGGCACCTGCCAGCTCGGTTTTTAAGAGCATTACTTCGTCTTCCCAGGTCATTGGTACCAGATGTACATTTTGCAAATACCATGAGTAGGCCTCTTTTCCAATGCCGGAAGGCCCGGTTTTGGATGAAGACTCTGCTTCAAGCCAATTGACCAGATCATCCGTTGAAGTAATTGCTGCATCAATGGCAGTGATGATTTCGGAATCTTCAGCAATACCAGGCAATGCTTTTAGCCCCCTGAGGTTCGTACTTTGTGTTTTGATATCCCGGATTCCTGTAATCCATAGGTCCCTAGCATTACCTGTGAGATTTTGTTGTGCTTGACTGTTGAGTGAAGGGATTATCATTAAATCATTCAGGAAGTCTGTACGTTGATCTTGATTCAATGGAAAGTCATAAGTCCAGACCTCTGTTGTGGCATGATGGGTGGGACCTTCGTGAGCTGGTACGTCACTGCGTGACATCCAAATTGATTTGTAATATGCAGGGTCGCGAACCCATGGTTTGAGTGTCTTATAATTGAATTCATATCCATTCATTTCAGCCCATACAACCATCCAATCTACCTTTTGAGGAATGGGCCAATTGGTGGTGTCTATACTGTTGAACCTGCTTCTTAAATTCAGAAAGTCATCCCATCTCACATCAAATGTCGATGCGGTATAATCCGGTGCACCATCCAACAGCGGAGGGTTCTCAAAGGCTCTCCAATCCTTGAAGAGAGTGACCAGATCTTCATATTTGGTGGTTGTCGGAGCTTGATGATCTTTGGTTTGACAAGAAAAGCTAAGGACTATAAAGAAAAGGCAAAGAACAGAAGAGACTTTCATAGTTTAAGGTTATCCTTAAAAATAAGGAATCGCTTAGACTTTGGCTCTCTATGTTTAATCGGTTAATTCTTTGCTTAAATATTCTTTTGGAGAACTTCCCATCAATTGCTTGAAGGATTTATTGAAGGTGGTCTTTGAATTGAACCCTGCTTCCTGAGCCACGGCAAAAAAGGTAAGGCTTTTAGCTTTCTCTGTTTTAACCAGTGAAACGAACTCTTTAATCCTATGATAGTTCACATATTCAAAGAAATTCATTCCTACTTTCTCATTAAGCAGGCGAGCCATTTCAGGATTGCTTACCCCGAGCATTTCGGCAAGTTCTGATTTCAATAGCTTGTTGTTCAAGAAAGGTTTTTTCTCTTCCATAATTGCCTCTAGTCGCGATTTGAGGATATCTAAATCTGTATTTGAAAGCTTTGATTGGGCGTATTTTTTTTGTTCGATCAATAAACCTATTTGGTATAATTCAGGTGACCTGATGCCATAGTATGTTATGAATAGCACTATGAAGGTGATACCCAGCCATATGAATTGACGTGCATTGCGTTCTGCCATTTGGTTTCCGAAAATGCTTATGAAATAGAGCGTGGTCCAGCAGAGGAGACAAAGTCCGATAGCCAATAGGAAGCTGGCGAAAAAACGCGATTTGACAGAGTAACTGAGTTCACTTTTGAGCTGCTTCTGAAATTGGAGAAAGGTATTTAAACTCATGACCCAATAGCTTAGGTTAAAGGCCAATGCGGTACCCATGAATAGGTTGATGGTCCTGTATAACTCACCACTTTTTGCCCTTGTGGCTATCTCTTCATTCGAAGGAAGGATGAATACAAAAACCACGAAGATTATATAAACTATTCCTGGAATGAAATGTCTTAAGTCTTTGACTTTGAATTCTTTATTGAATAAAGAAGATCTTGTAAAAAGGTAAATGGTGGCTCCGAAAAATAAGGTGGCAAATTCTGAGAAGGCAATGAATCTAAAGTCCGTCCCAAAGACTTCAGACATGTTGATTATGCGACCTGTTAGTCCAACAGTGAGTGAAAAAATGAGAAAGGCAATAAAGCCATTGATGCTCTTTCTAAGTTTCTTTGAGAAGAGAAAAACCAGTAGCAAAAATAAACTTTGGAAAAAGCCAAAGTAGACTAGTTGATTAATAAAGGTCTCCATTTTTAGCGTTCATATGGGCTACCTGAAATAATCAAGTAGCCCAACTTGATTATTGAATAATGAACTGGTTCACGTGTTTGACTCCATCATGTTTCATCTTGAGATTTTCTCGCAGAAATTTCTCGAAGTCCGATCGATTGTTCCATTCAGTAATTACCATATAATCCGGTTTATAGTAGTAACCGAAAGGGGAATCGCCATTGGCTAAGGCTAGTATTTCTTTTCCTCCACTCTTCTTGGAAAGAGTGTTCCAGTTTACTTTGAATTGCTGGAAATCTTCCTTGTCATTTTGCCAATAGGCGGTTGCGACATTGAACTTGTCTGTGTTGACCGTAAAAGATAGGTCATCACTCATTTCCCAGAAGGTCATGTTAAAGCTAGACCAAATATTACGCCTTGCCTGATGGAACTCAGGCATCACGTCTTCAATATTTGTCAGAAAATCTTCTCTTTCCTTTAAGCTATTCCAAACGCCAAAGATGATTGACTCCGGATGATAATTACCCTGGGTAGGACTTGATTTTAATGGCAGGCCACCCTGACCTTTGTAACCATACTTTGTCGCTACTGGCAATGCTGTTTTGAAGTAATGATCTAATTCTTCCTTTATGCCTTCCTTGGTGTTTAGGAGAATAATATCCAGGACTTGTCCTTTTTTATAAGAAAAGGTCTTAACAGCTGACTGCCCTTGTAGTCCATGGGTGCTAATGAAAAGCAGAAATACTGCGAGTGATGTCTTTAAAATGCTCATAGATGTTTTATTTAACAGTTTCAATACTGCCAAACTAGAGCAACAATCTTCCTCTAAGAAATAGATTAAACGCAATGAAGTACGCTTACCGTAAGCGCACCACTTTTCACATGGAAATGTGATTCAAAAGGTCAGTAAGCGTCAGCAATTTCCATCTTCACAATTGCAGCTATTGCTTTCGGAAGTCACAACTTCCTTGTGAATGGATTCTAGAACCTCTGTGAACACTTCAGTGGGTTGAGCCCCACTTACGCCATATTTATTATTGATAATAAAATAGGGGACACTATTGACCCCCATTTGTTGATAATGGGCGATTTCACTTTTTACAGCATAGGCTATTTCGTCATCAGCAATGATTTGCGCGACTTTCTCTGAGGACCATCCGAATTCAGACATGATTTCGTTTAGTACCCGAGTATCATTCAAGTGTCTTGTATCCTCAAAGTAGGCTTTGAGAAAACGGTCCTTCAATTGATCTCTAAAACCTTCTTCACCCGCCACATGAAGCAACTGATGCAAGTGCAATGTATTTACGGCCAACCAGTTTGGACCGAAGTCGAATTTAATACCTACTTCCTTGCCAACATCAGTTAATCGATCCGTCATGCCTTTTACCCGCTCCAAGTCGCCAAACTTGTTTGTGAGATAGGTATCTCTATTCAAACCTTCTTTTGACATGTTTGGGTCTAACTGATAAGGGTGCCATTCAACCTTAACAGGTGTCCTTTCCCACTTATCAAGGGCCGATTCTAATCGTTTTTTACCTACATAGCACCATGGGCATGCTACGTCTGACACTATATCAATGGTGATGGTTTCAGTACTCAAAATGCTTTCTTATTTAATCTTCAACCCTCTAATGTTATCTCTTCCAAATTAGTTCAGGAATAGCTTGATCTTTCTCTATAATATTGGCCGCTTCGAGGTGGAATATGACACTCTTGATCATCTTGTCACTTACCCAACTGTCTGGTGCCCATTCTGTGCTATGATACCACCTTTCAATGTCCTTTAGTTCCTGGTGATATCGTTGACTGGCGATAGGTATGACACTTTCGTCTTGCATGAAATGGTGGCAGCTGGCCTGAATAATATCCAATAACTCATCTATCACTGCAGGGTGTCTTTCCAGGATTTTGTCGGTGGCAGCAATTACAAAGCAAGGCCAGGGAGTCAGGTATTCATCAATTCGTCTGATCCGGCCTGAATCCACGTAGGGTTTGGTAGTGTACTTTTCCCAATAGAATACATCTGTTTGGAGTGAATTCAGCGAGGCGAGCGCTCCATCAAGGTTATTAATGACAGTGAACTGATCAGGGTGGATAATTTGCCCCTTACTATTGGCATTAACGATCGAAATAAGGTGAGAACCTGATCCAAAACGACTAATGGCATGCTGCTTATCAAATATGTTGTCGTGAGCTTGCAAAGCATTTTCTATGCCCGTGTGAATACCCCAGGTCAATGGAGTAATCACGTATTCGCTGATGATCTTACTGGGATTGCCCTTGATAATATCTGTAATCATTCCTTCCGTAAGAAGAATGCATAAGTCAACCTCATCTTCTCTAAGTGCCTTGGTCATTTGACCTGTGCCGCCAGGAAAATCAGTCCATTGCAGGTCAATACCACTCTTGGCAAAAGAACCATCCTCAGTTGCTAAATGAATAGGCAGGTTAAAGTGTTCTGGGACTCCTCCAATACGTATTGTTGTTTCACTCATATTCAGAATTGGTGTACACGCTGGTAGATCGCGAAATTAGGGTTTTGGACATGAAATATTGTCTTCAGGCTGTTAGTTTGAAGCATTTTATCAGGTGCGTGTAAAGGAAGACTTTAAAAATTGCACCAATATCTTTTGTGGCCGGCTTTAGTTGGTGAGCCTGGTGACAGCTTCACGTGCTGACTTTGCTGCCAGGTGAACAGATACCCAATCTTCCCCATCGGTATAAGCGCCTCCAGCAAAGTAGACTTTGTCGGCCACGGGTTCCCCAAGGGTTCTTACAGTTCGCCAGTTGGCATGGTCTGTCAGATATCCTCCTTGTATATAAGGTTCATCATTCCAGTTTTGAGTGATATGTTTGACGTAATTGGGTGTTGCCTGATTATTAAACAATCCATCTAGCTCGTTGAGGATAAAGTCTCTTAGTTCATCTCCAGATTTGGTGATCAAATCCTGGGCAGGCCTGCCTACTGTAAAAAGCCCTAAGATATTTTTGGTAGTGTTTTGCCCAAGCGATGCATTGTAGTATATCTTTTGACCATCCGTTTCGGGTGAAATGTTAAAGGTGTGGCCTTCACCATAGAAGTCTGTGGAAAACTCAAAGAAGGCTTTGAAACCTTCCCAAACAATAGGACTATTGATCGCATTCAGTTTGTCCGTTGGTAGCTGTGGAGTGAAATGGATATTACCCAATTGAAGTATTCTGAGCGGGACGGCAACAATCACTCTGTCTGCCGTATATTCCTGATTTGCTGTACGAACAACAACCTGATCGTTTGAATAATCTATGGACTCAACTACAGTGTTATAAGTGATTTTAGAAGAGACAGAGGGGAGAATATACTCTTGAAAGAAAGAATACCAGGAAGAATTGACAAACTTCAGATCCGGGGTATCTGAAACCGTTTCAATGTCGACTTGTACAGAAGAGTCATTGACAATTTCTCCTAAAACGCCTGCATTGGTCTCTAGCCATTCGGCCCCAAGCGGTATAGGAAAGTCTGCAAAATCTGTGTCTATTCTCATTCGACCACCATTGATAGAAGAGGCTTCAAGAATTTCAAAGTCAATATTGAGTTGACTGAGTAGGTAGCCTGCAGACATACCACCAGCTCCGGCACCAATGATGACTACTCTTCCATTGAATTGAGGGTTGGGCACATCATCATTACTGCAAGCATTCAATGAAAATTGAAAGGGAACGCCAATACCCAGTATACCGCACAACTTTACAAAGTCTTTTCTATTCATATGTTCAAGTGACCTGTTGTTTTGAATTTGGTGACTTGTTGGCGGATAACCAAAATTCATTTAGTCTTTGAGAGGTTAAAACTTAGGACTCAACCTCTTTTTATTGCCCGTATGCACATAAAAGCAGGAAAAGCGTTTAACTCTTTGAAGTGCTTGGGGTCCAAAGCCTCAAAAGCTTCGACAGGCTTGGGTTCCAGTAATTTGTCCAAGGTAAAACCATTTTGAAGTAAGGGGTTTAAGCATTCTTGGAGAGGCCTTCTATAACTGTTGATTTCAACAGGCCGACCGAAACCATTCCAAGTGCACTTGACCGGCTCCACTTCAAAGTATCGCTCTGATTTAAAATATAAGTGCTCGAAAAATGGGTGTTCAATGGATATGACCAATTGTCCCTTGGGTTTGAGTACGCGATTGAATTCCCGAATCGTCTGGTCCCAGTTTTCAACATAGTGCATCGCCAGGGCACATAGCACAATATCAAAAGTTTCATCTGATAAAGGAACAAAAGGTTTTTCAAGGTCATGGACGAAAAATGTACCATGATTTGGGTTTCGCGTCTTCGCGTTTTCAATCATTTTAGAGCTAAGGTCGAAACCTGTGACCTCTGCACCTTGACTGATCAGGATTTCAGCATATTTCCCAGGTCCGCAAGCGGCATCAAGCACAGTTTTTCCTGATACGTTCCCCACTAAACTCAGTGTATTAGGGCGATCGTAATAGGCATTGTGAGGTTTATGATCTATGTGAGCGCTGTAGCTATCGGCCAATTCTTCATAGGCGCGTTTTATCTTTTCCTTCATTTAGTCTTTTTTCAAAGCGCAAAATTGAGAAGGTAAGGAACTAAGTTTACTTGATCGAAATCAATAAATCAGTTCTTTATTTTTAGATCCCATTCAGCAATGCTATCAAGTAGTTCATATGCTGTCCAATCAAACTTCAATGGAGTAAGGGTAATATAGCCTTGTTGGTACGCATATGTATCACTATTTGTGTCCTTCGACTTAGCTAAAGCCAGCCTTTGCTGGTAGATACTTGTGTTTCCAGAGTCGCTTTTGAGCACGTAATTGCCCATGTCTAAGTAAGCATCTCCCATTGGATTAATAGAAACACCCTTTAATTCACCTGCAGGAATATTGATAGAGATGACCACTCCCTTTGGTGCACCATCTTTTTGGTATTTGGATACGATTTGTGATACAAATTGGGCTGAAGCTTCGGTGTTAACACCTCGTACTTCCTGAGAAACCGCAATGGCTGGGACGCCATGATATAGTGCTTCCATAGCGGCTCCAACTGTTCCCGATAAATGAGAGAGTTTGCCCACATTTGATCCTCGGTTAATCCCAGAGATGACAAGGTCAAAAGGGGTTTCTTTGCCCAGAACTCTTAGTCCAAATCGTACGGCATCGGCTGGGCGTCCGCTGACGGCATAACCAAAGAGTTGACCCTCTTTTTCGACTTTCTCAACAGTCAACTGTCTACCATCAGTTGAATGACTACTGCCTGACTGGTTTTCTGCAGGTGCTGAAATGATGACTTCAACATTTGGCAGTTTACCAATCTCTTCGCTTAGTGTTTTGATTAAAGGTGAAGATATGCCGTCATCATTAGTAATGAGCACCCGGTAGTTTTGTGCTAGACAGGCTATAGAAAGAAAGGAGAGGAGCCATAGACAGGCTATTACTCTTTTGATCGAGGATAGTGTGGTTGAGATTGTCATCCAACCAAGTTAACTAATACTAGACGAAGTTAGCTAGTGAAAAGTAAAGGCAGTTTTAAGCTTCTTCGTCAGAATTCATTTTTTCAATGAGTTCTGAAGCCTGATCTACATCTGACGGGTTAACAAAGACTCGGCTAACATCGACCGAACCAAATCCCGAAATGAGCCCAGCATTGGTCTCACTTTTCGTCAGTGATTTTATGCCAGCGTCTTCCAAACGCCCTTTGACGATTTTAGATTCAAAATCTGTTCCTTCGAAGATTAAAGTAAGTTCAGCCATAGTCTTTGATTCTAAGTATCTTAACGATTCGGCCCTATCGAGGTTATAGATTAGCTTAGTAGAACCTCAGGACTTTGCCATTGTCTGTACCAAATACACTTCTAACATAAGCATTTACCGTGACATCCATAGGGATTGGATTGTGACCCGGGAAGTAACCCTTATACTTTTCATAGGCAGCTTCTACCATGCCTAAAGAAACAACATTGATTCTATGGCCATTCTCCATTTCTAGCGCAGCGGCCTGGACAAAGCTGTGAATGCCACCATTGACCATGGCAGCACTGGTAGTCATCAACACAGGGTCATCTGCCAAAATCCCAGTAGAAAGTGTGATGGAACCTCCATCATTCAAGAACTCTCTACCAATGCGAGCAACATTCACTTGCCCCATTAGTTTGCTACGTAAACCGATATAGTAGTCCTCTTCTGAAAGGTCGTTAAGACCTGCCCATTTCGCCTCACCTGCAATACAAACTATAGCGTCCAATTTCCCTGTTTTCTCGAGTGCTGTACGGATAGAAGCGCTGTCCGCAATGTCAATATTGATTTCACCGCTATTTCTCCCTGCGATGATTACTTCGTGCTCTTCGGCAAATTGCTTGGCAACAGGTGTTCCGATGGTTCCATTTCCACCGATGACTAAAATCTTCATAAGTAGTTGATTAAAAAGTGTCTGGTCCAAACAATCAATTCTGACATTTTAAAGTTCCCTTCTTGCAGGTAAAATTGGCTTACTATTGAGGCTGTCATTCATGGTCACTCCATGCAACACTTGATATTTTCCATTCACCACTGACTTTGATGAATTGGATGGTTTTTCTGCCTTTGGCTTTGAAATCTTCACCGTTCAGTTTTCCCGACTTTTCATAGACACTAAAACGTTGGGCAATATTTCTGAATATTGAGGTGTCGTGTGAGACTTCTCCCTCTCGAAAATTGGTGAGGGTCCCGTCACTAAGCATCTTGATCCTTGGCTCGATAAAGCTATCCAGGTTATAAATCAATGGACCATCATTATTATTGCTAATAATGATTCCCTCCGAGATGAAAATGTTTCTGAGACTGTGAAGGTCAGGGGCTTTTTCAGTATTGTCAAATGCACAGAAGAAAAGGTCTGTCAGCCTATTAATTTCTAAAAGATCTTCACTCATGATTAGCCTCTTGTTTCATATCATCCTGTAATTGGCAAGATGATGTGCCATGAATGTAGGTCATAAGTCTATCAATGTCTACTATTCTGGTATTAAGGATAGAGAAGGCTCAGACCATTAACAGCAACAAACTTTAGATAGCCAGTGAACCAAAGCAGAAAAATTCCGAGTAGTAGCGTGCTGACAATGGCTGTTCGAATAGGGTGTTTGATTCTTACTTTGAATGCATAAACTCGATTAACTGGCTGTAAATTAAGTATATAACCTCTTTTCGGGACGGTATTGATTGAAATTCCCGAGTTGAAATTTTTCTTCAACGTCTTTCTTAAATCGGCAATTGCTCTGGTCAATGATTCGTCATTCACTACAGTGTCTTGCCAAACATTATTCACCAAATGAGCTCTTGACACTATGCGATCCACATGTCGCATTAGTATATACATCAGCTTTGATAGCCTTGGCTCCAGAATTACACTTTCTCCTTCAGGACTACTGAGCTTTCCATAGGCTGCGGAAAACTTCCAGCCGATCAACTCAATATCTCCTATCTCCTGTGTTTGCTCTTCTTTCATGTTAATAGGACCAAAATTTCATGTGTTTTTCAGGTTTTCGGTAGGATGCATATCGATCCTTGTCTTAAGAAAATCACAAAAATCTATTCATACAAAATCTTAACAGTCGTTAACTATGAAAAAACTCTTAATAGCAATTGTCTTTTTGTTCTTCACTTTGGAAGGTCAGTGTCAGAGGAAAGTAGCACGTGGCACCATTATTCCTATTGATATGAGCTCGCACCGGCCAGTTATGGATGTAATGATCAATGGGAAAGGTCCTTACAAATTTATCTTCGATACAGGGTCTTCGACAAACGTGGTGGATGCCGGTTTGAGTGATGCACTTGGGTTGGAGGTAGTAGGAGAGGATCCGTTGAGAACTCCTGGTTCTACGAACAGACTTATGTCAAAACGGGTTGCCGTTAAGAACCTAGCCCTTTCGGGATCTGATATCGTCAAGGACACTGAAATGAATGTCATTGAATTAAGGAAAATGTTGCCTGTTGATGGGATATTAGGTGGCTTTTTTTTGGAGGACTATTTGGTGACAATGGACTATCCAGGCACACAGCTCATATTGACAAAGGGTGAATTAAGTGCCTCAGACAAAGACGTCATTCCATTTGTTCAGGATGCCCGAAATTTAAATCTCCAAATTGATATAATGGGGAATAAAGCCGAAGCACATCTCGATTCTGGAAACCCATTTACCATTACAATTCCCTATTCACTAAAGGATAAACTGAAATATAAAGAAGCTCCTAAACGAGGGCTTCCTATGAGAACTCCCGTGGCCACTTTTGAGAGCTGGGATGCACAACTTGACGGTACTGTAACCATTGGTAATGCTGTATTCAAAGACCCCGTTATCAGACTTTCTGAAGGTATTGAGTTTGTTAATCTTGGGTATGCTGTAATCAACGAACTTCAGATCACCATTGACCGAAAAAACAGCTTGATCAAGTTAGAGAAGGGAGCTGGGGATAATTCTGGAACCAGAGTGGTCAAAAAGGTAAGCACATCAAGATCGCCTTTTATTGGCGCATATGCCGGAGAGAGGAAAATATTCTTAAATGACGCTAACAAGTTAATGTACGAACGTGCTGGTGCTCCTATGGCGCTCGAGCTGGTTCGGGTTGATGAGGACCTTTATCAGATCACTGTTCCAGAAGGCGTTTATGCCCCGCAAGAGATCCCAAAGGTCCACTTTATCAGAAATGAAAATGGGGAGGTTGTGGAAATAGAAATGGTCTTCAAAGATGGTAGAAAGGAAGGACCCTACAAACGTGTGTCATAATAACATCTTTGTTCGAGTGGTGAATTAGTGTTTGTCAATGGTTGGTTTTATGGCACCTACATAATGTGGGTGCCATTTTTAATATTAAAGTTGAAATGGACCTTTACTCAACCACTTCACTAATCTGAAGTACAGGTTGGATGTTGGTGTAGTTTGGAATATCCCCTAAAATCTTTTGAGCATTGGCGCCAAAAGACTCTTGGTAATCCGAAAGTTTGTCAAAATACAAGTAGCCGATAGCCAAATAGGGAACAGGCTCATCAGGTGTTCTTCCGCCTATGCCTTTGTCTATTTTATAAAATTTCATGGGCTTTAATAGGTCCGCTACCATGGGCATGTGCTTTTTAGTATAGTAGTCCATGTCAAACGTATTGCCATCGCCATTAGGATATAGGATGGTGACCTTGACCATTCCCTTTTTATCCTGTACTGAGTCAGTTGATTTAATCCCTGTAGAGCTGATGATTAATGTGCTGATGCTAAGCACCAAGAGTGTAGCTTTTAGTTTCATTGTGGTAGGGTTTAACGGTTTAAAAAATAGCGCTAAGAACTTTCGCTCAGCATTTGTGCTAATGGAAGATGATAAATACTCTTGAGTCTGTCAACTTCTAAAGAACTCAGTGAAAGTATTGTAGTAGTCCAATAATAAGGTTTATTAGTCTCTATTTGGATTGAACGAGCGGTTTGAAGCCACCATAGACCATTCTTGAAGCATTAAAAATTAACCTAGATGGATCGACCAATGGTCCGACCAAATCAGCCATTCTTGGGTCCTTAGGAACCTGAGCATTGGCTTGGTCGCGTACTTCTTTGGACGGAAATACAACCCATCCAAAAATGATGACCTCGTCTTCCTTGGCATCGGTTGCTTCTATAAAGGATCGGATGCCTTCCAGGGTCAAATCATCACCAACATATTCAAAGTAGGAGAGCGCACCGTATTCCTTCCAAACTTCGGCCACCTTTTCCGCCACCTGTTTGTATTCTTCTAAATGAGCTCTTCTAATTGGTAGAATAAAACCATCGATGTAGTCCTTCATGATTGTCCTTTTTTTTCAAAATTTTTACTTAAGCGCTTCCCATTCCTCCTTGCTCGCTTCGGTTTTTTGATATTCCATCAAGGTGAGCCATTTACTATCCACTTTGACCAATAAAGTCTCAAAATGGATATAACTATCTCCCAGACTTTTACCCGTAGATGTTTCTGTAGAGGTATAATGATAAATCCCTTCTTCGTAGGCGGTGATATGATTGCCCACTCGTTTGGAGAAACGAAATTCGAGTGTATTGGCCCGTTTTCCATCTCTCACCTCTAAAATCTCCTTCTTCCAACGATATTTAAAGGCCTCTGAAATGGCAATTGTAGTGTCAGGTTTGACCAGGACAGCATCTTCATGGTATAGCGACTTCATTCCCTCAAAATCACCTTCTTTAGCCGTTTTGGCGAGTGTTTTCCAATAGCGATCTAATTCCTCAGTGCGGTCATTGTCTTGTATGATAGGACTTGACTGAAATGAGGTGAAGAACAATACTAAAACTAGGCTAAGGTTTTTCATTCACAAGTACTCATTGATGTAATGAAGATGCCGATAAGATATTGAATAAACAATCGAGAAGCTTTGGCTGGCTATGAAACCACTGCCTTTCCTATACCTATGAATCCCGCATTACGTATAGCTTTTGTTGGGCGCAGTATTCTTCTATCTGTTCTTAGTGAAGTATAACTGTTAGCTTATTGTGCTATTGTTCAATTTGGCTCGTTCTTGCAACAGCGATATGTTAATACTTGAAAAGCCAAGAAATGGAAAATTCGATCCGACAATTCATTCACCGTTGAGAATTTCTAATGCTTTATGTTTAATTGTGAGCGTTTTTTAACCTCTCGTATCACTCGTTGGTAACCAATTCCCAAAAAAGGGATATTTTCAAACCAAACAAAATCAACACCCATATGTGTCTTCCAAGAACATTTAGGCTTTCTGCATGCCTTGTTTTAGTTTTCATCGTACTGACCTCTTGCAATCAAGGGGACCAAGTACCCAACATCACCGCTGAGGATTACAAAAATGCTGCTCGCTTCATGAGTCGTGATTGGTTCAATCTGGTGGAGAATCAGGTTGGTGGAGCGTATTGGACGGGTAACGAGTACCTTGTCTATGACAAGCAGACCAAAGGGGGTAAGCAATTTGTATTGGTCGATTTGGCGAAAAAAGAGAAGAAAGAAGCCTTTGATACCGAAAGACTGGCAAAAGCACTTAATGATAATCTTGATGGAGATTTTGATGCTAAAGCTTTACCTCTAAGAGACATTGTTTATGATGACGTTGATGGGAAAATAACCTTCAAGATTGGAAATACTACCTATCAGTGCAGCTTGTCGGATTATGGTTTGAAGGAGGTAGATTCGCGACTAAGGGCCAGGACCCGGAACGAGCATGTATCGCCCAATGGCAAGTTGGCAGCTTATATAAAGGATTACAACTTATGGGTAAGGAACCTGGAAACGAATCAAACTACCCAGCTCACTTTTGATGGTAAAAAAGATTACGGCTATGCCACAGACAATGCAGGATGGACAAGATCGGATCGAGCCGTTTTACGCTGGTCTCCTAATTCGGATAAAATCGCCACCTTTCAGCAAGATGCCAGGGGTGTTGGGGAGATGTACCTGACTTCTACCAATGTAGGGCACCCAACACTAGAGGCATGGAAATATCCACTACCCGGTGACAATACGATTTTTACAATCGAACGCGTCATTGTTCACCTCAACAAACGCCCCAGAGTAGTACGATTAAAAAGAGGGAAGGAGTATCAACGAGGTACTACCACAGACCATATCACGAATAGGTCAGGAGTGTTATTAGATGCCCAATGGAGCGCAGACGGCTCACAATTTGCCTTTGTGACCGGCTCTCGAGATCATAAAACGGCCGACTTACAAATTGCCAATGCCAACACCGGGGTGGTCCGCTCAGTTTACAAGGAAACGGTGGATACCTATTATGAATCTGCCAATAATGCCGCTCAAGGATCTCCAGATGGACCGTTGTACTGGAGCGTGTTGTTCGATAGTGATGAGTTTATCTGGTTCTCTGAAAAAACGAATTGGAGGCACTTGTATTTGCACAACCTGGGTTCAGGAAATGTAAAGAATTCCATCACTGAAGGTGAATGGGCCACGCAGCAGATCATGCATATCGATAGAGAAACGCGTGAAATCTACTTTACAGTAGGAGGGAAAGATGAAGGTAATCCTTATTATCATTACCTGTATAAGGCCAACTTTGATGGTAGTAATCTTCAAAACTTAACTCCTGAAAAAGGAGCGCACAGCTTTAGCTTTTCTCCAGATAAGAAATTCATCGTGGATACTTATTCCACAGTGGATACTCCTCCAATTACTGTATTGCGTGATAATGATGGGAAGGTTCTTGTTGAACTGGAGCAAAGCAATATTGACGGATTAAAGGAAGAAGGGTGGCAGGCGCCTATTGAGTTTACCGTGAAAGCCAGGGATAATGAAACTGATTTATATGGTGTCATGCTTTTGCCTACGCATTATGATGAGAGCAAATCCTATCCAGTACTCAACTATCTATACCCAGGACCACAGTCCGGTAGTGTTGGTCGTTATGGCTTTAGAGCCGTATGGAGAGATTTTCAGGCGGTGGCTGAGCTTGGATTTGTAGTAGTGGCCGTAGATGCCATGGGAACCCCGGGTAGATCTAAGGCCTTTCATGATTTTTACTATGGAAACATGGGCGATAATGGGGTGCCTGACAACATTACCGCCATTAAGCAACTGGCCGAAACATATAAGGGAATGGATTTGGACAGAGTAGGCATTTGGGGGCATTCTGGTGGAGGATTCGCCTCTACAAGAGCGATACTCGCGTACCCTGATTTTTATAAAGTGGCTGTGTCTTCTTCAGGTAATCATGAGAATAGAAACTATGAAGCCGATTGGGGCGAAAAATGGCAAGGACTACTGATTGAGAATAAGATTGAAGGTCAAGAAGTAGGTACCACCAACTATGACAATCAAGCCAACCTTTTACTAGCCGAAAACCTAAAAGGAAGGTTACTCATTGCTCATGGTTCCATGGATAACAATGTACCTCCTTCTAACACCATGCTGATGGTGGAAGCGCTGATCAAGGCCAATAAAGACTTTGATCTATTAATACTTCCGAATCAACGCCATGGTTATGGTGATATGACTCCGTATTTTACTAGAAAGCGTTGGGACTATTGGGTGGAGCATTTGTTAAATACTGAACCACCCAGAGAAGCTTCGTTGGAGGGGTTCTGAGTTTTTGAATAAAAAACCCTAATCAATATTGGTTGAGCTATAAGACTAGTTATAATAGTTGCTTGAATAAGATGTTTTTTGAAAGAAGGGCTTAATACTATTTAACAATAGATCGCTTTTTGTTCAAGTTTACTTTTGATCGCCTGTCCGGTCGGGGTGGCAGCAAGACCTCCAAGCCCTGTGCAAGTAAGCTCATGTGCCATCATATCGCCCACTTCCTTCATGCTCTGTACGACTTCATCAAATGGGATCAGATGTTCGTAATTGGCTAAGGCCATATTCGCACAGCTGAGTGCATTCGAAGCCGCCATGATGTTCTTCCCGAGGCAAGGTGCCTCCACGCGGTTTCCAATAGGATCACAAATAATACCCAGTGAATTCTGAAGGGCCAAAGAAGCCGCTGATGTGGCCTGTTCCAAGCTTCCGTTCATAAGTACTACCAGACCAGCCGCTGCCATAGCTCCGCCAGCACCAGTTTCGGCCTGGCAACCTGCCACTTCTGCAGCAAATGTTGCGTGTTCGGCAATGAATAGGCCTATGATACCTGCGGCCATAAGCGCTTTATTGACCGAATCTTCACTCGCATTCATATGGTCTGCCACTCCTAATATTGCCCCGGGGAGTGCACCACAAGATCCGGCAGTTGGGGCTGCCACAAATACCTCCATGCTGCTCTTGACCTCCATCATTGCTGTGGTATACAAAATGACTCTGTTCAACATGCCAGCATCGAGCAATTGCTTGTCTAACATCTTGTCTCGAAAGCCAACGGACTGCACGGGTAGTATTCTGTCATCAAATTCTTTTCCTTTTAGTCCAATGGCTATGCCTTTTCTCATGATATCCTGAATATGCCCCATCTTTTGAAGGACTTCTGGTTCGGGGATGCCACCTCTGGTGGCCTCATACTTAGTAGCTAACTCCCATATAGACAGGTTTTCTTGTAAGCCAATCTCCATCATTTCAGAACACGTATTGAAAGGGACTTTCAGGTTCTGCCTGGAATGTACTGGCAGGACCGGACTTAGTTCAGCTGCTTTATGAACTTCTGCATTTGAGGACAATGCTTTGATAAGCTCATTCGGAAAGGGCTGACTATTTCTTAAGCGAATAAGTACCCCATTTCGGGTGACTTCAACCTCAGGGCTTAATTCTGGTAAGTCGAATGATTCAATACCCTCTTTTAGGTACACCAGCAGCTCGTAATAGTCTCCGCATATGGACAATTGCACCCCATCGACTTCGGTGATTTCCATCATACCGCCACCAGTACTTATGGCTGTGATGCTATGTGAAAAGTCCTGATTAGTGACATTAATGCGATATTGATTGGGGTGTGTGGCTCCATAGCTGAGGTAATTGACATGTACCGTTATACCTGAATTTGCAAGGTGAGCCTCGTAATCCACCATTCTGGGATCGTCAGCCTGCCATCCCATCAAGCCACCATATAGGCCCATATCTGTCCCTTGACTTTTGTGGGTAGTAACCAGAGAACCGTTTGGGTCATAATCAACTGAAAGGCTAATGATCTCTTCCTGCATTAAATCCCGAATCAATAAGCCGATTCTACATGCAGCAGCGCTATGAGAACTCGAAGGACCTCTCATTACGGGTCCGATTACATCATTGAAGATACTCGCTGCAGCCATAACTTATCTATTTCTTAATAAGTTAGCTGCAAATCGCATGAAGTTCAAAAAAAACCTCAGCCCGATTACGGACTGAGGTTTAATAATGCATTTAACAATTAAGCCTTAGCTAGCCGCCTGCTGCTTGATCAAGTTCAAGGCAGAACCTGCTTTAAACCAGCCAATTTGCGCTTCATTGTAAGTATGGTTAGCCATGATGATGTCTTTGCTACCATCGGCATGCACAAATTCTAATGTAAGAGGTTTGCCAGGAGCAAAGTCAACCAGGTCTAGGAAGTTGATGGTATCATCTTCCTGGATTTTGTCATAATCTGCTTCGTTCGCAAAGGTCAAACCTAGCATACCTTGCTTCTTCAAGTTGGTTTCGTGAATACGTGCGAATGATTTCACAAGTACCGCTTTCACGCCTAGGAACCTTGGCTCCATGGCAGCATGCTCACGAGAAGAACCTTCCCCATAGTTGTGATCACCTACTACAATTGAAGGAATACCTTCTGTTTTGTACTGACGAGCTGTTGCTGGTACAGGACCGTATTCTCCGGTGATTTGGTTTTTCACCTTGTTAGTGTCCTGATTGTAAGCATTTACGGCACCAATCAAGCAGTTGTCAGAGATATTATCTAAGTGACCTCTGAACCTTAGCCATGGGCCTGCCATGGAGATGTGGTCAGTAGTACACTTACCAAATGCTTTGATCAAGAGCTTAGCACCTGTTATATTTTCACCATTCCAAGGAGCGAAAGGAGCAAGGAGCTGCAAACGCTTTGAGTCTGGCTTTACTACCACCTCAACACCAGAACCATCTTCCGCTGGGGCTTGGTAACCGTTGTCTTCCACATCAAAACCTCTATCTGGTAGTTCATCGCCCACAGGTGGATCAAGCTTTACTTGCTCGCCATTCTGGTTGGTCAATGTGTCAGTGATAGGATTGAAGCCAAGATCTCCAGAGATAGCAATGGCAGCTACCATTTCAGGAGAAGTAACAAAGGCATGAGTATTAGGATTGCCATCTGCTCTTTTAGAGAAGTTTCTGTTGAATGAGTGGACAATAGTATTTACTCTTTCATTATTACCAGAACGTTCCCACTGACCAATACAAGGTCCACATGCATTGGTGAAAATGGTAGCGTCCAAATCCTCAAATATCTCAAGAAGGCCATCTCTTTCTGCTGTAAATCTTACTTGCTCAGAGCCCGGGTTAATGCCGAAGTCTGCTTTTGTTTTCAAACCTTTGTCTACCGCCTGTTTCGCAATAGAAGAAGCCCTTGAAAGGTCTTCATATGAAGAGTTGGTACAAGAACCGATCAATCCCCATTCTACCTCAGTTGGCCATCCGTTTGCTTCCGCTTCTGCTCTCATTTGAGAAATTGGAGTGGCTCTGTCTGGCGTAAATGGTCCGTTTACATGTGGTTCCAAAGTACTTAGGTCAATTTCAATCACTTGATCGAAATATTGCTCTGGGTTCGCGTATACTTCATCATCGCCTGTTAGGTGAGGCCTAACGGTGTTCGCCAGGTCAGCAACATCCGAACGATCTGTTGCCCTTAGGTAACGCTCCATTGAGTCGTCATAGCCAAAGGTTGAAGTCGTTGCTCCAATCTCAGCTCCCATGTTACAAATGGTTCCTTTTCCAGTCGCTGATAGAGATTGTGCACCTGGTCCGAAATATTCAACAATAGCGCCAGTACCACCTTTTACAGTAAGAATTCCTGCTACTTTTAGAATAACATCTTTGGCAGAAGTCCAGCCATTCATTTCGCCAGTTAATTTCACACCGATCAGCTTAGGGAATTTAAGTTCCCATGCCATACCAGCCATTACATCCACGGCATCTGCACCACCTACACCAATGGCAACCATTCCAAGACCGCCAGCATTCACTGTGTGCGAATCGGTACCGATCATCATACCTCCAGGGAAGGCATAGTTTTCAAGTACTACCTGATGAATGATACCAGCTCCTGGTTTCCAGAAACCGATGCCATACTTATTGGAAACTGATTCAAGGAAGTTGAACACTTCACCTGAAGCAGTCAATGAATTTCTTAGATCCTGTTCTGCACCTTGCTTGGCCAAAATCAAGTGATCACAGTGAGCAGTAGAAGGTACCGCTACTTTGTCTTTTCCAGCTTGCATAAACTGCAAGAGTGCCATTTGGGCAGTGGCATCCTGCATGGCTACTCTGTCAGGAGCGAAGTCTACATAGGACTTTCCTCTTTCGAATACTTCTGAAGGAGCACCATCCCACAGGTGGGAGTAAAGGATTTTTTCTGATAAGGTAAGTGGTCTTCCGACTAAATTTCTGGCTGCTTCAACCCGGGCGGGCATTCTTTCATATACAGCCTTAATCATGTCAATATCAAACGCCATGGAAAAGGTTTTAATGTTTTCAAAACTTGCACTACAAGGATAACCCTCATAGGGGTCGCAAAGTTATCAAAAAAGAGAGGAAATAAAACTTGAAGTAGCCTTAGATATCATCCGTAAATGTCAGTCAGAAGGCTGGCCAAGCTCATCTTTGAGTAAATTTTTCATGGCAGTCAGGTGCCATTGCATGGGGTTCTCAAAGAAGATAACGTCCTGGATGGTATTAATCCGCAAGTAGACCATATCAATAAACCTTCTTTCCCTTAATAACTGACGAATCATTCTGTCCTTCTGATCATTCGAAATTCCTATTTCATCAACGTCACCGTAGAGCTCCAGAAATGATAACATTTCCTTATCGAGTAGATAGGGTTCGAGTGTATTGGTGATCACCGCCAAATCTCTATTTTCGGTACTTGGAACCCTAGAAAGCGCCCTGCGGTAGTTCATCAGAACTCTTTTAAAAGCGTCAGATTTAATAATCCCAAGATTGCCGGAGGACACCAGATCCTGATAAACGGCATCTGTAGGCGAGTAGAGCCTTACCATTAAAAGTAAATCCATCGCCTCGCGGATCGTGTCGGCATCTACCTGGCGTAATGGCGTTTCTAACAATTTCTTTAGATAGATGAGCTGCTCCTTTCTTGCATCTTGATCTGCCAGCAGTTCACCCTCATTGATCACCACCTCATCTAAGAGTTGTTCCAGGTAATTACGTTCGAGATCTGCCTTATTATTGGCTTCTCTATTGTTTTCTAATTGGAAAGCGATGTAAATACCGATTACAATGATGATCAGTTCGAGTATTATTCTCAATAACGTTCCGAATGGATTACGTCTGCGGTCATCAGAAAGGCTGTAACGGTTTGCCAAGGTCTTCTTGAGATTGTTTACGACAGGCTAATTTAAATATTTATAATCAAATAGTTATCTCCTTATGGCCTTGATGAATACTCTAATATTATCAGGGCGTCCATTGACAAACCTAATCCTGACTTTTCCATCCTCGGTCATATCTATCGTACCAGGAATCGAACTGGCGATAAGCATCCAACCTTCGGGAAGAATAACAGTATTGCGGTTACGACCAAAACTTCTATCCCAGATCAGTTGATCATCGACTAACAAATACCGATTAGGATCGGTATAAGTTTCTGATATTCTCAGCCTTTTTGTCTCACCTTTTTTGATGGGCTCAAACCAAATTACTATGGCTTCAGTCTTGTCGGTTAAGCCGTTAATTTCAATTCCTTTTCTGCTTATCTGATTTCCAACAAGCGTCTCTACTTTCAATTGCTCACCGGTATCCAATAGACGGGCAGATGGACCAGAAGCCTTGCTACCGGCTCTGACGATATTTACATACTTATCAATACCTTCTCTGGACTCAGTATAGTCATGGTAAAGAAAGAAGGAGTTTGTTTCGGGTTGCTGTAAAAAGTATACAATGTCTCGGTTTTCAAAGCTACGTTCTCCAAAACTGTAAGTGACTCTGGCACGACTCTCATTACTGGGCACCATAGGGGCCGTAATTCTCTCCCAGGGATTATGAGGATTCGGTTGAAAAGTCATGTTGGCTGCCGGACGCGCTACCACTTTGAAAGGAACGCTGGCTGGTCCGTTATTCATAAAGCTCACTTTGATTCGTCCGTCTTCTTCCTGAATTACCTGAGAAGGGTAATTGCTACTGATCAATTCGTATCCCATAGGAAGGACTACCGAGTTTCTTTTAATCCCTAATGATCGGTCAAATACGATTGTTCCGTCTTTGGTGTAATAGCTATTTAGGTCTTGATATGTTTTATCTATTCTTAGTCTGGCTTGCCCGTCTTTTGGAACTGGTCTTGCGAGACTGACCATAAGATATTCGCCAGCTTCTTGTGCTGATGCAAGACCATTGGCCCTTGCTTCTTTTCCATCTACGATTTTCCAAATCAATTCCTTGCCAGTCATTAAATCCCAAACGGCATCCACTACATGTTCACTTCCTGCCCTAAGCGTATTGAAGTATTTAGTGGCCCCGCCATTAGTAGCACTGACATCGTAAATGATTCGGAAACTTTGGCTTTCCGGAGAAAGTAATTCGTAACGTGTATAACTGTCGGTTTGAGTTTGTCGAGGTGCTTGTCCAAACATAGTGGAGGCAGTTAAGGTAAGCAGTGCAAGAATGGAGTGTTTCATATGAATCAAGTCAGGTTAAAAAAGCAGTAAGCTAAACAGAAAGATGATTAATCCGGTGGCCATAATGATAAGGCTGTAAGGTAATATATCCTTCGCTTTCAACTTGGTAATTCCCAGAAGGGGTAGTGCCCAAAAGGGCTGCAACATATTGGTCAATTGGTCACCATATGCCAATGCCATGACAACTTTTGACACAGGGACGTTGAGTGTTTGCGCTGCTTCGATCACAATTGGTCCTTGTACTGCCCACTGTCCACCGCCACTGGGTACAAAAATATTGACCAGGCCACCACTTAGAAAAGTGTAGATGGGTAAGGTCAGTTCATTGGATATATCAACAAAGGCATAGGAGACACCAGCGGCAAGTCCGGAATACTTCATAATACCCATAATGCCGGCATACAGTGGGAACTGAATAATGATACCTGCTGCTCCACTAATGGCTTCTTGGATGGCGGATAGAAACTTGGCGAAGGAGCCATGAAGTAAAATCGCCAAGCCGAATAGAAAGAAGTTGATAAAATTGAGGTTGATAAAATCTAGCCCGGTACCTGATGGTGTGGTAATAATTTTGCGTAATGCAATAAAGCAAATGACCCCACCTAAGACGATGGCGGCCAACATTGAGTGGTCAATTCGCTCAGCTCTTGTCAGTGAATGAGTTGAGTCTGTTGAATTATTGGTCTTTTGATGATCAAAACTCAAGCGATTCAGCTCGTCACCTTCGTTGCGTTTTCCTAACAGATAGAAAACACTGGGTATAATGATTAGTAGCAATAGGCTTGTGGTAAGATTCATTGAAGAGAATAGCGTTTGTTCAATTCCTATCTGACCAATCTCATCGACTAAGAAGTGATCAGAACCAGCTACCGTCAAGGGTGCTGAACCAGAAAAACCACCATGCCAGCACATCATACCACTATAGCCAGCTGCACCGATAAGCGGATAATTAAGCTTCCATCCATTCGCCTTGGCTCTTTCTGCAACTTTTCTTGCAAAAATTGCCCCGAAAACCAGACAGAGTCCCCAGTTGACAAAACTGACTGCTATGGTCAATAGACTTACCCATAAAGCTGCAGAGGCAGTGCTGTTACAGTATTTAGTAAAAATGGATATGATGCGGTTGAAGAAGGGTGTTAATGCCAATGTGTGCCCCAAGATGAGAATCAGAGCCATCTGCATGGTAAACTGAAGTAACTCCCAAAAACCTGTTTCCCAATATTCGAGGACAATCAATGGGTAAGCCGATCCTGCATTCTCCGGTCTTTGTGTAAAGATTAAAGCCAGAATAAAAGTGACCAGCGTGAGTAAAACTGCAATGGAGAAAGGAGAGGGGAGTACATTTCGAACAAACTTTAAGTACAGGCTGTTTTCTCGCATGACTAAAGTTGTATCAAAAAGTAAGAAGAGACAACTATATTAAGCTTTTGATGATCACCGCTCTAAAAAAATCATTTCTGATGGTTCTCTTACTCCACTGTGGTTCTCTACAGGCACAACAGCTAGAGATTATTCCCATCAGGTGTTCAGTATCTAATCAGGAGGTTGATGAAATCAGAAGAAGGCTCTCTTTTCAAAGAAATTTTTTTCGTAAACAGCTTATATCATTCTCTGAAGCAAAAGTGACGGTGAAAGTCTTTGGTGATTATTCTGATTTTTCTGCTTACGGCCAGAGTTGTTGTGGTATGAAAAATATCACAACAGCATTCTTTAATGGAAATAAGAATGAAGTGGCGGTCTTCAAAAACGAGGAATTCATTCGATCAGTGAGCCATGAAATTAGCCATGCCTTATTATCCGGACTGCCAATGGAAGATCATTTTTGGTTGTCAGAGGGGCTTGCTGATCTTTTAGCTTCGTACAAGCCGACAGATAGTGGCAAATTCCTTGCGGAGCAAATGTACTTTGCCCAAAACCTTGCACTCCATGAAAAGAGCACTAGAAAGCTGACCAAGTTCCTTGAAATAGAGGGGAGAGATTGGAACGCTTTAAATACTTACGACTCTTATGGTGTTTCCTGGGCTTTAGTGAATTATTTGTATTGTGAGGAACCCATGCTCCTAAGAGAAGTGATCCAAACATTGAATCTCGGTGGAGATATTGAACCACTCTTTCAAAAGAAATACAAGAAAGGCCTGAAAGACTTTTTTCAGTTGGTCAGGTCCTATTATGAAAAATAGCCTGTCTAAAGATTTTCAAGAAACTCTAAAGTATCCACGCCATCAGCATAGTCCCAAAGTTCAGGGGTTTGTGCTGAGCCGAAGTCTAAACTTCCTTCATACCAGGCATCTCTTGAGACCATGCACTGAATCTTTTCTCGATTTGCGGACAGCTTCAAGTCGAGTGCTGCTTGACTGTCATAAGTTTCATAATAGATAACTGAGATAGGAGAGACAAGGTCTTCACTTTCTCGCATCAAGAAGAAGCCAGAATCCAAGTGAGATTCTCCATTGACTAGGTAAATGGACTTATTATAGTCGTAGTTGTTCCTATACTTATGATGATCCAAAATTGGAGCATAGGCTTCAAGCGACTTTATAAGCCTAGGTAGGTCAAAGCCCTTTGGCACAAAAACCTTTGAAACATTTCTGCATCCAAGGCCAAAGTATTGGAAGGCATCTTGGCCTATTTTGGCCAGTTCTTCATCAGTTTCATTGCCATTGATGATACCTATGGAGACTCTGTTCTGACGAATGATATGTGGGTACTTTGAAAAATAATGCTTGAAATATCTGGCGCTATTATCCGAACCGGTTGCAATAATGGCATCAACATCGTTAAGCCTTTCGATTACTTTGATTCGGTCGCTTATGGCTGGGTTAATCAACTCGAGTTGCCTTACAACTGCACTCATCAAAGCACGATCTTGTGAGGAATATTTGATATGAGCGACATTTCCGGAGATAATCACGGTTAGCAAATCATGAAGCCCTACCAAAGGAATATTTCCGGCCATGATCAACCCAATGCGCTTCTGAGCGTTCTGGGATAATGTATGGCCAGTCGTCCAGTGATCTATTTTTTCAGTGCTAAGCACTTCAGCCCAGGCTTTGAAAGCACTTTGAATACTGTCAGGGGTAAACCAGCTGTTCTCATTGCTGGCCATCAATATTAATTGGTCTAATTCACTCTTTTCAATGGTTTCAAACCATTGGCCTAATGCTGATAGGGCATCTTTACGCTCTTGGATCGTCATTTTTCAATCGTTGCTGCAAAAATACGCCTTAAGTTTACTTCCAAGTGAATTTGAGTATTACTTTTGCGACTGAAAAAAATCTTATTTCACGAAACTTCATTTGAGAAATGTTGTTGATAGTAAGATTGAGAAATAGACATAGAAGAATATGGCGATTATAATCACTGATGAATGTATAAACTGTGGGGCTTGCGAGCCAGAGTGTCCTAACACAGCGATATACGAAGGAGGGATGGAATGGACCTGGGCCGGAGGTACCGATTTGAAAGAAATTGAATTGGAAGATGGTACAAAGGTAGATGGTAATGAACCTCAAGAACCTGTGTCTGATGAGTTTTACTATATCGTTTCAGGAAAGTGTACCGAGTGTATGGGTTTCCATGAAGAACCTCAGTGTGCTGCGGTTTGTCCAGTAGATTGCTGTGTAGATGATCCTGACTATAGAGAAACAGAAGAGGAGCTATATGCCAAGAAAGATTGGATGCACGTATAAATGAATTAGGAATTAAGAATTGACAATTAATAATAGGCTTCCGAATGGAGGCCTTTTTTATGACATTTTACCACGCTTAATCAAGTAGGCATTGAGGATTTGATCAAAGCCCTCATTGATGTCCGCCTCGATTAGATCGATTTTCAGTTTAGCGCATTTGAGGTAAAGGTCATGGTAGTAGCTATCCATTTGCTTTTTGAAATCATTTTTAATGGTTGCCGGGTTCAATCTGACTCTTTCCTTAGTTTCTGAATCGATAAACTCATAAGGACGATCTTCAAATTCAAAGTTGAATTCGGTCTTGTGATCAGTCACATGGAAGAGCAGTACTTCATGTTTCTTGTGCTTTAAATGTTGAAGGGCCGACATGAGTTCTTCCTCATTGCTCTGGTTGTCGAACATGTCACTGAAAATAACAACCAACGATCTTCGGTGAACTTTTTGAGCAAGCTGATGAAGAATTTGAGCCACATTGGTACGCTTCTCTGTCTTCTCTTTTTCCAATAGGCTATTCATCTGCAGAAATAGTTTATGGATATGTGCTGGGGACGATTTCACCTGCGTCTCCAGCTCCAGCTTATCACTGAAAGTGTGCAAACCAATCGCATCTCTTTGTTTGTGTAGTAGATAGGTGATAGCAGCAGCAGCCATTACCGAAAAGCGCATTTTTCCATAGTTCTCACTAGGGTAGTACATAGAAGATGATTGATCTATCACCAACTGACACCTTAGGTTGGTCTCTTCTTCGTAGCGCTTTGTATATAGGCGGTCGGTCTTTGCAAAAATCTTCCAGTCTATGTGTCTGGTACTTTCGCCATTATTGTAGAGCCTATGCTCGGCAAACTCTACAGAAAAACCATGATAGGGAGACTTGTGCAGTCCAGTGATGAATCCCTCAACCATTTGCTTTGCAAGCAATTCTATGTTGCTAAACTTCCTAATTTCTTCGAGTGAGAACTGCATCTTTCCTAGACTTGTTTAAGATTGAGATAAAGGCATTAAACAGCCTTTAAATGGTACCATATAATTCAACCTGAAGTTTAACCTTTTATTTCTACGGTTATTGCAATAGTAATTATTAATGGTTTATATTAGGCCATACTTTTTTAATAATTCGACCTTGAAAGGGATATAAAACGAAGACTGTGGAAGAGCAAAAGGACCGGAATGAAATTTTTTCGAAGAGGGTAAGAGCAGGTAAGAGAACTTATTTTTTTGACATCAAAGCTACCCGCTCAAACGACTACTACCTCACCATTACTGAAAGCAAAAGGAAATACAAGGAGGATGGTTTTACCTACGAGAAGCATAAAATTTTCTTGTATAAGGAAGACTTCGCCAAGTTTGTAAATGCTTTGAGCGAAACAGTAGACCATGTAAAAGAAGAATTAATGCCCGAATTTGATTTCGACCAATTCGAGGAAAACGGAGAGTTTAGCATGGAGAATACTGCTGACGGAGACTCTGATAACCAGCTAAGCTGGGACTAGCAACAAGAACTTTGAACAGAACCCCTGCTTTATAAATAGAGTAGGGGTTTTTTATGTGCTTAACTTAGGCTTGCGTTTCTGCCGAATACAATAATTATTATCTTTGCGCGCGATTTCAAATGAAGTCAATCAGATAAAAATCAATAAGTCTCATGGGATTACAATGTGGTATTGTTGGGCTTCCTAATGTTGGAAAATCTACATTATTCAATGCACTTTCTAGCGCTAAAGCCGAAGCGGCCAACTTTCCTTTCTGTACCATCGAACCTAATGTAGGTGTGGTAACTGTACCGGATGAAAGATTGAATACACTAGAAGGTCTAGTAAGCCCTCAGAAAGTGATACCGACCGTGATTGAGTTTGTAGATATTGCCGGTTTGGTTAAGGGTGCCAGTAAGGGCGAGGGTCTTGGTAATAAGTTTTTGGCCAATATCCGTGAGGTAGATGCCATTATCCATGTGATCCGTTGTTTTAATGATGACAATGTCGTTCACGTAGCTGGTAGTGTGGATCCTGTTTTTGATAAAGACGTGATTGATACTGAACTTCAGTTGAAGGATTTGGAGTCCATAGGCAAGAAAATCGAGAGAAATCAAAAAATTGCCAAATCAGGAGATGCAAATGCGAAGAAGCAAATTGCCGTTCTCGAAAAATTCAAAACTGCCTTAGAAGGCGGTGCAAATGCCAGGGCTGTAGAGGCCAGTGAAGATGAGTTGGAAGTGCTAAAGGATCTTTCGCTACTTACAATCAAGCCGGTGATCTATGTAGCCAACGTAGAAGAGGATGCGATACATTCAGGTAATGACCATGTCGAAGCACTTAAAGAAGCTATTAAGGCAGAAGAGGCAGAGGTTATCATGATTTCGGCATCCATTGAGGCACAAATTGCTGAACTAGAGGAGGAAGACGAAAAGGAAATGTTTCTGGAAGAATATGGACTGACTGAGTCTGGCTTGAACAAGCTGATTAGAGCTTCTTACTCACTATTGGACCTTATCACATACTTCACAGCAGGTCCTACTGAGGTAAGAGCTTGGACCATTAAAAAGGGATGGAAAGCACCACAGGCAGCAGGAGTCATTCATACTGATTTCGAAAAAGGCTTCATCAAGGCTGAAGTCATCAAAATCCCTGATTATAAAGAATACAAAACTGAAGTAGCCATAAAAGAAGCAGGTAAGATGGCTGTTGAAGGTAAAGATTACATCGTCAAAGATGGTGATGTAATGCATTTCCGCTTCAACGTCTGATGATTTCTATCTGACATTTATTCTATTTTTTTTCGAGTGGTTGAACAATCTCGAATCTCATTCGGTTATGCCAATAACTTGGCCACATGTATGTGCCTGAGGATTAGAAGGTATAGTTGAAAAGAGAGAGTCGTGAGAGTTAGGATAATTTTTAAACTGAAGAATAGGGGAGCATATCTTCCCTTTCATCATCAACATATTTTAGCACAGTTTTTAAAAGGTGTTTTGGTTAAAGGGGGTAAAGAAAAATACATTCATTATCCTTATTTCAATTTCTCCGGCCTCAAAGGTCAGACCAAGATTTCTAGAAATGGACTCCATTATTATTCCAGCTTAGTGACCCTGGTTATATCATCTGCAGACCAGGCTTTTCTAGATTACTTATTGGAACAAGTCTTTGAGTTCGATGATATTGAGTTAGGCAACTTAGAAGTATCACCGATCAATACTGAAGTCGAAAAGGAGATTGACCTTACCGATGAAATGAAGTTTATCTGCATTTCGCCCGTAATTCCAACGAAAGCAGCCTTTAATGATACTGAGGGCAAGAGGTTTATTCTCCCTGAAACTGACGAATTTTCAGACTTATTATATGAGTCCACCATGCAGCGCATGGAATCTACTGGTCTCTATTCAGAGCAGCAGTTGGCAAGCTTTAGTAAGTTTCAGATCGTTCCAGATGTGGCCTATCTAAATCGACTGAGGGAAAAGGAGAAGAAGTTTGCTCGTATTTATTCCGTGTTTGACATGGATGTGAAATATGAGGTAAGAGGTTATACACTGCCATTTAAACTATATGCTGCCAAGGAAGTACAAGAGTTTTTATTTAACTGTGGCCTGGGGAATTATACTTACAAAGGCTTTGGTATGTTGGATATAGCGAATGCCAATCCAATTGATAGAACGGAACAATACAGCTTTAGTAAAGAGTTAGTGACGGCCTAACGCCTAGAGTTATACTCAATTCTACTATAGCCGACTAACTGATCGCCTCTTCCACCCATCGGTTTGAAGTAGACCAATATTTCATACATGTTTTCTGTCTCAAAGAAACTCTGTTCAATTTCCGAAGGACTGTTTGAATCTACAGTATATAGGTAGTTGTACCAGCCTTGTTTTAAGAGCTGATTTGAGTAGTAGTTTTTATTGACAGGATCGTATCGTAATTGTGAATTCTCATCTTTGATCCATTGATTAAATTGCCCCAATAAATAGATGGGATCATTTGTCTCAGGGTAATTAAGTGTGAATTTTACATCAACATATTCCCCTGTTAGTCTACCCGCCCTTCCTGTTTCCAGATCGCGAATGTAAAATTGACCGTTTACATCCAGGGTCTGAAAGTATGCCGGGTCACGTATCCGATCAGACATTAATTCTGCCTTGGGTCGATTGTTTACGAAGCCAATTTGGGCTACATTTCTTCCAGCACCATTCACCGTGCTTATATCGAAAAGTCGGAATTCATTCCAACCTGGAAAATCATTTTCCTCACCCAGATTCTGATACCGAATCAGCTTAGCGTTTTCATCAATAAAAGTGTAGTTCAAGCCTATTTTAGAGGCGTCAGGTCTCTGATTTTGTCTTACCACAACTGTAAAGTCTTTGCCGGGATTAATGCTATTCAAACCGCCATAGTTTAAGGTAACCTCAACTCGTTGATTGGTAAGTCTATTCGCAATATCTGATGATCTGTTAATGTTTCCTCCAACGGCCACTTGGTTCTTGTATATTGAAAACCGTTTAGAGAGTACAATGTCTTTCTTGTTTCTATCCCTGTAAACTACAGCCAGATAGTTTCCCGTTTCCTTAAATTTTGGAATTTCGTAAGAGTAATGCACATAATTGATCTTTGCTTGAGAGCTGAATTCAAAATCAACAATTTCAAACTCATTGTAGCCATTCAAGTACATAGGAGCTCTTAAGCCTGAAGGAGTCCAATCGGCATTGCAGTGTATAAAGTAAACGAAGTAGTAGTCCGCATCTTCGCGCAAATCATCAAATTCTAAAAGGAGTTTTTTGCCATCATCAATATCAATAACGGGAGGAGATAAGGTGGCTTCTATGGAAGGATTATATGGATAAAGCTGAACGGTCTTTATGCTTGGCTCATATACGCGATCTTGGTACAACAATTGCTTTTGTTGTCCAAAGACAACGGAAGTAAAAAGGGCAAGCATAAGCGCTGAAAGACTAATTTTTTGGGTATTCATTTGTGTTAATAACCTTTTCGTATTTAATATCTTGCCTTAACAACCTTTTAGTTCTTAGTAGTGTCAACATTATCAAGAGAAGAGAGCGCTCTGCGTCAATGATTCAAGATATAGAATTAATTAATAAGTGCATCAACGGTGAGCTCAAGGCGCAGCGAGAGCTTTATGACCGCTATGCTGCAAAGCTGATGCCAGTTGCTATGCGCTATGGAAAATCTCAAGAAGATGCCGAGGACATTCTTCAGGACGCATTTGTCAAGATTTTCAAAAGCCTTGAATCATTTCGCCAAGAAGCTCAATTTCTGACCTGGTTGAAGCGTATCGTCATCAATACATCTATCAACCACAATAGAAAGAAACTATATCAGCAGCCAATGCTTGATATAGAGAAAACACCACTGCATGTGGAGAAAGAACTGATAATATCAAATCTGCATTTCACCGAAATAATGGCAATGCTTCAAAAGCTGCCGGTTGGGTGTAGAACAGTATTTAACCTCTTTGCGATAGAGGGTTATGGCCACAAGGAGATTGCGGAACAATTGGAAATTTCTGAGGGAACTTCTAAGTCGCAATATGCCAGGGCAAGAGCGCTTCTGAAGTCAATGATAGATGAAGCGAATGGAGTTGTTCAATCTAATATGTTAATGTCATGAGCAATTTTGAAAACGATATTCAAAATGTTTTTGAGGGAGCAGAATTTCAACCGTCAGAAAGGGTCTGGACGGGTGTTGAAGCTGCCTTGACAGCCAAAAAGAAGAAAGGAGTCTTCTTGATGTGGCAGACCTATGGAATTGCAGCTGGACTGGCTGTAATACTATCTTTTGGGTTCTTATACAATGATGGGTTCTTTAATAATGGGCCTAATGTCCCAGTAAAGGAGCTGTCGAAGGTTGAACAAGAGGAAGAGAAAAATAAAAATACAGAAGACCCTGATAACAAAGCCAACCAAGAATTGGAAGAGAGTGGTTTAGATACCAAAACCACTCAGGCATCAATGGATGATGAGAAAGAAGAGACTCCAGAAAAAGAAAACTCTGGGTCGATTGATGCATTAAAAGATCCTCAATCCATTAATGCCCTACAAGCAAGAGTGAATGAGCAGCATGGAAAGAAGGAAACAGAAGTAGTAAGTAGTGATAATAATAATCCAGTTTCGAATGGCTTGAAATTGATTGATAGTACCTTGCCTCTAGATGTCTTTAGCAATACTGTAATGGCTAAGGCCGAATCGAAACCTTATCGCTATAGCTTGGCATCTGAGATATTGCTGTTTAATGCTAAAATGTCACTCGAGCCAATGAAGGAGGAAGAAATTTTGGCACGTAATACAATTGAACAGAAACCTGATGTTTTTGCCGGACAGCAGAGTATTAATGGATCTTTGGGTAACAGCGTTTTGAATTTATCGTCTACAGGCTTCTCTAGTAGTGCATTGAGTGCAGATTTGAGAGATCCAAATAACTTTAATACTGTTTCTGCCGAAGTAGAATCTAGCGAAGACCAGGCCCTAGGGGCTATTAGTGCGGGCTTTGGCTTTACTATGGAACTGAGCAGGAGACTTTCTCTGAATTTGGGTGCGAGATATTCTGAGTTTAGGTTTAGAAACACTTCGAATGCATACTCTGTGGAAGATGGTAGATCCTTGCCTATTTATGCCCCCATTGGGTTTAATTCTAGCAATGTGTTTTTCATAGGAGGTTATGACTTGGAGAATACTGTACAAAGTTTGTTTCTTCAAAGCACCTTTAGCTATAAAGTATTGAGTTTTGGGAAGTTTGATGTATCCTTGAGAGCTGGAGTAGGTGTTGACTATTTCCTTGCTTACAAGATTAAAGGTGATCTTAACTTTCTTGAAACACGTAAAGTCAACCCATCAGAAAGTGACTTCTTGAATAGGACCAATATTAGTGGAGTGTCGGGCTTGGGTCTTAACTACAGACTTAATAACCAGTTTGGAATTAGTGGAGATATCAGCTACAGAAGGTTTGTTACCAGCCAGAATAGTGATGTCAACTCTACACCCGCGTCTGTACTTGGTTTTGGACTTTCTATAAACTACTTCTTGAATCGAAAAGAGGAATAGTTAGCCTTCGAGGGCATCAATTTGAGAAGCTAGCGTTTCCCATCTCGAATGCTCCGCATCGAGCATATCCTTAGACTTTTGGTGTACCGCACTTTTCTCGGCAAGTAAGTCAGGGTTTCCAAAGACTTCAGGTTTACCCAGTTCTTCTTCAATGTCGGCTACTTCAGATTCCAATGCCTCAATTTTGGTTTCAACCGAAGCAAGCTCTTTTTGTAGTCGCTTAAGTTCTTTTTCCTGTTCGTTGTCTCTTGGCTTAGGCTGGCTAGTTTTTGCTTTTGTTTCAGTTTTAGGTTTTGAAGTTTCTATCACTGCCTGCTTCTCTCTTTTTGATTGCCAGTATTCGTACTCCTCATAAGTACCTGGATATTCCTTAAGCTGTGAGTCTTCTATATACCAAATCTTATTGGCGATCTGAGAAACAAAGTGTCGATCGTGTGATACAATGACGAATGTTCCTTCATATTGCTGAAGTGCTTGCGTCAGAATGTTTACCGATAGAAAATCCAGATGATTGGTCGGCTCATCCATCATAAGAAAATTTGCCTCTGACAGTAATGTCTTTGATAGTGCTACTCTAGATTTCTCTCCCCCTGAAAGCACTTTGATCTTCTTGAAAACCTCATCATTCTGAAAGAGGAAACAACCTAATATGCCTCTTAATTCTCCTTCTGTTTTATTACTACCCGCCTGTTTTAGTTCATCTAGAATTTCATTTTGCAGGTTAAGTGCTTCTAATTGATGTTGAGCATAGAAAGCGGTCAGTACATTAAATCCTTCCTTGCGATCTCCTTCAATTGGTTCCGTACCTGCTATGATTCGCAACATGGTAGATTTCCCTTTGCCATTGGCACCAATCAAAGCGATTTTATCGCCACGTTCAATTTGTGCACTGGTATTTTTAAGAATCTGTAGGTCTCCGTAAGCCTTAGATATATTATTTAACTCTATGATAAACCTCCCGGATTTCTGCTTGAAACCGAATTTGAAGTTCATGGTCATATTTTCATCGACCACATCTTCAATCAAATCCATTTTCTCAAGAGCTTTAACCCTGGATTGCACTTGACGCGCTTTTGTGGCTTTAGACCTGAATCGCTCTACAAAACGTTCGGTTTGCTTAATGGCCTGTTGCTGGTTTTCGAAAGCATTCTTTTGAATTTCTTCGCGAAGCGTTTTTTCCTTCAGGTAAAAAGAATAGTTGCCTGCATAGTGGGTGAGGCTTTGTCTGGCTACCTCAACGGTAGAGGTAATCACATTGTCAAGGAACTGCCTATCATGAGATACCACTATAATTGCGCCTTCGTAATTTCTTAGGTAGTTCTCAATCCATTGAATAGAGGGTAGATCAAGATGGTTAGTTGGTTCATCAAGCATGAGTAGGGAAGGCTTCTGAAGTAGAAGCTTAGCCAGCATAACTCGCATTCGCCATCCGCCTGAAAACTCTCTCAAGGGTCGCTGTAAATCTTCAGTTCGAAAACCAATACCCTCGAGGATCGCTTCTGCTTCCGACTGAAGGCTATACCCACCCAAGGCCTCGTATTCGTCCTGGGCTTTTGTCAACTTATCTACAAGGTGCTCCTCATAGTTGGTTTCCATCTGCTTTAGGATGGTGTCAATTTTTTGTTGCAGTGCATTGGCTCTTTCAAATGCCTGCATGGCAACTGCCAGGATGCTTTCATCCGATTGGTAGGAAAGCAAATCCTGATTTAAGAAGCCAATTGTGCAATCTTTGCTTTTTGAGATTTCTCCACTTGTAGCCTGATAATTCCCTATGATCAAGTGCAGGAGAGTTGATTTGCCCTTGCCATTGAGTCCAATCAGTCCAATTTTGTCATTGGGTTTTATGTGTAGAGAGGCATTGTCATACAATGCTCTGTCTCCGATAAGATATGAAAGGTTATTAATGGCAATCATGCCGCAAAATTAGCTTTCCCCAACACAAATCAAACCACAGCCATTGATAAAATAGCATTCATTCAAATCCTCGTTTTTTGATACCTTCGAGAAATGAAAATTTCACATATGAACAAATTCATCCTTACTCTAAGCCTTACATGCTTAATTAGCCTTTCAGCGGCTTGCCAATCGAGAGGAGAGAAGTCTGAAGCTGAATATGATGCCAGATTGGCCAAGATTAATCTACCCGATGGCTTTAAGATTTCGATGTACGCTAATAATATTGTAGATGCGCGATCACTTGCCAGAACAGAAGATGGTAAAACGGTATTTGTGGGAAACAGAAGAAGAAGAAATGTTTATGCACTGACCGATACCAATGGAGATATGGTAGCAGACAAGGTGGATACTATTGCCACCGGACTTAGAATGCCAAATGGTGTCTATTTTCACGAGGGTGATTTATTCGTAGCCGAGGTGAGCAAAATTCATCGCTTTCCAGATATTATGAATAATCTGAATGCTCCAAAGTCAGAAGTGATTTTCGATGGATATCCAACGGAAACACACCATGGCTGGAAGTTTATTTCTTTCGGCCCGGATGGCAAGCTTTATGTTCCTGTAGGCGCCCCCTGTAATGTCTGTGATAAGTCAGAAGAGAATGAGGTATATGCGTCTATTACCAGGATGAACCCTGACGGTTCAGATATGGAGGTATATGTGGAAGGTGTAAGGAACTCTGTAGGGTTTGCTTGGCACCCTGTGACTGGAGATATGTGGTTTACCGATAATGGGCGTGACTTGTTAGGTGATGATGTTCCTGCTTGCGAGTTAAATCACGTTTCAGCTCAGGGTGATCATTTTGGCTTTCCATATTGGCACCAAGGTGATATCGCAGATCCGGATTTTGGTCAGGGCAGGAAAAGAACTGATTATAGAGAACCGGCCTATAAATTCGAACCGCACTCTGCACCTCTTGGTCTTAGGTTTTACCAGGGTAGTATGTTTCCAGCCAAGTATAAAAACAATATTCTAGTGGCCCAACATGGCTCATGGAACAGAACGCAGGAAGCTGGTCATATTGGCTACCAACTGAGGTTTATTCAGGTTGAAGGCGATAAAGTTGTCAAAAGCGAAATTTTTGCTGACGGCTGGTTAGATGAGGAAAGCAATAAGGGTTGGGGTAAACCTGTAGACATCATGGAAATGCCTGACGGTTCCATATTGGTTTCGGATGATGTAAATCACTGCATTTATAGAATCAGTTATGAAAATTAATACAAAAATAATTATTGAAAAGGCCACCCATTAGGTGGCCTTTTTTGTTACTTAGAAACAAATGCTGGAAGTCAGAAATATTTCAAAAACCTATACCGGAGAAGACTATGGAGCAGTGAATAAAGCCAGTCTCAATGTAGTTAAGAATGAGATTATGGCCTTGGTAGGGAAGAGTGGCTCTGGTAAAAGCACCATGCTTCAAATCATAGCAGGGCTGATGAAGCCAGATAAGGGCGAAATCATTTTTAAGGGTGAAATTTTAGAAAACCCTGAGGAACAATTGATCGCGGGACATCCAAAGATCAAAGTTGTTTTTCAAGACTTTCAGCTAAAGCCAAACATGACGGTAGAGGAAAACGTCCGCTACAAACTCCTCCAATTTGACAAAGCCTATCAGGTGGACCGCACTAAAGAGTTGCTGGATTTATGCAACCTGTCAGAGTTTGCAACCAGAAAACCCAGAGAATTATCGGGTGGGCAGAAGCAACGACTTTCTATTGCAAGGGCTTTGGCGGATGATCCCGAATTACTGTTAATGGATGAGCCTTTCAGCAATCTTGATCCACTGACCAAGCAAGATTTGTTAATAGAGTTAGTCGAAATTGTTAAATCAGAAGGACTAGGCTTAATCTTTGTAACACATGACACTAGAGATGCCCTGCTAATTGCGGATAGTATAGCATTTCTTTCCGAAGGTGTATTGATTCAGAATGATACAGCCGTAAATGTCTACAAGTCGCCAATTAACCTTGAAGTGGCCAAGTTTTTTAGCCATATGAACGATGTGAGTCACATTACGAAAGAGACAAACTCTTTCGTGCGTGCTGAGTTCCTGAGGCTAGGCAAGGGATTTGAACATGAGTTTCAGGTGAGTGTGAGAAGATCTATCTTTCTTGGAAGCATCTACCTGGTTGAAGCCAATGATGTTGAATTAGATGGTCAATATCTCTTCTATACAAGCGAGAATTTAGACCTCAGTAAGAGCAATATTTCAATTGGCTTTAATGCAAAGGATGTGTTAAGGTTTTAGTGTTCCGTATACATAGAAGTTTTTTTCTTATCTTCGTTGTGTATAGTTTGTATACATCCTCAACCCTGTCATCAACTTTTTCAACTTACCTTTCACGGTACATAGACACTATTTTATTCAACTGACTAAACTAAACAATGAAAAGATCAGCACTTTTATTTATGGCATTTATTGTCATGTGCAGCGTAACGCTCAAAGCCCAAAACCTCAATAAGGTTTATGGAGCAATGGAGGAGGAAGACTGGGAAGTTGCCTTGAGTTATTTGGAGCCAATTATGGCCAAAAGGAAAAAGAATTATGAGGCAAAATGGTTAGCGGCTATTTGTCACTCAGAGAGATATCGCTTTGAAAAGTCTTATGCTCTTTTCAAAGAGGCCTTGCCATATGCTGAAGATGATCCTTCATTTTGGATTCCTTATGCACAGGCATATTTGTTTGGTGGTAGGGTAGATGATGCGGAAAGAACCTTGAGAAGGGTTAATCAAAATCTATTGGAAGATTATGCTAAGCCATCATACTTTCAGGTTTTTAATAACATTCAAAATGCCAAGCAGTATCTGCCGACTCCAAAGGAGATAATTGTTAAAAACCTCGGTTCTAATGTCAATTCTGAAGGCAATGAGTACAGTCAGATTGTCACGGCCGATCAAAGAGGTATTTTCTTTACTGCCAGACGAGAAGGCCTTGGTGAGGTTGCAGATGACGGAGAGTATTATGAACAAGTAATGTCGGCTGACATGAACGAGTTTGACAATTGGAATAAGGATAAACCTCTAGATGGTTACGCTTCAGGGAGTGACTATGATGCGCCTTTGCAGCTTTTAGATAATGATAATACAATGGTCGTTTTTAGGAATGATGACCTTTTTATTACGAGAAAACAAGCTGATGGAACTTGGGGCGAGCGAGAGCCACTTCCTATAAACACCAAAAAATGGGATGCTCACGCCTTCATCTACAATGATGGCAATTCAATTATATATGCTTCGGATTTTGGAAATAATGATGAGAATTCCGACCTGTATATTGTACATAAAGAAGCCAATGGGAAGTGGTCGAAACCTTACTTTGTAGAGGAATTAAATACTCCGAAGAAAGAAGATGCACCCTATGTGGCCGAAGATGGGACACTTTATTTTTCGTCAGAAGGGCATGACTCCATGGGCGGATATGACATCTTTACCACCAGATTGGATACAGCAACGGGTTTATTCTCCAAACCTGAAAATATGGGTGCACCGATAAATCTACCAACAGATGACACCTTTTTTACGCTGTATGGTAAAAACGCCTATTTCTCTTCAAGTAGACCAGGCGGATATGGAGAAGTGGATATTTATAGAGTTATAATGTTCAACAACTCACAGATTCAAGGAAAGGTGCTCGAGTGCGATAATACAACCGCTGTGGGAAATGCGACAATATCCGTTGTTGGTCAAGAAGATAAATACTCCACTGTAACGAATGAGTATGGGGTGTACTTTATGAATATGCCAATTGAAAGCGATTTCACTCTACGCGTTGAACGAGATGGAGAAGTACTCTATGAAAAAGAGCATCAGATTAGAGTGCTTTTTAGAGATGAGTTTGAAATAGAGCAGGACTTCTTTATTGGTGAATGTGGAAAGAATGAAAAGGAAATCTATGTAAAAATGATCAATAGTTTTGACCTAGACCCTAATAATATCTCAGTGGATCCACCGTCTACTGAAGGAATCGTGATTCCAGTAGTAGAGGAGCCTGAGCCAGTGGTTGAGGAAGTAGTGGAAGAAGTTGAAGAAGCTTTTGAAACGGCCGTAGATACAGTAACCAAAGTAGCAGGTGCTCCGGTAGTAGTTAAAGAGGAAAAAGCTCCTGAACCAGATCCAATTGTTGTGCCTGAAGAGGAATTGATCGAATTGCCGAATGTGTTTTTTGATTTTGACAAGCAGAATATCAAACCCGAGTTTATCGATCGATTGAATGAAGCTGCCGAATTGCTAAAGAGAAGGACAGACCTAAGAATTATGGTTGCTGGCCATACTGATTCTTATGGAACGAATGAATACAATGTAGCATTGGGGCAACGCAGGTATACGGCAGTTTTCAATTACCTGAAAGAAAAAGGAGTAGATGCTGGTCAAATGGATGTTCAAACATTTAGTGAAGACTTGCCAATAGCTTCTAACCGAACCAGAAAGGGACGCGCCTTCAACCGAAGGGTCGAACTCTATTTTGTGGATGAAAACGGTGAACGGAAGAAGTAGATAATGAAGAAGTTTTGTAAAAAGGGAGTCGGTAATGTCTCCCTTTTTTATTTCATGTTAGAAAAGAAGACTAGTATTTTCAACTCTTCTTCTATTTCAAAGAACCTATGTTCAATATGAGCTTTAACATATAACACAGCACCTTCCTGTACCTGAGTCTCACTTTGATCAGCTACAAATTTTGCTTTGCCTGAGAGAATATAATAAACCTCATCCTCCTTGTGGGGTTGTTGTGTGTCTTCTGCACCCGCAGGTAAAATGTAGAGCCCGGTTCTCAATTTGTCAACATTCATAAAAGGTAGATATCTTCTATTACCAGACTTGAGCTCTTTTTCAAGAGAGGTGATATCGTAGAACTTTGAATTCATAGTTTGTTCTTTAGAGGTTGATTTGGCCAAAAGCTTCAAGGGATTCGAAGCTAAAAATAGGCCAAGCGTGGCAATAAATGATCTCCTGTGTGACATACGGATAAGCTTTAGTGAGGTATCATAATAAACATAACGAAAATTCGACCTTAGGTAAAGCCGTTAGGATTTTCCACGAATCTCCTACGCAACCTGACTTAACAATGACTTTCTATAGTCTGAAGGCGACTTGCCTGTTCTTTTCTTAAAAGCATTGAGAAAGGATGTTTTGTTATTAAACCCTGCATCCAGTCCAATGGCGATGAGTTTGGCATTTTGATATTCACCCTTTGACATGAGCGCAATAGCCTCATCCACTCTCAGGTCATTGAGGTATTCGGTGAACTTCTGTCTTTTGGCCACATTAATCACCTGAGAGATTGTATGTGGACTTTGTCCCAGGGCGTTAGCCAATTCACTTAGTTTTAAGTCCCCATTTGTAAATAGCTTGTCAGTAAGCATTAAGCTATCAAGCTGTTTGGCAAGTACATTGATCGCCTGATCTGTCAGAGATGATTTTTGATACTTTTCCTGCTTTAGTTTGTCTTTGGTGACTATTGGGTGTTTGAAGCCATGATATCCAATAAAATATATGAATACGGTCATACCCATCGAAACCATATAGTCGTGTTGTAATTCCAAGACACCTGTCCATACCAGAACATAATAGGACAACAGGCAGAGTGAATAGCCAAGGAATGATAATGCGACTTGTCTGAACCACTTATTCCCATTTTTCGAATGGATAAAAAACAAGTTGTAGATAGCATAGCCTAACACATGAAATGTGGGTAAAGAATTAAATAAGTGGTAAGCGCGGAAGTTAGGCTGTATCCAATGAATGGAAAACACCAGAAGGTTGATCAATAGGAAGGGAAGAAAGTGCAGTCCATAATACTTAGGAAGGTGGTGATGAAATGAGTAATAAAGGTACAAATATGCAAGAGGTCCGAATAGTAGCGTAAATCTTAGTATAATTCCGAATACAGGACTTACCCCTGAAATTCCAGTCCAATAAGTTACGTAGTAGGCAATTGTAATAGTAAAGGCTGACATCAGGAGCGCAAGTAAATACTGTGCCTTCTTGGTCTTTTCCACATTTGATCGCTTTAGGAAGAGCATAAAGGAGAGGAAAATGCCCTGAGCAGTTGCAGCGATAAAGAGTACTATCCAAATGTCTAGTTTGGCTTCCATAAATAAGCTTACGTATGCCAACAAGATAAGGATTATGAGGAAAACCTGTTGATCACATATTTGTGTGAGATCTTCTTAAAGGCAACGTTGAGCACCTCAAGAGTCCGCTCAGTTTTGAGGTCTCCGAGAACTTAACACCAACACTCTCTATCCCTCTTTTTGCCAGCTCTTCTCGGAGTCTGACAAACTGTTCCTCAATAATAACTTTGTTTGGAGCCACCGAGAATACATTGGGGAACATTTGCTGCTTTTCCTTCAAGGATACTCTGATGAAATTGTCTTCCCCGAAAACTTCGTATAGGATTTCAGGTTTGGACTTGAATCCTTCCTCATAGAGGATGGCCGATCGCTCACCTACAGGTTGAAAGGCACAATCAAGGTGAAGAATATTAGTTTCAGGGTTATCATTTACTTCGAGGGGAAGGGCGTGGACAGATTTATCGGGAAACTGCTCTTTCAGAAATTCATAACCCACCCAATTCGTTCTCTTGCTAATTCCAACAAAGACATATTCATTGTGTACTAACACATCACCACCCTCAATAAGGGCGTCACTCGGTAATTTTAGCAGGTTAGTACTTGGTATATCACTTAACAAGTGTTCAATACCAGGGAATTCCTTCTGCCTAACAGGCTCCCTCATATTAGCTATTACAAACTTACCTGCTATGACAAAACCTATGTCTCGTGTGAAGATTTGCTCCACACCAACAAGGTTAGTGGGTCTAAGTACTTCCACGCCAACATCTTTTAGAACATTTGCAAAGCCTTCTAATTCAAGGGTGATGTCCGTCTCAGTTGGGTATGTGTCATTGTCAATGTGCGATTTGCTTACGGGGTTAATGTCTAGCGGCTCACCCATATCATGGGCAGTGCCCAAAATTACAGTTTCTAAGGGTGCTGTTTCGTTAGGAATATAAACTTTCAAACAATCGTATTTTGAAGATTACTCTAAGTTAATCATTCAGAGCGCTTCGAAATCGTTTTGTAAATAATTGTTCCGCTAACGATTGAAAAGAGGGCCGCTAATGCGAATGCCGCCCCAGGGAAATAGAAGTTGGAAGTAGTCGTAAAGTAGAAGAATATCCCAGTCATGATAAGAGGACCAAAGATATTACCAAGATTCTGTAAACTAGTAATAGCTCCCATGAATTCGCCCTGCTCATTGGCTGGTACTTGTGAAGACATCAGCCCTTGAAGAGTTGGTCCTGCAAGTCCTCCCATTACGTAAACAGCTAGAAAGGAATAAATCATCCATTCTTGTGAAGCAATTGCAAATAGAATGAAGCCAATAAGGTTACACGCCAAGCCAATATATACGGTCTTATTTTGACCGAATTTCTTCACTGCTCTGCCTATCAATACTGCCTGTACGATTGCCACAAAGAAGCCAACAACGGCCAATGAGATACCAATGTCTAATTCTTCCCATTCAAATACTTCCTTACCGAAAAACGACCAATTGCTTTGTACAGAATGACTAGCCACGTAAATGATGAAAAAGGCGAGGAAGAGATTCTTTAGAAACGGGTATTTGGAAAGGCTTTTTAGTGAGCCAATGGGGTTAGCTCTTTTCCAATCAAACTTTCTTCTATTTTCTTTGCTTAGAGACTCCGGAAGGACAAAAAGACCATAAATGAAATTAATGAGTGTAAGACCTGCTGATATAAAGAATGGAAGTCTGATATCCACCTGACCTAAGAGTCCCCCAAGTACTGGCCCCAGAATAAAACCTAATCCAAAAGCAGCCCCAATCATTCCAAAGTTCTTCGGTCTGTCTTCAGGAGCACTGATATCGGCAACATAGGCAGAGGCCGTTGAAAAGCTTGCTCCACAAATCCCTGCTACTATTCGGGCTCCAAACAACCATATGATTGTGGGGGCGAAGGCCACAACTATATAGTCCACTGTCAGTCCAAATAGGGCAATTAATATCACCAACCTTCTGCCATACTGATCGCTTAAGCCACCGAGTATTGGAGCGAACAGAAATTGCATAAAAGCATAAGTGAAAAGTAGTAGTCCTCCGATGAAAGAGGCTTCTCCTGCATCTGGGTAACCTAATTCTCCTAAAAGCCCAGGAATTATAGGAATGATTATACCAATGCCGATCACATCGAGTAATACCGTGAAAAGAATAAAGCCTAGGGCAGGAGTACGCTTAGCCATGGTTGATCAAGGAGTGGCTGAATATATGCAAAAAGTATCAGTTATGAATTAGGTCTGTTGCTTATGATCATGCCAAGACCGGCTATCACCGGTCCATAGGCAATAATATAGGAGCTACCCATGTCGATGATTCCAATATAGGTCAAAACGGTTGTCAGTCCACCAACCAAAGCTAAGAACCAGCCAACCAGATAATACTCCCTTCTATGACTCCTGCGAGCTCCTGTAAAAGCTTGGTTTAAGAGTTGATCGTCAACATACTTAATGATTTGATCAATTTCTTTTGGTTGCAGTTTCAAGGCCTCCAGTTCTTCACGGAGCGCACCGAAGTCCTTGCCATTGCGTGCTTCTTCCAAGCAATATTCTAAGACTTTTTTCTTGTCCATGTTATATGATATTTACCTCGGGTGTTAGTTCAATACCAAATTTTTGAGAGACGCTAGATCTGATTTTGAATGCCAGTTCTTTTAGGTCAGCTCCTTTACCTTGCCCATAGTTGACCAGTACCAGGGGTTGGTTCTTATGTACCCCGATTTGACCGAAGGTCTTTCCTTTCCAACCAGTTTGTTCGATCAACCAGGCTGCAGGAATTTTAACCTTGTTTGCCGGTAATTGATAACCGGGGATACCGGGAAACTCAGCCTTAAGTCCTTCAAAATCAATTTTCTCGACTTCAGGATTCTTGAAGAAACTCCCTGCATTGCCAATTTCTTTGGGGTCAGGAAGCTTACTCTGACGAATTTCAATTACAGCATCGCTAATAGCCTTGATACTGAGTTCTGAGACACCCATGGCACTCAGTGTTTCCTGAATAGCACCATATGAAGTATTGAACTTAGGAGTTTTACTCAATCGGAATACTACTGAAGCAATAACATACTTGCCCTTGAGTGATTTTTTAAACACACTTTCGCGATAGCCAAATTGACAGGCCTCCTTATCAAAAGTGTGGATTTCACCCGTTGAAATTTCCACTGCCTTTAGCGAGTCAAACACTTCTTTGACTTCAATACCGTAAGCACCAATGTTTTGCATAGGAGCGGCACCAACTGTTCCTGGAATTAGGGAGAGGTTCTCAATACCTGCCCAGTCATTGGCTATGGAGTGTAGCACGAATTCATGCCAGTTTTCACCGGCCTGAACTTCAACAAATATGTGCTTGTCATTTTCTTTGATTACAGAAATTCCCTTGAGTTCATTTTTTAGCACAACTCCATGAAAATCTCGGGTGAGTAAAAGGTTGCTGCCTCCTCCCAAAACGAGTAGAGGTGATGCTCCTACAGATTTAAGCAGGCCTTGGAGCTCCGAAATCGATGAGAAAACTTGGAATTGGCTCGCTTTGACTTCAATACCAAAAGTATTGAAAGGTTTGAGAGAGACATTTTCTGAGAAAGTGGTCATTACTGATCTAATAACCTTCTATGATAGTTGAGTTGACCCAGGTGATAGTTTAAATGGCCATATAGGTGGTTGAGAAAGTAAATAGTCGTCATTTCCTTGCCAAATACATTGATAGGATAGTTTTCCTCTAATTGACTTTCTTTTAGAGCCTCAATGGTTTCAATTACGACTTTCTTTGTCGTTTTGATTTCATCTATCAGTTCTGAGCGCTTGACATCCTTCAGATTAAACTCGTCATCTCTCTGGCGAATGTATCCCGATCCACCTAGCATTGCTCCGATGAAATGTCGAAGGTTTCCACAAAGATGCAAGGCTAAATTCCCTCCTGAGTTGGTTATTTCGCCATTTACCTTCCAAAGGTTGGCTTCTATCTTATAGGCCTTGACTTCTTCTAGAAGATTATCAATGTCTCTTTCATAAAGACTGCTAAGCGATTTAATTACAGCGTTCATAGATCTAAATCCTTTTTAATGGCTTCAATTTTGTTTTCTAAGGAAGCTCTAACAGAAGCCTGATCTTCCTTTGTTTCTAGCGCCATATTTACACTAATATAAAACTTGATTTTCGGTTCAGTGCCAGAAGGGCGGGCAGAAATTTTCGCTCCGTCTTCTAAAAAGAACTGAAGTACATTGGATTTAGGTAGCTTAATTGGGTTAGTAGTACCTGTGACTAAGTCCCTTTCTTCTGACTGTTGATAATCACAAACCTTTACCACTTTGCTGCCGGCTATTAAAGAAGGTGGGTTAGACCTGAAACCAGCCATCATGGATTGAATCTCTTCGGCTCCTTGTTTTCCAGTTTTGGTCATTGAGACTAATGTTTCCAGATAGAAGCCAAATTTCAGATACACCTCAGTAAGTAAATCAAATATTGTCAAGCCGTGATCTTTAGCCCAGGCGGTCATTTCAGCCAACATAGCACAAGAGGCAATAGCGTCCTTGTCTCTCACAAAATCACTGATCATATAGCCATAGCTCTCTTCGCCACCACCAATAAACTCTTTCTTACCTTCTAGTTCTTTGATTAGTGCGGCAATAAACTTGAATCCGGTGAGTGTATCTGGACAGTCGACATCAAAGCTTTCAGCTATTCTCTTCAAAAGATCGGAGGTAACAATGGTTTTGATGATCATTTGGCTTCCATCCAACTTGCCATTTTCCTTCCACTTGGAGAGCAGGAAGTAGATAAGCAATGCTGCCGCCTGATTACCATTGAGTAACTCGAATTCTCCCTGATCATTTTTGGCGGCAATACCGACTCGATCCGCATCAGGGTCAGTGGCCATTACCAAGTCTGCATCAAGAAACTTGGCTTTTTCTAATGCCATAGTCATGGCTTCCTTTTCTTCAGGGTTTGGATAGATCACTGTAGGAAAATCACCATTGGGTTCCGCTTGCTCTTCTACAATAGTAAGGTTCTTAAAACCTTTTCTCTCCAGTACTTCAGGTACCAGTGTTATGGAAGTCCCGTGAATAGGAGAGAAGACGATTTTAAGGTCAGATTGTCTGGTAACTGCATCTTGTGCCAACGTGAGGTCTAATATGGCCTTTATATACTTTTCGTCTAATACTCTTCCAATGGATTCAATACTACCTTCAATTTTGTCGAATTTCACCTCTTCGAATCCTGAGATGGCCTGAACTTCGGAGATGATATTCTTATCATGTGGTGCCACTACTTGGGCACCATCATCCCAATACGCTTTGTAACCGTTGTATTCCTTTGGGTTGTGAGAGGCGGTTAGCACAACGCCACTTTTACAGCCCAGTTCTCTAATTGCATACGATAATTCTGGTGTTGGGCGAAGCGCTTCGAATAGGTAGACGTAAATGCCATTGGCAGAGAATACTGCGGCAGTAGTCTCAGCAAAGAACCTGCTGTTATTTCTGCTATCATAGGCAATGGCCACTTTAACATCCTCGTTGGGGAATGACTTGAGGAGGTAGTTAGCAAGGCCTTGCGTGGCCATACCTATCGTGTACTTGTTAATCCGGTTTGAGCCCGGGCCCATAATTCCACGGAGTCCACCAGTACCAAACTCTAGGTCTTTGTAGAAAGAGTCAACAAGTTCATCTTCTGACATTGCTCTAATCTGAGCCTTGCTTTCTTCATCTATGGCACCATTCAGCCATAGGTCTATTTTATCTTGTGTCGATTGATCAATCATATTTCAGGCATGTTTGGCGGCATCCAGCGGCTCTCGATATCCCTAGGGACGCATCTCCGACAAAAATAAGAGGCTAATTGAGCAGGTAAAAGTTATTCCTCTTTTTGTCAGAAATAAAGTACGTTTTGGTGAATATGCTTGTATGTTTTACCTGAACTAAACTTCTTTGCATTAAAGTTGAAAAGGCATGGACGTAGATAAGTTAAATGAGGATTTTGCTCAAATAGCTGACAAGATTAACGAGTTAGACGAAATGGATTATAGCGATGAACGCTATGATGACTTGGAGGAAGAACTTCATGATATGGAAGATGATTTTCTCGAAGAGTTTGGTCAAGAGTTAGAAGAGGCAATTGCTGACGTTCATGATGAATTTTGCCCTGACAATGATGTGCTCCTACCGGTAGCCTATTTTGCAAAGAACTATATCCGTAATCAGAAGGACCATAAAGGACGTTACAGCTATGATATAGAGTATGGTGAAGGTGTTCCGGTTACTGTAGATGATTTTCCAGATCAGGAAGTAAGGATTGTATTGGTACCAGGTCCAACGCGTTTGATCGTGACTGTAGGAGACACCGCCAAGCAGGTGGCCTGGAGAGCCCAGAAGTAACTACACATCTTGATACCTGACCGGTTTATCAGATTTTCTACACTTTCCCCGAATGATCAGATGATCATTCACAATCTCAAATTGATCGTGAGAATTGATGACCCCACCGCCATCTGGGGCATGGCCATCGGAATACCAATGCAAAAGCATTTCAAAGGCATAAAAGTCTAAAAGTAGGTCTGTCAATCTTTTTGGGCCATTAGTGAGAAGGTTTTCCGCATCATCAGACCAGCCGAAAGCCTCGAGAAGACCGTCCAGTTCATCCTCTTCATCGCGATCGGTTTTAGCTTCTAATATGTATTCTGGTAGTTGACTGTTCAGAAAGTCATATACATAGTGTAAAGGCAGATGTACTTGGTAGTCAAGGTTCTGAATACCCTCAGTTCGCCAATGCTGACCAAAGTTCATAGCACGGACCTTCAGATGCTCGGGCTCCAAAGGGTTGGCTTCTATAGATTGGAAACTCTGTTCCTCGTACAAGCTTCTAACAGCTGTTCCCCATTTGCCTTTGAAACGCGAAGTCTGGTTCATAAGCTCATTTTTTTATTTCTTCTTTACCATCAGCATGCTTTGCAAATCTACCTCTTTTTGGATCATGGGTATGGCTATTACTGGGCCATGGCCAACCGCCAAATTGAGTTCTTTGAAATTGCATCATCGCCTCTTGAATTTCGGCATTAGTATTCATGACGAAGGGTCCGTACTTAGCAACAGGCTCTCCAATGGGTTTGCCTTGAAGAAATAGAAACTTCGATCTTTCATTTCCATTGATGAGGGTGGTTGTTTCATTTGCTCTCAATTTAGCTACGAAGCCCTTGTTCATAGTCTGACCGTCAAGGTTGACCGTATCACCTTCATAGAGATAGATGCTTCTGTTGGTGGCCTGATCTCCTAATGGCAGCTGCCATTGGGCATTAGGTTCCATTTCAATTAACCATATGGCTACTTCATTATCAGGGTTTGCGGCAAAAGAATCGGGTGCTGGACTTGGACTTTGGATTTCACCCAAATTACCTGATATCACTTTAACAGAGGTCTTGCGATGGTCACTGTCCGAATGATCATGGATAGGAATATCTTCGTTCCAAAGCATTGCAAAATGTGCAGGCACATGTTTGCTGACTTTTGGAAGGTTCAACCAGATTTGGAAGAGTAAAAGTGGGTTTTCTTCCTCTTCCTTCAGTAATGGGAACATCTCGGCATGCTGTACACCACCACCTGCTGTCATCCATTGCACATCACCATTACCAAATCGTCCTGCAGCACCTAGTGAATCGGAATGATCTACAAGCCCTTTTTCAGTGATAGTAATAGTTTCAAATCCCTTATGAGGGTGAGAGGGAAAGCCTGGAACCTGCTGACCGTGATACATACTCCAACCATCTTTTCCGCTGAAATCCGAACCAATTTGTCTTCCAGATAATGAGTCTATCGGTCCAAGTTTACCATTACCTTTAGGGTAGTGATCATCATGAAAGGCGCAAAACAAGAACGGGTCTTGCGTTTGCCAGGGGAAATTGAGTTTTTCAATAGAGATGATAGAGGACATAACTTTTATTTTTATGTACCAACATACAAAATACTTTTTTAGTTTCTGTTCTTATATTGGACAGGACAGTTAGCAGTGGAATACATTGTTAATACTCGTATCTAAAACTTTGGTTAAGCAATTATGCGACAAATTCTATTGTTAAGCTTACTAATTACGACTCTGGCTTGCGATAATTCTCATAGAAGTAATGTGGATAGTTTGGTTTACTTATCTAGTCGAGATGGTAATTTCGACCTTTACGGTATCGATCACTTAGGACAATGGGAGAAAAGACTGACGACAAATGAGGGTTGGGATTGGCAGCCGAAATGGATCAATGGCCTGAATAAGCTGGTTTATTATACGAATGATATCGAGAGAAATTTTGCGGTGGTAGCATTATCGTTTGATAACAATCAAGTCGATACTTTGCCAAACAGCCACTTATTGAATTTCCAATTAACACCAGATGGCAAGCAAATCATCTATACAGAGAAAAAAGACGACCATCAAAGTATCTGGATGTGTAAGCTCGATGGAAGCGAAAAAATACAACTGACTAATAGTCAGTCTTATAATGGACGTTTTTCTGTTTCTCCGAATGGAAAGCAACTGCTTTTTATCTCGGATAGGTCAGGCACCAACGAACTTTATTTGTTGAAGATTGAAAGTAGAGAATTACAAAGGCTAACAAACAATGACTTAGTCGAAAAGTATAGCACCTGGTCTCCGGATGGAATCAAAGTTGCCTTCACTATGAGAACGAATGAGGAGGGGAGTAAGGAAGACATTTATATCCTTGATTTAAGAACCAAGGATATGATCAGGTTGACCGATACTCCTTATGCCGAACAGGAAATTGCCTGGTCTATTGATGGGAGTAAGATTGCATTTCATGGTACGACTGATGATGGAGATCACATTTATACTATTGACCTAGCCGATGGTAAGTTTACAAAAGTTACATCCGGTGATGCCTATCATGGTGAGCCTGTGTGGGTTCGGGTTGAGTTCTAATTCTTCTGGAAAGGATCGTAAGTAAAACTTATGTAGTAGAAGGCATTAATCTCTGGTCCACCAAAAGTGTTGAACTGACGGATGTTATAGACATTATTGCCGCCAATTCTAATTTGAGAACTGATCTCCGGTAATCTGTAAGTAAGTTGCATATCGAATGTCGAAAAACCTCTCACGGGACCATCGGCAAAAGGGCTCTGCCAGTCATATTCAGAACGGGCTCTCCAACTGAAAGAACCACCAAGGTTTCTGCTGATTCTTCGATGTCCAACTGTAACGTTCCATTTGAAAGGAGCCGTATTGAAACCGGGAACAATTGGATCGTCTGCATCCTGAATAATATTTGCGAATGTGGCATTCACTCCAAAATTGATACCTGATAGACCGGTAATGTCATATAACAACTCTACACCTTGTGTGATGATGTTACCCTCAGCATTGTCTGTGACAAAGACCAAGTCACTCGTAGCAGGATTGTTAGCCTGATCAATGGCACGTTGTAAATCTATACTAGGACTTGTTCTGGTTCTAACCAATCGTCTGTTGCCAATAAAATTCTGATAATAATTACGGTAAACTGTCACCTCAAAAATTCTTCTTTCCTGAACAAGACTTCGGTAACCAAATTCAATGGTAGTAATTCTTTCAGGTTCAAGAGCATCAAAGTCTTGGGTTGTGACAATATTGTCACGTATCATGTCGAAAAACTGCCCTTGAGCTTGTACATATCGTTCACCGTTTACATTGACAGCCTCAAAAACACGATCATTATAGTCTAGTAATGCACTTTGTAGAAAAGCATTTCCTACCAAGTCATAATTGTCTGTTACTTCAGTAAGCCCGCCTATAAGTATAACATCCCCCAGGTTCTGATTTTGAAATTGCTCTAGCACATTAGGGAACCTAAAGCCTCTACTGAATGAGGCTCTGAAATAGTGATTCTTCTTATAGTTCCTTACTACAGAAACACGCTGGTTTAGTTTGGGGTCAAAGTTCTCGTTCTGATCGTAGCGCAAGGACAAAGTTAAATTTGTGCGATCATCCAGGGCTTTTACACCTTCTACATAGACCCCATATTCATAATTGGTAACATCGTTCGAGGCGGAGTCGACAAAAACAGTTCCACTGGATTCAGGGTCATAAAACCTGTAACTACCACCTAAAAAAAGGTCATCGAAGAATTCTTGATCTTCTTTGAAGCTGTAGCGAATATCGAGATGACTTAGGCTTGATTGGTCTTTAATAGCAATACCATCTGAAGGCGTGCTGTTGTTAAGAAGTTGGGTTCGAGTTAAATTATATGCTTCCGACTCCGGGTCCAGTCTGCCTGGAAATAAGCCTGGTGACGCTGATTCAGCTCTTTCACGGGCAATTTCGATTCCTACATTTCCGCCTAAGGTATTTTCGTAGAAGTTTCTATACTGTTGAAACCATAGTGCATCAGGTTTGCCAGCCTGTACCAAGGCTTCACCAAGTGCTCCTGCATTATAGGTATTACCAGAATTTTGACTTGTGGTGTAAGCACGGAATAGGAATTTGGGGCTTTTGAATTCAGCTTTGAACTGTGCAATTTCGAAGTCTCTTAGCGCAATTCTATCAACCCCGGTAATCATGGCATCTGCCAGGCCATATTGTGCGGTCAGATTGAACTCGGACTCTTCATCTATCCTATAGCTGAGTGCTGCATTGAACTTATAGTTTCGAGCATCATAGTTTACGATATTCTCTTCTCTGTATCCAGTACGGGTTAAATAGAAAACCGTGTCCGCTGCATCAGGAAATACATTGTTCTTTTGGAGTAACATCACTGTGGGTCTATCATCTCCATAAACATTGATACCATCTACACCTTGAGTGAAACCTGAATGCTCTTGTTCAAACCGAAAACCTGCACCCTTATTATCATAGTTCCTAGCTCGGAAGTCTACACCTTCTAAGACTGTTCCACTGACTTTAAAAGCAATCTTTTCATTAAAGGCCACCGCGTATCTAGCTGAAAATTCTGAGATGTTATTACCAAAATTTATAAAGTCTCTATTGGTCTCTTCAATTGCGGCAGTAGCGAGTTTGGCAGAGAAACTGAAGCCTTGAAAGTCAAATGCACTTTTGGTCTGCATATCCAATATACCGTTGAAGGCACTGGGACCATAGAAGGAGGTAGAAGGTCCTGGTATTACCTTAACGGATTGAATATCTAAAGCGCTTGGTCCCACAATATTTCCCAACGAGAAGCTAAGCCCAGGTGCTTGTGTATCTATTCCATCGATAAACTGTCTGAACCTTGGGTTAGAATTTGAATTGAATCCTCTGGTATTTACATTTTGAATAATGGTACTCTGTGTAGCAAAGTCTACACCTTTAAGGTTGCTAATGGCATCATAGAAATTAAAAGAGGGAGTATACTGAAGTGTTCGGAGATCAATTTTTTGAATATCTATTGGAGCTCTTAGTTCCTCGATTGTTACTTTTTCACTAGTTACCGTAAAGTCATCTAATTGAGTGAAATCTTCCACAAGTTCTATCACCAAGTCATTCCTCAACTCAGTAATCATAACTTTCTTCCTTAAATAACCGACATGAGAGAACTCTAACTCAACAGGCAAATCAGCATCAATATCTATGGTGAACTCGCCTTTCTCATTAGCAGACCCCCCAGTTTTGAATGCCATTGCACTCATTGCTGGTATGGTAATGGACACCAAAGGAATTGGCTTTTTGGTCCGTGCATTAATGACTTTTCCCGAAACGCTTTGGGCTGAAATATTTGAAGAGGTAAAAAGAGTGCCTAAGCCAAATAGCACTGTAATTGTCACCTTCAAATGAAACAGCTTTAGCATAGAAAAGAATTAGTGAGGTTTTATTCTCCTATAGTTATAGAGTCTTAATTATTAGTGAAGCTAGTACCGGGTAAATTGTTTGGATTTACTGTTCTTAAATTTCCATTGAGCCCATTATTAATGGCACTTACAATGGTGTTTACAATGAGTGCATTACCAACTGGATTCAGGTTAAGACCATCTGTAGAGAAGACTCCGAACCTACTGATTGTTGGCTCTAACACAACGCCATCAACATTCAAGCCGTCAGCCGCATTGCCCAGAAGTTTGCTAAATCCATTAGTCATCTCATTAAAAACAGTATAAGTATCCGCTACCACTAGTCTTCCACCAGAATTATTTGCGACATCTGCAATAATAGCATTGAAAGCAGCAATTTTAGCCTTGATTTCTTCACCTTTTTCGAAGCTGATAAAACCATCGTTGGGTACTGGGTTGGAAACCTGCATTCCATAGCCCGTTCGTAATCTTTGTTCATCTTTATAGAACATGTAGTCATCAATTTTCAGCTGTCTTACTTTAGGTACTACATTCCCATTGAAAGTCACATCAGCCAGTGTTTGGTCTTCGACCATAATCCCCCAATTAAACCTTGAATCATTACCATAATCAACGAAAGGTCGTCTTTCCGAAGAAGGAATCCCAGGGTTTTGCTGATAGAATCCAAGTAACGAATTGTTGAATGTTGTGGCCTCTCCCTGAGCAGCAAAGATGACAGGGTTGTTAGATATCACAAATGGAGTCACATCGAAGGATGTCCTTACAAAGTAAGGGAAAAGTGTAAAATCTGGAATGTTGACCAAAACCCCTTTCGTAGAAGGGTCTTGATTTAACAGTGCATTGACCGCCTCTTCGAGCTTAGTTCGAAAGAAGGCCTCACTAGGTAAATCAGCTACTCCCGCAGTTGTAGTACTTGCCTCCATGTCACCTGTAGCTCCATTCAGTACAAAGTTAAGCACGTCCTGATATCCCAGATCGAGGACAAAGAAGGTCGGATTAGTACTCATGGCACGGTTCAGGATGGATTGTGAATTGTCAAAGAACGTTCCTGTATATGGGTTGACAGTTCTACCTGTTTCAGTAATATCCAAGATTGAGGCACCTGGAAAACTAAAAGAATTAAGTGCTGTACTACCAGCATTGTCAAAGGCCAAGGCTGTTCCGGAAGTTACTTCCCTTTTGAAAAACACCGTATCGGCTGAGGGAAAGAAGACTCTGTAAGCACCAGCGGAACCAGTGAGGTTGTCGTTTTCATATATGTTAAATCCTGGCACGGAGTTAACCAATGGTGTAACCACCTGATCAGGCTCAACAAAACCTAATTCCTTTAAAAATAGGTTTGGGACTGCAAATTGGTTACCTCTAATAGACAATGCGCCATCTTCAAGACCGGCAAATCTGGATCCACCGACAAATACAATGTTTGACAAGTCGGCATCAGCCGAAGGTTCAGCCAAGGCTATGGGATCAGGGAATTCGTATTCACAAGCCGTGACTACAAAGAATGTTATGAGCAGAAGTGTTAATTTTTTCATCATGAGTTTATTTATCTGCTTTGAAATGGATCATAAGTGAAACTGACATAATAGAAGGCATTGATTTCAGGGCCCCCAAAAGAATTAAACTGATTAATGTTATAGACATTATTACCGCCAACCCTTATCAGTGAGTTGGACCTAGGCATTTTGAATGTCAGCTGAACATCAAATGTACTGAAACCTTCAACATCTCCATCAGCAAATGGACTTTGCCATTCAAAACCAGTTCTTGACCTCCAGGTAAGTTCAGCACCAAAAGTTTTACTAATTCTTCTATGACCCAATTTCACATTAAACTTAAAAGGAGGGGTATTAAAACCAGGTACAAGTGGATCATCAGAGTCTTGGATGATATCTGCAAAAGTGGCATTAACTGCAAAGTTTACTCCTGACAAGCCTGTGATATCATAAACCATTTCTAAGCCTTGAGTAATAATCTGCTTGTCAGAGTTGGCAGTAACAAAAATAATGTCACTAGTGCCAGGACTAGCCGCCTGCTCTACTGCGCGTTGAAGGTCAATTGAAGGACTTGTGCGAGGTTTCACCACTCTCAAGTTACCGATAAAGTTTTGATAGTAATTTCTGTAGTAGTTGACCTCAAAAATTCTTCTGTCCTGAATTAAGCTCTTATAACCAATTTCAAAAGAGGTTATCTGTTCTGGCTTTATACCACGAAATTGATCCTGTCCTACAATGCCGTTTTCAGCAATGTTAAGGTGTTGGAGTTTGGCAAACTCCAATTGGGCATTATCGTCAATAACACTGGAGGCTAAAGCATCTTGATAAGATTGTAATGACTGTTGTATAAATGCATTACCCTGGAGATCATATTCATCTGTCACTTCTGTTAAACCACCTATAATGATTTTGTCTCCAAGATTTTGATTATAGAACTGTTCTCTAATATTGGCGAACCTAAAGCCTCTTTGGAAGGATACCCTAAAGAATTGGTTTTCATTGGCCTGCCTTACAACAGAGAGTCTTTGACTCAGTTTTGCATCGAAGTTTTCGTTTTTATCAATCCTCAATGAAGCTCCTATGTCAGTACGTTCATCTATGGCTTTAGTACCTTCTACAAATGCACCAAACTCATAGTTGGTTATATCATTGCCAATGGTATCTGTAAATATTGTGCCTGCTGACTCTGGGTCATACACTCTGTAGTTACCACCAACTGTTAACTTGCTGAAATAGTCCTGAGCATCTTCTAACTCATATTTTCCTTCAATATGATAAAGTCTCGACTCATCAAAATCCGTGCACCACCCTTAGTAACTTCTGTTGAGATAATTTTACTCCTTATTGAATCATACTGCTCTGTTCCAGGTTCAAATTTGGTAAAGAAATTACCAGGAAACCTTGAGTCGGCTAAGTTACGAGCACCTACGACACCTCTACCTGCACTATAAAGCCTTGTGTACTGATCATACCATATTTCATCTGGTTTGGCTCTTTGTACCAATTCGTCTGCCAGTAGTCCCACATTATAAGTATTTCCTGCATCTTGTTGAGTTGAGTAAGCTCTGACCAGTAGGCGTTTGCCTTTCAATTCGGCCTTTTGCTGATAAACCTCAAAGTCACGGAGTGCAATTCTATCTTCACTCGTAATCATAGCATCAGTCTTACTATAAAAGGAGGTAAGTGCTAATGACATTTCAGGAGTTATTCTTACCGCTACCTCAGCATTGATTTTGGCATTTGAGGCATCATAGTTAACTAAGTCCTCCTCGCGATAACCAGAACGTGTAACAGTAAACGCAGTATCCGATGAGGTAGGTATAAGGCCTCCGCCCTTCACCTCCAGCATTCAAAAAACCACTTGGTACGACTAAAAATGCTGACCTATCATCGCCATATGCATTTACAAGGTTGACACTCTGGTTATCTCCGGAATGAACATTTTCGAAGGACTGTCCCGGACCAAAGTTATCATAGTTTCTTGCTCGGAAGTCAACTCCATCAAGTAGGGCAGCGCTTACTTTTACTCCCACACGATCTTTGATAGTGAAGGCATATCGTGCGGCTACATCTCTGATGAAGTTATCTCCAATATTTAAAAACTTCGAATTATCTTTCAATACTGACACTGTAGCACCTTTAGCTGAAAAGGTGAACCCTGGGTAATCAAAAGCATTTTTGGTTTTCATTTCTAAAACCCCATTAAAGGATGAAGGACCGTAGAAAGCCGATGAGGGTCCTGGAACAATTTCATAAGACTCAATATCCAATGATCCTGGACCAACGATGTTTCCTAATGAAAAACTTAACCCTGGTGCTTGATTGTCGATACCATCACTAAATTGTCTAAATCTTTGATTAGTACTTGAGTTAAAGCCTCGTGTATTTACAGTGTTCACCACTACACTTTGTGTAGTTAAATCAACTCCCTTTAGGTTACCCACAGCATCATAAAAGTTGAATGAAGGCGTGCTTTGGATTTCAGTGATATCTACCTTGATTGTCTCAATAGGTGCTCGTAAGTCCTCCTGACTGATTTTTTCTGCGGTTACTACAAACTCTTCAAGTGCTTTAGAGGATTCCTCAAGTTCAATGACTAAGTCCGTAACTGATTCATTAATTGTTACTTTTTTGTCTTTAAAACCCAAGGCACTAACCTCAATTTCAACAGGGAAGGACTTGACTGCCAGAGTAAATTCTCCTTTTTCATCTGAAGAAACACCAACTGATCTACCAATATAGTTTATGCCTGAAAATTTAATGTTGGCAAAGCCTATAGGAGTTTTGTTGTCTTGCCTTACCACCTTTCCAACGATGATCTGGGCGAATGCGCTACTTTGGGCTAAAGCCAAAATGACGAGAGTGAGCGAAACGGACTTCAATAGTCTTTTCGCGAGCGTGCGAGATGTCAATTTAGTAATTTGTTAAGAGTTTTAAGGTATGCCTTTTTAGGCACTGCAAACAAAACGTTCTCTAGGTCAAAAGTTACTACCGCCCAAAAAGTTTTTTTGCCATTGATCTAAATCAATGGAGCCCGGTGTAGAGATAGCCGAAAAATAGTCTTAAACATATAAGTACTTACATTTAATTGAAGTTAAGACCACTCACTCCCGTTCATAAAAGTCGAATGTCGTCTGGCTAACAAGAGGTCTTATACTGATCAATTTCCAATCCCAAAACTGGTCTTGGGTACATTGTTTGGGTCAACTCTTTCTAGGTTACCTGCAAATTGCGTATTGATTGCTGAAATGATTTCATTCACAATGATAGCTTTACCTACAGGGTTAAGGTTTAGACCATCTGCTGAGAATACTCCATCTCTACTTATAAAAGGTTCATAGCGTACTCCTGCAAT
>CBDDKG010000023.1:0-34694 GCA_965230105.1 Roseivirga sp. | reverse complement strand
AAATTTGAATTACTAATCAATTTATTTGAAATAAATTTTTAGAATTTTTTCACCTTTTCAATCTCTCTAAACCCTTCCTGCTGAAGGGACGACAAAGGTAATAGGTTTTAGTCGAATTCTATAACATCAGACAAAAAGAAATGAAGCTTTTTATAACCCGCTGATATACAGTATTCAGCAAGCACTCTTAAATCTAGAATGTCGCCTACTGTTCTGGTTGATCCCCACCATAAGTATAGATTGGTAGGTTTTGAAAGTTCAATTCGAAACCCGGAACAGGCAAGTGTCTTGCTGTATTTGGCTCCAAATAGTAGACATTAAGATTATCGGTATTCCCAATCGGAGTAATCATGCGCCTGTAAAACCAAACATTGCAAGCTCCATGGAAAGTAAATTCTATAAAACGTTCGTACGAGACCGCCTTTAATAGATCATTGTCAGTTGCAGAAGCAGTTATTGGCTGCAAGCCCCCACGAGTTACTCCAGTATTATTAATAATAGTTGCTGCCTCACCTCTGTCTCCCTGAATTCTTATCAATGCTTCTGCTCGTAAGAGATCGACTTCTTGGGAGGTAAGGAAAGCCATTGGCCCTTGAAGCGTACTGTTATAATCACTATATCGGGTATATACATAACTACTCGTATATAGGAATGCAGCGCGCCCCGGATTAATGATATTCAAATGTGTAAAGTCACTAATTACTCTTGCATCTTCTGGGTTGTCTATTGGAGGTAGGTTAAACCCTCCGAAAGGCGCTGGGTAAGGGACCTCACTCTCAGGCTTATTCGGATTCATCATTTTAACAATCTTCTGATGTATTCTTGCCCAATTACCTTCTTGCCCTTGAATTTGTAATCGATGCCACCAGTCTTCATTTTCATCACCAAGAGGTGATAGATCCATAATTTCTTCCTCAGTATTTTGAAGTACTCTGGCCCAATCCACATTTTGCGCTTCTACTGGGTTTCTGGCTTGAAGGGCTTCAAATTTGGCTATAAAGGCTTTCAGTAAAATTGCAGCATTGTCTCCATCATATATAAGCCCATTCCAACCTGTCATGGTTAGGTTTGAATTCTCAAACAATCCAACTGCTTCAAATAGCTTTTCGATCGCCATATCATTTACATCTGGGTATGGGCTAAAGGCTGAGTTTGTAGGGTCAGAAGTCTCATCTACTATATAAGCTTGATCATATAAAAGAGACAGATACCCAAGAGATAAGCCTTGAAGTGTTTTCGCATTTGCCAACACCTCATCGACACCTTCAATTCCTATGCTTGCAATAACGGCATCTTGGTTAGCATTGATTATTGTAAGCAGATCATTCATTCTACCAAGAACTTCATACAGACCATTCCACGCTCCACTAATCATTTCAGCATATATGTAATTCTCGTCATTATTAAGTTCAACACCCCCTGGAGAAACATCGCGCATAGCCCAGTTTCCCCATGCTGAAGAAATACCTTGACTCATTACCGTGATCGGCATGTTTGGTTGACTATGTTGGAGAGCCCTCCAGAATGTTGAATAGGTACTGTCTACAAAACTTGAGTATTCTTCGGGGTTGGCAAACCTTTGCGAATTGACTAGGAGGTTTAAGTCATCGACAGCGTTCTTTTTACAAGATTGGATTGCAACTGTCAAAAGGACTAGAGATGACAGGATTAGTGATTTATAAATAGAGGTGGGTCGATTCTTGTGTGTCAATGTCATGGGCTAGTTTCTTACATAGCTAAGCAAAAAACGAGCCTATTAACCTAAAGCAACACAGCTTTTAATTATTTAATCGACTAATCTTAAAAATTTCAGTTGATAATGGTCTGAGTTCTATCAGGACCAACAGAAACTATCTTGATTGGCACACCTGTTGCCTCCTCTATATATTTGATATACGATTCAAGTGCTGCTGGCATATCATCCATATTTCTTACACCGGTGATGTCATCTTTCCACCCTGGTAAGGTATCATAGATAGGTTCTACTTCTTCATCCAGTAGTTGGAATGGCATTTCCTCGGTTGTAGTACCATCAGACAGCTTATAGGCAGTACAAACTTTAATCTCGTCCAAGATTGAAAGAACATCGGCCTTCATCATAAAAAGCTGAGTGACTCCATTGATCATAATGGCGTACTTCAATGCTGGTAAATCCAACCAACCACACCTTCTCGCTCTACCGGTTGTAGCACCAAACTCGTTGCCTTCTTTTTGAATTGCCTCACCAGTTGCATCAAATAACTCAGTTGGGAATGGCCCGCCACCCACTCTCGTACAATAGGCCTTAAAAATGCCAAAAACTTCTCCAATATTTTGCGGAGCAACACCCAAACCGGTACATGCACCGGCTGTCATGGTATTTGAACTTGTCACATAAGGATAACTACCAAAATCAATATCGAGTAGTGAGCCCTGAGCACCTTCGGCTAAAACGGTATCATCAGAATTTATGCTCTTGTTAATTAGGTATTCTGAATTAACCAGGTTGAACTCTCTTAAGAAATTTATAGCATCAAAAAACGGTGCTTCGGCTTGTGCTAAGTCATATTCGAATTCGTAATGCTTTAAAGTACGTTCGTGTTTATTTACCAAGTTGCGATATCGCTCTTCGAACCCTGGTGCAAGAATATCTCCAACCCTCAAACCATTCCGGGCAATTTTATCTTGATAAGAAGGCCCGATTCCCTTCAAAGTTGACCCAATTTTATCTTTCCCTTTGGATTTCTCATAAGCAGCGTCCAGCAACTTGTGTGTGGGTAAGATGAGCTGAGTTTTTTTAGAGATAAAGAGATTTGCTTTTAGATTAATCTCAAACTTGGCTAAGCCTTCGATTTCTTTTTTGAAAACTACGGGGTCTAGCACAACGCCATTACCTATAATATTCTTGATCTTTTCCCTGAAAATCCCAGACGGTATTTGGTGCAACACATGTTTGTGTCCATCAAACTCTAAAGTATGACCAGCGTTTGGTCCTCCCTGAAACCTTGCAACAACATTATATTTTGGAGCTAGGTAATCGACAACTTTTCCTTTGCCCTCATCACCCCATTGCAAACCTAAGAGTACGTCTACTTTCATCTATGACTTTCTATTTACGTGCAAGCACGTGGATTATGATTTAAGTTCTTTGATCGCCTCCTCTACAGAGTCAGCTATTTTGAATATGGCCGTTAGCTTAGTGATGATCAACAGCTTGTTAACATGTTCTGAAGGTTTGACAATGACTACCTCTCCTTCATGATTTCTAAACTTGGTAAGCAAGGTGATCAAGACTCCGATTCCGCTACTATTAATGTATTTGACATTTTCAATATCAATTAAGCACAAAACCAGCCCTTTATTGACGGCTTCATTAGCTGCCTCCAATATCCCGGAACCCACTTCTTCTCCAATGAGATTTCCATTCAAGGAGAGCACAAAAACTCCGTCCTGATCTTTTGAGGTAAAATCCATGTCAATCTATTTTGTCCTTTTTGTTAGCAGCGCCTGTTCGTTTCTTTGCGAAAAGGTAAAGCGTATGGTGCATGATATCTATATCGAACATCTCTTCCAGCGTATTCTTGATATTCTGAATTCTTGGGTCACAAAACTCAATCACTTCAGAAGAATCTACCATTAAAATATGATCATGCTGCTTATAGCCGTATGATTTCTCATATTGAGCCATATTCTTTCCGAATTGATGTTTGGTTACCAGGTCACATTCAACCAAAAGATCAAGCGTATTATAAACCGTTGCCCTGGAGACACGATAGTTCTTATTCTTCATGCTGATATAGAGTGACTCTACATCAAAATGGCCATCTCTTGAATAAATCTCCTCGAGAATTGCAAAACGCTCAGGAGTCTTTCTCAGGGCTTTATTTTCTAAATAAGCCGTGAAAATCTCCTTTACTTCATCAAATACTTTTGTATTGAGCGACATGCATATTAGTTAGGCTGCAAATATAAGACTCTTTGGCATTAAAGGAATCAAGAATCGCCTTTCTCCTCGACCGATTCAAAACGAGTTACTCGCATGACACCCTGAACTTTTTCGAGTTTCGCAATGAGTTCATCTAAATGACTGGTATTGTTTATGTAAACACGGATTTGTCCGTCAAAAATACCTGTCTCAGTATCGATGATAATTGACCTCATATTTACCTTGAGCTCACTGGATATAATATCTGTAACATCACGCATGAGACCCACCCTGTCGGTACCGATAATTCTAAGACCCGCCAAGAAGGCATTCTGTTGTTCTGACTGCCATTTTGCCTTGACTATGCGGTTTCCGTGATTGGATAAAAGTTTCGGAGCATTAGGGCATGTGGTCCTGTGAATTTTGATACCCTCATTTACGGTGACAAAACCGAATACATCGTCTCCGGGGATAGGACTGCAGCACTTCGCAAACTTGTAATCCAAAATATCCAAATCGTCACCAATCAAAAGTATGTCCGTATCCGAAGATTTCATTTTGGAGAAATCATCAGAATATTCAAATGACTTGGTCTTAGCCCTGGTGGACTTCTGCTTCTCAGTTTTAAAATCTTTGAAATTTTTAATCCTTGACGGATCAATCATTCCCTTACCGACCTTATAGTAGAAATCCGTGACCGTCTTTTCATCGAAGTAAGCACGTAATTGGTTGGCGACATCTCCATCAAAAGGGATTTTCATCTGTTTCAGCTTACGCTGAATGATTTCTTTGCCGTCAAGCGCGGCCTGCTTTTTAGCCTCTTTTAAGGTGTCTTTTATTTTCGATTTTGCCTTGGAAGTAACCACAAAACGGAGCCAATCTTCATTTGGTCTTTGCTTGGAAGAGGTGAGGATTTCAATCTGGTCTCCATTTCTCAACTCGTAATTCAGCGGCACCAACCGGTTATTGACCTTAGCTCCCAAACACTTAGCACCCACTTCAGTATGAATATCAAAAGCAAAGTCTAGAGAAGTCGATCCACTTGGTAAAATCTTCAAGTCTCCTTTAGGAGTGAACACAAACACCTCTTCATTAAACAGGTTAGCTCGAAAGTCATCGACAAACTCTATGGCATTCGTATCATTGCCTTCAAGCATCTCCCGGACTTTCTCTACCCAAAGCTCCAGGCCTGATTCATGCGAACCCGCCATGCCGTCTTTATATTTCCAATGTGCAGCATAGCCCTTTTCTGCTATTTCATCCATCCGCTTCGTACGAATCTGAACTTCAACCCACTTACCCTTGCGGCTCATCACAGTGGTATGAAGGGATTCATAGCCGTTGGCCTTTGGTGTACTCACCCAATCCCTGAGTCGATCAGGATTAGGCGTATAGAAATCCGTTACAATGGAATAGACTTGCCAACAAGCCGCCTTCTCGTGATCATATGGTGTATCTACAATGATTCTTACTGCAAAAAGATCATACACTTCTTCAAAAGGTATGTCTTGCTTCTTCATCTTATTCCAGATGGAGTGGATGGACTTTGGCCTGCCCTTGACTTCGAATTTGAGACCCGTCTTGATTACTTCATCTAAAATGGGGCTCATAAAGCTTTTAATAAACCGCGTTCTGGAAGCTTTATTTTCTGCAATCTTGGAGACGATTTCTTGATAGATCTCAGGCTCTGAATACTTTAGCCAGAGGTCTTCTAACTCAGATTTTATAGCATACAGACCGAGCCGATGAGCCAGCGGTGCATACAAATAAATAGTCTCAGATATAATTTTGAGCTGCTTATGCCTGGGCATACTGCCCAGGGTGCGCATGTTGTGCAGACGATCGGCAAGTTTTACAAGAATTACTCTTACATCTTCCGACAGGGTGAGCAACATCTTACGGAAGTTTTCAGCTTGCTGAGAACTTCCATGATCGAAAACACCTGAAATTTTTGTGAGGCCGTCAATAATTTTGGCCACCTTCGGACCAAAATCCTGCTCAATTTGATCAAGCTCTATATCCGTGTCCTCAACCACATCATGTAACAGTGCTGCCACAATGGATGTGGTACCCAAGCCAATCTCTTCTACACAAATTTGAGCTACAGCCAGTGGGTGGTAGATATAAGGCTCGCCTGACTTCCTCCGCATTTCCTTATGTGCCTCAACGGAAGTATTGAACGCCTTCTTTATGAGTTTCGCGTCATCATCTTTTAAGAAGGGTTTGGCCTTTCTCAAAAGCCTTCGATATCTCCTAATTATCTCCTTTCGTTCTTCTTCTATATCGACCGCAATCATGTTGTAAAGTTATGGAGGAATTTGAGTGAATTTTTAAAAAATTTTTAGCGATTGTTGTGTTGATTTAAAAAGTAAATCATTTACCTTTGCAGTCCATTTTCAAAGTGCCTGCGGATGTGGCGAAATTGGTAGACGCACTAGACTTAGGATCTAGCGCCTCAGGGCATGGGGGTTCGAGTCCCTCCATCCGCACCGAAAGAACCCTCAGTCGAAAGATTTGAGGGTTTTTATTTATGTTGACATAAAACTGTAAAACATTGGATATCACGTTAGACAAAAAGGATTCGAATTTAGCCTCTATTAAAGTTAAATTAAACGAGGGTGATTATCAATCGAAAGTAGACGAAAAAATCAAAGATTACAGCAAGAAGGCTCAAATCAAAGGTTTTAGACCGGGTAAGGTGCCTCAAGGTGTAATCCAGAAGATGTATGGTAAGTCTATCTTGATAGAGGAGATTAACCATCTTGTTGGCCATGCCATTCAAGACTATATCAGAGACAATGAGTTGAAGATTTTAGGAGAGCCACTTCCAAACCAACAAAACATTGACTCGACTGATTGGGAAAATCAGGCTGAGTTTGAGTTTGAGTATAATATTGGCTTGGTCGATGACTTTAGCGTAGCATTGGACAAGAAAGTCAAAGTAACTTCTTATGAAATTCAGGTAGACGACAAGGTTGTTGCTGAAACTATGGAGAATGTGAGAACTCAGTTTGGCAAAATGACCAACCCTGAAGTAAGTGAAGCTGGAGATATTCTGTTTGGAACTTTTACTCAGAATGATAGTGACTTCTCACATGACACTACACTCGACCCTAGTGAATTGACAGCCACAAATGCCAAGAAATTTGTAGGTAAGAAAAAGGGAGATTCAATTAAGGTTGACCTAGGAAAATTATACAAAGACACTGCAAAACAGGCTGCTCAGCTTGGTAAGACTGCGGACGAAATTGAAGGCATGGACCTGAAATTCGACTTTGAGGTGAAAAACGTCAATAGAAAAGAACTCGCAGATATTGATCAGGAATTATTTGACAAGACTTTTGGACCTGACGTGGTTAAATCCGAAGATGAGTTCAAAGCCAAAGTTATTGAAACTGTAAGTCAAAACTACGTTCGAGAAACTGATGCATGGCTGAATAAGACAATCCAGGATGAGTTGATCAAAAAGACTAAAATCAGTCTCCCAGACGAGTTTTTAAAGGATTGGCTGAAACTTTCAGGTGAAGGTAAAGTGACTGATGCGGATATTGCCAAGGAATATGACATATACGCAGATCAGCTAAGATGGAACCTAATTTCAGGTCAGGTAGCTAAGGATAACGAGATCAAACCTGAGCATGACGATATCAAAGCAGCAACTCAGAAAATGATTGAAGCTCAGTTTATGGGTTCTGGTCTTGGCCAATTTGGTGATCAAATGGATTCATTTGTTGAAAACTACCTTCAAGGTGAAAATGGTCAGAATTACATGAAAATGGCTGAGCAAGTTCAACAAGAAAAAGTCTTAGATTTTGTAAAGGAGAACATCGAAATCAAGTCTAAGAAAGTAAGCCTTGATAAGTTTAAAGAAATAGTTGGAGCATAGCTCGAACTTCTATCCTATTTAATCTGTTAACAAAAAGTCCTTTCTCAAGAGGGCTTTTTTTTTAATTTTGTTGGATTAAGGTTTAAAAAACTAATGATTGACGGTAAAGAATTTAGAAAATATGCCATACACAACCAGGGGGTTAGTGGTTCGGCTATAGATGATTATACAAATCACATTGAGAACATGACGCGATCGGTGATCGAGGAAAGACCTACCCGTTTTGCGGAGATTGACGTGTTTTCAAGATTGATTATGGACAGGATTATCTTTCTAGGAATGGGTGTTGACGATAATATCGCCAATATCATTACAGCGCAGCTGTTATTCTTAGAGTCAGTAGATCCTAATAGAGATATTGTAATGTACATTAACAGCCCAGGAGGGTCTGTTTACGCTGGTTTGGGCATGTATGATACCATGCAATTTGTAAAACCAGATGTGGCGACTATCTGTACTGGCATGGCTGCATCCATGGGTGCTGTTCTGCTTGCAGGGGGTGCTGCCAATAAGAGAGCCGCTTTAAAGCACTCACGTATTATGATTCACCAACCAAGTGGTGGTATGCAGGGACAGTCTCGAGATATGGAGATTACCTTAAAGCAGATGCAAGAACTAAGAAAGGATCTTTATGAAATTCTTGCACACCATACTGGGCAGAAATATGACAAAATCGAAAATGATTCTGACCGGGATTATTGGATGAGATCTGCCGAGGCAAAGTCTTACGGTCTAATAGACGAAGTACTTGAAAGAAAATAAAACCAATATGGCCGAGGTGACTTGCTCATTTTGTGGGCGTAACAAGAAGGATGTAGATCTGATGATATCAGGTATACATGCTCATATATGCAATCACTGTATCACCCAGGCAAATCAGATTTTATCTGAAGAATTGAAGACTAAGACGTCAGAAGATTCTCCAAAATTCAACCTGATAAAGCCAATTGATATGAAAAAGTATCTTGATCAATATGTTGTTGGTCAGGATGAGGCTAAGAAGGTTATTTCTGTAGCTGTTTACAATCATTACAAACGTCTGATTCAGAAGTCAGAAGCAGATGATATTGTGATTGAAAAGTCCAATATCATTATGGTGGGTGAAACCGGTACTGGTAAAACTTATATCGCCAAAACACTTGCCAAAATCCTACAAATACCTTTTTGCATCGCTGACGCTACTGTACTTACAGAAGCTGGATATGTTGGTGAAGATGTAGAAAGTATTTTGACAAGGCTACTTCAAGCCGCTAATTATGATGTTGAGTCTGCCGAAAGAGGAATTATCTATATCGATGAAATTGATAAGATTGCCCGTAAGTCGGACAATCCTTCGATCACAAGAGATGTGAGTGGCGAGGGGGTTCAGCAGGCTTTATTGAAATTGTTGGAAGGAACATCTGTGAATGTTCCACCACAAGGTGGAAGAAAGCATCCGGATCAGAAGATGATCTCCGTGAATACTGACAACATTCTTTTCATTTGTGGCGGTGCTTTTGATGGAATTGCGAGGCACATCGCGAACAGATTAAACACACAGCCGCTCGGTTTTGCTGCCTCCAGCGATGAGGGACATGATATCGATAGAGAAAATCTACATCAGTACATCAATGCGCAAGACTTGAAGGATTATGGCCTTATCCCAGAACTTATTGGACGTTTGCCAATTGTAACTCATTTAAATCCGCTAGATACTGAAATTCTGAAGAGTATTCTTACCCAACCTAAGAATGCGCTTACTAAGCAGTATACCAAGCTATTTGAGATGGAGGACAAGGAGTTAATCTTCAAGGATGATGCCTTGGATTATATTGTCACTAAAGCATTAGAATTTAAACTGGGTGCTAGAGGGCTTAGGTCTATTTGCGAAGCAATTATGACAGATGCCATGTTTGAGTTGCCATCTGATGACGATGCTAAAGTCTTAGAAATAGACGGAGCATATGCTCAGGAAAAGTTCGAAAAATCGAAATTCAAAAAATTAAAAGTGGCTTAGGCCACTTTTTTTATGTCTTTACTCTCCTAAATACTCAACAAAGTTTCTCGGAGTCTCATACAATTTGAGGGAATGCAATTCACCATCATTGGCAAGTTCCTTTACTTTTGGTGCTAGAATCTTCCATATTTCCATTACCAAGATCTCACAACTGGCCATTTTACCCTGCATGAAATCCACATCAAGGTTCAAATTCTTATGGTCAAGTTTATCGATTACCTCCTCGTTGATAAGAATAGACAGTGCCTTCAAATCCACCACAAAACCTGTATCCGGATCAGGTTTACCCTTTACCGTAGTAATTAACTCAAAGTTGTGACCATGCCAGTTCGCATTAGCACATGGCCCAAATACTTCCTGATTCTTTTCCAAAGACCAGTTGGGGTTGTACAGTTTATGTGCTGCGTTAAAATGTTCTTTTCTACTGACGTAAACCATGCCTGTTGACAATTAGGCTGCAAATATATTAAAATCTCAAATGCGTTGATTCAGAGATGACTCAGAAATAATTATAGTCTGATCATTCGCTACTACCAGGGTAGTTGAATATCTTCTTTACTAAAGGTCTTGTTCCTCTTATCAAAGGCTGAACTACTCTCGGCACTTGCCTTGAAATTCGGATTTGCCCCGAATAGCTTCTTTAGCCAAGCAATCGGTGTGACCACAAGTATATAAACCAAGGTCAAAAGTATGGCTCCATTGACTTTTCCTAAAAGAAGGCCAAACTTCATCCAAACCCATGCTATGTAGTACGCGGCCCTTCCAAAGAGAGCAGATAGCACGGCAATACTCATTGTGACAATTAGTAATCCATCAGCATCCTTCTCTTTGTAAACACTCAAGTAGAAGTAAATCACAAGAAGTCCTGTTACTAAGCCGAGGACTATCGCTTGTGATTTCTTTGTATCTAGTTTTTCAGTCATTCCTCAACCGGTTTAAGAATTAGATTGTCTTCCATTACAAGCGCATCCATATTGGTATTCATAAAACAATCGTATGCTTCTTGATGAGTACAAACAATGGGTTGGTCCTTTACATTAAAACTGGTATTGATAAGTAGTGAATAGCCTGTCTTTGACTTATAAGCTTTTAAAAGTTTCCAAAGCTTGTTATTTGTCCTTTCATCTACTGTCTGAATGCGACAAGAGTAGTCAACGTGACTAATTCCTGGGAAATCAGAGTTAACCCAATCACATTTTTCGCGAATGGAAAGCGTTTCGAAATTTTCAGGTTTTGGTTTTTGGAGGCTCGGCACAATCTCACTGATAATGGCCATATAAGGTGATGGCTCTTTAAGACAGAAGAACTCTTCCAGATCTTCTTCCAAAATAATGACTGCGAAGGGCCTGAACGATTCCCTGAACTTGATCTTCTGATTGATCACTCGCTGCATATCGGTTCTTCTAGGGTCTCCTAGAATACTGCGAGCACCTAGTGCACGTGCGCCAAACTCCATTCTTCCTTGCATCCATCCCACCACGGAACCATCAATCAAAAGATCACAGGTTCGGTCACATAGCGCATCAAAGTCTTCGAATCCCTTATAAGCTTGAGTATGAGCGTCAAGATATGCTCGGATTTGATGATTTTCTGACCGCGGACCTAAAAAGGAAATACGGTTTTTCAGTTCCAAATTGTCTTTTTCAAAAGACTCATTTTCCAGCGCACTTGTCAGCAAAGCAGCCCCAACGGCACTACCAGAATCTCCGACAGCCGGAGGAATATGGATGTTCTCGAAAATAGCCTCCTTGATCAGCACTCCATTTGCCGCACAATTATAACCTACTCCTCCTGCTATACACAGATTATCAAGACCAGTAACTTTCTTAGCTTCCTTGGTCAAAAGGAGAATCACCTGTTCGGTAAAATCCTGCGCAGCCAAAGCGAAATCACAATGACTTTGAGTCAGTTCATCTTGCTCCGAGCGTTCCGGCAGGCCAAAGAGACCACTCCATAGATTAGAAGCTGTCATACGCTTACCCTCCAGGAATCTGAAGTACTTGAGATTCAATCGAATTGATCCATCCTCAAATACTTTCACCAAAGTGGATTTAATCTTTTCTTCACCCCTCTTGTAGACCTCTGATTCTCGATTACCATATGGTGCCAAACCCATCATCTTATACTCACCATCATTGACCCGAAAGCCTAAAAACTGAGTAAAGGCTGAATATAGAAGGCCAAGAGAATGTGGGTAACTCTGCTCTTGGATTGACTCTATTGATTTGCCATTGGCCTTATAAATCGCTGTTGTGGTCCACTCACCCACCCCATCAATAGTGAGAATGGCACTTTCCTTGAATGGAGATGTAAAGTAGGCCCAGGTAGCATGTGATAAATGGTGTTCACTGAAAGTAATTTTCAAATGACCAATTTCCCCCTTGTCCAGTCCCTTCAACTGATCATTAAGATGCTTTCGGAAAAAAACCTTTTCCTTAATCCAAGCTGGCATGTATTTCACAAAAGCTGGAATCCCTTTAGGAGCAATGGCCAGGAAATTTTCTAACACCCTCTCAAATTTGAGTAGTGGTTTCTCATAAAAAGCCACTGTGTGGACCTGATCAAGGTTTATTTGTGCGTAGTCAAGGCAATACTCAATAGCCTGAGTGGGAAAAGAAGAGTCATGTTTTTTTCTACTGAATCTCTCTTCTTGAGCGGCTGCGATAATCTCTCCATTCAAAAGAATGCAAGCTGCTGAATCATGGTAGAATGCCGAAATTCCTAGAATATACTGATTGTTCATAAGGTTCCTTAGAACATACTATAGATAAATGGCGCAATTGCCGAGCCCTCAACAAAAACGATTAACACTCCTAATAACAGAAGGACGATAATGATTGGGGCTAACCAGAGGCGTTTTCTGGCTGCCATAAATCTCAATAGTTCTCTAAGGTTATTCATGCCTTCAAAGTGGAAAGTTCTTATTTATAGCCTTAAGTTGCTCATTTTGAGGGATTAACTCAAGTAAAACTGTGTTTAGCTTTTTAGCAGACTCTAAGTTTCTTATGTATAGATAAGCTCCCAGCGCGCTGATGTATTTGTTCGGTTCTGACTTGATATCCTGATGGTCCAAATTATCTAAATCTACCTTTGATATGTCTGTAAGCGCTCTAACTGCAAACTCATTTTGGGGAAGTCTTTCTTGGGCAAGAATCTCTTGAGCAACTTGAATACCAAGCTCATAATTACCCCAACTTATCAAATTGCTAAGTCTCCTCTTTTTTAAGTCTATATTGACTTTCTCTTTTGGAAGCGATGTTATAAAAGCTTCTGTCTCGGCTTGATTCCCCAGCCTCAGATAAGCATCAACAACCATCACAATTGGTTGATCTTGATGTGGATATTCCTGCGCAAGGACTTTAGCCGTCTTCACTGCCTCTACTGGATCGGTATTAAGCTGCCTAACATAAGTCTGGTTCATGGCTTGTACCCAAGGTATTTGTCCATTGACAAGAAGGTCAATCTCCGTTGGGTTTTCGATCTGTTCAACTGCAGCAGCTTGATCAGTAAATGGCCAGTTGTTCATCAATTTTTTGACAAGTTTGGTTCCAAAAAGGCTGTCTACCTCAGCGATAACATAATCAAATTCTTCACCTGAATTTGTAGACGAAACCCATCCATTCTGATCTAAATATACTTCTAATGCCTCATAGAAGGTATCAGCAAAGAGTCGAGCCCCGGAAAGATTTGCATGGACATGCTCAAGTAACAGGTCATTCCCAATAATGCCAAAGCTACTCTCGGATTCAAATTTCTTTCGCGAATCGACAAGTGTTGCTCCATGTTCTTGGGCCAACTGCCTGATTACATCGTCAACTCCAGACGGGGCCCTAAATTTTAGTAAGTCATTGTCCCTGGCTTCTATAAGCTTAGCTCTTGCCATTTGCGTATCTCCTGCTGCCAAGGCTTCTCTTCCGGCTTTAAATAAGTCAGAAGCATACTCGCTTGCACCGCTCTCGAATGGTTCAAAGTCCTTTAGATTACTCACAAGACTGCTTATGAAAACAGGAATACCCTCTTCCTTGTACTTGGCAAGGACACGAGACATGTTAAACTCGTATTGGTCTAAACCTGCATTGTAGGCCTCAGAATCAAGCTCGATGCTTGTATTCTGCACCATTTTAGCCATGAGTGATTGCTTGTTGGGGTCTTCAGACGGAATATATGCTTTTCTAACCCAGTTTCTTATTAACTGAACCAGCCTTACATTTTTGAGTTTCAAGTAGGTATTAGTAATGGCTGCCGTCTTGCCAATTGATTGACTAGAACCTACTCCAAGGGCTCCATAATATTCATTGTGTCCGCTGTATATGATAATGATGTCAGGATCCTGTTCGATAATTTCATCCACAAAATCCAATATAGTAAAGCTATTGGTGGCTGCTAAACTGGTATTGATCACCTCTATTTGATAATCAGGGTAGCTATATTGAAGACGTTGTTCAAGGAGCCTCGGGAAAGATCCTCCATGCTGGTAAGGAAAGCCTGCAGATGTAGAAGCACCCTGTACCACTACTCTCAGCGTTTTTTCGGGCTTCTCTTTCAAGAAGAGATCATATTGGCCCTTGGTAGCAAACTCTTCTACCGGAAAATATCTCTTTGATACCTCGGGGTTTAGTATTAGGTAGTTGCTATCAACCGTATCGTCAATAAAAAGAGGATATTCTTTACCATAGTTCGCCAATCTTAGTACCAACTCTAATACAACAAAGAAGAGTATGGGTACAAGAAGCGAGATGAATGTAAATACTCTCTTCTTTGATTTACTCATTAGTTTGACTTAGTAGCCTTGCTAACCTGAGCTTTGTAATTAGCACTGGTAGACACTCTTATTGGTTTGCCATCTGTTCGAACGATTCTCATTTTACCCTGAGCCATCTGATAAAGGTTGGTCTCATTCTTATATGGTAATTGTAGAGAAGCGCCATCGATTTTGGCAAAATCATTCATTGCTGATAGCATGTTCTGCGTGAGATCTCCTGGGCTGATTTGTGTCTCGGTAAACTGACCTTGGTCTACGCAAACGTAATACTTGGTACTAGGCAAAAAGAAGTGATCGTCAGAAGTATTTGCTTCGTTAACGGTTACATAATCATGAAAATATTCTAAATCGCATTCCCCTCCTGTGGTATCATTTTTAGCATGAACCAGTCTCAATCCATCAATTTCAATCCACTCTCCAGGTTCAATATCTCCCCAAACCAGAATTTCTATAACATCGGACTCAACGTACTTTGCGCTCTGTCCGCATGCGGTAGCAATAAAAAGACATACTACAAATACTACAATCAACTTCTTATTCATATCGTGTTTCCTTTTTTAGGGCTTTTTCGCCATCAGGTTTGGTGAATATAAAATTAAGCAGGTTATATACATTACCTCTATTTTGAGAGAGGAACTTATCTAAATCAGACTTTAGCTGTCTCAAATCTCCATTAGCTTCTAGAATATTTGTGCGATTGTTAATCTTGGCACTCAAGGTTGGGTCTCCCAATTCTTTTTGGGCAAACTTCACGAATCTCAGTCTGTTATTCGCATTAAGTTTGAACAACTCTTGCTTGATCCCTTTTTTTGGTAAGCTGACAGAATCAATGGGGGAGACAATGTTAAGGCCACTTCTCATCTTTAAGCTTGCATAAAAAAAGACCACACTATCTGCCTCTGCCTCTCTACTACTTTGTGCCTGAACAAATGTCATTGAACATAGCAACATCAAAGTGAATAATACTCTCATCTCTTAATACTTTAAATTCTTCTGAAGATAATTTCCAACGTAATCTTCAATACCATCTTCCAGAGAAGTAAACTCACGATTATAACCAATCGATTTTAGTTTACTCATATCAGCCTCTGTAAAGTATTGATATTTCTCTCGAATGTCTTCCGGTGTATCAATGAAATCGATATCCTCCCGCACTTGCAAAGCTTTAAATACAGCCTTGGTAAGATCCAAGAATGTTCTAGCCTTCCCACTTCCCAAGTTATAAATACCAGAGTTGTTCCTGTGATGCATCAAAAAACAACAGACCTCTACAACATCTTTAACGTAGACAAAATCACGCATTTGTTCACCATTCTTGAAGTCAGGATTGTGAGATCTAAACAACCTCATGCCATTTGTCTTTTTAATCTGATTGTAAGCATGAAACACCACAGAAGCCATTCTTCCCTTATGATATTCATTCGGTCCATAGACATTAAAGAACTTTAAGCCTGCCCAGAACAAGGGTTGAGTCTCCTGTTTCAATGCCCATTTGTCAAATTCGTTCTTCGAAACGCCATATGGATTCAGTGGTTCTAGCTGAAATGGTTGGTCATGTGCATCATTATAGCCGAAGGCTCCATCACCATAAGTAGCTGCTGAAGACGCATAAACTAATGGTATTTGATATGCAATACACTTCTTCCAAACGTTCTTTGTGTAGTCGGTATTAAGGCGGTCTAAAAGTTCCGTGTCAAATTCAGCGGTGTCAGTTCTAGCTCCAAGGTGGAATATGAACTCAACTTTGGCGCCATTCTCATCCAGCCAATCAATAAAAGACTCACGATTGATTTTATCAAGAACCTTCTTCCCAAGCAGGTTCTTGTTTTTTTCCTGATTCTCGAATAGATCAACAGCAACAACATCATTGAAGCCCTCAGAATTCAGCTTCTCAATAAGGCAACTTCCAATAAAGCCAACAGCACCTGTTACAACAATCATTTCTTTAGTGGATTAGACAGCAAATATAATCTATTGAATCAAAAAGGCCGGTTTTAACTTTTAAAAGCTTAATACTTATTGCTGGGTTTCCGATAGTGATCTTTGTTCTTTCAATTCAAATAAGAGTGCTTTTTCATTATTCCTAAAAACAAATAAATGTGGAGCCCCTTGATATTCAAATGCCTCAAATGAAGTTACATTACCGTCAAAGATCAGACCAGACTTTGTCTCATCAACCACGTCAAAATCACCATTTCCCTTTCCTAAAAGTAGAAGGGTTGCCTGAGCATCTTGATTTCCAGAAAAAACCTCTGGTGCTGAAGAATTGCCACCCAAAATTAGGTCTAAAATGCCATCTTCATTGATATCCAACACCTCAATGGCATGTACTGATGAAAACTGCGTTTGAAAAGGGAGCTCTTTCAATTGAAAACTCCCACTCCCGTCATTTAAAAAGAGAGATGTCTTAAAGTAATTGGCACGTAAAGTATAGGCCTGATCATAAGCCGATTGATCAAAAACATCTTTTTTCTCAGCCTCAGCATAACTGATATTTGAAGTAAACTTCTTTCTAATGAGACTCACTTGTTGTGCCAACGTGGTCAAGTCGTGGATCAGGTATTCTTTTCCATTTACATAGTAGCCAATTACGGGATCTAGTCTCCCGTTTTGATCATAGTCATAAGCATAGACGGATAGTGGTTCACTAGAACTTGCCTTATATCTACTGTTTAGACCAAGATTTCCTGCAATGATATCTAAGTCGCCATCATTATCGATATCTGTAACATTCAGACTATTCCACCAACCAGAATAGTCTGCTAATCCATTTTGTCCATTTACCGGCTGCAATCTGTCCTCTCTCCATTCAAAAACTGAAATGTTTAGATACTCTCCTACTATGATTAACTCCTTCTGACCATCTCCATTTAAATCGGCCCATGTAGCATCCTTTAGCATACCCAGATTCTTAAGTACTGCAGCCCTCTCATCAGTTACGTTCTTAAACTGACCGTTGTTATTTTCTAATAACTGACTTGTACCTGGCATTGGATACTCACTAGGACTGAGTCTTCCTGCTATGAAAAGGTCTATATCCCCATCGTTATCATAGTCATTGGCAGTCACTTTAGCAGTACTAAACCTGGCTTGTGGCAGGCCTTGTTCATCTAGTTTGTAAACACCTTTACCAGAATTGATATAGAGGCGATCCTGATAACGGGAATCACCTGCAGGGAATTCATTACTCCCGCTTGCCACATAAAGATCTTGATCTCCATCATTATCAGCATCAAAGAATAAAGCATCAGTATCTTCTGACGGCACACTTCCCTCTAACGGAATTTCTTCAAACCCTCCATTGCGCTTTTGAATAAACAACACGGAGGGCAAACCTGCTGCTCCGGTGATTAACAAATCCGTCAGTCCATCATTATTCACATCAGCTGACGCAGTGGTGGGTCCTTCTGTGGAAAGTTTATGCGGAAGCAACGCCTCTCTTTTAAAATCAACAAAGCCAGACTCCACATGCTGATATTGGAAACCCTGCTCTTCAAAAAGTGTTGTAAAATCCATAGGAACTGAATTGAGTGCTAAGTTCCTGCCCTTACTGATATTGAGTACTTGATTAGCCTCAATGTTCACGAAAGATTCGGTAGTATTATCAGGCCATATCACTTTGAGTGTATCCGCTATCGAAAATTTTCCAAGACCAAAGTGAGCAATTGGCTCAATAGATGACTGGAAGCCGCGAGTTACACTGATCTCAGAGGCAAAAGATTGATCTCCCACTTTCAGCACCACTCTTGCGCCAACAGCCTTCGTAGCATTCCCATCGACTGTAAGTCTCACCCTCAAGAAAGAAGTACTATCCGTCTGAATGGTTCTATTCTCATAAAGGAATGACGCTTGATTCAGGTTGTTCGTAATAATGTCTAAGTCTCCATCATTGTCCAGATCGGCATAAGCAGCTCCGGTTGAAAAACTGGGTTCGCCAAGCCCCCAGTCTGAAGTAATATTTTCAAACTTAAGTTCGCCCTTATTATGAAAAGCGTAATTCGGGGTCATCTCACCTTTCAGATTCTTTAAGGCAGTCGCGACTATTTCTGACTGAGACTTTCCCTGTCCTTTTTGAGTCTCATTGACTATATAGTCTCTAAAGTCAATATCTGTTACGTCTTTGACATAACCGTTGGTGATAAAGACATCTTTCAAACCATCATTATCAAAATCGGCCGCCAGAGGGCTCCAGCTCCAATCAGTTGTATGAATACCGGCATAGGTCCCTATTTCTTTGAACTCTCCTGAGTGGCTATTTAACTGAAGCGAGTTTCTCATATATTGCGAGGTATACCCTCGTTCAATAAGAATTTGCTGTCTGTCGTAGTTCAGACCACTTAGTAATTTCTTTTGCCTTCTATTATCTTCTGGCAACATATCGACCTGAACAATGTCTGGAAGAGCATCGTTATTGAGGTCTGCTTTATCGATACCCATTCCAAAATTACTGGTATGAGCAAAGTATTCTGACAGTCTATCTGTAAATGTACCGTCTTGATTATTAATGTATAGATTATCGTCAAAGACGAAATCATTGCTCACATACACATCCAACCAACCGTCCTGATTGAAATCGGATACGTTAATACCTAAGCCGTAACCTTCAAAGACAATACCAGATTCAACAGTGACATCATTAAACTTACCGTTTTCATTTTTATATAGTCTGTCATTACTCTTTGATTTACCGCTAGAAGTTTTCGGACGAATTACGTTTGGATCCTTCTCCGGATTATTCTCATAATTGATCATGAAAACATCCAGATCACCATCATTATCGTAATCAAAAAAGCTACTCTGAGTTGTCAGACTCGGATCGTCCAAACCATATGCTGCCGAAGACTCTGAGAAGCTCAAGTCTCCATTATTTATATAGAGTTTATTTCTAGTATCTCTTCCTTCCTCTAAGCCCCCGATACTCAAGTAAATGTCATCGAGACCATCATCATTTATATCAACTACACTTACGCCATGTACCCATGCCTTTGTGTTGATACCCGATTCATTGGTGATATCGTTAAATTTCAAATCCCCTTGATTAAGGAACACTTTACTAGGCACCATATTTCCAGCCATAAAGATATCCTGAAGACCATCATTATTAAAATCGCCTATCCCCACTCCCGAACCATTATAGATATATAAGAAGTGGTATGCATTTAAGTCATTGCTTTCTGTAATAGTGTTTTCAAACGAGAAGCCAGAATCACTGTTAACCAAATGAAAACGAGTGTCTATTGGTGCCTCTTGGTTGCAGGAAGCACAGAAAACTAATAGTAGGCAAAAAAATGGAAGTTGTAGTCTATTCATGATTCGGATTGAATTCCAAAATTGACCAAATAGTCTAAAAAAAGAAAACCGTCCCTTACGGGACGGTTTTAGAATTATATTATATGATTTCTATTGCTCTGGTTGGTTACCACCGAACGTATAGAAAGGTAATCCGAAGATTGAAAGCTCATCTGCAGGCACTGGCATGTGTCTAGCAGTTGCTGGCTCTAGGTAGTAAAGGTTAGTCGCATCAGTGTTACCTGCTGGAGTTACCATTCTTCTAAAGAACCATACGTTACATGATCCATGCCAAGTAAACTCGACAATTCTCTCGTACGTAATCGCATTCAATAAATCAGCATCGCTCTCTGCACCAGTAAGCGCAGCTAATCCACCTCTCGTTACACGAGTGTTGTTGATAATACCAGCTGCTACCGTTTTGTCTCCACCAGTTCTGATAAGAGCCTCAGCACGCATCAAATCATTCTCAGAAGTAGTCAAGAAATCCATAGGATCAGTGAAACCAGCTCTGAATGACTCATATCTACTGTAATCATAGTTTGAGAAGAAGTAAAAACCTCTAGCTGCTGAGAAATCAACACTTGCACTATAAGTAAAGTCAGTAGTTACACGGTTATCATCTGGTGTAGTAATTTCAGGGAAAGTATTCACACCATCAGGCCATGGGTAAGGCACTTCAGCAGCAGGCTTAGTAGGGTTCATCAATTTGATAACCTTCTGGCTTACTCTCATCCATCCACCATCTTGGCCTTGGATAAGCATTCTGTGCCACCAGTTGTTACCAGCGTCACCGATTGGAGATAATCCAACGTCTGCAGCAGTAGCATTAGTCAAAATTCTGTTCCAATCAACAGAAGCAGCCTCTCCAGCGTTTCTAGCTTGAGCCATTTCAAACTTAGCTACAAATCCTCTTAAGATATCAGCAGCATCATCACCAGTAAAGCTCAAACCGAACCATCCGTCCATTACATGGCTAGATCCTGAGAACAAAGCAATTGACTCTTCTAGCTTAGCAATTGCTGCATCGTTAACATCTCCATAAGAAGAAAATGAAAGTGCAGAAGGATCAGAGTTCTCATCAACAATATAAGCTTGGTCGAACAATAGGGATAAGTAACCTAAAGCCAAACCTTGAACTGCTTTCGCGTTTGCTATAGTCTGCTGAGTGATGTCATTACCAGTTCCATCAGGAACAACAATAGTAGGATCATCAGCAAGAATAGACAAGATACTGTTAATAGGACCTAAAGTAGCGTAAAGGCCATTCCAAGGATTTCTCCAAGTACCTCTGTTACCGTAAGTCAAGTTGTTTTGTAGAGCAGCTCTTGGGATAGTACCCATGTCTCTAGCTCCCCAGTTACCCCAAGACATTGAAGGTCCCTGTGCCATAACACTTATTGGCATGTTTGGCTGACTCAACTGAATCGCACGCCAGAACGATGTATAAGCACCGTTAATACTCGCAGGATACTCAGCAGGGTTCGACAAAAGAGTCGCCCTATCTGGAGCATTGAGGTTTTCTACCTCCAAGTCCTGACAACCCATGATGAAGGTTGTGAAAACTGCTGCTAAAACAAATAATTTATATTTTTTCATGTTTCTATTTTTTCTGTTTTGTAGTAAAACTTAGAAAGTCAAATCAATAGATCCTGTGAATGATCTCACTAATGGATAGTTGAAGTTATCCACTGGACGCTGTAAGTTACCTACTTCAGGATCGAAACCAGTGTAGTCACTGAATAGTAACAAGTTTCTACCAATCAAAGATAATTTAGCTGACTTGAAGATATTGCCTAAGCCCATTCTATCTAAAGCATTCTTGTTGATAGTATAGTTCACAGCAAGCTCAGCAAGTCTTGTATTCGTAGCATCCTCTAAGTAGAAGTCGTTAGATCTGTTAACGTTGTAGATAGACAAGTAGTATGCTGTTGTTTTCTTAGAACCATCAGCAACACCTGCTTGATCAAACATTGGGTGCAACAAATCACGAGATAACCACTGGTTACTCTGGTTGTAAATCAAACCACCGCTTTGGTGCGTCCACAACATATAAACACTAAGATCCTTGTATCTGAAGGTAGTGTTCAAACCTAAGTTGAAATCAGGAGTAGCATTTCCTAACAAAATGTCATTCAATACAACACCATTTTCGTCAGTCTTTCTCAAAACAGACTCTTGTGCAGTTCCGATAGAAGCTGTGTGCACAACGAAACCATCTGCATTTACAGAGTAGTCAGCTAATACACCATCTTGTCTGAATGGATCATTCAATACGAATCCGTTAGCATCAGTAGAAAGCTCTCCTAAAGTACGAGCATACTGCTCACCGTAGATATCACCGATCTTAGATCCTTCTCTCCAAATATTCAAACCAACAACCTGGTCTCTTCTGTTGAATTCAGTGATCTCACCTGAGAATCTGTCAAATACTAATCCGAAAGTCAAACCAACTTTGTCAGTCTTGATCGCTTCGTAATCTAAAGTAAGCTCGATAGAGTTACCTTCTACAGTACCAGCATTTGCAATTTGACTACTGAAACCACCAGAAGCAGCACCAGAAATCGGCACAGTAAGAATTTGATCTTCTGTTGTACTGTTAGAGTAAGAAAGTAAAGCAGAGAATTTATCTAAGAAATCAGCTCTCAATGAAACTTCATACTCTGTTGTAATTGAGTTTTTCAAGTTTGAGTTACCCAATGTACCGTTTGCACTAATCGCACCAGCAGTTACACCGAATTGCTCATACTGATCAGCAAAGTTAGGTCTGTTACCTGAAGTACCGTAAGAACCTCTAATTGAAAGCTCTTGGAAACCAGGAATATCTACATCTTCAGTAATTCTATAGTTGAATGAACCTCTGAAGAATGTCTGCCATCTTTGATCAGCACCAAAAAGAGACACACCTTCATATCTTACGATAAGGTCAGCGATGTACTTGTTTTGATAGTCACCAGAAATTGCACCTGCAAAGTTATGTGCAGTAATCTCAGACTCATTAGAAGTAAGCGGGTTAGTAGTCAAGAAGTTGTTATACGTTCTGATACCAGTCGCTTGTTGATCCTGAGCCGATAGACCCCATCCTTCTGTTTGATTATTTTCATACTGATAGAACACTCTAGATCTCAAGTTCCAATCGCCAAAAGCTTTAACGTATGAAAGTGTAGTCGTAGAGATAATCGCAGTCTGCTCGTTGAAAGAATCAGATCTTTGACCCAAACCAGGGTTGTTACCTGCAGAAATATCTAAGTGACCTTTAGGAAGGTAAGTGAAAGTATGGTTATCACTTCTATCCATAGAGATTGCATACTCGGCATTTAAACCATCAGCAATTTCATAGTTCAATCTGATATTACCCAAGAATCTGTTTTGTCTGAAATCATCAGTCAATCTACTTAATGTATAAAGTGGGTTAGACTCTGAGTTAGAGAACTTGTTAACATTCCATCTGTAAGGAGTACCATCGAAGTTATCTTCAGTCAAATCAGCAGAAGGATCCATCATGAAAAGGTTTCTCAAAGTACCTCTTGTACCTAATCCACCAGTGTAGTTCAAATCTCTCTTTCTGATACCATATAATGTACTAACTGAAAGCTTTAACTTATCAGTAATGTTCTGGTCAAGGTTAACTCTAATATTCTGACGCTGAGCACCATCATTCATTGGCACAACTCCACCAGTCAATGTATTCTCAAAAGATACAGCAATGTTACCAGAACCGTAGTTTGAAGTCAATTGAAGGTAAGAAGTCCAGAAACTAGTTCCTGTGAAGAATTGATCTAAGTGATCAACAGTACCATTAGGGAATGGATTATCCTGAAGTAAGTCTGGATCATCCTGACCTAGTGCAAATCCATTAGGGTCACTTGCTGTAACAATAGAACCATCAGGGTTGGTAGCGAAATGATGAGAACCTGTTTTCTCAGGAGCTCTTGAGTTATAAAGTGACTCAGCACCAAACTCATTTCTGAACCTTAGATTCATACCGTTTACTTTATCACCTCTACGAGTTTTAATCGCAACTACACCATTTGCAGCACGCGAACCGTAAAGTGAAGCAGCAGAAGCACCTTTCAATACCTCGATACTCTCAACATCTTGCATGTTGATATCAGAAAGAGCACCTTCAATCAAGATTCCATCAACAACAATCAAAGGATTGTTAGACGTTCTCAACTGATTAGCACCTCTAATTTGGAAAGTAGGGTTAGAAAGTGGAGCACCACCTTGTCTTACCTTAACACCAGCAACCTTACCTCTTACGGCAGAACCAGCATTACTCTGAGGAACTTGTTGGATAAGCTCTTCTTTTACTTTACTTACAGAGAATGCAAGCTTTTTCTCTGGCGTTGCGGCAGCAACACCCGTTACAACCACCTCACCAAGTGAAGTAGCATCTGGTACTAGCGATACGTTAATCACAGATTGATTGCCAATAGCAATCTCTTGAGTAACATAACCTAGGAAACGGTACACTAGAGTACCACCATTGGAAGGAACATTTATTGAATACGTTCCGTCAGCATTTGTAGGCACACCTTGAGTAGTACCCTTCAAAAAGATAGATACCTGAGGAAGTGGCAGTCCATCATCTGAACCAGTCACTTTACCAGATACTGTCCTGTTCTGGGCTAGTGCTGAGGTTGTTAAAACCGCAAACACGAGCATGACAAGAGTCAGTAAAATTCTCTTCATTTTGCTTTCGTTTTAGTTTAATTGATGAATAATTAATTTGTTTAGAAAGTCAAACATAAAATAAAATGTCATCATTTAATAACAATTGCCAAATAAATTTGATGACATCAGAACACCTCTGAATGTCCCTTTTTATGTGTTTAAACGGTTTTTCTACGTATTTAAGAATTTTGTTTGGTTGAGTAAGGGTAAACCAATTTTGAGGAAATCCGTAGTGTGAAATGTGCGTTAAATACAAGCATAAGGCCTAACTTTTTTCGAAGAATCACGTAAAAGCCCCATGTTACGTGAATATTAAGTCAGAGGATTGTATTATTTCAAGAACCCAATGACCTTAAACTCTATCCGCCTGTTCTCTTTACCATCTGTTCCGGCATTTGATGCCTTCAATGGACTATCTTCTCCATATCCTCGAAAAACCAAATTTTCTTTGGCAACGCCTTTTTCAATTAAATAGCGGTAAACAGACTTAGCTCTTTCCAAAGACAAGGCCATATTGTCGATTCCTTCACCAATTTTATCTGTATGTCCTCCAATCTCTATTATAAGCTGAGGGTTACTAAGGATGGTGCTTACAACAGCGTTCAAAACTGTATGACTAGAAGGTTTAATTAGTGAACTCCCGAAGTCAAAATTGATCCTACCGAAAGAGATAGGCTTATCCCTCTCCAATGGCTTAAGATATACCTTGTAATCAGACGTTTCCCTGAGCTCCTCAATGCTCAGGTTTCTTGTTAAATATCCGTCTGCCTCTATTCTTAGTCTTGTGGAATCACTATCTCTGAAGAGCCTAAAAACTCCAAGGCTCACTTCAACCACTATTGTTGAATTATGATGTTTATCAAGCTCATTATTTACATTAATGGAAGAACGGACAAAATCCCCTGTGACTTCATCCAATACACTGATTTCAACAATGTCAATTTTTGTTGAGGCAAAAGTTGTCTCAGGTAACTTGAACCTGTTTAAGGTAATCCGGCCATTTTCACTTGAGGAACTATAATAAGCCCAACCCTGTGGACTAATGCTATAACCAACCTGATCAAAAGCGTTATTAATAGGATAGCCCAGGTTCTTTGGGTCAAGCCACCCTTCTTTAGTATTTGAAGAAACGAACAAATCGAGGCCACCCAGACCTACTCTTCCCTTTGAGGCAAAAAATAGCGATTGATTATCTGCATATATATATGGTGAAACATCATCGTATGGAGTATTGATTTTGGGGCCCAGATTTACGGCCCTACTCCAACCTTGATCGTTACGCGTACTCATCCAAATATCGGACCCTCCAAATCCGTCTGTTCGCTTACTCACAAAATAGAGGGCGGTCCCATCTCTACTCAACGAAGGCTGAGAGTCCCAATCTCGGCTATTCACCTCAGGCCCGAGTAGCTCAGGCTCTAGCCATTCGCCTTCTTTGAGGTAACTAACATACAAATCGCAACTTCCCATATTGTCGGGTATATTACATGCTGTAAAGACTAAGGTCTTTCCATCCAATGAAATCGAAGCGGCACCTTCATTTCTATCCGTATTGATTTTTGAAGAAATTGACCGTGGCTTGGTCCACTTACCATTGATAAAGGTGCTCGAATACAGATTTTCACCGCCATTCCCTCTATTTTCCCTGACAGTGTATACGATTTGCTCGGCAAGTGTAATAGAAGGAAAGTACTGACGATCAAATTCATTCAATGGCTTCGGCAACTCTTGAAAATCAATTGATACTGGGTCACTGACTTGAGCCAATGAAAATTGGATAGACTCATTTAACTTTGATACAACTGCAGCTGGTAAGCCATAGGCATCTCCCTGAATGGACTCAATCAGCCTCTGAGCCCTTGCATAATTCCCAAGTTCATATTGGTAGTTTGATTGATCAGAAAGTATTCTATTAATAAATTCCTGATCCAGTACAGGCTGATATTTCTGCAATAGTTCTTCTGACTTTCCAATTTCATCACGCCTTAGATAAATCTGATGTAGTAACAATACAGCCTCATCAAAACTCTTATCTCTTTTTAGGGCTGAAAGCAACAATTGCTCAGACTCAAATAGATTGCCTATTGTACTGAGTTCCCTTGCGCGATTGAAGCTCTCAATGGCCTTCTTTTTTTTAGAATGTAGGGATTGAGCCGAAAGGCTTTGAACTAAAAGAAGTAAAACAAGGGCTATAACCGATCGCAACACTATGGAATATTCATAAACTTATGTGTTTGTAGCGAAATTTTCCACTGCGGGTTGCCTTTTACATAATCTATTATCTGTGGAAGCATGGCTTCTTGCTTATCCCATTCTGGTTGAAGATAGAGTAAACAATCAGGGTTAACCTTGGCTGCATGCTCCTCTGCCCACTTGAAATCACTCTTGTTATATACCACTACCTTGAGCTCATCAGCCATTTGATAAAACTCATTTCTTGGCTTCATGAATTTCTTAGGTGAGAAACATATCCAATTCCAATCACCACTTAAAGAGTGGGCTCCCGAAGTTTCAATATTGGCCTGCAGCCCCTGTGCCTTTAGTTCATAAGTCAACTCAGAAAGGTCATACATCAAGGGTTCACCGCCTGTGACCACCGCCAACCTAGTTGGATATGCTTTGGCAGCACTTACGATTTTGTCAACAGATTGCTTCGGCCATTGAGAAGCATCCCAAGAATCCTTAACATCACACCAGACACATCCGACATCACATCCTCCAAGTCTGATAAAATAAGCGGAATTTCCCGAGAAGTGTCCCTCTCCCTGAATTGTGTAGAAGGCCTCCATTACAGGAAGGCCATTAGTTTCTCTCGTCATAATCAATTTTTTAAAGCAGGTGTTGAAACTGCTATGGGTTTAAACCAATTTTTGATTGGCCAAATATGTATTCCAAAGTAAAGAAGCTATGGTCATTGGACCAACACCCCCAGGTACTGGCGTTATATGACTGCACTTTGGTGCAACCTCGTCAAACCTAACATCTCCTTTTAACTTGAAGCCAGACTTAGTCTTATCAGAAGGCACTCTATGAATTCCCACATCAATTACAACAGCTCCTTCTTTCACCATATCTGCAGTAACGAATCCTTCACGACCAATGGCCACAATGAGAATATCGGCAGAAGCACAAATTTCTTTTAAGTTTTGAGTTCTACTATGACAAAGGGTTACTGTTGCATTACCGGGGTTTGAGTTTCTAGACATCAAAACACTTATTGGTGTTCCGACCGTGTGACTTCTCCCTATCACAACGCAATGTTTTCCTGATGTTTCAATTCCATTACGTTCCATCAATAGCATCATGCCTTTAGGAGTTGCCGGTAGTAGCGTTGGTAAATCCAACAACATCTTACCCAGATTTGAAGGATGGAAGCCATCTACATCCTTTTCCGGCAGAATAGCTTCAACTACTTTATGCTCATCAATCTGTTTTGGTAGTGGTACTTGTACGATGAAACCATCAATTTTCGGATCCTTGTTCAACCGATCAACGGTCGCCAACACCTCCTCTTCAGAAGTTTCTTCTGGCAAATGGATCAATGTGGACCCAAACCCTATCTTCTCACAGGCTTTTACCTTGGCATTTACATAGGTTTTACTTGCTCCATCTTCGCCCACTAAAACTGCAGCGAGATGAGGTGCTCTACCACCTTGTGATTTGATCTCTTCAACCTTACCAGAAAGCTCATCTTTTATAGACTGAGCAGTAGCTTTTCCATCGAGTAATTGATATGCCATATTAGTCCAGTTTTAACACTGCCATGAAGGCCTCCTGTGGTATCTCCACATTGCCTACCTGGCGCATTCTTTTCTTACCTTTTTTCTGCTTCTCAAGCAACTTTCGCTTACGTGTTATATCACCTCCGTAGCACTTAGCCAAAACATTCTTCCTGAGTGCCTTTACTGTCTCACGCGCTATGATTTTTGTGCCAATAGATGCTTGAATAGCAATTTCGAACATTTGCCTAGGCAAAAGTTCTCTTAGTTTTTCACACAGTCTTTTACCCCAGTCATAGGCCTTATCCCGGTGTACAATAGCCGATAATGCATCAACTTTTTCACCATTCAACTGGATGTCTAATTTAACCAAGTTCGACTGCCTGAACCCAATCAATTCATAGTCTAAAGAAGCGTAACCTCTGGAGATAGTTTTTAGCTTGTCAAAGAAGTCAAAAACGATCTCGGCCAAGGGCATTTCGAAGGTCAATTCTACCCGATCAGATGTCAAGTATACTTGATTAGAAATCTGACCTCTTTTATCAATACAAAGACTGATTATTGGCCCCACATATTCGGCTTTAGAAATGATCTGAGCCCGTATAAAAGGTTCCTCTAAATGCTGTGTAATATTAGCCTCTGGAAGCTCAGAAGGAGCATTCACCAATTGCAGAGATCCATCAGTCATAATTGCATGAAATTGCACAGAAGGAACCGTTGTAATCACGGTCATATCAAACTCCCGTTCTAACCTCTCTTGTACAATTTCCAAGTGTAACATTCCTAAGAACCCGCATCTGAAACCAAATCCCAAAGCTGCTGAGGTTTCCGGCTCCCAGACCAAGGAGGCATCGTTCAATTGGAGCTTTTCCATGGAAGCCCGAAGCTCTTCAAACTCTGAAGTTTCAACAGGATATATACCCGCAAAAACCATCGGTTTTACATCCTCAAAGCCCTTGATCAACTCTTGAGTAGGGTTTTCTACATGGGTGATGGTATCACCCACCTTAACTTCTTTAGCTACCTTAATACCTGAAATCAGATAACCCACATTGCCAGCGCTAATTTCGTCCTGTGGATCTTGGTTCAGTCTTAAGATTCCTATTTCATCCGCATTATAAGTCTTACCAGTGTTCACAAACTGAATCCGATCGCCCTTTTTAATGGTGCCATTAAAAACACGAAAGATGACTTCGATGCCTCGATAAGAATTGAAAACTGAATCGAAGATCATGGCCTGTAAGGGCTCATTTGGATCTCCTTTAGGAGCTGGGATTTTCTCTATAATCGCCTCCAGAATGTCATCAATACCAATACCTTCTTTTCCACTGGCATGAATCACATCCTCATGATCACATCCCAAAAGCTCAACGACTTGGTCGGTCATCTCTTCTGGCATTGCCCCTGGCAAATCAATCTTATTGAGCACCGGTATAATTTCGAGATCATGCTCCAGCGCGAGATAAAGGTTCGAAATTGTCTGAGCTTCAACACCTTGAGAAGCATCAACAATCAGCAGTGCTCCTTCGCAAGCTGCTATCGATCGTGATACTTCATAGGAGAAGTCAACGTGGCCTGGAGTATCAATCAAGTTGAGTGTATACTCTTCTCCTTTGTATTTATAGTTCATCTGGATTGCGTGCGATTTGATCGTAATTCCACGCTCTCGCTCCAGATCCATATCATCTAACAGCTGATTTTGCATATCGCGGTCACTCACAGCACCAGTTTGTTGTAACAGCCTGTCTGCCAAGGTACTCTTACCGTGATCAATGTGTGCGATAATGCAGAAATTCCGTATTCTCTCCATGCTTTCTAAAAGAACTGCAAAAATAGAAAAAAGTGGATCATTTGCTTTGAAGGGATAACCTTTAATTTTGCGGCTATGTTATTGGCAGACAAGAAAAAGAAAGCAAACATTTCTGAGTACATCATCTACATGTATCAGACAGAACTTTTGATTAGGAACTTTGAATTTGACATAGAAAAAATCAAGGTACATGTATTTGGCAACATTCCCGATTCGAAGATGAACCAGGAAACAAAGAGGCAAATTCTTGATTGGTACAGCCAGGTAATTGCCGAAATGAAGACAGAAGGACTAGAAAAAGAAGGCCACCTCTCCTATGTTCAGGAAGAGGTTCAAAGGTTGAGTGACTTAAGTCTTAAACTGCTGAGCGAAGACATTGACTATCAGTCACTTTTTAATGCTGCCAGACCTGCCATAAGAGAAAGTATTCTCGCTTCTGAAGGGCTCGTTTCTAGCCCTATCCAATCCTGTTTGAATGGTGTCTTTGGACTTTTATTGGCACGCATGAAGGGTAGTGAAGTTGAGAAGGAACAGCTAGAATCGATAGAACATTTCGGCAATGTTTTATCGTATCTTAGTTATCAGTATGGAAATAAACAGTAGTTATTTCAGTTACCTATTTGCTTTTGGTTTTGGGCAGTCGCTCTTGTTAACAGTTGCTCTTTTAAAGAGCAGTAAGCGAAGGTCTATAACTCGTATTTTCTTCCTGATCGTTCTGATCATTATGGCAATAGAGATTCTATATGGACTACTCTATCAGACTCAAAGTATATTTGACTTTCCTCACCTGCTAAGGCTTAACACCTTTCTTGTAATGTCATTTGGGCCAGCTCTATACCTCGCCCTTTACTATTATTTTAGCAAACAGACTCATTTCAATAAGCGAGACTTACTTCATTTTGCTCCTGCATTAATCACCCTGCTCTACTTTATACCTCTCTTTTTAGCCAACAGTTCTATCAAAATTGACTACCTGAATATGATGTATACGGGAATTCATACCGACTCGCTCATATTTGGAGGTGCAAGACGTCTGCAACAGGGGGGTTATCTGTTCTTGGTGATTCGGTTACTCTGGATGAACAAGCAGAATTTTCAGGACAATCTTAAAAACAACTATTTCCGTCCCTTACTGGCTATGATAATACTGTTCGGATTTATGTGGTTAGGTGATATCTATCGTTACTTCTTCAGGTTCGACTTATACACTGGCATCATCAATACTATTTTGATGAGTAGTGTACTGGTTTACCTCACGATAAAGTTCATCTCAAGAGAGTCTTTCTTTGACGGCAATAGTGACAGAAAATATGCTTCCTCAGCCCTCTCCAAAAACCAGGAAAAGGAAATCCTGACTAAGATCAAGCAACTCTTTCTTGATGAAAGTCTTTTCACAGACTCATCACTTTCCCTACAGTCGCTCTCAACATTGCTCCAAATTCCCGCCAATTATATCTCTCAATCCATTAATAATCAATTGGGTTTGAGCTACAGTGATTTCATCAGCCAATGGAGGGTGAATAAGGCAAAGGATCTTCTTAAAGACCAGAGCAACCATCGACTGACCTTAGAGTACATAGGAAAGCAAGCCGGGTTTAAGTCTACCTCTGCCTTTAATGCAGCGTTCCGAAAAAACACAGGAACAACCCCAAGTCAATACCGCAAGGGCTTCAAGCAAGTTTTGCCCAAATTGTAATTCAGGCAAAACACAAGCGAAAAAATCTACCTGCTTGCATTTGGACATAGTAAAATTGTGAAAGCATTATTATGAAACCCTACTTGATTGTCATCTGTGGACTCTTTCTTGTCTTTCAATCCTTTGGGCAAAGGTTTGAACCAGATACCACAAGCATGCCGGACTTTATTGATTCACTCTTTGAAAAAGGAATTGCCGATCAACTTGTGCCAGGCGGGATTGTGGGAATTCTTCAAGGCGAAAAGGTGGTACATGGACGAGCCTATGGACTTGCTGATATCCACACAAAAAAACCCGTAGACTTTGACAATACACGCTTCCAACTCGGATCGGTAGGAAAACTTTTAACTGCAATTGCAGTCCTCAAAGAAGTCGAGGCCAAAAGGCTGGACCTGCACCGAAGTGTCAATGATTATCTCAAAGAGTTTCAACTAGCAGGCCAAGGTAAAGACCAGGTAACCCTTCATCATTTACTTACCCATACGGCCGGATTGAATGAGCGTGTCATTGGTTATGGCACATTGGATAAGGTTATAGAACCACTCGATGAACACCTAAGACGCAGAATGCCATCACTTTACACAGCTCCAGGTAAGGAGATCAGCTATTCCAATTATGGTTTTGGTTTAGCAGGCCGGTTAGTGGAGTTAAGCAGTGGGCAGGAATTTCAGGATTATATTCAGAAGGAGATACTAGATGTACTGAACCTCAATTCTTCCACATACGAAATACCCGTGTCAATTGACGGAAGTTTTGCCACTGGTTACCGGACACGGAATGCTCATGAGAAAGTAAGGTCTTTTCCCAGGCATGTTGTCCCTGCAGGAAGTGTTTCTTCTACTGGCCAAGACCTTGTCAAATTAGTCCGCTCATTATTAGCCGAAGACGAAAGGTTACTTAATAAAGAAGGTTATCAACTTCTTAAGACCGAACAATTCACAGCAAATTCATTGCTCAATGGACATGGCTATGGTACGGAAATCCAAAGCTTTAATGGTCATTTGGGGGTTGGAAAGGCGGGTAACATTCCGGGGTTTCTGGCCTACATAGTGTTGTTTCCACAGTACGATTTTGGGATGTTTGTTGCTGTAAATACAGAAACAGACAACTTCCTTGAATCCTTCACTAAAGCTTTCAAAGACCAATTTTTTCCAGCAATTAGCAATGATTTCGAACCAACCATAACATTGCCAGATCTTTCTCCTTTTGCCGGGGGCTTTCGTGCCAATCGATACAATCGGAATACTATCGAAGATCTATTCGGCTTAATATCGGGCAGTATCACGGTTTACAATGAATCTGATAGCGTACTGCGATTATTTCAAAATGGCCGATGGCAATACTATCAACCCATTAACAAATTCACTTTTCAAAACACTACTCAACCAGATCTCTTCCTAGTCTATGAAGAGGTCAATGGGTCCCAGAAACTTCATAGAAATGTAGAGATCGGAGGATTCAGAATTCCGTTATCCTTAGACAAAGTACCATGGTACCGAACCATTCATTTCATCAATGAATATGCCGCCATGTTCCCATTGTTCAACTTGAGTTTTCTTTTATTTCCCCTGGCTTGGCTAGTTGTATCGTTGGTCAGAAGATCAAAGCCGCAATTCATGAAAGGCAAATTATTGAAACCTTCAACAAGGTTTACCTTCCTGACATTTGCGTTTCTGACACTGATCAATGCGATAATGTTTATTAAACTACTTAGAGTAGGCGAAGATTTGATTTTTGGGATCCCCAATGAGATTCTCACCTTACAGCTTAGTAGCTTTTTGTTACCCGTAATGCTATTGATCATGGCATACAGGCTTTTCAAATGCTGGAAGTCGGGTGAAGGAATGATTGGCCTAAGAATCTACCTCAGTGTATACTTAATCTCAGCTGGCATCTATGTGACCATTCTACATCAGTGGCACTTTATTGGACTCAATTTCTAGTGAACTCCGTCAGGCAAGAGGTATTTGTAATATGAACGTAATTAGTCTTTGTAAACCACCCCATCCTTCATCACAAATTTAACCTTGGTCATATTTGATATATCTGTCAGTGGATTTCCTTCTACGGCAATAACATCGGCCGTTTTACCAACTTCAATGCTTCCGTATTGATCGTCAATTCTTAAAAGTTGTGAGGCCGTCATCGTGGCAGCCTTAATCGCCTCCATTGCTGACATACCTGCCTCCACCATATAGATGAATTCTTTGCCGTTTTCTCCATGCGGAAACACACCGGCATCTGTTCCAAAAGCTATTTTCACACCTCTTTTGTAAGCTTCTCCGAAAGTGCCTTGAATCTTAGGCCCAACTTCTAAAGCTTTGGGCACCACTACAGCTGGAAAATATCCCGGAATCTGAGCTTTTTCAACCACAAACTTACCTGCCGAAATGGTTGGCACATAGTACGTCCCCTTTTCAATCATAAGGTCCATTGTGCGTTGAGACATAAAGGTTCCATGCTCAATAGAATTAATCCCTGCCAAGACTGCCCTATACATACCCTCATCTCCGTGAGCATGTGCTGCCGTCACAAAACCATATTCTTTGGCGGTTTCAACAATCCCCTTCAACTCATCCATTTTAAACTGTGGACCTTGGCCGTCTTTGGCTACTGAAAGCACTCCCCCTGTAGCAGTAATTTTAATTACGTCAGCCCCATTCTTATAGCGCTGGCGGATCGCCTTTCTAGCATCTTCTTCACTATTGATCACACCCTCTTTGGGTCCTGGATCTCCTAAAAGGGCTATTTTTCCTCCATTAGTCGGATCTCCATGCCCTCCGGTGGTGGCGATTGTTTTTTCCGCAGTATAAATTCTTGGGCCTTTTACCTTCCCTGAGTTAATCGCTTTTTTCAAGGCAACATTAACGCCACTACCTCCTAAATCTCTTACAGTGGTGAATCCAGCCATTAAGGTTCGCTCGGCATAAACCTGAGCATTATAAGCTATGTCAG
>CBDDKG010000022.1:0-293868 GCA_965230105.1 Roseivirga sp. | reverse complement strand
GGCTATGTTTATGCCATTTCAATGCTTGTGTTGAACATTACTGCTTTTATGACTTATCGCCTTTTCGGCACTTTTGGAGTCTTCCATTACGGTGCTATTGGTAGTCTCCTAACACTGTTGGGAGGGATGCTTCCTGCCATAAGAAGAAAAAACAAAGCCTGGATAGACTATCATATAGGCTTTATGTACTGGTCTGTTATTGGTCTTTACGCTGCATTTGCCTCAGAAACCATCACTCGTGTACCCTTAGGCTTCAATTTCGGCTTTATGGGAATGGTGGGTCTTGCCACTGGCCTGATTATGCTTTTAGGAGCAATCTTCTTTATCCGTTACAGAAAACGGTGGCATGCACAGTTCTCTAAATATGCAAAGCTATAGTCAAAGCAGTCTTTTGACTTATATTTGAGCATGTTCAAAAGACTTTTGATTCTAATTCTGCTGTGCGTCTGCCATATGTCGAATGCCCAAAAGCCTACGGGTCTATGGATTTTGAAGTATGTAAAAGCACTCCAACCCGTTTTTACCATGGTGGAAATAGATGGACAATATGAAATGGTCGAAGAAGATCCCCAGGATTCTACCTTTCTATACAATTCGGGGCTTATGACGCTGGAGTTTCAAAAGAAATCAACAGCGAATACTCACTCATGGGATGGGGAAGAGCAGTGGACCTTCGATAAAACAAATGACCAAATCGAGTTTTATGGCAAAAGAGACACCCTCTACGGCACTTACAATAAAAAGGAGTTGATCCTCAGGTCAACACTCGATGATCGTCCCACCTACTATCACTTTGCCCCATTCGAAGAGAAGAAGATATCCACACCAGAATTATTAGAAGGACAATGGCGCGTAAACTCATCTAAAAGCTATTTTCAAAACATTGAAGTCACATTTACAACCGATAGTACTTATCAAGTAACGACAGGAAAAAGTTTAAAAAGTCAATTATACTTTACATATTCATTCAATAAAATTTCAGCCGTTGAATTTGACTTTCCTCCAGGTGACAAGGAGAGTGAAGATCATGAATTGGGGACTATCTACATTTATCAAACACGTAAGAAAAAGGTCAAAGGCATCTTCTATGCAATAAAGGATGGTGTCGCAGTTCCGGTCAAAAGTGAGTTAACCCTCACTAGAATAGATCACTAATCAAAAACACAATTTCCATAAAAAGACAGTAACACTATTGAAAAAAAGCGATGGACAAAGGCCCAGGAGAAATGGACTTCTCAGCGGTTTATAGTCCTCTATTAAAACAAAAAGCCCGAGGCGATGCTCGGGCTTTCTTGTAAATCATTTACCACTTAGTTTCCTGCGCCTGCTCTTTGCATTGGGTTAGAGCCCGAAGACTGCCCTCTAGCGGCTCCTCCTCTTCGCTTGAATAGTTCAAAACGGTTTGGCTTAGCACTTCTAGGGAAATAGTTATTCTCTTCATCAGTATCAGCAGTCTCTCTATCAGGATCTAATCTGATCTGAACTACTTTCTTCTTCTTCATAAAGGCCTTTGTCACCTTTTCTTCATTCTTTCTCCAGATGTAGGCCGGAATTCTGTCCACCTCTTTTGTTCCATCTTCAAAAGTCCACTCAATAATCAATGGCATTACCAAGCCACCGACATTGCTGAAATCAATTTCATAGAAGTTAGCTTTGTCACCCAGAATTGCGCGTTCTTCATCAGAAAGGGTAGCATCAAATCGCTGATAAGCAGCTTTTGCCGCATCAGTGACTTCAAACTGATCATAGGAGTAGTAGAAATCTTGAAGCCTTTTGTCTTCCTCTACGTAGAATTTTCGACCTTCAGCCCTATTTCTTCTAGCCGCTAAATCACTCTGGGTAGCTTTTGCCTGCTCACTAAGAATAGGATATTCAATCTCAGGGTTCTTAGTACTTAACTGGTACCATTTCACATCGTCAATGGCAATGTCTACATTATCAATGGTGAAGTACCACCCTCTGATAAACCAGTCGATATCCACAGCCGATGCATCTTCCAGTGTTCTGAAAAGATCGTCTGGCGTTGGATGTTTGAAAGCCCATCGTTTCGCATACTCCTTGAAAGCAAAGTCGAAAAGCTCACGACCCATAATTGTCTCGCGAAGAATATTCAATCCTGTCGCTGCTTTTGCGTAAGCATTGTTTCCAAAGCCGATAATGTTCTCAGAATTGGTCATAATTGGCTCTAATTGCTCTTTTGGCAAAGCCATATAAGGTGCAATTTTATGGGCTGGACCTCTTCTGTGAGGATAGTTCGGATCAAACTCTTGCTCCGTTAAATACTGAACGAAAGTATTCAAGCCTTCATCCATCCATGTCCACTGACGTTCGTCAGAATTGACAATCATTGGGAAGAAGTTGTGTCCTACCTCGTGAATGATTACACCGATCGCACCGTACTTAGTGGACTCTGCATAGGTTCCATCAGCTAAGGTTCTACCATAGTTGAAGCAAATCATTGGGTACTCCATACCGTTAGAAGCCTCAACTGAAATAGCAACCGGATAAGGATAAGGGATTGTGAAGCTTGAATAAGTCTTCAAAGTGTGTGCTACGGCTTTAGTAGAATATCGCTCATAAATACCGTAAGCCTCTTTAGCATAGTAAGACATGGCCATAGGGTGATCGTCTCTACCCTCGATATCTACGGCCATGGCATCCCAAACGAATTTTCGTGAAGAGGTCCATGCAAAATCACGTACATCTTCAGCTTTATAATGCCAGGTCTTTGTTCCAGAGGCTTTTGTTTTTTCGTTTTCTTTCGCCTCTTCCAAGGTCACGATTTTCACAGGCTCTACGAATTCCTTTTGCGCCTGATTCCATCTTTTCTGTTGCTCAGAAGTAAGGATGGACTTAGGGTTTTGTAAAACTCCTGTAGAACCAACCACATGATCGGCAGGTACAGTCATTTTTACATCATAGTCACCGAAGGTCAAGGCAAACTCACCTCTTCCGGTAAACTGTTTGTTGTTCCAGCCTTGGAAATCAGAGTAAACCGCCATTCTTGGGAACCACCCTGTGATGGTATAGATGTAGTTTCCATCTTCAGGGAAATACTCGTGTCCTCCACGTGCACCAGAAATTGCTCTTGGTGTTGTATTATACCACCAGTCAATGCTGAAGGCTATCTTCTGACCTGGCTTCAAAGGAGTGGCCAAATCGATACGCATCATGGTTTGATTGATGGTATAATTCATATTGTTGCCTTTGGCATCCTTTACCTCCATGATATGAAAGCCCCAATCGTTGTCATGTCCATCAAGTCCATCCAATTGACCAAAAGTCATTCTTGGACGAATACTACTAGGGTCAAATTTGTATGAATCATTTTCTGGGTTTCTTACATTCTCATCTAATGCGAGCCATAGATAGCTTAAAGGGTCCGGAGAATTGTTGTAGTAAGTAATCGTTTCGGCACCTGTCAACCTCTGATTTTCATCGTCCAACGTGGCCTCAATTTTATAATCTGCTTTTTGTTGCCAGTACTGTGGTCCTGGAGCTCCTGAAGCGGTCCTATAAACACTAGGGTCTCTTAACATACGCTCTAATTGTTCAAAGCGCTTGCCATGATTACTGTTAACTACTTGAGCAAAAGCAGTTGACCCTATAAAGGTCAAAACCATTGCCGTAAGCCAAAGTCTTTTCATTCTTATATCGTTTTATTTTACCAAAATTTCGTTTCCAACATGATTGTAATGGCTATTCCCGCCACTGCAGACGAAATAATCAAATTCCAATCTCTTCGCGCCACATTGAATATGTTGACAAAGACAAATGAGATGATCATAAAGAATACCACAATAATAATCTGGCCTAGTTCTAAGCCTAGATTAAATGAGAGTAGGGGAGTGACAATACTATCTTCCCTACCTAAAATACTTTTTAAATAATTTGAGAACCCTAGTCCATGAATCAGGCCAAAAAATAATGCGAAGAAGTAATTCAAGTTGAATTTAGAAGGCGTAAGCGCACTTTGCTTCCTCAATAAGTTCGAAAAAGCGCTTATAAAGATGGTACAGGGAATCAAAAACTCTATGATGTCACTTCGAAAATTGACAAGCTCCAGTGTACTCAATGCCAGCGTAATCGAGTGACCAATAGTAAAAGCTGTTATCAAGATAAGCACCTTCTTCCAATCCTGTAACAAATAGATGGAGCATAGGGCAATCACGAACAGAATGTGATCATAGCCATTAATATCAAGGATGTGCTCCCTTCCTAATTCAAAATATATTGCAAACTGACTCATAAGTGCCCTTTATTTCGGGCCCGGATTTTGTAAGGAATGCAATAATAAAGTTTAATTTTGAATACCCCTATAAAACTTAAAAGCATGCAGCTAAAGCTTATTTGGTCGGTTTTTTTAAGTGCTGTTCTGTACTGGCACCCTTTCCATGTTAGCGTAACTGACATTGAACATGATGCTGATGCTAAATCTATTCAAATAAGTCACCGGATCTTTTTGGATGATTTGGAGGTAGGGCTAAAGAAGTATCACAATATTGAAAAGCTAGACACCTATGAGCCAGAAAGTCAAGATCAACTTGACAGCCTAATTGGTGCCTATCTCAAAAAGAAAGTGCTTTTTGTAATCAATGGTGAACCTAAAGGTTTTAATTATCTGGGCTCAGAGCTCGAAGGTGATGCGCGCTGGTGCTACTACGAAATCGAAAATGTCGAGCAGGTAGATGAGGCCGAAGTCACCAATGTGGCTTTGATGGAAGCCTTTGATGATCAACAAAACATTGTGCATTTTAAATCAAAAGGGAAGTTAAAGAGTTATAAACTAGACAAGGACACTAAATTCATCCAGTTCAAATTCGACTAGTGAAAAAGCATCTAATCCCTATTTCATTCATATTCATCTTAAGTGCTTGCGAGTTCGGTGCTAAGAAGCCAGCAATCGTAGAGGAAGAAACTCCGGATGCCATCCCAACATTTGTTGAATATGAAATAGAGGTCTTAGATAAAAAATCAGGTCCTTGCGAACAAGACAGCCTTTCGAGCCAGTGTGCTACTTACAGTGTAGAATATCCAGTCATTACCGGCCTGCTGGGTGAACAGGCGACTGCTCAAATCAATGAGAATATCAAATCCACAATTTTTGACTACGCGTTTCTTACAGAAAAGCCCGAGAGTTTCCAATCCTTGATAGAGGAGCTTTCAACAGAGTATGCATCTATTCTAAAAGAGTACCCAAACTATAGTGCCTCCTGGTCTATGGAGATCAACTCTGACATCATTTATCAAGATTCCAGCTTTATCAGTGTAGCATCTACCATATACTCTTATACGGGTGGTGCTCATCCAAATTCTTATCAAGTATACAGAAGCTTTGACCTTGCAACGGGCAATCCGATTACTCTTGCGGACATCCTGATTCCGGAATATGAGGACGAGTTAAATCAAGCAGCCGAAATAGAATTTAGAATGCTCAAAGAGATACCCCCAAATGAAGAACTCAAAGACAAAGGTTATTTTTTTGAAGGCGGAAACTTTCTGCTGAATGACAATTTCGCCATCATCAACAAAAGTTTGATTTTCTATTTCAACCCTTACGAAATCGCCCCCTATGCAGTTGGGCCTACAGAACTAGAATTAAAATTGACGGACTATATCAATCTGATTAATGAAAATGGCGTTCTCCATGGTCTCAAGAATTAGTTACATATTAGTCACCTTTTTGGTTGCGAACCTAAGTGTTGCCCAAACTGAATCAGTCGATATTAGTTTTGTGATAAGAAATGCCGGTATTGGCGTTGATGGCTTCTTTGATGAAAATACCCTCACCTACAAGTTCAATCCGGAGGATCTAGAAGCATCTTATTTTAAGCTTAGCATTCCGACCACAACAATTAATACTGGTATCAAAGGCCGAGACAAACACCTGAGAAAGGCTAAGTACTTTGATGTTGAAAACTATCCTAAGCTGACTTTCGAGTCAACGAAAATTGCCAAGACGGATCTTGGCTATAGCTTAACCGGGCAACTGACTATCAAAAAAACAACTAAGGCTGTCGAAATCCCTTTCACGATAGAAGAAGTTGAAGGACAAAAGTTGCTTAAGGGCTACATAGAGCTTGATAGGAGGGACTATGGAGTGGGCAAAAACCACTTAATTCTAGGCGACCTGGTTAGAATTAGCATCAAAGTAGCTTACAGGGAAAACTGAAATTCCTTATATGCATTCCAGCGAGACCCATCATGTTTCAGCAACCAGAATGAGTTGACCTCAAATACACCCTTAAAAGGTCGATCTTCGAATTCACTCCAAGCTTTAGCAAAGTCTGTCTTTTTTAAATCTCTAAAGGCCACTGTCATATGTGGATTGAAGCCGCGGTTATGAGTAGCATTGAACAGGTTCATATATTTCTTAGCAAAACCCGACAGTCGCTTCTGAAAATCGATTAATTCTTGACTCTCTTGATTCTTAATGAAAATGGTTCTTGGAGGAAAAGCCCCGTAACCGTCAAGTTCTAATTCAAATTTTATTTCTTTAGTTGCTTGAACAAGTAAGTTGATCAATCGGCTTTCCTTTTTCTCTTTCCACAAAAAAGGCATGTGTAAGGTTATATGAGCCGGAGACCTTAAGGCTCCCTTAGTGTTATAAGTATTACGAAGGTATTCTTTGACTTTCTGAACTTCTGACTGAAGAGGTTCGTGGGGAATTAAAGCAAGGAAGTATCTCGATTCGGTAGCTTTCACAGCCGAATCTAATCATTATTCAATGGAAGCTCTAGTCGATCAGGCCTGCATAAAATCGGGCCAAGGTGACCAAGTCCTCTTGACGCTTAAATTTGAGTCTATCTGATTTAATAAACTTTCTGATCTCATCTGTATGCTCCTCAAAAATTTCCAATGAACGCTTATTAAAAGATGTGATGGGTATAAGTTCAGTGTTTTTTTCAAGGTAGTAGCTAGTCTCTATGCCTAAACTATTCGTGCTCTCAAGCCCTTCACCATTATCGGCATATACTTTTTTAGAGACCATCTTATTATAGACTAATACACCAACCCTTCCAATTTCCAGTACTTCGAAAAACCCTTTTGGCATAATGGTCAAGCCGGAGTAATCCTTCGTATTAGCAAAGAGTCGTTTTTTCCCCTCTTCATTCAAAAACTCAAACTGCGCAATGGCATCGCCAGGTACATACTCCACTTTTTTATTTACCAAAAACTCAAAAGTATTCGTTTCAAGGTTATAGCGCATAGACTTGCCAACCAACTGAACACCCGCAGCATCTGTAAAAAGCATATCCACGAAGTCGTTGGTCAAATATGACCCAAGTACCTTTCTATTATTCCCAACAGAAGACCTTTTTCTTGACTTTTGATCTAGCATAGTCAAGCCAGGTGCTTCTTCCTCCTCATGGTTGCACGATTCTAGTGACTCTTCATTGATGGATTGTCCTACAAGCGCAACACTGCTTAAGGTCAAAACTGCGGTCAGGAATAATTTATACTGGAGTTTCATTGTAAGGCGATCTTTTACTCTTACAATTTAACTCATTCTTTCCCAATGAGTTCTCACGATTTAATAACAAAACTCAATTGAGGTCAGCTAGGTGTCCGAACACAATTTTGCTTATTTGCCAACAACAATCTTTTAATTTTGGCATACCTTTTGAAAAAGAAGTCGCAGACCAAAGCATGGATATGAAGCTTTTTAAGCACTCCCTGATTTTTTCATTGCTTATAACCCTTCTTTTTTCTTGTGATAAAGAAGAGGATCAAGAGCCTAAGGACCCTTTTTCTTTTACAGAAACCGAACTACTCCAAGTTCACAATGGAGATCAAAAGACATGGCGCATTGCCGCGTTTTATCAGGATTACCAAGAGAATGTCAAAAGCGACTTAGAAGAGTGCCTAATGGATGATACCTACACTTTTCTGGCAGAAGAACAAGAAGTATCAGTGGCACATGGAGAAACATCGTGCTATTGGCCAGATCCTGAAGTTGAGTTTGGAGGTGCTGTGTACACCCACTTCCCAGAGTCTGGAGATGTCTTTTTAGATTTTTCTATTGCCGAAAGTAATGGAACTTCAAGCAGTATCTCCTTGTGGGTTCTGAGACTCATTGAATTATCACCCGAACGAATGGTTTTTGCCAATGGCACTGCTGAAAATAGAGGTAGAGCTGTAGTTTTCGAAACCAACTAACCCTATCTGACCTCGGCATAATATCATGTTGTTTTGGGAGGCGAATTCCTGTAAATTCCGCCTTCTTAAAATTCACTCATGATGAAAAAACTCTTAACAACATCACTCATTTTTATTCTTGCTACCTCTTTATCATTTGGACAGCAATTAAAAAGCCCAGATGAATTCCTGGGGTACGAACTGGGTACCAGGTTCACACCTCACTACAAAGTAGTAGACTACTACCAGTATGTGGCAGGTGAAATGAGCAATGTTAAGACACATCAGTATGGGCAAACCAACGAATTAAGACCGCTCATCGCCAACCTGGTCTCTTCTCAAGAAAACATAGACAACTGGGACCAAATCCGTACGGATAACCTTAAGCGCATTGGTATGATGGAAGGTGATCCTGTCGGTGGAAAAATCGGTATCGTTTGGTTGAGTTATAACGTGCATGGCAACGAAGCTAATTCTACCGAAACAGCCATGAAGACTCTTTATGAGCTGGTTCGACCTGGCAATGCCAAGTCCAAGGAGTGGTTAAAAAACACGGTCGTTATACTCGATCCTTGCGTCAACCCTGACGGAAGAGATCGATATTCTAATTGGATCAATCAGGTAGCTGGAACTACGCCAAACCCTAGCCGTGATGCCATCGAACATCGAGAGCCATGGCCGGGAGGTAGAGCGAATCATTACCTCTTCGACCTTAATAGGGACTGGGCTTGGCAAAAGCAAGTGGAGTCTCAACAACGCATGAAGCTCTACAATATGGTTATGCCTCATATCCATGTAGATTTCCACGAGCAGGGCAGTAACAGTCCCTACTATTTCGCACCAGCGGCAGAGCCTGTTCACGAGCAGGTCACACAGTGGCAAAGGGATTTCCAAGAAATGATCGGAAGAAATCACGCCAAATATTTCGATCAGAATGGCTGGTTGTTCTTTACCAAAGAGAGTTTTGATATCCTTTATCCAAGTTATGGTGATTCTTATCCAATGTACAATGGTGCCATTGGGATGACCTATGAGCAAGCAAGCAGTGATTTGGCCATTCTAACTGATGAAGGTGATACCTTAAAATTGCAAGATGCAATAGCTCACCATTATACTACCGGAATGTCTACCGTAGAAGTAGCATCGGTCAATTCAGAAAAAATGGTTGACGAGTTTACAGCCTATTTTAACACAGCCGTAAACAGTCCAAAAGCGAAGTATAAGACTTATGTAATTCGAGGAACCAACCATCCTGACAAGTTAGCTCAGTTGAAAGGCTTTCTTGACAGGCATAGTATTCAATATGGAACTGGCAGCACAAGAAAGGCCGTTTCGGCATTTGATTATACTTCTGGAGAAACTAAAAATATGACATTTCAAAATGGTGACATTGTCATTTCTGCCTACCAGCCAAAGGCTGTCTTGGTACAAGCTTTCTTTGAACCAAACACATACACGAGTACCAACAATACCTATGATATTACTGCATGGGCAACTCCGTACATGTTGGGCTTAAATGCTTTTGCCACAGAGGTAAAAGTAGATGTTAGTGCTGCTGAAATATCCATTCAAGGTCCTGAAATGATCCTTAACAATTCCACTCCTCCAGCTTACCTAGCCAAGTGGGAAACCCTAGAAGATGCCAAATTCTTGGCTGAATTGCTCAAGCATGATATCAAACTACGTTATGCAGTCGAAAGCTTTAATGTGGCAGGAAAAGAATTTAAGCCTGGAACTTTAATCATTACGCGTAAGGGGAATCAACGCATGAAAGATCGTTTCGATGAAATCGTCAAGGCTTCTGCTGTCAAGTTTAATCGCAGCCTCTATACCACACCAACAACCTTTGTTGATTCGGGAAAGGACTTTGGATCAAACAATGTTCCTTTCATTCAAAAGCCAAAAATTCTTGCCCTTCGGGGAGATGGTGTTTCTTCCTTAGGTTTTGGTGAGTTCTGGTATTTCATGGAGCAGGAGCTAAACTACCCAATAACTATGGTAGATACGGATGATTTCAGGTCGATTGACCTGGACAACTATAACGTGATCGTAATGCCTTCCGGGTCTTATGGTAGAGTACTGAACGAAAGTGGAATGAATAGCTTGAAATCTTGGGTCCGTAGCGGAGGAAAGGTTATTGCCTTAGATCGTGCCATCAATAGTTTTGCAGGTAAAGATGGCTTCCAATTAAAAAGGAACTCGGAGGACAGTAAACCTGCTAAAAAGACCTCGGAGGAAAAAGAAAAAGACGCCCTGACTTCTTATGCCGATCGCGGAAGCAAATTTGACGATTTCAGGTTGCCTGGTGCCATCTTCAAGCTTAAAGTTGATAATACTCACCCCATGGGCTTTGGATACCCCGATCATTACTTCACTATCAAGACTAATGGCTCTAGACTAGCCTACCTGCCAAATGGTTGGAACGTGGGCATAATTGAAAGTGAGGCTTCACATGTGGCGGGAGTAGCTGGTAAAAAGGCTAAGGAACAATTGGCCAAATCCATGGTTTACGGGGTAGAAAATATGGGTAGAGGTGCTATGGTCTATATGGCAGATAATCCTCTGTTCAGAGCTTTCTGGGAAAACGGAAAGATGTTCGTTGCCAATGCCTTATTTATGGTTGGGCAGTAATATACAAGAAACAGGGAGCTTTGATTTAGGGCTCCCTGTTTCTTGTTTCTATTGTCCTATGGTGTTATTTCAGTACCTCTAAGACTATACCTTCTCCAATTTTCCCTCCTAGTTCTCTGACTTCAAAGACTTTCCCAACCCTCAATTCTACCTTAGAATTTAATTTGACGCTTACCCTTCCTGTCTCACCCGGCCTAAAGATTTTTGAGCCTTTGGGAAGGTTTACTCTACCTGCAACCTTGTAATCATCAAATACAATTTGTGTTAGGAAATTGGTGTAGAAGGGCGTTTTTCTACTATTACTCTCCTTGGGCATTAGCTTAAGTCTCGCTCTAAATACATTGGACACAATTACAGTATCTACCTGAACCATGGCCTCGGTACCGGAAGGCGTGGCAACTTCAATCGGGAATGAATGACTTTCTTCAAGGTTATTATTCATGGCATTAGCCCAAAAAGAAAGAATAGTAGTTAAAATGAGCTTGGTTTTCATAGCACTAGAGAGTCATTGGTTATGCGCATGCTCGGCTCTGCTGCTGAAAGCAATTATGAAAGATGTCTATGCGTTGGCGAGGGTCTAACGAAGAATAAATCGTTAGTGAAAATTAGGTCTAATTAAGTAGAGAACCTAATAAGAGCCAGATCAAAACTTCAGTAACTCTTGTTTGAAAAGCACCAAAGCCTTATTCACAGCTTGGCAAAATTGAGAAAGATCATTCGTGACCAACACCTGATCCACGACTTCAATATAAAGTCTTTTCCGCTCACTAATGAGCCGCTCATCTCCCAAATAATTTATGCTTGGGTTGATTTTGTGAAGTCCCTTCTTCATGATAAGAAATTCCTCATTAGTTGCGGCTTTCATAAGGTTGTCTAACTCCAGGGGCAATGTTTCAATTATTGTAGACATTATCTCTTTCATTAATACCTTATCACCTTGAGTAGAGGCGCTCAGATTATCAAGTTTAATATTTATCTGAGATTGTTGAACACTTAATAAGCCTAATAGGTCATTCACACTTATCGGCTTCATTAAATAATCAAAGCCTTCAATTGTACTGAGTCCTTTAAGCGACTGTTCTTCATCACCCGACAAGAAAATTATTTTAGTGAATTGGTTGATCCCCGCACGCTCCTTCAAAAGTCTAATTGCTGCAATCATATCGCCATCCGGCAGGTTAACATCTGTGACAATAAAGTCAAAATGCGTCTTTTGGACTTCATTATTGAAATCCTCGACAGTCGTTGAGTAGCTTGCCTTTATACCCGTTTGAGATACTATTCCCTTGAACAACACCAAGCCAGTTTCATCGTCTTCAACAAAAAGTACTTTTAAATGGCTTAGATTCGTTATTGCCAAGCTCTCGGGTTCCTTCTGACTCAATTCCGAATGCCCAATCTCCAACTCAAAGCTCATTGAAGTTCCTTCCCCCTCTTCACTAGTGATATTCAGTTTGCCTCCCATGAGCTGGATAAGCTGCTGAGCGATACCCAATCCAAGGCCAGTCCCACCAAACTTCTGGTGGTCTTGCCCTTCCACTTGAGCATAGGGTTCCAGTATTTTCTTTATCTCTCCCTTGGAGATCCCCTTACCCGTATCGATAATAGTGAACATAAGTTTATGTCCTGTTTTGGATGGTTTTGCCTCTATAATTAAACTGACACTACCTTCTTCTGTGAACTTAAGGGCATTGCTCAAAATGTTATAAAGCACTTGTGAAAGTCTCACTTCATCTCCTTCTACTAATGTTGGAACATGGGCATCTAACCTGGTTTCCAAGGCTATTCCTTTATTAGAAGCGTTGACCGAAAAACCTTTCAACATACGATCTAAGGTTTCGCGGATATTGAATGACTTCTTGACTAGTTTGAATTTTCCTGCCTCAATTTTCGACAAGTCGAGCACATCATTGATAATGGCATTCAAATGGTTCGAAGTGGCCTTGAGTGCCATGAGGTACTGATGACTTTCGTTGATTTCTCCAGATTTCAAAAGGTCGATCAGTCCAGAAATACTATTCAACGGAGTTCTCATTTCATGGCTTACCTCTGCAAAAAACTGTTCCTTGAACTTCTGAATACGATGTAATTCATCATTCTTATAGTTCAAAAGCGTCTTCTCCATCTCAAGGTACTTGCGCTTAATTTCAAGAAACTCTTCGTTAATGGCTGACTCATTCCGCTCTTGCTGAACCTGTGCGATTTGGGCCCTATCCCCGCTTCGGTCTTGTATAATCCATTGTAGGCGGATGCTATCTGCCTTTACAAATTCCATTGCAAAGAGTCCCTCAGTCCCTTCATTCCACTCTATTGCATCAAAAGTGAGCCTCTCTCCAATGGGTAGACTTGAGAAAACTTCTTCTATACTCTTAAGAAAATCGAACTGGTCAAAAACCGATCGCTTTGGTTCTACACTGAATAGTGTATTGCAAGTGTCAATTACTTCTCCGTTAGTATGGAAAATAACCACCTGAGAAATAGGGCCAATCAACTGTAACTTGATTCGATCAATGTTTGAAATGTGATCGTACATTAGATCATTTTTTGAGCTAAATTCTCAAAGGCTATCTCAACATTCGCTCCCGTCTTAGCACTGGTCTCGAGTATATTTTCTAAGGATAATTTGCCAAGAATTTCTTGTCGTTCCTTACCCTCAATCAAGTCCGTTTTATTAGCCAAAACTTGAACGGGTACCCCAGGTATAACCTTATTCAAGGATTCGAGCTCTTTCTGTATGTTTTCATAGGTGGAGGGCCTACTGAGATCAAAGACATACAGCGCTCCATGTGCACCGAGTTTATAACTTGCAGGTATCTTTTGCTGACTGTCCTCACCAGCGATATCCCAAATGATCATGGTCACTTCCAAGTCATCTACCTTGACGATCTTTTTGTCTATTTTAACTCCAATGGTTGTGATATACTGATCTGAAAATTTCTGATGGACAAAACGTTGAACAAGTGATGATTTGCCAACGCCAAAATGTCCAATGAGTATCACTTTCTTACTCACTGACATCGTCAAAAGTATTAAAGTGCTCTTCTAAACCCGAAGAGATAAGATCTTGCGATGCTTCAGCTTCATCACCCTCCTTAGCTTTGCTAAGTACCTTTTCTGCAAAAGTCAAAAGCTGATCATCCAGCTTATCTTTGAAAGTGGAACTCATTCCCCCTGAGCAAACGACAGAGATAAAGAATGACTTAAAGTTTTTAATGATGACTTTGTAGTTCTCATAGTCAATGCTCTCTAACTCTTGAGCATCGGCTGAAAAAGCATCTTCTACAAAGGCTTTGATGGCGGTAAGCATACCGGCTACCATATCTCCGTCCAGCGACCCTTTTTTAGAGTAGCTGCCGATCAATATGCCAGAATTTCTCTCTATCACAAATATCTCTTCAATCTTAGGCTCTATCAGGTTGGATAGAACCATGTCTTTTTGAGGAGTGCCAGAAACCCAGGCTTTTATACGAAGTTTCCAGCCCTCCCATGAAAAAGCCAGTTCCATTTGAGCATCTACTTTTTCAGAAAGCTTTTCGATTTCGGAAGTGATGTACTTCTTGATCATTCTACCGATGATCGGGTAGAGTACCTCTACCACTTCGTCTTGAGATTCTTTGATCTGTTTCTTGATCGATTCGGTAATCTGAGGACCAAATAAGCCCGAGAAATTCTTTTTCAGAGTTCCTTCCTGATCGACAAGAATTGGGTTTATGCGCTCTTCGAGCTGTTCTTTCTCGTTGAGTTGCCGATCTAGTTCTTCTAGTTTTTGAGCAAGTTCATTTCTGTCCTCCCGGTCTTGTTCCAGGAGGATTTCCTTTAGCTTCTCAAAACCAACGGCCTTGCTCATTCGAAAGGTCTATTCTGCGATTTGTTTACCCATTTCTTGAAGCATGTTGCCCAAGAGCTTTCGGTTGACTTTTTTCTCGTCTAAATCTGCCACAGAATCGTCCATATCAGCCCTAAGCTGAGTGACTTTCTTATTCATGTCGCTCCGCAGGTCAGAAATCTCGTTGGTCAATGACTCCTTTGTCTGATTAATCAGCTTATTGAGGGCATCACGGGTATCGTTGATTTCATTTTCAACATCAGTACGTGTCTTCTTAATGAGCGCTTTGATTTCATTAAACTCAGAATCATACTGCTGCATGTTTTCTCCAAAAATCAGCTGTTTTACAGCTTCAATTTTTGGGTCTACACCTGCTACGGCTTCTTCAGGTGCTTTATCTTCTTTCTTCTTTGCCATAATCTATTTTAATAATGCTTTTAAAGTCTCTTTGTCTACCTGACCAGATGGGTATAGTCCATTTTCCGTCTGAAATACCCTCAATCTATATCTTGTAATTGTATTGAAAATGCCATCAACAGGGATACTATCTCCCTTAGCATTGAGCATGCGCTGCAATTCCATGGCCTCCTGACCATTGGAGCCTATAGCCAGTCCCAATAAGTGCTCTTTGCTGATAAACTCGATGTCCTTGGGCGTTACTCCCTTCTCGAGCATCTTAATTTCATCATTACTGTAGCCTTGTTTTTTGAAGTCGGCCGACCTGACAAGTCTATCCTCCAATATCCTTGCACTTGCCCTGAGCAGTTCATAGTAATCTGTTGCCTGAGATGATTCAAAATTATCTTTCTCCATAAGCCTGACATCAATGCCATCATTAAACCAAAGCGAACGTGCATAGGAACCCACTTCAAGGGCTGTCTTATAGTAATCCTTAACTACTAACTGATCGTAATAGTCTTTATCGATAGACTCTGAAATGGGGTAGTCATATACAGAGGGAGGGTTGAACCTTCTGTCTTTGAGGTATTGAACCGCGATGTAGGAAATGACCCCTAGGAGGATCACAATAGTCAGGAGGCGTTTCATGTTCGTTCGTATTAAAAAATAGTGTTCTGGTTATAAAAATAAGACATTTTTATTAGCGAAGAATCCATATCAGCAATGTTAAGAAACCATAATACAAAAAAGCCCCGACTGATATGCAGTCGGGGCTTTTGTGCTGGTTCTCAAGTTTTCTATCGAGTGATTACCTCAACAACCGTTTTGAAGCCTTTAACTTTTCTCTTGGGAAACTTTTTGAGCGCATTTTCCTTGTAGATGTTAATACTTTTAATGCTTGTTTCACGCTTCAATAAGTAGTCTTCTGGCATAAACTTACCATCAAGGACTATTACTGGCTTTTCAAAAATTTTCATTGAGCTTTGAACCACATCCAGCGCAGCATCCTGGCCTACCTTATTTTCACTGAAATTGTACTTGCTAATCTGTGGAGAAAAGGCCCTCTTCTTTTCCTGTGTCACTGCTTTTTTCAATGACTCTGGGGCATTTTTAGTTACTATTGAGATAATACCACCATAGTTGTCAGTCTCCCCATTTGGATATCGTTTTTTTTGCGCTTCATCCTTGAAGATCTGAATGCTTAAGATGTCTTCTTGATTTAAGTCGGTGAATTTTAGGTTTGGTCTTAATTTACCGTCTACCTCAAGAATTGGCTTTTCACCCAGTTCCCGAATGGGTTTGTTTACCAACTCCCAAATCTCTTCATTGACTTTACCCTGAGGAAACTCATACAACTTGTGATCATCAGAGTAAACGGTTGAACGGAATAGGTCGCCTTCTCGTTGTTTAGCCTCTAATTGATCTCTTAAGGCAGCCACTTCCTGTTGCTTTTGAAGTATAGCAGCGGCTTTTGTGTCTTGTCGGTCTCGGGTCGCTTCAAGTAATTTTTCGTAATCGGAATACTTATCTGCATTACTAGTATAAGCAGAAAGTTCTCTCTTCAATTGATCCAACTTGACTACCTGATCGTTCAAGACTTTGGGGTCAGTGTTTTCAGGATCTTCTGAAGCAAGTCGGACCATCTGGTTAAGCTTAGCCTCCTCTGCCTGAATCGCCTTTTGTAGTTCTTCCGCCTCCACTAGACCCTTATTTAGGTCCATGGCCTGAGATATATTCAACAGTTGCTCCTGTTTTTCGCGGGCTTCCTCACGTTGTTGATACAACTGCTGCTCTTCAGCAGACATTGTTTCAATCATATCGGATATTACCCCCTTTAACTCATAATACTTGCGGAACTGTGCAGCTACAGCCTTGGCGTCTTCCTCCGTCTTCATTTTAGTTAGCATTTCACCCATTAGCTTTCGCTCTTGAATCAATTGGCTTTCAAGCTCGAATAATCCGTTGAGTATTTTGGCTCCGGGTTTTACTTCATCTTCAGAAACATTTAAACCTGCCATTTTCACCAAGTCATAGAATTTTTCAGAATTACCACCCATAAAATCGGACATACGTTTCTCGGCAACCTTCGAAGAGTAATTGTTCAACCTCATGTATGCTTCAGTATAGACTTCAAGTGTTTTGCCTCTGAGCCTTTTACCATTTCTTCGAATTCTGGTAGGTTTTCCGTCTGAATCAGTCGTGACGATAATTGGACTTGGGTCTTCTAACAATTCCATAGTAGCGAGGGCAACAGTAATTGTATCCGAAAAATCTCTGCTTACTAAAGAAGTCTTACCCGTTGGCAAAAATTTAGAATTCATCTCCGCATAGTTGGTATTTGGATCAAAGTCTATTTGAAAAGGTCCATTTTCACCAATTTTGGTCACGATGGGTAAAGTATCTGCTTCAATCAGATTGTTCTCAGTATTAACATTTACTTTCTGTCTCTGACTAGTGAAGAGTAATACTGATGCTAATATCAGACAAGGCAAAACAAGGCCTGTCCAGCTTGGTTTCTGCTGTTTTTTCATAATTCTATTGACACGTTTGAGTAATTGATTCTTTGAGCTACCGGCAAAGCCAAGAGAAGGAGAGAGCATTGAGAACTCTTTTGCCTTCGTTAAAGCACGTACAAGTGTAAGCCCATCTGTTTGATGCTCCATCACCATTTCATCAGAGGCAAATTCGCGTTCATTGTCAAGCTGACTTTGCAACCACCAAAAAACAGGGTGATAGAAATAGACGGCTCGTAAACCGTTGATAACTATGTTGATAAGAAAATCATTTCTTTTTAGATGAGCGAGTTCATGAAGCAAAATCACCTCCACTTCATCGGTGGTCAAACCTTGAACAAGGCCTAGTGGAAAGAGGATCACTGGTTTAAAATAGCCATACACCATTGGGCTGGAAATCTTCATGGACTCTTTAAGCAATATTTCCCTTTTTAGGTCAAAACTATCCTTGAGTTTGTTTAAAAGACCATTCAGCTCATTATTGTCCAAATGAAAAGCACTTGATTTTAAGCGATTTAGATATAAATAGCCTCCTACAGCGCGTAAGAAGATCAGGAACATTCCGACTGTCCAAAAGACACCTATCCAAGGTGTCATTTCAACCCATTGAAATGCTTCATTTTCGATATTCAGAGATGTGGATATTGGTGAAGGAATGATACCGCGCTCTGAGTCCCTGATAAAACCATGGTCCTGAGGGAGTGTTGTTACCACATAAGTAACTGTCGGCTCGTAACGTTGGCTGAAAGTGTAAATACCCAATACTGGAAGCACCAAAATACAGATCAGCAAGAAGTTATGTCTTAGGTTGGCCTTGCTCTTCTTCATAAGCCAAAGCCCCACAAAAGCGATTGCCATGACGATGGCTCCTTGCCACAAGGAATCGATCAGCGTCATGCCTAGGGCATCGAATAAATTGTTACTGATCTCCATCTTCCAGCTTCTTTATAAGTTCCTTAATCTTGTCGAGTTCTTCTTTTGAGGTTTTCCCTCGACCCAGTGCACTCAATACCAATTGAGAAGAGGAGCCACCGAAGGCCAGGTCAAGCAATTTGTCTACCATAGCGCCTTGAACTTGGTCTTTGTTGGCTACGGCCTTGTAGATATGTGTTCGGCTGGATTCATCTCTTTCCACCAAACCCTTTTGTGCCATGATTTGCATTAGCTTTAGGGTTGTGGTGTAACCAGTCTCCTTGACTTCATTCATTTTATCGTTCACCAAACGGACACTTGATGGTCCGTTTGACCAAAGTATTCTCAGTATTTCTAATTCTGAATCGGTAGGTTTCATCATAAACTCATTTACCTTTTTATATAACAAATTAAGGCTCCCATACCCAGGCCTCTCTCCAAGAACTTAGGGTTCTTTGCATAGAGATCTATTTCCACTACAAGAATTTCTTCCGGTTGAGGTGTGGGGGCCAGGGGCGTTCCTTCTTTTAGAAGCTGTACTTTCAGTTTTGTCTTCGTAGACTCCATTTCCTCAAAAATCACTTTTTGAAGAGGGCCAAATTCATCAATCACTTGCCTGTAAAACTTTAAGTGGTCTTCAAAGTTCTTCATGTTCTTAAGTAGTGAAGGCTTGTAATAAGTCTTAATGAATGCACTTATCGCTTCGTCCGTACCTTTATTTTGAGTCTCTATCCAGGCATCCAAAATGACCCCGGCATCATCAGAAACTTCTTCGTGAACTGAGTGAATATTTAAACCAAAAAGGAAGAGTACTAAGATTGCTTTCATAACTACGACACGCTTCGTACTTCAATTATATACGAACAAATTCGTACTTCCAAATTTATTACGAAGTATTTCGTAGATTATTTTGTCTTTTAACTTTCTTTAAGAATTGTAGTTTTGATTGTTAATGTCAGATTCCAAAAAGAAGTCCCGTAAAAGTGAGGAGCTCGGCTTTGGCCAAAAGGCCTATACCAAAACCACTCGTTTGATTTCTCAAAAGGGGGAATTCAATGTAGAAAAGGATGGTCTTCATTTCTGGCAATCCCTTGACATATACCACGAGCTAATTTCTATGAAGTGGTGGAATTTTGTTGGTGTTATTACACTGGCATTCTTTTTTGCCAATCTCATTTTCGCTGTCTTATACTATATCTCTGGAATTGATAGCATTGCTGGTCACGAGGCAAAACCAGGCTTAGATCATTTTATTAACTCATTTTATTTCAGTACGCAGAGTATCACAACGGTTGGTTTTGGTAAGCTGTACCCCAATTCAAATGCTGCCAGTATTTTAGCTGCCATTGAGTCTTTTATTGGGCTTCTAGGCTTTGCTCTTGCCACCGGTTTAATGTTCGCACGTTTTTCTAGGCCTGGCAGAAATTTAATTTACAGTGAAAATGCTGTCATTGCTCCTTATCAGAACATCAATGCCCTAATGTTCCGGTTTTCAAATGGCAACAAGAATCAATTGATTGAGGCAGAGGTAGATTTGGTAATCTCGTATTGGCATGCCAAAGACAACAGACGGGTTTTTAAAAGTGTGAATCTCGAACAAAAAAAGATCAATTTCTTTTCCATGAGTTGGACCATTGTGCACCCTATTGACGAAAAAAGCCCAATCTATGGCTGGAGTCAGTCCGACTTCAAACAAAACCAAGTGGAAATTATAATCATGTTTAAGGCTTTTGACGACACCTATGTACGTCAGGTCTACGACCGTATGAGTTATATAGCAGATGAAATAGCATGGGGCAAAAAGTTCGTGCCGCTCTACGACACCACCGATAATGGAAAAATCAGAGTTGATATGGAAAAACTCAGTGCTGCTGAATCGATTGAATTAAATTAACCTTTCATCCCTGTTTTTTTGACCTCAGTGTATTAGTCATTGGTTATCAACTAGTCAATTCTAATTTCAATAGTCTGATTAAAGCCATTACTATGAAATTAAAGCATAACATTTTCAAAATCTGTGGCATTTGTCTTATCGCCACTTGGCTATATGTAGTCCCTGCTCAAGCGCAAGAGGGATACCAAAGGCCACCTGAAGTAATTGCCAAATTAATAGATGCACCTTCTACTCCTTCTGTGAGTATAGACTCTAAAGGAGAATGGATGCTCTTAATGGAACGTCCGGGTTACCCAAGTATTGAAGAAGTCGCTGCCCCTGAATTGCGTATTGGGGGTACTCGAATTAACCCTGCAACCAATGGCCGCAGTCGTAGAACCTTTATGACAGGGCTTAAATTAAAGAGTATGGGTTCAGGAGAGGAGTTTGTCTTTAGGGGACTTCCTACTAAACCACAAATCGGAAATGTGGGTTGGTCGATGGATGAGAGGAAAATTGCATTTACTAACACTACACCTGATGGCATTGAATTATGGGTTGCTGATGTAGAAACTAAATCTGCCAAACGACTGATGGGAGCCATAATTAATAGTGCTTATGTATCGGCCTATGACTGGATGCCAGACAATGAACATCTGATTGTAAGCACAATCGTAGATGGTAGAGGCGAAGCACCCTCCAAGCCGAGAGCGCCAAAAGGCCCTGTACTACAAGAAACTTCCGGTGCCGAAGCACCATCCAGAACCTATCAGGATTTGCTCAAAAATTCGCATGACGAGCGCTTGTTCGAGTATTACACGACCGTGCAACTAAGAAAAGTCGACCTGAATGGTAATGCAACCATGGTAGGTAAGCCCAGTATTATCAAAAGCTTCAACCTATCTCCAGATGGAAAATATATGCTAACCCAAACCATCCAAAAGCCATTTTCTTATTTGGTACCAGCCTCTAGGTTTCCATTTAATTATGAGGTCTGGGACACCAATGGCAACTTGGTAAAGGTTATGGCTGAGATTAACCTTGACGAAGTAAGACCAAAAGGTTTTGATGCTACGCGTTTAGGGCCCAGAAGTATGACTTGGAGAGCCGACAAACCCGCTACCCTTTATTGGGCGGAGGCTCAAGATGGAGGTGACCCAAAAGCCGATGTAGCAGAAAGGGACCTGGTTTTTATGGCGGCAGCTCCATTCAATCAAAGTCCCACAAAATTGGCAGCAACCTCGCTTCGTTACTCCGGTATTACCTGGGGAGACGATTCCAGGGCCATTCTCAATGAAAATTGGTGGGCAAAAAGGCTTGACAAAAGAACACTAATTGACCCTTCAAAGCCTGGAAAGGCTGGTACAGTGATCATCGATCGTAGCACAACTGATAGCTACAACGATCCAGGTAGACCGATGATGAAAAAGACCAAGTATGGGACCTATACTATGATGTTTGACAAGGACAACCTTTTTATGAACAGCATTGGTGGCTCTTCTGAAGGCAATCGCCCTTTTCTAAGCAAATTCAACCTCAAGTCGAAAAAGCAAGAAATCCTATTCCGCTCTGAAGCCCCGTACTATGAACGACCTATTGATGTTCTTTCAACAAAAGGAGACAAGATCATTACGCTGCGTGAATCAGAGAATGAACCTCCTAACTACTATGTGAGGAATATTAAGAAGGGCACCATGAAACAGGTGACTGACTTTCCTCATCCACAACCAGATATGATGGCTGTAAATAAGGAAATCATCAAATATCAGCGAGAAGATGGTATTGATTTGACTGCTGTCCTATACACTCCATCAGGATATGATAAAGAAAAGGATGGTCCCTTGCCAGTATTGATGTGGGCTTATCCTCGTGAGTACAAATCGAAAGCCACAGCCGCTCAGGTTAGAGGAACTCCTTTTTCATTTACAAGAGTTAGTTCTGGTTCACCATTATTCTGGGTTTTGAGAGGTTATGCAGTTATGGCCAATACCGAGTTTCCGATAATCGGAGAGGGTGAAGACGAGCCTAACGATACATTTAGAGAGCAGTTAGTAATGAATGCCAAAGCAGCTATTGATGCGGTGGCAGAGCTTGGGGTAGGCGACAGAAATAGAGTAGGCGTTGGTGGTCATTCCTATGGCGCCTTCATGACGGCAAACTTACTGGCACATTCTGATTTGTTTGCAGCTGGTATTGCCAGAAGTGGAGCTTACAACAGAACACTGACACCTTTTGGGTTTCAGCGTGAGCAAAGAACTTATTGGGAAGCACCAGAGTTATACAACTATATGTCTCCATTTATGCATGCAGACAAGGTTAATGAACCATTGTTGCTTATTCATGGAGAGGCTGATAACAACTCGGGAACATTCCCGATTCAGAGTATAAGATATTACAATGCCATCAAAGGGCATGGAGGCACCGCAAGACTGGTTATGCTTCCCGATGAAAGCCATGGATATAGAGCGAAAGAATCTATACTCCATATGCTTTGGGAAATGGATACCTGGCTCGAAAAATATGTGAAGGATGCCGCAACAAAACCGGAACCTACGAGTATTAACTCTAAAGGAAGGTAGTAACAAACACAATCATTTTGCTGGGGCCCGCTGATGCGGGCCCTTCCTATTTCATTGGCCCTGAGTTGTTTAATGATTTGCCCTTTGAACTTTTTTAGGCCAAAGGCTCTTTATAGATGTACATACATATTTTTAACCTCTATAATTGACCGTTATGAATTCTAAAGTTTTATTAGTCGCAAGAATCCTATTAGCCATCGTCATGCTGGTTTTTGGAGTGAATAAATTTGTCAACTTTTTACCACCGCCAGAATTGAACGAAGCAGCCGGTGCCTATTTCGGAGCCATTGCAAGTGCCAATGTGCTGAATGTGATCGGAGTACTTGAGATTTTGACCGGTTTGGCGTTTTTATCAGGAAGGTATGTTGCCTTAGCCTTAATTATCAATGCCCCTATCGCATTCAACGCATTCCTATTTCATGCCTCACTAGACCCTGCAGGTATTGGCCCAGCGGCCCTTTGGATGGTTTTAGTGATTGTAATTTTCATTGGAGTTAAAGACAAGTTCTCCGAGGTACTTAAGGCTTAGAAAAGCTTATAAACAAATGGAAAGCGCTCAAGGGCGCTTTTTTTATGCCCTTTGGTCAAAGAGTACTGGTGTATGTTGAGGCATTTGGTTTATATTCCTATGTCAAATAATTAAACCATGAAAAAATACATCTCTCCTATCATTCTGACTACACTATTGTTATGCGTTGTCAATCTTGATTCGCTAGCACAACGTAGAAAAGGTAAGAAAACCGAAAAAGTCGAAGTCGAAGATCCATTAAAGGGTGTGTCATTGGGTACTATGTCCTTTAGGAGTATAGGGCCTGCATTGACCTCGGGTCGCATTGCCGATCTTGCCGTGAACCCCAATAACCCAAATGAGTTCTATGTGGCAGCAGCAGCCGGTGGCGTCTGGAAGACAACCAATGCTGGCACGACATTCAAACCCATTTTTGACAACTACGGTAGTTATTCCATTGGTTCATTGGCCATGGACCCTAACAACCACAATGTCATTTGGGTAGGAACAGGAGAGAATAATAATCAACGCTCCGTCTCTTATGGTGATGGTGTGTATAAGTCTATTGATGGTGGAGCATCATTCAAGAAGGTAGGACTGGACAACTCCGAGCATATTGGTATGATCAAAATCGACCCAAGAAATTCAGATGTAGTTTATGTAGCGGCAACAGGACCACTTTGGAGTGCTGGTGGCGACAGGGGCCTTTACAAAACGATCGATGGAGGTGAAAACTGGAAAAAAATCCTAGAAATAAGTGAGCATACCGGAGTCAACGAAGTTCATTTCGACCCGAGAAACCCTGACGTACTATATGCCACTGCGCACCAGCGTAGACGTAGACAGTGGACCTACCTTGGAGGAGGCCCTGAATCGGGCATTTACAAGTCAACTGATGCGGGCGCAAATTGGAAAAAAGTCAACAGAGGGCTTCCTGGTGGGGATAAGGGAAGAATCGGTATGGCCATTTCTCCAGTAGACCCTGAAGTAATTTATGCTGTGGTAGAAGCACAGTCTGGACAAGGTGGTTTTTACAAGAGCACAAATAGAGCCGCATCATGGCAGAAGATGAGTGGTACTTCTTCTAGCGGAAACTACTATCAAGAAATTGTAGCGGACCCCGTGGATGTTAATCGGGTTTATCTATTGAATACATTCACCCAAGTGACTGTTGATGGTGGTAAAACCTTCAATAACCTGGGTGAACGGAGTAAGCACTGGGATAATCACGCCATGTGGATCGATCCGAATAATAATAAACACCTACTTCAAGGATGTGACGGAGGTGTATACGAGTCCTTCGACCAAGGTCAGACCTGGAAATTCTTTACCAACCTGCCAGTTACACAGTTCTATAAGGTATCTGTGGACAATGCAGAGCCTTTCTATAATGTAATGGGCGGAACCCAAGACAATTATAGTTTACATGGCCCTTCTCAAACAGTAAGTCAGCATGGTATTGTAAGTAGCGACTGGATTGTAACTCAGGGTGGTGATGGTTTCGAGTCTGTTCCAGATCCAGTTGACGATAACATAGTTTATGCTCAGTATCAAAACGGTGGACTCATTCGCTTCGATAGAAAAAGTGGTGAAGGAGTAACCATTATACCAAGACCTAGAAAAGGAGAGAAGGCCTACAATTTCAATTGGGATGCACCGCTAATGGTGAGCCCCCATGATCATAAGACATTATACTATGCTGCCAATAAGCTCTTCAAAAGCACGGATAGAGGTGACTCCTGGACGGTTATCAGTGACGAACTTGATCAGAATATTGACAGAAACCTCCTACCGATCATGGGTAAGGTTTGGCCCATGGACGCTGTAGCAAAAAATGGATCGACTTCGAGATATGGCGCTGCTGTCTCCTTGGATGAATCCAGAATCCAAAAAGGTCTTTTATATGTTGGGTCTGATGATGGTCAGATTAGTATTAGTGAAGATGACGGAGGCTCATGGAGACAAATCAACCGATTCGAGGGAGTACCTGAAAACACCTACGTCTATGACCTAATCGCCTCAAAGCATGATGCGAATACTGTCTATGCAGCTTTCAATAATCACAAGAGTGGAGATTTCACGCCTTATGTCTATGTCAGTAATGACAAAGGTTTGACTTGGAAAAACATCAGTGCAAACCTCCCAGAAGGTGCAGTATATGCGCTAGAACAAGATCATGTCAATGAAAACATCCTATTTGCTGGTACCGAATATGGTGTTCATGTGACAGTCAATGGCGGAGCGAGTTGGACTGCATTGAAAGCTGGCCTTCCGACAATCAATGTTCGTGATATGGCCATTCAGGAGAGAGAAAATGATCTGGCACTTGCCACATTTGGACGAGGTTTCTATGTCCTAGACAACTATAGCCCTTTGAGGGAACTCGCTGACAAAGCCACAGAAAAAGATGCTCATATTTTTGCGATTGAGCAATCTCATATGTTCAATACCTGGACACCATTAGGTAGTCTGGGTTCAAGAGAGAAGGGCTTTCAGGGTGAGTCATTTTTTGCCGCAAAAAACCCTAAGACCGGGGCAGTCATTCGGTATTGGTTAAAAGAAAGCCCTACAACACTGAAGGCAGAACGACAGAAAAGAGAAAAAGAAGCATTTAAAAACGGAGAGGCTATCCCATACCCAACTGTTGAAGCCTTCAAAGCCGAGCAAGCCGAGCAACCGTCATTCCTGATCTTTACAATTAGAGATCAGTCTGGAGATATAGTGAGCGAACTAAGAAAGCCAATGGGCAAAGGCATGAATGAGGTCGTATGGGACCTTACTTATATGAGCTTTGGACAGGTCAGTACAAGGCAGTCAAGTCAGACGCAAAGCCTCCCGTCTTCCAACGTTTATGTAGTCCCTGGGAACTACACTGTGACCATGAGCAAAAACGTTGGGGGTGAGGTCACAAATTTGACTGATGCTGTGAGTTTTACCGTGAGTGAACTGGATAATAGAACGATTCCGGCAAGCGATTGGTCTGCTATGGCAGCTTTTAAAAAGAAGGCCGTCAAACTGGTGAATGCCATTAATGCCACACAGAGTGTACTTGGACAGCTCAACACTAAAATCCAAGGGTATAAAGCCGCTGCCAAAGGTTTGCCTGCAAAAGAGTCTGCCGCATTATTTGCAGAGGTACAGGAATTAGAAGCTGAGCTGAGGTCCGCCAGGGAACTATTGAATGGTGACAGAACGCCTAATCAACTCGATATTGATGGAGAATATAGCACGGCTAACAGAGCCCAAAGTGCCATTTTCGACATCTTCGGGTCGACTTCAAATGTTACCGGTACTTCTGAAAGGAACTATGACATTGCCGCAGACGAGTTTCAGGGAGTTCTCGATGCCGTCAAAGCCGTGCATGAAAAGTTTGAGCTAATGGACAGAAAGTTAGGTGGCCAAACAGCACTGCCTCTACTACCGGGTGCACTACCCAACTGGAAAAAACAATAAAGAAAAAAGGGTGGCTAACTTAGTCACCCTTTTTTCTTTATAAAGCACAAAAACCTTTCAGGTGCTTAATTCCGTTCAACTAGTTAATCGTTCAATGTATGTATATACTGCTACTTGCATAACAAATTTATCGCTGTCATCGACAGATAATTGTATGTAAAAGATTGATTTTGTGTTGTATATTTAAAATTCATTCTGTCCTCGACTTAGTAGTTAAAAGTAGCAAAAGCCTTAAATTTGCTCAGCGCGCTGTGTTGGATCATTGAAATATGTAGTCTTCATACTGGTTTTCTTTTCTTCTGAGAGGGTTATTTCTCAGGACCTGATTTCTGTTGCCTCTACTTTCTTAAATGATAAAAACTATATCGAAGCGAAATCTTCGATTGATGAAGCCTTTGAGACAACTACTTTGGTAGACAACCCAGGTGCTTGGTTTATGAAGGCACGGATCTATCATGAAATCCTACTTTCCAACGATCGAAACCTTGATCAATTCAAGCGTGAAAAAAATGAATTCATCAAGACTATAGTTGAGGCCTACAATAAGACCATTTCCCTTTCGGTGAGAACGAGTAATTTTAATGTTCTGGCCAAAAACCAGATTGAGATTTTATGGGCTTACGGGATTAATGAAGGTCAGCGGTTATTTCAAGCGCAGGCCTTTGACAAAGCGATTGAGGCATTTGAAATAGCGAAAATCACCAAGCCCGCAGAACCTCGAGCCTATATTTCAGCTGCGGTAAGTGCACTGTATGCAGGGCAGTATCAACTGGCCATTGACAATTACATGGCGGTTAAAGACATTGACGACTTACCTCGGGACGGCTATGATGGGCTGATTCTTGCGAAACGAAATTTGCGTGTTTCTGATCAAGAGTTACTAGAGGTGGTCGGAGATGCACGCTTTGACTACCCAAACCACGTTCCTTTTATTATTGAAGAGGTAAGAACCCTTATCCGCCTTGACCGATTAGATGCTGCCGAGTCTGTTCTCAATACAGCCGTTAAAAGAAACCCTAATGATGCAAGACTAATTCTAAGGCAAGCCGATTTGTTCGACATCATTTTCAAAGACGCATATATTAATGGCGAACCGGAAAGATCGGAACGCTACTTTGAAATGGCCTCCACGAATTACGAACGTTTCTTAAATCGCAATGCATCACATTTCGCAGCAAATTACAACTATGCCGTCATGATCAATGAACAGGCCAACCGGGTGTATACAAGAATTAACCTCATGAGCAATGAGGAATATGAAATGCGTGGTAGAGAAAGCGAAGAAATTGGGCATGATTGGACCCGGAAAGCCTTGCCCTATATGGAAAAAGCCTGGGAACTTAAACCTGGGGACACCAAGGTAATGCAGGCCCTAGAAGTATTCTACAAACGTCTAAAGTTAGACGATAAACTAGCCGCACTCAATGGAAATTAAGGTGATTGTTGGGTCCAAAAACCCAGTGAAGATTAGCTGCACTCAAATAGCCTTTGAAAAAGTATTTCCTAATCAAAAGACAATAGTTGAAGGTGTCTCTGTACCTTCTGGTGTGAGTGATCAGCCCATGTCTGATAAAGAAACTTATCAAGGAGCACTCAACCGAACCACAAAGGCACAAAAAGACTATCCCGATGCCGATTACTGGGTAGGCATAGAAGGAGGTATTGAGGACAGCAAAGAAGGAATGGATGCATTTGCCTGGGTTACGGTTCGTTCCAAAAACCAAAGTGGGCAAGCAAGAACTGCAACCTTTCAATTGCCTCCAAAAGTCCAGGAATTAGTTCGACAGGGTATCGAACTAGGCGTAGCTGATGACATGGTTTTTCAGCGAAGCAACTCTAAGCAAACTAACGGGGCCGTAGGCATTTTGACAAATGACCTCATTGACAGAACAAGCTATTACGAACCAGCCGTTGTATTAGCCTTGATTCCATTTTTACATCCAGAATTATATTAAAAAAGCCACCCCGATGAATCGGGGTGGCTTTAGTCAATTGTCTTTTGAGCTTATCTCGATCTATTTAAGCTACTGTCAAAAACTTTTGGTTTTCTTGGCATTTTCTGGTCCATATTGGCTGTTTGCATCACCATTGTCGCAATGATAACTGAGTTCTTCCTTAGGTCAGCTGCCTGAAGTCTCTCAAACAAATCCATATTGGTATGGTGTGTTCTGGTACCATAATCAATTGGATCCTGAATGAACTGAAAACCAGGTAGTCCAATACCATCAAAAGCCTGGTGATCTGTTCCACCTGTATTTCTAATGGTTACCGTGTTGGCACCCATGTCTTCGAAAACTGAGAACCAGCTATCAAAAATAGGTCTAACGGCCTCATTCTGCTGCAGGTAAATACCTCTAATTGCACCAGTTCCATTGTCCATGTTATAGTATGCCGAGAACTTTTCATGTGCCTTGTTAGGTGCTCCATTCTTCATGAAAGTATTTTGAACGTAATTCCTAGAGCCATATAATCCTTGTTCCTCACCACTCCAAAGCGCAATGCGAACGGTCCTTTTCAAAGGAACTCCAGATTCTTTCAAAATTCTGATGGCTTCCATCATTGTAGCTGAACCAGCTGCATTGTCGGTTGCACCAGTTCCTGCAAACCATGAATCCATATGCGCTCCCAGCATCACTACTTCATCTTTCAGGTTAGGGTCCGACCCTGGGATTTCCGCAATGACATTATACCCTTTCAAGTCATCTCTGTAAAACTCTGTCTTCGTGTCGGCCTCAATCATAACAGGCTCTCCTTTGATGGCTAACCTTACCATTCTGTTATAATGCTCAGGAGCGATTTCCATTTCTGGAAGCGCATTAGGGTCTCTCCTAGCACCATTAGATGTAAAGAATGTTCCTTGTCCTCCACCTCTATGCGTGTTGAGTACCATCTTTACTCCTTCATCCTTAAATAGCTGATAAGCAGCGTTTCTTAAGTTAGCCCTTCTTCTGAACTCAGATACTCTTCTTTGAGTAAAGTCTCTATTGGCATTGCTTACTCTGGAAGTAGTCATTCCTTCGAGTTGCTCATCGGTCCACCTTCTGGCATCAGCTTCAAAAGTAGTTCTAGCTTCAATTGTCGTTGGAAGCATTACTACTTTACCGGCAAGCTTTCCTTTATACTCAGCTAATTCTGCTTCATTTTGAATGTTCACGTAAACGACCTCTGCCTGAATTTGACCGTTGGTTCCCGGGGTCCAAGCCTTCGGTATACCAATAATGGCCTGGTAGTAAGGGGCGGTCATGGCCAAATAGGATTTTTTCACATCCCATCCAGGTCCAAATTCTCCCCATGCTTCAACTTTTACATTGGAAAGACCCCATTCCTTCATTTCTTTTGAGGTCCAATCGTAGGCCTTCTTCAAACCAGATGATCCGGTCAAACGTGGCCCAATTCTATCGGTCAAATTCCAGGCAATGTCCATTACCTGGCTATTGTTCAACCCCTCATCTTTGATTTTATAGACCGCGTTGTAGTCAACTTCCGTGTTCTGGAAGGCAAAGGCGGTTGTGCCAACAAAAAATAGGCACGCAAAAAGTGTACTTAACTTCCTCATTTTAAGTGTTTTTTTCTAAATATAAGAAGTACGGCAATGAACCGCTTGGAAAATTAGACCTGCGGAGAATATGTGGGATTAATTCGATTTTTTTTGGATAACCTCATCCATTTGGGCCAAAAAGCTCTCTAAGGCTTGATGCCAATCCGTTGAGGCATCCCACTCTTTTCCAACATAGATATTGTTATTCCTGAGGTCATTCAAATAGAATTTATAAATGATTTTACCTGTTGTTCTGGGCCGGTCAGGAAAAGGCAACCAATCATAAACATGACGCTCTGTGCCACTAACAAACATGAGTTCATATTGAAAGCCTTCTTGCCTTAAAGCCTGTTTGGTTTTCGTAGGGTCTTTATAAAGTATTTTATTGGTGGTATCCCTGACCAGGGCTTCTAAGGAATAGTTACGATCTCGCATAACTTGATCGAAAGCCTCCTGGCTATAGAAGTTCTCATATCGAAACGAAGGCGGCCCTACCTGCTTAAAAAGATCTAAATCAACGGCTTCAACAGATACCTTGAACTCTGCCAGTCTTGGCGGAATACTCTTGGCAACTATGCCCAGCTCAACTTCTGGAAAGAAAAACTCTGGCGATTCATTGACCAAGAGGTTCTCTCTGTACAAAGAGCCTGTTTTAAAATAAGTGCTCAATTCGGAAGTGATACTTTCGAGCTTATTAGCGGCTCTTGCATAAAACGTACTGCTCCTATCGAAGAAGGACGACTCACCATTATAGGGTCCTATGGCAAAGAAAACAGGGCTATCCTCATCTTTTGCCGAAAAAAGAATCACATTCTCGATTTCCCGTTGATTTAAGTATTCTGGTATTTCCAAAACCTTGTTCGGAATAGAAAAGAGCGATTGTACATTGATATAAGCCACTGCATCAATACCCTCTTCGGCCAGAAACTGCTGCAACTCATCCACTAAAATCATCCACTCGTTTTGCTCAGCGACCTCAGGCACAGAAAGAAGCACAATGGATTTAGTACTTAGAATATTTTCGGGAGGATATAAGGCTTGGTTAAGCTGAAGCTTCTCCAATAATTGATTAGTCTCAGACTGACTCTTAGCTGTAAAGCAAAGACAGGCAAGAACTATAAAGTACATCAACTTCTGTATAAATGGTCGCAAGACTTCGTTTCGTATTGATTAAGTTTATGAAAGTTATGTAAATCACAACATAAAGGATTTTACCAACTTTCGATAACCCTAGTAACGATGCAAAGGTATTCAAATTTCATTGCCCTATTTATTATAACACTCTTCATTACCCTTCCTGCCACGGCTCAAATCGATAGGCTCGATTCTGAATATATGTTGGATGATTTGAGGAGGCTTTCTCATGATGCTGCTCAAGGCAGAAGAACCGGCACCCCAGGAGCTGAGGCTGCCAGAAGGTTCATTGTTGGCCAAATGAAAGATGTAAGGGCTAAAAGCCTCAATAAAGGCTACTTGCACTCTTTTACATTCAAAAACAGAGCAGGTGAAGACGTTGAAGGAGTTAATGTGATCGGATATGTTCGAGGGCAGGAGGAAACGGCCTTTGTCATCACTGCCCATTACGACCATCTAGGTGTCCGCGATAGTCTCATTTATAATGGAGCTGATGATAATGCATCAGGTGTAGCTGCCTTACTTGCTATGATGGAGTATTTTAAAGCAAACAAACCAAGGCATACACTGGTTTTTGCAGCATTGGATGGAGAAGAAATGGGTCTCCAGGGAGCGAAAGCATTTCTCGAAGATGATCGGATTCCATTAGAAAACATCGTCCTGAATATCAACATGGACATGATTAGCATGAACGACAAAAATGAGCTTTATGTGGCAGGAACACACCACTACCCCAATTTGAAGCCTATTATTGAAAAAATTGACCCCCAACCCTTGAACTTGAAAATTGGTCATGACTCTCCTGATTTAGGCAACGATGATTGGACCCTGCAGTCAGATCATGGCGCATTTCACAGAAAGGGAATTCCATTCCTGTACTTCGGAGTAGAAGACCATGAACATTACCATAAGCCTACAGATGTTTTTGAAAATGTGAATCAGGAATTTTACGTAAGGGCAGCACACGCCATTTTAGATTGTATCCTGGCATTAGATACTTCACTTAACTGATATAAATATGATTCAAACCTTTATTAGTCACGCCTGGAAAGAGAGTTTCCGGTCACCGATTTGGGCAAAGAATCTACTCGCTAATGTTTTTCTCGGCTTTGCGGCATTAATGCTGATGGTCTACGCCATAATGGCTGGGTTTGGAATTGCATTTGGGCTTGAAGAAGTTGTTCCTGATAAGGACCCAATTGAACTCATCAATGGAGCATTGCTCTATTATTTCTTCTTTGAGTTTGTGCTTCGCTTCTTCTTACAAAATGTTCCTGTTCTCAGTATACAGCCCTATTTGCACTTGCCGATAAAAAAGAGCCAGTTCCTGAATTTCATGCTCAGAAAAAGTCAGGTTAGTGTATTTAACCTACTAGCCCTCTTCTTTTTCACTCCTTCAGCGATTGTGAGAGTAGGTAGAGAATATGGAGCACTTACCGGATTTTTATGGTTGGTGATGATTGTCGGTATGGTCTTCACCATACATTTTCTAGGCATTCTCTTCAAAAAGAAGCTCAATGATATGCCCAATCTCCTTTTAGGGATGGTTATTCTTTTTGCCGGCCTAGGTGCTCTGGATTATTTCCAAATTGTGTCTTTCTCTACCGTATCAGAACAGCTATTCGGAGCGGTTTTAATACAACCTGCTTTCGCGGCTATTCCTGTGGCATTATGGATCATCCTGTATAGACTCAACTATACATATCTGGCAAAGAATACCTACCCCGAAGAGATTTCTACGAAGAAGAACAAGACGAAAATATCTGGAGATTTTTCATTCCTGAAGAGGTTTGGACGGATTGGAGAATTGATCGGGCTTGAACTGAAGTTAATCTTAAGACATAAGCGCCCTAGAAACACTTTGGTGCTGAGTGGAATGCTCCTTTTCTATGGGTTGATTTTTTATACACAAGATGTCTACATGGAACAGATGAGTGGTATCTTCTTGTTGGCAGGAATTTTTGTCACTGGTGCATTCTTTATCAACCACGGTCAATTCTTACTGAGTTGGGAAAGTGGTTATTTCGACTTTGTTCTCATTCGAAAGACGAATCTTCGACAGTATTTTGAAGCCAAGTACTACATGTTCGTTGCGGCTTGTACTGTGGCCTTTGTAGCTTCTTTGGGCTATGCCTATTTCGGCTTAGAAATTGTGCTTTTCAATCTGGCAGCCTACCTGTTTAACATTGGAGTCAACATTCCTTTCGTCATGCGGATCGCCATGTTCAACCCTAAGAAAATAGACCTTAACAAGGGTGCAGCTTTTAACTATGAAGGAGTTGGTGCGGCTCAATTCTTAATTGCCATACCGGTGTTAGGTTTGCCTTATATATTCTATGGCCCGCTATTGGCGATGGGTTATGGTACATACGGCCTTTTGTTGGTGGGCTTAGTAGGATTAATTGGATTCTTACTACGAAACAAGGTGATTGACTATATCACCAAATCATTTACTGAAAACAGACATAAAATCGCTGCGGGCTTCCGGGCACAATAAATTATTGGATTATGATTGACGTTAAAGAACTTTCTAAAGCATATAAGGGCGTTGAAGTAGTTAACATCCCGGAATTATCAATTGGCAAGGGAGAAAGCTTTGGATTGGTAGGTAATAATGGAGCTGGAAAAACAACCTTCTTTAGAATGATCCTTGATTTGATAAGGCCCTCTAAGGGAACTGTAACTTCTAAAGGCGTTGACGTTCAAGGTTCTGAAGATTGGAAATTCTACACAGGATCCTTTCTGGATGAGTCGTTTTTGATTGATTACCTCACACCAGACGAATATTTTGAGTTTGTCGGTTCGTTACACAACTACTCTCCTGGAGACATGAAAGAGTTTCTTGGCCAATTCGAAGCACTATTCAATGACGAAATTGTGGGCAAGAAAAAGTACATCCGAGACCTTTCTAAGGGTAACCAAAAGAAAGTGGGTATAGCCGCGGCATTAATGGGTAACCCGGAGGTGATTCTCTTAGACGAACCCTTCGCAAACCTAGACCCTACCACTCAGATTAGGTTGAAGAATTTATTGAAAGACTGGAAGGAAAACCATCAGCTTACCATGCTAATTTCAAGCCATGACCTCAACCATGTTACAGAGGTTTGTGAAAGGATCGTTCTTTTGGAAAAGGGTGAAATCAAACAAGATATTGCTACAAGCACATCGACACTGAAAGATTTGGAAGAGTACTTCGCTACTTATTAAAAAAGCCTGAACCTCACCATCCAGTCACTGTACAGGGCTTTTAGAGAAACCGTGTCTCCTTCTTTCACTTCTTTGGACTGTTCAAAGCAGTATACGGCTTGAAGCCAATGATCCAATTCACCCCCTGGACCAGAAGAATAAGTATCTTCTTCGTTCATGTGCAGGTCAAACCAGAAAGCGACTGCCTGAAGCTCTCCGTTCATGGAAACCGGGATTTTCAGCTGATCAACCTCAGGCTTATCAAAATCAATCTCGTGCTCATGAATATTATAGAAGTCATAGGAACGTAAGTCAAAGGTTTCACTAAGTGCCTTATACTCTTGATTTGTCAAATTCACTGGTCTATAGGTATCTGAAACCCGGAACTCATCAAAGATTGATAGATCAAACCCACATATAGTCCTGATTGGATTCACCTCATGCAGTTTTGGAACCTCAATCAGTTGCGCTTTTAAGGAAATGCCTGCAGGAATTATCTTGACATCAGAAGTCCCCATCTCCTTTTTAGCCTGTCTTAATGACGGAAGAACCCCTTCACCCAAACCTCCCGAATCTAATATTTCAGAAACTATGACATTGAACCTCTCCGTGTAGTCTTGAGCCGGCTCCAAATGGTTCGACCGTTTATTTATCACATTAACCCTATCGGCATAACCATTGGCCTCAACAACTCGGGTTGCGACCCTTGCCATTTCAGGGTTCACTTCACAGGCAAGCACCGATTCTGCTCCCGCTCTTGCAGACATCATAGACAATAGACCTGAGCCTGTACCAATGTCAAGCACTCTTGATTTTTTATCAATCGATTTGACTATTGCTTTTTCAAAAGCCTCATTCCTGTTCGTATCCGCCAGCATATCAAAATGCCAGCTGGGTATCGTTGAAGACAATATTTCTTCAAGACAATGCTTGGCCTTTTGGTTCTTTGGGTCAATGGAAAGAACATGTTGATAAACCCTTATCCCTTGTTTTTTATCACCATTCTCTGTCAAGCCCTCAGCCAGTGATAAAAGATCTTGAATGTTGTCATGGGGGATGCCATAAACTTCTAACCAATCATAGGAATCAGTCATAGCAATTCAGATGTCTTAAGGTAATATGCTTTTGACCTCACCAACCTTCCAGTCGATGACCAGGCCCTTAGCCACTCCCTTAGCCTTTTGCTTTCCATAAAGGTACTCGACCAAATAAAGTGCGGGGTCATATGATTTAGCACCACCAGCAGAGGTGATCGCCTTGCCATCGTGTACAAAGCTTACCTCTTCATAGATGTCAAGCGCTGGGAAACGTGCTCGCATCTTATCTATATCACTAGGAAAAGTGGTGCACTTTACATCATTCAACAGCCCTGCCTGCGCCAGAATAAAAGCCCCATCACATAGGGACATTACAAATTGGGCCCTGGTGCCAGTCTCTTTCACAAAATTGATAAGTACTTCATCTTCCAGGTCAGAATCCATGTTATGTTCTGCACTGGGCACCACGAGTACATCAATTTCAGGCGTATTCTCAAAGCTATAATGTGGTGTGACGGTAATTCCTTCAAAGGTCACAATGGGTTCTAGCGTTGGCGAAACAATAAAAGTCTTCATTCCTGGGTCGGTGTGAAAAATCGTATGCTGGAATATATCATAAGGTGCCATCAGCTCAGAGTTATAAACTCCATTAATAGCCAAAAAACCAACATTCAATACCTTTTTAGGGGCATTTTCAGGTTTATACACTTCTAAACTTGTCTGCACAACTTCTTTTGATTTCTCGCTTGTCATACACCCGGACAGGAATATCAGTAGGCTTAAAAAATAAAATCCTTTCATATCAATTTCCTTTATAGATCACTCCATCTTTTATGACCAGTTCTACACTCCTAAGTTTTGAAATATTTTCGAGTGGATTACCCTCCACTGCAATGATATCAGCCAGGAAACCGCTTTTAATTTGACCCAATTGCTCCAGGTGGAACATCTCTGCATTTAGCGAAGTCGCTGACTCCAATGTCGATTGAGCACTCATCCCATAATCAACCATCATTTCTAATTCTCTCACATTATCTCCATGAGGAAATACACCAACATCACCCCCAAAGACAATCCTGACTCCAGCGTCTAAAGCCATTTTAAAGGATTTTCGCTTATTGCTTATTCTCGTGGGCTCAGGGTCGATTCCTTTATCCCAGCCCCCGTATTGAGTAATGGCATCACCCGCTGCAAGCGTTGGGCAAAACCCAATTCCCTTTTCCGCCATTAACGCAAACAGCTCTGGTGTTCCTCCATCACCATGCTCAATGGTTTCTACACCGGCTTCTATGGCTCTTCTCATTCCCTCTGGAGAAGAAGCATGGGCCACAACATAGCGTCCACTGCTTTCTGCAACCTCAACTATGGTTTTGAGTTCCTGAACCGTAAAAGTAGCCTCGGCTGTTCTGTTCGGGCCCCACCTATAATCAGCATAAACCTTAATAAAGTCTGCCCCATTGCCTATTTGATCTCTGGTCACTTTGATTAAATCATCGTAGCCATCGGCTGGCTCAGCTCCTAAGGGTACCTTCACTCCTTCGTGAAATCCTTTGGGTCCATAGCTTCCAGTAGCAACAATTGCTTTTCCGGCAACGAGCAACCTAGGACCTGGGATAACCCCTTTTTCCATCGCCTGTTTTATACCCACATCCGTATACCCTGCCCCTTCTGAACCCAAGTCGCGCATGGTGGTAACCCCAGCCATCAAAGAAGCCTCCATATGATTCACTGCCCTTGCAGATCGTTCCGCCCATGATTCCTTCAGCACCTGGTCATTCCAGGAGGTCTCATTATATGGGTGAAGCAAAATATGAGAATGCCCCTCAATGAGCCCTGGCATTAGCGTCATTCCCTTGAGTGCAATCGTCTCCTTGGTCTGAATATTTCTGCTCGGTCCAGCATAAGTAATTTCATTTCCAGTAACTGCCACTATCCAGTCATTATGCATTGCCTTTCCATCAAACACCCGATCGGGTTTCAAAAGGTAGTCCGCTTGAGCAAAAGCCCAAATGGACATAGTCAATAACAAAATTGTTATCAATGGCTTTCTCATTTTGCAAAGATTTGAGAGGGGTCTCTAAAAGACTTAAATTCTAATGCATTTCCGCTTGGGTCTAAAAAAAACATGGTTGCCTGCTCACCCACTTCTCCTTCAAACCGAATATAGGGCTCAATAATAAAGTCCGTACCTACTTCTTTTAGTTTGTCTGCCAAGCCATGCCACTGGTCCCATCCCAAAACAGCCCCAAAGTGCCGAACAGGTACATTCTTTCCATCCACAGCATTTGTATGTGCAGCGGCAAGCTCCTCTGGCTTTACATGTGCACTCAGCTGGTTGCCAAAGAAATTAAAGTCGATCCATTTATCTGTGGAGCGCCCTATTTCGCAACCCAATAGGCCTCCGTAAAACTCTCGTGTAGATTCAATGTCCTTAATAGGAAAGGCTAAATGAAAAGGAGTGTTCATATGCATTTGTTTTCGGTAAAATCATCAATAATTTGCATGAAAGCAAAGGGGAAAGAGATGAACACCGAAGACTTTCGAAAGCATGCCCATGAATTAGTGGATTGGATGGCCGACTATTTTGAGAATATAGAGGAACTTCCTGTCCTCCCCGGCACCCAGCCTGGTGACATCTTTAAGCAAATCCCAAAAAGTGCTCCTGACATGGCAGAGCCTTTTGAAAAGATCTTCAAGGATTTCAAGGATGTAATAATGCCTGGCATCACACACTGGGAAAGCCCGAACTTTATGGCTTATTTTCCTGCCAACAAAAGTAAAGCCTCAGTGCTTGCCGAAATGTTAATGAGTACGCTTGGCTCACAATGCATGATTTGGTTAACATCGCCTGCAGCAGCCGAATTAGAAGAAGCAGTTATAAATTGGGTGCGTGATATGCTCGGTTTACCGAACACATTCACTGGCGTTATTCAAGATACTGCCTCCACCGCTACCCTTTGCGCTATACTCACTGCCCGGGAAAAAGCCTCTGAATATGCTGTGAATGAAAAGGGTTTTGAACAACAAAAGTTCACCGTTTATGCCTCTTCCGAAATTCATTCTTCAATTGAAAAAGCTGTAAAAATTGCGGGTATCGGTGCGGCACATTTCCGCCCAATCGAAGTCGATGAAAACTTCGCTATGAGAGCAGATGAATTGTTAAAGACAATTGAGGAGGACATTGAAAAAGGCTTTAATCCTTTATGTGTGGTTTCCGCTATTGGCACCACCAGTACTACAGCCATAGACCCGATTTCAGAGATCAGCAGTATCTGTAAGCAACACAAAATCTGGCACCATGTAGATGCTGCCTATGCGGGAACGGCATTAGTACTGCCAGAAATGCGATGGATGTCTGAAGGAGTTGAAGAAGCAGATTCATTTGTTTTTAATCCCCACAAATGGATGTTCACCAACTTCGATTGCACGGCTTATTATGTGAAGGATCCAGTTGCCCTGGTGAATACTTTTACCATTACACCTGACTATTTGAAAACCTCTGTCGATGGCGAAGTCAAAAACTATCGAGATTGGGGTATTCCTTTAGGTAGAAGGTTCCGAGCGTTGAAACTGTGGTTTGTTATTCGCGAAATGGGTGTCGAAGGTATTCAAAATACCATTCGCAAGCATATTACACTCGGAAAATGGCTGGCTAATGAGATCACAGCCCACCCTGATTTCGAGCTAATGGCTCCTGTACCATTAAACACGGTTTGTTTTAGGTTTACTTCCGGCCCAGAGGGCCAGCTTGATAAAATTAACGAGCAGATTATGACGAGCATCAACGAATCAGGTGAGCTCTTTTTTACCCAGACTAAGCTATATGATCAGTTTACGCTCAGATTGGCCTTTGGCAATACAAACCTAGAGGCCTATCATGTGGAAAATGCCTGGAAACTGATTCAGAAGACTGCCAATAAACTGAAACAACCTTAGCCACACCTGGTTAGCCCTTCATGAACAAAGGCCTTGTCATACTGATCTTATTATGCCTGGTTTCAGGTTGTAATCCAGACAAAAGAAGGAAGGTGGATCAAGGCAATATTGTTTTTAGCACGGACGATGCCTCAAGATTGTTTTTTAAAAATGTGAGAAGGATATACTATGAACTGGAAGCAATGGATGTGGCTAAACTCAACATCTATCGGCATAAACAACGTGTGCTGTCAACTGATTTGCCTGTTTTAAACCTTGCGATAGTGGATAATTGGAGATATGATGAGGCCTATTTGTTGTTAGAACCAAATGAGTTTCTAGGGAATTCTACAGAACTCATTGTTCGGTGGCAAATGGGTGAAGAAAGCGATACCATTTCTTACAAACAGGGTAATAAGGCTGATCAGGTCGCTTTTGCCGACAGCATATATAATCTGCTACAGCAGGACTGTCGGTTTAAGATTCAAATAAAAGACTCTTGGGTTTCTTTCCTTGACTCGGATAAGTCGAGAGAAGCCTTCAGGGTTACAATGTTTGACTATTACAGACTAGTCAAACGCATTTGATTAATGCTCTTCCTTTTTCTTTTTCCCTTTGAAAAGGGCATCGTGCTGACTTAACGCAGCTACAAAACCGATAAGGATTACAACAATCCAGATAAATGTATTTGCGCCTGAAGCGATTGGTGGATCAAACAACATAGTTCTTACTGTTAAGGCCACAAAGATAGCCCAAATCTCAAATGTTAAGTAGCGGTTCACATTTTTTTAACAGCAGTGTAACAATAAAGTCTAATTGGGGAATAAAATGTAATAAAAAGTTAACCAGACTTGTCCTAAAAGGCACCCCTTTTGATTCTATTTTCGAGTGTTGAAAGTTCCAAGAGGAATGAAAAGTATTTTAAAGCAAGAACGTAAGAAGAGAAAGATCACCCAAGAGCAACTCGCTCAAATGGTTGGTGTATCCAGGCAAAGCATTAATGCCATAGAAAGAGGCAAATACACCCCCTCTACGGTACTCTCGCTTAAAATTTCTGAAATCTTTAATACTTCGGTCAACAAACTCTTCGAGCTGGAACCTTCAGATTATCAAGGTTAGCTCCTTGAAGTCATAGTCAACTAAGGGCATTCTAAATCCGTTTCTATCTCAACTTCCGTGAAGCGTAAGGACTAGTTTACGGCTTCCGCCATGATTGCGATGCTCGCAAAGGTATACTCCTTGCCAGGTGCCTAGGTTCATGCGCCCTTTGGTGACCGGAATGATGACCGATGGGCCTAGCAAAGACGCCTTAATGTGAGAGGTCATATCATCCGGCCCCTCAAAAGTGTGCTGATAATGGGTTTCTTCTTCGGAAACTAATAAGTTGAAGTGGGCTTCAAAGTCTTCACGAACTGTAGGGTCAGCGTTTTCATTGATCGTCAAGCTGGCAGATGTATGTTTTATATGAACATGCAATAGTCCTGTATCTATCTCTGCCAACTCAGGTAAAACAGCTGCTATATCTCGCGTGATCAAATGAAACCCTCTGGCCCGAGGTTTGAGTGTCAATTCTTTTTGAAAATACTTCATTCTTCGCTTCCGTCTTGAAGCTTGTCTGCATTTTCTGCAATGCGCAGGTTTTCAATAAAGTCGCCCAATTGCCCGTCCATAACGGTCGGTAAGTTATGGACAGAATAGCCAATGCGATGATCTGTAACCCTTCCTTGTGGGTAATTATAAGTCCGGATCTTATCAGACCGATCACCACTACCGACAAGAGACTTTCGGTCGCTGGCAATTTCATCTTGCTGCTTCTTCAGCTCCATTTCATAGAGCCTTGAACGAAGTACCTGAAGCGCCTTGTCGTAGTTCTTATGCTGAGATCGCCCATCTTGACACTCCACCACTGTATTAGTGGGAAGGTGTGTAAGCCTTACCGCTGATTCAGTTTTGTTAACGTGCTGACCACCTGCCCCAGAACTACGATAGGTGTCTTTCTTAACATCCTTCATGTCCAGTTCAAAATCAACCTCATCAACTTCGGGAAGTACGGCAACGGAAGCCGCTGAAGTATGGACTCTTCCCTGTGATTCTGTCACAGGCACACGCTGTACACGATGAACACCAGACTCGAATTTTAGGGAGCCATAAACATCGTCTCCTGAGACTCCAAAGACAATCTCCTTAAAGCCTCCGGATGAAGCCTCACTTAAACTGATCAACTCCTTATTCCAACCCTTGCCCTCGATAAATCGATCGTACATCCTATACAGGTCTCCTGCAAAGATGGCCGCTTCATCACCGCCTGCTCCGGCCCGGATTTCCATAATCACGTCTTTCTGATCATCCGGGTCTTTAGGAATTAATAGCACCTTAATTTCAGCCTCCAGTTCTTCCTCTCTTGGAACCAATTCGTCAAGTTCCATTTTGGCCATTTCTCGAAACTCTTCATCCTTTTCAGTTTGGAGCACTTCTTTGGCAGAAGCAATGTTGTCTATCACGTTCTGATATTCATCATAAACCTTTACAATCTTCTCTAAATCCTTGTATTCCTTGCTCAGCTTAGAATAGACTTTCATATCGGCCATGGCATCTGGTTGTACCAGCAGTTGGCCTACTTCTTCAAATCTGTCCTTAATGGCTACAAGTTTTTCAATCATTCCGAATCGGTTTAGTCCCTAAAATTAAAAAACAATAGCAATCCCTTATACATTTGTATACCATTCCATAAAAACGAAGAATGAAAAAGCTATTCGCCTTTATTCTACTATCCTTAAGTCTGGTTTCCTGTGGGGGTGAAAAGATCGATACCGCTAAAGCGCGTCAAGAAATGGAGGACCGGGAAATCAAGGTCGTTTCAGAGGCAGAAATCATTGAACGTGCGATGGAAATTGGCAAAACACTATCCAAAGATTTTTCCATTGAGGTCATACCAGAACCTCTTTCAAATACCTATGTGATCAATACTGAATTTGGTCCAGATTCAGTTTACCAAAAGAACCGTTACTTTTTCGATGATCCTGAAGGTTTAAGTGGTAAGGCGCTTCAGGTTTTTGAGGCTTATCGCTACAACCGGGATAACAACATTGCCTCCGAACCAAACATTCAAAAGTTGGATGAGGGCAAAATGCTTTATTATACCACCCCTATGTACTCAGATACTTTGATGATAGGTATGTGGGCAATAGAGGTTCCTCGTAAAAATGTGATTTTGAGTATTAAAGATTAGGCTTCCTTGTAGCGAAAACAGTCCATAACATGGTCATTCACCAGGCCGCAGGCTTGCATGTATGCATACATTATCGTACTCCCAACAAACTTAAAGCCTCTTTTCTTTAGGTCCTTACTCATTTTGTCAGACTCTGCTGTTGTAGCTGGAACCTCTGCCATAGATTTCCATTGATTTACAATGGGCTTTCCACCTACAAAGGACCAAATGTATTTGTCAAACGAACCAAACTCTTCCTGAACTTTGAGAAAGTTTTGAGCGTTGGTTACAGCACTTTTCACTTTCAATCGATTACGAATGATGCTCGGGTCAAGTAAAAGCTGCTCCATTTCTACCTCGCTGAACTCAGCAACAATACTGGGGTCAAAATCAGCAAATGCCCTTCTATAACCTTCTCTCTTTTTCAAAATAGTAGACCAATTCAGCCCAGCCTGAGCCCCTTCAAGTATTAAAAACTCAAAATGAACCCGATCATCATGGACAGGAACACCCCATTCCTCATCATGATATCTGACATAATCTTCAAAAGAACCTTCGCACCAGCTGCACCTTATTTTCATATGGTCAAATTAAGAAAGATTAATTTGGTTTTAAGGTCAAATTAAGACCGGATGGATATGTTTGATCAAATTCTTAAACTATGAAAAACTTACTGTCCATTATTACAGCCATAGGCCTGTTTGTCTCTTTACCCTCCGCTGGTCAAATCAAAGATGCTACTGAGCAAAGTAAACGGTTGGCCAGAACCCAATTCCATGTGACAAGGGCCTTTAAAGGAGAAGTTGTTAAAATGCTCTATCAAGGGTCTAATAGCTATGGTGGTGTACTCAATGGCTTTGTCTTTAAAAGATCAGACAATAAGCTCTTACTAGTGGATGTCCCGGTAAATTCAGGATACAAAATTGGGCCCCTTCTTTCAACCAATGAAGTCATTGAAATAACTGTGACTGGTGATGAACTGTTGCTAGAGGAGATCTTCAGTAAGAAGTTGGCGTTGCGAAAGATTGAAGTCCAACTCAAAGAACAAATTTCGGGTTTGGCAAATATTGCAAGTGTGAAATCGGGAAAGGGCACTTTTTCAATTCAAAATAGCCCTGAAGTACAAAAGTCTCGGTTCTTGTACTCTTCTAACGAGCCTGTTATCAATGCGAAGGTACTTAAGAGAATCAGCCTCAAGAATAGAGAAGGGATTTTGGTTCTTGAAAATGGCGATAGCCTTATCTTCTATAAATCTGACGGTCTTCAGAAGTTTTGGGACCAACAGTATATTTCTTACCTGCGTCCAAAGGGTAGAAATCCATATGCGTTCTATCGAAACCCAAAGGTCTTCTCTATGGACTTAAGACATGCGCTTCCATTATATTCAATCGTAACCGGCCGTCAAAATATGCATAGACCTGACGCTCGCAGTACAAGTCCTTTTCTTCAATCAAGTGATGTTCAATACCAGTCGTTCATAAATGACCCCGCTGGTTATGTCCATGGAATGACTGTAAAAAACAAACAAAACCAAGTCGACACCTTTCTGTTCAATCGTTCAAATGCTAAGGCCTTTCAGAAAATAGTCAAATCTGCACAAGGTGAGACCTTCAAAATTCATTTTCAGAGGTTTCCAAGCATGAAGTTTATGCGGGCTTTGACACATAATAACGAGACTATTTCAGGAAAAGGTAGAGAGTCCTTCCTTGGAAGAAGAGAAGAGTATGTTAGCGAAAAGATTAATTTCACAGGTAAGGTGTCTGAGATACAATATTTAGAGGATCAAACCATTGCCTGGAATGGTGAAAATCTGATTACCCCTTTTAGGAATCTCATTGTCGAAGACAGCGTTTTCATTAGGGTAAGTGAAGTTGTGGCCTTATCAATGGCAAAACAGTTAGAAAAAGGTACTGAAATAAGCTTTGATGGATGGAGAAGAAAAGACAGCCCTGAAGAAGTCAACGAAAAAGGTTATACATACGTGATTCCCCATAAAATAACTATCAATGGAATTACATTCACGAACAATTCTATGATAAGCAACTCTCTATGAGAATACTATTGGTTGAAGACGAGGTTAAGCTAGCGACATTTATTCAGAAAGGTCTTCAGGCAGTCGGGTATAATGTTAGTCTTGAGGCAAATGGTACTGCTGCTGTAGAAACTGCTGCTGTGGATCATTTTGATTTAATTCTACTGGATATCATGCTTCCTGGACAGAGTGGTTTCGAGGTCTTGAAAAACTTGAGAGAGTTTACTGTGGACACACCAATTATATTCATGAGTGCATTAAGCGAAAGTGATCATGTGATCAAAGGGCTTGATTTAGGCGCTGTTGACTATATAAAAAAGCCTTTTGATTTTGAAGAACTAAAGGCCCGAATACGCAATGTGCAAAGGAAGTTTGGGTCTAAAAGAGCATCAATACTTAAGCTCTCCGATTTAAGTGTTGATTTGATTAAGAGGGAAGTTCTCAGGGCTGGTCAGGTGATAGAGTTGAGTAAGCGAGAGTTTTCTATACTTGAGCTCTTACTAAAAAATGCCAACAGGGTTTTGTCAAAAGCCGAGATAACCGAGAAAATTTGGAACTTTAACTTTGATATGGGCAGTAATGTGATTGAAGTTCATATGCACCAACTAAGAAAAAAAGTAGACCATGATTTTGAGCAAAAGCTTATTGAGACGCAAATTGGCTTCGGATATAAAATTGCTGGCGAACTCACAAAACAATAACGATTGAATCAATTCTTGTCATTTAGAAGTTTTCGTTTCAAAATAGCTCTCGTATTCTTTGGTGTATTCCTTCTGGTCATATCCATTTCAAACTATTTTCTCTTTCATCGAGTAAAGTCAAGTATTATAGACACCTACCACCAAAGCGTAAAAGTCGAGGCTCAGGGTATTGCCAAGGGCTTGGTAGAAAGTCCTGGTCAAATACCTCTTACTTCTGAAGATCAACCAATACAGGTATGGCATAAGTCCGAATTTGACAGTGAAAAATATTATCAAAGAATCGACTTTCCTGAAGTATATCCCGACTTGTTTTCCGTTCTACAAGAAGAACCCTTTTTGCCAGAAAGTGAAGGTTCAATTATCCTTGAGCTCGACTCATTTACGTTTTGCCTGGTAGAAAAACAGATGGTCAGCGCACAGTTTAAGGTGGTCAGCCTGGTTCTTGCCAAGAATAACCAGCAGGTCTATCAGCAAGTATCCCGTGTAAGAGCCTGGATGATTGTCGCTAATATTGGAGCTGCGTTACTTTCATTAATTGTTGCCCTATTCCTCTCAAGGTATGCACTAAAGCCTCTTCAAAAGATCATTAACCGAGCAAAATCCATAAGAGCTTCTGAGACTATGGAGAGGTTGCCGGTTTCCAAAGCCAATGATGAATTAACAGAACTCGCCAGTACCATCAACGAAATGATACAGCGAATTGAATTCTCAATTCAGACACAAAACCAGTTCTTTGCGTCAGCTGCACATGAACTAAGGACACCCCTGGCTAATATGCTGGCAGAATTAGAACTAAAACTAAACTGTGGTAATGAGGTTGATCATACCCAAACCTTACTCAGCCAACGAGATGAAGTGGTACGACTAAAATATGTAGTTCAGGATTTTCTCTTGATGAGTCAACTTAAGGCAAATGTCCTCACTATTCAAAAAACAACTTTTCGCCTGGATGATCTCCTCTACGATGTACTAGAGAAAATGAACCCATCGATTAAAGAAAATGACTTCACTATAAGCCTGAATGTTGGCCCACTATCAGAAACCAAAATCCAAGGAGATAAATCCAAAATGGAAAGTATACTTGTCAATATTATTCAGAATGCTGTTAAGTATGGAAGCAACTCTAAGCCTATTAGAATAAACCAAAGTGCACTTAAAAATACCATTGAACTAACTATTGTTAATCAGGTTAGCGTGAAGCGCCAAAAAATGAGTGGTAATAAATTGGGGCTTTGGATTTGTGGAAAACTTGCTGAAAAGCAAGGATTCCGGTTTGACAGCTCTGATGAAAACGGTGTCTTTACCGCCAGTCTCACCATGCCCATTTAGTGCACATAGCTTCCTGCATTAATATCTATAGTGCTACCAGTAGCATGATCCGCCAAGCCACTGGCCAATAGCACAACCATAGGTACCAGGTCATTAGCTTCTGTTAATTCTGGTAATGCAATATCATCCAACGCAAAGGATTCTCCATATTGGTCCATAAAATCTTGAGCCATATCCGTGCGCACAAAGCCCGGAGCAATATTAAAAGCTTTAATATTTTGCTTTCCGCAATGCCTGGCAATAGAACGCGTAAGAGACGGAATTGCCCCCTTCGAAGCGCCATAGGCCAAATAGTCCATAGTATCTCCTCGGAATGCTGCTCTGGAAGAAATGTTGATGATTCTCCCACCGTCAGTAGAAGAAAAGTGCTCAATCGCTTTCTTACAGAGTAGTCCCGTTGCTCGGGTATTTACTGCAAAGGTCTTCTCCCAATCATCCAGCCAATCGGAATCACTGTTTGTTATATCTGATGAAACAGCCACTCCCGCATTGTTTATTAACACATCTATTCTTCCATAATGTATAATTACTTGTTCGAACAATAAAAGTATCGCTTTAGTGTCTTCCAGATTCGCTTGAAAAGACTTGGCACCATTCCCAAGCTCTTCACAAAGTTCTTCTGCAGCTGTATGACTAGCATTAAAATGCACAGCTACAGCTGCACCTGCTTTTGCCAGCCCCTCAGATATAGCTTTTCCAATACCTCTAGAGCCGCCTGTTACCAACACGACTTTTCCTTTCAAAGAAATCTCCATGTATAAATGCTTTTGGTCGAATAAATTACATTCTTAATCCCGCTTAAAAAACATTGTGGAATCAAATACGATTAATTCCTCAAACACTACTAATTATGAAAAGACATCATTTTTTGATTATAGGCTGTTTTCTAATAGCTCAACAAGCTCTGGTAGCTCAAATCACATTTGAGGAATACGACCCTCCTTCTTCCTTAGTCGTTCCAGAAAACCCTATTTCAAGAGCCAAATTTCCTTTCATAGATGTTCACAGCCACCAATGGCGTATGGGTGAACGAGACTTGAACAAGCTCGCCACTGAAATGGATGGTTTGAACATGGGATTGATGGTAAACCTCTCTGGTGGCAGTGGAAAAGCCGTGGTAGATGGTATAAAAAACATCAAAACTAACCAGCCTAAGCGCTTTATAATTTTCGCCAATGCCAACTTTAACAATATAGATGATGATTGGGGGCCGAGAGCTGCTGCTCAGCTAGAAAGAGATTATAACCAAGGCGCCAGAGGATTAAAGATTTTTAAGAGCCTTGGCTTTTCAGTAAAAGACAAGGAGGGCAACCGAGTAGCTGTTGACGATCCTCGGCTCGATCCGCTTTGGGCAAAATGCGGAGAACTTGGTATCCCTGTACTCATTCACACCGCTGATCCAAAGCAGTTTTGGGAGCCCTTTGATGCTAATAATGAGCGTTGGCTAGAGCTAAAGACTCGTCCAAGAAGAAAAAGGGAAGATGACGATCCGGCACCTTGGACTCAAATGATAGAAGAGCAGCATAACGTTTTCAAAAAACACTCAAATACTACTTTCATAGCGGCACATATGGGTTGGTATGCAAATGACCTTAACCACCTAGGTGAGCTGTTGGAAGAAATGCCAAATATGATGGTAGAAATCGGTGCAGTAATCGCTGAGCTAGGTAGGCAACCACGCTTTGCCAAGGCTTTTATGGAAAAGTATCAGGATCGAATACTTTTTGGCAAGGATGCCTATAACCCTGACGAATACCCCACCTATTTCAGAGTATTAGAATCTGAAGACGAATACTTTCCTTATTATAAACGCTATCATGCCTTTTGGAGAATGTATGGCCTGGGCCTTTCAGATGAGGTATTAAAAAAGCTTTATTACAAGAATGCCATCCGTATTATTCCTGGAATTGACGCAAGTGCCTTCCCAGATTAACTAAAAACTCAGTCGTTAATTTTCCCGATTCAGAAATATGAAAGCCCTAGTCTGGCCTGATAAGCTTCAAATTCGACAACTCACCTGCTACGTTTGTAGTATGCAAAAACAGAATCATATAAGTCAAAACATGATGAGAAAGATATTGCTGTTTGTGGGGATAGGTATAGGCTTGTTAATTATTGCCAATGAGTCCAAAGCCCAAAAGAATGCATCCATCTACGGAAAAGTCACTACCGTTAGTGGTGATGAGTATACTGGAGCTATAAGATGGGGTACAGACAACTCACAGAAGGCTGAAGTCTTTTGGGTTGAGTTATTCAACGGCAGTAAAACATCAAATGACTTTATGAGGTTTCTTTCCAAGTCTGAAATCAATGAGCTTTCAAAAGAAGATGAAGGAAACTCCTGGTTATCATTGGATCTGGGCGTCTTGAGCATATGGGAAGACAAGTTCTCCCGAACACAACATGAGTTCAAATCAAGGTTTGGTGACATTAAGTCTATCGAACCTATGCGAAGAGATCGTGCTAAGGTTACACTTAAAAATGGAGCTGTTTTAGAAATCACCAGTGGTAATAGTGAAGATATCGGCAGAACCATTGGGGTCAAGGACTTTGAGCTTGGAGAGATCAAGCTTTCATGGAGCAGAATCGAAAAGGTGGAGTTTGCGTCAGCACCTCAAGGCTTTGATGAAACATTCGGAAAACCTATTTATGGTATTGTCAATGCAGGTAGAAAGGGAACTTTTAAAGGCTTGATAGAGTGGGATTCGGATGAGAGGTTTATGAGCGAAATTCTGGACGGTAAAGATCGTGATGGCGATAAGAAAGTCCCTTTTAGAAGCATCCGAAGCATTGAAAAGAATAGAAACGGTGTTGACTTAACGCTACGCTCTGGAAGAACTTTGTTTCTAACGGGAAGCAATGATGTAAATTCAGAGAACAGGGGCATTATCATTCACGACCCCGAAGTAGGCCAGGTAAAAGTCTCATGGAGAGACTTTATGGACCTGGAGATTAATGACGATGAAAACTTGGGCATGTCTTATGAAGACTTTCCTGTATCTAAAGGTATTAATGCTACTGTCGTAACTATTGAAGGAGATGAGTATACTGGCTTATTGGCCTTCGATTTAGACGAAGCCTGGGAGTTTGAGGTACTTGATGGCAATGATGACAAAGTTGAATACCAGATTCCATTTAGAAACATCAAGAGTATCATTCCAAAAAATTATAATTACTCCACTGTAGAGCTAAAAAATGGAGAAAGTCTACTGTTGGGCGATCATCGAGATGTTAGCAGTGACAATGCAGGTGTGCTGGTCTTTGTCTCTAAGTCTGGAGACCCGGAATACATCAGGTGGTCAAAAATTGATGAGATCATTTTTGATTAAATTGTAGCAGTGGCACTTTCCAAGAAGTTTTCAATACAACTCATTGTAAGCCTCGTTTTAGTCGGGGCTGTTTTTTTGACGCTCTATCTAACAGATTCAGATAAAGAGCTCTATTTGACTGCCGGTTGGTTGGTTATTACTTTGGCGCTCGTATGGGTCTCAAACCACTTTTTGACCCGAAGGCTCGATAAGAAACTACCTTGGTTAGAGTATGGCAATAAGCGATTTTACTGGCAGCTGGGAATAGGCATTCTACTTTCTCTACTCATCATCAACCTTAGCTACTTCATTCTAAAATTAGGGTTGACTAGTGATCCGCCAGATGCAGCTCAGATTCTTTCAATGAATGTGCTCGGCATACTAATTCTACTGCCTACTATCTCAATCAATTTCGGCATACAGTTTTTGAGCAATTGGAAAACCGCTCAGGTAAATTCAGAGACTTTTCAGAAAGAAACCATTCGAGCCGAACTTACAACACTCAAAAATCATTTGGACCCACATTTTTTGTTCAATAATCTGAATATCCTCTCTTCTCTCATCAGCGTTGATACTGAACTGTCACAAACCTATCTGGAAAAATTCGCTGACGTCTATAGGAACATATTGAAAAGCAGCAAGGAAGAGCTAGTTACACTCAATGATGAATTGAGGTTTATCGCATCCTATCTATACCTATTGGAAATCCGGTTTGAAGACACTATACAGACTTTCATCGATATTGATAGCAAAGCGCATATGAAATACCTTCCTCCGCTTACACTTCAAATGTTAATTGAAAATGCCATTAAGCACAATGTTATTTCCGAGATCAGACCACTTAAAATTCACATATCTTACCAAAATGGCTATGTATCGGTTAAAAACCCCTTGCAAGAAAAGCGGGTGGAAAAGAGAAATAGTGGAAAAACGGGGTTAACCAACATTCAGAAAAGATATTCTTATTTTACAGACAAAGAGGTTCAGGTATTCAAAAACCCTGACAATTTTATTGTCAAAATTCCTCTTATTGACTTGGAAAGCGAATAGTATGAAAGTAGTTGTTTTCGAAGATGAAAAGCTGGCCTCCGATCGATTAATCGAACTGGTCAAAAGCATCAAGCCAGAAGCAGATGTAGTCACCTCCATGAAATCTGTGGAGGCAGCTGTACTTTGGCTTCAAAACAACGAACACCCAGACCTTATCATCAGTGACATTCAGCTACTGGATGGGTCCAGTTTTGAAATATTCGATCAGGTCGAAGTCAAAACTCCTGTAATTTTCACAACAGCCTATGATGAGTATGCCATAAAGGCTTTTGAAGTGAACAGCATTGACTATTTGCTCAAGCCTATTCAAAAAGAGAGGCTCTCAAGCGCCTTAGATAAGTTTGAACAAAAAGCCCAACAGGAGAGTAGCAATAGCCCTATTAACATGGAGGAAATCAGGGCTGTAATCAGTGGTGCTACCAAAGAATATAAATCAAGGTTTTTGGTTAAGCTCGGCCAAAGGATTCGTGCTATTCCTGTTGAGAAAATTGCCTACTTCTATTCGCAAGACAAGCTTTCTTACCTAATGACTTTCGAAGGACAAAAACTCCCAATTGACCCGACATTGGAAGAGTTGGAATCACTTCTTGATCCAAAACAATTCTATCGGGTAAACCGCAAGTTCTTCGTACACTTTGACTCGGTCACCGATATTCACCCCTATTTTAAGGGAAGAGTTAAGCTAGGCCTTAACCCGCATATTGATGAAGACATTGTGGTTAGTAGCGAGAAAACTCCTGCTTTTAAGCGGTGGCTAGACCAGTAAGCTGAATCCGACAGTCAGATTCGGTATTGCCCCTTCCCGTTTCAGTTCAAAAATGCCCCGGTATAACCCAGACTCATTTCAGGAGTGGATCGGTCATTCCATATTTGGTTTATCAAAAAAGAAACAACAACGAAAACATATAGGGTCATGAACTTAAAATTGAAAACCACATTGATCGCCACTTTAACCTTAATCAGCTCTTTCGCTATGAATGCGCAAGAGCAAGCATTGATTTACGGTAAGCTTACTACTATTAATGGCGATTCTTACACTGGTCAAATTCGCTGGGGAAAAGAAGAAGCGATTTGGACAGACATATTCAATGGAAACAAAGAAGACAACGAAAACTATCGCTACTTGAGTCGTGCCGATCGCAACGATCTTAGGGACGATAGCAGGAGAAGAAACCGCTGGAATGGCTGGAACATCAGCTGGAACAGTGATTACGAAACTACCCATGAGTTTCAAGCGCGCTTTGGTGACATCGCTAAACTAGAGATCCAAAGACGTTCCGAGGTAAAGTTGACGCTAAGAAATGGGGAAACAATGTATGTCGAAAACGGCTCGAATGACTTCAATGCTGATGTTCATGTTATGGACAGTGAGCTGGGCAAGACTACCTTCCGATGGAGCAGAATTGAATCCATTGAGTTTATGGACACCCCTAAAAACCTAAGTGACAGAATGGGGGATCCTATGTACGGCACTGTAGAGTTTTATGGTGGTGAGTACACTGGTTTTATTCAGTGGGATCATGATGAAAGACTGTCTGAAGACGTCCTTGACGGAGATACAAGAGATGGCGATGTCAAAATTGAATTTGGTAAGCTTGCCTCTATTGAAAGAGACAGGGGCGGTAGCAACATTGTTACTCAGTCAGGCAGAGAAATGTACCTGAGAGGGTCTAATGATGTAAACAGTGAGAACCGCGGTATCATTGTCACTACTGACTTTGGTCGCGTAGATATTCCTTGGAGAGAATTCAAAAAAGTAACTTTCAAAGAGGCTCCTAGCAATGCCATGTCATACGCTGACTTTTCAGATATGAAGAAGCTATCCGGTACGGTTGAAACAACTGATGGTGAGACTTTCAATGGTGATATCATCTATGACCTGGACGAAACATATACTTTCGAAATGCTTCAAGGACATGATGACGATGTAGAATACATCATCTCCATGGGAAACATTAAGTCTATCACTCCTAAGAACTATGACAACTCAATCGTGGTGTTGAAGAACGGTACAGAGTTGATGTTAGGTGATGCACGAGATGTAAACGAAGATAATGATGGTGTATTGGTCTTCACTGGTGGTGGCGACCCAAAGTACATCAGATGGGACGATATAAAGACAATTACGTTTAACTAATCCAAAAAAGGGCCAAGCCCAAAAGTCAAAAACAATTCTTCATAAGTCTATTGCTTGAAGGTCGCGTTTGGTCACGCGGCCTTTTTTGTACTTAAAAACTAAAGAGAAAATAGAAAAACAGAGCGATCCAGACCGCATCCGTAAAATGCCAGAAGTCTGTTAGTATTTTAAACTTCACTTTCTGATACGGATTGGTAGCATATAGTAGGTGTTTGACCACATCCTTCGAGGTTTTATGGCATTCCATCAGTAAAGACACCAAATAAATCAGTACACCCAATACATGTATTACATGCAGCCCAGAAATGACGTATAGATAAGCACCTGTTCTATGACCACTGAAAAAGATATTGTTGGATTGCAATTCTCTCCACCCTGTAATCTGAGCAGCAGAAAATATCAGACCAAGAAGCAAAGTAACACCTAACCATTTTTTGACCTCATCCAAATTGTCATTTTCAAAAGCTGGCAGCACTTTAGAGATGGAAAAGCTAGAGCTCAACATAAATAGAGTACTGACAATAAATGACTTAGGGAAGTCTATCTTTAAAAATTCACTGCCTTCAGGGCGTGAAACGGTAAAGGCCACTATGGTAAACAAAAAGATAATCCCACTACCTATCATGCCCACATAGAGCAAAACCATATGGGGGTGCATCTCTTCAATGCGCTTGAAAGCCTCTTTCTTAAGGTCTAACTTGTTTTTTGCTCGTTTCATTAGGCCAACGTAACAACTCTTTAAACGAAAGGGTTGTGTGAAGCAACAAAAAAATCTTGTTAACGCAAGAACCACTTACATAAGTGGATATTCGAAAAATAGTACATTTGCAAGCCACTTTAGACAGATCAATTGAAGGTTAGAGATTTCATAAAGATTTATAGAGAGGACCCGGTCATTCAGTCGATTGCTGAAAGAATCAAGCCGAACGAAACTACCTACCTAAGACTTAAAGGCTTAGTGGGCAGCCTGGATGCGGTAGTCGCTGCATCCACCTATCAACTCAATAAGCAAACGAACATTTTCGTGCTCCACGATAAGGAAGAGGCCGCTTACTTTCATAACGACCTCCAAAACCTCATGGGAGACAAAGAAGTACTCTTGTTTCCCACATCTTATAAAAGGCCATATCAATTTGACGAGACCGAGAATGCCAACATTCTTATGCGGGCAGAAATTCTTAATCGTATCAACCATAAATCCTCGGTTGGTGAACTCATTGTTACTTACCCTGAAGCACTCACAGAAAAGGTTATTAACAAGAAATCGCTTTCCACCAATACCTTTTCGGCCAAAGTGGGTGAATCGCTAGATGTAGGCTTCTTATCCGAATTACTGCAGACCTATGATTTCGAACAGACGGATTTTGTATATGAGGCAGGCCAGTTTTCAGTACGTGGTGGTATTCTAGATGTCTTTTCCTACGCGCACGATTTGCCTTACAGAATTGAGCTCTTTGGCAATGAAATTGACAGCATCAGAACGTTTGACCCTGTTTCACAGCTCAGTCAGGAGAACATTAAGGAAATCAATATCATTCCAAACGTTCAAACGAAGCTCTTGGAAGAAACCAGGCAGTCATTTCTGAGTTTTATACCCAGAAATTCGAAAATCTGGTTTAAAGACTATGAGCAGACATTAGATACTATAGAGAGGTACTTTCTCAAGGCGACTGAAAATTTTGATCAGGTGCTTGCAGTCACAGACACACAGGTTGTGTTAAGTCCAGAAGAGTTGTTTGAGAAGCGTGAAACATTCAAGTTGGGACTTGAAGGCTACATACAGATAGAATTTGGTAACCGTTCACACTTTAAATCTGATCACTCTTTCACTTTTGATATTGAGCCACAACAATCTTTTAACAAAGATTTTGACGCTATAGCCGAAAACCTTGGGCAATGGCAACTTAAAAATACAAGCCTCTGTATTGCTGCCGATTCCCTTAACCAGATCAGCCGACTGGAAACAATATTTCTTGAGTTAGATCCCACACTCAAGATCCTGCCCATCAATGTCAGCCTTCGGCAGGGCTTTATTGATAAAAACAGAGAGATCCTTTGCTACACCGATCATCAGCTCTTCGACCGCTTTCATAAATACAAAAGCAAAGCAAAGCACTCGAAATCAAAGGCGCTTACACTGAAAGAACTTCGTTCTTTGCACCCAGGAGACTATGTCGCGCATATTGACCATGGTATTGGTCGGTTTGCGGGGATGGAAAAGAAAGAAGTCAATGGGAAACTACAAGAGTCAATTCGCCTGGTTTACCGGGATGATGATTTGCTATATGTAAGTGTGCATTCATTGCATAAGATTTCTAAATACACCGGAAAAGAAGGCGCTGCACCTGCAATGAGCAAATTGGGCAGTCAAGAGTGGGAGAATAAGAAGAAACGTGTAAAAGGAAAAGTTAAAGACATTGCCAAAGACCTAATTAGCCTTTACGCCAAGCGAAAGAATGCCCCTGGATTCGCCTTTGCACAAGATGGTTTTATGCAAGCCGAACTAGAGTCATCATTTCTATATGAAGATACTCCAGATCAAGCTATGGCCACAGAACATGTAAAAAATGACATGGAGCTGTCACACCCTATGGATCGTTTGGTATGCGGAGATGTGGGCTTTGGGAAAACGGAAGTAGCCATTAGGGCAGCTTTTAAGGCAGCAGTTAATGGAAAACAAGTGGCGGTACTTGTCCCAACAACTATATTGGCCATGCAGCACTTCAGAACCTTCTCCGAAAGGTTAGGCAAGTTTCCTCTTAAGGTAGAATACATCAATAGGTTCAGAACAGCTAAGCAGGTTAAAGAGACCTTAGCACGGGTAAAAGAAGGAAAAACAGAAATTCTGATTGGCACCCACCGAATTGTAAATAAAGACGTGTCCTTCAAAGACCTTGGCCTTTTGATCATTGACGAAGAGCAGAAATTTGGGGTAAAGGTTAAAGACAAGCTCAAAGAATTCCGGGTAGATGTGGATGTTCTTACCCTTACCGCCACCCCAATTCCTCGTACCCTGCATTTTTCACTTATGGGTGCTAGAGACCTAAGTATTATTGCCACTCCTCCCCCTAACCGTCAGCCGGTGACGACAGAAATTCATACGTTCAACGAGGTCATTATGCGAGATGCTATCAGTTTTGAGTTGCGCAGAGGGGGGCAGGTGTTCGTAGTCCACAACCGCATCAATGATATTGAGCAGATCGGCAATATCATTCTTAAGCTGGTCCCAGATGCGAGAATCGGCATTGCCCATGGACAAATGGAAGGTAGTCTCTTAGAAAAGAGAATGGTAAAGTTTATTGAAGGCGAATATGATGTACTGGTCTCTACCAACATTATTGAATCAGGTCTCGATATTCCTAACGCCAATACTATCATTATCAACCATGCTCATATGTTTGGCCTCTCCGATCTTCACCAAATGCGAGGAAGGGTCGGGCGGTCTAACCGAAAGGCTTTTTGTTACCTCTTGACTCCTCCTACGATTGGACTTACTTCAGAAGCTAGAAAACGATTAAGTGCCTTGGAAGAGTTCTCCGACTTAGGTGATGGTTTCAAAGTAGCCATGCGCGACTTAGATATTCGAGGGGCAGGAAACCTGTTGGGGGGGGAACAAAGCGGCTTTATCACTGACTTGGGCTTCGACATGTACCACAAAATCTTGGACGAGGCCGTGCAGGAATTGAAGGAGAATGATTTCAGAGACCTATTCGTCAACGATTTGGCCAAAGAGGCTGCAAAAATCGTTGCCCAGGACTGCACCATCGAAACGGACATGGAAATCCTTATCCCGGATAAGTACGTTGCAAATATCTCCGAACGTCTGGGTTTGTACTCCAAACTAGATAGCATTAAAAATGAAGAAAAGCTTCAGGAGTTTATTACCAATGTAAGCGATCGGTTTGGGCCAATGCCCAGCGCAGTTAATGACCTAGTGGAAACCGTAAGGCTAAGATGGTCTGCAGAGCAGCTCGGTTTCGAAAAAGTGGTGATGAAAAACGAGGCAATGAAATGCTATTTTATGCCATCGGACAATGAAGCCTATTTTCAGTCACCAACCTTTGGTAAAGTGCTAGCCTTTGTTCAAAAACACCCGAAGAAAAGCAAAATGAAGGAATACAAAACTAGGTTGATTCTGACTTTTAGTGAAGTACAATCGGTAGAAGAGGGTAAGACGCTTCTTAATCAGATGCTGGCATAAGCGCCTCATTGTTTAGAAAGGCATCTGATTCCAATAAATATGCATTAACCGTATTAAATACCACACCAAGGTGAAACCTGAATCTCAGTACGTAAGGTAGTAGGTCATTGGCCTTTGAGTTTACAACACTGCTAGACATGTCACCCATTATCTCGAAGGTCTTGGCACCATGTTCCTGATAGAAGGCCTGAGTATCGTAAATTCCTGAAATAGCCATGTTTCTTTCATTTGAAATAAAGGACAATGACTGGTTATTCTGTGCTACTTCCATAGCGGCTTTATTCAGGAAGGATAGTGAAAAGCCCGAGGAGAAATTCTCCGGTGTTTTATCATCTCTCACATCCTTGATCCATTTTTTGATGAATTCCAGGTCTTTAGCAATGCGTGCAGAGTCTCTAACCAACCGCTCCCGATTCTCTCTAATTTCATCCACAACATTCGAATAGGACTTCTCCGCTAGCTGCTTGTTAAGGTAATTCTGTCTCATTTCAGTCAAAGACATGGCCAAAATTACTGCCACAACGATTGACAGAAACTCAAAAACCGCCCTTTTGAAATTAAACTTCATCACTCAGCATTTAGAAACTCATCAACTCCTTGAATTTAAGGGTTTGTCGTCTTGAAACGTCAATTTCTTCACCTCCTTTTAGGTAAATTCGCAAACTTCCACTAAACCAGGGCTCTATGCGCTCTATCCATTTTAGGTTTATAATCTGCTGTCTATTCGCCCTAAAAAAGGTCTTATCGTCCAGCCTTGACTCCAGGTAATTAAGAGTTCTCGTAATCATGGGCTTTGAGGTATCAAAGTAGACAGTGGTATAATTACCGCTAACCTCAAACAGCCTTATTTCAGATAATTGAACAAACCAACAGCGTTCCCCGTCTTTCACAAAAACCTGATCATTGATGGTTAATATGCCCTCTTGTGTATTGTTCTGCTCATTTTCCTTCTTTTTAATTTTATCATAGACCTTGGAAACCGACCCAGCCAGACGCTGCTTCTGTACCGGTTTAACCAGATAATCTAGTGCATTATATTCAAAGGCTTTCAACGCATGTTCGTCATATGCTGTAGAAAAGATTACTTCTGGCAATACCTCTAGTTCCTCTAGCAATTCAAATCCGTTTTTCCCAGGCATCTGGATATCAAGGAAAATCAGGTCGGGCTTGAGTTCATTGATTTTTTCTTTTGCCTCATCTGCACTTGCAGCCTCACCCACAATTTGAACATTGTCAAACTCCTTCAGTAATCGCTTGAGTTCATTTCTCGCTAGTCTGGAATCGTCTATAATAAGTGTTTTCATAGGGCAAATCTTTCTTTATCATTCAAAGGTATCTTAACCGTAGCACATACCATATGTTCATTGAGGTTTTGAACCGTCAATCCAGACTTCTCTCCATAAAGGAGCCTCAATCTTTCTCGCGCATTACTAATACCAATACCTCTTCTCTTTCCGTCAGAAGTTTGTTTTTGGTCTCTCTTCAGTTGACCAGTATTAGTGATATTAATAAAAAGGAAATCGTTGTTGATCGCTGACTTTATGATAATTTCTCCCCCATTAGGAAGGTTATTGATGCTGTGTTTAATCGCATTTTCCACAAGCGTCTGCACTATCATTGGAGGAATAAGCATCTCTTTTGTAGGCTTTTCAATATCAAAAGTATACCTAAGGCGCTCTTCCAGCTGAATGGCTTCGAGTTTGAGATAGTCCAGTACCACTTCAAGTTCTTTTTCTAATGAAACTTTTTCATACTGATCGAACTGTACCGAAAACCTTAGCAAGTCTGATAAGTGGGTAATAGCATCTCTTGCTCTTTCTGAGTCTTCTACCACCAACGAACGTATATTATTGAGGCTATTGAACATGAAGTGTGGATTGATTTGAGCCTTAAGTGTACTGAGTTCAGCATCTTTGATAGAAGCCGAAAGCTTCCATCCCTCAATTTCCATCTCTCTGGTTTTTTGCAAATATTGATAAGCAAAATACAAGGCTGACCAACAAAGAAAATAAATAGCATAACTGGCGACAAAGCTGAAAAGGAATACCAGCAGCTTGCTTCCAGAAAAATTCTCAATGCTGGCTTGCCTAAACTTCTCCATCGTCTCTTCATCAATACCCTCTATTTCAGGAATACCCATGACCCCATTGATTGCCTCCGGATCAGCTGTAGCAACTAAGACGAAAGCTCCAACGAGCGTCAGTAAAGTCAAAACAGATAGGAGTGCTCCTTGAATGACGCTGGCCAGAAAAACCCTTGGCCAAAGTTTAGCCACCCGCAGGTCTTTCCAGTTCTTACGCTTTACGTAGCCACGGTACAAGTGGCTTACCAAAACACCTAGCAAAATTGCCATTAGGTTAGTGCCCAGAGCCGGTAGAAACGGCATGAACATAACCATCGCCAAAAAGCTCGTTAGCATTAAGCCACCCCAGCCGCCAAACTGAAGCATCCAGTAGAGCTTATTTTTATTCATGTTTCAAATAAAAAGGTTTTACCTCAAGGCCTTGTTCGCCTTTGACTGAAAGGTAATATAGGCTGATCAAGTGACTTATAGACTGTTCAAGATACTTTGGTTGCTAAAATTAATTCTATCATGACATTGGTCGGGACAAGAGGTAGCCATTAACATTTATCTCATTTTCTGAAATATCCATTCGATTATCTCGTTTTGGACATTGAATCAGAAGGCTGATTTTGTGATAGATTGAGTATAAATGTATATTAGCGAGTTCAATTTTCACCTGAATAAGCTTAAATAGTTAAAAATGAAAAACACAGCGGGTTATTTGAAAGTAGGCGCTTTGAGTGTTATACTTTTGTTCTCCATTAGTGCTTGCTCCAAGAAAACTAGCCAAAGTACTACTACCGGTGCTACTTATGCCACAAAGAAGGGCAACCTAGGCTTCAAACCATATGACGACCAGGCACTGCCAAACCCTCCAGGAATGGTATTTGTGCAGGGGGGTAGAACTATTTTAGGCTCTTACGAACAAGATTTGTACGGTTCTCGTGACAATGTCGAAAGAACTGTGACGGTTAACTCGTTCTGGATGGACGAAACTGAAGTCACCAATAAGGATTGGAGGGAGTATGTCCACTATCAGTACAACCCTCAAGACCTGAGTCTTCCTAAGAATATTGAGATTGAAGATCCGAACTCAAAGGATAACGAAAACGCAGCCGACCCAATCCTACCATTCATCCCAGACCTTAAGGGGCCGACTCATAGCAAGAGTAACCCAAAAATGATGGTGGATATCATTCCAAATGACGCTGTTTGGACTAGTAATTTTTCATTCAACGATGTTTATGCCGAGAATTACTATAGCAACCCTGGCTTCAATGACTATCCAGTAGTAGGTGTAACCTGGAGACAGGTGGTTGACTATTCCAAGTGGAGAACGGATTTTGTAAACCTTAAGCAGATCTTTGAAATGGACTTCGAAGAGCTGCCATTGACTTTTCAGGAAGAGTTTATTGTAGTTAATGAGACCTCTGGTGATTATGAGCTAGGAATAGGTGGTCAAGTAATTGGCGACAATAATGGCGATAAGCAGTTGATTTCGGTTGAGGACTTTGACGACTTTCAGCAAGAGGTCGTTGAGTTCATGAACGAGGAAGTTAACAAAAGACAGTTCATTGAAAGAGGTATTTATCTTCCGAAGTTCAGGCTTCCTAACGAAGCTGAGTGGGAATATGCTGCAAAAGCGACTATTGGTACTGTTTACTTAGATGAAAATGAAGAGTACGGAAGAATCTACCCTTGGGATGGAAGGAGCACGAGAAACCCCTTCGGTAAGAAGAGAGGCGAGCACTTGGCAAACTTCAAAAGAGGCCGAGGTGACTACGCTGGTATTGCCGGCAACGTAAATAATGATGCCTCCGTGATTCCAGAGCGCGTTGGTGATAGGGAGCCAAATGACTTCAACCTTTTCAATATGGCCGGTAACGTCAGCGAGTGGGTTTTTGATACTTATCGTCCACTGTCCTATGGTGACTTCGATGACTTGAATCCTGTGAGAAAAGACGGTACTGGTGATTCAGAAAAAGACTACGGCTGGGAATCGAGTCAAGTAAGGGACAGTGTTTCATTTAACCCTCAACTTGAGTATCGCTCATTAGTAAACGATCGCTCCAAAGTATACAAAGGTGGTTCTTGGAAAGATGTTGCTTACTGGATGGCTCCTGGTACCAGAAGGTTCCTTGATATGGATAGAGCAACCTCTACCATTGGTTTCCGTTGCGCAATGATCTCTATCGGCTCAAGACAGTTAGACCAATCTAATGGTATAATAAGCAGGGTTTTCGGAAGAAAGTGATCTCGACCCATAAGATATTTCAAGGCCTCAATATATTGAGGCCTTTTTTATTTAGCACCCCCAATGGTCGCAATACTCAAGGAGCGAGGGTCGCATTGCTGTAAAACCTCCAAACATGCCACCAAGGTAGAGCCTGTAGTCAATAAATCATCAACCAATAGAATACGCTGGTTTCGAAAGCAACCCTTATCTGATACCTCAAAAACACCTTCGACATTTTTGATCCTACTCAGTTTAGATCGCCTTGTCTGTGAATCAACATGCTTCACTTTAATAAGCGTATCCAAATTTATCGAAAGATTCAATGCTTGCGACAAGCCAAGTCCAAAGTGTTCACTTTGATTATAACCCCGCTCCTTAAGCCTTTTAGGATGTAAGGGCACAGGAACTATAGCATCAAAAACATCGGAAAAACCGCACTCAAACAACTCTCGGCCGTACCTTCGGCCTAGCATCTCCCCAATTCCTGGTTGATTACCATACTTGAGGTGGTGTAGAACTTTTTGAATCAAGCCCCCCTTAAAAAAGTCAGCATAAACCAAAATATGCCTAAGCTCAATGACTCCATCAAATTTTTCCCTGAACGGTGGAACTTCAAGCTTGTGGCTATTGGTTTTTGGTAAATTGTAGTGACATTTCGGGCATAAATAGTTGCTCCCTTTTGGAAGCAAGCCCTCACAGCCTAAACAGAGGTTAGGATAGAATAGAGATACGAAATCCGCCAAAAATGTCGAGAGCGATCTTTTATTCATTTTATTAAAGAATAAATTAATAGAAATATGAGTATAGTACAAGAGTTTAATGACTATCGAGCCAAAATGAACGAGAAGATTCTTGAAGAAGATAATAAGGTGCTCAAAAGACTCTTTAACCTCGACACAAATGCCTTTGCAGAAGGTGCACTTGATATTAAAACCAAAGAGGTTGTTGGTTTAGCTTGTTCAATGGTTCTTCGATGTGACGACTGTGTCAAATACCATCTGGGTAAGTGTTACGAGGTGGGTATTACAAGCAAACAAGTATTCGAAGCCTTTTCTATCGCCAACCTGATCGGTGGCACCATAGTAATTCCTCACTTGAGAAGGGCGGTTGAGTACTGGGAAAGCCTACAAGAAGAGGGCGAAAATGTATAAAAAGGATCTCGAGCTTCAAAGAAAATGGGTGAAACTACTCACTCAGCTTGGCGAAACGATTGGCAAGAGACCAAAGGACCTCAATAGCACACTATTCCTTATTGGAGTTCAGGAACTAGGAAAGGGAAAGCAGAACTTCTCTAAAGAAGAAAAGCAAGACCTTATGCACATAGCCATTTGCAAAGTCCTGAGTTACTCAGGCTATTATGAGCTAGAAGGACTTGATAAAGAAGGTTGGCCTCATTGGGTCGCCTTGAAGAAGTTGCCTCGTTTCGACCTACTCGACCAGGAAAAGTTACTCAAAATGCATGTTTTGGAGTATTTTGAAAAAGAATACGACTTGAAAATCACACTATGAAAATCATCTCTTACAACGTCAATGGAATTAGAGCAGCACTTAAAAAGGGTTTTGACGCTTGGCTTCGTGAAGAAAACCCTGACATCGTCTGCATACAAGAACTTAAAGCCATGGCCGATCAAATTGAGCCCTTTTATAAAGAGCTGGGTTATGAGCTCTACACAGAAACCGCGGAAAAGAAGGGTTATAGCGGTGTGGCCATTTTGACCAAGCACAAACCCAAGCATGTTGAATATGGCTGTGGTAATGCACTCTATGATAATGAGGGCCGTGTAATCCGGGCTGATTTTGACAACTTCTCTGTCATGTCAGTTTATATGCCAAGTGGCACGAGTGGAGATATTAGACAAGACTTCAAATACGGGTGGCTCGACTTTTTCTATAATTACGCCCATGAGCTGACCAAGTCAATTCCCAACCTGGTGATAAGCGGTGACTACAACATAGCCCATACTGCAATTGATATCCATAACCCGGTTTCCAATAAAAACTCGTCTGGTTTTCTTCCTGAAGAACGTGAGTGGATGTCAAAATTCATTGACTCAGGGTTCATCGATAGCTTTCGTACTTTCAACCCAGAGCCCCATCACTATTCTTGGTGGAGTTATAGGGCAAACTCAAGGGCCAACAACAAAGGCTGGCGTATTGACTATCACATGATTACTCAATCCATGGAAGAAAGATTAAGGTCAGCGTCAATACTTCCAGACGCTTATCACTCCGATCACTGCCCGATTGTAATAGAAATTGACTGAATAAGTAGTATATTCTCCTCTTTATCAATCGTTTTACAATCCTTTGCGCATGATTTGCGTAATTAAAGTGTAAAACAAAATTTCAGAGGGCATGGGATCTAACGAGGCACTGAAGAATCAACTAAAAGCCTATAAAGCAAAGTACTATAGGAACAAGGCGATTAAGGGTGCCATTATCTTTGCCGCCTTGGTCCTGGCTTTTTTTCTGGTCATCAATACCGTAGAGTTTTCTGGTCGACTTGGCTCATCAGGTAGAGCAGCCCTATTATACACTTTCATAGGTTTTGCTATTGTCACTTTCTATGGTTTGGTGCTCAGGCATATTTTAGCCATCAAGAATGTAAGTAAGCAGATCAGTAATGAAGAAGCAGCCCTTCAAATTGGGAAGTTCTTCCCAGAAATATCTGATAAGCTTCTGAATATCATTCAATTAGAAAACCTATCTAATAAGGAGAATCAACTACTGTTAGCGAGCATCAGACAGAAAAGAAGTAGCATTCAAAAGATTCCTTTTGTCAACGCCATTGATTTAAAGGCCAATAAGAGATATCTCCGCTATGTATATACTCCTGTAGTCATAATCATTGCATTGTTAATATTTTTGCCTCAATTCATAACAGAAAGCTCGACCCGAATCATTAAGTATAATTCCGAGTTCAAGGCCGAAGCTCCATTCTCGTTCATCATAGACACTGAACAGTTAGAGGGTTTTATTGATGAGCCTTTTATTCTATCTATAGAAACAAATGGTCAGTTAAGCCCAAGTGATGTGTTCATTTGGATTAATGAACGCAAAATTAAGGCCTCTAAACTCGACACCGACAAGTTTGAATATAGGATTGATCGTTTACGAAATGATGTAAGCTTCAGCTTGGAATCTGAAGGGGTACTATCCGATCGTTATACAATCTCAGCTGCCCACAGGCCATCTATAGACCTCTTTAGCATGAACATAGAATACCCCAAGTACACGCTCAGAGAGAATGAGAATATTCGTAATTCGGGCAATCTCACAGTACCTGAAGGCACCCAAGTCAGTTGGAAGTTCAGTACGCAACATTCGGAATCACTCTCTGTACTATTTGCAAACTCCAATGAGCGCATTGCAGCAGATGCCATTAACAGTGATGAATTTCAAATCAAAAAGACCATTGAAAATTCAGGGCCTTATTCCATTCACCTTGAAAACGAATTCAGTAGCAATAAGGACTCTCTTAAGTTTCAGATCGAAGTAATCAAAGATCGGTATCCAGAAATAGTTTTAGATCAATTTCAGGACACCGTGCTTTACAAAAACATTGTACTCGGTGGAAATATTAGAGATGACTACGGGTTTTCGTCCCTTTCTTTTCATTATTCTTATGATGGCGAACAGTCCTTTGAATCCTTCAATATTCCTTTTAACCGAGAACTTTCTGACCAAAGCTATTACCAGGTTTATACCCTAGATTCAGCAAAGATTCAGGCCGGGGCAGAGTTGAAATATTACATGCAAGTTGCTGATAATGATGCTGTTAATGGTTCTAAGGCTGTAAAGTCTGCTACCTATAGCTTCAAAATTCCATCTCTGGAAGACATTGAAGCTGAAATTGAAGCGAATGACAGGCAAATTCAGAGTGAAATTGACAAAACCTTGGAGGATGCCAGGGAACTCAACAAAATGATTGAGGAGGCCGATGAACGCCTAAAAACCAAGAAGGAAATTGAGTGGCAAGATGAAAAACTCATGCAGGAAATCCTTGATCAAAAAGAAAAGCTTGCCGAGAAGGTCGATGAACTCAAGAAAGAAAACCAGCTTAATAATCAGAAGCTCGAACAATTCAAGCCTCAGAACGAATCCATCAAACAGAAAATGGAGCAGCTTCAAGAAATTATGAACAATGTTCTGGACGATGAAATGAAAAGGCTCTATGATGAACTCAAAGAGTTACTCGAAGAACAGTCTGATATAGAGGAGTTTAGAGACAAAATGGATGATCTCCGCGAGAACAGCAGCAATCTTGAAGAAGACTTAGAAAGAACATTGGAGTTGTTTAAAAAGCTTCAGTTTGACAAGATGTTGGAAGACAACATTGAGCAGTTACAAGAGGAAATTGACGATCAGGAAGCCTTAAATGAAGAAACAGAAAAGGGAGAACAAACAAACGAAGAGCTAGCCGAGCAGCAGAAAAAAGAGCAAGAGGACTTAGAAAAACTGCAAGAAGAACTTGACAAGCTCAATGAGCTTAATCAGGATAGGAAAAACCCTGATAGCCTACCAGAAGACTTGGATGAAGACCTTGAAGAAGCCAAAGAGGAGCAGCAAAAAGCTCAGGAAGAATTAGATCCTGAAAGCCAAAGTTCCGAAAGTGAGAAAGGGTCAAACGAAGAAAACTCATCCGAACAAGAAAATCAAAACAATGAAAATCAAGAGTCTCAAGGGCAGCAGCAGCGACAAAATGCTTCTAAATCTCAGAAACGTGCTGCCGAGAAAATGAAGGAAGTAAAGCAAAGCCTCCAATCTATGCAGAACGGGGCTCAGATGGAGCAACAGCAAGAGAAACTCGAGAACTTACGAGACTTAGTCGACAACTTAGTTACACTATCTTTTAATCAGGAAGGTCTGATGAATGAGTTCAAGGAAATCCGTCAAAGCGATCCTCGATATGTCAAGCTATCTCAGCGTCAGCTAAAGCTTCAAGACGATTCCAAAATCATCCAAGACAGTCTAATTTCACTTTCCCAACGAGTCTTTCAAATATCATCCTTCGTCATGCGCGAATTAGGAGAGATGAACAGGCAAATGGACGGAGCAGTAGAAACGCTTAAGGAAAAAAGAGTGAGCCAAGCCGTTGGTAAACAGCAGTTTGCAATGACATCGATTAATAATCTTGCGCTTTTATTAGATGATGTAGTACAACAGATGCAACAACAAATGGCCAGTCAAATGGGCAAAGGTAGCTCCAAGGGGAACCAAAAAAACAAGCCCCAAATGGGTGGGTTAAGTGAACTACAACAACAACTTAGTGAACAAATCAAAGAACTCAAGGAGAGCGGCAAGTCAGGAAGAGAGCTCAGTGAACAACTTGCCAAACTCGCCTCCCAACAAGAAAGGCTCAGAAATGCCCTTGAAAATTTTGAAACCGGACTCGATGGAAATAAATTGGGCGAGAAAATTGATCAATTGATCAATCAGATGGAAGAAAACGAATGGGATCTCATCAACAAAAGCATTACCGAGGAGACCGTTCAAAGACAGCAAGATATCTTGACACGTTTACTGGAAGCTGAGAATTCAGTACAAGAGCGAGGTGAAGATGAAGAACGTAAAGGAAGAACAGCGTTTGACTATGACTTGTCAATTCCAGAATCTCTTAATGAATACTTAAAGGCCAAAGAAAAAGAAATAGAATTGCTGAGAACTATACCAGCTAAATTAAACCCTTATTACAAGAAAGAGACCAATAAGTATTTCAAAAAGATCAAGGAACAGAATTGAGCCCTTCAATGAAGAACATAAGTATCGAAATACCATCTCTTGTTGAGAACATTCGTATAGTCGAGAGTTTCGTAGACAACGCTAAAGAAGAATACAGCCTCACCGATGATCTTTATGGTAATATTATGATTGCCGTTATAGAGTCTGTAAATAATGCTATCATACATGGAAATAAAGCTGATAAAGCCAAAAATGTCTTGCTTAGTGCCAACTTACGAGATGAGCAGATAGTCTTTACTGTGAGTGATGAAGGAAGTGGCTTTGACCACCAAAACCTTCCAGATCCAACCGCACCTGAAAACATAGAAAAAGTAGGGGGCAGGGGTATCTTCCTGATTAAGAACCTCGCAGATGAAGTCAACTTTAAAAGTGATGGTAGTATGTTAGAGCTCACTTTCTATCTTAGTTAATGCCAAACATCAACTTCTTTCAAGAAGAGGTCTCATTTACCCTAAAGCACAAACGAGTACTCCGTGCGTGGATCAATCAAGTGGTTCATAACTATTCACAAGAAATTCAGTCTGTCAATTTTATTTATTGTTCAGACAACTATTTATTAGAAGTCAATAAACAATACCTTGAACACGACTACTATACAGACATCATAACATTTGACAATAGAGAAGAGACACATACTCCTATTGACTCTGACATCTTTATTTCTATAGATCGCGTGCGTGAAAACTCGAAACAACTTAACGTTCCCTATCAGCAAGAACTTCACCGAGTCATGATACACGGAATTTTACACCTCCTTGGTAAACAAGACAAAACAGCGGAGCAAAAAAAGGACATGAGAAAAAGCGAAGAAGCTTCTTTATCTTTGCTGAACATTTGAACAAACCTAGAGTGTTCCACGTGAAACTTTTTCGACTAACGTAACTGTTTCACGTGGAACTATTGATTTAAGGATATGTATCCAGCATACGATGTTATAGTAGTAGGAGCCGGCCATGCCGGATGTGAAGCAGCAAATGCGGCAGCTCAAATGGGCTCCAAAGTTCTGCTCATTACCATGAACATGAACACCATCGCTCAGATGTCATGTAACCCCGCAATGGGCGGAGTGGCCAAAGGTCAAATTGTACGGGAAATTGATGCGCTCGGTGGCATGTCAGGAATTATCTCTGACAAATCTATGATCCAATTCCGAATGCTCAATAAATCGAAAGGTCCTGCGATGTGGAGTCCACGTACTCAAAATGATCGCATGCGCTTTGCCGAAGAATGGCGCCTGGCACTCGAGGCCAACCCAAACGTTGATTTTTGGCAAGAGATGGTCACGGGCATTTTGGTAGAGGGCAATAAGGTTACAGGAGTAACTACAGGAATGGGTATAGAATTTCGAGCCAAATCAGTCGTGCTTACCTCAGGTACATTCCTCAATGGTATTATACACATCGGTGAAAAACAGTTTGGAGGTGGCAGGACTGGTGAAGGCGCTTCCAAGGGGATTACTGAACAATTGGTCAAACTAGGGTTTGAAGCTGGGCGAATGAAAACGGGTACACCTCCAAGGGTTGATGGCCGTTCACTGGACTACAGTAAAATGGAAGAGCAAGCTGGCGATGAAAACCCACAGAAGTTTTCTTTCAGCCATCACACAAGCCCTCTTCAACAGCAAAGAAGTTGCTATATCACTTATACAAACCCAGAAGTACATCAGACACTCGAACAAGGCTTTGATAAGTCTCCCATGTTCAATGGCCGAATCCAAGGCATAGGCCCACGATACTGTCCATCTATTGAAGACAAAATCAATCGATTTGCTGAGCGCAATAGACATCAAATTTTTGTTGAGCCAGAAGGTTGGAACACCGTAGAGATCTATGTAAACGGGTTTTCTACTTCTTTACCTGAGGATATTCAATACCAAGCCATAAAGAAAATAAGTGGGTTTGAAAACGTGAAAATGTTCAGGCCAGGCTATGCCATCGAATATGACTACTTTCCACCTACACAGCTCAGTCATACTTTAGAGACCAAACTTGTATCCAATCTCTATTTTGCTGGTCAGATCAATGGTACCACCGGCTATGAAGAAGCCGCTTGCCAAGGTCTGATGGCTGGAATCAATGCTCACCTAAAGAATAGTGAGCAAGAACCGTTCACCCTATCGCGATCAGAAGCATATATTGGAGTGCTCATTGACGACCTCATTAATAAAGGAACAGACGAGCCATATCGTATGTTTACCTCTCGAGCTGAACATAGAATATTGTTAAGGCAAGACAATGCCGACCTTCGACTTACTCAAAAAGGTCATGATCTAGGCCTCGCAACAGATGAACGACTCGGCACAATGAAAGATCGTTCGGATCAAATTCACAAGCTTCTTAATGACCTTGATCAAAAGAAAGTAGACCCAGCTCAAGTTAACCCCATGCTTCAAGAACTTTCCACAGCGGAGATTCAACATAGAACTACATTATCCAAATTGGTTAAACGCCCTCAGGTTCATGTAAATGATCTAAAAGGTATCCATGAGACGCTTAAGACATATCTGTCCAAATATGAGGCCGACATTATCGATGGTGCTGACATTCACATCAAGTACTCAGACTATATAGACAAAGAGACCAAGCTTGCACAAAAAGTCTCCGAGCTCGAAGGTCTTAAAATCAAGGAGACATTCGATTTCAAAAGTATTCCTGCCTTGTCTTCTGAGGCAAAAGAAAAGCTTGAGAAAGTCAGACCTAAAACAATCGGACAAGCCTCCCGCATCAGTGGTGTTTCACCTGCTGATATATCTGTACTAATGGTTTACATGGGCCGATGAGTAACGAAACCCTTACGTCTTGCCCAGTATGCGGCTACAATCAACTCGAATTCCATAGAGAAGTCCCTGACTATTTTGGTGACCAGGAGTCCTTTGAACTTAGCCTATGTAAAAAATGTGATACCCTTTTAACTAATCCTCGGCCAAACGATAATGAAATCATAAAGTACTATAAATCAAATAGTTATGTATCTCATGGTGACCAAAAGGGCAGCCTATTTACTATTCTGTACAAACAAATTCAGCAAATAAACTTCAAGTACAAACAGAGCCTACTCAACAAGTATACACTTAATAAAAAGCACCTTGACTTCGGTTGTGGCACCGGTTCATTTCTCAACTTCTTGAGTAAAAAAGGCTGGCAAGTAACTGGTGTTGAACCCGAAATAAAAGCCAGGACCATTGCCATTCAACAATACAATCTTCAGAGAACTTTTCAATCGTTAGAAGAACTACCCAGCAATGAAATATTTTCATCCATAAGTTTATTCCATGTTCTAGAACATGTTCATACGCTTGAAGCAACCCTAAATGAACTCATCTCCAGACTAGAGAATAATGGTGTAATAATGCTTGCCTTACCGAATTACAAGTCTGATGACGCCTTAAGATATCAGAAGTACTGGGCTGGGTTAGATGTTCCAAGGCACCTCTATCACTTTTCTCAAAAAAGTATCCATCATCTTGCTAAGCATTTTGGTCTGAATATTGTTGCCACACATCCCATGAAATTCGATAGCTATTATGTTAGTTTACTTTCGGAAGAGTACCAGTTTGGTAAGAAAAACTATTTTAAGGCTATTCTAAATGGGTATATATCGAATAAAAGAGCTAAAAAGTCGAATGAGTACAGTAGTCTTATTTACGTTCTAAGCAAATGAAGTCCAATAGTACATTTCTTCTGAGCCTTTTCTTTATCCTTGTCCTCGCAATTTCCTGTGCGAGAGTAGGCGCCCCCACTGGCGGACCTATAGACGAAACTCCTCCTTCACTTCTTAATTCCACTCCTACAGATGGAACCACCAATTTCACAGGTCAAACGATCCAACTGACATTCGATGAACGTATCATTACAAGGTCTATTGAAACAGACCTCATTATAACTCCAAAACCTAGTGGTAGCTACAGAGCAAGGGTCAACAAAAAAACATTGTCATTAAGTTTCACTGAGCCCTTTAAAGAGAACACAACTTATAGTTTGAGCTTCGGTAATACCGTTCAAGACATTACCAATAATAACCCTGCAGAAGACCTAAGTTTGAGCTTTTCGACTGGAGAGTACATTGACTCTCTTACCATTCAAGGCCAAGTACTAAACCTTTACAATCAAGAACCTATAGAGAATCTACTTGTTTCCCTCTATACAGAAAATGATTCACTAGATATTCTTACTGGCCCAGCATCCTATTATAGCCGCACTGACTCACTTGGCAATTACAAGTTTCGTAATCTGCCAAATGGAAAGTTCAGAGTCTATTCCGTGAGAGATAAGAATAACAATAGTCAAGCGGATAGTGAGAATGAACCATTTGGGTTTTATAGCGATACGCTGGATGTAAGCACTTCACTTACCGGTATAGATTTCACAATACAAAGCCTCAATACCGATAAACTCAGAACCACATCTGCCAGGCCTTTTGGGGTATATTTCGACATATCATTCAACAAACCGATCGATGACTTTCAAATATTAGAAGGTGATGACTTCATCTACAGCAAACCGGAAAACTCCAAGATCAGATTCTACAGAATGGATAGGTCATATTCAGATTCTACTCAGGTTATCTTCAGGGCCAGCGACTCTTTGAACCATGTTCACATAGATACCGCTCAAATTACATTTAATGAGTCAAGGTTAGGACCTGCTGATTTTACTATAGAAGTCACCCCTAATAGTAATGAACTTCCTCCCAAAGACACTATCTCATTATCGTTTAACAAACCCGTCATAGATTTTAATGCTGACAGTCTTTACTATCAACTCGATAGTATTACTCAAGTGCCCATTGATGTCACTACCATAGTTTGGAACACACTTAACACTAAGGCCTCTTTTCCCATTGATGTCGTTGCTCTTCTCAATCAAAAGTCAACATCTAACATTAGTTTATCATTAAAGTCAGCAGCTTTCATCTCCGCTGACAATGATTCTTCTATAGAACAAAGCAAGAACATCTCTCTACTTACGACTGAAAACTCTGCAACTATAGGGGGCACGGTCGTATCCGAAGCATCCAATATTATAGTTCAATTGCTGGACGGAAGAACACTCAAGGTCTTAAAATCTTCCACCAAAAAGGAGTTCTTATTCAACTATTTACCTGCAGGACGCTACTTTATAAGAGTTATAAGGGACCTCAATGCTAACGGCAAATGGGATATCGGAAACGTTCTTACCTGGGAAAGTCCTGAGCCGGCTAAATTCTATTATGATGATTTCTACAAAACCAAACTAATAGAAGTACGAAAAAACTGGGAACAAACAGACCTAAACATCTACTTTTAGGTCTTTTATCCCTCGGGATAACTTGTGCATAAAAGCCTTAATCTCGTCAATTTCTCCACACATCTCGTCTCTGCTGCAGCTATGCTTTCCTCTTATTGGATAAGTTCTTCAATTCTAACAGGCTATCACCAAGCCATCCACAGCTCAAATCTCATCACTACTTATCAACTTTACTAAGGACTTATCCATACCTATTTTCCAATCACTTAATAAACAAAGATTTAGCACGTGTATAAAATGTTAAGAATAACTGTATCGTGAACATTTCGTAAACAAATATCTTAGCTTAGTGTGAATGAAAAAGATTTCCACATATCCACAGCCCTAATAGAAACAACTTAATTTTATATAAAGAATAATATACTAATATGAGTGTGTTGAAACTGTTGATAAAGTCTTGTCTAACCATCTTAGCTTGCACTATAATTAGTTCAAACTCCGCAGAAGCTCAGACAAATGATCCAGTTCAAATTGCCAAAGAATACTACAACCAGGGTGAGTTCGATAAAGCTAAGGCAGAGTTCAAAAAACTTGCAAGAAACAGACGCAATATTCCTAGAATTCACGATACCTACTTTAAGCTGCTTCTTACAGTAGAAGAGTTTGATGAGGCGGAAAAATATTTAAAGAATGTAATTAAAAATAACCCCACGAACTTTATTTATGAGGTTGACCTAGGGGTTCTTTACCGGACTATAAACGAAGATGAAAAAGCAAATGCCCTACTCGAGGAAGTTATTAAGAAGGTTACTGATAGAGCGTCAGTAGGTAAGAAGTCAAATGAGACTAGATTTTTAGCTCAGGTATTCTTTGAAAGAAATTTTCGCGAGAAAGCACTTGAAACATATATCAAAGGAAGAACTGCTCTAGGCCAAGAAGACTTATTTGCCCTAGACTTGGCTAATGTTTATCGGCTCATGAACAAAAAGCAGCCCATGATCTCCGAGTATTTGAACTTCTCCAAAAATCAACCTCAAAACCTAAACTATGTAAAAAACTCGCTTCAACGCTATTTACAAGAGCCAGAAGATTTGGATACTCTGGAAATGACGCTTTATGATGTAATACAGAAGGAAGCAGGCAACAGTACGTACAATAATCTTTTGGTTTGGACTCACCTTCAGCAAAAGAATTTTTCCGCAGCGCTGAGACAGGCAAGAGCCTTGGACAGAAGGCTAGCAAACAACGGAGACAACATTATGAATGTTGGTATGATTTCCTTTAGAAACTCAGACTACAAGACCTCAAAAAAAGCCTTCGGCTATGTAATTGAAGAGTTTCCAGAAAGCCCCAGTCGAAGACTGGCTTCACGTTATGTATTGTTATCTGAAGAAGAGGTTTTGAAAAATAGTTATCCCATTGATTCAACAGCTATAAGAGATTTAATTACCAGGTATGAGGCCTTTATTTCAGAATCGAGAGATGTTTTTTCAGTTATGGAATCGCAAAGAAGAATTGCATTGCTGCAGGCATTCCAGCTCAATGAAATTGAGGAAGCAATAGAGACATTAACCACGATGCTGGAACAGCAAGTCGGCAGGCATAGTGTTGTGGCAGAAGCTAAAATGGATCTTGCGGATATATACCTTTTGAACAAGGAGCCTTGGGAATCCATTTTATTATATGGTCAGGTAGAAAGAATGTTCAAAGATGAACCTCTAGGTTATACAGCTAAGCTTAAGAGTGCTAAACTGTCTTATTTCAAAGGGGATTTTGAACTTGCCCAAAGTAACTTGGATATTTTGAAACTAGCCACCTCCAGAGAGATAGCGAATGATGCTCTAGATCTGAGTATCCTTATCAAAAACAACACTGTTTTTGACAGTACGGATGTAGTGATGCAAGAGTACGCTAATATTGAACTGCTTCTATTTCAGAATCAAAAGACTTCAGCCCTAACTGCAATGGATACAATGTTGGTGAAATATAGTTATCACTCTATTGTTGATGAATTGCTTTATCTACAGGCTCAAACCGAAAGAGAATTAGGAAACTTTGAAAATGCATTAAACTCACTCAATAAAATCAACGAGGCACATTACTTTGAAATATTAGGTGATGATGCCCTATTTTTAACAGGGGTGATTCATGAGGACGACCTTGGGGATTCTGAATCTGCTATGAATATCTATAGTGACTTGTTGACTAAATTTCCGGGTAGCATATATGTAGCTGAAGCCAGAGCAAGGTTTAGAGAGCTTAGAGGTGATTTCAGCAATGATAATTAGAGGGCTTTATGGCGGGTTCCTTCAATAATTTAAGGGTTGGCAAAAGATTCCAGCTGACCAACTTTGGAGAGTTATTTGAATTTGAGGTTTTGGAAATCATGACCAACGGTGATTGTGTTTTGAAAGATATTCATACACTTGAGAATTACTCTCTATTTGACCTTATTCGCTATGGTAAAGGTCCTGATTTTGACGTGAATGATATGTGATCCGAAAATGATTCAAGTGCTAATAAACTGTCAACAAAAATCAAATTTTACATTGTAAACGAGAAATTTACTATTTTTGAATCCCCCAAATCTAGACCAGTGGGCTTTTTGGGGAGATATCAATGATAAGCACTAAACTAAAACCCTTGTTATTTAGGTACTCTTATGTACTGTTTTTTCTGTCTCTACCTGTAATGATTATAGGACAAACGGAGCAACAGGTAAATAGAGAACTTGAGAAAAGGGGCATTGACACCATTGAAGAGGTTCAGGCTGAGCTGCGAAAAAGAGGGCTTTCTGAAGCTGACGCCAGGAGGCAGGCCAAACTGTATGGTTTGGATTACGACCAATATCTCCAAAAGTATATTCTAAATAAGGAGACCCCCTCAACAGAGGTCGATCCAATTACAAAGATAACTTCAGACACAGTAGATTACACTACAGAAATCAGGGACCAGAATAACCAGATTGCTCCTACTGTTGAGATTTCTGACAAGCCCGATGCCAATGATGAATTAAAGTACTTTGGTTACGATGTCTTCAACAATAACCCCTTTGCAAACCAACAAGCACTTGTTGGGAATATTGATCCAGGCTACATTGTTGGGCCAGGTGATGAACTAAGAGTTTACTTGTGGGGAGAAGCTGAGCTTCAATTTGAAGGCGTGGTTGACATCAATGGAAACTTGTTCATGCCAAACGTGGGCCAGGTTTTTGTGTCGGGAACAACATATCAAAACCTGAATCAAAGACTAAAGCAATATCTCTCACGCTTCTACTCTGGTCTGACCAAAGACAAAATTTTCTTGGACGTTTCTCTTACTAAATTGAGGCCGATTCGAATCATGGTTATGGGTGAATCTAATAACCCAGGGTCGCACCTTATCAACGCTTTTGCTACTACGCTGAATTCACTTTATGCGTCCGGAGGAATAAAAACATCAGGATCACTCCGAGACATAAAAGTCTTTAGGAATAATAAGTTCGTATCGACCATAGACCTTTATGACTACTTAATCAAAGGTTCAATTTCTGAAGACCTACGTCTGATGAGCAATGATGTGATCTTTATTCAGAGTAGAATGAATAGCATATCTCTAAAAGGAGAAGTGAACAGAGAAGGAATATATGAGTTGAAGTCTGGGGAAGGCCTTGTAGACTTATTGGGCTTTGCCGGAGGTCTTAAACCTACAGCACATACTGGATCGGTAACGATTAAAAGGATTAAACCTCTTTTGGGGAGAAAGAGTGACTCCGCTTTCGATCGCGAGATTATCACAATTGATTATGGTCAGCTTCTACAAGATGGAGTGAACTTCCGAATTCAGGACGGTGACGAAATTACCTTTAGCAAGGTTTTAGACAAGTTCGATAACCTAGTAACCATTGCTGGTTCTGTATTTAGACCAGGAGAGTATGAGCTCCTTGAAGATATGACAATTAGGTCACTCATCGAGAATGCAGGAGGCCTTAGACCAAATACTTATTTTGAAAAAGTGGACCTTTTTAGAAAAGACAGGAACGGTGATCTAAAATTCAGATCATTATCTCTTTCTGAAATTATCAATGGCCAGATAAATTCTGATTTGAATTTACAGGCAGATGACTCCATCAAAATTTATAGTGATCAAGAGCTAAAGTCATTAGAAACTGTTTCTATTGAAGGTTTTCTTTCAGAACCTAAAACAGTTCTTTGGAGAGAAAATTTAAGCCTGTATGATTTGATCTTTATGTCTGCGAATATTGAAGATCTGGAGTATCAAAATAGAATCTTGACCAGTCGTGCAGACTTGTTAAGATATCAGTCCGGAAAGACTGAGTACCAAGTAATCCCATTCAATCTAGACAATGTACTGGATAAAAAATTCAATGCGGTTTTAAAGCCAAAAGACAAAGTAATTCTCTATAGCAGAGATATTAACGAAGTGCTTGATAAATATGTAACGATACGCGGTGCAGTTAAGAATGAGGGACGTTTTGTATTAACGGATAGCATGACTGTTGAGGATTTGATTCTTCAAGCAGGTGGTTTTGTAAGAACATCTTTCAAAGACTCTGTGACAGTGTCAAGAGAGAGGTTTGACTTTACAGGAAATCAGATAGCAGAGTTGACACGGGTAAAAACGGATTTGCCCTATTTGCTTGGAGTTCAGGCAAAATCTAGCGATAGCTATTTTTTGGAACACAACGATAACATTTCTGTTGATATGATACCCGGGTCCTCCGAACAAAGAAGTGTTACCGTTGGTGGTGAAGTTAAGTACCCAGGAACATACTCTTTGGAAAGTAAGGGAGAAACTCTTTCACAGTTAATAGAGAAAGTGGGTGGTTTATCACCAAATGCCTATGTTTCTGGAGCCACATTCACACGAAACGGTGAACGTCTGGCGTTTTCATTTGACGATTTGTTCTTAAAAAATAATCCAAAATTTGATATCATTTTACAGCCAAATGACCAAATCTATTTCCCTGAAGCCGTATATACCATCAGGGTCGAGGGAGAAGTAATGAATCCATCTCTTCAAAAGTTTACGGAAAACCAAGGAGTTAAGGCTTACTTACGAAACTCTGGTGGTAAGACGAAAAACGCCAAGAAAGTATTCTTGACCCAACCCAATGGGTTTACTAGAAAAGTAGGTTGGTTTTCAAATCCTAAAGTGTTGGATGGGGCTACGATAACTGTATCTGCAAAACCTGCCAAAAGAGAGAAACAGCCAGGTAAATTCCTAGAAAACTTTGGTACTATCGCAGCCATAGTTAGCTCAACACTGACCACCATATTCTTGGTGGAAAGACTAGGAAATTGATCCAGTGACATTTTGTAATTAATGAACATGACACTTTTCAATAAAAATAGTATGCATGCATAACAAATTTTTTCTAACTTCGTAAACCTCACAGCAGCTTATGAAGAGAGAAGAAACTGTAGATCACCAAATAAAAATGTGCTGGCATGCCATCTACCGAATGTATAACCAACAGGCGGTACAACATGAAAGCACCACATCCATGGCCTTCGTGGTATTGAATATTGATCCAACAGAAGGCACTCCAGCGACTAAGATTGCTCCATTGATGGGCCTTGAGTCAAGAAGTTTGACGAGAATGCTCAAAAGTATGGAAGAGAAAGGCTTTATCTATCGTGAGAAAGATCCAAATGATGGACGTTCCGTCAGAATTTTCCTTACGGAGACAGGGCAGGAAAAGAGACGTGTTTCAAGGGAAACGGTTATTCGGTTTAATGAGGTCATTCGGCAATCGATTGCACCCGAGAAGCTTGATGCCTTCTTTGAAGTAATTACTAAGATTAACCAATTGATAGATTCAAAATCAATATTCTAAACACATGAGTCGAAGTATTAAGAAAGTAGCGGTATTAGGTTCTGGAGTAATGGGCTCCAGGATAGCTTGTCATTTCGCTAATATCGGTGTTGAAGTATTGCTGTTGGATATCGTTCCAAGAGATTTAGCCGAAGACCAAAAGGCCAACCCAACAGCACGGAACAAAATTGTAAATGATGCGCTCCAGTTCGCATTAAAGTCTAAGCCTTCACCCATTTACGATAAGTCATTTGCACAACGCATTAAGACGGGGAACTTTGAAGACGATATGTCCAAAATATCCAAGGTCGATTGGATCATTGAAGTGGTTGTGGAAAGGCTTGATATTAAGAAGATCATTTTCGATCAAGTTGAGCAGTATAGAAAACCCGGCACATTAATTACATCTAATACCTCGGGTATTCCTATGCACTTGATGTCTGAGGGCAGAAGTGAAGATTTCCAAAAGCATTTTTGTGGAACGCACTTCTTTAACCCGCCAAGATATTTGAGGTTGCTGGAGATTATTCCAGGGCCGAAAACTGACCCGGAAATTATCGACTATCTCATGCATTATGGGGATCTCTACTTAGGTAAAGAAACCGTATTGTGTAAAGACACTCCGGCATTCATTGCCAACCGAATTGGCATTTATGCCATCATGTCTGCTATGCATACCATACAAGATATGGGCTTGACAGTTGGTGAAGTAGATCGCATGACGGGGCCAATCATAGGTCGTGCTAAATCGGCTACTTTTCGCACAATGGATGTTGTTGGTTTGGATACTACCGTCAATGTTGCGAACAACCTCTATGCCGGCCTTCCGAACGATGAATCTAAGGAGGCTTTCGTGCTACCAAATATTGTAAAGGAAGTACATGAACGAGGTTGGTTTGGTGATAAATCGGGTCAAGGCTACTTCAAGAAATCCAAAGACGCAAACGGTAAAAGAGTAATCCAAGAACTCGACCTTAAAACCTTTGAATATGGCGATAGAACAAGGGCGAAGTTCAAGGCACTAGAGGCCGTAAAGGATGAAGAGAACTTAAAAGCCAGAATCAAAACACTCGTTAATTTTGATGATAAGGCTGGTGAATTTTATAGAAAGACATTCTATGATACGTTTAAGTATGTGACTTATCGTATTCCTGAGATTTCAGACGAGCTATTCAGAATAGACCAGGCGGTTTGTGCAGGCTTTGCCTGGCAAATGGGTCCATTCGATACTTGGGACTTGTTGGGCGTGCGATCTGTGGTGGAACAGATGGAGTCTATGGATATGAAACCAGCTGCCTGGGTCTATGAGATGTTGGATGCGGGTCATGAGTCATTCTACAAGATTGAGAATGGCATCAAAAAATACTATGACGTTTCTTCCAAGTCTTATAAAACCATTCCTGGTACTGAAGACCTGGTAATCCTGGAAAACATCCGAGAAACGAATAAGGTCTGGGGTAATGCAGGCGCATCAATCTTCGACATTGGAGATGGCGTACTCTGCCTGGAATTCCATACCAAGATGAATGCGATCGGCCAGGAAGTGATCGAGGGCATCGAGACCGCGATTTCAATGGCGGAGAAAGATTACAAAGGCTTGGTCATTGGAAACGAAGGAGAAAACTTCTCAGCAGGGGCTAATCTCGCCATGCTGTTTATGTTTGCCGGAGATCAGGAATTTGACGAAGTCAACCTCATGGTAGCTCAGTTCCAGAATACCATGAAGAGGGCAAAATTCTCATCCATTCCGGTTGTATCTGCGCCAGCAGGCTTGGCTTTGGGAGGCGGTTGCGAACTATCGCTTCACTGCGATGCTATACAGGCACATGCCGAAACCTATATCGGCTTGGTAGAAGTTGGCGTTGGCCTGATCCCTGGTGGCGGTGGAACCAAGGAACTGACCATGAGGGTAGCAGATTCTATTGAAGGAGGAGATCCGGAGCTGAACCGCTTGCAAGAAGCATTTATGAATATTGCTACAGCCAAAGTGGCTACCTCAGCGGAAGAAGCCAGAGCCATGCACATCTTAAGACCACAGGATGGGATAACACTAAACCGCAAGCGTCTATTGACAGATGCGAAAGCCAAGGTTTTAGAGATGCACGAGGCAGGCTACACCCAACCGATGGAGAGAAAGGACATCAAAGTACAAGGGCGTACAGGCTTAGCCCTTTTTGAGGCAGGTATCAACGGTATGCTCTTAGGTAACTATATCTCAGAGCATGATGCCAAGATTGCGCGCAAGCTCGGTTGGATTATGTGTGGAGGAGACCTGACTTATCCACAAAAAGTATCGGAACAGTATTTACTGGATTTAGAGCGACAAATGTTTGTCGAGTTAACGGCAGAACCAAAAACGCTGGAGAGAATTCACAGCATTCTTTTCAAGGGAAAACCGTTGAGAAACTAGAGGTCAGACTTTAGACATTAGACTCATGCACAACTTTAAAGAATTGAAGGTATGGCAAAAGGCGAGAATAATGGTCAAGGAGGTTTATGTGCTAAGTGCCAGGCTTCCAAAGAGTGAAAAATACAATTTGATATCCCAGATGCAGGCATGCGCAGTATCTGGGATGTCTAACATAGCAGAAGGTGCTGGAAGAGGGACAGACAATGACTTTGCCCGTTTTCTGGATATGGCACTAGGCTCATCTTACGAGCTGGAGAGCCAGTTAATAGTATCAGCAGACTTGAGTTATTTAGAGAGTTCTGCATTTGACGAGATGACGACCAAATTGTCTGAAATACAAAGAATGATAATAGGTTTAATAAATAAACTCAGAGGTCAGCAGTCTAATATCTGATCTCTATAATCTAATAATCTAATGGACGCATATATAGTAGCAGGATATAGAACAGCAGTAGGCAGAGGGAAAAGAAGTGTTTTGAAGACAGTTCGACCTGATGATATGGCTGCCGAAGTCATTAAGCATTTGGTAGGCCAAATCGATGGTTTTGACGCGAAACGCGTAGACGATCTTATCGTGGGGAATGCGGTACCTGAGGCAGAGCAGGGTATGCAAATGGCTCGAATGATTTCACTATTGTCATTGCCGATCGAGGTGCCGGGGGTAACGGTCAACAGGTATTGTGGTTCTGGTCTCGAAGCGATTGCCTTAGCATCTGCCAGAGTACATGCGGGTACAGCCGATTGCATTATCGCAGGTGGAACCGAGTCTATGTCGATGGTTCCGGTAATGGGATACAAGACGGCTTTGAACTACAAGTTAGCAACAGAGCATAACGACTATTACCTCAGCATGGGCTTAACCGCTGAGCAAGTAGCCAAGGAATTTAATATCAACAGAGAAGAAGCGGATCAATTCGCATTGGACTCACATACCAAGGCAGTGGCAGCACAGGCCGCAGGTAAGTTTGACGATGAAATTGTACCGATCAAGGTGACAGACAAAGTCGTAGGCCCCGATGGTAAGATTCATGAGAAGTCATACACAGTAGATAAGGATGAAGGGCCACGAGGAGATACATCAATGGACGTACTCGGTGGTTTGAGACCTGTATTTGCCCAAGGCGGACAAGTGACAGCGGGTAACTCTTCGCCAGTATCGGATGGCGCTTCTTTTGTGATGGTGATGTCTGAGAAGATGGTGAAAGAATTGAACCTGGAGCCAGTCGCCAGAATGGTGACATATACAGCGATCGGGGTACACCCAAGAATCATGGGTATTGGTCCGGTGGAGGCAGTGCCGAAAGCCTTGAAGCAGGCCGGATTGAAACAATCCGACTTAGACTTGATCGAACTTAATGAAGCTTTTGCCGCACAGTCTTTGGCAGTAATCAAAGAGCTTGATCTGGACCGATCTAAGTTGAATGTGAATGGAGGGGCCATAGCGCTCGGACATCCACTCGGTTGTTCAGGAGCTAAACTTTCGGTGCAGCTTTTCAATGAAATGAGGAGAATGGGCAATGCCAAATATGGTATGGTTACCGCATGTGTTGGTGGTGGCCAGGGAGTAGCAGGGATTTATGAGTTCCTGAAATAGTATAGGGTAATGGGTAGTGCGTATTACGTACTACGATGTTCGAGACGCGTACATCAATTTTGAAAATATGCACAACTATAAAGAATTGAAGGTTTGGAAGAGAGCGATTGACTTTGCACAGTTGATTTATCAGACCACCAAAGAGTTTCCGCCAGAGGAAAAGTTTGGTTTGATAAGTCAGCTAAGAAGAGCAGCCATTTCCGTGCCTTCAAATATTGCAGAAGGTGCTGGCCGAAATACGAAAGGAGAGTTTGGTCAGTTTTTGGGAATTGCCAGTGGTTCACTGTGTGAAATAGAAACACAAACCATTATAGCAAAGAACTTAGAGTTAATAGGAAAAGAAGCATTTGAGTCAATAAGTGAGGAGGTGGATCACATACAGCGAATGCTTGTCAATTTGAAAAAGAGCCTGCGTTAAGTCGAACTACGAACTACGCAGTACTAATTACGAAATACAATCACATGACTACAGTTACTAAACGTTCAATCAAAGGAGGCGAGTTTCTCGTCAGAGAAACAGACGCCCAGGAAATCTTCATTCCAGAAGAGTTTTCCGAGGAGCAAAAAATGATGGCACAAGCCTGCCAGGACTTTATCGATACAGAGATAACACCAAAGGTTGAAGAGATCGATAGCATGAAGGACCCTGAATTGGTTCCTCAGATTTTCAAGAAAGCAGGTGAACTCGGTTTATTAGGTATCTCCGTTCCGGAGAATTATGGTGGGCTGGGCATGAGCTTTAACACGGGTATGCTGATCGCGGATATTATCGGTGCGGCTGGTTCTTTCTCTACTACCTATGGTGCTCATACGGGTATCGGCACATTGCCAATCTTGTACTATGGTAACGAAGAACAAAAGCAGAAATACCTTCCACTATTGGCCACGGGTCAGTGGGCAGCGTGTTACTGTTTGACGGAACCTGATGCAGGATCTGATGCGAACTCAGGAAAAACAAAGGCGGTACTTTCAGAAGACGGAAGCCATTACAAAATCACGGGTCAGAAAATGTGGATCTCCAATGCAGGCTTCGCAGACCTCTTTATTGTTTTCGCGAAAATCGAAGATGATAAAAACCTGACCGCTTTCATCGTGGAAAAAACCTTCAATGGCATTACCATGAACGATGAAGAGAAGAAACTCGGCATCAAGGGTTCTTCTACTAGGCAAGTATTCTTCAACGAGACGGAAGTGCCAGTAGAGAATATGCTTTCTGAAAGACAAAACGGATTTAAGATTGCGGTAAACATCCTGAACATTGGCCGAATCAAACTAGGTGCTGGTGTATTGGGAGGATGTAGAACAGTAATTTCTCAGGCTACGCAGTATGCCAATGAAAGAAAGCAATTCAACGTGTCGATCTCAAGCTTTGGTGCTATCAAGCATAAGCTGGCCGAAATGGCCACTCGAGTTTATGTAACAGAGTCCTTGGACTATAGAGCGGGTCAGAACATCGAAGATAAGATCAATGACCTGACAGCTTCAGGTATGGATGACGCTCAGGCGAAACTCAAAGGAGTAGAACAGTTTGCTATCGAATGTGCGATTGGAAAGATCCACAGTTCTGAAGTACTTGATTATGTAGTAGATCAAGGACTTCAGGTATATGGCGGCATGGGTTACTCGGCTGATGCACCGATGGAGCGTGCCTATAGAGACGCGCGCATTGCCAGGATATACGAAGGGACAAACGAGATCAACCGCATGTTGATGATTGGTATGATCCTGAAGCGTGCAATGAAAGGCGAACTCAATATGTTCGAACCTGCCATGGCCGTATCTAAAGAATTGACTGCTGTACCGACCTTTTCGACCATTGACAAGTCAGCACTTTTCAATGCCGAGAAAGAGGTAATCAAAAACCTGAAGAAGGTATTCTTGATGGTGGGTGGCAAAGCTGCGATGGCTTTACAAGACCGCATCGAAGACGAGCAGGAGGTGATGATGAACCTTGCGGATATCCTCATCGAGATTTATGCAGTAGAATCGGCTATGTTGAGAACCGAGAAGCTGATTAGCCTAAGGGGCGAAGAAGCTTGTGCGGATTATATTGCCATGACGCAAATCTACATGGCTCAAGCCGTGGATAAGATCAATGCTGCTGCAAAAGAAGCCATTGCCTCTTTTACTAAGGGCGATGAGCAAAAAGTAATGTTAATGGGCTTAAAGCGATTCACTAAAATGGATTTGGTGAATACCAAGGAGCTCAGAAGACAAGTCGCTGATACCATGATTAAAGAAGGTAAGTTCCCTTACTTTTTCGCATAGTAACAGCCCTCTAAACAAGTAAAAGGCGAACCCTCGGGTTCGCTTTTTTTATGACTATACAATATGGTTAGCGTCCTGTTAAACGCTCGAACTCCTTTTTGTAAAGTTTTCCAATGGGCAGAACTTTTCCACCATTCATGACAACCTCATTGCCTTGACTGGTTTCAATATGAGCTAAAGTGACTAGGTAAGACTTATGGATTCGAATCATTTGGGTAACCTCCTGAGCAAATTCGGATAATGGTTTTCTAACCAGTAAAGGCTGTTGGTCAATAAAGACCTTTATGTAATTCCCAAAAGCTTGTACAAACCGGATGTCTTTAATGAAGACTTTGTGTGTTTGACTGTCTTCTTTGAGAAAAATAAACTCAGGCATATTTTTGGTCAAAGCTTCGTCAGGCGCAGACTTATTTTTGAGTGCAATAGCTTTTTGTACTGCCTTTAGAAAACGTTCGAAGGGAATCGGTTTCATCAAGTAATCCAGCACCTCATAGTCATAACTTTCGGCACCATAATCTGCGTAGGCGGTGGTAATGATGACACTTGGAGGGTTATGCATTGATTTTAGCAAGTCTATTCCAGTAAACTCAGGCATATTGATATCAAGAAACATGAGGTCGACTTTGCCTGAAGAGAGGTGCTGAAGTGCATCTAGTGCATTGTCAAGGGATCCAGCCATTGACAGGTTTGGAGTTTTGCTGATATACTTTTCCAGTATACTTCGCGCTATTGGTTCGTCATCTACTACCAGGCATTGTAATGTCATAATGATATGGCTAGTTTAACAAAGAAGCGATCCTTTTGGCGGGTCACCGTCAATTCATGTTTATCAGGCAATATGAGCTCAAGGCGTCTTCTGACATTGGCAATGCCTACGCCTCCAGTTGCGGTTTGTTTATCGGAGTTTGTACTGTTCTCTACCGTAAAAGTGATTTCGTCTTCCTCAGCATGTAAAGCGACATTGATGAAGCTGTCACCCACCGTGGCAAATGACCCGTGTTTAAAAGCATTTTCTACGAAGGGTATTAGCAAAAATGGAGAAAGCATTTTACCGGAACAATTGCCCTCTTTTGAGAATGAAAGTTGGCATTTATCACCTAGTCGCAACCGCTCCATAGCCATATAGTCTTCCAGAAACTTGACCTCTTCTTCAAGACTTATCTGTGTCTTTTGAGAGGCATAAATAAGGTATCGTAACAAGGAAGAAAGGGTGAGCAAAGAGTCTCCTGCTTTGGTGGTATCCTGCATCAACAAGCCGTAAATATTATTAAGCGAATTGAACAAGAAGTGCGGATTGACCTGTGATTTCAATGATTCCAGCTCGGCTTTGGCCTGCTTCGCCTCTATTTCTGCCAGCTTGCTTTTGGCTTGGAGGCCTTCAAATAGAAATTTAAAACCTGTAGATACCACAAGAAAAGTCAGTACCCCAAACTTAGCAGAGATATAGGAAGAAGGGTCATCGTAATAGATGAGGTTTTTGGCCATCCATTCAATAGATAAACCAAAAAAGAAAACGATGGCCACTACAGAAAGAGCGTAGATCAAGTATTTCTTCTGATACAGTAGCTTATGAAATAAGTAAAAGTGGAGATACACCGCTGGGATTGACGGAATGAAAAAGCAAAGCAATACCAATAGGCTCTTCTCCATGGTTTCACCCCCACTAATGCCTAGGAAAAATATGCCTGCAAAAATCACCCAAACCATAGTTTGGATGATCGCCTTGTTTTTTAACCAGCCATATGCTTGTAAGCGCATAGACCAAATTAAGGCTTTTATTGGTTGATGGTAGGTTTCCGTTTGATCCATTTTTCGGTTATTTCAATCGGTAAGTCTCAATGATTTTTCGGAAAATCGTATCCATAATGATATCCCCGGTATTGGCTGCGATAACCCAGGCTTGGTTAGTTTCTGGCTCAATAGCGATATAAGCCATAAAAGTACCTGCGCTGCCGGCATGTTCTATGACTGGCTTACCCTCTTTAGACTTGGTGACAAACCATCCCCCGGCATAATTGCCATCCGAGGTTGTATTGTGAAGCCATTGATAAGTGTCGGCTTTGAGCATATTGTCCTGACCATTCATTCCATTGAGGTGAGCCTGTGCGTATAGGGCAAGGCCCTTGATTGAGGTGTTGACATCACCGGCCGGTTCCAGGTATGGGCCCAATTCATACTCATCTATCGATTGAACCTTTAGATTCTTGAGTGACCCAAAATGCCCCGCAGGTTGGTTTGGCAAAGCCTTAGTTTTTGGCCAGCCGATGCCTACCTCAGTCATTCCTAAGGGAGAGAATATGTATTTGGTGAGTAAACTATCCCATGGTTCCTCTGTTACTTGCTCAGCAATGGTGCCTAGAATAGAGTATCCGGCATTTGAATAGGCAAAGGTACCCAGTGGTGTAGCAGGAGTCTCTTGCAACACTTGTTTTGCAAAACCTAAGCGTTGTTCCATTGGGCCACCCGGTAGGCTTAATAGTTCCTTTTCTTGCTCATCTGTTACGGTAAGGTATGCTGGAATACCAGCGGTATGATGCATTAGCTGCTCAATGGTTACCTCATGATATACTGGAAGCATGTCTATATCAGGGAAAACCTGTTGTAGTGTCGTTTCCCGAGTGAGCCTTTGCTCTTCTATCAGCTTAGCAATAAGGGTAGCTGTCATGGACTTGGTAATAGAACCAATATGAAAACGATCATCCAGTTCGATGGCATTTTTCGTACCTATGGCCCTTACTCCAGCCACAGCCATGTGGGCAATTTGTCCTTTATCAATAACAGCCATGGAAAGGCCTGGAATTTCATATTGGCTTACGGCATTTTGAAGTAATTCAGATAGCGTATTCCATTCACCCAGATCATTTTCGGTGCCAAGAGGTGCTGTTGATGGTTTGAAGCCAAAAGACTCCAGTTTTGGAGGAGTGGCATCATTGAGTAGAAAACTAATTTCAAACCAAGAGTCAACCGCCTGAGAAAAAGCAATGATCACCAGGTGCTTGTCCGTGTTTTGAAGGGCTTTCTGGGGTTTTAGGGCTTGGAGCATACCTTTAAACTGTTTATGCTGCGCCATTCGACTCTCAATGGGAATTCTGTCAAGTGCGTTTTGTGTCCTATAGTTGGCGGTAAAGTCGCGCATCATCTTGTCATCATCAGAAGCATAGGCTTCGAACCAGCGCTTGGCAATTTTGCCAACGGGAGTTTCAGGAAAGCTAAATTCTTGAGCGACTAAGCCTTGGCCAATTAGAAGGAAGACCAATAGCAGGTAATAGCACTTTTGAGAAAAATTGTAAAGTCGTTTCATTTCCATCTTTTTGATTTCGGTTCAAAACTGGAAAGAGCAAATGAAAAAGAAGATTATAAGTGATGTATGACAAGCGTATGTGACCAAGTGCTTATCTGGTGTGACAAACGTTTCGGCAAAAAGAGGGGCCTCAATACCTATGGGTGCACATGGTATCGAGAACCCCTTAACACCAAACACACAGCCTGAAATTGTATCGGCCAATACCTCAACCGCCCACCATCTGTGAGCGGTACAAGCTCCGTAAAGAGGCATCAAGCCTGGTGATCAGTTGATGTTTGTTTCTTCCCTTTACCAGTGGCAAAAAGAAATCATTGGTTGATTGAGTCGAATCATGTAGTTGTTTTAAACATCTATATAGTTACTTTAATATTATTTAAATAATAGTATAAACCAAACTTAATATAATTAAAAATAACTAAAGTGTAGTTAAAAGCAATCTATTTTTGAGAAATAGATGCGATGAATTCGGTAATTTGTAGTAAACAAGCTCCACATGCCAAAAAAACTCAATCGGATCAAGGCCGTACTGGCCGAGACCGGCCGCACCAATCTATGGCTAGCCAAACAGCTAGATGTTAATAAAACCACTGTCTCTAAGTGGTGTACCAACGAAATGCAACCCCGCGTAGATATGCTTTCCCGCATTGCCGAACAACTCGATGTAGATATTCGAGAGTTGTTGGTGGGGACTAAGCCCAATAGGTAAAGCTTGTAAAATAATTCAGCACGCCCAAATTATTGTATACACCAACGCCATTACGCAATAATTTTATTTATATTGCGCCCAATGAATGGGGTCTGTCATGAGATTTTCTTAGGGTATTCTTTCCGAAGCAAGATCGTGGATCAGGCGAATGGAGACCTTTATGTTATTCAAATGAAAGACCTTGTTGATGACTATTCAGGTATTGGAAATACGTTATCGAAAATTGATAAGGAATCAATCAAATCCAAATATCTACTGAAGAATGGAGATGTCCTTTTCCTATCAAAAGGAGCAAATAATTATGCCAGTGTTTATCAAGACTCTATGTATCCTGCGATATCATCCTCAGCATTTTTTGTATTAAGGCCTAAAACGGATTTAATCAATCCGTTTTACTTAGCTTGGTATATTAACCAGGAAAGAGTACAAAAATATCTGGCAGATCATAAGACAGGAACTTCTACGCTCAACGTGAATCGAAGTGCGGTTGAAAACATACCTTTAGAGATCCCTTCTTTAGAGAAGCAACGATCAATCATGCTTATTGCCAACTTGCAAAAGCGCGAGAAGGATTTAGTCAGCCTTATTCAGAAAAGAAGGCAAGAAATTATATCAGAACAGCTACTGACCTTAACAGAAGAAAAATGATTGATGAAAAAGATAGGGCTTTAGTTCAAAAGGAAATCAGTGAAATCAAAGACGCCATTGCCTTAAAACGAGCAGAGATTAAGCAAGATGAGGCTGATGACAAGTCAAAAGTCTTGGCCTTTCATGACCCCAAAAATGGCCCATTGGGTTACGAAAACCCTGCAATCAAATCTCGTTACTTGGTCTTAGCAAGTTTGGAGGACGAAATCAATATTAGAATTGAGGCGATTAATCACAACCTTGATTTCCAGCAGATCTCAGTCGACCTAATTAAGCGCTCTGCAAAGGAGTTGAAAAAAGAATATGAATCTGAAATAGAGAAAATTTAAGAGATGAGTCAAAGTCCATTACAATCAAAAATCAATACTACCCTTTGGTCTGCCTGCGATACTTTCCGAGGAGCCTTTGATTCGGCAGAGTACAAGAACTATATTCTAGTCTTTATGTTCCTTAAGTATCTTAGCGATACCTGGAAAGATCACCTTGAAGAGTACGAACGACAATACGGTAGCGACACTGAATTGATTGACCGTAAAATGCGAAGGGAGCGATTTGTTCTTCCTGAAAACTGCACATTTGACTTTATCTATGAGCACCGTAATCATGTAGATATTGGAGGTATTATTGATAAGATTACTGCACGTATTGAAAACGAAAATCTAAGCAAGCTCGAAGGGGTCTTTCGCAACATCAGCTTCAATTCGGATAAGTTGGGCCAGACCAAAGAGCGTAATCGAAGATTAAAAAACCTGATCGCTGACTTTGCCAATCCGGTACTTGATTTCAGCCCCAGTGTTATCGGCAAGAGTGAAGATATTATAGGTAATGCCTATATGTACCTTATTGAAAAGTTTGCCTCAGGTGCTGGTAAAAAGGGAGGTGAGTTTTATACCCCTCAGGAAGTGTCCATTCTGTTGGCAAAGTTAATGGCACCAGAGCCTTCCAACCGAATTTGTGATCCGACTTGCGGTTCTGGCTCTTTATTAATTACAGTAGCGCAAGAAGTGAAAGATGAAGAAGGAAACCCTTCTAATGACTTCTCTCTCTATGGTCAGGAAAGTAATGGAGACACCTGGGGTTTGGGTAAACTAAATATGTTTCTGCATAGTATGGATGCTGCAGATATAGAATGGGGTGATACGATTAACAATCCTCTGCTATTGGAAGGAGATAGTCTGATGAAGTTTGATATTGTGGTAGCCAACCCCCCTTTCTCATTGGACAAGTGGGGGCATGAAAATGCGGAATCAGATCGTTTCAAAAGGTTCTTAAGAGGCATACCTCCAAGAAGCAAGGGTGACTTTGCTTTTATTCTCCATATGATCGATACCTGTCTGCCGACAGGTCGTGTGGGTGTGATCGTCCCACACGGGGTGCTGTTTCGTGGAAGTGCAGAAGGAAAGATTCGACAGAAGCTTATTCAGGAAAACTTGCTGGAAGCAGTAATAGGCCTGCCATCTAACCTCTTCTTTGGTACGGGTATTCCTGCAGCTATATTAATCTTTAATAAGGCAAAAGGCAGCCAAACGGATGTGCTTTTTATAGATGCCAGTAAAGAATATCAGGAAGGCAAACGACAAAACAAGTTACGCGAAGAGGATATCAACAAAGTGGTAGAGACCTACCAGGCCTTTAATCCAGTGGATAAGTATGCCTATCGTGCCAAGGTAGACGAAATAACAGAGAATGACTACAACCTCAATATCCCACGCTATGTAGACACATTTGAGGAGGAGGAGCCGGTGGATATAGAAGCGACTAAAAAGGAAATAGCACGCCTGGAAGAAGAGCTGGTGGAAGTTCGTACAAAAATGGATGACTATTTAAAAGAGTTGGGATTCTAGGATTTATATATGGAACTCAAACAAGTCATCGACCGAATCACATCTCTTCAAGAGATTATCATGGAAAAAGGGATTTCTGAAGAGGCAAAAGTGCGCCTGGATCAAAAGTTCCGCCTGGAATGGAATTTTCATTCTACGCATATGGAGGGCAACAAACTCACGATTGGAGAAACTGAGCAGCTCATGCTTCACGATGTACCAACAGGAGGAAAACCCATGAGTGAGTATAAGGAAATGCAAAACCACTTTGATGCGGTTAAATATGTTGAGGAAATTGCTCCTAAAAATGAGCCTCTTAACGAACGTTTTATTAAGGAGCTTCATCAAATTCTCTTAAAGGACCCCTTTGTCGTTAATGCCGTAACGCCTCATGGGCAATCAACTACCAAGAGGATAAAGATTGGAGAATATAAATCACTCCCAAACCATGTTACCACCATTACAGGTGAAACTTTCCATTTTGCTGCACCTGAAGAGACACCAGCCAAGATGACCGAACTTGTAGATTGGTTTAATGAAGGTGAAAAGGGTTACCCGGGTACAGCCCAATTTATCCGTGCTGCTATACTCCACCATCGTTTTATTGGTATTCATCCATTTGATGATGGCAATGGTCGTATGGCAAGGTTACTGATGAACTACAACTTGCTCGGTGCTGGCTTTCCTCCAGTCGTCATCAAATCGGATAAAAAAGAGGAATATCTAGCAGCACTTCGTGAAGCTGATGCTGGAAATCAAGAAGCCTTCATAATTTACATAGGAAATCAACTGATTTCTTCTTTGGAATTAACACTTAAAGCATCCAAGGGAGAATCTTTGGAAGAACCAGACGACCTTGACAAACGCTTATTGCTACTTGAAAATCGCATTGAAAACCTTGACAAGGATGAAATCAAGATAGAAAAATCAGAAGCACTTATTCATGCTATGGTAGATGACGTGTTACTGCCCTTAGCTAAGCTTACAGACAATCATATTAACCCGCTCAAAAAGTATTTTCAGACGTATGAGTTTTTATTCTATTTTAATGGCAGTGGTAAGTTTTACCAAGACATTCAAAACCTCCACCTGATTAAAGTATTAGAAGATGCTCACGAGTTGAATCCACAAAAGATTGAAATCTCTTATTCACTCAAGGGTTTTAAGAAGGCTGGCACAAGGCCATTCCAGGTTTCATCTTCGTTTGTGATAGAATTCAGTGATTACAGCTATAATATCAGGCACGCTAACACAACAGAGGAGTACAAAGATGCCTTGTATCATCAATTTCCCACTGAAGACGAAGTCAAAGCAATGAGTAAGAGTATGGCAAATTACTTGACAGAGCAGATAGGCTACAGATTAGATAAATTAGACAAACAATAAACCAAAACAGATACAATCAACTACCTCAGTTGATTATCACCATATGAGTTTAGCCTCAACCATATCAGACAACACAATCCACAACAAACCCGGCTACAAGCACACCAAACTGGGCTGGATTCCTGAGGGTTGGAAGGTTGTGAAGATAAAGACTTTGTCAAAGGTCGTAACAGGTAGTACTCCTTCGACTAACGATCACACATTATATGGACAAGAATATCTCTTTGTCAGTCCGGTTGATCTTGGCGAGCATAAATATGCTGATGATAGTGCGAAAAAACTCTCATTCTATGGGTTTACAAGTTCGAGGAAAATTCCGAAGGGCAGTATTTTGTTCACGTGCATAGGCTCGACCATTGGTAAAACAGCGATTGCTGCCTCAGAGCTAACCACAAATCAGCAGATCAACTCTATTTTTCCAGGTGAGCTTCATGATAGTGATTTTCTTTACTATGAGTTAAATTCTCTTGCGGCCAAGATTAAACGATTAGCAGCTGAACAAGCAGTACCACTAATTAACAAGTCAGAATTTCAGTCGTTAGAGATAAAATTACCCCCACTCCCCGAACAACAAAAAATAGCCGAGATACTGAGCATCTGGGATACCGGCATTGCCAAGATAGAAGAGCTGATTGCTCAAAAGCAATCCCTTAAAAAAGGCCTGATGCAGCAATTGCTTACCGGCAAAAAGCGTTTTGCGGAATTTATAAAGTCCGACAAGATCAAAACCACCAAGCTGGGAGAGATTCCCAAGGATTGGGACCTGATCTCTCTAAGTCAAGTTCCAAATAAAAAGGTAAAATGGAGTTTGACAGGTGGACCATTTGGATCCGATTTGAAGTCTTCTGACTACACTTCAAGAGGAATCCGAATCCTACAATTACAAAATCTTGGTGACGGCAAGTTTGTTGATGACTACAAAATCTACACCTCGGAAAAAAAAGCTGACTCTCTTCTAGCTTGCAATATCTTTCCAGGAGAAATAATAATGTCCAAAATGGGTGATCCCGTGGCCAGGGCATGCCTTATTCCAGAAACAGAGAAAAGGTTCCTCATGGCTTCCGATGGCATTCGACTTGTTCCGGACTCTCATGACTTTGACACTAACTTTGTCTTATTTTTTATCAATTACTCTCTTTTCAGACGGTTAGCAATTCGTAATAGTACTGGGTCAACAAGGCAAAGAATCGGATTGGGGGATTTAAAAAAGCTCCCTTTCATAAAGCCAGAATTAGTTGAGCAAAAGAAAATTGCCGCTGTTTTGTCAACGATTGAAATGGAAATTGAGAGCCTTCAACGAGAGTCGCTGCAACTCAAAGAGCAAAAGAAAGGGCTGATGCAAAAGCTTCTAACCGGAGCCGTGAGAGTGAAAATTGATAAAGCGATTTGAGTGATTACAAGTACGATATCGCTTTTTCCTTTGTATTCGAAGACGAAGAGTTCGTAACACAACTCTACCAAATGCTCGAAGGTCGGGTGAATTGCTTTCTGTATAGTAAACAACAGGAACGTCTAGCAGGCCAGGATGGAGAGAAAGAGTTCAACAAGGTGTTTGCTGAAGAAGCACGGACTGTGGCCGTATTTCATAGAGGCAAATGGGGTTCGACACCATGGACAAGGATCGAAGAGACGGCTATTCGAAATAGAGCGTTTGAGGAAGGTTATGAGTTTGTTTATTTCATCCCCATGGACAGTAATGACCCAGTTCCCAAGTGGTTACCTAAAACACAAATCTGGATCTCAATAGAACGCTGGGGTATTGATGGAGTAGCCACTGTTTTAGAGGCAAGGGTTCAACAATACGGAGGCGAGGTCAAGCATGAGACTTTTGTGGATTATGTGAAAAAGGCCAAGGATGGCGTAGAAGGAGAACTCGGAAGAAAGCGCCTACTAGATAGCTATGATGGCCTGACTCTGGCAAAAGGAGAGCTGGAGTGGATCAATAGTCATGTCATAGAACAAGTTGAAAAATTGATAAAGTCTGTGGATGGATGGCATATTACCCATGAGAAAAATAAACAAGACAGTTTTAACCTCATTAGTTATGGAATGACTCTTAGTGTTCAGTGGTATCTACAATATGGAAACTCTCTGAATGGTGCGTATTTGAGAGTTGCCTTATTCAAAGGGGTTATAGGTAGAGGTTATTTTGATCCAGCCCACCGACCACGAGTTCTTGATGAGGACAGACTTCAATTTGATATAAATGGAATTGACCAAAATGGATGGTCAGACAAAGGCAATGGTCGGAATTTTCGCACATCGCAAAAGCTTATCGAGCACTGGTTGAAGGCTTTTTTGGATGCTGTTGTAAAAAAGAGAAAGGAGGAAAATTATTAAATGAAGACTTACAACCTCTATATCGATGAAAGCTGCCACCTTTCTCATGATGGCCTGCCGGTAATGTGCATTGGTTATATCAAAGTAGAGCAGGCGCAATACTCGAACCTTAAGGAGGCTATTCAGAAACTTAAGCTAGAGCATAAGTCTCCCACGGAGATCAAATGGAGTAAGCTCTCAGGCTCACGACTTCCCCTCTACAAAGCACTGATTGATCTATTTTTTGAAAAGGACCTTTACTTCAGGGCTATTCTGGTCAAATACAAAGACAAGCTCACACCCGCTGATCTTCAAAGGGGCGAACACGACAATTTCTACTATAAGTTGGTGGATTACCTGCTTTCTTCTAGTACCAACAGTTCCGAGAATCAGTATAGAGTCTATCTGGATGTAAAGGACACGCGTGGTCGCGATAAACTAAAAAAAATCCGCGCTTCATTTGAGGAAAAGAATGACGGTAATTCTCCTTTTATTCATTTTCAGCATATCCATTCACACGAGAATGAGTTCCTGCAATTGGCCGATCTTTTCATCGGTGCGATTACCTATAAATCTCGAGAGGAGCACAAAAAGGAAGGTACCTCGGAAGTAAAAAAAGCAATTGTAGAATATGTCGAGGCAAAATCGGGTTACCTACTCAATGAAGGAACTGAGCCTTGGGAAAAGAAATTCAACATTTTTGATCATCAGCAAAAATCGTCAGAATGATCGAGCTTGATGATTTGGACGACCTTTTTGATGACTTGCCTTTTGATAATCCTTCAGATGAGCAACTGAATGAGATGCGTAGAATTTTCGAGGAGGACTTTATTGATAATCCATTTGATATTGACGGCAGCAATGTCAAAGTGATCACCAACCCTTCCTGGAATCGGGAATTTCAGGGAGAGGCCGAGACCTTTGTGCATTTGATTACCAGAAAAAGTCATTTAAAAGGTCGAAGACAATTTGATCGTCATCGAGCCAACAGAATTCATTGGATCAAACCCATCCTCTTGCAAAGAAATGATCTAAGAGTAAGGTTTTTTGAAGATGAAGATGATAAAGGGGTTTTAAAACAACACTACTGGTATGAAGAAGGAAATCATATGGTTGTAGTTAAACCTATTGGCAATGATACACTGGTAGTCACAGGTTTTGTTGTAGATGCTGACGCAGCACCCGGTATTAGAAGAAGATATTATGAATACAGAGGGCTATAAAAAGAAAAACCACATTTCGATGAATGTGGTCCGCATTTACGGGTCTGCGGGCAACCAGGTCCTTTACCCTTTGGGTAATGACTATACAAATATACGTATAATAGATGTAATTGTTACTATTTGTAACAAACTGTTACAAATGCTACTGTTGATGATGCAGATGGAAATGATGCTAAAGAAAGCAATAGTACAGATGGAAATATAAGAATACTACATAGTTAAATAAGAAATACTGGATACTCTCAACACCTATAGCGAATGGCATGACTCTCAAAAGCCTGCCTTAAATCTGCTACAAAAGCTGGGCTGGATTTATATTGATCCAGAGCGAGCTGAGGCTGAAAGAGAAGAGCTCCTCTCCAATGTCATTCTGGAAGGCATTCTCAAAGAACAACTAGAAAAGCTCAATAGCTTTGAGTACAAAGGTCGCGAATACCAGTTTTCAGCTTCCACCATTCAGCAAGCACTCAATACACTCAAGAATATATCGGATATCGGACTGGTTCAAACTAACGAGGAAGTCTATGATTTGCTCACCATGGGCAAAAGCTTCAACGAGACCATTCAGGGAGACCAAAAGGCTTACTCTTTTCGCTATATCGACTGGGAAAACCTGGACAATAATGTATACCATGTCACTGAGGAGTTCAGAGTCACAGGACCCAATGAAAACCGCAGGCCGGATATTGTGCTTTTCGTCAATGGCATACCATTTACCATCATCGAGAACAAGCGCAGGGATAAAAAAGATCCGCTAGATGAAGCCATCAGTCAGTCCGTACGCAACCAACGTAAAGAGGAAGGCATACCAAGGCTCTTTCATTATGCTCAGGTATTGATGGCGGTACAACCTAATGGGGTAAAGTATTCCACGGTAGGTGTCAAGAAAGATTTTTGGGGCATTTGGCAAGAAGATAACCTTAAAGAGACTGAGCAAATTCTAAAATCAAACGCCTTTGATACCAAACCGGAGCATCGCTTGGGTACACAGCAAGATCAGGCCTTGGTATCGCTGTGTAAGCCTACCCGTCTGATGGAATTGGTCTATAAGTTTATTGTATTTGACAGGCCGGTAAAGAAGATTGCTCGCTACCAGCAATACTTTGCTGTGCAGAAGACACTCCAAACGATTCTTCAAAAAGACCAACAAGGCAAGCGAAAAGGTGGGGTCATTTACCATACACAAGGCAGTGGTAAATCACTAACCATGGTAATGCTTTCTAAGGCCATTGCCTTACAGAAGGGCATTGAAAACCCAAGAGTAGTGGTGGTCACCGATCGGATAAGTCTTGATAAACAGATTTACAAGACCTTTCTCAATTGTCAGAAAAATGTGGAGAAGGCCCGGACGGGTAACCACCTCATCGAACTGCTCAAAGACAAAGGAGTTGAGAATATTACCACTATTCTGGACAAATTCAGGAAGGGTGCCAAGCGAGGCGATTTTAAAGATACCTCTGAAAACCTCTTTGTATTGGTAGATGAAAGTCATCGTAGTCAATATGGTTCTGCCCATGTGCAGATGAGACGCATCATGCCCAATGCCTGCTATATCGGCTTTACGGGTACCCCACTTCTGAGTGAGGAGAAGAGTACAGCTGGCAAATTTGGCGGATTCATTGATGAATACACCATGGATCGGGCAGTGAAAGACAAGGCTGTTTTGCCCTTGCTCTATGAAGGAAGAGCACCAAAACTCACCGTTAATAAGAAGCAGATCGATAAAGGATTTGAGCGTTTGTCGGCATCACTTTCAGAAGATGCGGCCAAAGATCTCAAAAAGAAATACGCACGTATTTCCAAAATCTATGAGTCAGAACAGGTAATAGAGGAAATTGCCTTCGATATCTCAGAACACTATACAAAGCATTTTAAAGGAACGGGACTTAAGGCACAATTAGCAGTACCAAGAATTAATGCTGCCGTCCGCTATCAAAAGTATTTTGAAGAGCAGACCGACCCAAAATTAAAGATCAACACCCGAGTGGTGTTTACTCCACCTGATAGCCGATCGGATTATGATGATGTATGGAAAGAAGCAAATGCTGAATCAAAACAGTATTGGCAGCAAATCGTGGCAGAGTATGGTGATCAGGAAACTTATGAATCTAAAGTTATCGAACGCTTCAATGAAGAAGGTGATGAAGTAGAACTGATCATCGTAGTGAGTAAGCTCCTCACCGGATTTGATGCACCAAGAAATACTGTCCTGTACCTAGCGAAACCATTGATGGCTCACAACCTACTTCAGGCCATCGCTCGAGTCAACAGGCTATTTGATGGAAAGGACTTTGGTTATGTGATGGACTATGTAGGGCTCTTAGGAAAACTGGATGAAGCATTAACAGCCTACAGCGCATTAGAAGATTTTGATACAGAAGATTTGAAATCAGCGGTGAAAGACATTCGTGAGCAAGTAAGGGAGGTGCCCCATTATTTGGAGTACATTTGGGACTTATTCAAAGGGGTAGATCGTAATGATCTGGAAGCCATGGAAAGACACCTGGATCAAAAGAACCTTCGAGATTCTTTCCACGAGAAAGTTTTAGCTTACTTTAGAATACTCCAGGTCGCCTTGGCCTCAGAAAGCTTTTATGAAGAATTTAATGAAGATCAAATCAGTCACTTTCTGTGGGCCTTGAAATACTTCAAGTCAATGAGAAGCTCGGTTCAGATGCGCTATGCCGAAGTGGTCGACAATAAAGAATATGAACCAAAGGTTCGAAAGCTTATGGACATCTATGTCAGCGCGGATGAGGTTGAACAACTTATTGGCGAGGTAAACATTTTCGAAAAGGCTAAAGTGGAAGAAGCCTTGGAGCAATATGGAAAAACACCAGCTTCTAAGGCGGACATGATAGCCAACCGAATGAAACGGGTGATCACTGAAAACCTTGAGAAAGACGAAGCTTATTACAAGAAGTTTTCCGAACTGCTAGAAGACACGATTAAAGCCTTCAAAGAAGGACGGATCGATGAAAAAGAATACCTAGAAAGGGTTCTAAAAACCAGAGATAAATTTGAAAAAGGAATACAGGAGGATATTCCTGCTATGGTGGCGGACAATGTTAAAGCGCGTGCATTTTTCAATAAACTCTATGAAATCTTGAAACAATCTCATGGTGAAACCGCACTCAAAAAGTCAAGCGAGTCTTTGGCACTCGCGGGAATGAGGATTCAGGAGATTGTTGAGAAATTGACTATAAGAGACTGGAAGCGGAATACCGATATTCAGAATCAAATGGAGAATGCCATCGAAGACTATCTCATGGAGCACCGAAAAACCTTGGGTATAGAAATAAATTTTGATGAAATAGATGAAATATTGAAGGCCTGCTTAACCGTTGCAAAGAATAATTACTAATGCCTGCAGAAGTTGAATATGGCTCTCTGTTACTCACCTTTGAAGTTGAACGTAAGGACCGAAAAACGCTGGCCATTGAAGTTCATCCAGATTTGTCCATCAATGTTCTTGCCCCACCTCAAATAACCATAGAGGAAATCAAGTCACGCGTACTAAAACGTGCTGCTTGGATTGTCAAACAGCGTAATTTCTTTGATCAGTTTTTACCCAGAATGCCTAAGAAAGAGTATGTCCCTGGCGAATCACACTTATATCTTGGACGTAAATATATCCTAGCAATCAAGCATTGCGAGACAGAATCCGTGAAGCTGGTAGCTGGGAAACTAATTGTGTCTTTGAAAGAAGGAATGAAAGACACCGATCGGATCAGGAATCTACTCGCGGCATGGTACAAATCACATGCCATACGAATATTCGATCGAACATTGGAAAATTCTCTTCTTCTATTCAAAAAGTTTGATTTAGAAAAGCCACGCTTCCAGGTCAATCGAATGAAAGCAAGATGGGGAAGTTGCTCTCCTTCTGGTAAGATTACACTAAACCCGGAGATCATAAAGGCACCGACTAAATGCATAGAATACATTGTTATCCATGAACTCTGCCATTTAGTAAAACGAAATCATGATAAACAGTTCTACCATCTCTTAGAGGCGATTATGCCTGATTGGCGAAGATGGAAGTTGCGATTAGAGTCCACGGAAATGTAACAATCGCTCATATAAAATTGATTGTATCAATGATATAGTTGACCTATATTGATAAGATCTATTTTTGTATCAATAATTGGTTTTAAGTCTAAAGACATGACATTTCTAGAGCTCGCAGAGAAAGTATTAAAGGAAACCTTGATCCCCATGACTTCAGGCGGTATTTGGGAATATGCTGTTGAAAAAGGCTATACTGTTGATCTTGGGTCGACAGGAGCTACTCCAGATTATAGCTTGAGTGCCCAATTATACACAGTAGTAAAAGATCATAATCGAGGTCCAATTCGAGCATCAGGCTCTAGACCTAAGAAGTTCTATTTGGAAGGAATTACTCCAGAATCAGCTTTAGGTAAGTTGGATTCGATCAAAGACTATGTAGATCAAAAGTTGACTTATAAAGAAGCAGATCTTCATAAGGCATTAGTAGCCTTCGTTCACTATCATTATGGTGGATATTGTAAAACCATCAATCACGCTCGCTCTAGTAAGAAAAAATACATGCAATGGACACATCCGGACGTTGTGGGAGTCTCTTTCCCTGGTTTGGAATGGGAAGAAGCAACTTATGATTTGAGCGAAACTTTAGGTGAGCCACCTGTGCGATTGTTGTCTTTCGAACTCAAGCTTCAACTTAACTTTGGTAATCTACGTGAAAGCTTTTTTCAGGCTGTATCTAACTCTTCATGGGCTCATGAAGGGTACCTAGTTACAGCAAATATTCAGCAAGATGCAGAATTTATGGTTGAATTGGGTCGACTGTCCGAATCTTTTGGTTTGGGAGTAATACTTCTGGATTTGGAGCAAATAAATGCCACGGACTTCTTTAACTATTCGGAGGAAAGAGAAGCACTAGATTGGTCATTTATAAATAACCTTGCCTCTCAAAATAGTGATTTTAAGGACTTGCTTCTGAGGATAAGAAAAGACTTAAAAGCTCGAGAGGTAAGACAGGATTGGTATGACAGAATTGAACCTGAGGAAGAAATAGAGAGGTTCTTCAAAAATCGCATATGACTGTTGGGCTTTGACTTCAACCCTCCTTCTCAATCGGCCGTCTTGGATCCCTTGATGGAATAATTTCATATCTGGAAATGCTTTGAAGGTCTTATCTCAGATCCCCCTCCCAAAAGGAGCGAAAGCCAGGCCGGCCAGTTTAAAGTGTTGGGCACCGAAAGGAACCCCGATAATGGTAATGGTAAAGAGCAACCCCCAGATCAGATGGGTAAGAAATACCCAAAAACCACCGAAGAGTAACCAGATAATATTGAGTGGAAGTGACAGACAACCACTTAAGGTCCTGCCCGGTTCTATCTGCTGACCAAAAGGTGCAAAGCCGAGAATCGCCAGCTTAAAGCACTGAATACCGAAAGGAATACCCACAATGGTCAGGCAGAGGGCAATCCCCCCAATGACATACTCCAGGGCAATCATCCAGCCGCCAAATACGATCCATATGATGTTTCCGATAAGGTTCATAGCTTGTTAACGGTATAGATTCCGGATATTTTTATTCCATCATGAATTTAGGAAGAAAAATTCCCGAATAACGTCCCAAGTAAATTTTCCAGGTCAATGATTTCTTTACTTTTCACCTCATCACCCAATCACCTTGTCTTCCGAAGGTTTACCGTAGGAAGAATCACTCATACCTCAAAGTATTCGATGGGTTCATCCTGGCACTCTTGATGGTTTGATAGCTCACCGTCAAAAGGGCCACGGAAAGCACTGTAACAGCAGAGATTACAAAAACCAAAGCGCTGATATCCGTTCGGTAAGCAAAGTTGTTCAACCACCCGTCCATTACTAAGTAAGTTAAAGGAGTACCGATAACTACTGCCAACAAGATTAACAGCAAGTACTCTCTGGAGAGCAGCATCAGGATATTAGGCACAGATGCACCCAACACTTTACGAACGCCAATTTCCTTGGTACGTTGTAAGGCACTGAAAGCCGATAGCCCAAAGAGACCCAGGCAAGAAACGATGATGGCCAGAATAGAGAAGATACTAAAGACCGTTCCAAACTGATCTTCCTTAGCATATTGTCTGTTGTAGAAGCTGTCCAGATAGAAATAGTCCATCGGGTTACCCGGGAAGAATTTGTCCCAAGAAACCTTGATTTGATCGGCCAATTGCGCTGTGCTATTGGTCTGCAGTTTGAGAGCATAGAAAGAACTGCCTTGTGGCTGCAGGTGATATAGAATTGGGGCTACCGTTGTCTTCAAGGACATCTGATTGTAGTTGTCCAATACCGCGACTACCTCCTTGTCTTGACCGCTGTCAGTAACCTTTTGTCCAATGGCATCCTCCGGGTTTTCGAAACCCAGAAACCGGGTAGCCGCTTCATTGAGCATAATGCTATTTTCATCGGTGGCAAAATCTCGGCTGTAGTTTCGGCCATGGAGAATCTCAATATCAAAATTGGGAATATACTCATAGTCGATGCCCACATGGTAAATCGTCTTAAAGTCTGAATTCGGTGCTTCTGCCCTTTTAGCACCATTGGTCCAGAAGATTTCATCCCCTGGTACATTCGTAGCTGTACTTAATCCGGAGACGGCCGCTAAGCTGGTGACTTCGTTTTTAAAGCCTTCCAGGTAATTGGAATACAAAGAGTCTACCTGCAATACGCTTGGGCCTTTAAGTACCAAGGTGGATTCCATCTGAAAACCGAGATCCCGATTCTTCAAATACTCCATTTGCTGATAGACAATGATGGTACCTGCGATCAGAAAGACTGAAGCCAAAAACTGAAAAGTAACCAGTGACTTTCTCAGCACTGCTCCTTTTCCAGAAGTACTTAGTTTGCCTTTAAGCACTACAATTGGGCGGAATGAAGAAAGGACAAATGCCGGGTATAATCCTGATAGGAAAGCACCGCCCAGGAATACGGAGAGGACAATCAGCCAGGTACCAGAATTAAAGATAAGTGCCAATGAAAGTGGCGATCCGGTGAGGTTGTTAAAGTAAGGTAATACCAAGGCCACAATACCCAGAGACACAATGGCCGCTAAGAAATTGACCACGATAGACTCAACGATAAATTGACGAATCAACTGAGCTTTAAAAGCCCCTAATACTTTTCTAACACCCACTTCACGGGCACGCTCCATAGACTTGGCCGAAGCCAGGTTGATATAGTTCACCCAAGCGATCACCAAGATGAAAATGGCGAGAATACCGAGGAAATAAACGGATTGTGCATCACCGTTTTCTTCTGGCTCCGACTCCTGGAGTAGGTTTGACTTCAAATGAATATCATTGATGGGCTGAAGAACGAATTCCTGAAGTCTTCCGCTTTGCTCAAATTCCTCTCCTCTTATACTATATAAGTAATCGGCAAATCGCTTGTCAAAGTCTTTTGGGTCTACTCCGGGGGTAAGAGAAACATAAGTATTGTGGTCATACCAGCCCCATGAGGTTTCAGATTGACCTTGAGAGATCTCATTGAGTGTGGAGTGAGAAGCCAGAATACTGAATTTTATGTGTGAGTTGTTGGGAACGTCTTTTACTACGCCCGTTACTAGATAGTCTTCTGTAAACCAACCATTGCTCCATTTGAGGTATTTGCCTACTGGATCTTCCGTACCAAAGTACTTTCTAGCCGTACCTTCGGTAATCACCATTTTCTTAGGTCCGTCCAGTGCGGTTTCGATATCACCCTGAATCATTTGCCAATCGAACATGGTTAGCCAAGAAGGAGTAGCCAGCTGTACTCTTTCTTCTCTAAAATTTAGATCGCCATATGACACTACACCATCAGCGGGAAAGGCTATAGCATAATCTTCGATCTCTGGAAAGTTTTCTTTCATCGCCTTGCCTACAGCAGGCACAGCAGCAGCGCATTCGAAAATGGTCACCCCATCTTTGTAACTGTTGTATTGGACCCGATAGAGGTTATCACCATTGGAATGAAACTTATCGTAACTCTTCTCAAAGGTTACATACTGAAAGATGACCATACAACAGGCCATGCCCAGGGCTAAACCGAGGATATTAAGAAAAGAGAAGGCTTTGTTTTTGAGCAGGCTGCGAAAAGCAGTGCGGAAATAGGAATAGAGCATAGTGGTTAATTTTGAGTTATTCGCCTAATGGCGGTTTGACCAAGTCTAATATGCTGAAATTAAACTCCTTATCAAAGACGTAAAGCCTGTAACAAAGGATGCATGGTGCTGAGAACCTCTCAAAAAGGCAGGCACCTATATCATGGATGTGGGCTTTAAAGAGATATCGAGGGTCTTACCATTTCGCATGATTTTCAATTTCACAGTGCCTTTAGCATTAGATAAGTAGGCCACACATTCATCGTGGGTCATTCCCTTTTTACTATCAATTGATACGATAATGTCGCCTAATTTCATTCCGGCCTTGGCTGCCGCTGAAGTGGCAATGACATTGACTACGGTCAGGTTACCATGCTCTTTTATAAACTTCAGTCCACTTTTGTTTTCGCGATAGGGTTGATCAAACAGGCTGTTGCGTTTGATATACATCACCTGTTTTTTGTAATCATAGATGGTGTTAAATCGCTTTAAGATTTCCAGCCCCAAAATGCCATTAATATCACTTCGTCCACTAACACCATTACGAACCGTTGCCATTCTCATGGGTACAGCATCAAACTTTTGACCTAAAACCTCATAAGTCTTCAGGCGCCCCACATGATCGGTGGCCTGATTGCCCAATGCCTTTGAAGTATATTTATAGTTTGGGGCGACCTTGTCCACCAATTCCTTTTCTCTTACCGTAGGTGAATTGATACGTAATGCCAGAGCTGCCCCTGTATCGACCAGATATGGACCAGTAATCACTTCTCCATCTTCGAGCACGAGACTCCCATCAATCTTCGGGACGTTAAAAGGAACTAAGGAGATTTTATGCGCTTCATAACCTTCGGGAGCAGGAAAGTCATTTCTAGGGAAAAGGTTGATCAACCCTTTTTCGAAGTCCATTTCAACCGTATATCGATTCAATACATTAGCTCCGATCACAGCATCCAGCGGATAATCTTCATCGCCAAGGTGATCGAGGTTCATCACTAGAAAAGTTTGGTTCTTCAATTTGAGACCGTCACCGAGCATCAGGTCATTATTAGCCGAACGCTTAATGGTTACAGGCCCCGAAGCCCCTAATACGGTTTGCTCCCCTGAGACCGTCAGCCCGATTTCATCTGCAACTGCCTCACTGGCCAGATTGGCAGCCGCACCTGTATCAAAAACAACATTGATTGGGCGTCCGTCATTAACTTGCCCTTTGATATAGACATGACCCAGGTGGATTTCAAATGGCAAAGAAACAATGGGATCACTAGCCATTGCCCCATGGCCGACCCATAGGCAAAGGATTAATATAAGAGCTCTCATAAACAGTGTTTTACCTATTATACTCCCACATCCATTTGTGGTTACGAGTGGAGGCGAGTGTTAACACTCGTTAAGAGTAGTTACCTCGATGTTAGGTCAAATGTGCTCTCAATGTTTGAGCATACTGGCAGGGACGCTTTGCTTTTCCATGTCAGGCCCCTCGATCAGTACACGTAATGTTTCTCCACCACCGGCTTCGAAATAACGTACCTCAAAAGGATGAAAACCCGCTTTCAATGCAATTTGCCCTTGTACCTCCTGTGGACCATGTAGGCCATCATTGTCTACTACCATTTGGTTATGTATCCATAGTGCGCTGCCATCGTCCGAACGTGTATAAAACGTGTAAATGCCATCCGTTGGCACTTGGATCATTCCTTGAAATTGCATTCCAAAGGTGAGAGGTATGTTTTTCGGCAGGCCAATCGAGTTTACAATTTCAGAACCACTAGCCGCCTGGCCACCGAGTTGTGCAACACTGTTAAAGGTGCCCTTAAATAATGATGCGCTCAAGCCATCATCGGCTTTGAGTGGTTGGATATCACTGACTAACTGAGCTTTTTTATAGTGAGCAGTGCGTACTACACTTGAGTTTCCATTTGCACCAATGACTATGGCTTTTACAGTGACGGGTTCCTTTGACAAATCGATTGTAAAAGGACCTGTATAGAGGTTGGCCTCAGTATCTGGCTCCGTTCCATCTAAAGTATAGTAGATTTTGGCCTTTTTTAAGCCTGTCTTCAAACTAATGGTTTGTTCATCGTCCAAGGATAGGCCGTCTATTAAGCCCTCTGGGACGTCAATAAAATAGTTGATGCCTCGGGCATCTAGCAAGCTGTATTGGTGACCCATCTTCTTTTGAAAAACTTCCCAGTCTTTGTTTTCAGGGTGGGTCCAAACAGTTTCTGACAAGGCTAAGGCCCTTGGGTATACCATGTACTCTACATAATCAGAGGTCTTCATGTACTCAGTCCAAACATTAGCTTGGGCACCGAGCACATGTTTATGATGTGCTTCGCCAAGTTCGGCAGGGACAGGTTCATAGTGATAGACACTTTCCAGGGTTGTGAACCCGCCAATGGCTAGCGGCTGAGTCGCAGGATCAGCTTGGTAGTGGTCAAAGTACATATCAGCATTGGGCGACATTACTACATCATGACCCGCCTCAGCGGCTTCAATACCCCCGGCTACACCACGCCAGGACATGACAGTAGCTTCGGGTGCGAGTCCTCCTTCTAGGATTTCGTCCCAGCCGATCAATTTTTTGCCTTTACTCACCAGGAACCTCTCCATGCGCTTGATGAAATAGCTCTGTAACTCAAATTCGTCTTTAAGGCCTTCACGCCTGATCACCTGTTGTGCAAGCGCACTCTTCTTCCATACGGCCTTTGGAGCCTCATCGCCTCCAATGTGAATGTATTCTCCGGGGAATAGGTCAATCACCTCGGTCAGCACATCTTCCAAAAACTCGAAAGTCTTTTCACTGGGACAATAAATATCTTCATAAACGCCCCATTTGGTACCCACCTCGTAAGGGCCAGGGCCACAACCCAGCTCGGGATAAGCTGCCAAAGCGGCAAGGCTATGCCCGGGCATTTCGATTTCCGGCACCACGGTAATCTGTCTTTCAGCCGCATAGGCGACCACCTCACGGATCTCATCCTGAGTATAGAAGCCGCCATAAGGTTTTCCATCTCCTATAAAGGGGTTGAAGTTTTTCTCTACCATGGTTTCCTTTCGTTGACTCCCGATTTCGGTCAATTTTGGATACTTCTTGATTTCAATTCTCCATCCCTGATCTTCCGTTAGGTGCCAGTGAAAAGTATTGAGTTTGTAGAAAGCCATCAGGTCGAGATACTTTTTCACAAACTCTACAGGAAAGAAATGACGACCGACATCCAGGTGGAGGCCTCTCCAGGCAAAACGAGGCTCATCATTGATGGTCATAAATGGAAGCACGGCAATGTGCTTATCTGCGGGCAATAGCTGAATCAAAGACTGTGTGCCATAGAAAAAGCCTTTGGAAGTGGAGGCCTTAATGGTAACGCCCTCATGGTCTACCGTAAGGGAATAGGCTTCTTCCGCCAGTTCCGGATTGGCCTTAAAATGGATTTGTGCATTGCCGGAAGTATGGAGTTCTGATGCCCAACCGACCGACTTAAAATAGTCATGAAGAAAAAGCATTACGGCTTCAGCCTCTTCTGTCTCAGACAATAAAATGGGTCTACTGTTGAGATTGAAGTGTTTTTTCAAATTGAATTCCATGGCCTGAGGCTGAGGGACAATTTGTGGGGTAATAACTTTAGGAGATTCGGGTTGGCAGCTGGCAAAAAATATCAAGGCGATGGCCAGCATCAAAAATTTTTTCATGGCGGAAGTTATTCAGTTTGAGGGAAAAATGAAATCCATTGATCAACGGTTGAGCAATAGCCGTATGATTTCGATATCTTGGTCAAAAAGGAAGACATGACCAACAGAAGAAAATTCTTAAAATCATCTATTTATAGTGGTTTGGCTGTGACAACTGCCAGCTTGAGCAGTATGGCTTGTGAGGCATCAAAAGCACCTAAAAAGCCGATCGTGATTTCTACCTGGAATCACGGTATGGAGGCCAACGCTGGTGCTTGGGAAGTGCTTTCTCAGAAAGGCCGAGCGGTAGACGCTGTAGAAAAAGGTGTTCGAATTACCGAGGATGACCCTAATAATGCGACTGTGGGCATTGGTGGTTTTCCTGATCGAGATGGTGTAGTCACGCTGGACGCTTGTATTATGGATGAGTTCGAGAACTGTGGATCAGTAGCTTTTCTCCAGAACATTAAGAACCCCATCTCTGTGGCCAGAAAGGTGATGGATGATACACCTCATGTCATGCTTGTGGGTGAAGGAGCCCGACAGTTTGCAGTAGAAAAAGGCTTCAAAGAAGAAAACTTGCTTACGGAAAAATCTGAAAAGGCTTGGAAAAACTGGCTGAAGAATCAGGACTATAAACCAAAGATTAACATCGAAAACCATGACACGATCGGCATGGTTGCACTGGATGATTCGGGCAATTTATCAGGCGCCTGTACTACCAGTGGTGCTGCTTGGAAGATGCATGGCCGCGTTGGGGATTCCCCGATAATAGGTGCTGGCCTGTATGTCGATAATGAGGTGGGCGCTTGTACGGCCACAGGCTTAGGAGAGTTTGTTATTAAGATTTGCGGTGCACATATGATAGTCGAACTGATGAGGCAGGGATTATCTCCCCATGAAGCATGTAAGCAGGCAGTAGAACGTATCGTTCGAAAGTACCCCAATGATTATAAGGACCTGCAAGTGGGGTTTTTGGCACTGAGTAAGAGTGGTGAATACGGAGCCTATTCGATACACAAGGGCTTTAACTTTGCCGTGAAATCTAATGATCAGGAAGAACTGATAGACGCAGATTATTACGGAAGCTAATAGTCTTTGTAGAGAGGCTGCATTTTACCATAGGTTAGAGATCGCCATAGCCATTCAAAAGGACCATACTTGAAATAGCTAAGCCAGATGCTGGCAAAGGCTATGTTAAAGACCATAATGGCTAAGGCAACGACCAATTGGAAAGATCGGTCAAGATCTCCGAAAAGGGCGAGCCCATGGCCATAGAATAAGAAACTACAAATGATTGACTGCATCAAGTAGGTACTCAGGGCCATTCGACCCACATTGGCCAATCGTTTGGCGATAAAACTTCGGGTAGAAGTTTTGGTCACGAGCATTACGACACCAACATAGCCTAAGGCAACCAAAATAGAGCCCCAATAATTGAATTGGGAGAAGAAAAAGAAACTCATTCTGAAATCCCATTCATAATTGAAGTCCAACATTGTACCGATTACGACCAGAGGAAGGCCCAACCCCAGCCCATAACCGATCATTTTGCTGTAATATTTGGTGCTTTGCTTTCCCTTGAATACGCGTCTCTTGTAAAGTGCCATACCGATGAGCATTAGTCCGGCTACCTTCCAAAAAGTCTCGAAAATGAAAACGGTGGTCTGCATTTTAAAAGCTTGTGGTGCCCGATACAGAATTTGACGCTCCCAGGTACCCCGAGCATACTCGACTTCTTCAGAAATCGTACTCGGTTCAGGTGTCCAAGTTTCTACTTGGGCGGTTTCATATTCACCGGGCTCCCATAATGGAGTTGTATATCCTATAATGAGGCTGATCGCAGACCCTATGATTAACAGAATTACACCCGCTTTCATCTGTACCCCTGATTTCTTACTGCGGAACATAAACATGAAAAAGGCACAAATGGCATATACAAATAAGATGTCGCCATACCAGATAAGATAAGCATGTATTAAACCGAAAATGGCTAAAAAGACAAAACGTCTGTTTTGCAAATCCGTGGAACGCATATGTTCCTTTCTAGCTTTTTGAGAAAGCATTACGATGCTGGCACCGAACATCATGGAGAAGATCGCCATGAACTTTTGGTCGGCAAAAACATGACTCATCAACCAAACCCAAAGATCATTGCCCGATAAATTCTCATAAGCAGTGGGGTTGCTATAAGCCACATAAGGCATGGCGAAGCTCTGAATATTCATGACCAAAATACCTAATACGGCTACCCCCCTCAATATATCCATTGAGACGATCCGCGCACTGGGCTCGACAGGGTTTAGAATGTACGTAGCTTTGGTCACTAAGCTGGTAAATTATGCAATCTGGAGGAATATAAAAACTTCAATAGATCCTTACATAGACACCTTCAGCCTCAATCTCAAGCGGAAATGTCTTTAGGTCTTGACAGAGCCGGTTCGCTTCCTGACCTGTTTTCATATTGAACCGATAGAAATGCAAGGGACAAATAATTTCTTCAAAGGCATTGAGATTGCCCTCTGACAAAGGTTGTTTCTGATGAGGGCATAGGGCTTCAAAGGCATAAAAGTTGCCTTTTGACTTGGCCAAACAGAGTTTTTCTTCCCCGATTCTTAAAACCCTAATCGCCCTTTCTACGAATACCTGCTCCATGGCCGCCTTACTTTTAAATATTTTGACACGCCTATACATTGGGTCCATTGCCATTAATATAATCAAGAACTTTGTTTAGCGCCTGAATCAACGATATTAGCGCCCGAATTTTATGCACGAACTCTTGAAAAAACGCTGTCTTTTAATTGCCCTCCTGCTATACTCGGTCATACCGACATTACTGCATGGTCAGGAGGTGCTTGTAAAAAATGAATCTTTTGAGCCACTGGAAGGAGCAAACTTATTACTGCTAGATGATTCTGTCGGGTACGTGTCTGATTCGAATGGAAAGTTTGACCTTCAGGTGACAGAACCCAAATTGGCCTGGGTTTCCTTCGTGGGCTATGAAGGACAGTCTGTAACCATAAGGCCTAATCAGAGAGAAGTTTTAATTCTTCGTACCTCAAACAGGGTGCTGAGCGAGACAGTTGTAGAGGGTTTTTCTGGCAAAAGATCCCTAAGTCGTCAGGCGGGAGCCATATCCACAATTGCTCCTGGTACCTTGAATCGCTTCGATGAATCTAGCCTGGTCAATGCTGTGAATACGGTACCGGGAATCAGGTTTGAACAGAGGGCAGGCGGTAGTTATAGGGTATCCATTCGAGGGAGTTCTATTCGCTCTCCATTTGGAGTTAGAAATGTGAAAGTATATTGGAACGGAATCCCTTTTACGGAGCCGGGGGGTAATACCTTTCTTAACCTTCTGGATGTTAACAACACAGCGAAGCTGGAAATTGTGAAGGGGCCTTCGGCCAGTGCCTTTGGTGCAGGAAATGGAGGGGTCATGAAGATTCAGAGTACTGACTTATCAACACTATCGAATGCTTCACTTTTGAGTACATCATTTGGGTCGTTTGGGGCACAGAAGATTAGTGGAAGTCATAATGTGCTCAACGAAAACAGCAGCCTGACCTTGAAATGGTCGAGTCAGCAATCTGATGGCTATAGAGAACATAATGCCTTGGATAGAACGACCATTGAACTCGATGGCCTATTTTTTCCTAGCAAGAAAAGAACCATTACCGGTTCCGTCTTATATTCAGACCTATTCTATGAAATTCCTGGTGGGCTGAACCCTGATCAGCGTGCTGAAAACCCTCGTCAGTCCAGGCCTCGAAGCATTGAGCGCAACGCTTCCATTGCGAATGAATTTTTTCTGTTTACAATTGGCCAAGAATATCAGATCAACGAAAGTTGGTCTAACAAGACCAACCTGGGGTTAAGCACAAGCGACTTTGAAAACCCCTTTATCCTGGACTATAAATCAGACAATCAACAGATTTTTAGTCTGAGGTCAGAGTTTGAAAATGAGTTTAGCTTGGGAGGAAAGCCTCTCAACCTATCTTATGGTTTAGAATATCAGAAGTCATTCTTTGATGGTAAGAACTTCGGCAATGTAGATGGTGAAGCCGATACGATTCGCTTTGCGGATGAAATTGAAATTGATCAACGACTTTTCTTCGCGAACCTGGATTATCAATTGAGCGATAAGACCAGCTTGACATTCGGCCTAAGCCAGAATGCCCTGGAGTATGACATCAATCGAACCATTGACAGGATCAACAATGCACCACAGCGATTCGTGAAGGAGTTTGATGGCGTTTGGTCTCCAAGGGTAGCCATTTCTCAACAATTGAGTTCAGACTATTCTGTTCATTTCAGTGTAATGAAGGGGTTTTCCCCGCCTACTACTACAGAGGTGAGAACCAATGAAGGCAGTATTAACCTTGGTCTGCAGGCAGAAACTGGTACCAACTACGAACTGAATTTTCGGGGTTCTGCTGCTCAAAAGAGGCTTTCTTTTGACCTGGCGCTTTTCTACTTTCAGCTAAGTGATGCTATTACCACTTTCACAGATGGTCAGGGAGTGGTCTTATTTAGAAACGCTGGGGAAACGAGCCAAAAGGGGCTGGAACTATCAACGAGAATGGACTGGCTGAGTTCACCCACTGGTGCTATTCAAGGCTTCAGCACTTCTCTTGCTTATACCTATCATGACTTTCAATTCGAAAACTATATCGATGATGGAGATGATTTTTCTGGTATGGCATTGCCCGGCACGGCACCGCATGTGTTGAATATTCAAACGGACCTAAGGTTAAAGGGAGGGGCCTATTTAAACCTTACCTACCACTATTCCGACCCAATTCCATTGAACGATGCGAATACATTCTTTTCCAGAGCTTATAATTTGGTCAACCTGAGGGCTGGTTATAGAGGCAGACTATTCAATCAGCCCATCGAACTCTATGGCGGAGTGGACAACCTATTTGACGTTTCTTACAGCTTGGGGAATGATTTGAATGCCTTTGGTAGAAGATATTTTCAACCTGCCGCAACAATTAACTATTACTTTGGATTAAAGGTAAAACTAAACCACTGATATGCCGGATTTTAACCCTGACCTCGTCAATCAACTTCTTAGAGAAAGGAGATCGCTATATCCAACACAATACACTGAAGAGCCTGTTGATGATTCTATCGTTAGGGAGATGTTGGAAAACGCCAACTGGGCACCAACACATCGATTGACTGAACCGTGGAGGTTCGTGGTTTTTAGCGGAGACGGCTTGAAGAAACTGGCAGACTTTCAATCTGAACTCTATAAAGAAGTAAGTACCAGGAAAGGTAATTTTGATCAAAGCAAATTTGAGAAACTGGCTACAAAACCAATGATGGCTTCCCATATCATTGCCATCGGTATGGCCAGAGATCCTGAGGCCTCGATTCCTGAGCAAGAGGAGCTGGCCTCCGTGGCCATGGCTGTTCAAAACATGTACTTGACCGCTGCCGCTAATGACATCGGTTGCTATTGGGGTTCGGGAGGTGTTACTTATTATGAAGAAGCGAAGCCATTCTTTGGTCTAGGCACTGAAGACAAGCTCATGGGCTTTCTCTACATTGGGAATATCAATAAGGAGAAATGGCCGAAGGGCAGACGAAAGCCTGTTGACGATAAAGTTACCTGGGTAGGTTAGAAAACTAATTGCCATCGAAAGGCCCACATCCACTTGAGGGAGAACCGATCGATTTTTGCTGAAGCCATAATCCTTTCCAATTCATTTTTTCTAAATGCCCTGCGTACAGAAAGTGGCGCATCATATTGCACCATGGGTGATTTTGAAAATAGTTGTGTGAGCAACTTAATTGAATGATAGGCAAACCAATGTCTATGTAAATCATTGATCACCACGCCAATCTTTGCCTGTGTTTTGAACTGATGAAAAATAGAAATTAGCTGATCATCTTTAAAGTGATGGGTGAAAAGTGTGCAAATGACGATATCGAAACGGTTGGCCTTGAAGTCATCGGAAAAAATGTCTTCAGTGTAAAATGAAATTTCGGGATAGTCTATACAGTTCTTACGTGCATAGTCAATAATGTTAGGGTTAGCATCATAGCCCTTTAATTCAACTTGGTAACCCTTTCTTCTTGCCCACTTTGCGACAAGAATCATGATATCTCCACCACCACAACCCAGGTCTGCAACAACGATCGGCTTAGAGCTCGCGTGATTTTTGAGGAGTTTTTGGAGGCCATTGATGGTAACCTGGTTTCCACCGAGTAAGCGATTGATGGTTTCCAGTTCTTTCAAAGTTTGGTCAATGATTTCACCCCCAGCATCCAGGTCGTCCATCAACTCTTCTTCGTAAGCCCTTTTCTCAAACATGCACTAAGCCAATCTGTTATTATTAAACTTAATCATTAAATTAAAGGATAATGCGCGTTGCAAGGCTATTCTTTTCACTCTTGATGCTAGGTACTTTGGCAGGCACTACGTTTGCACAAGAAGCATCATTAAATGAAAAGGCGCAGTCTCACATTTTAAAAGTCATGCGCGAGTACAAAAACCCTATGGCTTACTATCCATTGAGAAAGGATATTTTTCTTCCGACAGAAGCAGAGGTAATGAAGACTGAACTAAGACATAGCTACCCGGATAACTCGATCGTTGTTGGACCCTTTATTTTTATGAAACCAGGAGCTGAAGTGGACAGAGAGCCTTTCGTAGATGCTTCGGGCAACCCAATGTTTCAAAACTTCTTTGGTCGTAAGAAACCAGCTTCTCTCAGTGGTGATTCATCTTTCTTTTTAGGTAAGCAAAAGCGCTTGTTGAGTGCTCACCCCAACTTGGGAAAATTCTTGCTCTATAACGAGGGGTTTCTGAAACTTAAATAACCTCCAAAATCATAGACTCAACGGTAAGCCCTGGCCCAAAAGCCAGAGAGAGGACCTTATCTCCTTTATGCTTTGCATTTAATGTTTCGAAGAGCTTCTTCAAGACAAACACCACTGTGGGAGAAGACATGTTACCGTAATTCTTTAATACCTCACGACCCGCCCAGTCCTGGTCTTTATCCAGTCCAAGCTCCTGTTCTATTACTTCTAAAATGCGTTTTCCTCCTGGGTGAAACGCATAATGATGAATTTCATTGATAGCCACTTGTTCTTTCAGTTGTTGCACTAGATTCTTTATCCCCTTTTCGATCAGCACAGGGACATAGGCACTGAGCTTCATCTCAAAGCCAAAATCACCAATATTCCATGCCATTTCCTGCTCTCCTTCCGAGAAAATCTCATTGTGGAAAGTGAGTGGTCTCAGCTGAGTTTGGGCAGCCAAGCTTGTATCTGCTGCTACTAGTAAGGCCGCTGAACCATCACCAAATATAGCATTGGAGATCAGGTTATCATCGTCTGTTTTATTTTGGAAATGGAGGGTACAAAGCTCAGTAGCCACGATCAGGACTTTTGCCTTTGGGTCAGCAGCGCAAAAGGCATTGGCCGCTTTAATGCCCACAAAAGCCGCATAACAGCCCATGAAATTGATACAGGTGCGTTGCACGCTTTTGCTCAGCCCGAGACGATTGACCAGGTCAATATCAAGACCAGGCGCGTACATTCCTGTACAACTTATCGTAATCAAATGGGTGATATCTTTTGTCTCAACGGAGGTTTGGGCGAGGCAATCGAGTGAGCTTTCTACAGAAAGCTCAATGGCCTCTTTGCGGTAGTAATCAGAACGTGCTTTGGTAGTTGGAAAAGGGTCCAGGCCTTCACTTGGTGGATAGAAAGATCTTCCTTCTAATTGGTTTGAGGCGTAATCAGGAATAGTAGAATATCGACCTTCGATGCCTGAGGCGCGATAAAGTGCTCGTAGGCGACCTTGTTCTGCTCCCTTCATGCCATGCGCTTTCGCCATGAACTCCACGACTTGCGTTTGGGGGATTTTGTGTTTGGGTACGGCAGTGCCGATAGAAAGAATGGAACTAGTCACGTCCTATATTAGTGGTTTTTAAGCTAAATTGTTTGCGAACGATCGGATTATGTTTAAAAGATCAAACTGGCTACACCTGCGCATCCATTTCTCCTATTTTCTGCTGCCCATTTACCTCTTTGCCCTCTCTATAAGCCCGAACTTGAGTGAGACTGGTCTCTTGGGACTATTTGTAATGCTACACCTCTTCATTTACCCTGCGAGCAATGCTTACAATAGCTTTTATGATAAGGATGAAAAGAGTATTGGTGGCCTCAAAAACCCACCACCTGTGGACAAAGGCTTGTATTGGTTGGCGCAGCTATTCGATTTGATAGGTCTGTTGATTGCCTTTATTTACTTTCCGAAAAATTATACCCTGTTAGCCATGTTATTGGCTTATATTTTGGCTTCCAGGGCTTATAGCAATCCGGCTATTAGATTGAAAAAGTATCCTGTCGTGAGTTGGTTGATCGCGGGCTTCTTTCAGGGGGCATGGGTCGTGTGGCTGGTTTATATCGGGCTGAATGACTTTCCGTTTGCTAATATCCTAAAACCTCATGTGTTTATTCCGGGACTTTTGGCTTCTGCCATTCTCTGGGGTTCGTATCCGATGACCCAAATCTATCAGCACGAGGAGGACGCGAAAAGAGGAGACATCACACTGTCCATCAAACTCGGCATTAAAGGCACGTTCATGTTTACAGGCGTGTTTTTCGGCCTGGCGAGTTTGGGTTATGTGTTATACTTCAATGCCTATTTCAACCTGACATATGGCCTGATCTTCCTAGCAGCCATGTCTCCGGTGATCGTTTTCTTTGGCCAGTGGTTTTTCAAAACCCTCAAGGATGAATCAAAGGCGGACTATACCAATACCATGCGCCTTAACTGGATTTCGGCTACCTGCTTGGGAGGATTTTTCCTTTACCTATTCTTACATTCAACCAATATTCTGTCTGTAGTTGGGGTCTATTAAAAGGGCTGCCCATGGGTATTCTTCATGATTTGGTAAGCCAGAAAGGAAGAGTTTTTCATGAGTGTCACGGCTATTTCTGAGGTAATGGCCGACCCGAAAAGTGCTTGTGTTCTTCGGCCTACCCTGAGTCGCTTCCTAAAGGTTTTATTCCAAGCGATTTCATAAGCTTTTTCCAAATCTTGGCGTTTCAGCCCACCTTTTGCATAGTACTGCTCAATACAATCGACTAGGATTTTGGAAGAGTGAATCGCCATGGCCATACCATTGCCACACAATGGAGTGATCAAACCCGCGGAATCACCAGTCATTAAAATATGATCTTCTACGGCAGTTTTTGGGGCAAAAGAAAACTCATTAATGACCTCCGGCTTTTCGAAGAGGAATTCGGCATTATCGAATATGTCTTTCAAGTAAGGGTTTTGCTTTACCTCTGTTGCTTCCATGTTTTCTATGGAGCCGTACTTTCTAAGCATGTCCCGGTTTCCCAAATAGCAGAGGTTGAACTTATCGTCTTCTATAGCACTGATGCCACAGTAACCACTGGGAAAGTTATGCAGCGCCACCTTGTCTTTAGGGTAATCTGTTTTGATATGGTATTTCACCCCAATATAGGGGGCTCTTTTCCGGGTAAAACCTCTTTCAAGTTTCTTGTCTAAAACACTCTTTTTACCATAGGCACCGATGACGAGTTGACTTTCAAATTGCTCATTGGGGGTGCTTACACTGAAGCGATCGGAGTGGAATTTTACGTCCAGAATCGAGGTCTTAGTGACCACATTGACTCCCTCTTTGAGTGCAATTTGATAGAGAAAGTTATCAAAGGCATGTCGACTGATCCCAAAACCCCCAAGGTCTAGCGGCAATTCAAAGCTCCTTCCTTTCACGGAGGTGAATTCAAATTTTTGGATTTTCGAAGGATTATAACTGTCAGGAAAGAGACTGTTTCGTTGGAGAAAAGGCTTTACTTCGTCAGAAATATATTCACCACAGACCCTATGGAATGGATACTGCTTTTTCTCATACAGGCTGACCTTGTAGCCTTTACGCTGCAAAAGGATACTGCTGACGAGTCCAGCTAAACCACCACCAATGACTGTAATTTCCTTCAAGATATCCCTTAAGACAGGTCAATAACCACTCAAATAAAATGGAACAGACGCATTATAATTTGAATTAAGTTTATATTTCAACAAGAACCAGAATTTCTAAAATACAATCCAATGAAAATACGAAATCTTAGACCAGCAACATTCGTTGCCTGCATGCTAGCGGCTTTTATGCTGATAGCTGTAAATCCTGCTGAGGCTCAGCGAAGGAAAAAGAAAAAGGACGCTAAAAAAGAGCAAGAAACGCCTAAACCTGCTCCTAAAAAGCCTGCTCCTAAAAAGGGAGGCATTCAGCCTTTCGATAAAGTAATTACAAAAGACGCTAAGACCGATGAAGGCCTTTTCAATGTTCACAGAATTGATAAGAAGTACTTCTTTGAGATTCCTAACGACATGTTGGGAAGAGATATGTTGATGGTATCACGTATTGCCAAAACTGCTTCAGGCATTGGTTTTGGTGGTGGCAAGACCAATACTCAGATGTTGCGCTGGGAAAGAGTTAATGATAAAATTCTTCTTAGAATTATCTCTACGACCATTACTGCAGCAGATTCATTGCCGATAAGCGAGGCGGTTAATAACTCTAACCTGGAGCCAATTTTGGCGGCTTATGATATCAAAGCTTTGTCAAAGGACTCTTCAGGAGTTGTAGTTGATGTGAGTGCACTATTGACTGGAGACGTAAAGCCTTTAGGTCTTCCTCAGTTCAGAAGAACACAATATAGAGTTACAAGGCTAGATGCTTCTAGATCATATGTTTCTCGCGTAAGCAGTTACCCTGAAAACATAGAGTTGAGACATGTAAAAACATATTTCGCAAGCAACTCTCCATCAAGCTCTGCGGATGGATCGATCACGGTAGAAATGAGCAACTCGATGATTCTTTTGCCTGAAGTACCAATGCAAAGAAGGCTTTTTGACGAAAGAGTAGGCTGGTTTGCCAGAGGAACAACAGACTATGGTTTGGATGCTCAACAATCTAAAACGGTCAGATACCTTGACCGTTGGAGACTAGAAGTCAGAGAAGAAGACATGGCCAAGTTCCGTAGAGGAGAGCTTGTAGTGCCTAAGAAACAAATCGTCTATTATGTAGATAGAGCCACTCCTAAGCAGTGGGTACAGGCCATCAAAGATGGTATCGAAGATTGGCAGGTAGCATTTGAAGCAGCTGGTTTCAAAGATGCGATCATTGCTGCTGATCCACCAACTAAGGAAGAAGATCCTGATTGGAGCCCTGAAGACGTGAGATACTCTGTAGTAAGATACTTGGCTTCTCCTATTCCAAATGCGAATGGCCCTCACGTATCAGATCCACGCTCTGGAGAAATCCTGGAAAGTGATATCAACTGGTACCACAACGTAATGACGCTATTGAGAAGATGGTTCTTCGTTCAAACAGCGGCTATCAACCCTCAGGCGCAAAGCTCAGAGTTTGATGATGCAGTGATGTCTCGTTTGATCCGTTTCGTGTCATCACACGAGGTAGGACACACTTTAGGTCTGCCACATAACTTTGGTTCAAGTAATGCATACCCTGTTGATTCCTTGAGATCTGCTGCTTTTACGCAGAGAATGGGAACAGCTCCATCTATTATGGATTATGCGCGTTTCAACTACATTGCTCAACCAGAGGATGCAGGAGTGGCATTGATGCCAGAAGTGGGTGAGTACGACAAGTATGCGATTGCATGGGGTTACAGACCAATCTTGGACGCTGATTCGCCTGAAGATGAATTGCCAACTTTGAGAAGATGGATCGAAGAGAAAAACGGAGACCCACTTTACAGATACGGTCGTCAAGGTAATGCTAATGACTACACTGCTCAAAGTGAAGACTTGGGTGACGATGCCATGAGAGCAAGTATGTATGGTATCAAAAACCTTAAGAGAATTGTTACTAATCTACGTGACTGGACTTATGTTCCTGGATCTGATTACACTGAACTGCAGGAAATGTACGGCGAAGTGAGATCTCAATTCAACAGATACATGGGTCATGTGGGTCGTTATGTTGGTGGTGTAAAAGAGAACTACAAAACTGCCGATCAAGATGGTTTAGTATACACTCATGCACCTAAGGCAAAGCAGAAAGAAGCTGTTAAGTTCATCATTGATAACCTTTTCAATACACCTAAGTGGATGTTGGATCAGGAAATCCTAGGTAGACTTCAGGACTATGGTGCTGTTGAAAGCATGCGTTCTCTTCAGGTAAACACTATGAACTCACTTCTTGAGTGGAGAAAGCTTGGTAGGGTAATCGAAAATAATGCGATGAATGGCTCAGATGCTTACGGTATCACGGAACTTTTCTCAGATGTAAGAAACGGTATCTGGTCAGAGCTTCCTAGAGGTAGAGCGATCGATACGTATAGAAGAAACCTTCAGAGAGCACATATTGAGCGTTTAGAATTGCTTATGACTGGTGAAATGCCTCCAGTACCTGCACAATTCAGAAGGTTCTTCGGTCCTGGTATTGATGCAAGTCAATCAGACATCAGACCAGTGGTTAGAGCGGAATTGAAAACGCTTCAGTCAAGAGTAAGAGCTGCTATTCCAAGAACATCAGACAGAATGTCTAAGATTCACCTGGAAGATGCGCTTGAAAGAATCAAGAACATCCTTGATCCTAAATAAGGTATCATTCAAGCATAAAAAAAGCCTCTCGATTTTTCGGGAGGCTTTTTTTATGTCTTTAGTGTCTTAATTAGATAAGGTCCCTTAGCTCCAATTTCTTTTCTATCAAGTTGCCGTCTCTCTTAATAACTATAGAAAGCACTGTTCCGGAAGGCTGCCTTAAAAGACTGTTCATACTAGCGAAAGAATAAAAGAATACAGGTTTGTCACCGATAGAAATAATCTCATCACCCGGCTGGATGTCCATTTGCTGAGCTGGAGAGTCAGGAATGATTTTCGAAACAAAATATCGATTCAATTCTTCACCAGATACATTGAATGTGAAACCTGCAGTATTGAACTTGAAAGAGTTCTTATAATTATCGTTACGTTTTAGGTAGATCGCCTCGTTGAGGTAATCAAAAATGATATTGAATCGGGATAAGACGTCTGAGCCGATGGTGCCATATCGTTTAATTTGCTTGGCATTCCCTTCAATACCATCCACAACTTTCTTTACCTGCCAGTTTTCAGGAAATGAAGTAACTACTTTCGAAAACCGGAATTTTCTGCCAAAACGAAGGCCTTGTACCCTGCCCACTTTTCCTTCCAGTTCGCCAATCAAACTACTGCCTAAAGAATGTTCTACAGTATGCTTAGGAAGTACAATCTCTTCATGACGCTCCTGATCCAAAAACAGTGCACTACTCGCACCTGTATCAATCAGTAAGTTGACTTCTCTTCTTTTTTGACCCCTCTGCTTGATTTGAGCTTCGATATAAGGACGAAAATCACGAATCTCTACATCCACTTTTCTAAAGCCTTTAGGTACCCTGAACTTATCCGGTTCGTAAAGGCGAAGCTTTTCATTCTGATAGTCCACCTCTACCACAAAACGATTGAACAGTTCCGAGCCTAAAATACCATGAGCCTCAACCCCCAGCACGTTACGAATGTCTGATCCACTATCTTCAAGGAGCAACATGGACTGATCTTTTCCACTTACCCCATTGAGCTTAATGCTAAGGTTGCTAGCCACGATCAAGTCGGTAATTTTATCTCCATTACCAGCATATATCGGAATGGTTCTGGCGTTGGCCAGGTTATTATCAGCTATGACAAACCGATCGAAGATCATACCCGATTCAGAACCTGTGTCAAGAATAAAGTTGAAGGGTCCCTCGCCATTCACCAGAATGGGAACGATGATAAGGTTACTCTCATCTTTAAAACTGAGTTCTACATATTGTTTGCCATCGTCAAAAGAGAATCCGAGTGAGTTTTGGGCAAAACTATTGATCGTAAAAAGTAACGCGAATGTCAGTATGGTATATCGCATAGTAATGATTTTGGTTGGAAGGCTGTTGAGCCAACTAATTAACACTAACGGAGTATTCATACCCTTAGTTTTATTTGAAAACCCTCTTATAGACAGGTTTACGGTAAACAAACTGCAAAAATAATAAAGGATAAAGTAGCATAGTCATCAATTTATTATTGGCCTTATACTCAATACTATCCACAATTTGGCAGCCTTGAGCATTGCCGATCAGGAGGTGATGATGCTTCCAGAAACGGAAAGGGAATGGCAACATAATTCCTTCATCAATAAACTCGAAACGATCTGCTGTTTCGTTGTCAAAGGTGATTTCACTGACCCACTTTTGCTTACCTACTTTAAAGTCTAGTAATAGCTCTACCAAGTCTCCTTTAAGGCAACCATCGAACCTCAATAAAGAGACTTCGGGAAATGGAGGGTTCAATTTGAGAAACAAATCCTGGTTAAAACCAGCCTTTACCTGAGCCAGAGATTGCCTGACTTGTGTGGTCACCTTTACATGCATAGGAGAATAACATGAAATGCGACTAAATGTTAGTGCCTAACAGTTGTTTGTATGTTGGATGATTGTTCGTATCTTCATTTAGATTCACCTCGACTAGTTAAAGTGTTTAAAATATACCACCAGGCCATGACTTTAATGGCCTCTATACTCTTGTTAATTGCTTTCCAAGGCATAACGCTATCACAAGAGGTTGCCCTTAAATCAAAATACTCCTATTCCACTCCGGCTCTGGATGCCGCTCAACAACTTTATAGCCAAAGAAAATACCCCGAAGCATTGGCTGCTTTTGAAGCTATCATTGCTGAAGCCGAAACCCAGCAAAACTATGAGGAGGTAGTTTATGCTATGGAAAAAAAGGCCCTGGCTTTAAGGAGGCTGGGTAGGTATGATGATGTGATCAGAACTATGAACTCGGCAATAAAATTAGCAACTGAGCAATTGCCAAGAGACCATTTTCTGATTTCCAAAATGTACTATACACGGGGTTCTACTGATCATATCTTGAGAAAGTACTATGACGCGAGGTCATATATGGATACTGCATTGGTATTCTATAATAATGCTAGTACCTATGATTCTACAGCACATTATAGAATTATGGAGTATAAATATTATGCCTATCAATATTCCGAAGGGAGTGCTGACACTCTTTTGAAATATTTAGACAGATTAGTCGAGTTTGAAATGGCTGATCGAAATTCCATTGCCCATAACAAAGTACTGAACCTTCTTCAAGGTTATCCTGAAATCTATATGCAGAAAGGTGACTCTGAACAGGCCTTGGCTCAAGCTATTAGAGGATATAAGTACGCTAAAGAAAATAGAGAGTTGGTCTCCAATAGATACTTTGCAGAAGCTCAGTTACACCTTGCAAGAGTCTTATACTATAAAAAGGACTATGCTAAAGCTCTCGAGATCGCTTTGGCAGCAATGCCGCTTGTAGAAAGTACTCCAAGAAATCAAATGCCAGAATATTACTCGTTTAATAACCTAATTGGTATCTCATATATGGCGAAGGGAAATTATTATGCAGCCCTACCATATCTGAATAAGGCCATCACCATTCCTGTTAATGAAGGAAATGTCTTTCAAAAACGAGATAAGGCTCAGTTTTACTCAAGGGTTCTGGGGAGCCTGGGGTTATGCTATGTAAACCTAGGAGATTTACCTAAGGGGAAGTCACTACTTGATGAGTCTTTGGTGTATATGAAAGAGACTATCGCTCAGCCAAGTCCCGATTTCCATGGAAACTATGATCGTCTGGGGGATTATTACGCTCGAGAGGCAAAATGGAGTGAAGCACTCTTGTCCTATGATTCCGCTCTCCGAAATGGCCTATCTGCTTACCTAGAGCCAATAGATATTTTTCCCTCGAATGATAATGAAGAGTATTCCTATACAGACATGCAGACCTTGTCTAAAAAAGCAACAGCCATGAAAAGAGTAGCATTATCTGAAAAGGAACCCACAAATTTGCTTTTGGCCTCAAAGAACTATGTAGCAACTATTCATGATTTGTTGATACAGAACAGGAAGACGTTCTTGGCTTCTGAAGGGAAACTCTTTTTGAGCGAGAATTTTAAAAGACTTTATGAAACGGGCGTTGATATTTGTTTTGAATTATACAAGAAGACAGGGGACCGTAAATATTTTCTAGATGCATTTGATTTTACTCAAAAGAGCAAGTCACTTCTTTTTTTAGAGCAGTCTGAGGAATTCAGTTTAGTCAATAGCCAGCTTCTGTCCCAAGATTTGAAACAGCTATTTTTTGAGTCAAAGACTGTCATAGAGTCGTTACAAAGTGATTTTTATAAGCTAATAGATATATCCGTTAAGAGTGATTCAGTAATAAGCATTAATGAAAAACTGTTAAAGGCGCGTGAAGACAACAAAGAACTAAAAGATAGTATTTCCAGAATCTTATCTGAATTTAATGAGTCAGAGGACCTGTTCGTTTCTCAAACTGACGGAGAATCGTCATTACCTAGTAAGACCGGGCTCATTGAGTTTTTCTATGGGGAGAATAGTCTTTATGTACTTGCCAAGAGTAATAAAAAGTTTTCATTTCAAAAACTGGATCTTTCTTCAGAGTTTACTGAAGCTCTGGAATCATTAATAACCTTTGTATCCAGACCTCCAGATGTTAATAATTTTGATAGTCAGGTTTCCAGCTTTGTCCAAAACTCAAGCTTGATATATGAATTACTATTAAAGCAAGTATTGAATGATATTGGAGAAGGTTTGGAGCATTTAATTATTGTGCCTGATGAATTTCTCTCTCGACTCCCGTTTGAAGTGCTTATTGCTGGGGAAAAACCTAAGTCCTATGATTTAAGTCAGTTTGACTATCTGATCAAATACTACAGCTTACAGTATGAACTGTCATCTCAAATGTTGTTGAAAAGAAAAAGGAGAAAGGGATTGGACGGATTGCTTGCTATAGGATTTAAAAGTAGCGGTGTTTCATCTGGCCGTTCTGAACTGGGTTCCTTGCCAGGCACGGAGAAAGAAATACAGTATTTAAAGTCGAATGTAAAAGGGACTTACATGATGGGAGAAAATGGAACCAAAGAGGACTTTTTGCAAGAAGGAGGTGAATATGATATCCTTCATTTAGCGGTACATGGAAAGGCTGATGATATTAATCGATACGAATCTAGTCTAATCTTCAATGGTTCGGGAGATAATGTTTTGAATACTAACGACCTTTATCTTGCTAATCTAAATGCTAGACTGGTAGTTCTTAGTGCATGTGAGAGTGGAACAGGTCGTTTGAATAAGGGTGAAGGAACATTCAGCATTGCTCGTGGTTTCGCAATAGTGGGTGTTCCTTCTGTAATCATGAGTTTATGGAAGGTAAATGATAATGTGACTTCAGAATTAATGGTTGATATGTATCAGGGTTTCTTAGATGAAGGTCTGCCAATAAATGAATCACTAAGGAGGTCAAAGCTAGCATATATAGAAAGGAATGATGCTTACTCTGCTCACCCCTATTATTGGGCAGCATTTTTGCACCTTGGGGAGAATACAGAACTAAATCCATCAAATTCTTCTAAGCTGAGGTACTACATTCCATTATTTATACTAATCGGATTGGTATTTTTAACCCTAACCATTAAAAAAAGAAAAAGGGCCAAATAGCCCTTCTTCTCGCGTGTATATGTGTGTGGAATAAATTCTTACATTACTTTGTCAAGCAGAAAAGCAAAACCTTTTCCTTTCTTGCCTTTAGCTTCTCTAATAACAAAAAAGCTCACAAAATCACCTTCATGAAGGCCTGGAATTGGGTCTTCACTATGAAACTTGTATACCTTGTTTGTTAATGGATTAATCACTTCTCCAAACTGGTAGTTTCTTTGAGTCTCAGGCTGAGCTCCATCGGGAGAATCAATTTCCTCAGGCTCAACAACCACAACTGGGCCATTGTCAGGATCCGTACTTTCTAAGTCAATAGTATAACCTAATGCTGCAATAACTCTTTGACTTTTTAAAGCAAGGCTACCTTCGTCAAGCGAGAGGGAAACAAGTGTTGATACGGCTTCAAGTTCTTTTTTATCAGCCAAGAATGCCATACTCAAATACCATTTTGATTGGTCTTTGAAAGTAGAGAAATTATTAAGCGTAGTATTTAGATTCTCAACGGCCTCTTCGTAATTGCCTACTTCAATATTGGCAATACCCATATAGAAGTAGTTTTCAGCAGTTTTTTCTACTGCTACTAAAGCTTTGAAGTTTTCAACAGCTAAGGCATAGTTACCGGCATCATAAGCATTGTAGGCAGCAGCACTCATAGATTCCGTTTCTATAGCTTCGCCCCTGACTTGTCCGTTGAGGTTGTTATAAGGTTTGTAATATTCTGTAAATACGTCCTGCGGTGACGGTTGCCCGCTCCCGTTTAGGACAAAGTAGCTTACCGATACCATTAGTATCAGGCTGGCAGCCACAGTTAACATTTTTTTCATAGCAGTCTGATTGTTGTTAGTCGTCAATTCCTCTTGGTTGAGAGAGTCCTCAATGTCATTAATTAAGGATTTAAGGTTTTTACGGGCTTCTAATTTGACGGCAAGTTTAACCTCTTTGATCTCCTGAAATTCTTGGTTGAATTGTGGATCAGTCTTTAGCCTTTCATTAAAGGCTTTAAGTTCGCTTTTGTCAAGCTCATTGGAAAAGTATCTGTCTAGCAGATCAAAATTGCTCATCATAAGGGTTTACCTATAGTTGATTCTTTATTCTCTGGATACACTTGTATTTCAAATTCTTTACAGTGTTTCCGTTTTTATATCTCATTACCTCTGCAATCTCATCGTTGCTCAGGTTGTTGAAATAAAAAAGTCTTAGTATTTCACTACAGGGTTCTCCTAACTCAGAAACGAGCTTTTTGATTTTATTAAGTCTGACCTCTTTCTCTGGATTCTCTTCTTCCAATGCCTCGAAAAGCTCGTCTTCGTCAATTTCTTCTTGATAAGAGATCTTTGAATTCTTTCGCGTGTCTGCGAGTAGCTTGTTCTTGCCTATAGAGTAGAGATAAGTCTTAATCCCTGCTTCATTCATTTCTTCAAATGACTCTTCTAGAACGTTTTCGTAGAAGGAGAGTATGGAGTATTGAAAAATATCAACAGCCTCGTCATCGGTGCACTTGTGGGTATAGGTGATCCACTTTAAAAAACTGGCCCTATATTTCTTATAAATGTCCTCAAGTGCAGTACGATCACCGTTCCGCAATCGCAAGATCAACGAGTTTACACTCATGCTCTACTTCTTTAGTGATTAGGCAATTAAAAGGTCACCCAAAAGAGAGAGTTTTTTTTAAAAAAAATTCATGTTGGGGAGCAATTCTCATTATGAAAGAGATAAAAGTCAATAAATACTAAAAAAACGCACATTTAGGCATTTTTTTTAGAATCTACGAAAAAAATGTGAGCTAAAAGGGTGACATTCGCCTGACCTAATCACTAATAATATACAAGTAGCTAATTTATGGGTGCTAAGTCGTATTTTCTGATTGACAACAAAATCCAACCAATGGACGAGGAGTTCGTGGATGGGGTTGAGAAGAAAGAAACTATTTCCAATGATGCCCTATCGGAGGTTACGGTGCTCATCATTGATGACAACCCCATTAATCTAATCGTAGCTGAGAAAACCCTTAGAAAGTTCGGAGCAAAGTCTGTTAAAGCCCTTTCAGCCAAAGAGGGGATTCAGAAATTTGCTACTGAAAAGGTCAATTTAGTGTTGATGGATTTGCATATGCCTGGCATAGATGGCTATAAAGGCACTAAGCTGCTTCACGAATCAGAAAAGTATAAAGAATCACCTGTTCCGGTATTGGCCTACACCACCTTTGCTTATGACGAGGTAAAAGAAAAAGTAGAGGCACACAAGCTCGATGGTTACATCGGAAAGCCATTTACACAAGGTCAGGTTTTTGAAACCATCATGTCGGTTTTAAGCATTGAGCCCGATTCAAAACAGGCCTAATTTTCCTTCATTAATCTCTGTAAAATCTTCGCGCGTAATGCCATTGGTAATTACTGAACCAAAGCGTATTTTTGGCAAAACGTTATTGAATGCAGCAAGACCAAACCGTCTTTGATCTGATATCAAGAGAAGAGAAAAGACAAACCGAAGGCCTGGAACTAATCGCCTCTGAAAACTATGCTTCACCTCAGGTCATTCAAGCCATGGGCTCTGTTTTGACCAACAAATATGCAGAAGGACTTCCCGGAAAAAGATATTATGGAGGTTGTGAAGTAGTCGATGAAATCGAAAACCTAGCAATTGACCGAGTAAAAGAACTTTTTGGAGCAGTTTGGGCGAACGTTCAACCTCACTCGGGCGCTCAGGCAAATGCTGCCGTTATGTTGGCCTGTTTAAATCCAGGAGATAAAATTTTAGGTTTTGACTTGTCCCATGGAGGGCATTTAACGCATGGGTCTCCTGTTAACTTTTCGGGTAAGCTATACCAACCTTTCTTCTATGGAGTAGAAAAAGAAACCGGACTGATCGATTGGGACAAAGTTGTAGCAACTGCGCGCAAAGAAAAACCTCAGATGATTATTTGCGGTGCTTCTGCTTATAGCCGCGACTGGGACTATGCCACCTTAAGAGAAGTAGCTGATGAAATTGGAGCGATCCTACTGGCCGATATTTCCCACCCGTCTGGCCTTATTGCCAGAGGTTTACTCAGCGATCCGATAGAGCATTGTCATATTGTAACAACGACTACCCACAAAACTTTGAGAGGACCACGTGGTGGACTCATCATGATGGGTGAAGATTTTGAAAATCCCTGGGGTCACAAGACCATGAAAGGGGATGTGAAAATGATGTCTCAATTATTGGATGGGGGTGTATTTCCAGGAACGCAGGGTGGACCTTTAGAACATGTAATTGCGGCTAAGGCCGTTGCTTTTGGAGAAGCCCTCAGTGATGAGTACATGGAGTATGTTCTTCAGGTAAAGAAGAATGCGGCCGTTATGGCCCAGGCTTTTGTAAGCAAAGGCTATGATTTGATTTCAGGCGGAACTGATAATCACCTAATGTTGATCGACCTTAGGTCGAAGGGACTGACGGGTAAGTTGGCTGAAAAGGCCTTGGGTCTTGCTGATATCACCATCAACAAGAACATGGTTCCTTTTGATGACAGGTCTCCTTTCGTTACCTCAGGAATGAGAGTAGGAACTGCTGCCGTGACAACAAGAGGACTTGTTGAAGCAGACATGGAAAGGATTGTTGGCTTTATCGATAGGGTCTTATCAGATCCGGAGAATGAAGAGAACCTTAACAGTGTGAAAGGTGAAGTAAACGCCTGGATGAATCAATACCCTTTATTTAAAGCATAATTGGCACTAGATCAGCTACCAGACGATCCACAAGAGAAGGAAATGGGTTTCCTTGACCACCTGGAAGAACTCCGGTGGCATTTGGTACGTGCGGTAGCATCGGTTCTGGTTTTCTCCATTGTTGCCTTCCTTTTTAAGGATGTCATTTTCGAGTTAATTCTTGGTCCTACTCAGTCTGAGTTTTGGACCTATCAGCAGCTCTGTAAGCTGGCCGATATGATCAATACCCCAGCTTTATGTCTTGGAGACATGGATATGATCATTCAGAACAGAACCATCACTGGTCAATTCGTTTGGCATATTAAGTCTTCATTAGTAGTGGGACTTATTTTGGGTTTCCCATATACCTTTTGGGAAATCTGGCGATTCGTTAAGCCAGGGCTCAGAAACAATGAGAAGAAGGCTTCAAGAGGCGTAGTGGTGGTCGTTACCTTCTTGTTTTTATTAGGAGTTCTCTTTGGCTACTTCATCGTGACACCATTGAGTTTCAATTTCCTTTACAATTACGAACTGAGTATCAGGATCGACAATATCTTTGATTTGTCTTCCATCATAGGAATGGTGGCCACATTGGCTTTGGCTTGTGGAATTATGTTTCAACTGCCTGTGGTCACTTATATATTGTCCAAGGCTGAAATCATCACTCCTAAGCTGATGAAGCGATATAGAAGGCACTCTATTGTAGTGATACTGATTATTTCGGCTATCATTACCCCACCAGATGTGATTAGTCAGATCCTCATTGCATTGCCGCTGGCCTTCTTGTATGAGGTCAGTATTGTCATTTCGAGAAGAATCCAAAAGAAAATAGAAAAGCAGCGATTATGAAAAAAGTAGGAATAGGTGGCGATCATGCCGGATTTGAATACAAACAAAAAGTAGTCGCCTTTTTGAATGAAAAGGGATATGAGGTCAGGGACTTTGGACCCAACTCAGCGGATTCAGTGGATTATCCAGATTATATTCATCCAATGGCTACGGCTATAGAAAAGGGCGAATTGGACTGTGGCATTGCGATCTGTGGTAGTGGCAATGGCGTTTGCATGACTGCCAACAAACACCAGGATATTCGAGCCGCATTGGTTTGGGAAAATGACTTGGCGGCACTGGCCAGACAGCATAACAATGCGAATGTCGTTTGCATACCAGCGAGATTTGTGGATTATGACCTGGCCCAAGAAATGGTATCAACTTTCTTAACAACAGGTTTTGAAGGTGGGCGCCACGAACGCAGGGTCGATAAAATTAGCTGTCAATAAGCAAGAGCTAACGTAGCCATAGCTGCAGCTGCCAAGCTAAAGAAGAGCAATTCTGCTACATATTTCTTGGCAATGTCCTCAAGCAGTTTAGTACTGAAATAGGCCAGAGCAGGTATGGCAAAAGACAAGGCAGTAAGACTCTCCGATCCGAAAATGGCAAAGGAAGTAATGCCGAAGAAACCAACCCAGCTGATCGCTTTTTGAACCAAAATTTGATGGTTTGTCATACCTTGGCCTGAAAAGTTCTGAATGGCTGCTATTAAGCTTAAGGCAAGCGCCAAACCATAAATAATTAAGGATTGATTAAGCAGTTCACCTAGCACCTGATAATCAACCATTCCAGAAAACATGGCATTTAAAAAAGCTTGATCGTTATCCATCAAGAAGAAAACTAGCCAGGTCAATAGCGGAGGAAGGATGAAACCCCATGTCAAAAGAAAATACCTGCGCGTAATGGTACCCGAATACAACAGGTAAATGACCAATACCATCAGGTAAACCCAAAGGAAGGGGTAATAACACAAACCTGCTAGGCCGATCGTAAAGCCAGTGCTTAAAATATTCTCTTCCGTTCCCCTATACTTAATGTGATAGAACAGATAATTGAGAGAAATCAACAGAAAACTACTACCGATCAGCGCAGGACTTAGGTAATAAAAATCTTTAGATGTGCTCGTCAGGATAATGTAGATGGCCGCTGGTACATAAGAACTCTCTTGAAAAGAGGCATTTCTAATGAAAATGGAATTCAGTAAAACTCCATTGAGCAAGATGAGGCCCCCGGCTAAAATAATATCAAGTACTTCGAGATTAATTGACGAAAGTGCAATGAGCAAGAGGTTCGCAATCGGGCCGGCATGAATGATACCGGTTGACAGCGGGCCATCACTATCCATCGCCACGCTCCAATCGCCTGTATTAAAAAGTAAAATGAACAAGGTCCTTGTGACCAAAATGATCAAGAGTAGTCCGACAATTCGGTAAGGATCGTTCTTCTTAAAATAACTGAGCAAGATTTGGGTTTATAAGACTGTGCAAATAAGCTAAAAATTAGGCTGGAAGGAAAATCAATAATTATATCAGATATTTGCAAAATGGCAGGAAGCAAAAGGCAACAGAAGTTTTCCAAACTTATCCAGAAAGAGGTAAGTCAGATTATTCAGCAAGACTATTCGGGAAATTTCATCGGAAAGCTGGTTACCGTTACAGATGTTGAGATGAGTCCTGACTTGGGTTTGGCCCGGCTTTATATTAGCATCTTCCCTGTCAGCGCTGCTGAGGAGTCTCTGGAGTTTCTGAATAGCGTAAAACCAAGAATCCGAGGGTCATTAGGAAGGGCTATTGGCAAAGACGTAAGGGTTATACCCGAACTGGCCTTCTTTAATGATAGTACCGCTGAGACGGCTTCCAGAATGGATGCTATCCTGGGCTCTCTGGATATCCCTAAGGATGAATCATCAGAATCAGAGGAAGATTGAACGTCTCCAGCTTCATAGCAAAGCGCTACTTTAGCTCTAAAAAAACAAAGAACTTTATTCAAGTACTCTCTTGGGTATCTATGATTGGGGTGGCCATTGGTACCATGGCATTGATCGTGGTGCTTTCAGTCTTTAATGGTCTTGAAGACGTTCTTCGATCGGTATACCAGACTTTCGATCCTGACCTGAAAATTGAATCGGTTAAGGGAAAATCCTTTGAGGTGTCTGATGAATTTATCAATGACATTCGCCAAATCTCTGGCGTTTCAGCTACGGCACAAGTAATTGAAGACAATGCTTTGGTCTCTTATCGCGATCAGCAGGTTGTGGTGAGTATCAAAGGCATTGAAGAGGCTTATCTGAAAGCTAACAAGCTGGATACTTTCTTACTACAAGGAGAATTGAAACTAAAGGAAGTGGATCAGAACTTTGCGATTCTTGGCGCAGGAGTGGCCTATGAACTGGGGGTTCTCCTGGACAATGACATCTTTGAAATAGAGATCGTTTACCCCAGAAACCTGAGGCCAGAAGCGACCTTTTCAACCAATTCTGTTAGAAGAACGAAGGTGAAGCCCGCTGCGGTTTTCAGTGTGGAACAAGCATATGACGAATCATTGGTGATTACATCGATAGATGCTGCAAAACGTGTCTTAGGATATAGAAATCAAAGGACCTCGGTGGAGGTGTACCTTGATGAAGAGGCAAATCTTGGACAGGTTAAGAAAGATTTGAAGGCTCTATTGGGAGATGATTACCGTATTCTCGACAGTGACGAGCAGCATTCTGAGCTGCTAAAAGCCGTGAAAATCGAAAAGCTCTTTGTTTACATCGCCCTTACCTTTATCACACTGATAGCGTCCTTTAATATATTCTTTTCCTTGTCTATGCTTGCCATTGAAAAGCGCAGAGATGTGTCAGTCCTTTTCGCTTTTGGCGCAACAAAAAACCTGATTAAGGGAATTTTTATCAAACAAGGCGTCATCATTGCGGTTATAGGGAGTCTGGCTGGCTTGTCGCTGGGTTTATTGCTCTGTTGGATTCAGAAGACCTATGAATTAGTTGGTTTGGGAATGTCGAATGCTGTCAATCAGGCCTACCCTGTAAAGATCGTCTGGTCGGACTTTTTAATGGTGGGATTGAGCATTACAATTATCACGATTCTAACCGCTTATAGGCCGGCCGTTTTGGCTTCCAAAGTGAATCCGATCGCCTACTTGGATTAAAATAATTTTACTTTCCATCAGACAGTTTTTCTCTTAGAGAGAAATCTTTAATTTGCGATTCGCTCCAGATTCAAATGAAGGTCTCAACTGCTCAACCGTTCCAATTAATTTACTCTCTTTACGAGCATGAGTATCTCGGGTATTTGTTCGAATCTTTTGTGGTTCAACTCGATGAAAAAGGCCGTTTAACACTTCAGCATCAGAATATTTCCTCTAAAAATGCCACAGAGTTTAGTGCTGGCTTAGACGACACAGACTATGAGCTGATTAAGCTGATGGACGAAATGCAACAAGAGGCCATTGTTTTGAAGTTTTACAAGCAAAGGGTTAAGCCTGCCGATTTCTTTTTCAAGATTTACGATAAGGAAAAAGGAGATAAAGCATTGCAAGAGACGATCCATCATCATCTCGAGCATCGAAGAGCCAAGATTCTGGAGAGACTCGATGGTAAGAGAATATTTGAAATGGGTCGTGATGGGGAGCCAGCATGGAAAGAGATCTCTTGGGAAAAGGAAAAGGCAACGGTTCTCTTTCACTTTAGGAGAAATGAGGAAAACACGCACTACTTCCCTACAATGAAGCACCAGGGGGAAAAAGTAGAGTGGCAATACAACGGGTCCTTTTTAGTTTGTCATGAGCCAGCCTGGTTAATTGTGGGCAACAAACTCTTGCGCTTTGCCAAAAATGTGGATGGCAAGAAACTTCGTCCCTTCCTGAATAAGAAGTTCATTGTAGTACCCAGAAAGGTTGAAGAAACCTATTACGAAAAGTTTGTCACGCAATTAGTGGCCTCCTTCGATGTATATGCCAAGGGTTTTGATATCAATATGGAGAGCTACCCTGTAAAACCCGTAATCGCTTTTTCGGAACTTGTTCAAACAACTAATGGCGAGTTGTTTTCTAGTAATGGCAATGCGAATGGGAGTGATGAAGAAAGTAAAATCCTATTTAAACTAGGTTTCGACTACGGCCCTTACCAATTTCCCTATGAGAGTGCTCCCAATTCATCGGTGAAACTTGAAAAGAAGAACGACTCCTATGTTTTCCATAAAGTCAGGCGTGACGCAGACACTGAAATAGATCTGGTTCAGCGGCTGCATGAGTCAGGGTTGAAATTCCAGAATGGAAGGGTCGCCATGTCTCGAGGAAGAGCATTCTCTTGGTTAAAAGATAATGCCGAGGTGCTTGAAGCCTATAACATCAGCGTCAAGCAGACGGATGCTGAGCGCAAGAAGTACTTCGTTGGAGAATCTTCACTTGAAATCAAAGTAAATGAAAGTATTGATTGGTTTGACATTCATGCTGTCGTGCGTTTCGGAGACTTCGAGATTTCATTTAATGAGCTTCGTAAGCTGATCAATAAAAAAAACAAGGAAATAAAGCTTCCTAATGGTGAGATTGCGGTAATCCCTGAAGCCTGGCTAACAGATTACGCAGAACTTTTTGCCTTTATCGAAGAGTACGGTCAAGGCCAAAGCCTTAAGCTTCGCAAACATCATCTTTCGCTAGTAGAAGACCTGAGAAATGGAAGATTGGCTCAGGTTACGATGGATCGAAAGCTTCAAAAGCTACAAGGTTTTGATGAAATCGAAGACTATGATATTCCGGAAGGTTTCAAGGGGCAACTCAGGCCCTACCAGAAAGCTGGTTATAACTGGATGCGCTTTTTAGCAGAATATAGTTTTGGAGGCTGTCTGGCAGATGATATGGGGCTGGGTAAAACGGTGCAGACGCTGGCCTTGCTACAATCTCAGAAGAGTGAAGGGGCCATTCAGACTTCATTGCTCATTATGCCGACCTCGCTGATCTATAACTGGCAAATTGAGGCCTCTAAGTTCACGCCTAAGCTGAAGGTGCTCATATATGCCGGAACTCAGCGAGATAAGAACCCTGAAAAATTCGCGAATTACGACTTAGTGATTACCTCTTATGGTATTACCAGAATAGATATTGATATACTAAAATCATTCTATTTCAACTATGTGATTTTAGACGAGTCACAGGCCATTAAAAACCCTGATTCGCTGATAGCCAAGTCTGTAGGTAAACTTAAATCCAGGCATCGCCTCATTCTTACAGGTACTCCTTTGGAAAACAGCACCATGGACCTTTGGTCGCAATTGAGTTTTGTCAATCCGGGCCTTTTGGGTGCCGAAAAGTACTTCAAGAATGAGTTTCAACTGCCCATTGAGAAAAAGCAGGATGTTGAGAAAACACGCAAGCTCAATGTGATCATCAAACCATTCATTTTGCGTAGACATAAGTCTCAAGTGGCAAAAGATCTTCCTGAGAAGATTGAGAGTGTCAAGTTTAGTGAAATGTCTCCCGAACAGGCTGAGAAGTACGAAGAGGTCAAATCATTCTACAGAAATAAAATTCTTGATACCATTGAATCGAGTGGGATCAAGAAGTCACAACTCCTATTGCTACAAGGCTTGACAAAGCTTCGTCAAATAGCCAACCACCCAAAAATGGTCGAGGAAGACTTTGAGGGAGATTCTGGTAAGCTGGAAGATATCCGCTATATGATAGAGTCAGCCCTCAGCGAAGGACATAAGATTCTAATTTTTAGTCAGTTTGTAAAGCACTTGACTATCGTACGTAAGTACTTTGACGATAAGGGACTTCAGTATTCCTACCTCGATGGAACGACCAAAGACCGTCAGGGTCAGGTCGATGCATTCCAGAATAATAAAGACATTAAGCTGTTTCTAATTTCACTCCGGGCAGGTGGCTTGGGCCTTAACCTAACCGAAGCTGACTATGTCTTCTTATTAGATCCTTGGTGGAACCCAGCCATTGAAGAGCAGGCAGTGGATCGAGCACACAGAATTGGCCAAAAGAAGACAGTCTTTACTTATAAATTCATTGCCAGAGACACGGTTGAAGAGAAGATTCTGGCCTTACAAAAGAACAAACTCAAGCTAGCTTCGGACCTTATTTCTACTGAAGAAAGTTTTATCAAAAAGCTAACGACAGAAGACATCTCCGAGCTACTCGCTTAGGGCTTCAAAATCGTTTATATTGCTACCCAATGGCCAAGGTAAAAAGCGTCTATATCTGTCAAAACTGTGGAGCCAATTCGGCTAAATGGATCGGAAAATGCCCATCCTGTAATGAATGGAATACCTATGTCGAGGAGGTAGTCGAGAAAGGGGATCCCGCTAAGACCTCATGGAGAGATACGGATCAGCCAACTGTCAAGCAGAAGCCGGTTAATGTTAAAGAAATCGAAAAAGGTGCCGAGCGCAGACTCGTAACCAAGGATGCGGAGCTCAATCGCGTATTAGGTGGAGGTATCGTTGCAGGTTCGCTTGTCCTCATTGGCGGTGAACCCGGAATAGGCAAGTCGACATTAATGTTGCAAGTGGCCTTAAGTTCGGCCAAAACAAAAGTTCTTTATGTTTCGGGTGAAGAAAGCCAGCAGCAAATAAAGATGCGTGCCGATCGCATCGGTGTGCAAAGCGATAACTGTTTTATTCTATCTGAGACAAGTACCCAAAACATTTTTGGCCAAATCAAGGAGATGTCTCCACAGGTGTTGGTCATCGACTCTATTCAGACCTTACATACGAACAGAATTGAGTCTGCCGCGGGTTCAGTCTCTCAAGTGAGAGAATGTACTAGCGAACTGATGAAGTTTGCCAAAGAAACCAATACACCCGTTTTCTTAGTGGGGCATATCACAAAAGATGGAAGTATAGCCGGACCAAAAATCCTGGAGCATATGGTGGATACCGTATTGCACTTTGAAGGGGATCGGCATTTGACCTATAGAATTCTTCGAACTGTAAAGAACCGCTTTGGATCAACCTCCGAACTGGGCATTTATGAAATGCAGGAATCAGGACTGCGCCAAGTTTCCAACCCTTCGGAAATTCTGATTTCCCAAAGAGCTGAAGACTTAACCGGAGTTGCTATAGGTGCTACCATTGAAGGCAACAGACCATTGCTGATTGAAATTCAGTCTTTGGTGAGTTCTGCCACCTACGGAACACCTCAGAGAAGTACAACCGGCTTTGATAGCAAGCGACTCAATATGTTGCTTGCCGTATTAGAGAAGCGTGGAGGGCTCAGGTTTAGCGCACAAGATGTATTCCTAAATGTTGCCGGAGGCATAAGGATTGAGGAGCCTGCACTTGATTTGGCCGTTTGTGCCTCATTGGTTAGTTCTTATCACGATGTGGCAATTTCCGAGAAAGTGGCCTTTGCTGCTGAAGTAGGCTTAGGAGGTGAGATTAGAGCGGTGAATCGTATTGAGAGCCGTATTTCCGAAGCCGAGAAATTGGGGTTCAATGAAATTTACGTTTCAAAGTACAATGTTAAAGGCCTTGATCTAAAGGGCCGAGACATCATGATTAAGCCATTCGGCAAATTGCGAGAGGTTTTTGAAGACTTACTGGCTTAGTACCACAGCGGACAACCTTGAAGGAACGAATTTGAGGGTGCTGTGTGTTATGCTTGAAATTTTTAAGTCATGAAGATCATATCAACATTTTTAATATTTATATCTCTATCGTTTCTGAATCAACAGGAGGTTATTTATCAAGGCGAATTCGATAACTATAGCCGATGGACAACTTTTGAAGGCAGTTGGAAAATCGTAAAGTCTGGAGATAATCATCAGGTGGTTTTTGGAGATGATTTCAATGCAAAGAAGGCCCCGGACCTAAAGATTTTCTTATCCAAAGCGGACTTTGATGATATTGAAAGTAAGAATGCTTTGAAAGATGGGGAACCTGTTTTGGTGGCCAAGCTTACTGCATATAAAGGTGCTGCTACTTATGACGTTCCATCTACTATCGATATTAGTCAGTACAAAACGATCATTGTTCATTGCGAAGAGTATACTAAGCTCTGGGGAGGCTCACCACTTAGGTAGTCATAGTCCGAACCCCTGTCTTCCCTGAAGCCCGCCTGTATGGATAAATAGAATCTGGTCTCCAGAATCGAAATGGTCGGTGTGGATAAGTTGATAAAGCCCATACATAGCCTTTCCAGTATAGACAGGGTCGAGCAATATCTGATGCCTGCATTCGAAGTCTGACATAAACTTGAGTAATTCAGGCTTCACTTTGGCATATCCTCCGAAGTGGAAATCATTGTTAATCTGCCAATTGCTATAGTGCTCCTTGGCATATTCAAGATTGAGTTTTTCCACTTCAGTGCTAAGAAATGAGCCTTTTAGGGAAGAAAAGCCTATGATGTTGCCACTTCCTCTTAGGCCATTAATGATTCCGCAAATGGTGCCTCCAGTTCCCACGGAAAGGCAGTAGTGGTGGTAATCTTTTTCTAGTTCAGCCGTAATTTCTGTACACCCCTTGATAGCTAAATTGTTGGTTCCACCTTCTGGAATAGTATAGAAATCGCCATAAATATTATGTAATGTTTGATTTACATTTGTAGAAATTTTCTCACGATACTCAACCCTGTTTAAGTAGTGTAGTCTCATACCACAGGAAACAGCATAGCTGAGCGTGTCATTCAGTGGAAGTGTCTCTTCGCCACGAATAACTCCGATCGTCTTAAAACCCTGGGCTTTGCCAACGCCTGCGACAGCATAGATATGATTTGAATAGGCTCCTCCAAAAGTGAGTAGTGTATGGTGTCCTTGCTTCTGGGCTTCTTCAAGGTTGTATTTGAGCTTGCGCCACTTATTTCCAGATGCCGAAGGATGGTTAAGGTCTTCGCGTTTTATAAAGACCTTAACTCCCTTTTCAATGAAGAGTTCTTCCTTAATTTCCTGAACCGGGGAAGGCATAATTTCCACGCTGCGAAGTTAGTGATATCTTTGCATGACTTTAAAGCTATAGCATGAGCCAGGAATTGGAAGAGGGCGACTTATTTGAACATCACCGAATTGTCTGTGATCCAGGGCAGGAACCCTATCGTATAGATAAGTTTTTAATGGACCGCCTTCCAAATGTTACGCGCAATAAGGTACAGCAGGGTATCAAAGATGGTTTTGTAAAAGTCAATGGCCATGATGTCAAACCCAACTATAAGGTCCATCCCGAGGATGAAATAGTGGTGGCCTTGCCAGAACCCCCACGGGAGAGTGAGTTGATTCCAGAAGACATCCCTTTGAACATTGTCTATGAAGATGATGATCTACTAATCGTCAATAAGGAAGCCGGAATGGTGGTGCATCCGGCCTATAACAATTGGTCTGGGACTTTGGTCAATGCGCTTGCCTATCACTTTCAGCAACTGCCAACGATGGAAGGGAATGACGGAAGGCCGGGTTTGGTGCATCGTATAGACAAGGGCACTTCGGGCCTTTTGGTAATTGCCAAGTCGGAAATGGCTATGAAGAGCCTTGCCAAGCAGTTTTTTGATCACAGTATTGAGCGTACGTATTACGCGCTGATTTGGGGAACACCTGAGGCCAAAGAAGGAACCATTGATGTGAACCTGGGAAGGAGCGAGAAGGATAGACGGGTAACGGTTGCTATTGAAGATGGCTCGAGAGGCAGAACGGCCATAACCCATTATAAAGTATTGAAAGAGCTACGCTATGTTTCGTTGATTCAGTGTAATCTCGAAACAGGAAGAACACATCAGATCAGGGCTCACTTCAAGTACCTGGGTCACCCTTTGTTTAATGATGCGACCTATGGTGGTGATCGAGTACTTAAAGGAACACAGTTCTCCAAGTATAAGTCTTTCGTTGAAAATGCTTTTAAGATGATGCCCAGACAGGCATTGCATGCAAAGTCGCTAGGTTTTGTTCATCCAAGAACAAAAAAGTTTGTTCAGTTTGACTCTGAACTTCCGGAAGACTTTCAAAATGTACTCACCAAATGGGAAGAGTACGTCAAGTACGATTAATAGACAATATGATTGAGTACGGCCCAGAAATGAAAGCTCGTACCGGCCAATACAAATAAGTGCCAAATGGTATGGTGATACTTGACTTTCCTCATCAGGTAGAATATGACGCCCACCGTATAGCAAATTCCACCATAGATCATCAGGTTGACGACTTCGATACCGAGTAATGTAGAAATCCGGCCAAACATAAGGAAGCCCAACCAACCCATTCCTAAATATGAAAGCAAGGAAATGGCCTCGAAGCGCCCTGTGAAGAAGATTTTAAAGAAGACTCCAGCCAATGCGATAAGCCATACACCTATAAGCATATTGACTCCGAAGGCCTCCTCTCCAAGAACTCCCCAGGCAAAAGGGGTGAAGGTGCCTGCTATTAAAATGTAAATGGCAATATGATCTAGTTGTTTAAACAAGTATTTCTGCTTCTTAACTTTAACACTATGGTATGTCGTAGAGGCGGAATAAAGCAAGATGATGCTCGTAAAGAAGATTGTGCAACTCCAAAACCGTGCGGATTCATGCATGGGCACATTAATTATGACGAGTAGTAGGCCCACAAGACCCAAAACGATACCCATGGCATGGGTCAAAGCATTTGCCTGCTCTTCTTCAGGCGTATAAACATCCAGTTTGGGCTTGCTCAATTATCCAACATTTCACCGCAGAACTTGCAAAAGACGGCATTGCTATCATGGCCTTTTTGACCACAGTTTTCACAGGCAATCTGCTCCCTTTTCTTCTTATCCTTCCCCAATTCAACAGTCACGATACCAGTCGGAACAGCAATAATGGCATAACCAAGGATCATCACAAAGGAGGCGATGGTTTGTCCAAGGACTGTGTGCGGAGCAATGTCTCCATATCCCACAGTAGTGAGCGTAACAATGGCCCAATAGACACTTCTTGGGATACTGGTAAAGCCATTTTCACCACCTTCCACCAAATACATAATGGTGCCCATCATAACGACCAGCATAACAACGGTTGCCATAAAAACAGTGATTTTATGGCGACTAGACTTTAAGGCTCGTGCCAACTGCTCTCCCTCTCCAACGAAGCGACCAAGCTTTAGAATCCTAAAAACCCTTAGCAGTCTCAACGCCCTGATGACAAGGAGGTATTGAGTCCCTGCGAAAATCAAACTTAGGTAGGATGGCAGTAGTGACAGTAAATCAATAATGCCATAGAAACTAAAAATGTAGCCCCTTTTGCGCTCTGTGATATAAATCCGAGTAATGTATTCCAGCGAAAAAAGAACGGTCAGTACCCATTCGATAATTCTGAAAAGGTCGCCAAAACGTTTTTCAATACTTTGGACACTTTCAAGCATTACGGCCAGAACACTCAAAAGTATGGCAATAAGCAAACCTACATCAAAGGCCTTTCCGGCTGGCGTGTCGGTACCAAAAATTATTACATCCAGTTTGCGCTTAATGCCCATTGTCTAAAAGTAGTAATATTTCCTTGCGGCTTAAAGCCACAACTACTTAAGACATCCAGAATGATTACTCAGTAACATTTTTCAGCCTAAACCAGGGTGCTTGATAGTTTTCTGGCAAATGTTCTTGAGGAATCGTGCTGTGATTACCATCTCTTTGTGCTCCATAGTGAGGAGAAAGGATTTCAATTCCGGCTTTATTACACTTATCCTGAATGTTCTTATGCATTTCGGAATAGATCAGTGCCATCTTATGGATTTCTCTGGTTCTGGCATTGAGTTGGTAGCTTACATAAAAATCATCTAGGCTGGTCTGCAAGACATAGGGTTTTGGAAGCTTTTTGACAAACTCAGTTTCTAGTGCAGCCTCAATCAACACTTCATGAACAGTGCGCCATGGCACGTCATAACCAATGGTAACCGTGGTGTGCAGGATCAGGCCCTCCTCATCATTTGCCGTGGTGTAATTGATGGTGTGGCTATTGAGCATTTGAGAATTGGGTATGGTAATGATCTCGTTCTTGATCGTCTTGATTCTTGTATTGAGCAGAGACTTTTCCTTTACATCACCCATTACCTCACCAATCTTGACCCGGTCACCAATTTTAAAGGACCTCATATAGGTGATTACTAGCCCCGCTATTACGTTTGAAATAGCGCCTGCACCGCCAAGGGCGACCAACAGCCCAATGAACGTTGATACCCCCTTGAAAATTTCAGAATCGGACATGGGAAGCAAAGGCCAAATGGCAATAAAACTCAAGGCAATGACTAAAATTTTGATAATGTTGTAGGTAGGCTTGGCCCACTCAGGATAAAAACCGGGTAGTTCTAGCTTACCACGAGCAACTTCTTCCTTAAAGAAAAGTAGAAGTTTGAGAATATACCTGGTTACGAACCAGATGACTGCAATGGTCAGAAGATTGGGTATAAAGTCAAGGAATTTATAGCCAATGCTTTTTAAAGGGTCCAGCACATAACCAAAAAGAGTGTTTGCAATATCCTGGGTCCATGGGAATAGTGAAAAGAGTACTGGAAGTAGGAGGTAAACGATAAGAATTAGTACAGCAAGCCGAAGTCCCTTGGCCACATATGTGAGAAAAAGAACTTGCTTTTCTTCGGTAAGCAATTCATACGTTTTCACCTTGAAACCCGTGAGCAATTTGCCTTTCTGCCCATTGATTTTCATGTACAAAAGCCTGAATAACCTGTTGAAGTACCTCAGCCCAATCACAAATAGGACGATAATGACCAAGGCAATACCAATATTGATGATAAGGGACTTTAACTCTAGCTTAGGCCGCTCTTTCTCCCCATTAAAGTTTAGCAGCATTTCAGTATAGTACTGTGTAGCGGCATTTTTACTTAAGCCTAAGGCCCGAGCATCTTTGGTTGTAATGGTCATTATAAAGCGATCTCGATAGAAGAGGTCGTCTTGATCATCTCCCTTTTGCAAGCTTATCAACTTAGGGTCGAATTGGGTTTCTTCAAATGATGCTAGTGTAGATTTTATCCGTGCCGAACGGCTCTCTAAATTATAAGGGCCAATACCATTGTAGAGATAAAAAGAGGAGTCCGAATCTATCGCAACTCCCCTGGGGTGCTGAATGGGCTCTTCTTGAGTAGAAATAGTTTCCTGTGGCTCCTGACCCACCTTTGTGGGGATAGAGTTTTGGAAAATGAATACGAGTGATATGATGAGATACTTCATACTGATTATTTACCGTTTTGGTAAACAAAGTAGATGGTATCTATTGGATGAGGAGACTATATTAGTGATACTGAGGTTGATATCAAAAAAAGCCACAGGCTTTTCATTCTCTCAAATCTTAAACCTGTGGCTTTTTAATGGGTATTAACAAGTTTATAGGCTCATCATCTCTTTAAACCTAGCGGCTTGTCTTCTGCTTACTTCAACCTTATCTCCACCGCGAAGTACCACCATCAGCCCACCATTGAACCAGGATTCAATGCTTTCTACCCAGGTCAGGTTGATAATATGCTTTCGGCTTGCTCTGAAGAAGGACCGATCGTCTAGCTTTTCATCCAGGGCATTCAATGATTTGTGAATCATTGGCTTGAAGTTGTCGAAGTAGATTTTGATATAATTACCGTCTGATTCGAAGAGCCTGATGTTCTCCAGCTTTACAAACCAGCACTTATCTCCATCTTTGACAAAAACACGATCCTGTGGGCCCAGCTTTTGGTCGCTTACTACTTCCTCTACCGCTTCTTTTTTAGGGCGGCTGATGAGTTTAGTAATGGTTTCTTTCAACCTGTCCGGCTCAATTGGCTTCAACAGATAATCCAGGGCATTGAAATCAAAAGCCTTCAAAGCATATTCATCATAGGCTGTTGTAAAGACAACGTCTGGTACAGAATCGAGGGTTTCAAGTAGCTCGAAGCCCGTTTTTCCGGGCATCTGAATATCTAGAAAGAGCAAATCTGGCTGTAGACTTTTAATCTTCTCTTCGGCATCTTCAGCATTTACAGCCTCTCCCACTATTTCAATTTCAGGGTATTCTTGCAGCAGATTGGTCAATTCCTTTCTGGCTAGCCTTTCATCATCAATAATCAGTGCTCTCATTGGTCTCTATTTTCTTAAATGCGCTGAGGTATTTTAACCTCAGTCACAACAAACTTATTATTTTCATTGTAAATACGAAATGACGCAGCTTCTCCATAGATCAACTTTAGCCTTTCCTTAGTATTAATGAGGCCTACACCTTTACGGCCGCCTCTCTTTATTTGTCCATTTACCAACTGTCCACTGTTTCTAATCTTCAAAATTAGGATTGAATGTTCCACAATGGATTGAATTTCAATAATACCGCCTTTCATGAGATTAGAAACACCATGTTTGATGGCATTTTCAACCAAGGTCTGAACCATCATTGGAGGGATCTCAAACCCATCTGATTTTGGGTCAATCAGATAGCTCACTTCAAGTCGTTCTTCGAACCTTATACTTTCCAGTGCCAGATAGTCTTTTACGGTATTTAACTCATCGCCAAAATTGACCACCCTTTTCTTATCTGTAATCAGTGAGTTTCTTAAAATGTTCGACAGCTGTGTTATTGCCACCTTAGCCTTGCTAGGCTCCTCATCTACCAAAGCTCTCATGCTGTTAAGTGCATTGAAAATAAAGTGTGGATTCAACTGTGACTTTAATTGGTTCAGGTGCATTTCATTCATGGCAGCCTCATACTTGAGTGATCGGTTGTTGCTTTCCAGAAAGTGGTACAGGAAGTAAACAGTTGCCCAAATCACATATAGAATCACAAAGGTAATGAATGCAAAGAGGATGTCTGTGGCTAAAGCGGGCCCTATAGTAAGGGCTCCCACTAGACTATAAAGAGCAAAGGAAAGAACGACAACAATTAAAGAAGAGAGTCCGATTATGCCAAGGATCCTAGGGATTACTCTGGCAATGTTGATTTTCAGCCAACCTCGCTTTATGATGATCTCTCTTAGAATTAAATGAGAGCACATGAGCAAAAGAGGGGAGTGAATCATCACCTCAATTCTCGAGATACGCATGGTTGCCTCATCCAAGTTTTGCGGATTAATGGACATAGTGATGAAGTTGACAAAGAAATAAATTCCCCAACCCAATATTTGAAGTGTCCAGTAAAGCCGCCTTTTTCTCATTTCTTGAAGGGAAAATAAGCAAACTTTAAGCATTATAAAGCATGCTTTCTAACAAGAGGTAATCAGTGACTATCTGTGGGAGCTAGAGAGTATCTCCGTGCTTGTATTTATGGTTCCTGAGAAAAGTTCTGATGATCAGTCGTGTACCCCGATCGTATGTCATGTAGTTCCAAACCCAATTGCTGAGTACAACCAGACGGTTCCTGAACCCTACAATAGACATAAGGTGAACAAACATCCATACCAACCAGGCGAAGAAACCGCCAAAATGGAATTTCGGTAAATCGACCACTGCACGATTTCTGCCAATGGTGGCCATCGACCCCTTGTCTTTATATTTAAATGGGACAAAAGCCTTTTTTTGAAGACTGCGTTTCAAGTTCTTAGCAAGGTATTCTGCCTGCTGCATGGCTACTGGTGCTACCATTGGAAATCCATTTGGATAGTCCTTTGTTTTCATCAGAGCAATGTCCCCAATGGCATAAACATCTTCATAGTCTTTCAGCTGGCTGAACTCATTGACAAGTATACGACCGCGGTCTACCGTACCTTCGGGCAGCCCGTCAATGATATTTCCGGTTACTCCAGCCGCCCAGATGACTGTTTTGGCAGGAATGACTGTACCATCGGTTAGTGTTACATCCTTCCCATCGTAATCCGCCAACCTTGTATCTGTCCTTACATCGACCCCGAATTCTTTTAAGTACTCCATGGCCTTGTCACTCGATTTTTGAGACATGCCGGCCAAGAGCCTAGGTCCACCATCAACCAAATGCAGCTTCATTATATCAAAATCAATATCTGGGTAATCTTTAGGAAGGACATGCTTTTTAAGCTCTCCCAGAGCTCCGGCAACTTCGACACCTGTTGGCCCACCACCAACTATGACAAAATTGGTTAAGCGATCCTGCTCATCTGGGTCAGGAGACATAACCGTTTGCTCAAAGTTTTGCAGCATATGGCTTCGAAGATCGAGTGCTTGAGGAACCTGCTTCATTGGGAAGGTTCGCTCATACATTTTCTTGTCTCCAAAGTAATTTGTCTTTGAACCGTTGGCAATCACCAGCATATCATAATCCAGCTCTCCAACCAGTGTTTTGATACACTTCTTTTCCAAATCAATACCAGTAACCCGGGCCATTCTAAAATAGAAGTCTTCGTGCTTTTCAAAGAGCTGTCTGAGGGCACCGGCAATGGAATCGGGCTCAAGGCCTGCCGTTGCAACCTGATAAAGCAGGGGTTGAAAAGTATGATAGTTATGCCGATCGAGAAGCACTACTTGATAAGGGAGTTTTCGAAGGGATTTGACCAATTGAACTCCGGCAAATCCACCGCCAATTACAACGACTCTTGGCTTTTCACACCTGGGAATTTCCAGATGTAAATGATGAAAAGTAGACATAGGCAATACGTTAATAAGTGTAACGTTTTTGGATACCGAAAGTTGAAGAATATTGCCCCAATTATTACCGAATAATTGGATTTATTAAGAAATGTTAAAATCCAATAAATATGCACAACACGTATAATACATATTGACCACTTGCCGTTCTATAGGTGAGCTTTCAAAAGAATTTTAGAAAGAAATTAGAATCGATAATGGATGTCCGTAACTGGTGTTAGGTTACAGACTGTTGAGGAGTGAGATAGTTGTATCGATTTTAATGTTTTGGTTGAAGATGGTGCTGTTCGCGAAAGCGGCAGCATCTTTTTTTATTGCGAAAAATAAAACCGGATCTCTTCAATTTCCCCGAGGCTTTTTGCCGTTACACTATGAGAGGTAGTATCTAATAGGAAAACGTAGTTTAAGGTTTTTCCGACATACACAAGGCTTGAGTCTGAAACCATTTCACCTGACTTTGTAATGAGTTCTATTTTTTGATATTTACCACCCTTGATTTTTTTTACAGCCGGACTCTTGATGATTGCTTGATATTGGAAAAGTAATACAATCATAATCGAAACAAATGCTTTTGGGTTGAGGCTATTGACTCTAAATAGAATTAGAGCTGCTAAGATAAAATTCCAGAAAACTACCACCCATTGAATTAAAGAGCCGAATGGTTCAAGGAGAATAGAGACAAGAGCTACAACTAAAAGTGATAAGCCCAACCCGTTTTTGGTTAATGACATATCACTAAATTTTGGTACTTCAGTCGTTTCTTTTTTTCTCAAGTACTTTATAAGGTTGACAAAACCAACAATGAGTAGCGTTAAGATTCTTGAGACTACTTCAAAGATATAACTCACAACAAAAACTATGATTGTGGCATAAATGGCTCCTGGTATGTCGATAAATGAAAGGACTACTAAATCTTGGAGATTCAGAAATGTAAATATTGGGAAATTGAATGTGCGATAATAGAAGAATTGACCAACTACAGAGTAACCTATTAAGACAACGTAAGCCAAGGGCAATATTTTACTCAGGTTTAAAAGGGACTCAAATAACTTGTCTTTAGAGGTCTTTTTATTTGGCTCGACTGATTCGGACATCTTTTATCAGATTCTAGGGTAGTTCACTTCAAAGTTAACTCCTCTTTCAAGAACTTAGCGGTATAGCCTTTTGTGCTTTTGGCAACCTTTTCCGGGGTTCCCTCTGCTACGATGGTACCCCCACCATTTCCACCCTCAGGGCCTAAATCAATAATATGATCGGACACCTTGATTACATCCAGGTTGTGCTCAATAACCAATACGGAGTTTCCTTTGTCTACCAAGCGGTTCAAAACATCGAGTAAATGCTGAATGTCCTTGAAGTGGAGGCCAGTGGTAGGCTCATCAAGGATATAAAGGGTTTTTCCCGTGTCTTTTTTGGAAAGCTCAGTGGCCAGCTTTACTCTTTGAGCTTCACCACCTGATAGGGTTGTTGCATGCTGACCAAGTGAAATATAACCCAAGCCTACGTCATTAAGCGTTTTGATCTTTCTTAAAATCTTAGGCTGATGTTCAAAGAATTCAACGGCTTGTTCCACCGTCATATCCAGCACATCAGAGATGGATTTGCCTTTGAATCGTACTTCTAGCGTCTCGCGATTGTAACGCTTGCCTTTACAGGTTTCACAAGGCACATGAACATTTGGCAAGAAGTCCATTTCGATAAGCTTCATCCCAGCGCCTTCGCAGGTTTCACAACGACCTCCTTTTACGTTGAAAGAGAACCTTCCTGCTTTATAACCTCGAATTTTTGCCTCGGGCAACTCTGTGAATAGGGTTCTTATATCAGAGAAAACACCCGTATAAGTGGCTGGATTAGACCTTGGTGTTCTGCCAATCGGTGATTGGTCAACCTCAATGACTTTATCGATGTTCTTGAGCCCATCAATTGATTTATAAGCCAAAGGATTTTTTCTAGAACGGAAGAAATGCTGATTTAGAATTGGGAAAAGGGTATCATGAATCAATGTGGACTTTCCACTTCCAGATACGCCAGTCACACAAACCATTTTACCCAAAGGCAATTTCAGGGTCACATTCTGAAGGTTGTTACCTTCAGCTCCTTTAAGCACAATTTGGTCACCATTACCCGCCCTACGCTTCTTGGGGATTTCTATATTTCGTTGGCCCTTTAGGTAGTCGGCCGTAATTCCACCTTCTTTTAAGAAAGTCTTTGGTGATCCATCAGCAACAATCTGACCTCCATGTCGGCCAGCACCTGGTCCAATATCGATAATGTGATCTGAAGCCAACATCATGTCTTTGTCATGTTCCACCACGATAATCGTATTGCCAATGTCTCTAAGGTTTTTCAGCGCATTGATTAGCTTCACATTGTCTCTTTGGTGAAGGCCAATACTGGGTTCGTCCATGATATAGAGCACGCCAACCAGTTGAGTGCCGATTTGTGTAGCCAATCGTATCCGCTGGGCCTCACCCCCAGACAAGGTTCGTAACGGACGGTTTAGGGTGAGATAATCCAGACCGACATCTAGCAAGAAACCAATCCGTTTCCTGATCTCCTTCAGAATTTCAGGAGCAATCTGCCGTTGTTTTTCCGTCATGCGATCTTCCAACCCCACAAACCAATTGCTCAATTGGTTAATGTCCATTCTGGCCAGTTGCGCAATATTGGTATCAGCAATTTTAAAATGAAGGGACTCCTTTTTCAAACGATCACCATTACAAGATGGACAGGTTTTGATTGACATAAAGTCTTCAATCCACCGTTTGGTCTTCTCCGTACCCTCGTCTTTCTGCTTCTCCAGAAACTTAATAATGCCCTCAAACTTCGTGCTCCACTCAGTACCTGGGTACTTTTTAGAACTTACCGCCACAGGAACATCATCCCCATAGAGAATTACATCCATGACCTCTTCAGGAATCTTTTCGATTGGGGTCGAAAGATTAACCTTGTAACGCTTCAGAATGGCGTCAATCTTTTTAAAGATCCAGATGTCGCGATAGTCTCCCAGTGGCGCGATACCACCTCGACTGATACTTAAACTTTTATCTGGAACTACATTTTCTTTACTGATTTCCTCAATCTGCCCCAGGCCATTGCAGGTTTGGCAAGCACCATATGGAGAATTAAAGGAGAAATTGTTAGGCGCTGGCTCATCATAAGACAAGCCTGTTTCAGGGTCCATCAGGTATTTTGAGAAATGATGGACTTTAGTCTCTTCGTCCCGAACCATCATTACTCCCTTGCCATGGGATAGTGCCGTTTTGACACTTTGCGTAATTCGATAACGATCTTCAGCCTCAGCAATGATACGGTCAACTACAATTTCAATATCGTGTGTTTTGTATCGATCGACTTGCATTTTGGGCACCATATCCATCACCACACCATCGACTCTGACTTTGGTGAAGCCCATTTTTCGGATCTGAACGAATAACTCACGGTAATGACCCTTTCGACCCTTGACAACGGGTGCCAGAAGAATGAGCTTTTGTTTATGAAAATTCTGAATGATGTGATCCACAATCTGATCTTCCGATTGGCGAATCATCTCCTTACCAGTTAGGTAGGAATAGGCCACACCCGTTCTAGCGAAAAGAAGTCGAAGGAAATCATAAATCTCTGTGAGTGTACCTACGGTAGATCGGGGGTTGCGAGAGGTCGTCTTTTGCTCAATGGAGATTACCGGGCTCAATCCATTGATTTTATCAACATCCGGGCGCTCCATATCTCCAATAAAGGAACGAGCATAAGCCGAAAAACTCTCCATATACCTGCGTTGGCCTTCGGCATAGATGGTATCAAATGCGAGAGAAGATTTTCCCGAGCCAGAGATACCGGTGATCACCACCAGTTTGTTTCGAGGAATCACCGTATCGATGTTCTTTAGATTATGCTCCCGCGCACCAAAAATTTCAATGTTTTCATGACCAGAAAGGTCTACAGGGGCAAGATCGATAGAGGTGTTTTCCTTAAGTTTTTCCATGAATTGGACTGCAAAATGCAGAATTCACAAAGGTCTTGATTTCAGTGGGTAATTGCAAACACTCTCAAAATGTTTAGTGGTGATCATCAGTTACTTCAAGCCAGAGATGAGGGTTAATTTTGGTCGTATCGATGGGTATGGTCAGTTGATGCCATGGTGTCAAAGGTTTACTGATGAGTGTTTTGGTTTCTTTCGAGTAATAGTGGCTTCGGGAAATAACCCTGTGCTTCGGCTTAAATCGATGTTGCAATATTGTCTTTTCGATTCCACGGCTATCAAAGTTGCTAAAAGAAAGAATGCCCATAAAGATTAGACTAGAACCTGCTAGAAAAGCTCCTATGATCAGGTTTATCAGTAGCATTCTGGACTTCCTATTAAGGAAATAATCAAGGAGCGATAATATTAGGATTATACTCGGTATAGATAGTAGCAGTACAAAATTAATGTCATCCCTAATGTCCTCTTTGCGATACTCCCAGGGCAGTATCGGTGACACAATAAGCGTGATTAAGATGCCTCCTAAGGCCCAAAAGAGGACCTTTCGGAGTTTAATCAGTCTCCTCATCACCCTGCAATTTGAAAAGTCCCCATAATTGCTTTATGATCCGAGGTAATGGTCACAGCATTCAGTGAGTCGCAACCAATACCTTTAGAGTGGAAGATATAATCGATTGGAATCTGAGCGACAAAGGGGTTCCAGGTAGGGTAAGTAGGGGTCAATTTTTTGCGGCTGTCCTTTAAATCCGTGCTGGATTTGAAACTGATCAGCCGCTTGTCCCATGGCACAGTATTAAAGTCCCCTAAAACCAAAAACTCACCTTCTCTTTCCTGTACAAAGTTCTTCGCTGCTTGAATATGTGCATTGCGATAAGCCCATCGGTTTTTCGTTGTTGGCGACATGGTATGGAGGGCGAGGAAGTTGATCTGCTCTTCACCTACTTGTACCTTGCCCGCGATATTGGCTGTACCTGCCCAAATCACCCTTTCTGTTTCGATTAGCGGATACTTACTAAAAACGGCAATGCCTTGACTTGCGAGAGAATGCGTCATTACGGTATAGTAAGGAAAATCCGTTTTTAGGCCTTCTTCGAGTTTTTCGGCCCACGCCTGACCCACCTCCTGGAAAGAGATAAAGTCAGGGCTTAGCTTTATGACACGATCAATGGTTTCCTCAAAGGTGGTATTCACCGCATGTACATTGAATTGCATCACTTTCAACTCTTCTTGGCCTTGGCTCACGCTATACCCCCTATCAATAGGTCCGTTGATTTTGATGAGCAACAGCAAATAGATGCCAAAATTCACACTGGCTAATCTATAATGATGTTTGAAGATCCATATGATGCTAAAAATGCCATAAACCAACATAGCCTGAAATAGAAAAGACTGCAATAGGGTCAGCGCGAAGGTATAAGTCGGCATAAGGAGAATCATAGCGGGGGTTAACAACATGGCCGCTACCATTCTTTCTTTATTCTTCTTTTGCCTTGTCCAGCAATAAGCTAAAAGGAGGAGTAACCCTCCTCTAAGCAATATTTTGAGTTTAATGGTTTTCATGTTGTTCAGTTTTTCGGTTTCTGAAACCGATAGATAAATCCAATGGAGGCACTCGAGTTAATACCCAGATCAGCAATAAATGAATCTTGATCTCTTTCGACACTGCTACCGACAAATGGAATTGTCTCCACCAGGGCAGAGAAACTCGGAGAGATATCATATTGAAACCCTAGTACATAGCCAAGGCCAATCACTAGGTCTGAATTTCTGTTCAGGGAGGAAATTCGAACACTTGGTTCAAAGCCATGAATAAAGTAGAGTTGGTCTTTTACTTCTTTTCTCTTCTCAAGGCCTATTGCGAAAACAAAACCTAAATGGAAGCCATTATCTGACCCGGTATAGCCAAGGTTGGTCAAACCGACTCTTAACCTTTTGAACTTTCCATTGTCCTTTTCTTTTTTGAAGACAAAATCTGATCCTCCTGAGGCTGTAAGCCTCAAGCCAGTTTCTCTATTTATACTTTGGCCTTGAAGGCCGTAAGTGCCAAATAATAGGATGATTGTGAGTATTAAGGATTTGAATATGTATTTCATGATGCTTATGATTTTAAGATGTTAATGTGGATTAAAGGGGATTGCTTATCGAGCCTGACTCTAACTTTTTGGTATTTGGTCTGATATTATACCAGTCCACTTTTCTTGATAGATACATGCAGAAGCCGAGAACGATGAGGAGACCAAAACTTCCCACTAGTAGTGAGAAATCTTCCATTCTGAGAATCACGAAAATGAAACTGTAAATCATGGTAAAAAACAGCAACATGAAACCAGCCAACTTTCTGCTCTTAAGAATGGACAGGGAATAGGAGGTTAGCATGGCAATTATAATTGAGGAAGCAAGCCAATAAGCCCCACCAAAGCCGATCAATTCAGAAAGGGAAAGAAGTAAGGTATAGAATATGGTAAGTGTCAGGCCAACAAGGATGTACTGTATTGGGTGTATCTTCTTCTTATTCAAAACCTCAATAAAGAAAAATGAGATAAAAGTGAGGAAGAGAATCAGTACAGCATACTTGGCCGAACGCGTATTTTGCTGATAATTGTCCACTGGTTGATATAGGTTCACACCAAAATCAGCATTGCTGATACTGTGGGCTTCACCAACCCATTGTTGTGGATAATTTCGATTAAGGTCGAAGACGGACCACTCAGCAGTGAATCCTTCTTCCGAGATTTGATGATCATTGGGAAGGAATTGGCCCTCAAAGCTTGGATGAGGCCAGCTTGATGTCAGTTTGACTTTTGTGGTTTTGCCAACCGGGTTGAACATGAGGGTTTTTGTGCCGCGAATGTCCAAATCGACTGCAAAGCTGGCTTGCTTTAGGTTCTTATCAATTTTGACTCTAGCGTTAACTCCCGTTTGATTTTTACTGTTTCTGACATTTACTGAGCCGTAGCGTAGATCATTTTGGTCTAAATCAAGATGAAGGAAATCCGGAATTCCCGATTCCATTCTATAGGCTGTGTCTTCAAGTTGAAACTGAATGTCGGATTGGATGCCTCTCATATCGGGAATCCCTATGCTTAGGGTAGCTTCTTGCCAGAGAATGTGCTGTGGCTGATCAGTGAATTGCTTCATGTCAATTTTACCGAACCTTCCTTTTAATGCTAAAGAGGTTGAATAAACAATCACTTCGTAGATTCCTCGCTTGCGGGTTTCAGGGTTTAGTGCTCCATCAATGAGTAGTTCTTCTGGAAGAAAATGAGCGTATTTCTTAGTGCGATAGGTCTTGTCTTTATCATTGTAAACAACCTCAAAAGGTATGGTCAGGATGGGTCCAGTAAGTTCGAGAGGAGCTGCCCAACTATCTGATACTTCGTTGACTGCTACAAATTGATTGGATTGCCGCTCGGTGATAAGAGATTTTATCATCGATTGGGGAATGAGGAGTATGGCAATTAGAAATCCGATACTGAGCAGCTTGATACTGATGGAGTTCTTGATGGCATTATTTACCTTTTCAAAGGTCGATTCTTGTTTTTGTTCCATGTTTTTAATTTAAAAGTACTTTGTATTTCAAAGTGAAAGAATAAAAAAATATTACCCTTTCCCTGTTTGCTTTTTAATAAGCGCTTCAAGTGCATTGATGTGCTCATTGAAGGCTTTTTTACCCAGTTTTGTGACCATATATTTTGTATTCGGCTTTCGTCCAATAAAGGACTTTTGAACCTCGACAAAGGCTTCTTTTTCAAGGGCTTTTAAGTGGCTGGCTAAATTCCCATCTGTTACTTCCAGCAACTCTTTTAGCCGGTTAAAGTCCATCGCTTCACCGGCTATTAGAGCCGACATTATCCCTAATCGCACCCTGTTTTCAAAGGCTTTATTCAGCTTGTGAATATCTACTTTCAACGCTCGTATTTAAAGTACATCATCGCTCCATAGACTATGTGAAGCAAACCAAAGCCAAGCGCCCAAATCAAAAGGCCGTAGCCTAAGACTGCACTGGCAATAAGCCCCAATATTACCTCTGAAATTCCCAAATACCGAATGTCTCGATAGGTATAATGGCTTGCATTGATCAGGCCCATACCATAAAAGATCAAAGTGATTGGCGCTATCAGCGCAATTAACCCCTGATTGTAGAAGATGATTACTAAAATACCTCCTGTAATCAATGGAATAAAAAGGTTGACTAACAAACGCTTCGTAGTTTCATCCCAGGTCTTAACACCTTCCTTTTTTGCCTTTCGTTTTGTGAGAAGAATCCCAGTGATAATGGTTAATAGTAATACAGATATCGCAATGATTATCAATGCCGTTAGGTTTCCACGGACATCACGCAATACCAATTGCTCATATACGATGATCTCGCTTGTATAAACGAGTTCATGTGCAATGGCAGCACCAATGAGTGCATAGATACCGGCCATAACTCCTGATAATCCGCTCAGGGAGATAAACCGAGATGATTTCTCCATGATGGAGCGAATCTCAGAAATGTCTTTTAAGTAGTCTTTTTTCATTTTAAAAGTACTTTGAATTACAAAGTAAAGAAAGGAATTTTATTGTGCAATCAGACATCGCATAAATTTTCGAAGTATTTTTGACGACCGTGCACGACCAAGACGAGATCAGGCTTCAACAGCAATTGTCACAAGGCAGTGAAAAGGCCTTTGAAGAGGTGTTTCAGACCTATTTCAAGGTATTAGCTGTATTTTCTAAGAAGTTTGTCCAAGACTTGAGCATAGCAGAGGATTTGGTTCAGGAGGTTCTGCTTAAACTTTATGAAAACAGAAGGTCAATCCAGTTCCACACCTCACTTAAGGCCTTTCTCTTTCAATCGGTTAGAAATAAGTCGATAGATTATCTCCGCTCATTAAAAACCAAGTCAGATCATCATGATCAAATCAAAATATTACGCGTTGCTGAGTCTGCCGATTGGAATGACACTATGGAACAGACTGAACTTGAAGAAAGAATCGCAAAAGCCATTGGGGTATTGCCAGATCAGTGCCAGCTTATCTTTAAGATGAGCCGCTTTGACGGAAAAAGAAATCAGGAGATTGCAGAAGAACTGAATATATCTAAAAGAACAGTAGAAACACAGGTGAGTAATGCCTTGAAGCGATTAAGAAAAGAGGTGTTACCTTATATCAACCTCCTGATTTTGATCCTTTCAAAGGTGTTTTAATAAGTTTTTTGATTTGGCTTACGTGTGTTTATCAGTAGGCCCGTCATAATGTTGAAAGTTAATGAAAGAAAAGGCCGTCATATCGGATCATTTATTGATCAACTACTTGAAGCAAGAGACCACAGTGGAGGAGAATCAGCAGGTGGAAGATTGGCTTAGAAGTGATCCTGAAAATCAGAAAGATCTTGATAAGATTAGGTTGGTTTGGGAAAAGTCCGAAAGCTTAAAGGACTTCGAAGCTGTTGATTTGGATAGGAATTGGCGATCCATCCAAGGTAAAATAGGCCGTGAGAAAGGGAGTGCTCTCAAGTGGCAAGTCTGGAAGTATGCCGCAGCAGTGTTGCTCATAGCAGCTGTTTCAGTCTTTCTACTTAAGCCAGAAGAGCTTAAGATGCAACAAGCTGTGGCCTCCACAGATCCTCTTGAGGTGGTTTTGGCTGACGGTTCTACAGTTTGGCTAAATAAAGGAGCAACGCTAGACTACCCCGAAGAATTTACAGCGTCTAGCAGAGAAGTGACTTTAACAGGGGAAGGATACTTTGACATTGCTCACAATTCACAGAAACCTTTTAAAGTGCTGGCAGATGGTACAACAACAGAAGTTTTGGGTACGACTTTTACGGTGAAAGAGGGCGAAGGTGAGTTGTTGGAAGTGGTATTGGCAACGGGTAAGGTTCGTTTTACAAAAGGGAAGCAAAGAGTCACCCTGGCCCCAGGCCAGATGGTTCTGGTCGATGCAAAAGGTGGAGTGACGAAAAGGGACAATAGTAACCCTAACTTTATGTCCTGGAAAACTCGGACACTCACTTTTGACAACGCGCCAATGAAAGAGGTAATTAGCGAGGTTTCCAACCTCTACGATATAGTCCTGGAGATTGAAGACAAGGACTTCTTAGACTGCCCTCTGACTACCACTTTTCAAGACGAATCGCTTGATGATGTGCTAGAGACAATAGCACTACTTTTTAATATAGAAATAAAACAAGATGGTCGACTCTATCAATTGATAGGCAACGGTTGCAGGCAATAGTCATGTAACTGTTAAGAAATAACTCAACAATGCAACGGTTAATTACACTACTTGCAGCGCTGCTGCTAACGGCTCCTTATTGCCTTTCCCAAAAGGCTCCGGCAAAGCTCGACATGAAGTTTAGCACTACAATTGACGCTGAGCCTTTGGCAAATGCTCTTCTTATACTTGAGCAGATGGGAGATTTCAAGTTTGCCTACTCCAATCCGGATCTCGATCTCTCAAGAGAGATCAGTTTATCCGTCAAAACGCAGCGATTAGAGGATATACTCCGCATGATCTTCCCAGATGAAGCCATCTCTTTTCGCGCAAGAGGAAACAAAGTATTGATTGTCAAAACCGTGCCCGCCAGGATTTTTCAAACGGTAAGGGGTACAGTCATAGAGGCGGAGACTAATCAGCCCATCCCTGGGGCTAATGTGATCATACTTGGTATAGAACCCCTTCTTGGAGCCTCTACGGATGTCTATGGTAGATTTAAAATTGAAAACGTACCTGTAGGCCGACAATCCATAAGAGCCACTTTCAGTGGATATGAACCTTTTCTGGCTCAAAACATTTTGATCGATGCAGGTAAGGAGGCAGTACTAAATATCACACTTTCAGAATCGGTTTTAGAACTAGAGACGGTAGTTGTTATAGCAGGCCTTGATAAAGCCAGACCTCTCAATGAAATGGCTGTCGTAAGTGCTAAATCGTTTACGGTGGAAGAAACTAGTCGCTATGCCGGAAGCTTCAATGATCCAGCGAGAATGGCAACCTCATATGCTGGCGTGGTCAGCGCACAAGACGATACGGATAATGGTATCATTATTCGAGGAAATTCACCAAGAGGATTGCTATGGCGATTAGAAGGACTTGAACTTCCTAACCCCAATCACTTTGCTTCTGATGGGGCTTCCAGTGGAGCGATTAGTATGCTGAATAGCAATGTGCTGGCTAATTCAGACTTTCTTACTGGAGCCTTTCCTGCGGAATATGGAAATGCTTTTTCAGGAGTATTCGATCTTAAGCTAAGGAATGGTAATGATGAAAAAAGAGAGTATGCCATTCAAGCCGGTTTGCTGGGACTCGATGCTTCCTTTGAAGGCCCAATTCGAAGGTCTAATAGCGACTTACCCAACGCATCTTACCTGCTGAACTATCGGTATTCGACCATTTCTTTATTGGAAGATTTAGGCTTGAATATAGCTAGTGATGGCGTAAGCGTTCCTGCCTATCAAGACCTTGCTTTTAAGCTCAATATACCTACGAATAACTTTGGAACATTCTCGGTCTATGGCCTTGGGGGCACATCTAAAACAGATGAGGTATTCGAATCGGAGAGTGACAATCAGGTTTTTTCTCTCAAAGAAACAGAAAAGTACGCCCTTGGCCTTGGAGGCTTGTCTCATGTGATCAACTTGGACCCAAGGTCCTATCTGGAGACATCTGCTTCATACAGTATTACCCAATATGACTTTTCTCTGGAGGGCGTGGAGAACCAACAGATATTTGATGAAGACATTGAAGACTATCGCAATGAGAACATAAGATTAGCCACTACCTATAAGACTAAGCTTAACGCAAGGCATAGCACCAAAATTGGAGTTATTTATACTGATTTTGCATACGACTTAAACTCAATAGGCAGAGAACTGGATGGTTCATTGAGGTATCGTGCTGATGAGACAGGCTCTTTCGGCATGTTCCAATCCTTTGTCAGTCATAAGTTTAATCTCTCAAATGAACTGTCGCTCACTGGGGGTGTCCATTACATCCGATTGAACCTTGCGGGACAGGATAATATAGAGCCTCGTTTTGGTCTTAACTGGCAATTTTCCAAAAATCAGGCCTTGAGTTTTGGCTTTGGTATACATAGCCGAAAGGAAGAGACATCGCTCTATTTTACTGAACTATTTCGTGCTAACCTTTCAACCTTTCAGCCCAACCGAGACTTGGAGTTGGCGAAAGCCAGACATTTTGTAGTGGGCTATGACAGGGATATTGCGGGTGATTTTCATCTAAAGATTGAAGCTTATTACCAAGACCTTTATGACATTCCTGTTAGCTCAGATCCTGATAGTAGGTACTCTTCATTGAATCAGGAAAATGCCTTTCAACGTGAGCCACTAGTGAATGAAGGGAGAGGTAGAAATTATGGTGTTGAATTGACCTTTGAAAAGTTCCTTTCGGATGGTTACTTCTTTCTATCCACTGCTTCTCTCTATAATTCAGAGTTTAAGACGCTCACCGGCACCTGGCATGATACACGCTACAATGGCAATTATAATTTCAATCTGGTCGGAGGGAAAGAATTTGTATTAGGCTCTGGAGTCAAGCAAAAGACACTTAGTCTGGGCCTGGAGACAGTTTTAGGCGGAGGAGCAAGGACAACAGACATAGACCTGAATACCTCAATTAATCAAGGTGAAACAGTGTTTATCAATGACAGGCCTTTCGCTAGGCAGTTAGACGACTATACCCGTATTGACTTTCAGGTTGCGTTGAGAGTCAATAAAAAAGGACTTACACATGAGTGGAAGATCGATATTCAGAACCTCACAAGTCGCAACAATGTAGTTGGAGAGCGATATTCCAATGTAGAGAACAGGATTGTTCCGGCATCTTTTTCCGGAGAGATTATCCCAGTTCTTAGTTATAAACTCACTTTTTAAATAATTAAAAACTCAAAGTCATGAAAAAAGTAACAATTACAATTTGCCTATTATTAATAACCTCTTTGGCCTTTTCTCAAGAGGATAGAGAGATGAAAACCCTCTTTGGCAATGGAGGGGTCTATTCGCATGGTGGTTATGGAGGCGTTACGACAAGTTACTCCAACATTGCCGATCGAGATGCAATTCTAATTGGAGGAAGAGGGGCCTGGCTTATCAATCACAGGATTGGAATTGGTCTGGCCGGGACAGGATTTCTCACGGAAGCACGCGCGGATGCCCAGTTGAATAATCGCTATGAATATGTTGGCGGATATGGAGGCCTGTTTCTGGAGTTTATAGTGAACCCGGAAAGCCCTGTTCATCTAAGCTTTCCGATCACAATAGGTGCGGGTGGTATTGCCTATTCTCGTGCGCATAACACTTTTAGTGGAGGTGATTTTGACTTCTTCGAAGAGGATAGTCAGGCCTTCTTCGTGGTTGAGCCTGGAATAGAATTAGAATTGAACGTAATCAAGTTTATGCGTGTGGCTTTTGGTGTAACTTATCGCCATACTTCGGATATTGAGCTCAATTATGCCAGTTCCGGACAAGCCATAGCACCTAAAGATGCGCTGAGAGGTCTTTCTGGTGGAGTAACACTCAAGTTTGGTAAGTTTTAAGAGTCAGAGTCTAAGTGCTTAAGATCAGAATTATACTATCATTTTTGGCATTCTCCTGTGTTGTGCAAGCACAGGAGAAGCTGCCATTTCTGGACCAGAAGGTGACTTATCGGCTAGAAGGCCAGACAATCGCTGATGTTCTTAAGAATTTGGAATCAAGTCATGAGGGCTTAGTTTTTGTCTATTCTTCCAGTACCTTCGATAGGCAGCGAAAAGTATCCGGTGGCTTTAGGCATGTTACCTTAAAGGCCTTGTTAACAGAAGTGTTTAAAGAAGAGCAGGTTGATTTTCAGGAGAAGGGCTCAAAAATCATCATTCGACAAAAGAAAATCGAATATAAGCCCAAAGGACAAGCTAAGCCTAAGAGTAACCCTGGGACCGAAGAAGTGAGGGTGAAACGGAAATTGGTCGTCAGACCGACTCAAACTAGAAATGTTGACGCCAGAGTTGAAGACCAGAAGGAAGTTAAGCCAGAACCAGAAACACTGGTGACTCGAGAAGAAATTCAAACAGTCAGTAATGAGTCGACTACTTTAGTCTCAAGTCTTGATACTAATATCCAAATTGTAGAGAACAACAAGTACCTGAGCTTTGAGAAAAAGGGGCTTGTCATTCCTAGTTTAGACTTTCCTAAAACTGAAACAGATAGCAGTTATCTGAAAAGTAAGGCTTACAAAAGGAGCTTGTCCAAAGAGCAGAAAGCACTCAAACGCCTTGAACGTCAGGCAGAAAGACAAAATGAAGAGAAGAAATTTAGAGCCTATGTGACATCTTATACGGGGATTACCCAAGTTGGTGGCAAGAGTGGTATTCAAATGGGAGGAAGTCTTGTTTGGTTGAAAAACAGACGATGGGGCTTCGGGCTTTCAGGCTATGCTGTACAGCGTGCGGTGGAGAATGATCAGGCCTTATCAGGTGATTACCGTCTTGCTTCGGGCTATGGAGGCCTTTTTGTAGAATTCACACCAAGACCTTCAGATAAAATTCATCTGTCATTTCCAATATTGATTGGTGGTGGCGGTCTTGCCTATATGCAACAGGTAGACAGAGATTTGAATCTTGGGGATGCTCTAATCGAAGATTCACAGGCTTTTGCCGTACTTGAGCCAGGCATTGTCTTAGAAGCCAACCTGATCAAATTTATAAGAGTTGGAATGTCACTGAGTTACCGATATACGACCGATACGACCTTGAACTATAGAAGTAATTCCGATCAGATTGCGGGAGGGAGTGCTCTTAACAGCCTCAGTTTTGGTGTGGTGGTGAAGCTGGGAATCTTTTAATACTGAGACAAGTGATGCATTAATGCAGCATGATCTTCTACGAGTACATCAACTCCCGCCATTAATAATTGATTGGAATGGCCATCTCTCACATGACTACCACCCAAATAACCAATCGTACGCAAACCTGCCGCTTTGGAGGCCGTGACGCCTGCAACACTATCTTCTACTACAAGTACTTCCTCTGTACTTAGAGAGAGCTCTTCCAAAGCAAGCAAATAAACCCCAGGATCTGGTTTGCCTTTGGCCACCATTTCGGCAGAGTAAATCCTGCCTTCAAAATGATGGCTGATTTCAAGCTTTTCCAGGGCTAACTCCACATAGTCTCTGTCACTATTAGAAACCACCGACCTTGCGGTGTTTAACGAGTCTAGCATTGTCCAGACACCTTCGATTGGGCGCTGATTGTCCCGAATCTCATTGTCTAGTTTAGGAATAACCAGGCTTAGGTCTAAATCGGAACTGAGAGACCCCTTACCTTTCAGAATATTGATGATATCACTGAATCTTTTCCCAGTGTAGTCCCTGATAAACTCTTCGGTATCAATCCTTACGCCTTCACTGTTCAGCCAATTGGTAACGACTTCCGCAGCAACAATTTCTGTATCGATAAGGACACCATCACAGTCAAAAAGTATGTGTTTGATCATTAGAAGTTCGGAGATAGGAGGTATTTAGAATAGAATTCATCAATAACCTTGACCGCGTCTGTTGGTGTATCTACCAGATTAATTAAATCTAAATCTTGTGGGCTGATGTTGCCAAATGAAAGCATGGTGTCTTTCACCCAGTCCAACAAGCCTCCCCAGAACTCTGTCCCTACTAAAACGATCGGAAAACGACCGATTTTGTTAGTTTGAATTAGGGTAATGGCTTCAAATAGTTCGTCCAATGTACCAAAGCCTCCAGGCATTACGATAAAGCCCTGAGAGTACTTTACAAACATGACCTTTCTGACAAAGAAGTAATCAAATGAAATCAACTTGTCCGGGTCTATGTAAATGTTATTGCCTTGCTCATGGGGTAACTCGATGTTCAAACCAACCGACTTACCATTTTCACTTTGTGCTCCTTTGTTACCGGCCTCCATAATACCAGGCCCACCTCCTGTTACAACACCGTAGCCATGGCGTACCAGCTTGGCAGCAATTTCTTCAGCCATGGTATAGTATTCATTGTCTGGTTGGGTTCTGGCAGACCCAAAAATGGAGACACAGGGACCGATTTTTGCCAGCTTTTCAAAGCCTTCGACCATTTCTGCCATTACTTTGAAAATCACCCAGGAATCATGGGTTTTGATTTCATTCCAGTTACGGTCCTTAAAGGCTTGTTTGATTTTATCTTCGTTTGTCATATGTATTCTATTTTGTGCGGATTACTAACGCAGTTTATGCCAATTTAGTGAGTTCGGCTTACCATTAACGATCGGGTGGGCTAAAGGTTGATAGAAATTCTTTCCTTATCATTTGGTGCCTAGGTCTTCTAGTGCTTTATCTAATTTAGGAAAGCGAAACTTAAAACCTGCCTCCTCGATTTTTTGACTACTAATTCGACTCCCGCCCAAAACAATGGAGGCCATTTCCCCTAACATAAGCTTTAATACAAGGGAAGGAACTGGTATGGGTAGAAAGATTTTTCCAAAAGCCTTGGAGGCTTTCTGAGTAAAATCTCTATTCGTTTCCGGCTTTGGTCCTACTGCATTGTAAGCGCCAACGTAGTTTTCATTCTCAGTGCTTTCGATAAACATCTCAGCCAGATCGACAATGTGGATCCAGCTCATATATTGTCTTCCCTTTCCCAATGGAGCGGCAACAGGGGGTTTTAGTAACTCGACCAATGCGCCCCCATCCTTACTCAAAACTATACCTACTCTTAATTGCACCAGTCGTATGCCCAATGAACTGATTTTATTGGTTGCAGTCTCCCAGGCATCTGTAACATGAGCAAGAAAATTATGACCGACCGGCATTGTTTCTCGGATCAGTTGATTGCCTGTGTCATCTCCATAGAGACCGATGGCAGAGGCAGCCACAAAGGTCTTCACCTGATGTTTTCTTTTTTGAAGTTCATTATAGAGAAGCAGTGATGTTTTAATTCGACTATTGTAGATTTCGTCTTTACGATCGACTGTCCACTTGGCATCTGCCACACCAGCACCGGCTAAGTGTATAATGGCATCAACTTCCTCGAAGGCCCCTTCCTCAATATATTCTCGTTTGTAGTCCCATTCAAATACCTCATAGTCGAGATGTTTTTTCTTGGTTCGGCTTAAGACAACAACCTGATGACCCTTGGCTTTCAGCATGGGAATAAGGACTGAACCGACAAGCCCGGTACCTCCAGTAATCAATATCTTTTGAGACATATGGTTAAAAGCAATTGACGCTAAATATGTTCTACTAATATAGACTTTTGGACATAAAAAAAGCCCCATCATTGTTGATGGGGCTTAGACATTATTTTAACTCAACTACCTTAAGAAGTTGTAGCTATATTTTAACCTGAAAGATGTTCCAGGATCTCTACTTGTTTCTATCGCATTAGCACTTCCAAAAGATTCGAATTCTCTTTCTCTAAGATCACCTAGTAGGTTATTTACTCTTAAACCGAAAGTATGCTCACCATCAAGGCCGAAGCTCTTCTGAATGTTGAAGTTCAAACTGTTGAAAGGTACGTCATAGGTGTCTGGCGTACGGTTAACACCCACAACGGCTAGCGTTCTTCCTTGTACATTATAACTTACACTGGCTTCCCAGAAGTTCTCGAAATCTGTGTAGTTAAATGAGGCATTCACGATATAAGGAGGCTGACCTACAAAGTCTCTGGTAAGGTTAAAAGTTTCACCTGCTCTTAATCCGTTGATTCGACCGATTTGTTCTGCAGCATTCAAGTTAACCTTAGCATCCGTCACTGTGATGTTGGTGATGAAGGTCAGGTTTTCAAGCTTAGGAGTGATGAAAGAAAGGCTCTTTCTCACTTCTAATTCAAGCCCTGTGATTTCTGCATTACCCACGTTTCTAGGCGTAAAGTCGTTAGCTGCAGTCTCAGATCTGATTAGCTCAATTGGATTAGTGAAGTCTTTAACAAAGCCACCGATGGAGATGGTTTCTCCACGACCGAAGAAGTATTCCCAGCGAATATCAAAATTGTCAATAGTCGTCTCAATCAAGTCAATGTTACCAATGAACGTTCGGCCTGTCAATACATCTTGGATCTCAGCGGTTGACTTCTCTTTGAAAGATGGTCTTGCTATTGTTCTTGCATAGGATGCTCGAATGTTGGAGTTCTCAACAACATTGTAGATGAAGTTAACTGAAGGGAAGAACTCAAATGAACTCAAGACTTTCTCATCTTCGAAAACTCTTCCTGTAGGATCATTTGGATTTGCTCCAGCCTGGTTTACACCGGTATACCATTGATCGTACTGCTCAACTCTCAAACCAAGTATGGTCTTAAGTTTTGGAGTAAGGGCTAACTCACTCATGGCATAAGCACCCAAAGTGTTGATCCTGCCTTCGTAGGCATTTGACAAGTTGAAGTTATTTTGGACGTAAACGCCTGTTCCTCTATCTGGCGTCCAGATGTTCTCGTCTGCAAATAGTCTATCAGGATCAGAATCCAGGTTTAGCAAATCCTGATTACCTCTAATTGAGGCAACATAGTTTTGAATCTCGTAATCTCTGGTTTTGTAAATATTACTTGCGCCAACTTTGAATTTTGATTCACGACCTCTGAAGGCAAAGTTTTGAGTGAAATCAACTTTGGCTACATAATTTTGCTCATTCAAGAGTCTCCAAATTCTATTGGGCTCACCACCTTCTTGTGGGTTAATGGCAATGGAACCATCGTCTATTGTGAAAGGAGTAATTCTAATATCCTTATCATTGATGGTAGAGAAAGTAGGCGATACTTTCCACTCCAACTTAGATTCATTTTGATTAAAGTAGTGCTCACCGGCTAACAAGAAGTTCGTCAGGAATCGCTCAGTATACTCAAGGTTATCTACAATTGCAGTGTTGAAGTTGTTGTTTGAACGTACCCTTGTTCTGTTGGCTGCACGTTGTGTGCCATTCTGAATATGCATGGCCTGGAAACGATATTTGTTTCTATCAGTTTTCAAAGAAAGGCCTGCTAAACCACTTAGCTGCACATCCTGAATCCCTAAACCTCCTTCGAACCTGGTATCAGAGATAAGCCCGAAGTCATCTCTTTGACTTGGTTTTACTTCAGCAGCGTCAATGGCATTTTCATAGAATGTAGTGGAGTTGTTGTAGTTAATGGCAGCGATGTAGCCTAATTTTCTGCCTTTCCAATCCAGCTGATCACCCGTAGAGAAACCGAAGCTTATATTGGCAAAATTTGACTGCTCAGCAGCTGCCATGGTAGGGTTAAATGAACGAGTAATCGCCTCAGTTTGTGGATCGCGTAGAATCGGTGAAGGGATATCGCCATTTCTACCGTCAAAGGGTAATTCTCTGGTACCATCATCAAAACCTAGGAAGTCAGTGCCACCTCCGGCATATCCTAGAAAATCATTTCTGAAGTGCATGTTTGGATTGTACTCAATGCTGAATGAGAGGTTCATGGTTTTCTCATCGGGAAAATCCTTGGTTTCAACATTTACAGTACCACCTACAAAGTCTGCACTTAGGTCGGGGGTAAAGTTTTTATAAACAATAATATTGTCGATTAGTGATGTTGGGAAGATGTCAATTTGGATGGCATTCCTGTCTGGATCCAATCCTGGCACTTCCATTCCATTCAAAATCGTTTTGGTATAACGGTCTCCTAAGCCTCTAACGAAGACATACTGTCCACCCTGAATTGAGACACCCGGAACCCTCTTAATAGCTCCAGCAACATCACTGTCGCCAGATCTTTTGATTTGTTGTGATGAAATACCATCAATTAAATTTGTTGACTTTCGCTTCGCTTGAAGTAAGGCGATGTCCGTGGTTTTAATAGCCTCGGCTGTTACTACAATCTCATCTAGCTCAGAAACGGCTTCCTCCATCCAGATGGCATCAATAAGCGTGACTTCTCCGGCCTTTACAACTACATCACTAATCGTTACGGTTGTAAATCCGATGAACTTGGCTTGAAGGGTATAAGTGCCTGGCGTCAGTTCAACTTCGAACTTTCCGTCAAAGTCAGTAACTGTACCAGAAGACACTTCTGGAATGAAGATTTGTACACTGTACATACCCTCTCCGTTTGAGCGTTCATAAGCGGTACCTCTTATCTTCCCTTTCTGGGCAAACGCACTTTGACCGAAGGCAATCAAAGATAAGAGTAAAACAAATTTTAGATTTTTCATTATAAATCAGTGTTAGTATTTCTTACTAAATAAAATTGCCCGTGAGCAGCGCTCACGAGCAAAGTTCTTGCGATATGGTCTTTCTTATTAGAAATTGGCCAATAGTCCTAAAGCTGAAGTGTATGACCAGCTTAATACTGATACATCTGCACCTACAGACTTGTTAGCGGTGGTAACAATACTGTTAGCACCAGGAAATTTTACGTCTTCGTTGTTGTCTACTTGTCCTGCTTTGTCAGCGACAGAAGCAATGGAAGCATCCAACTTGTCATTTAAAATGGCTGCGATATCTGTGAATGAATTAGCACCGTCTCTGTCAAGACCATTGAACTCAAGGCCTGAGAATGCTATGATGTCATTCGCATAGTTATCAGAGTTAGTTGGGTTGTCAGAGAGCTTTTTAGAAGCATCATTCGGGTCAGTAGATCCGTCAGCATCCAACTCTAAATCAACACCAGCTTTGAAACCAAAGAAGTAGATGTTTTGAAGGTCGTACTGAGCACCATCTCTGAGGTCAGCAAAATCTGAAGCACTTCTACCCCATGCAGTTCCGTTGGTGAATGTTCCAATCTCAGGATCTCCAGCATCGTCACCTTCAGGGCCATCTAACTCAAATGGGTGGTCTGAATCAAAACCAGCCGAAGTTGAGGCGCCAATGTATACGATGTTATTGGCAGTACCAGACCATCCCTGATCCGCATCGAAACCATCGTCATCAGGATTCAATACGATGAAGTTTGATAGGTTAACAGTTCCTCCGAAGATTTCTACACCGTCATCAGCAGAGTTGATAGACTCAACATGGTTGATTACAGTTCCAGAACCTACACCACCAAGTGTTAAACCTTGTAGCTCATTTCCAGGGCCTAACTGCTGACCAGTGTATCTAATAGAGCAGTAAGTAAAAGAACCAGAATTATCAGCAGGATCGCTACCACCATAAAGGCCTTCAGTCACAGAAGAAGGAATACCTTCAATTTGAACTTCGTTCGCCTCAGCAACGATTGGCGCATTTCCAAGAATCAACACTCCACCCCAAAGTCCCAGGTCATTTTCAATGTCTAGTGTAGAAGAAAACTCTCCAACATTGATGTTATCAAGAATGGAAGTGAATACGATAGGGTTCGCTGCTGTTCCATTTGCTTGAATGTCAGCACCACGGGCAACTAGAAGAACAGAAGCCAAAGCACCTTGGCCATTTGTACCTTTCACAATGGTACCTGCTTCAATAGTTAGTGTTGCACCTGCTCCAACGATCACACGTCCGTTTAATACCCAAGCAACATCATTTGTCATGGTAAAGTCTCTGTTGATAATACCAGAGATTTGAGTTTGCTTGAACTCTACGTCATTACCACCAATAGACCTATTTTCGGTAATGTCGCTCGTTTGAAAAGTATCTGGCACATCGCCAATTTCAATCACAACGGTTGTTGTTGTTGTATTAGAAGACTGATCGTTAACGGTTAGTACAACCGATCCTGCTCCGTTTGCGCCAGCATCAAAAGACACTTCAAGAGTACCTGTAACAGCTGCGACTGCTGGCATGGAAGTAATTGCTGCGGTACCACCAGTTCCTTCAACTGTGGCAGAAGCAAAACCTCCAGGAATAGTAAGATTAAATGTTATTGTAGTCGATTCGTTTTCGGTAACACTGACCTCATTGGGGCCACCTACTACCGGAGCCGCGATTTGCGGATCATCTTCACCGCATGCAGAAACAATCAGGGCGATTGCTGCTACAAAAAGCAAGCTAAATAGTTGATTAAGAGAACGTTTCATGTTTTTGATTAGGTTTTAATTTCTAAACCCAAAACAACATGATTGGAACTACATAACGTTTACGCCTTTGTTAAGAATAGTTGTCATTCTGTTTAACAAAGTGTTAGGAAGGTTATGGCAATGTTAAGGAAAACCCTAGTGATTAATCGGGATCTTCTTCAAGAGCTTCTCTATAATCTGTTCAGTGGTAATACCATCCGCTTCAGCCTCATAGTTGAGGATAATTCTGTGGTTTAGTACATCAGAGGCTATCTCCTTGATATCTTCTGGCAATACGTAGTCGCGTTGATTGAAGAAAGCAATTGCTTTGGCTGCCAGGTTCAAATTAATAGAGGCTCTTGGTGATGCACCAAATTGCATATAATAGGCCTCATCATCCAACCCATACTCTTTTGGGTTACGGGTGGCAAATACCAATTCAATGATATACTTTTCAAGCGAATCAGACATGGTGACTGCATTCACTTCATCTCTGATAGCGAAGATGTCTTCTTTTGTTAAAAGCGTTTCAATTTCCGGACGGAACTTCATGTTAGCCATCCTACGCATTACTTCTAGCTCATCTTCTTTTGTAGGATAGTCTACCTTCACCTTCAACATAAACCTGTCAATCTGTGCTTCAGGAAGGCTGTAAGTTCCTTCCTGATCGATTGGGTTCTGAGTAGCCAATACAATGAAAGGTCTGTCCAGCTTATAACTCGTTTCACCAATGGTTACGGTCTTTTCCTGCATGGCTTCCAATAAGGCCGATTGCACTTTGGCCGGGGCACGGTTTACCTCATCTGCAAGAATCACGTTACCGAAGATTGGGCCTTTCTTCACTTCGAATTCGGCTTTCTTCTGGTTGTAGATCATGGTACCCACTAAATCGGCAGGTAATAGGTCAGGAGTAAATTGAATGCGTTGAAAATCTAAATGGAGAACTTCAGCGAGGGTATTCACTGTCAAAGTCTTCGCAATACCCGGAACACCTTCTAGTAGAATATGTCCGTTGGTAAATAGACCAATCAATAATCGGTTGACCATGTATTCCTGGCCTACCACGATTTTGCTTACTTCAGAAGCTACGCGATTGATTTTTTCCTGATGTTCTTTTTTTAAGTCGTTTGATACAACCTCTTCCATGATTTTCGATTCTTAAAGCGCGCTAAAATAATCAAATAGATAATACGCTAACCATAATACTTATATGAGCGCCAAAGGTTTTATATGGTTAGTAAAGGGCAAATATGAAGTTTAGCCAAATTATGTCACAATCTGCCCCAAGCATTTAACAAGAATTAACAGCGAAAAATATTTCAAATTTTTTTTCAGAAGAATGCTCGAAAGAATCTAAGCCCCTCCTTGATTTCTACTATTCAACTGAAATACACGGAATTGTTTTTCACATTTTCATTTTCGATGGCAGAAAGCAAATATTAGAAAAACACAAAAAATAATACGCTGCTAGGCATTGTATTTTTGCACAATTCAAAGGGGGCTCTTTTCGCGTAAGGCTTGATTATTAGCCTTAAACCTCTCATATTCAGGATGGGGTAATCAAATTACTCACCTAAGCAAAACAACCACAAAAATGCCAGTCACAACCAACAAAAGGTATTACCTTAGAATAATTCTATTGTTGATACTTTTTTCATGTACTGCAAAACAGGGCTTTGCCACCAAAGAGGAGGAACAAGCAGGCCCAGTCATTTCATCTGTAAGCATTAACAGTTGTGTTGGTTCGATTACTATTAGCGTCACCTCAGGAGTGCTCCCTTATACTTATGAATGGAAGGATAGTGGAGGTACGGTATTGCCTTTTACAAGTTTCATTGCCAGTGGTCTAGCGGCTGGAAATTATACGGTTGAGGTGACTGATGGCAACGGAGACTCGACAGGTCCCGCAACCTATACAGTGACCAATCCACCGGATCTGGTAGGTACAGTGGTGGTCAATGATGTTACCTGTCGTGGAGATTCAGATGCTCAGATTGTAGTGACTATGGGTAATGGTAACCCGGGCTACGATTGGGAGCTCTTTAATGGCAGCATGACTTCGATTGGTACGGGGTCTATTGCTTTCCCTAACAATGTCATTACAATCACAGGTCTTGGTATAGGAAACTATACTTTGAGAACAGCTGATCAGGATGGGTGTACTGGTGACATCGTGTTTACCGTAATACAGCCCGCCAATTTTTTAGGTTATTCCATTGGCTCATCTACGGATGCCACCTGTTTTAATTCGGCTGACGGCTCCATTACAGCGACAGGTACTGGAGGTTGGGGTGCTTATACCTACCAATGGATTAGGCTTTCTGATAATGCAGTGATCGGAACCGCTGCAACCATTACCGGACTAGCTGCAGGAAATTATCGTCTGGACATTATAGATAGAGGAGGTACTGGCTGTACTATCAGTACACCGACATTAACTATTAACTCACCACCTGAGATCATTCCTACTGCTAGTATTTCCAACGCCCTATGTAATGGTGATGCCAATGGGGCCATCGATTTGTCTGTAACCGGAGGCGTTGCTCCCTATACCTATTCATGGTCGAATGGAGCCACCACACAAGATATTTCTGGGCTGGCAGCAGGTAATTATACCGTGACCATCACTGACAATGCTGGATGTACCGATGTGGAGACATTCACGGTTACTGAACCGGCAGTTTTGACAATCAATCCTGTGATCACTGATGTGGATTGTTTCGGTGATAACCCCGGTCGCATTCAGAGTAATGTATCTGGAGGGACAGGGCCCTATACCTATGCCTGGTCTACCGGCAATACAAGTACCAACCTCAATAACAGAGTTGCGGGCACCTATTCATTGACCGTTACTGATGCTAATGGTTGTGTGGCAACAGCTCTAGGTCTGACGATCTCCCAACCCGCCATGGCCCTGTCAAAGCTCTCTGATGTTCAAACTGATCCGGCATGTTTTGGTAATAGCGATGGGTCTATCACCATTACCATGCAAGGAGGAACAGGGCCCTATTCCTATCTGTGGTCAAACGGTGATAACACGGCTACAGCAACTGGTTTGAACGCTGGTATTCATTCGGTTACCGTTACGGATGCCAGCGGGTGTACCTATCTGGAGGCATTTACCTTAAGCGACCCAGCGAGAATTGCAGTAGCTCCAGTGTTGACCTTACCCACCTGTAATGGTGGGGCTGATGGGGCCATTACCGTTTCTGCATCCAATGGTACGGGCCCATATACCTATAACTGGAATACCGGAGATTCTGGCCCAACAATCACAGGTCTAGTTGCGGGAACCTATACCGTTACGGTTTCTGATGCCGGAGGATGTTCGGTGATGGAGAATATTGTTTTGGGAGAACCTGCTGTGCTCGTAGGCAACGCGACTGTCAATAATATTTCTTGTAATGGATCAGCAGATGGAAGTGTTTTCCTGGCGGTGAGCGGAGGAACAGGTCCATATACTTACAGCTGGAATACGGGAGCAACTACTAACAACATCACGGGTCTTGGCGCTGGAGCTTATTCCGTTACGATCACGGATGCCGCAGGCTGTGCAATTGTTGAGAACTATAACATCATCGATCCAGCTCCGATAGGCGTGGCTTTTACTCAGACCAATATCCTTTGTAAAGGAGCCACTACTGGAGGTATTGATATTACACCCTCAGGAGGAACAGCGCCCTACAGTTATTTGTGGTCAAATGGGGCAACTACTGAGGATTTGGCCAATATAGCTGCGGGAAATTACAGTGTCACGGTAAGAGATGCATCCAGTTGCGCTGTTGTATTGAATGTGACAATCACGGAACCCGCTTTGGTGCTAAATCTATCGGGTACACAAACCAATGCGACTTGTAATGGGTCAAACAATGGTGCCATAGATGTCACCGTAACTGGAGGTGCCGGCCCCTATACCTATGCGTGGAATACGGGTGCGATTACTCAGGATGTAACAGGTCTGGCTCCGGGTAATTATTCAGTTTCTGTTACCGATGCTAATGGATGTATTAAATCCATAGGGTTTACCATTACTGAACCAGCACCTTTGGCTGCAAGCCCAGCCAAAACAGACATCACTTGTAACGGAGCCAATGACGGAACTATTAATGTATCTGTTTCTGGAGGAACGGGTCCCTATACCTATGCCTGGGCTGATGATGGCTCCATTACAAGCAACACCCGAGCAGGTCTAAACCCAGGCAATTATACGGTCACCGTTACGGATGCCAACGGCTGTATGGACGTGGAGAGTATTACAATTATTGAACCGGCTCAACTAGCGTCCTCTGATGTAGTACAAAACGTTAGTTGTTTTGGTGAGAGTACGGGCGCTATAAATCTGTCCATCTCAGGAGGCGTAGCCCCGTACTCATTTTTATGGTCTAATGGTGCCCTCACGGAAGACCTTGCGAATATTCCTGCTGGTAATTATTCAGTAGTGGTCACCGATGTTAATGGATGTACCATCAATGATAACTTCACCATTACGCAACCTTCCAGTGCGTTGTCAAAAACGGAAGCAGTACAACAAATTACCTGTAATGGAGCTGCTGATGGTATTATCAACTTGACCGTGACCGGTGGATCAGCTCCATACACTTACAACTGGTCAAATGGTAGCACATCAGAAGACCTGAGTAATCTTCCGGCAGGAACTTACTCTGTGACGATCACGGATAACAATGGCTGTACCATTAATGATACTTATGTCATTACGGATCCTCCTGTGCTCGTATTATCGGGTACCAAAACGGACATCTCATGTTTTGGCGCTGATGATGGGAGCATTGATGTGACCATTTCTGGTGGAGAAGCTCCTTACACCTATGCTTGGTCCAATGGCGCAACAACTGAAGATGTAACTGGTCTAGCTCCGGGGAATTACACTCTAAATATTACTGACGCACGAGGTTGCTCTACCAATCAAGCATTTAATATTATTGAGCCGACCGCTTTAAGCCTTGGGTACTCTGTGAATAACGTTAGTTGTTTTGGATTGGCCGATGGTTCCGTTGATATCACGGTCAGTGGAGGTTCGGCACCTTATACCTACTCATGGTCAAATGCCAGTACTTCTGAAGACATCACCGGCTTAATCGCTGATGATTATACCATTACCGTAACCGATGTCAATGGCTGTTCATTAATTGAAACCATCACAGTTACTCAACCAGTGGCGGCCTTGAGTACCACCGAAGTTGTTACGGATATCAGCTGTTTTGGTGGAAGCGATGGAAGCATACAGCTTACACCGGCAGGCGGCACAGCCCCATATACCTACAGTTGGAATACGGGCTCTACCAACAAAGATATTTTTGGCCTTTCTGATGGGAATTATCAGGTTACCATTACAGATGCCAATGGATGTAGCATTATTGAAAACTATACCATCACTATGCCGACCGCTCTTCAATCCAGTGGCACACAAGTCAATGTATTATGTAATGGCGATAATACTGGAAGTATTGACCTCACTGTCACAGGTGGAACGGCTCCTTATACCTACACTTGGTCCAATGGCTCAACAACCGAGGATCTAGGCAATATCGTGGCAGGAAGTTATACAGTCACAGTTACAGATTCCAGAGGCTGTGCGGTCAATAGGGCGTTTACAATTACACAACCATTGGCCTTGAGTGTGGTGGATAACATCAATAATGTGGCTTGCTTTGGTGATGGAGATGGTAGTATTGATATTTCAGTTTCTGGTGGAATAGCCCCCTATACCTACAGCTGGTCTGGAGGTGAAACCACCCAGGATTTGTTCAATCTCTCAGGTGGCAATTACACGCTTACAGTCACAGATGCCAATGGTTGTCAAGCCGTCAATACATACATTGTGAATGAACCAACTTCTGCATTAGCTGTCTCTGGAGTGATGACGGATGAGAGCTGTTTTGGTGATAACCAAGGCGCTGTCGTACTAACGGTCACTGGAGGTTCTGCACCATATTCTTATTCCTGGAATCAAGGCTCTACTACAAAAGATGTTTCTGGTCTTGGTCGAGGTAATTATCAAGTGACAGTTACGGATAACAATGGCTGTGTAATTCAGGGGGACTTCACCATTGCGGGGCCTGCTGCTATCACAGCAGCAGCAATTATCAACAATGTGACTTGTAATGGCTTTGATGATGGTTCTATTGACTTGTCAACTTCAGGAGGTGTTGGGCCATATACCTTTTTATGGGCAGATGGTGTAACAACGGAAGATCGAGCGGGTCTCGCTCCAGCAAATTATGGTGTGACCATTACTGATGCAAATGGATGTTCTACCTTTCAAAACTATACGATTACAGAGCCGGCCTCTATTTTGATTGGATATACAGTTAATGATGTGAACTGTTTTGGGGACGGCAATGGAAGTATTGCGGTATCCGTAACAGGTGGAACATTACCCTATACCTACACATGGAGTTCAGGACAAACGACAAAAGACCTTACCGGTATTTCTGGAGGTTCATATACCTTGACAGTCACCGACAATAATGGCTGTCAAACTTCAGAGACCATAGTGGTGGCAGAGCCAACGGCCCCACTTGCTTCTACAGCTGTGATTACCGATGAGACTTGTTTCGGAGACAATCAGGGTGCGGTGGTATTAAATGTAACCGGGGGGACCGCACCTTACTCCTATTCCTGGAACCAGGGCTCTTCTTCAAAGGACATTTTTGGGCTTTCTCAAGGTACATATCAGGTAACAATTACCGATAGTAAAGGATGTTCAATACAGCAGGATTATACCGTTTCGGGTCCGTCAGCTATTAGTTTGTCTGCCGATGTCAGCACAATTAGTTGTAATGGTGCCGGAGATGGGAGTATTGATTTAACAGTTGCCGGAGGTACCGGGCCATTCACTTTTGCGTGGAGTAATGGAAGCACCACCGAAGACTTAAATACCCTCACTCCAGGCACCTATGCCGTACTGGTGACAGATGTAGGAGGTTGTACTTATTCGGCTAACTACACAATTACAGAACCACTTCAGCTCTCTACCAATTATTTAGCTCAAAATGTCAGTTGTTTTGGAGCAGACGATGGAAGCATAGATGTCACCGTCAGTGGAGGAACCTTGCCCTATACTTACAGCTGGGATAATGGGGCTACTACAGAAGATATCTCAAACCTGGCCGGAGGGAATTATGAGCTGACAGTTACGGATGCCAGAGGCTGTCAGTTGATTACTAACATTGCCATAGCTGCTCCAAGTGCTCCTTTAGCAGCCACAGCCAATATTACCAATAGCCTATGTAATGGACAACCGAATGGTATTGTGGAACTAACGGTGACTGGTGGAACAGCCCCTTTCAATTATGTATGGAGCAATGGTTCTAACCAGAGAGATTTAGTGAATGTGTTTGCAGGAAACTACGCAGTAACAATTACCGATGCTTCGGGCTGCGTATTTACGGAAACTTACGTTGTTGGTGAGCCAGATGCATTAGACATTGTTTTTGATGCCACCAGTACTTCTTGCTTTGGAGATTCTGACGGCTCAATAATTGCCACCGCATCGGGAGGAACAGGACCATACTCCTATGTATGGTCAAACGGAAGTACCAGCAAGGATCTTGTTAACATTACTGGCGGAACCTACAACCTGACCATAGTCGATTCTAACAATTGTAGCATTACTAGGTCGGTCGAGGTTGGAGATTCCAGAGACCTAACAGTAGAGATTCAGAAGCAGGATGTCTTATGTAAGGGAGCGTCCACTGGATTCATTCAGTTGGATGTCACGGGAGGTAGTGGTTCGTATACTTATACCTGGAATACCGGTCAAACCACAGATCAACTAGTCGATTTGAATGCCGGTGTTTATGAAGTATTAGTTTCAGATGCAGGTGGGTGTTCGACCACTGCCTCTATTGTGATTGCTGAGCCAGCGGAAGCCCTGACTGTGGCCCTGGCCGATTATGAAGATCTTTTATGTTTTGGCGATCAATCAGGTGTTATTAGTGCATTGCCACAGGGTGGAATTGGCCCATATACCTATTTATGGAGCAATGGTGAACGAACGAGTCGAATTACTGGCTTAGGAGCAGGAACATATTCTGTAGCCGTGACTGATGCGAATGGATGCCTGGTTCAACAGTCAGTTACCATAGCACAGCCAGTAGCACCGATTACAATTGCGACTACTGGAAAACTCAACCTTTCCTGTTTAGGAGATGGTGACGCCAATATTAATATCAGCGTTACAGGAGGAACAGGTCCTTACGAATATTTATGGAGTACGGGTGATCGGGGAACGTCCATCTCGGAGCTTAGCGCAGGAGATTACACGATTAGGGTTAAAGACGCCAATGACTGTGTTGTTGAGCGAATCTTCACCGTTTCAGAACCTGACCTGCTGAGTTTGGAAGATGCTGTGGTCAATGAGAGCCAATGCTATGATGATAGAAATGGGTCTATTGAATTGAATATTAAAGGAGGAACAGGCCCATATACTTATCAATGGAATACTGGGGCGGTTACCAAAAACCTGATAGGAATAAGTTCGGGGACCTATGATGTGCTGGTCACTGATGCCAATGGCTGCCAGGTGCAAGGTACTTATACCCTAGCCGAACCTGAATTATACCGCATCAGCCCAGAAATATCTCCTATAAGTTGTGTAGGCGCAAATGATGCATCAATCTCATTAAACATTGAAGGAGGGATAGAACCGATCGCTATTCGTTGGAGCACTGGGGCTAGCACAGAAACACTCACCAATTTAAGCCCAGGGGTCTATAATGTTTTGGTTACCGATAAGAATGGTTGTACGATTCAGAACTCCTTCAATATTTTCGATCCGCTACCGCTTACCTTGGACGCCTATATTGAAGATGCTACAAGGTGTAATGACCCGCAAAGTGGCCGAGTCAATGTGATTGTTTCGGGAGGCCAAGAACCCTACCAATATCGCTGGACGAATGGTTCTACAGAATCCTCACTTATCGATGTACTGCCAGGAACTTACGTTGTGGAAGTTACGGATCGGTTTGGTTGTACTGTTCAGGGTACCTATACCGTCCTGCAACCTGAGCCTCTGCAGGTGGGTTTTAGTACAGAACCCTATATAGACTGTGAAAACAGGATAGCCGGTACTTTAGTCAAGGCCAATGTCAAGGGTGGCGTTGGAAATTATCGATACCGATGGTCAAGAGGAGGCGGTGCGAGTTCAGAATTTCTAGTTACAGATCCCGGCCGAATTTCCATCGAGGTTTCAGATGACCGAGGTTGTTTCCGAACCCGAGCGATCGATATTGATATTCCTGAACTTGGTACTGCAGACTTCGAATACAATGCCGAATCCATTGATTTGACAGGAGAACTGGCTTCTAACGACCCTGTGAGTTTCTTTGATTTATCGGTTGGAGAAGTGATCGATTGGAAATGGGATTTTGGCGATGGCTTTGACTCTGACGAAATAGATCCGATCCACACTTATGACGCCCCTGGTACCTATGAGGTGGTGTTGACTGTTACTGATCGCACCGGTTGCAAAACTGTCAAGTCCACTACTCTGGAAATCACGGAGGGCTATCGCATTATGGTGCCTACGGCTTTTACACCGAATAATGATGGTAATAATGACTTTTTCCGACCAAGAATGCTAGGGCTTACCAAAGTGCGGCTTATCATATACAATACATGGGGAGAAGTGATTTTCAGTACTGACGATGTTGAAACCAAAGGGTGGGATGGTACGGTCAAAGGTAAAAGAGCTGAAAATGGAAATTATGTTTTCAAACTCATTGGTGTCAGTTTCAATGGTCTCAAAGTCGAACGCGAAGGCATCTTCGCTCTAATGAAATAGCATATGAAGAAAAGTCTACCGCTGCTGGCAGTGCTGGTACTCCTTTGCCTTTGCAAAAATATAAAGGCCCAAGACCCCCAATTTTCGCAGTTTTATGCCTCTCCATTGTATTTGAATCCAGCCCTAACGGGCTCTACAGATAGAGCAAGGGTTGGTGTGAATTACCGAAATCAATGGCCGTCATTGACCCATTCTTTTACTACAATTTCGGCTTATCTAGACTACTTTTCTAAAGCTGCGGAGAGTGGTATCGGTGTGATTATCACCGAGCATAAAGAGGGATTTCTTGACTTTAAGTCAAGTGAAGTTGGCTTGTTGTACTCATATAAGCTAAGAATATCTGACGCTGTGATTATGAGGACAGGCATGCAAATGTCTTATTTCAACAAGAACCTCAACTTCGAAGAGCTCGTCTTCGGCAATCAAATCGATATTGATAATGGTCAGGTAATCGGACCTAGTGGAGAGGTTTTCGATCGTGGGGCAAGGGTTGACTTTTTGAGTGCATCTGCAGGAACCCTTCTTTATTCAAGCGATACCTGGATAGGCTTTTCAATTCATCATATTAACCGCCCCAATCAATCGTTCTTGGATCAGGAAAGCAGACTGGACCGGAAGTACTCTTTACATGCAGGTTATAAACTGATGTTCTCAAAAGGCAGGCGATTGCGAACAGTTTCCTATCAGTTTCAGGAACGGTCGGCCACTTTTGCAGTCAATTATAAATCTCAAGGAGGGTTCCGGCAGTTAGACGCTGGGGTTCAGCTATATTTTCAACCATTGGTGATTGGCGCGTGGTATCGAGGTATTCCTATTCAGAATGTGAATGAAGTGTCAAAGAACGAGTCGATCATAGCCCTTTTTGGTCTTGAATTAAATCAGGACTTGTCCTTTGGGTACAGCTATGATTTCACCGTTTCCAGACTGGCAGGAGTAACCGGAGGTGCCCATGAATTCTCCTTAACCCTATCCTTTGGGAAGATCGTCAAAAGGACGAGAAGAGATACGATTCTGCCATGTTTTAAGTATTAATAAATTATTGCCGAAGGCTTTAGTTGAGGTCTGAATCAGTTATATTCAAGGATAAAATTAAAATTTTCGATGGTAAAAAGGCTAAAATTTGTTTTCACACTGGTTGCGTTTTCGGTCATTGTAGTGTCTTGTAGCAAGTCCCCCGATCCTTATGTACTAGTTGGGACAGCAGTGGACTATGATAAGGATTCATTATTTCTAAGTCTACCAGTTGACGGTAATTTTTTTCAATCGGCTAGTTTTATAACTGTCCCTGTAAATGAGGACGGCAGCTTTGAATTTGTAGTTGATTCAGAAAGCTCTGGTTTTGCCTACCTCTTACATCGTGAGCTTAGAGCCTATATCAACATTTGGATAGAGCCAGGGAAGAAGGATTCCATGGTCATTGATTTTGGAAAAAAGGAGCAACCTGTATTTTATGGTGACCAAGGCGAAGCTCTGAACGTGTTCAACTCTTTCGAAAGAGTCTTCTACTTCCACGCAGGAGACAGGATAGAGTGGCGATATATGAAAGACTCTATTCCGACAGAAGTGTACAGTAAAATAATGTTAGAGTCAGCTAAAGAGTACGCTTCCTTAGATAGCCTTTTCGAAGATAATAAAGTGAGCCCAGCGTTTGTCGATGCTGCCAAAATCGACTCAGAGTATCATTGGAAAATGGTTTTCGCTTCTGTTGCTTGGCACCATTATTACTACAAGTATTTATTGAAAAGAGAGTCTGTATATAATGACGCTTGGGAAGCAGAGTATAAAAGATTATTTGAAGAGACTGATATTTCAAATGAAAAGGCCCTGGTATCTAGGAATTTTAGGGAATTCCTAGATGATTATGCCATGATAACGGATTCATGGGATATACCAGAGGTGGACACCACGCTGAGTGTAACGGAGTTAATGGACATCGGACATAATCGAAGAATCAACGTAATTAATGAGCTTTACAAGGGTAAAATTAAGGAGTCGGTATGGGCTTACTACCTTGCTTTTAGTGGAATGCAAAAGCAGTTTGAAAAGAGCTTGATGTACTCTTTCGAAGATTTCAAAAAAGAGTATCCTGAAAGTCCTTTTGCAGACTATGTTAGTGGCTTTATTGAACCAATTCGAGATTACCATGCACGTTTGGAAAGTCCTATGCCCGATGACATTATCCTGATTGAAGACGGGCATGAATTTACTAATTGGGGAGAGGTTATCGACCCATATAAGGGAGAACTACTCTATGTCGATTTATGGGCGACTTGGTGTGGGCCATGCAAAACGGAGTTCGCACACAAAGAAGAGCTTTATCAATTTATAAAGGATAAACCGATTAAGATTCTATATATATCCTCAGATAGAGATGACTATGACCAAAAGTGGAAGGACATGGTCAACTTCTATGGCCTCAAGGGAATCAATATGAGGATAAATGACACCTTAAATTGGGACATCTGGAAACTAATACACGACAAAGACTTTTCGTCCATTCCGAGATACTTAATCATTGATCAAGAAGGTAATATGGTTGAGAATGATGCCGCTCGCCCGAGTGAAGGACAAAAGTTATATGACCAGCTGGCAAAGTATCTATAGGCTTCCTTATTATATTGCCTGAATGAAAGTCCTCTTTATTCAGACCGGCGGAACCATTGACAAGGACTACCCTAAGACCAATGCGGGATACGCCTTTGAGATAGATGAACCTGCAGTTTCCCGAATTTTGGAAAAGAGTTTCCCAGGTTTTGAGTTTGAGATTAAAAGCCTGTTTAAAAAAGACAGTATGGATATGACCGATCAGGATCGAAATGAGCTCCGGTCATTATTGCTAACTACAGAATACTCCAAGATTGTAGTAACCCATGGTTCAGATACCATGATTGAAACTGCCCGTCATGTCAGTGATATAAAAGGGAAAACAATTCTGTTCACGGGATCGTATAGGCCTCAACGCTTTGCCGAGTCTGATGCTGACTTTAACATAGGAGTGGCCATAGGAGCACTGAACGTTTTAGAGGAAGGCACGCTTATTGCCATGAATGGTAAAATAATGCAGCCCGAAACCTGTTATAAGCATCCTGAAACGGGCTTGTTCGAAACGAAATAATATGATTTTAAGAAATATGAGAAAAGTACTTTCAATGGCGTTGCTAGGCCTTTCAATGTCCTTGGCTGCTCAAACCACTGCACCACCTAAGAATTGGTTTAACCTTGACCCTGTCGAAGACAAGGTAAATGGGGTAAGCACTGAAAAGGCCTATGAATACTTAAAAGGTAAGGAATCAAAGACAGTTATTGTCGCAGTAATTGACTCTGGCATCGACATTTTACATGAAGACTTAAAAGATGTTGTATGGGTAAATGAAGACGAAATTCCTGATAACGGTATTGATGACGACAATAATGGATATATAGATGATGTCTACGGCTGGAACTTCATTGGAGGTAAAGATGGCACCAACGTCAATAAGGACTCCTATGCACTAGCCAGAGAGTATAAGAGACTAAAGCCAGTTTATGAAGGTAAAACCAAAGCCGACTTTAAGAAGAAAGAGCTGGCTGGTTTCCAATATTGGGAAGAGGTCCGAAAAGAATTTGAAAAAGGGTCTCAAGAAACACTCGGTCAGCTGCAGTTATTGGAAAATGTAGATACACAGCTGAGAAGGTTCAATAAGCTTTTTCAAGCTTACTTTATGACCGATTCGATCACCTATGATATTGTTCAAAAAGTGAGCTCGACAGACCAGACAGTGCTTCAGGGGAAAGCGATTTTGTCAAGTGTTTATGAGGCCACAGACAAGAGCCTTCTTTTGGATAGCCTGATCTACTTTCTAGGCAAAGACCTTGAGCAAGTGACTACACAGGCAAGTGCTTATGATTTAGAATTTGATCCAAGAGGAATTGTCGGAGATGATCCTAACAAGCTGGATGAAGTAGGGTATGGAAACAATGACGTTATCGGTATTGGGACTAAGAACTTTCATGGCACACATGTGTCAGGAATTATTGCGGCCAAGAGAGGCAATGGTGTAGGTATCGATGGCGTAGCGAGCAATGTCAAAATCATGGCCTTGAGGGCTGTTCCTGATGGAGATGAGCGTGATAAGGATGTGGCCAATGCTATTCGTTACGCAGTGGACAATGGGGCACAAATCGTCAACATGAGCTTTGGTAAAAGTTATTCAGCGCATAAGGAGTATGTATATGAAGCGATTGAATATGCAGCTTCAAAAGGAGTTTTATTGGTGCATGCAGCAGGTAATAGTGCGGAAGATATTGATGAAGCCAATAACTTCCCCAACGATTACATCGGAAAAAGAAAAAATATGCCCAACTGGATCGAGGTAGGTGCTTCGGATTCGGGCTTAGATGAAAACTATGTGGGTGTTTTCTCAAACTACGGTAAGAAAAATGTTGATGTTTTTGCGCCCGGAGTAGCCATTTATTCGCTTGCTCCTGACAATGACTATCAAGATGCGCAAGGAACCAGCATGGCTTCTCCTGTGACGGCTGGAGTCGCAGCCATGCTATTGTCTTACTTTCCTGATTTGAAAGCTGAGCAAATTAAGGACATCCTGATTAGGTCTTCCAGAAGCCTGAAAGGACTCACAGTTCCTGCTCCCGGATCTGGTGAAGACGTGAGATTTGGAGACCTGTCAGTTTCGGGGGGCATCATAAACGCTGCTGAGGCGGTTAAGCTGGCTGAGTCTATGACATTGAAGAAGAAGCGATAGCCATTCGTCATCCTGAACCTGCCAGAGGCAGACAGGTTCATTTCAGGATCTTTACTCCTAGACTTTGAATAAAAAAGAAAGATCCGACCGCTCGAAGCGGTCGGATCGTTTTGTTTTTAGATTATGATTTCTCAAAACACCTATTCGTACCGCAGAGAATCTACCGGGTTTTTTCGTGCCGTTTTGACTACCAAACTACCCACTAGCAAAAAGGTCAATAACAATGCAGCCAACAAGCCAATGATGATCAAACTTAGATTAATAGCAGTCTGATATTCGAAATTTTGCATCCAGTCAGAGATAATCAGATAGGTCAATGGAGTCGCTATTATACCAGCCAAAGCGATCAGTTTTAAAGTACCTGAGTACATAAAAACAACAATTTGGACGGACATGGCGCCTAGTACTTTTCTGATTCCAATCTCCTTTCTTCTTTGACCTATGTTAAACGAAGTAAGACCCGTAAGCCCGATAAGCGAGATGATGATACATAACATTGTCATAGAACTGATGAGTTTGTTTTGCGTTTGGTCTGCTTCGTATTGCGCTTGAAGCTGATCGTCCAGAAAACTATATTCCAAAGGATAATTGGGTAAGATTTCCTCCCAATGACTTTTAATCACACTGAGTGCTTGGGACAACTGACTCTGGTCAAACTTGACGATTAGATTTCTTCCAGGTTGTGGATTGTAAACAAAAACCAAAGGCTCTATTGGATTGTGCAGCGAAAAGAAATTAAAGTCTCGCATTACCCCTATTACTTGTCCCGGAATTTCCTGATGGAAAAAGCCAAGCTTTTTTCCCACCGGATCTTCCCACCCTAACACTTCGGCTGCTTTTTCATTAATGACGAAGTACTGATTGCCGCGGGTTTCCTCGCCAGAATAAGTGCGCCCAGCAGCCAGTGGAATTTCAAATGTTTCTAGGTAGTCCTCGTCCCCATGAATGAATTTAAACTCTTGTTGAACCATCTCGCCACCTTTGTCTACTGTAAAAACAATTTGTCCAATACTCGTTCCAGCAATGAAGTTAGATGAGGTGACTTTTTGAATACTTGGGCTAGCCTCAAAGGCATCTTTTAATACTTGCGTTCTGGACTGTGAAACTGAATCCGCTGTGTTGATCAATAGAATCTGGTCTTTCGAAAAGCCCATGTCTTTATTCTGTAAAAAGTCGATTTGATCTCGCATTAATAAAGTGCTTAGCAGTACTCCGATTGAGATTACAAACTGAAATAATACTAAACCTTGTCGGATCATTTTGCCACTCTTGTTGGCAATCCAGTTGCCTTTTAAAGCAGTGACTGTTCCGATTTTTGATAGGTAAAGAGCGGGGTATAATCCGGAGATTAATCCCGTTAGACTGGCTACGGCAAAAGAAGTCAAAAGGAGTTCAATACTCTGGAATAGAGTAAAATCGAAGGAAACACCCAACCATGTTTGCAAAGGGGTGTGGGCAATCATTAACCATACAGTAAGGATAGAAAGGCCATATGCAAGATAAACCTGCACCAGTGATTCGATCAGCAATGAGACTTTCAATTGCTGAAGATTAGTACCTAAGACCTTACGAATGGCAATTTCCTTAGCGCGAGCACCAGCGCCTGCGGTAGATAAGTTGATATAATTAATACATGCCAATAGAAGAATTGCGAGGCCAACGGACGAGAAAATGATCAGGTTGGTTGGATTCCCTTTAGCGAAATCATCATCGATTTGCTCTGCATCATAATGAATGTCGGATAGCCTTTGTAATCTGATTCTATGAGAACCTTCGATTTGGTTACCGAAGGGCATGAAGTACTTTTCGTTGAACGAATCGAATTTTGAAAGAAAGCTCTCTTTGGTGGCACCGGGTGTCAATCGAATATACCCTGCGCAATCAGCATTCCATAAGACTTCAGAATTAAAAACACCATCTTGTGTGGCCCATTCTCTTCCATCAACTCCACTAAGGAGTATTTCGAATTTGAAATGGGAGTTTTTAGGGATGTCCTTAAATACCGCTGTTATCTTAAAGTCGTTCCCTTCCACTTTGATCACTTGATTGACCCCAGGATCATTTCCAAAGAGTTTATCCTTGAAGGCCTTTGAGATGATGGCGGAGTACGGTTCTTTTAAAGCAACTTCAGGGTTGCCTGAAATGAGGTTTATTCCAAAAACATCGAAAGCCCCTTGTTCTGAGAAGTATACACGGTCTTGTATGAAGATTTGTTGATCATACTCAATTTGAGAAGCATCCAATGGCCTGAAACGTGCATAACTGTCGATTTCAGGAAACTCTTCCTTCATCATTGGATTCAATTCAGAGGCTGTGTAGGCTGTATTAAATTCAACGCCTGGGGCCCTGAATAAGTGACTGACCCGATACACCCTTTCATGGTTTGGATGATGCTTGTCATAGGTCAATTCATTTTGTAGAAACAAGGTCAACCAAATGACTGCAGATAGGCCGAGCGTAAGACCGAAAATGTTAAGAAAACTGAAGAGGCGGTTTTTCCATAAAACCCTAAGTGCATATTTGAGCATGACCAGACACTTTTATAACTAAAAACTTCGTTAAAGTTAAGGTATCTGTGCACACGGCCAAACCTTTAACAAAAATTAGATGTTTCCTTATTGTTACCAACCACAAAGGTTAATTAAGGTTAAAATAACCCCACCAATGAAACTTTTGGACCAAATTTGCATCTATATAGTAGGGTTTGTGTAAGAGCAGTTGGTATGATTATTGAAAGACACAAACACAATTGAATTTTCAGAATTACAGTCAGTAATTCTCTTCATATATAGTTAGTAGTTTATTTGTTTAGTAACCCGAGGAGTAGTTAACCTCGGGTTTTTTTATGTCAAAGCCACTCTATGCTTAATTACTTCTTCATAGAAGTGATGAATTCTAAACATCTGTTCAGCTCCTACTTTCTGACCCGCTTGAGCAACCAAGTACAAACCTAGTGCAATAGCTGCTATAATGGGTATAGCCCAGAGTATAGGAGCAGGTTTGTTCAGCATAAGTTGAGAGAGGCCAAATACACCAGCAAATAAAGAAAGAACACCCAATGCCGCATAAGACATAAAGAAGACTGCCCAAACGCTTGGCTTCGGCCCATATAGTCCCCGAACTTCTAAATTGCCCTCAGAAGCTTCTTCTAAGGTCAGGGTAAGTTGAGGCGACCAGTAGTGCCGTTCCTCGGGCCTGATTTTAATAACACAATATTGGTCAGAGACTAAGCCACTGAATTCGTTTTCGTCATCAAGTGATGTTTGAATCCTATTCTTAAAAGATTCAATGCTTTCGGAAACACTTTCCTTAAACCTTGGCCTGATTCTCAGACTTGACATAGGAATAAAGTTAGCGAATGCTTCTCAATTCCTTAAAATGAGAAAGACATCTAATTATGTCCCTCCCCGTTAACATAGATCGTTACTATTCGAAACTTTTTAAACAATAGCAATATGAGTATACTCGCTTTAGAACAAGAATTACAAACAATGATGGGTCAGGGCCAGATGTTAGAAGCTTTTGACAAGTTTTATGCTGACAATGTGGTGATGGTTGAAGCCACTGGAGAGGTTAGAGAGGGCAAAGCTTATAACCGAGAATTTGAGGTCAAATGGCTTGAATCTGTTGAAGGAATGCATGGGGGAGGCGTTACCGCTATGACTGCCAATGAAGAGACTGGTCATACCTGTACCGAAACCTGGGGAGATTTCAGTTTCAAGGATGGCAATCGCATGAAAATGGAAGAGGTATCTGTGAAGAAGTGGGAAGATGGAAAAATTGTCCATGAGCGCTTCTACTATAATGCTGCGGGCATGGGTTAAAAAACAAAAGGCTCTCTAATATTGAATAGAGAGCCTTTTTTGGGCTTGAACTTTAAACATCCACTTTGGTGTCTGACCCAACGACCTGCCAGGATTCTAATTCTGCAAGCAGGTGCTCGCTGTGATCTCTCACGGCATTGATGGCGTCTTCACCCAACTGTAATCTTAATGGAGTATTATCCGCAAGCAATGCCTTGTCTATTGCAATGGCTGCTTTAGCAGGGTCTCCCTCTTGGGTTTGATCCATTCCCTGAGCAAACTCACGAGTTCCTCCGACAATGTCTTTGTATGCCTCCATTTCAGGCATGTGTTTTAACGCACTACCCGCAAAGTCTGTTCTAAAGGCTCCGGGCTCTACGATCATTACTTTAATACCGAACGGGGCTACTTCCTGTGTTAAAGCCTCAGAAGCCCCTTCAAGAGCAAATTTTGAGGCAGAATAGGGCCCGAAGCCGCCAAAGGACATTTGACCACCCATGCTGCTCATATTGACTATGGCACCTGATTGCTGATCTCTCATATGGGGTAGTACAGCTTTAGTTACTGCTATGGCTCCAAAGAAATTTGTTTCCATTTGAGCCCTTAGCTCATCCTCGGGTGTTTCTTCAACCGCGCCAACAGTGCCATATCCAGCATTGTTAATGAGTACATCTATGCGACCAAAACGTTTCATCGTTTTGTCAACAGCTTCCTCAATTTGTGAATTGTCTGTGACGTCCATTTTCTGTGCGAGAACCTGGTCTGGAGCCATGGCTTCAAGCTCAGCGAGCTTCTCTAGTCTTCTCGCGGTAACTACCACATTGTATTGCTGCGAGATGGCATATTCGGCAAAGGCTTTGCCAAAACCTGCAGAGGCACCAGTGATAAACCATACTTTATTTGTTTCAGTGTTTTTCATTTTCTGTCTGTTTTAATTTCTAATACAAAGAATGAGGCTCCAACTGGGATTGCATTGCACAGAATTCCGTAGCAATTGCACGGATTTCGGATATTCAACAGAAATGCAGAAAAGAGGCTCTAAACCTTCCGAAATTCAGCAGGAGGGGTATTAGTCACTTTCTTAAAAAGTCTGTTGAAGTAGGAGGGACTCGAAAATCCCATATAGTAACCAACTTCTTTGACACTCATGTCGGTAGTGAGTAATAGCTTTTGTGCCTCTTCAATCAAAACTTGATTGATATGCTCTATTGGGCTTTGGCCAGTTGCTTTTTTGATAGTTTCAGAAAGGTGTTTTGAGCTAATGGCTAAGTCTTCCGCAAAATCTGAAACACTTTTATGATCAGTCACCAGGCCAGAAGCTACAGCAAGGGCATAATTGCGGAGCTCTTTTTTGAAGCGGTCCGGTAATGCGAGTTGTCGTCCTAATGCCTCGTCTTCTAATGTCTCTCTTTCATAAAACCGAAGACAATGGCTCAGGATTAGCGCTAAATGTGATTTGATGACCGATGAGCTATGCCTTTCGCTTGTTTGATACTCTTCATCTATGGTCTGGAAGAGCGCCAGTATCTTTTTTGCCTCTTCCGGTTTGAGACTAAAAGCCGGAGTAAATTTTTGAAAGAAAGGAAAGTCAGGAAGTAGCTTGAACTGATCTAGGGTCATGGTATAAAATGACTCTGATACTGAGAGGTAATATCCATTCCAATCCTTGGGTACCTGCCATTGAATAATTTGACCCGGTTGGGTGAAAAAAAGAGTAAAATTGGAGAGGTTCAATTCTTTGCCCCCGGAACTCACTTTGCCCCCACCAGAAGCCAACAGCGCTATTTGGTAAAAACTATGCCTAAAGGCCGGCATTGATAAGCGGACGGTTTTCATGTTCTCTTCAAAACTCCTGATATCAAAATCACTGTGCTTTGGCAAAGGAATGTTGATCGCCTGATTATAGCGGTCTATGGATTGATAAAAGGGGATGCTTGAGAACACAACATAAAAATAAAGCCTGTCCACCAGAATAGACAGGCTTTAAAATAAAAGATGAAATCAGCTTACCTGATTGACTCTCGTGTATAGGACTTGTTGATAATTTTCCAACCATCCTTGAGCTTTAGCAGAAGCATATAGTCGGTAAACTTTGTGTTCCCTGAGATGATTTCCACTTTGGCCTGAGCTGCATTGTTGACTATATCAATAGATATAATTTTGCCCTTTCTGTTATTGGCCTGCCCTTCCTTGAAAAAGCCAATGTATTCGGCAATTGGAATTCTTCTTTGGCTTCCATCAGGATTGACCGCATAGAGGGCAGCGGTCTCGGTGAAGGCCCTTTTAATTCTTGCAATCTGGCCTTTAGATGTGCCGTCCATATAATCCATCAATGTTGCCTCAACGGCAGCCTTGTCAGATTGGGCATGACTCGCCAGGCTTATGCCCAGCACTGCGAAGAAGGTGAGCACTAACCGTCTCACATTTCTTGATTTTGTGTTTTTGATCTCATTCATAAGCTCTAGATAGCCATGATCTCTGTAAGAAACTCGGTTTTGCGATAAAGCAGAAGTTCGGTTTTATAAACCCGAAGACTGATTGCGGTATCCCGCAGGGGTTAGGCCTGTGGCTTTCTTAAAAGTGGTATGAAATGTTGAGGGAGAATTGAAGCCACAGTCGAAACCAATGGCCTCTACGGTCAGGTGATGTTCTGTTTGTAGTAAGCCCTTGGCAATTTCTACTCTGTAGGAATTCATGAGTTGAGAGAAGTTTTGCTGAAGCTGATCATTAATAAAGGCTGAAAACTGGTGTGTGGTCAGACCAACCATTTTTGCCAGTGCCGGCATTTTGAGGTTTGGATCCTTGTAAAGTTCATCTTCTAAAATCTTGGATCGAATTTTTTCACTCAGCCGATCGACTTCGGCTTGTGGCATTGATTTTACTTCAGCCTTGGACTTTTTGCTAGCGACAACCTGTTTTCGGTTGGTAATGAGTAGCCAGGCCAAGAGGTATACTAAGAATGAGAAGGTGAGAGAACCGGTAATGTACGAGGTAAAACTGGAAGTATAGTAGGCAAGCCAGACCAAGAAAACCCCAAAAACAACACCATAAGTCCAATATTCTTCAGAAAAGGGCTTCTTGATGAAAAACCGTTGTTTGATAAGCAGATAGATAGCATAGAAAACATAAAGTCCCCAATAGATATAGATACCCCGAACTATTTTTATGCTCCAGAAAGGAGTGTTTTCTCCATAAGATTCATAGAAAATTGCGTAGGCTGCCAATAACACCATGGGTATTAGGTGCACCAGACTCTTGGGATCAAAGACCTTTTCACCACTGATTTGTGACTTGGTGAAGTAATAACACATTGGTCCGATTGCCGCACAACCCAGTAGTCCAAGGAGAATATAATTCTCGTTTAATCCGCTATCAAAATAGAAGAACACAGACTTACCTATTCTGATGACAAGTGCCATTAAGAGCAGTCCAAGGTAAATGTTGGTATAAGACCTGCCCTTTTTGCTGAATAGAAAATAACTTGTTAAAAAGACTCCATTGAAGACTCCAAGTAGGCTAAAAACAAATAGATATTCTCGTGAGATGATATTAAGGTTTATACTTAAATATAGGCATCAGTGAGTATGAAAAGCGTATGTTTCATCATTTTTCAGAAAGGCTTAACTACTTCTTGATTCCCGCACCTTCAATTATGCTATCTACCACCTCTGGATTAAGCAGGGTGGAGGTATCACCCAAACTCGAGATGTCACCACTGGCCACTTTTCTCAAGATTCGCCTCATGATTTTTCCTGATCGCGTCTTGGGAAGGCCAGGCACTATTTGTACCCTATCCGGCTTAGCGATCGGACCAATAATTTTTCTAACCGTGTCTTTAATTTCATCTTTCAGACTCTCTTCAGAACGACCTTCCATATCGCAAATCACATAGGCATAAATGCCCTGCCCTTTGACATCATGAGGATAACCAACAACTGCCGATTCGATAACCTTCGGATGTTCATTAATTGCATTTTCTACTTCTGCAGTACCCATTCTGTGACCAGAAACATTGATTACATCATCTACTCTACCCAATATTCTTAGGTAGCCATCATGATCTCTTTTGGCACCGTCACCAGTGAAATACATTCCCTTATAAGCAGAGAAATAGACGTTTTTGCATTTCTCATGATCGCCATAAGTGGTTCTAAGCATTGATGGCCATGGAAATTTGATACAAAGATTGCCTTCCACATTGTTACCTTTTAACTCCTTACCCTTAGCGTCTACAATGACAGGCTGTATACCTGGAAGAGGGAGTGAGGCGTGGGCGGGTTTGTTGGGTGTTATTCCCGCGAGAGCTGATATCATAATCCCACCTGTTTCTGTTTGCCACCAGGTATCAACTAAGGGACAATTGCCCTTGCCGATGTGATCATGGTACCAATGCCATGCTTCTTCGTTAATGGGTTCGCCTACTGAGCCGATTACTTTCAAAGATTCTAGTGAATATGGTTCGATAGGATCCAAGCCAAAAACTTGTAGTGCACGAATGGCGGTAGGTGCTGTATAGAATTGATTGACTTTGTATTTGTCTACAATCTCCCAGAACCTTCCGGCATGCGGAAAGGTCGGAACCCCCTCAAACATCAAAGTAGTGCCTCCTGCTAACAAAGGACCATAGACTATATAGGAATGCCCGGTAATCCAACCGATATCGGCTGTACACCAGTAAACATCACCATCGGTATATTGAAAAACATTGGAAAAGGAATATTCAGCATAGACCATATAGCCCCCTGTCGTATGTACTACACCTTTTGGCTTTCCTGTCGAACCAGAGGTATAAAGAATGAAGAGCATGTCTTCAGCATCCATTTCTTGGGCAACATAGGTGGTCGATTGACCCGCTATGGCATCATGCCACCATACATCTCTTCCATCCCTCATTGTCACTTCATCACCCGTTCGTTTGAGCACAATTACTTTCTCAATACTAGGTGTGTTTTCCGCGGCCTCATCGACCACTGCCTTCACAGGAATTTGTTTGGCTCCCCTGAAATTACCGTCAGATGTAAGCACTGCCTTGGCTTGACAGTCATTGATTCTATCGGCAAGTGATGAGGATGAAAACCCAGCAAATACAACAGAATGGATTGCCCCTATTCTGGCACACGCTAACATGGCGACAGCTGCTTCAGGCACCATAGGCATATAAATAATTACCCGATCCCCTTTCTCAATACCCTGAGCTTCCAAGGCATTACAGAATTGATTCGTCATTTCATAAAGTTCACGGTAGGTGACGACTCTATTAGTTTCTTGAGGATCGTTAGGCTCCCAAATGATCGCTGGGGAATCTCCTTTGGTGTGGAGGTGTCTTTCGAAAATGTTTTCGGTAATGTTCAGCTTACCATTGACAAACCACTTGACATCAGGGCCATCGAAATCCCATGATAGTGTTTGGTCCCAGTGTTTTCTCCAGTGAAATGATTCACCAATTCTAGCCCAAAATGTCTCTGGGTCTAAAACACTTTTCTGATACTCATGAAAATATCCTGACAGGGTTTGAATTTTGTTGTTCATAGGGGCTTTTTATTCAAGCATAAATTGATAAAAAATTAAGGATAATAAAACTCATTTTTTGAAAGCCAACAGATTCATTTTGGCATTGATTGCCTATTGAGGGATCCATAGCCTTCACAATTTAAGTTGTTCAATATTAGAAAATTGTTGTTCATCAAAAGGCTATGTTCGAACGAATTTTTTTCGTTAGGTTGAGTATAGATTCGACACTAAAACTTAAATCATTTTCATCATGATAAAGCTAACAGAAACGGAATCTAGTCAGATCATAGGAGGCGATCGCTGCGCTCGTTTATATCGAAGAAGATTAAAACTGAAACCCCTTTCCAGACGATATATTCGAAACATGAGAAAGTATAGAAGGGCTTGTTAAATGCCTTGAAAAAGCGCTGAGGTTAAATAAAACTTCTGAGCTTCCATATTTCTCCGAAAAATTCAGATTGGATAAATCAACACTTCTCAAACGAGTCATGGTATACCAGCATGACCAAAAAGACTGTGGTTCGGCATGTCTTTTAATGGCCATTAAGTGGCATGGATATGTGGATTCGCTCGAACATATAAGAGTATTGACAGGTACCAATACGGAAGGCGTGAACCTATTGGGGTTGCAACAAGCGGCCAACCAAATTGGGTTTGAGGGAGAAGCTTTTAAAGCCTCACTCGCTGATTTATCTGATACGGATGATCTCTTCATTCTTCACATACACAAGCATGATCAACAACTACATTTTGTTTTATGTATGGGAAAAGAGAACGGGAAGTGGTTGATTGCAGACCCTGAAGACGGGGTAAAGAAATACACCGACAACCAACTTATGAGCGAGTGGCGAGGGGTGTTGCTGCGGCTTAAATTCCGAGAGAGACTTGATCTTCCGAAAGGCAAACCTACTATAGCCAGAGAGTGGTTTTTCCCTCTTTTTAAGAGGCACAGAAAGGAGCTCTTCCGAATTCTGGTTTTGGGGATATTGCATGCAATTCTGTTATTCACCACCTCAATCTTCACCGAACGCCTTGTAGATGAACTACTGCCATCAACAAACAGCACCATTATCCTGAATGGAGTGCTTTTATGGGCTGCTTTTCTGGTTTTAGCTTTGGTACTTTCTTATGCCCGAAGTTATTATACGGCACTTTTTAGTAGAGATTTCAATGCTGATTTGATCAAAAGGTTCTTTGATAAGTTACTCCACTTACCCAAATCGTTTTTTGACAGCAAAAAGACCGGAGACCTTATAACTCGATTAGAAGATGTCGAAGACATAGAAGAGTCTACTACCAAATGGGTAGAAGATGGGGCAATAGGTTTTTTGGTCATAGTAGTTGCGATGGGTTTGTTGTTTGTTTATGATGTTCAGCTGGCCTTGACTAACCTCATACTGCTACCAGTTCTATTTGGAGTAGTCCTTAATCGCAGAAGACAAGTCAATGCTTCCCAAAGAGAAGTGATGGTGAGCCATGCGATGAACAATGCCAACTATGTTGATGTAATCACCGGTTTGGATGTGATCAAGTCACGGCAGGCTGAAGTCAGGTTTGGAAAGAATGCATTGGCCATTTATCGCACATTTCGCCATAGGGTTTTTAAAGCAGAAAAGGTAGGGATGAATTTTGGCTTAGTCGTTCAGTCCATTGCCATTCTCATTACAATGTCAGTGATTGGAATCTCATGCTTCAAGGTGCTTAACGGGAGTTTACAAATGGGAAACTTCCTTGCCATAATTTCCATTTCATCTATTGCTTCGGCACGTACTACAGACCTAGCTTATGCTTTGATCGACTTCGAGCAGGCAAAAATCTCTTTCGAGAGAATGTATGATTTAATTAGTCAAAGAACCGAGGGATCAAGGAAAGAAAAGCCTCTTATCGTTAAACCCAAGAACGAACTGACTATTCAACGCCTGTCTTTTTCATTCCCGGGACACAGACCTTTGCTAAAGGATGTATCGTTAACCTTGAAAACAGGAACCCTCGTGACTTTACTTGGAGAAAGTGCCAGTGGGAAAAGTACGTTAATCAGCCTTTTGATGACATTATACACTCCGGTTTCTGGTGTAGTCCGATTTAATGATCAAAATATTTATGAATCAAAAATGAACTGGAGGAGAATAGTAGGAGTAGTCCCTCAGGAAACAAAGGTTTTCAATGCTACATTTTGGGAGAATGTGGCTATCAAGTCAATCGGTGAGAAAGATGGGGTGGTGAAACAGCGAGTAGAAACTCTAATAAAGGACCTTAGACTTCAGTCATTTATCGACCTGCCCCTTAGAATGGATTCATTATTGGGTGAAAATGGGGTAAAACTTTCCGGAGGTCAAAAGAGAATTCTAGGTCTGCTAAGGGCCCTTTATCATCGCCCAAAAGTGTTGTTGTTGGATGAGGCAACCTCATCGCTGGATTGGCAAGGAAAAGCATTAGTGGGGAAGATTATCCAGAAGCTGAAAAGTGAAGTTCTCATTTTACAAATATCGCATAAGCCATCGATAGCCAGTGAGTCTGATTACCTATACCTGCTTGAAGATGGAAGAACGGATGTCCATGGGACACCCGCTGAACTTTTCAGAGAAGGGAGTGCATTGAATCAGTTTATTAAGTCCTCTCCTTCTGATGACCAATATGTTTCGATGGTCAAGGTTTGAGCCTTATTCATAGCGCAAGCTTTTCACAGGGTTCGCATAAGCGGCTTTCATCGCATGAAAACTCACGGTAAAAATGGTGATTAGTAAGGAAATTCCTGCAGCTAGAAAAAATACAGCAGGGCTTATTTTAACACTATACTCGAAGGTATCTAACCAGTTACTCATGAAACTATAGCCGATAGGGGCGGCCAAAACAAAGCCAATACTTACTAAGAGCAGAAACCCTTTCGACATTAATAGGATTAGATTGAAGATATTAGCGCCCAGGACCTTCCGAACGCCTATTTCTTTTATTCTTTGCTCTGCGGCAAAACTTGAGAGACCAAAAAGTCCCAGTAAAGAAATAAATATGGCAATGGCCGAGAAATAGTCTGTCAGCACACCGATTGTTGATTCGTTTTGGTAAAGCTGCTCATAGTTCTCATCGACAAAATTATAATCAAATGGGTGATTAGGGTTGATCTCAGTTACCACACTCTCCAGATATTCAAGGCTTTCGGGTATATTCTGGCCGGTCATTCTCACCGTAAGGGAGATTGCAAAAGTCGGGCGGTAGGAAATGACCATGGGTTCAATGCTCTCGTGTAAAGAACTAAAGTGGAAGTCTTTCACTATGCCCACGACCCGTCCTGTTCTGCCCCAAAAGGTGACTGGTACAGACAATGGGTCCTCCACATTCATGACCTTAGCGGTCTGTTCGTTGATGATCACATTCATGGTGTCAGTGGCAAGGTTAACGTCAAAGTCCCTTCCTTCTATGATTTCCATTCCATAGGTGTCCACAAAGTCAGCATCAGTTCTTATAATGTAAAAGTTATTGTCATGTTCGCCTACTTTTCCTTCCCATGAATACCCTCCGGATGTAGAGCTACCCACGCTGATGGGAGAACCGACAGAGAAAGAGGCATGAGTGAAGTTGGGGTTGGACAAGATATTGGACCTCAACTGTTCTCTTACCGATCGACTTTGCATGGCGCCTTCAACAGGTATCCTCACCAAATGTTCTTTCTCGTAGCCGAGGCTCTTATTCTTAATATAGTCTATCTGACTACGAATAATTAGGGTAGAGATGATTAATACTGTAGAGATGGTGAACTGGAATATCACCAGTCCTTTTCTCATACCATTGGACCAGCTAGAGGTTTTAAATGAACCTTTCAGAACACTTAGGGCCTTAAAGCCTGAAAGCACAAAAGAAGGGTAGATACCTGCTAACATACCAACCCCAAGACCAATGGATAATAGCCAAATAGACTGATTCCCAGCTAAAAGAGAAAAGCTCATCTCTTTTCCTACCAAGACATTTAAAGGCTGGATTACTGCTGAAACCAACAGTCCAGCTAGTACGGTTGATATCAGTGCTAAAAGCATAGATTCCATCATGAACTGGAACTGTAATTGTGACCTGGTTGAGCCAACAACCTTTTTCACACCAACTTCTTTAGCACGCTTGGTGGACCTTGCCGTGGAAAGATTCATGAAGTTGATAATGGCGATTAGAAGAATGAAGAAAGCGACTGCGGTAAAGAGCTTTACATAGACAATGCGTCCATCCGAAAGGACTCCATTCTCATAATTGTTGTAAAGATACCGGTCTTTGAAAGGTTGAACGAATATGGTGACGATTGATTCTTCGTCTGGGATTTTGTTGTCTACATAGTCCGAGATTTTAGTATTAAAGGCGTCCATGTCAACACCAGGCCTTAATTTAGCTATGCCTCTGATGCCATTGTTACCCCAGTCTTCTACCCAGTCGTTTCTTACACGCCAGGGTTCGTAAGGCATTATGAAATCAAAGTCAATTGTACTTTCGTTAGGCACATCCTTAAAAACTCCTGCGATCCGAAAATCTCCCCATGCATTTACTTCTATTGTTTTTGACAGGGCATTGGAACCACCAAAGAGTCTGTTTTTCATACTTTCTGAGATATAAAGGTCGGTGGGTTCTTGAAGCGACCCTTCCTTGGAACCCTCAATAAAATCGACCTCAAAGATTTGAAAGAAGTCTTCACTGGCCCAGCGACCAGTCTCTCTATGACCCTCACCATTGACTACAAAAAGCAACTCCTCAGTCCAGGTAAATGCTGCCATATAATCCACCTCTGGCATTTCATCCTTAAATACTGTGACCAAGGGTCCTGGATTAGATTCGTAGGTGTAAATTCCCCCTGGGTAGGTCTGGTGTTCCATGACCTGATAAATATTATCAATGTCATTATGAAATCTATTAACGGACTTTTCAGACTGTACATAAAGTAATAGAAGCATACTGGCTGCAATACCTATTGTAAGCCCAAATATGTTCATGACCGAATAGCCGCGTTCTTTCCAAAAGATGCGGAGTGCTGTTTTAAAGATGTTTTTGACCATTGCTGTATAGATTATCTGTTTCCTAAAGAGTTGTTTTTTGAGTAGAGAAAGCCTGAAGAGTAATATGACATCAGCTAGAAACTTTGCTTCTGCATAGCGCTTTCCTTTCTCTGAAAGATTTGATTCATAGTATTCATCCAAATCACCAAGAATGTCCTCTTGATAATCTGGATGACAGTATCCTCTGAAGAGCCAAAGACCTAATCGCTTTAACATAGCTTTACAGAAAACGAAATAGTAAGTTTTTCATAACAGTGCTTACTCATACCTAAGGTTATCAATCGGATTTCTCTTGGCAGCCTTAAAGGACTGAAAACCAACCGTAAGCATAGCGATTGTAAGTACAATGAATACGCCAAGGACAAAAAACATCGGGCTCAATGAGATTGCTTCGGGGTAGTCTACCAGCCAACCACTGAGATACCACCAGACCACTGGGATGGCGATGACAGATGAGATGAGAATTAGGCTTGTGAAATTGCTGAAAAGCAACCTGAGTAGCGTCTGTGTAGAAGCACCAAGTACTTTACGAATCCCAATTTCCTTTTTACGCTGCTCAGTGATAAAAGCGGCTAGTCCAAATAGGCCTAAACAGGCTATAATAATGGCTAAGGCAGCGAAAATTGCAAAGATGGTTTTATCTCGATTCTGATCGCGAAATGACGACTCAAAGATTTGGTCTAAAAATGAGTATTCAAAGGGACGCCCCTCCGCAAACTTATTCCAGATGCTCTCTACGCTGCTTATTACTTCAGCAGCTGATTCTTTGTTGAATTTCACATTTACCGCTCCAGGACTATACTCTAACAATAGCGCATGAGGCTGAATAGTCTCAGTCATGGACTTAAATTGAAAATCTCGCATTACACCAATAATGGTAAAGGTTTGGGCGGTGTTTCCGGCTATTCCTGCAAGTGTTTTTACTTTTTTGCCGATGGGATCTTCTAAATACCCAAATCTCCTTAATGCAGTTTCATTGACCACTACTGCTGTACTGTCGCTTGCGAAATCCTCAGAGAAGAAACGTCCCTGAATTAATTCGATATCAAATGTCTCGATATAGTCATAATCTACAGACCAATGTTGAATAGCTACGCCATCATCAGGTGATGTTGCATCCTCTCTTAATAAGGGGGTATCACTATTGATATTGGTGCCCGGTATATACCCACTGACAGAAACACTTTCGATAATGGCCTGTTTCTCCAACTCATTCTTAAAGCTTTCGATTTGCTTTCCCAAAAGCTGCGTTTCGTTAATAATGAGGATTTGATCCTTATTAAATCCCAACTTCTTTGATTGCAGATAGTCTAGTTGACTGTATATAACGATCGAAGCGATGATCAGGAAAATGGAGGTAGCAAATTGGACAACAACGAGAATATTTCTCATCCATGTAGACCCTTTGCCGCTGGTTAACTCTCCTTTAATTACTTTGATGGGCCTAAAACTAGAAAGGATAAAAGCAGGATAAATGCCTGCTAGAATTCCTATGATGATGGTACCAATCAAAAGAGAAAGCCACAACCCATTGGCTCCAAAAATTGGATCAATGATGGATTTTCCTGTAAGTTGGTTGAACCCCGGTAGGATAAGATAAACCATACCTACAGCTAATATCATTGCTAAACCTGCATTGATGATAGACTCGGTCAAAAACTGGCTGATGAGTTGCTTACGCATGGACCCGAGGACTTTTCTCACACCCACTTCTTTTGCACGAACAGAAGCTCTAGCCGTAGACATGTTCATGAAGTTTATACAAGCGATTAATAGTATGAAAAGGCCAATAATACTGAACATGTATACCTGGTTGATAGTACCGGTTTCACCCAGTTCAAAGTCGAGCTTTGAGCGAAGGTGTATACTTTCCAGCGGTTGTAAATAATAGTTAATGGACAAGTTGCCACTGGCCTCGGCTTCCTTATAGCTTACATTCATAAGCCGCTTTACCTGTGGACCAATGTGTCTTTCAATAAACTCAGGAATTTTTGCTTCAAGGGACTCCTTTGTATGCCCATCAGAAAGTTTCAAGTAAGTGATGAAGTTGTTGCTAAGCCAGATGTTTTGAGAGGCACCCCGATCGTTGAGTGTCGTTATGAACATATCATAATCGAAATGTGTGTTTTCAGGAATATCCTCAATTACACCTGTTACTTTCAGGTCGAACTGCTCATTGTACTTGATGATTTGACCGATGGGGTCTTTTTCTCCAAAAAGTTTCTTGGCAGTACTTTCTTCAAGAACAGTGGTGTTGGGCTCATCTAAAAGATGCTCTTTATCTCCTCTAAGCAAAGGGAAATCGAAAAGATCAAAAAAGGACTGGTCGGCATAAGTAACACCACTTTGTCTAAAGAATTTAGAATCTACCTCGACTAGGTTGGTCGAATTATTATGTGTCCTGGCGGCAAATTCAATTTCAGGGAAGTCTTCTTTGAGTGCTTTCGCCATGGGGTCTGGCGCAGCTGGAATATTAAACAAGTTGTCAGCATATTTAATATGAGTAGCTATTCGAAAAATCCGGTCAGAATCCTTAATGTGCTTATCAAAACTCAGCTCGTTTTGAACATAAATCGCAATGAATACACAAACCGTCATGCTTATGGCTAAACCGACAAGGTTGAGCAATGAATAGAATTTATGGCGCATCATGCTTCTGTACGCCATTTTAAAGTTGTTTTTGACCATGGTTGTATAAATTATATTTTGAGTTAACAGGTTGTCTTTGAGCAGTGAAAGCCTGAAGAGTAGGATGGCATCAAGGAAGAATTTCCGATCAGCATACTTAGCTCCTTTTCTTTCTGTATTCCACTCGTAGTACTCTTCCAGATCACCGAGAATATCTTCTTGGAAGTCTGGATGGCAATAGCTTTTAAAAATCCAAAGCCCAAGTCTTTTTAGCATAGCTTGAAATCAAACGCGATGTCTGGTATTTGATTCCAGAGTTCAAGTCGCGTTTGAATATTATGATCAAGCGCGTTTTTGCCATGGGCTGTAATTTTGAAGTATCGTTTTCTCTTTCCGCCTCTGGCCTTTGTAGATTCACCCAGTTCAGAAACAAGAAAACCTTTCTCTTCCATGCGCCTAAGGGCAGACTGTAAAGCTCCAACAGAGACTTTTCGTTTATGACGTTGCTCTATTTCTTCTTTTATGGCTACACCATAGGCCTCACCATAGAGTACCCCTACCGTTAAAAGTACGAGCTCCTCGAATTCCCCTAGCTGGTATTTTTTCATGCTAATTCTATTTAATTCCTAAATGTAGTTTTTAAAACTTGAAAGTCAAATTAAAAATTCCTATTTGTAGTTTTAATTAAAGAATCGAGTCACTTTACATCAAAAAAAGCCTTCCAACTCAATGAAAGGCTCCTGGTAAATTAGGGGAGTACTTTTATTCGGCCCTGAGGCTCTTTATCGGGTTTGATACCGCTGCTCTTACCGACTGTGCACCTACAGTTATCCATGCCACTAGTAGTGTTGACCCCGCAGCTACTATGAAGAGTAGGACACTTAAAGAGGTCCTATACGCGAAACCATCAAGCCAATTCCGCATAATGACATAAGCAATTGGAGCGGCAATGAGGTTGGCGATCAGCACCAAAAAGATGAACTTCTTTACAATGAGATTTGAAACCCCTGAAACGGACCCACCGAGCACCTTCCTGATGGCAATTTCCTTTCGCTTGTCTTTAATTGTCATGTTAGCAATTGAGAACATACCAATTACTGCGATAAACAGTGCCAGTGCCGTAAGGTATAGGAGAATGTTTGAGAGTCGACTCTCTTCTGCCAGCAAATCTGTGAAAGTTTGATCTAGGAAGAAGTACTCTAAAGGAGCACCGTTACTTACCTCTGACCAGGTACCCTCAATGGCCCTCAAGGTTTCGGAGACATTCTCTGTCGATATTTTTACATTCAGAAAATCCATTGGCTCTTCTCGATAAAAGAAAGCAAAAGGCTTAATGGAAGATTTATAATCAGCAAAATGAAAGTCTTTGACCACGCCAATTATCTTTCCGTTTCTTGTAGTTGAATCGTTTTGCCTTGCCATTGGGATCTCTTTTTCCAGATCGTCAAGGCTTATTCCTAGCTCATTAAATGCTGTCTCGTTAATAAGCATGGTCAGGCCTTGTGAGTCAGTGGGCCGATCTTTAGAGAAGTTTCTTCCTGCCATCAATTCAAAATCCATGGCTTCAACATAGTCAGGATCAATCACTAGATAGTTCATCGTAAACTGATCAGGATAGCCAATACCTGTAGTCCAATTGAGGCCACCCACAATGCCATTAGAGATTCCTGCTTTTGCTACCGAAGGTATTTTGGTCAATTCATTTTTCAGAACGTCCTGATTGGCTACACTTTCGGCATTTTCAATAACCAGAATTTGTTCTGCACCGAATCCTTTGTCCTTATTCTTAACGTGTTGCAACTGTTGATAGACAGCTATGGTACCGAAAATCATAAAAGCAGAAATGGCGAATTGTACTACCAGAAGCACTTTTCTTAAGCCCAAAACTGACTTGCCAGAATTCTTAAAAATACCTTTTACGGCATTGGCCGCTTTAAACGAAGAGAGGTGTAATGCAGGGTATATTCCTGCCAGTAAGCCAATGACCAGTATGAGGACCGCTATGATCAAGAAAACCAAGGTGTTTTCAGGTTGAAGCAAGGAAACGTCTCTTCCTAAAATGTCCCTAAGGTTGGAGAACAGAAATTCTGAGAAAAAACTCCCTAGGACCAAGGCCATGAAAGTGATTAAGAGTGTCTCAACAACAAATTGCCCAACCAGGGCCTGTCTATGAGCTCCGAAAACCTTTCTGACCCCCACTTCTTTAAATCGCTTTAGTGATCCAGCAACAGTGAGATTCAGGTAATTTAGACAGGAAATTAAGAGCACGAAAATACCGAGGGCCGCGAAGATATAGATGTTGTTCATGTCGCCATTGGCCTCTAATTCCCATTTCAGGTTTGATTTTAAATGTATATCGGTTAGAGGCTGTGAATAGATGATGTTGTAATATTCAGTTGCCGGGATATTAGATTCATAAAACGGCTGAAGTCTGGGTTCAATGTTCTCGATTTTAGTGCCGGCTACCAGCTTCATGTAGGTATAGTAGTTGTACCATCCCCAGTTTCCGTCCACATTGTCGGAAGTAATTCTGCCGAGAAAGTCGAATTTGAAATGGGAGTTGACGGGGATGTCTTCCAGTACGGCAGATATGTTCAGTACTCTATTTTCTGAGTCAAAAATGGTCAATGACTCACCCACTACATCTTCACGGCCGAAGTATTTTAGTGCCATGCGCTTTGTGATTACAAGTTGACTTGGGTGGTCCAGGGCATGATCTGTCTGGCCGTAAAGTACTTTAAAATCAAATACATCGAAGAAGGTAGAATCTGTTCTTAAGAACTCTTCTTCATAAAACTTGCTCTCTTCGTTTGCGCCTATCAGGAACTTTCCACCCCAACTGGGGAATAGCCTCACGGAAGACTCCACTTCGGGAAACTCGTTTTTTAAAGCCGGAGCAAGTGCTGGTGGTGTGGTAGCATCGGGAAGTCGCCTGCCTGTTCCGTCAACAAAGTCAATGGCCACACGGTAAATACGATCAGAATCTGCATGAAATTTATCATAAGAAAGCTCTCCCTTTAGATAAATGAAGATGAATATAAAGCAGGCTATGCCTACTCCTAGGCTGGCAACATTGATACCGGTGCTGCCCTTATGCTTAAGGACGTTGCGCCAGGCAAATTTTATGTGACTTCTGTACATGGTAATGAAATTTGAGTTGTGACTTATTTTTTTGAGTGCAAATGGCCGAAGGAAATACATTGCATGGATGATATAACTCAGATTAGCTCGCCATTTTGACTTCAGTCTTCGTTCTATCTGATATTGTTCAAATAGGTCGCCTTCAATCTCCTCCAGTAATTCATCTTTACAGACGCGTCCCAAAAGGCGGTTGACCCATCGTGGTGTTGAATATGTTTTAGGAAGGGGCATTATTCGTTCCTTAATGCATCGGCAGGATTGCTTCTTACTGTTTTAATGGAAATCGCACTAATCGTAATAAAAATTAGGGCTACAGCTGCCGCGGCAGTTAGCACAAATATCAGAGGGTTGATGGCTTGCTGATAGGTAAAGTTTTCTAACCATCTAGTCATTGATAAAAAGGAAACCGGCAGTGCTATAAGCATCGCCAGACAGGTAATCATAACGTATCTGACATTAATCAGCATGAGTATCTGCTTGATGGAGGCACCCAAAACTTTGCGAATACCAATCTCTTTGACCCGTTGTCTTATGGCAATGGAAACAATACCAATCAACCCAGCAATGGCAAGAAAGATGGATATACCCGAAAGCAGTGTAGTGAGCAATAGTGTTCGGGATTCTTCCTTATAGAGTTCGGCAATTTCTTGATCTAAAAACCTCAAAACGAAGTCATCCTGTGGATAAATCTCTCCATATGACTTCTCAAGCTTTGGGATTAAGGAGGCAATGTTTTGAGCGTTGGCCTGAACTAATACATAATTGAGTTGTCTTTGCGAGACCATCATAATGATTGGCCTAATTGGCACATGAAGCGACTTATAATGGAAGTCCTTAACTACACCGATAATTTGTCCTTTGACCAGGTTTTCATTGTCTTCCCAAAATAGTGTTTTGCCAATTGGGTTTTCCAGATTAAGCTCATTCATCGCTGTTTCGTTAATCAGGAATGACTTTCCTGCTGAATCAGCAGCCATTGTTTGGTCCAGCAGCCTCCCTTGTAAAAGTTCAAGACCAAGAATATTGGCAGCATCATCATCTAAGAATGCTTCTGATGCGTCAATTCTATTGGAAGGATTGTCCTCAGTATAAATTGGATGCTGATTGAACTGACCTCCTGGAACATTCGATACAGCGGCAGTAGCTTCTACCCCCGAGAGTTGACTGAAGGCCTCTTTTAGCAACTCCGACTTATCATCGTAATTGTTGAGATCAATCATAACCAAGTTGTCTTTGCGAAAGCCGAGATCTTTATTCTTCAGAAAGGAGATTTGATTGTTAATAATAAGGCTGCCACTGACCATAACAATAGCTGCTACAAGCTGAACAGTAAGGAGGCTATTCCGGACAAAAGCTCCGCCTAATTTCTTTTGACTACTGCCTTTCAGGATTTGGCCAGGGTTGAGAGAGTTGAGATAAAGTGCAGGATACGCAGCGGCCAAAACTGCAGTGAGTATAGCAATACCGGTTAAAAAGAGGATCGGCTGGATCTTCCAAATGTCATTTGCAAAAATATGACCATTCACGAGTTGATTGAAAGAGGGTTCTAGTCCATGAATTGCTACAATGGCTAAAGCCAATGACACAAATGAGGAAAACAGCGACTCAAAAATGAATTGAGACAAGAGTTGACCCTTAAAGGCACCTAAGGTCTTTTTAACGCCAACTTCTTTGAGTCTTTCCGCTGAACGTGCAGTGCTCAGGTTGACAAAATTGATAATGGAGATCAGCAAAATAAAAAGGCCGGAAACACCATAAATGATGAGATAAGAATAGCTGCTATTGTTTTCAAGCTCCCATCTAATGTTGGATTGTAAATGAATGTCTTCAATCGGCTGTAGTTCGAAGCGTAACTCTCCAGACATTAGTCTTTCTATACCTTCTTCAGACCAGTCCAAGTATGAGCTAACCCATTCTGGAATTTTGGATTCCAGAACTTCTTTGTCAGTTCCGGGTACAAGTTTTACATAGTTAAAGTGGCCGAAATCTGCCCAGGACATCCAGGGGTCATTGAAGTTGAGTGACTTTAGTGTCACATAAGAGATCAGGAAATTGTAGTGAAAGTGCGAAGCCAAAGGTGCATCTTCTACCACCCCAACAACTTCGAGCATATCCGTATTGATATCGAAAGACAGTCGATTGCCGACTGCGGGTTTATCGCCAAAGTACCTTTCGGCTGTTGATTTGGATAGTATTACCCCAAAAGGACTCTTAAGGGCAGTTTCAGGGTTACCTTCTAAAAACTTGAAACTAAAAACATCAAAGAATGTACTGTCAATAAAATATCCGTTGGGCTCTGCAAAACTGATATTTTCCTTTTCGAGTGTCAGAATAACAGATTGGAGCGTAAGACCGGCTCCATAGATTGGAGATAAACTGACCGCTGCCTCAACCTCTGGTAAATCTTTAACCATGGCCTGTGCCAATGGGTGTGGCGTCCTTGTTTGTGGATTTTCACCCATCCAGGCGATGCGGTGGATATCTTCGGAGTTTTCGTGAAACTTATCGTAAGATAATTCCTGCTCTAAGTGGAGGTAAATAAGACCACAAACAGTGAAAGCGAGCACCAGGCCTACCAGATTGAATGTAGTATTCATTTTTTGTCTCCACATATTGCGGATTGTGAATTTGAAATAGCTTCTGTACATGATGATTATACTTGAGTGTTGACCGAGTTTTTTGAGTGCAAATGGCCTTAAGAAATTGAGCATGTGAAGCCAATAGGCCAAATTGGCTTTCCATTTTTCTTTTTCAGCACGCTCGACCTGATAGTGCTCAAAAAGGTCACCTTCGATTTCTTCCAAAAGGTTGTCTTTGCAGACTGCTTGTAGAAGCCGATCGGCTAGCTTGGGAGGGTTATATAGTTCTTTAGAGGCCACTTAGGTTTAGTCCTTTTAATGCCATCTCAGGAATTTGGTTAAAGAGACCGTTTCGTAATTCATGGTTCTTTTCTAGTGCCCTTTTGCCATTAGCCGTAATGGAGAAAAGTCGCTTGCGTCTCCCTCCTCTTTCGTGTGTGGCTTCAGCCAATTCAGATTTCAGAAAGCCCTTTTCCTGTAGTCGACTGAGGGAGGAGTGCACCGCTCCGATTGCGACTTTCCTTTTAGTTTGACTGATGATTTCTTCGCGAATATTGAGGCCATAGGCTTCTGGATGCAGAACACCTACGATGAGTAAAACCAGTTCCTCAAATTCGCCTAATTGAGTTCCTTTCATGATTCAAATTTCGTATTTGTAGAACAAACATATAAACAAAATCTACATTTATGAAATTTGATAATAAAAAAAGCGTCATTGCAGTCGATTTTCGTACTGCAATGACGCCTTTAAATAGTGTGATAAAGATTAGCGGTAACTCGGAGGAGTAATTCCTTTCATCCTCAAATAAGTAACGATCTGCCCTCTGTGATGGGTATTATGATCTAAATAAGACATAACGCCCGCGGTAAAAGCATCATTAGATTCCTGCTCCAGAATGAACGCGTTGATGTCGTCAAATTTTTCAGTAGCCCATTTTACGAGTTCCTCTTTGGTTTTTGAATTTTCATCACCCGGGGCCCATTGTGCACCAGCACCTTGTTCAAGGGCTCTTCTAAAGTAGTCGATGCTATAGGCAATATGATAAGCCTGTGCTGCAAAAGTACGTTGGTCTTCATTGGGCTTATAATCATAGCTTTCGGCCGGCATGGCCTCTAAAACTTCAATGGTGAAGGCTTTGGAAGCATTTAGCCTATTCTTCATCCAGTCATACCCGCCATCCTCAGCAGGTTTCATAGAGGTAAATAAAAAAGTAGCTGACAAAATTAGCGTAAGCGCTACAGCTGACAGTTTAAAGGTAGTTTTCATGGTAGTTGTTTTTGTTAAGCCTCCATTTTGTACGTGTATCAAGGTCCTTAGTTGCCAAAGCGTAGTATGGAGGAACAAAAACTTATTTATGTGAGTACTTCTGCCTGTCCCTGCTCTATTGAGAAAAGCTTCACATCTTGGTTAATCTCTTCAAAAATTGAAAGTGTTCTTTCAGGTCTTGCATCAGTAACAAAGATTTGACCGAAGGTTTCCGAAGCGACCATCTCTACTAACTTGGTAATTCGAAAATCATCGAGCTTATCAAAAATATCATCTAATAAGAGCAGGGGTTTGACTCCTTTTTTCTCATATAGATAATCGAAGTTGGCCAATTTTAAAGCAATCAGATATGACTTTTGCTGCCCTTGAGAACCAAACTTGCGAATCGGCTTTTCATTCATTAGAAAGGGGAAGTCATCTTTATGAATACCGATGTTCGTCCTCTTCAGAATGAGGTCTTTTTTTAAGCTTTCGGCAAATCTCTCCCGAATGTTTTCAAAGAAGTGAGACTCATACTGCAGATCTATGACCTCGCTTTCTTCTGATAGATTAGCGTAATGTCCATTCACAAGCTTTTGAAAAGCCTTTAGGAATTGCTCGCGTACTTTGAATATCTGGCTTCCCAACTCAATGAGTTTTTCAGTAAAAGGTTGCAATTGATCGGCATCGAAAAAGTCTCTTTCGGCAAACTGTTTCAACAAACTGTTACGCTGTTTTAAGGCATGATTGTACTGTATCAAATGCTGAAGATAGAGCCCATCGACTTGAGAAATTATAGCATCGAAGAATTTTCGTCTGTCTTCGCTGGTCCCACGAATTACGTCTGTATCGTTGGGGGCAATAAGTACTACAGGAAACTTTCCAACATGTTCACTCGCCCGCTTATAAGGCTTATCATCTAGTTTGACGAGCTTCTTTTTGCCAAGCTGAAGGCCACATATAACCGTGCGAGATTTTTCTTCCAATTCGAAATTTCCTCGAATGGAAAAAAAGGACTCATCGTGAAGCATGCATTGTTGGTCCTGCGACTGAGAGGCACTTTTAGTGAAAGACAAATAGAATATAGCATCCAAAAGGTTCGTTTTCCCACTTCCATTTTTACCTAAAAAGCAATTGATTTCCCTTGAAAACTCTAGCTGAGCAGAAGGGTAGTTTTTGAAATTGGAGAGCCTTAACGATTCGAGGTGCATTAATTTCAAAGTTGAGGGTTTTTGTCTTATTTTCGCACTCCTGTTTTAATAAATGAAGATAAGAGGTTAATCCTCCGAAAATATAAAGCTATGGCTGCAACGAAAGGAACAAGCAAAGCGAAGGCGACTAAAAAGCCTAAATTTTCTAAAGACCAATACATGTTCTGGTTTGAGAATATGTTGTTTCAAAGGAGGTTTGAAGAAAAGGCAGGTCAGCTTTACGGACAGCAAAAGATTAAAGGTTTCTGCCATCTATACATAGGACAAGAAGCTTGTTCTAGTGGATCGGTAAGTGCATTGAAAGAAGGAGATAAGTGGATCACCGCGTATCGTGACCATGGCCAACCGCTGGCGCTAGGTTCTGATCCCAAAAAAGTAATGGCTGAGTTAATGGCAAAGGCTACAGGTATTTCTAAAGGCAAAGGCGGTTCAATGCACATGTTTGACAAAGAGAAAGGCTTCTTTGGCGGACATGGTATTGTTGGTGGTCAGGTACCATTAGGTGCTGGTATTGCCTTCGCTGAAAAGTACAATAAGACAGACAACCTGTGTATTTGTATGATGGGTGATGGTGCTGTGAGACAAGGAGCTTTTCATGAGGCCTTAAACATGGCTATGACCTGGAAGTTGCCTGTGATTTTTGTCATTGAGAATAATGGCTATGCCATGGGTACTTCTGTTGAGAGAACCTCGAACGTAAGAGAGCTTTATACACTAGGAGAGGCTTTCGATATGCCATCAGCACCGGTTGATGCTATGAATCCTGAAAACGTACATGTAGCAGTAGAAGAAGCGGCTGATCGTGCCAGAAGAGGAGACGGACCAACATTGCTTGAGTTCAGAACTTATAGATACAAAGGCCACTCTATGTCTGATCCGGCAAAATACCGAAGCAAAGAAGAGGTTGCAGAGTATAAAGACAGAGATCCAATTGAGTTTGTAAGGGCTAAGATTTTAGACAACAAATGGGCTTCAGAAGAGGATTTAAAGGCAATAGATGTCAAACTAAAGGCAGAAGTAGAGGAGTGTGTGAAATTTGGAGAAGAGTCTCCATACCCAGACCCTTCTGAAGCGTATAAGGATGTATACGTTCAAGAAGACTATCCTTATATAATGGAATAGGTTTTAAAGCCTTGTTATTCAACATTTTCTTTATATTTGCGACCTAATTTTCAAGAGATGGCGAAGAATAATTCTTCAGAGGAGACAAAAACCACTAAGAAATCAACGAATACAGTTGAGGAATTCAAAAAAGAGGTGGGCCCAATTGGGTTTATTGGAGCGATTATAGGCTTAATCGTTTTAGTAGGAGCAGCTGTTATTTTCTTCCTTGATTACAAGAAAGATCAGAAAAACGACAGTGCTCAAAACGAGATTTTCCAAGCACAATATTATTACGAAAATGATAGTATTGAGTCGGCTCTTTTAGGAGACGGTAGAAGCCTTGGCTTCTTAGATATCATTGACATATACAGTGGTACTGAAGTGGCTAACCTCGCGCACTTCTATGCTGGCGCTTCTTACCTTAAGCAAAGAAACTATGCTGAAGCCATTGAATACTTAGAGAAGTTCAGTACTTCAGAAGAGATCGTTCAGGCCAGAGCTAATAAGCTTTTAGGAGATGCTTACATGGAGCAAGGAAACTTCACAACTGCTGCCAAGAACTATATGGATGCAGCAGAAACTGTTGATGACGAGTTCTTTGCACCTGGTTATTTGTTAAGCGCATCTTTAGCCTATGAAAGGGCTTCTGACCTTAGTGCGGCAATCAGGGCTATGGATGAGATTATTGAAAAGTATAAGGACGCTTCAGAATATACTGAGGCTCGAAAACATAAGGCCAGACTAGAAGTCCTTGCCGGAAATTAATTTTAAAAGAAATTGAATCAGAAGGTAAGGCGTAATGTCTTACCTTTTTTTGTTTATAGAACTATGGCATCAAGCGTAAAAAACCTCAGCGATTATAGCAGTAAGAATGTTAAAGACATTAGCGAAAGCACCTTCGCTATTGTGGTGTCCGAATGGAATGAAGAAGTGACGGAAGCACTCTATCAGGGTGCTTTTGAGACTTTAGTGGGTCATGGAGCTCAAAAATCAAATATTATTCGAAAAAGTGTACCTGGCAGTTTCGAGCTATCACTCGGGGCACAGTGGATGGCCAAAGAAGAAGCTATTGATGCAGTTATTTGCATTGGTTGTGTTGTTCAGGGCGAGACCAAGCACTTCGATTTTATTTGTGAAGCGGTGGCTCATGGTATAACCAATGTTTCACTGAAGTATAATAAGCCAGTAATATTTGGTGTGCTTACGCCAAATACTCAAAAACAAGCATTGGACAGAGCTGGTGGAAAGCATGGTAACAAAGGTGATGAAGCTGCTATTACTGCCATCAAAATGTTAGGTTTTTAATCATCCGAAGATGCAGGTATTAAAGTTTGGAGGTACTTCAGTTGGAAGACCTGATCGAATGAAGTCTGTCGCGGAAATTATTACCCGCAATGATGAGCCTAAGATTGTAGTATTGTCCGCACTTTCGGGGACGACCAACGCCTTGGTTAGTATTGGCCAGTCCCTTGCTGATGATAACAAAGTTTCTGCTCGTGAGAAAATTGAGACTCTTCGTTCACATTATAATGACTTCATAAAGGACTTACTCTCCTCAGAGTCGAGACAAAAGGAAGCTGAAACCATTATTGAAGAACACTTTGAGTTTTTTAGTATCACCCTAAAAATATCATTCAACGAGGCACTAAATCGAGATATTTTGGCACAGGGAGAGCTGATGTCTACCAAGCTATTCACCCTCTACCTCAAAGAATCAGGAATCAATGCTGCGCTATTGCCAGCCCTTGATTTTATGAGAACCAATGAGGCAGGAGAACCTGACCTAGACTTAATTGCCGACCGTCTGGCAGGTAAGTTAAAAGAATATGAGGGTATCCCCTTGCTGATCACCCAAGGCTACATTTGCAAAAACTATAAAGGCGAAATTGATAATCTGCAACGTGGAGGAAGTGACTATACTGCGTCACTAATCGGTGCTGCTGCACGTGCCGATGAAATCCAAATCTGGACAGATATTGACGGCATGCACAACAATGACCCAAGAGTCGTTGACAAAACGTATCCCATAGCCGAGCTATCATTCGATGAAGCAGCGGAGTTGGCTTATTTTGGAGCTAAAATACTGCATCCTGCCTCTATATGGCCCGCCCAGAAACATGGCATTCCGGTAAAGCTGTTGAATACCATGCAGCCTGAAGCGAAGGGAACAATTATCAGTAAGTCTACTATTTCTGCTGATGTGAAAGCCCTGGCGGCCAAAGATGGAATTACAGCTATAAAGGTTAAGTCTACCCGCATGTTGTTGGCTTATGGTTTCTTAAGAAAGATCTTTGAGATTTTCGAAAAGTACCGAACATCCATCGATATGATTACCACTTCTGAGGTAGCAGTTTCTGTAACGATTGATGAGGATGAGAATCTGGAAAAGATTACCAGTGAATTGAGCCAATTTGGACAGGTTGAAATCGATGCAAATCAGACGATCATCTGTGTGGTAGGAAACTTTGTAGCAGAACAGAAGGGAATAGTCAATAAAATCTTCGAGTCACTGACAGATATACCTATTCGGATGATTTCCTATGGTGGAAGCCGTCATAATATTTCATTACTGACTGATAGTGCTAATAAAGAGAGAGCATTAAAAAAGCTCAATGAGCACTTATTTGGCCTGTAAGCTTACTTAAAGACCAACTTTGCCACACTACCTCTAGGTCCTGAGGCCCAGGCTGATTTTCCGGTTTTGCTGACCGATACAGCATAGTACTGGCCCTCCATTGGAGTATAACTTTCGTCTCCCAGGCGATAGTAGTCACAGCTTTGGCGACCAACAGCTAAGATTAAGTTGTCATCAAATACGGCTATTCCCGATCGGTATCCGTTGGGGCTTAGGCTAGCCATCACTGGAAACCAGCTTTCTCCTTTGTCGGTAGTATAGGCAGCATTGATTCTTGTTAGAGAATCCCCTCGATAATCGCCTCCGACCATTAGTCCCTCTTCTTCGTTTTTGAAATCAATGGAGAAGATACCTTGTGTCGGCTCTCCCGACTGAAGAGGTGTGATAGTCTTGGCCCATGTTTCTCCTTTATCAAAGGAATAGAAAAGGCTAGCCTCAGGCCCACCAAGACCTATATAAACATTGCTTTCTCCATTAGTCCTTAGGCAGGTACCACTTGCAGCAAACCCCCCTTGGTTCGGTTTTGATTCGGGCCTTTGATCAAATGGAAGTTCTGTCCAGGTTTCACCGCCATCTGAAGTTTTGAGTATGAGCAGGCGGCTGTCTATGGCATCACCAAAGGCAATACCCTCCTGATCGTTCCAGAAGTCCATGGCATCATAAAAAGTACCTTCTACATCGCTAAAATACTTTTGTTCCCAGGTTTGGCCCCCATCGATAGTCTTGAAAATGAGTGCAGGTAAGCCAGCACTCAGTGCAATGGCAGTATTGGCATCAAAGCCTTCTATATCTCTAAAGTCTATCTTTTCCTGACCCGGAATGCTTACATCTGTCCAGGTAATGCCCCCATCAATGGTGCGTATCACAGTGCCACCGCTACCGCTGGCCCAAGCCACCTGATCCGATACTGCAGATAAGCCTCTGAGACTGGCTTCGGTGTTAGAGGTTTGTGGACCCCATGCAGGTATTAATGGGGTTTCTTTCTCCTTAGTTTCTTTGCTTCCGCATGAAACCAGCGTCACTAGTAAGCAAAAGGCTAAAAGCTTTCTCATTCGCTGGTGTCAGTAGAATTAAGCTTTGGTTTTTCAGCGGAGGTGTAAACGCTTTCAGGCAGTTCATCGAAGACCATGATGTCTTCCATTTTTCCACGACCCCTACTGCCAGAGAGCATAATGTCCTCATACTTTGCATACTCTATCCACGGATTGACAAACTGCGGAGCCTCAGTTGATGTATTAGGGTAGTAGGCCCATTGACTTACCAACCTGGTCTCTTTGTCCACCCATACATAGTACATATTTTGAGGCGTTCTGCCCACCCCTTCAAAAGTCAGATTGAGTTTGTCTGCGGCTCTTCCGTCTTCAGTGGCTTCTTCACCCACGTACTTTAATGTAACACCTGAATCCTTGAGCTTATAAGGCATCACCAACCAATAGGAATCGTTGATCCAGATGCTCTTACCCCTGTTCACCAGTACTTGCAATGAATCGGCATTGACTTCAATTTCATTTCCACCGCGGAATACCCTTCCAGTATCATTATTGATATTGATCAGGTAAGTGGACTCTCCGGAGTCAATTCTGACATTGCCTGTCCACTTATCCCAGATGAGCTCCCGTCTGCCAAAGAAGTTCCAGCAAATGTGTCTTGTGTCATCCCAGGCTTTTCTTCCTCCCATGGCTTCCATTACCTCATCGGCAATGGCGATTGCTTTTGCATCAGAGCCTGCGATATTGAACCCTTCGGCCGGAGGATTGCCATATACAGCTTCAGTGTTGGTTTCGGTGGCTGAGTTACAGCCTACAAATCCAATGATAGCGATTGTCAAGAAAAGGAAGAAGTGCTTGAGTTTCATAGTGCTTTATTTTCGGTCAAGTTAGGAAGTTCAGCTTTACGGTTCAATCCATTGATCAGACTTTTGACTGTAACCTATTGGCGATTGGCGTCATCCCATTTGACGAGCAATTAGGTAATCACTTACATTGCTCTTTAACTCAAACTATAAGGTCATGATCAAAAATTACTTCAAAATTGCCCTTAGGAGCCTTATGAGGCACAAGGGCTACTCATTCATTAATGTATTCGGATTAACGGTCGGCATTGCAGCCGCTACCCTGATTTTACTTTATGCCCAAAGCGAACTTAGCTATGATAAGATGCATAGCCAGGGAGAACAAATTCAATTGCTTTACAAGGAGCGGGTAACACCCACCGGAACTCAAGACACCTACGATACTTGGGCGCCAACTTTGGAAGCCTTGAAATCAGATTATAGCGAGGTTTTGGATGGTGCTCGTCTGATCAACAACCCAGTATGGCTAAGTGTTGATGACAAAAGATTTCTTGAAGATGTGATTTTAACCGATCCGTCATTCTTTACGCTTTTTGACTATTCTCTTAAGGTTGGAAGCCGAGAATCGGTGATGGAAAACTTGAATTCTATCGTAATTAGTCAGGAGGTTGCCGATCGCCTTTTTCCAGATGAAGACCCTATGGGGAAAACGATAGATGCTGAGTCGCTGGGCAATCAATATATTGTTACTGGGATTCTTGGAGACGTTCCTTATAACACCAGACTTCAACCTGAAGTAGTGATTCCTATTCAAAGTCATCCGCAGTATGAGGGAATTGCCGGTAACTGGAACTCCTCTTTCTTAGAAACATACCTATTGCTGCAGGCAGGAACTGACATTGCAGCACTTGAAAGCAAGTTCGAAGACTTTATCGCCAAAATCTGGAACGCTGAAACAGCGGCTAATACGAATTTCAAGCTGCTCAACTTGTTTGATGTCTACGATCGTTTTAATGAGAATAGACAGTATGCCTACATTTTGCTCACTGTGGCCATTGTTATCTTAACAATTGCCTCTATTAATTTTATGAACCTTGCCACTGCACGGTCCATGGAACGTGCAAAAGAAGCTGGGATGAGAAAAGTTCTAGGTGCACTCAGGGGGCAGATGATCGCTCAGTACTTGATCGAATCAATGACGATAACCTTTTTCTCTCTGACCTTTGGGGTTATACTCGCGACACTTTTACTGCCGAGTTTTAACAGTTTCTATAATGTTGAGCTGGCGCTGAATCTGCTGGAAAACCCATTACAGTTAGCATTGCTTCTGGGTATAGGCATATTCATTGGCTTGTCTTCAGGACTATACCCTGCACTTTACCTGACCTCGTTGAAAAGTGTTGATTCTTTAAAGGGAAAAGTACTGAAGGCTCGTCCATTGGGAAAGTTCGTAAGGGACGGCCTGGTGGTATTACAATTCGTTTTCTCCATTCTCTTGATTGTTGGGACGCTTGTGATCAGCAAGCAAGTGAATTATATGAAAAACAAGGATATGTCATTTAATAAGGAGAATCTCTTGGTGTTACCCATTAGCCTTAGTGATTTTCCCAGTGAGGAAGAAGGAACCGATCGACTGACAAACTTCAGAAATAACCTTAGGAACCATAGTTCGGTGGTGTCATTAAATGCGACTTCTTCCTTGCCAGGTAATTTTCCTGGGAGGTTCACTTTTGTGGTTCCTGATGGTTTCACGCCAGAACAAAGGTTGAGAATGCGATTTACTTATGTAGACCATGATTTCTTCTCCAATTTCCAGATAGCGCTGAAACAAGGACGTGACTTTATCCCGGATAGTGAGCAAGACAGAACAGGTTCAGCCATTGTTAACCAAGCGGCAATGGATGCCTTTGGATGGACAGATATTGATGAGAAGTACCTGAATTTTGGTAGCCGAAAAATGAAGGTCATCGCAGTCTCGGATAACTATAACTTTCAGTCCTTGGCCAATGAAGTAGCTCCTGTGATTCATTATTATAGAAGACCGACTAATGGAATTCATGGTTTTACGGTGGCTCGCGTTCAGGAGGGGAGAGCACAAGACGCGGTCGAATTGGCGCGAATGGCATGGCAATCTGCTTTACCCAATGTGCCTTTTGACTATTACTTTCTTGACGACCAATTTGCACAGCTCTACGAGCAAGAAGATCGTTTAACGGGTGCTATTGGGGCCTTCTCAGTGGTGGCCATAATCATTGCGTCTTTGGGTCTATTGGGACTATCATCTCTAATGACTACTCAGAGAACAAAGGAAATCGGTATTCGCAAGGTATTAGGTTCTTCGGTATTCGGCATTGTCAGGTTACTCTCTAATGCTTTTACAAGAATGGTTTTGCTTGCCTTTGTTATTTCAGTGCCGCTGGCTGTTTATGGACTGAACATATGGCTTGAAAGCTTCGCTTATCAAACGGAAATAGGAATACTCATCTTCATAGTAGCGCTCCTAGGCACCTTTGGGGTGGCCATGCTGACAGTGGGTTTCCAAACAGTTAAGGCAGCTACGGCCAATCCAATCCAGTCCATGCGGTATGAATAACCATGATATAAACTAATGCCAGGGCCATCTTTCGAGATGGCCTTTTTTTATATCAAAAACTAGTTTTGACAAACTTTCAACAGTTCAGTCCAGAAAGATTACAGTTCATTTCACTTGGGTTTTTTGTTGTATACATTCTTTTCATCATTGTATTGTCAATCCGCCACTAACAACAAGGCGGATTTACCAAAAGTCAAAAACTCAAGTTTCAGGTGTGGGTTGGTCGCCCATTAAGCACCTGAGACAAAAACAAAAAGATTACGATTATGAAAGCTCAAAAAATGAAGAATAGAAGTATTATCATGGGAATAGCGATCGCCTTACTAGCGATTTTTTCATTGGTCAATGACACGCATGCCCAAAGGAACTCAACAACAATTTCGTCATCGAAGAACGGTGCTTACACTTTTACTCACAAGACAGGGTCTCAAAGACTCAATGTGGAATACGAAGGTAAGATTGAATTTGCCGAGGATGATAAGTCCATTAAATCTATCTCTAGAGGTGGTTACCTCTTTATCAGAAAAACCTCTTTCGGTAAAAGAAGAGAGATTTTGGCTGAGCCAAATTCTGATGGTACGGTAGAGTATGAATACAGAGTTGGTAGAAGAAAGGAAGAGTGGGGTAAAGAGGCTGAGGAGTTCTTGGCCGACATGTTGCTCGAAGTTATCAGAACCACGGGCATTGGTGCGGAAAGCCGTGTAGACAGATTTTACAAAAAAGGAGGCCTTGATGCAGTTTTAGATGAAGTCAGTGATATCAGAAGTGACTATGTAAGCCAAATCTACTTGAAAGTTCTTCTTGAGGACCAAGATCTGAATGACAATGAACTAGAAAAGCTTGCAGGCTATGTACCAAGAGAATTAGACTCTGATCATTATATCACAGAGGTATTCAAAGATCATAGCGACAAGTTCTTTAAGAATGACAAGACTACAGAAGCCTTCTTAAATGCGATTGATCGTATGGACTCTGATCACTATGTGTCTGTTATACTTAAAAGAGCGATGAGAGAAGACTTGAGCGAAGCTGCTACTATCAAAGTGCTTTCTGCAGCTGAGATTATGGATTCTGATCATTATAAGACAAATGTTTTCAACGATTTATTGAAACGTAGAGATTTGAGTGATAACCTGATTGATCAAATTGTTAAGTCTGCTGCGGATATTGATTCTGACCATTATGCAACGGTGGTTTTGAAAAAGGCTTTGGATCGTCCAAACCTTTCTGACAAGGCATTTGAGAACTTGATGGATGCTGTATCAAATATTGATTCTGACCACTATACCACAGAGACTTTCAAGTCTATGCTTAATTCAAGACAGGTTTCAGATAAAGTGGTAGAAGCTGTGATGAGCAAGTTGGAGTACATGGATTCTGATCACTACAGAAATGTGATCATTAATGACTTATTCGACAACCAGAATATTTCGTCTAAGTATTTCGATAACATCCTCAATACAGTGAATGACATTGATTCTGATCACTATGCAAGCCAGATTCTGATCAAAGTCTTGAGAGACCAGGACTTGGATTCAGATGCTTATGCAAAAGTATTGGGGCGTGTTGCAGATATTGACTCTGATCATTACAAGGTGAACATCTTGAAGAACGTTTTAAAGGAAAGAGGCTTAAAGAAAGATCACCTGATGAGCATTTTGAAAGTAGCAGACTCGATAGGCTCGGACTACTACAAATCTGAAGTATTAAAAGGAGCTTGCAGCGCTGTACAGGATGCAGATGACACAGTTCAGTCTCAGTTCAAAAAAGTAGCCAAAGGAATTAGGTCTGATACGTACTACGGGCGCGTAGCACGTTGTGTAGACTAATGTTTTCTATCCATCCAACAGCCTCTATCCCAGAGGCTGTTGTTTCTATTACTAGATAAATTCTTGCTCTCTAAGCAATTTGGAGGGGGTATTTATTATCTTCATCAAAACTCGCTGTTATGGCTAAGCTGCTCAGGCTGCTACTTTTTCTGATCATCGGCTTACTCTTTCTCTTTTATCTTTTTTATGGAGAGTATGGCGTACTACCCAATTTGACAAGGCATATCAACATCTATGCTTTCACTTTTTTGGGTGCTATTCTTACAGGCTTTGGTGTATTCTATATCAACCACTGGCTGAACCATCGACTACCATGGCGTAGGCACATCTTTGGTCGTTTTATGGCGGGTTTTGCCCTCGACTTTGCATTTTTGGGAGGGCTGCTATTACTAATGGGCTGGTTGGGTAACCTAATTGGTCTAATTGAGTACGAAATGTTTGCTGAAGACATGTTCATTCGGCAGATAGAAATCAAACTCATTGTGCTGTGCTTTCTGACCATGTTTGTGGTAACGCTCGTTGAGTTTAATACCTTTAGTTATAATGAGTATTCGGTAGGGCAGATCAGAAAACTGCGTGCTGAGCGTAAGCAACTCGAACTGCAATTTGAAGCACTTAAGAGTCAATTAAGTCCGCATTACCTCTTTAATAGTATGAATACCATTTCGTCACTGGTGTATAGAGACCCTCATGTGGCGGAGAATTTTATCAGAAACCTTGCTGATACTTTCAATTATGTCCTCTATACCAAGGAAGCGAAAGTAGTCACTTTGAGAGAAGAGATTGAAGCATTGAAGGACTATGGCTACCTGCTCAATATTCGATATGCAGCTGCAGTTGACTTGAGAATTGAAATTGATAGCCAATATCACGATCGGTCCATACCTCCATTGACTTTACAGTTGTTAGTGGAGAATGCCGTAAAGCATAATATCATTAGCAATGATAACCCCCTCAAGGTGAACATTCGGGCCACCGAAGAAGAGCTAATCGTGTTGAATAATAAGACAGGTTCACCTTCTAAGACTGCTAGTCATAGGGTGGGTCTAGACAATATCAGAAAGCGCTATGCCTTCTTTACCTCCAGGCATATTCAGCTTTCAGACGATGATTATTTCGAAGTTAAACTCCCAATGATCACATCATGAAAAGGAACCTGTTGAATCAGCCTATATTTCGTCTGATGGTTCCACCCATCTATGGGATCATGATGTACCTGTTGATTCTAATGATCAACAATAATCTGGAACAGCTCTCGGAGACCATCCTTAATGACGAGCTGATGCTCTGTGCCGTACTGGCCTTTCTTACCTCAGAGTCGGTGCGTTTTGTAATCGTTTTAGTAGAAAGAAGACTCAAAGAAAACCTAAGAAAGACTGGGAGTATCGTCATGCTGTTTGGTGTGAGCTTGTTAACAGGCGCGGTGGTGAACTTCTTTGCTGTGGACAGCTATTTTAGATACTTCGAAGACTTTCAGTACTTCTCCTCTTATTCGAACATCCTCTATACCATAGTGATCACTTACAGTGTAAGCGCAATGCTGTACACCTTGTTTTTCCTGAGTATTCACTTGTTGTCTATTAAGAATGAATCGGAACTGAAAAAAGAAGACTTAAAGCGTCAGAACCTCGAACACCAGCTGGAGATTTTCAATAATGAAATCAATCCCGATTTGCTTTTCCAGAGTTTGGAGACACTGATTTCCTTAGTTCATCATAACCTGGATAAAGCAGAAGACTTTGTAGATCGGCTGGCCATTGTTTATCGGTACATCTTAGACAATCGAAAGAAAGAGGTAGTGGCCTTGGACGAGGAGTTACGAGCAGCCAAGAACCTTATCTATTTGTTTAAAGAGAAGTTTCCCGAGCAATTGACACTAGAAATCAAAAACGAGAAGTTTGGGATAGGTAAGTATATGGTGCCCAATACCTTGCCAATGGTTTTGGACTGTATGATTAACGGTAGTATTATTTCTCCATGGCAACCCATGAATATTGTGATTGATTGCGGAGGAGAGGATGATTACTTGGTCATTCAACACAAAGAGAATGACAAACTGAGCAACAATAAGTACATTAAAAATCGATATCAAAACCTTCATGAGGCCTTTGCCTTTTTTACAGACAAACCTGTGATTCAGATCAAAGCCTATGGAGATGCTTTTATCAAACTGCCATTGCTAGACATTAAAGAGAACGTATGAGAGTATTTATCATAGAGGACGAAATACCCGCAGCAGAGAAAATTGAACGATTCTTACATCGATATGATGAAAGTATTGAGATTGTCGGTAAGGCAATGAGCGTTAAGGAAACTGTCAATTGGGTACAAACCGATGGTAATGCAGATCTACTTTTGATGGATATCCAGCTGACGGATGGCTTGAGCTTTGATATTTTCAAAGAAGTGGACCTTGATATTCCAGTCATTTTCACCACGGCCTATAATGAATATGCGATTGATGCCTTCAAAGCCAATGGGATTGACTACTTGCTAAAACCGATTACTTTCGAAGCACTAATGGAGAGTTTGGACAAGTTCAAAAACCTAAAGACAAAACTTTCGGAACCTGGACAGTCTGAGGCCACCTCAGTCATTGACCTGCAGAGTGCCTTGCAGATGTTAAGCAAACGCGAATACAAAACCAGGTTTATGGTCAAAATCGGTGAGCACATCAAATCTGTGACAACTGACCAAATAGAACTCTTCTATGCCGAAGGCAGGAACGCTTATATTGTTACCGATCAGGGTAGAAGACTTATCATAGACTATAAGCTGGAAACTTTAGAAGAAATGCTTGACCCCCAATCGTTCTTCAGGGTAAACAGAACTTTTATTATTGAAATTAATGCCATCAAGGATGTACTGGTTTATTCAAACAGCCGATTGAAGATCATTCTTAATATGGATTTTGATCGTGAAATCATCGTAAGCCGCGAGAAAGTAGGCGCCTTCAAAAAGTGGTTCGATGGGGAGTAATTAGTAGACGATTTGTCTACGCTCTTTTATCCTGATTATGGTGAATGATCAGTATCTTTATTTATCATTCATCACACAATGAATTTCACCTTGAATACAAACGCACAACTCCCTTTGAAGAAGGCAAAGCTTGATGACTTCTTCCCCAATCAGTTTAAATCTCCAAACTTATCACCAGAGAAGATCTGCGATTACCGAATAGAGCGGTTCTTTTGGTTTTATAAAAGGCTTATCGTCTATGTAATTGACGATCGTGCTTCTATAGGCAAATGGCGAAGAGTTCGCAAATTTGAGTCCACGACAAATACTTTGGCAAAAGGTAAGCGTGTCAATGAGATTATTGAAATCTTACGTAAGCAAAAAGAGAAGTTCGACTCTTTAGGCCATAGAGAGAAGAGCTGGTTCTGTCAGTACTGAACCTCAGTCAGTGTCTTCTGGAACACCGTAGCCTTTGGGTAATTTTCTTTGATCTGGTTCAGTGCGGCTGGTGAAGGGGCCTTTGGATAATGAATCCCTATCAGATTTTTGGCTTTGATATGGTTATCAAGAATTTCTCTTCCATCGTCACTGCTCATATACCAGAAAGGCACCAGTACCACATCTAGCTCATATTGAGATAAGTTAAGCGCACTATAACGTTCAATGTCCATATCGGAGTCCCCCAAGTGAAGGACTTTTTTTCCTCCAATTTCAATAATAAAGCCCAGATTTTCGATGGCTGCACTCCGAGTACCGGCATGGTTAATAAAGAAGGAGTGCACGGTAATTCCATTGAAGGTATCACTCATTTTTTCGATGATTCTGCGTTTTCCGCTGACCCTGTCCTCGAAAGACTTTGTGTCATACTTGCTTTTTAATTCGGTCACCACTTCTTCAGTACTAAGGAATTGAGTTTCTTGATGAGCTTTGATAAAGTCTCCAGCAGTTTTAGCCTCGAAATGATCCCTGTGAACATGGGTAGTTAATGTGAGTGCCACATTATTAAATGGTTTGGTCGAAGCTTTCATGTCGGCCATCAGTGCTTCGCTAGGGCTCAGGTAGGCCTCGTAAAAGTCATCAAAAAGGGCATCTATTAGCACTTTTTGTCCTCCGCCTTCTAAAAGAACACCTTCATTCGCTATGTAGGTAATTTTTAAATCTTGTGCTGAAGTACTTAATACAAGTGCAAAAAGTAATATGGAGAATAAGGTTTTCATAAGGTTCATTTGAGAGCTTAACGAAGTTAGCAGATCCAAGTTTACCTGACTGTTTAAAGGTCGACTAAAATATGCAAGTGGTTGCGTATTGTCTGCCGAGACAGTTAGTTTTGCACAAAACTTTTTAGGTTGAAACATTACTCATTAATTCTTTTGACTGCTTGCATGTTACTTTTTGCACAGTCAGGAAAAGCACAGGTCAAATCGGTAAAAGCCGATGTTCCGCCAGAAATTGATGGTGTTCTGGATGATGACATCTGGCAAAAAAGTCCTCAGGTTTCGGGTTTCAAAACCTTCGTTCCCGACTTTGGTAAAGACATCCCCTATAAGACCATTGCCTACGTAGCTCACGATTCGGAAAACCTATATTTCGCAATCAAGTGTTTTGATGAACCCAATCTAATTAAGACTTCCATTGCTGCAAGAGATAGAATCAGAGCCGATGATTGGATATGCATTAATCTGGACACCTTTAACGGTGGTCAATCCTTATTGGGTCTTTATGTAAACCCTAATGGTATTCAGATGGATACTCAGTTTGCTGCTGGTTCAGAAGATATTGGGGTAGACCTCATCTGGTATAGTGCTGCAAAAATTGACAATGAAGGTTACAATGTAGAAATCAAAATTCCATTTAAAAGTATTCGCTATAGCGATGATGATGGTGAAGTGGAAATGGGTGTAATCTTCGAAAGAAGGATTTCGCGTCTTTCCACCCAAGTTTCTTCTCCTGCCCTTGACCCGGAAAAAGGCTTCGCTTTTCTTACTCAGATGATGCCCTTGAACTATTCTGGTGTGAGGAAATATACACTGCTAGAATTGCTGCCAGCCATCACTTATAGCAATAATACAATGCAAGAGAATGGGCAGAATGTGAACGAAGACAATTTTGAACCAAGCCTTACAGCCAAAATCGGCCTAACATCAGAGCTTGTGTTAGATGCAACCATTAATCCAGATTTCAGCCAGGTGGAATCGGATGCTCAACAAGTAGAAGTAAATCAGCGATTTGCTGTCAACTACCCTGAACGAAGACCCTTTTTCCTGGAAGGGAGCCAGAACTTTAACTTTGCAGCTAGTTCCATGTTTTCACCTGTTAGGCAGGTAGTGAATACAAGGACCATCGTATCACCAAGGGCTGCTACTAAGTTGACCGGAAAAATTGGTGATAAGAATATCATTTCGACCATTTATGCATTGGACCGGGCCGATCGGTCTTTGAGTGATTTTGCCGAGGATGAAACAGCTGATGTAGGTATTATTAGATACATGCGTTCATTTACTCAAGACAGTTACTTGGGTTTTATAGGAACACACAGATCCAGAAACGGAGGTGCTAACTCAGTAGTTGGTTTCGATGGGCAGTATCGCTTTAATGAAGCCAATGTGATTAGTGGTAACTTCTTAAACTCGACCACTCAAGTGGATAGAAATAGCAATTCCACGAGTGACAATTCTATGGCGATAAGGATTGCCAGGAACACCAGGAGCTTTAGCGGTAACATCAATATTGAAGACATCGCCCAAGATTTTCAATCTCAAGTTGGGTTTGTGACACGGACTGGGATTACAAGGCTTTCTGGCTCCGTATCACCAAAGTTATTTCCGAAAGAAGGCTTGGTTCAGCGTTGGGACTTTACATTATACGGTTCTATCACCAAGGATAAACCCAGTGGCTTAAATGAGAGTGTGCTTTATGGATCAATAGCAGCTAACCTGCCAAAGAATACGCGGCTAAGCATCTCTGCAGATCGTTCTTCCGAAATATTTCAGGGGGTTGAGTTCAGAGATGGGTCTATCAGCCTTTCGGCAAGCTCCCAGTTGAATAAGAGACTTCGGGTAAGCACTAACTATGACTGGGATAACGGTATTTTCTACCAGTCGGCTGAGCAAGGTTATGGGAAGCGTATTAGAAATTTTGTAGACTATCAGGCCTCAGATAAACTGAATTTTCAGGTATCTCACAATTTTGTCTCACTCTTCAGTGAGGCAACTGATGCCAAATATTATGACCTTCACATCGTTCGAGGGCGTTTGGTCTACCAGGCTAATCAATACTTGTTCTTTAGGGCTATCGGTCAGTATAACAGTCTCTCAAAGGTTTGGAGCCCCAACTTCCTAGCCTCTTTTACCTACATCCCAGGAACCGTGGTGCACTTAGGCTATGGTAGCGTTTTGGAGAGAACTCGATGGGATGGACAACAATATGTTCCTGCGGACAATTACTTACAGACTTTTAGTGGGTTTTTCTTTAAGGCATCATACCTCTGGAGGCTTTAACTTAAGATATCCTTCCCCAATTTACAGTAGTCTTTTTCAAGGACTTGATATGTCTTAGAATATTGCTGTTCTCTGGTTTGGCAAGCGTTGGATCTTCATCTAATAGGTCACTGGCCGCATTTCGTGCGGCCTGAAGAATTTTCGTGTCTTTGGCAATGTCAGCGATCAACATGTCTAGCACCCCGCTTTGTTGAGTGCCAGTGATATCTCCAGGGCCTCGTAGTTTCAGGTCGACATCGGCAATTTCAAAGCCATTATTAGTTCGGACCATGGTTTCTAGTCTTGTCCTTGCCTCTTTGCTTAGTTTGTAGTCCGTCATAAGTACACAGTAAGACTGATCTGCTCCACGACCTACCCGCCCTCTTAATTGGTGCAATTGGGCTAGACCAAAGCGTTCTGCATTTTCAATTACCATTACCGAAGCATTAGGTACGTTAACACCCACTTCAATGACCGTAGTAGCTACCATAATCTGTGTCTCATGTTTGACAAAGCGCTGCATTTCGAAATCCTTGTCTTGAGGTTTCATCTTACCATGCACAATGCTGATATGATTTTCTGGGAAGGAACGTGCTATGCTCTCATAACCATCCATCAGGTCCTTGAGGTCGAGTTTGGAGGACTCTTCAATCAAAGGGTACACTACGTAAACCTGCCTGCCTTTGGCGATTTCTTTTTTCATAAAGCCGAAGACTTCCAGGCGCTTGGCATCGTACTGATGAAGTGTTTTAATAGGCTTTCTGCCGGCAGGCATTTCGTCAATAATGGATACATCAAGGTCACCATATAGTGTCATGGCAAGTGTACGAGGGATTGGTGTTGCTGTCATGACCAATATGTGAGGGAAGAGGCTTACATTTTTATTCCAAAGCTTTGCACGCTGCGCTACACCAAAGCGATGTTGCTCATCAATGATAGCGAGGCCTAGGTTTTTAAATTGAACAGTGTCTTCAATCAAAGCATGTGTACCCACCAGGATTTTAATTTCACCTGATTGTAAGCCTTCATGAATGATCCTTCGCTCTTTGGTCTTAGAGGAACCGGTCAGTTTGGCGATCCCGATGTTTAGCTTGTCAGCGTATTCTCTAAGCCCCTCGTAATGCTGATCGGCCAAGATTTCCGTGGGAGCCATCATGGATGCCTGACTTCCGGAATTGACAACCAAAAGCATGCAGATAAAGGCTACAATGGTTTTGCCTGAGCCCACATCTCCTTGAAGCAGACGGTTCATCTGGCGCCCTGACTTCATGTCTTGATAAATCTCTTTGATCACCCGTTTTTGCGCATTAGTCAGGTCAAAAGGAAGGTGTTCATTGTAGAAAGCTGTCAGTAAACTCGAGTCTCGAAAGACCTGCCCTTTAAGTTTCTCTACACGAGAGACTTTTAAGGTTAACAGCTTCAACTGAATAAAGAACAGTTCTTCAAATTTCAGTCTGAAAATGGCCTTCTGTAAGAGTTCATTGTTCGAAGGAAAATGAATATGCCATAGGGCGAAGTGTTTTTCGATTAGTCCGAATTGATCGGTCAGATGCTGGGGTAGTGTTTCATGGATATGACGCTCGGCCAAAACCATCACTTGTCTCACCAGTTTCGAAAGCGCTTTACTATCCAAGAACTTTGCCTTCATCTTCTCAGAAGTATGATAAACGGGTTGTAAGAAAGAAGTCTTTTCGTTTTGTGTGGTGAGTACTTCTATTTCTGGGTGAGCGATATTAATTTTTCTACCAAATGCCGCTGGTTTTCCAAAGACTACATAGTCTACACCAAGCCTGAGCTTCTTGCTAACCCAGGGTATGCCTTTAAACCAGACCAATTCAATTTCTCCCGTATCGTCCGAAAAACGTGCAACTAGTCTTTTTTTTCTCAGTTCGCCTATGGTATCAAGCTTAGTGATGCGACCTTTCATTTGTACAAAATGCATGTCTGCATGTACCTCTGCTATCTTCTGGAATTTGGTGCGGTCCTCATAGCGAAAAGGATAATGTTGTATCAAGTCGCCATAGGAAAACAAGCCAAGTTCTTTACCGATCAGGGCAGCTTTTTGAGGACCAACTCCTTTGAGAAATTCGATACTGGTATCGAAGAATGAGGGCATGCGTCAATTTAATATTTCCACTCAAAAGAATTGAGCATTTGCAATACATCCTTTTTGATGAAGTTGATGATTGGCTGAAGAGAGTCATTCTTAGTAGCGGTGTTGAAGTATAGCGCACCTCTAAAAAAATGATGAGTAGAATCAGAAGTAAAGAATTGCAGTTGAGTGGGTACTTCGCCTTCTAGTTGGGTGAGGCTCGCAACCTGACCCCTGGGCATGGCGACCAATGTCTCTTCAATACCATAGGCCTTAATATCGTGCTTCATCGCTAATTCAAAGGCTTCATTCAGTAAAGTTCTGGCCTGATTGTCATTAGTCCTCAAGTCTTTGTAAGTGATCTGAAGTAAGGCCTCAAAATCTGGATAATACAAATTGGCCCAATACCGATCAGCATTGACATTCGAATCAGCCGATAACTGGGCAAAGGTCGAATAGTCGAATTGATACGGAAAAGTATCGGGCAGGGCTTGATAGACATTTTTAGGAAGGTCTATGCGGTTATAACCTTTAGGTTTGGGCAGGTATATTTCTTCGCATGCCGATAGAATCAACAACAGGATTGCCAAAGACTGGATAATGTATCTTCTACGAAGTTTCAAATTAGGCTCTGGGTTTAATAAAAACTCGAATTCGCTTTATACGTCTGGCATCTACTGCGACAATTGTGAATAGGAAATTTTCAAAAGCAATCTTTTCTCCAGCACGAGGTAGTTTGGCATTGATCTCCAAGAGTAGGCCCCCCAAAGACTCACTTTCTCCTTTGACTTTGTCAAAAAGTACTGGTTCGACTTCAACAATCTTGCAAAAATCGTTTAAGGTTGTTTTGCCTTCGAAGATATACGTAGAGTTGTCCAGTTTATTGTAAGCGATATCTTCATCATCGAACTCATCATTGATCTCACCTACGATTTCCTCGATGATATCTTCCATGGTGATCAAGCCTGAGGTACCACCATATTCATCCACGATAATTGCCATATGTACACGCTGCTCCTGAAAGTCTTTTAAGAGGGCATCTACTTTTTTGTTTTCAGGAACAAAGAAGCCAGGCCTTAACAGGGCTTGCCAAGCAAAATCTTCATCCTTGTCAATATGAGCAATTAAATCTTTGATATATAAGATTCCCTCAATCTTGTCTATGGTTTCATTAAAGGCTGGTATTCTTGAAAAGCCACATTTATTGATTTTATCCATGAGCTCATGAAAATCTAGCTCTATATCAACAGCAGTGATGTCCATTCTGGATTTCATGACTTGTTTCACGCCAAGCGTGCTGAAGTTCACAATGCCTTTTAGAATTCCCTTCTCCTCTTCAGTGGTATCATCTCCGGTAGTAATTTCGAGGGCTTGGTTTAATTCATCTACCGTCAGGTTTTGACCTTTTTTCTCCACGTTCTTTTCAATCACATTAGTGACTGAAATCAACAAAAAAGAGAAGGGCCTAAGGATTCTTTCAAGGAAGAGCAGTCCTTTTGCCGTCCTCTTGGCAAAAGTAGCATTGTGCTGATTAGCGAAATTCTTGGGAACCACTTCTCCGAAAAAGAGAATAATAAATGTGACGATGATGGTCAATGTCAGTACCACGGCTCCCTCTGGAGTTTTGGTGTCTACAAGGGTCCAGGTAAAGAAAGTAGCCAGCGTGACTATGGCAATGTTGATCAAGTTGTTCATGATCAAAATAGTTGCTAGGAGGTATCTTTTTCTATCCAGAAGCTTTAGAATAGCATTTCCTGAGGGTGTGTTTTCTTCTTTGAATTCAGACAATTGTGTTCGGTCTAATGAGAAGAAAGCTACTTCAGACCCTGAGATGAGGGCAGAAGCTAGAATTAGCAAAATAAAAGCTACCCCGTTTATGAGTACATAACTGCCTGATAGTTCTGTGAACTGAGAAAGGAGCGCTAAACTAGGCTCGGGGTCGTCTGCGGGTAGGTCCAAATTGTACTTTTTAGTCCAACATTAGAATGGTAAGTCGTCAGTATCGTCTTCCGGAATACTAGATACGGGACTTTCTGTAGCAGGGTTAGCAGGGCTACTCTGAGGAGCTCCGCTGCCACCTTCAGGGCGACTGCCCAGTAAAGTCATCTCACGCCCTACAACCTCTGTAGTGTAGCGCTTATTGCCGTCTTGATCGTCCCAAGAACGAGTTGTCAACTTACCTTCAATATACACTTGACCACCCTTTTTTAAAAATCGCTCAGCGATTTCAGCAAGAGGTGTCCAGAGGACAACATTATGCCATTCCGTATTGGTTACACGTTCACCTTGCTTGTTTTTGTAAGTCTCACTTGTTGCCAGAGAGAAATTAGCTACCGCTCTGCCATTGTCTAAGTGACGCACTTCAGGGTCCTTACCCAAATTACCAACCAAGATTACTTTGTTTACTCCTGCCATAATATTTACTTAATTTAAGATTGAGCTGGATGAATCTAATTAAAAAATCTCTTTCTGCAAATAGTTTTGAATCAATATGGGTTTGGGTAATTCCTGCACCTCGGCCAATTCATAAGCCTTCAGACTTTTACTTTCAGAGAGTGATTCAAAGTTACCTAAATCCTTGACCTTAACCCTAATGAAACGAGTGAAAATTCGCTGGTGTGTCAGTACATGTTTCACCTCTTCAGAAATATCGATTACCATAAGCCCGCGTTGGTTTGCTCCTTCCTTTAAAATAGACTCTTCTGAAAGCGATTCGGTACTTTCAAAAAGACTGAAGTCGTACAAACCTTGCCAAACATCTTTTGGCCCGCGCTCTTTCATAAGGAGTTTTTTTCCATACTCGTAGATAAAGTAATAGAAATAGCGATTTCTAACTTTTACCTTTTTAGTCTTTACCGGTAGCTTGTCCTGTTTCCCTGTATTAAAAGCATAACAGATAGTGCTCATGGGACAAATAGCGCATGCAGGGCTTTTTGGTGTGCATTGAATTGCTCCAAAGTCCATGATGGCCTGATTGTATTCGCCAGGAGTACTTTTATCTATCAAGGTATTGGCCTTAGCCTCAAATACTTTTAATGTCTTGGCTTCAGAAATATCATCCATTATCCCAAATACACGGCTTAGTACGCGAAATACATTGCCGTCTACCACTGCTGCTGGTTTATTGAAAGCTATGGATGCAATTGCGGCAGCAGTATACCTGCCAATACCTTTCAGTTTTAAGAGTGATTCAAATTCTGTGGGAAATCGCCCATTAAGCTCGTTTGCGACAGTTTTTGCACAAGCATGAAGGTTTCGAGCCCTTGAGTAATAGCCTAGTCCTTGCCAAAGCCTCAGCACTTCACTTTCCGGAGCCTCAGCTAAGTCCTTTACGGTGGGGTATTGCCGAATGAATTTAAGATAGTAAGGCATACCCTGCTTGACCCTTGTCTGCTGTAAAATGATCTCCGAGAGCCAAATCTTGTAGGGGTCATTGGTTTGTCGCCAGGGCAAATCCCTTTTTTGATGGTCGTACCAGCTAATTAATTGATTTACAAATGTTTCGCTTTCCAAAGTGGATATTGATGGATTCTGGGGTGTCGACATCAAGGGTTACTCCATTTTTTTTTGGAATACGTTTTTTAATTAGTAACGAACCCTTAATTTTGCAGGCCAAATTAACTGGGAATAAGTTTTTTACACAATTTTATTAACCTAAAAATATAAGTTACAGTGACTAAAGCAGATGTTATCAATCAGATAGCCGAAAAGACCGGAATTGACAGGTCTGATGTTACTACAACTGTTGAGACTCTTTTTGCAGTAGTGAAAGACTCAATGGCAGAAGGAGAGAACATTTACGTGAGGGGATTCGGAAGCTTCGTAAACAAGAAGAGAGCTAAAAAAATAGCTAGGAACATATCGAAAAACACGGCAATCGTGATTGACGAGCATTATGTACCAAGCTTTAAACCTTCAAAGGTTTTTATAGAACAAGTAAAAGGTAGCGACAAAGTAAAAGCTGCCAATAGTTAATATTAAAAGCCTAATTGGGCTTTATGAATAAGTTTCAGGTATTACTCGTTGTTGTTGGAATTCTACTTGTCGTTGGCATTTATAGCCTTCCTAAGGTAGTTGTTGACAATGAAGATGCCGCAGAAGCAGCGTTTATCGATGAGACCGTTCCAGGAGGAATAGTTGATCACAGTACTGAAATTCCTGAAGAGGTTCAGCCTCGAATAGAATTTTGGAAGAATAAACTGTTCAGCAATGGTCGAATTCAACCAAATATTGAGTCCTTGGACTCTCTAATGGCTGTTTTTATGGAGATAAACAAGTATGATAGTGCTGCATATTATGCCGCATTGTATGCTGAAGAACTTAATCAAATACAACTCTGGCAGAAGGCTGGAGATGCTTATTTCGAAGCACTTACTTTTGCTTTGGATAAGCCAAAAATTGACTTCCTTGGAGCTAAGGTACGCGAGATTTATCAAAAGATACTCGAAGAGCAGCCAGATAACTATGATGTCAAACACAATGTCGCAATGACCTTTGTGTTATCATCGAACCCTATGCGAGGAATAATGATGTTAAGGGAGATTTTGGAGCAAGATCCAGATAACCAACGAACATTAATGAGCATGGGGAGAATGTCTATTCAAACAAACCAGTTTGAAAATGCTGTTGAGCGATTTGAAACCTACGTGCAATACTATCCACAGGATATCGAAGGAATTTTCCTTTTAGGAGTGTGCTATTACGAAACTGGCCAGATGGTCAAGGCAAAGGCACAGTTCAATAAGGTCAAAGAATTAGGTGCCGATGAGCAGTTTATAACAGCTGCTGACGAATACCTGGAAAGAATAAGTTAAAACATTAAAAAAATTACAATTATGCCTTGCGGTAAAAAAAGAAAAAGACATAAGATTTCTACTCACAAGAGAAAGAAGAGGCTAAGAAAGAACAGACATAAGAAGAAGTAATTCACTTCGATTATGTGCTATACACAAATAACAGTTCTTTTTTAACATAAAATACTATCACATTGAGTAGTGAATTAATCATTAATTCAACTCAGAGTGGATGTCGTATAGCCCTTCTTAAAAACAAGAGTTTAGTTGAATTTCATCATGACAATGATGAAACCAAATTCAATGTCGGAGATATATACCTGGGTACAGTCAAGAAGATTGTACCAGGTTTAAATGCCGCGTTCATTGATATCGGATACGAAAAGGATGCTTTTCTGCATTATTTGGACTTAGGTCCGCAGATTAGATCTTTGAATAAGTATACCAAACAGGCCCTTACCAATAAAAATATTACTGGAGGCCTGGGTAAATTCAAGAACGAACCAGACATTAATAAGCTTGGTAAAATGAGCCAAGTTTTGACAAAAGGACAAAAAATACTTGTTCAGGTTGTCAAAGAACCCATTTCAACTAAGGGGCCACGACTCACTTGTGAGTTGTCGATAGCGGGGCGCTACATGGTTTTAGTGCCTTTCTCTAATGCTATCAACGTTTCGAAAAAAATCACCGATGGTGAAGAGCGTAAAAGACTTTTACGCCTTATTTCATCTATAAAACCGGAAGGTTTTGGCGTTATCATTAGAACAGTAGCCAAGACCAAAAGCGTATCTGAATTAGACAAAGACCTTCGTAACCTTCAGGAAACCTGGAAACAGGGGATTAAGAACCTGCATAAAGTCAAACCTAGAGACAAGGTAATTGGCGAAGTGAGCAGAGCCTCTTCTCTTTTGAGAGATATTCTCAACGAGTCTTTTGACAGTGTTGTTTCTGACGATAAAGAAATCCATGAAGAGATTAAGGGGTTCATTCAGAAGATTGCTCCGGAAAAGGAAAAGATAGCCAAGCTTTACAATGGCAAGGCCAAAATCTTTGAGTCATTTGACGTTGAAAAGCAATTAAAATCACTTTTCGGGAAGTCTGTAAGTCTGCCAAAAGGAGGTTATCTCATCATTGAGCATACCGAAGCATTGCACGTCATTGATGTGAACAGCGGTAATAAATCAAATGCTGGTGCCGATCAGGAATCTACTGCATTGCAGGTAAATATGGAGGCGGCCAAAGAAGTGGCCCGTCAGCTGAGGCTTCGCGATATGGGCGGAATTATCGTCATCGACTTCATTGATATGAGAAGGGCTGAGAACAAAAAGCAGCTTTATCAATTCATGAAAGAACAGATGAGTGAGGATCGTGCCAAGAACACTATTCTGCCACTATCTAAGTTTGGTTTGATGCAGATTACCCGTCAGCGGGTTCGTCCTGAGATGAACATTACTACAAGGGAGGTTTGTCCTACTTGTAACGGTACAGGTAAGGTGAGTGCAACCATTCTGGTTTCTGATCAGATTGAAAAGAATATAGAATACATTTTGAGCACTCAGAATGAGAAGGGAGTGGCAATTGCGCTACATCCATTCTTACATGCCTACTTCACAAAAGGTGTTTTCTCCAAGAGGTGGCAGTGGTACAGGAAGTATCATACTTGGGTGAAAATTGAGAAAGACAGTTCTTTGGGACTCTCGGATTATACTCTCTACAATAAGATGGGAGAGGAAATCGAAATGAAAGCATAAACATAAAAACCCCGACTTGTCGGGGTTTTTTATTAGAACTTAATGCCAAATTCTAAACTGAAGAGACTACTCTTCACCTGAAAGTCATCGTAGATGGGGTTCTGTGTTTTTACCTGATTGAGGAATCCAATGTAGTAGTTGAGCCCTGCATAAACTCGAGTGTTTACGCCAATACTTCTTTCCAGTCCACCACCAAAATTTCCTGATAGATCTAATCTCTGGAATTCACTCACAAAACCGACTCCAGGGCTTTCATTATCTGTGTTGAGCCGTATTTCTGGCACAAGACCAAAATTGAAAAACACCTTGGTATCGAGCAGAACTTCGTTGGTGTAGAGTTTTAGCAATACTGGAAGCTGTATGTATTCATGATCATACCTTTCAGAAACTGTTTGGCCGGCTAGTACACCTGGATCGGTTAGGCTGATTCGTGTTGCCTTAGAGGCGAAGTTAAGACCAGCATGGAGAATGTAATTTTCTTTGAAGGGGAGGTCCACAAAGGCGCCTATTAAGAATTTGACGGATGTACCATCTCTTTGAATATTGGTATTGGAACCATCAGCAGACGTACGGGAAACCGATAAAGTTGGACCTACCTTAATTCCTATTCTATAGTCTTGTTGTGCAGTTGCGAATTGACCTAAAACCATCAGAATGATGGCTGAGAAAATGTATTTCTTCATGTTCGATAAAATAAATAAATACATTTGTCATTTAAAAAGAGGAGATGCTTAAACGGTACTTTATTCTGGTTTTATTACTGACTTCACTGGCCTGCGCTAGTGATGATTCTTGCTCTAGTGATATAGATTTATCTGGTGTCGACTTGGACCTTGATTTTGAAAATCTAACGCATGAGATAAGTGAAATTCAAAGCTTGGAGGCTTTGAATGACTTTTTTGAGGCTAACCCGATCATTAGAGATGAGTTCTTTGAATTTGGTGGAAGGCCTACTGAAGAGCAAGTGCTGTCTGATCTGTCAAAACTGATTCAAACCCCTGAAATTAATGCTGTACTCACCGCTAAACCTTTTGCAACCTTCGATAAGTTGCTTGAAAAAAACCGAGACTTAAGAGAATTTCTAACCTATGATTACTTAGCGATTAATAAAGGAAAAAGTCTAAGGAACCTTTACGATATGCTCTCCAAGTCACAGGTAACAATGTTGACGGGAACTGAGACCACGAGTACCGAGCCGTTGAGAAACTACCTGGAGGCTAAACCTTCGGAAAGAGATTACTTTTACACGCTTTTCGCCTATCGTACAAATGACCAGTTGTTAAAAGACAATTACGAGTTATTGCAAAACGACTTTGTAGACACGCTTTATCAGGAAACCATGAATCTGATTGATGCGGGTATGGTTAGCTATGAATTGGATAGGGCATATAAGCGAGTGAAAAAGGCTTATCCTGACTTTGTGCCTCCAAAGGTTCAGGCGGTTTACTCTGGTTTTGGCAAAGACATTTACCTTACAGACTCATTACTGATTATCGGATTGGATTATTATTTGGGAGAGAACGCATCTTTCAGGCCCAATGTGTATGACTATCTAAGGGTTAGACTTACGCCTGATCACTTAGTACCACAACTGCTTCAGTTCACTTCGTTGAAATTCAATGATACCAAAAAAGGAAAAAGAACCATTTTGGAAGACATGATTTACTATGGTAAGGCGATGGAATTCACGAGTGAAATGCTACCCTGCGTGGCCGATAGTATAATCATAGGTTATACAAACAAGCAAATTGCCGATGCGACCGTGAGTGAAGGAGTTATTTGGTCTCATTTTCTGGAAAGAAAACTACTTTACAGCGATGTACCATCCAATATCACCAAATATATAGATGAGCGTCCGAACATTCCAGAAATTGATAAAAACTGCCCAGGTCGAATAGGTCAATGGTTAGGTTGGCAAATAGTAAAGGCATATCGCGAAGAGACTGGCGCTAGCATTCAGGATTTAATGAAGGAAACGGATGCTCAGAAAGTGCTTACGCGGTCAAAATATAGACCTCGTTCTCGTTAGTCTTAATCTGACTTTCGTTGTTCAGCACCTTGACCAATTTGTCTATCTGAAGCTTTTTAGAATAGAGAGACTCCGCAATAGTTCTTGCGTTGTTCTTGGATGTCTCTAAGAGTTCCCTGTTTTCGAGATATGGTTTAAGCTGATTGACAAAGTCTTTGGGCTTATGTGGTTCAGCATAAAAGCCGCACTTGTATTGCTCAACCATGTCTTTGGTCCATCCGGGGGTATTCACGATAGTAAGTTTTCCTGAAGCCAGACTATCAAAGAACTTATTGGGGCTATTGGTGGCTAATACGGGCAAATCAGCGAAACTCACATAAGTTGCATCTGTAACATTCAATATTCGTCTAACGCCCTCTTTATTCTGGTGGCCAATAAACTCTATGTTGGTTAACTTCTTTAGGTAGGCCTTTAACTTGATGTTTTGGAGCTGTGAACCTTCACCAACTACTTTGAAGTCAATATTCAAATTGGCGGTTCTTGCCTCTTCTGCTATGTTCAACAGAAACTCCAGATGGTTGGTAGCACCAATGCTTCCCAAATAGGTCACTACAAATGGTTTTTCAGCGTGATAGAATTCGATCAGCTTAGGGTCTTTTATCTCCTTCTTGAAGAACTGACAATCGGCCATATTGGGGATCATAAAAACATCCTTGTCAGGAACTACCTTTTTGATCCAATCTCTCATCCCAGGAGACAAGGCCACGATTCGCTCAGCGTGTCGATAAATTTTGGCTTCAAGACGGTACAACTGATTTTTGAAAAATCGACCTTTAATGGCACCAATTTCTATAGGTGCGGTGGGCCAAAGGTCTCTGACCTCAAAGGTGTAGTTTATGCCCAACTTTCTTTTCAACCATAGGCCGATTAGGCCGACTGTCAATGGCGTTGAAGTAATATAGGCATGGTCGATGTTGTCAATTCTCTTTGCCAACCTTTTGGCTTTCCTCACGAATTTGAAAAAGGAAAGGATTCTTCTCACAAAGCCCATGTCGTTGTTATACTTCACAGGCAGATAATGCACTTTCACACCATCAATTTCTTTTACGGTATATATGGACTCATTGTGGCTGGTAATCATTTCAACCCCAAAGCCATTATCCACCAGGCCCTTTGAAAGGTAATAAGACCGAATGGCTCCTCCTTCCTGAGGTGTTTTGAAGTATTGGTGAATATAGAGAATGCGGGATGGCATAAATCAAATTTACGAAAATCAGCCTATCGAATGATTTTCTCTTTCTTCTCAAAATAACGACAGAAGTGAATCAAGTTGCATTCCTCACATTTAGGTTTTCTGGCCAGGCAAGTATAGCGCCCATGAAGGATAAGCCAATGATGGGCCAAGGGAATAACTTCCTTGTCCAGGTTTTTTACCAAGGCCTTTTCGACCGCTAGGGGTGTAGTAAGGTTTTGATTGACCAGACCAAGCCTTTTTGAAACACGAAAAACATGTGTGTCAACCGCCATAGAAGGCTGATTCCATACAACAGAGGTAATGACGTTGGCAGTTTTGCGACCAACGCCAGGTAACTTCTGTAAGTCTTCTATGGTCTGAGGAATTTCTGAGCCAAAATCAGACACCAACATTTTACCCAAGCCAATCAGGTGCTTGGTTTTATTATTGGGGTATGAAACTGACCGGATATACGGAAAGAGTTCATCAAAATTGGTTGCGGCCAGATGTTCAGGCGTAGGAAAATCCTGAAACAACTTAGGCGTTACCAAATTGATTCTTTTATCAGTGCATTGAGCACTTAAAACTACGGCAACCAGTAATTCAAACGGGTTGCTGTAGTTGAGTTCTGTCTCAGCCTGTGGCTGATTTTCGCTAAAATAGGCTACAAATTTTTCGTACCGTTCTTTCCGTGTCATTACGCTAAAATAGCCTAATCCACGGAATGTAAATGGTAAGATTTAGAATAACTGATAATAGCATCTATGGTCTTCTCTGAGGGAGACTTCATGGATGCTTCTAAATCATTCACTACACTGAAAAGGTCCGTATAGGCTTCCGCAAGCTGCTCATCGAAGAGCATCGCGATTTCTATCTCTGAACTCTCTTCAGGAGTAGTTTCTTTGTAAATGTAACGTACTAGGTCATCTTGGGTAAAGGTTTTGATCATACGCAATGTTCTTTTTGTCCATCTTTTTTCTAAGGTTGATGAGTGCATAACGCATACGACCCAGAGCAGTGTTAATACTCACACCAGTGGTATCAGCAATTTCCTGAAAGCTCATCTGCATATAGTGTCTCATCATCAACACTTCACGCTGAGAGTCAGGCAACTCCTTAATCAAGTCGCGCAACAAGGCGTGAGTGTCTTCTTTTATTTGTTTGGACTCAATCGAGTCCTCCGAAAATTCTAATGAATTAAATACGCTACTGCCATCTTCCATGACAATAGTTGGGTAGCGCTTAGCCCTTCTGAAATTATCAATCGCCAGATTATGTGCAATTCTTGTCACCCATGGTAAAAACTTCCCTTCCTCATTGTATCGACCCGATTTGATGGTATTAACCACCTTCACAAAGGTCTCTTGCAATAAGTCTTCAGCCAAGTACTGATCTTTTACGATCAAGTAGATGGTTGTATGGATTTTTTTAGTGTGACGTTTTACCAGCGTGGTGAAAGCCTCTTCGCTACCATTTTTATACTGCGATATCAATTGACTATCGCTTACAGCATATTTCCTCATGTCAGTAATTGTTAGGTTAACGTAGAGGTTTATATCATATTGTGCCGGTTTTTAGGGTTGGAATTATTTTCAATTATTTCAAAAGTAGAAAATCTCAATTACAAAGCAAATATCCATTTGTCTTTATCAAATCCAGATTAATTCCTTTTGTCGTTCTCATTTCACTCCAAACATTAAGCAATCATAGTGCCAAAAAGTGAAATATTATTCTGAGCTATCAAGATAAAATTAAAGCCATAAAACATATAAGCTCTCTTATCTTTGCACTCTCATGAATTTAACAACTGTTCTGAACAACACCCCTATCGATGAACTTGACCCAAAGGAGTTTATCATTATTAAAGGAGCTAAGGTAAACAACCTTAAAAGCCTTAGCGTGGCCATTCCACGCAATAAATTGGTTGTAGTAACAGGCTTGTCGGGTTCGGGAAAATCTTCTCTAGCCTTTGACACGCTATTTGCCGAAGGCCAACGCATGTATGTGGAAAGTCTGAGTAGTTATGCTCGACAGTTTTTGGGTAGAATGGAAAAACCTGAGGTGGATTACATCAAAGGAGTTTCTCCGGCCATTGCCATAGAACAGAAAGTTAGTACCAGAAACCCAAGATCAACTGTAGGTACATCAACAGAAATTTATGACTATCTAAAATTACTGTTCGCACGAATAGGTAAGACTTATTCGCCAGTGAGTGGTAAAGAAGTACAGCGAGATAGTGTGAGTAGTATAGTTGATTTCATCCTTTCCAAAGAAGAGGGTAAACGGGTGATGATTCTATGCCCTCTGGTTGAAAAAGATGATAGGACTTTAGAACAGGAATTGAACATACTCCTCCAAAAAGGATATACCAGAGTATTATCTGAGGGTGAACCCTATTTTATAGAAGACTTGCTCGGAGATTTGAAAAATGCTGAAGGCAAGCCTCTGGAGATCCTGATTGATCGTGGGGTTGTTCAGAAAGATGAAGACACACAGTTTAGGTTTGGTGACTCGGTGCAAACGGCCCTTTTTGAAGGAGAGGGAGATTGTATTATCGACTTTCCAGACGAAGGACGTTTCTCTTTTTCTGATCGCTTCGAAGCTGATGGCATCATATTCGAAGAGCCTAGCGTCAATCTTTTCACCTTTAACAACCCCTTTGGAGCTTGCAAGCGCTGCGAGGGATTCGGAAAAATCTTAGGAATTGACCCTGACCTGGTGATACCAGATAAGTCGCTTTCCGTATATGAAGGTGCGATAGCACCGTGGCGTAGTGAGACCATGAAAAAGTGGGTTGAACCGCTTTTGAAACATGGAATTGAATTTGACTTTCCCATTCACCGATCATTTAGTGAACTGACTCCTGAAGAGAAGGAGCTACTTTGGACAGGTAATAAGTACTTCAAGGGGATCAATAAATTCTTCGAATTTCTTGAATCGAAGATGCACAAGATTCAATACCGCGTGATGCTTTCCAGATATAGAGGCCGAACGGATTGCCCTGAATGTAAGGGTACTCGTCTCCGAATGGACGCTTCTTATGTCAAAATTGCTGGCGAATCGATTACTGGATTGGTGCTCATGTCAGTTCAAAACATGCTCAAATTTTTCGACCAGCTTGAATTGACTGCTTTTGAGGAGAAAGTTGCTGGACGACTAATGAAAGAAATTAGAAACCGTTTGGAATATCTCGATCGTGTAGGACTAGGCTACCTGACTTTGAATCGCCTAACAAACACGCTTTCAGGAGGGGAATATCAGCGGATTAAGCTGGCCACCTCATTAGGCAGCGCCTTGGTGGGTTCTATGTATATTCTCGATGAACCAAGCATTGGTCTTCACCCTAGAGATACTGATCGTCTGATTTCAGTATTGAAAACCCTGCGAGACTTAGGGAATACAGTGGTAGTAGTCGAGCATGAGGAGAAAGTAATGCAAGCTGCCGATCAGATTATTGATATTGGCCCCGATGCCGGGTCTAATGGTGGAGAGTTGGTTTTCCAAGGTTCACTTGACGAATTAAAAGAAGCAGGTAATACCTACACTGCCAAATACCTAAATGGTACCGAAAGATTGGAGGTTCCGAAAGTCAGAAGAAAGTGGAGAGACAGTATATCCATTAAAGGTGCTCGCGAGAATAATCTTAAGAATATCGATGTAGAAGTGCCCTTAGGTGTGCTTTCCGTGATTACTGGAGTCAGTGGATCGGGCAAGTCCACATTGATCAAGAGAATTCTCTATCCGGCATTAGGTAAGATGCTAGGTACCGTAGGGGAACAGACAGGAAAAATGGATGGACTCGAAGGATCACTCAAAACGGTTACTCAAATTGAATTTGTTGATCAGAACCCAATTGGTAAGTCATCACGATCTAACCCGGTCACTTATGTAAAAGCATATGATGCGATCAGGCAGCTTTTTACCGACCAAGCTATTGCAAAGCAACGTGGCTATAAGCCCGCATTTTTCTCCTTTAATGTAGATGGAGGTAGATGTGAAACCTGCCAGGGAGAAGGTGTCGTGAAGATTGAAATGCAGTTTATGGCAGACATCCATTTGACTTGCGAAAGCTGCAAGGGGCAACGTTTCAAACAGGAGATTTTAGAAGTCACTTATAATGACAAGAACATTGCTGAGGTATTGGACATGACCATTGACGATGCTATGGAGTTCTTTGCCGATGAGCGATCGGTGATATCAAAACTTGCGCCATTACAAGAGGTGGGTCTGGGCTATATCAGGCTTGGTCAATCTTCAAATTCGCTGAGTGGTGGTGAAGCTCAACGCGTTAAATTGGCTTATTTTCTTGGTAAAGGGTCGCCAAAGTCTAGAAGTGCTTCAAAAGACAATATCCTTTTCATATTTGATGAGCCTACAACTGGGCTGCATTTTCATGACATCAGTAAGTTGATGAAATCCATCAATGCACTGATTGAACAGGGTAACTCTGTGTTGATTATTGAGCACAATACCGAAGTGATCAAATGTGCAGATTGGGTGATTGATCTTGGTCCGGATGGCGGTGAAAATGGAGGTGGCTTATGCTTTGCTGGAACTCCGGAAGAAATGGTCAAACTCAGCAACAATTATACTGCTGATTACCTCCAAGAAGCTTTATCCTAGCCCTTCTTTATCCGCTTTCGGTATGCGCTGAATACATTGGCAGATACAATTAGCGATGCTCCAATGAGCTTAGATGAATTCATTTCCTCGTTTAGGAAAATGTAACTGGTGATCATGGCTATTGGAGTGCCTAAATAAAAGATAAGGCTTGTCGTGGTAGGGGCAAGCATGGTTGAGGCTCGTAGCCAAAGTGTATGGGCACCAACGGTGCACACTACACCCAGGATTCCAAGAAAGACCCAGTCTTGCTGAGTTAGGTCCCAATTTGACTCAGAGGTAAATGCTAAGAACACTACCAGTGCAAAGGCATATTGCCCGAAAGCTCGGGTCATTGAATCTATATGCTGATGTTTTCTTTGGACAAAAGGTAGCAGAGCAAAGAAGAATGCACTGGCTAAACCAACTAGGATACCTGCTGTAAGGTCGTTCTCTAAATTGAACTCTGGAACAATTAGGAAGATTCCTACTAAAGCCACTGCCACAGCAATCAAATCTGTAAGAACAGGCTTCTGTCCATTGATAATCCAGTTTAAGTAAATCATGTGTAGCCCGAAAGAAGAAACCGAAAGAATGGCAATGGACGGTGTCGCTAGCTTTACGCTGATGAAATAGGTGATCCAATGCGCTCCGAAGAGTAGGCCAATATAGATAAGTCCCTTCCAATCCTGTTTACTCAGTTTTTTGAGTTTACTGGCTCGAACAATGCTATATAAGAAGGCTGTACCTATGACAAGGCGTACAATTCCGATGGTAAAGGCATTGGCTGAAACCTCTTTGATAAATACGGGAGTAATTCCGAAAAGAAAAACAGCGATTAAGCCTTCGGTATAGTAGCGAGAGTTCATTTTCCTTCAAACAAAAAACGCAGCTTAAGCTGCGTTTCAATACTGTTTAAATATCTTATTCCTTTATCAACCCCTTACGCTTCAGTATAGTTTCCACAAACTTCACTTCGTTCTGAGTTTTAAAGGCGTTGAAAGGAAATAGCATCAACTGAGCCTTGTTAACGACTAAAACAAACTGGTTTTTGTCCATCCAAGCTCTTTTGATCTGATCCCACTTCATGGGCATTCCCTGCTTGGAATTCATTTTAATCAATATTTGCTGACTATTGATTTCATAAGAGAGTTTCTCAAACAGCATCTTACTTTGCTCGAGTTGAGTAACTCCGGCAAACTGGATAAGCCAAAAAAGTAAATAGAGTGTGAAAGCGATAAGAGCTCCGATCCACCACCAATTAGATGGTATCACAAAAGTCATTGAAGAGATGGCAAGAACTATTAATCCAACCCACCATTGCTCTCTGAGTACATTACGCATACCCGCTTTTCTGTATGCCTTCTTATCTAAGGCGTATTTCTTAGTTTTTACGATCATCTTAAAGCCTTTCTATACACAGTGTCGAAAAAGGAACACAAACATAATGATCAAAATGAAGGCTTCAATCATCTTAACTAAAAAATTACGTTTGTTTCGTGACAAAGTATTATTCTGCTTTTAGACTGATATCCAGACTTTTGATAGAATGGGTAAGAGCACCAACGGAAATATAGTCTACTCCAGTTTCCGCAACTGAACGAATGGTTTCTTCGGTAATTCCACCGGAAGCCTCAGTCTCCGAACGGCCAGCTACAAGTTTCACAGCTTCTATCATTTCTTCAGTGGACATGTTATCCAACATGATTCTATCCACACCACCAACAGCTAAGGCTTCACTTACTTCTTGCAAGTCTCTGGTCTCAACCTCAATTTTTAATTTGCGCTCGGTTTCTACCAGGTACTTTTTAGTGGCATTTACAGAAGCAGTAATCCCTCCGGCAAAGTCGTTGTGGTTGTCTTTGAGCATAATCATATCATAAAGACCATAACGATGGTTGACACCGCCACCTATAACTACGGCCCACTTTTCCAGCATTCGCATATTTGGTGTGGTCTTTCGAGTATCCAGTAGCTTAGCTCCGGTAGCTGATATCAGCGTGTTAAGTTGTGCTGTTTTAGTGGCAATGCCACTCATGCGCTGCATACAGTTAAGCAACAATCTCTCTCCTCCCAGAATTGCTCTTACTTTTCCATGAAGTCTAAGAATTACATCACCGGTTTTCACATGATCACCGTCATTTACCTGTGGCTCTATCTTCATCTCTGAATCGAGCCGATGAAATATAAGAGGAGCGAGTGCCATGCCAGCGATCACACCGTCCTCTTTCATCACTAAGTAGGCTGACTTGACCGCCTCAGATGGGATTGATGCAAGAGAGGAGTGATCTCCATCACCTAAATCTTCTTGAAAAGCACGGTCTATAAAATCATCTAAACTCTCTTGGGTAACGTAATCAGGTCTCATGGCACAAAAGTAGCCAAAAGAGGATTTCTATAAGTGATTTTTGAGGAATTAGCGGTCTTTTGTGAATTCTAGCCGATAGACCTTATAGACATTATTATATTCTTTCGCTCGAATGACTACCCTATGTTTCCCAGAAGATGATTTGTAAGTGCCGATAGCATATATTCTGGCTCCAGAGTCACTGTCACCATCATGGATAAACTCAAAACTGTCGGCCGGGTACTGCTGAAAGAATTTCTTCAGAACAATTTCAGCTTGGTTGACACTATATTCTTTACGGTCACCATCTAACTTGATTTCGACTTTGGAATACAAATGCTTGGTCAGCTCTTTAGAACTGCTGGCCCTTAATGCTTCCTGAACATTCTCAATGATGGTTTCAGCATCTTGAGCGCTAGCAGTAACTGCAGTGCATAGGGCAAGTACTATAAGTGTGTTTCTTAATAGGTTGTACATGTCTAAGGCTTGTATTCGGTTCTTGAACGAAAATTGTGCCAAATAGTATGCATCAAAGCATAGTGAATTGAAATTAATACAATGCACCTCCACTTACAAACCAGCCTTTAATATTTATATTTGAGGCATGAACAAACGCGTTTTATTGATGATCCTCGATGGCTGGGGACTTGCACAAGACAAGTCGGTTTCGGCCATTGATCATGCCAAAACACCAGTTTTGGACAGCCTATTTGAATCCTACCCTCATTCTAAGCTCGAGGCCTCAGGTTTAGCTGTTGGTTTACCAGCTGGACAGATGGGTAATTCAGAGGTAGGTCATATGAATATTGGTGCTGGTCGCGTAGTTTATCAAGACCTGGTTAAAATCAATAAAGCGGTTGAAGAAGGAACTTTGGGAGACAATGAAACACTCAAGGAGGCTTTGAGCTATGCTAAATCCCAGGCGAAGAAGGTCCACTTAATAGGCTTGGTTTCTGACGGAGGTGTCCATTCTCATGTCAACCACTTAAAAGGATTGTTGTCGATTTGTGCTGAACATGATTTAGACGAAGTACTGGTTCACGCTTTCACTGATGGCCGTGATACGGACCCGAAAAGTGGAAAGGGCTTTGTACAGGATGTGGCGAATCATGCCGAAAAGACTACCGGGAGGATTGCTTCGGTCATTGGTAGATACTTTGCCATGGATAGAGACAACCGATGGGAACGTGTGAAACTCGCCTATGATGCCATGGTGAACGGTGCCGGTTTGAAAACTGACGATCCAGTGGCAGCCATTCAAAAGTCCTATGATGTTGGAGTTACAGATGAATTCATACAGCCAATCGTTAGTACCGAAGGAGCAAATATTGAAGCAGGTGATGTGGTAATCTGTTTCAACTTCCGAACAGACAGAGGTAGAGAGATTACCCAAGCACTCACTCAGTCTGATTTCCCTGATCAGGATATGTCAAGACTTAACTTGAGATACGTCACCATGACGAATTATGACGATTCCTTTAACGGAGTTGAGGTTATGTTCGATAAGGATAATCTTGTCAATACTTTAGGAGATGTCCTTGCAAAGGCAGACAAAAAACAAATTAGAATTGCCGAAACCGAAAAATATCCTCACGTGACCTTCTTCTTTAGCGGAGGTCGTGAGACTGAATTTGAAGGGGAAAAAAGGATCTTATGTGCATCTCCAAAAGTGGCTACCTATGATTTGCAGCCTGAAATGAGTGCACATGATATCAAAGATGCAATTGTGACTGAGCTTAATGCCGGTGAGGTTGACTTTGTGTGCCTGAATTTCGCAAATGCCGATATGGTAGGCCATACAGGTGTATTTGAAGCTGCAGTCAAAGCTTGTGAAACGGTCGATATGTGTACAGGTGAGGTATTAGAAGCAGCTTTGGCCAATAATTATACGTCTATTGTCATTGCTGATCATGGTAATTCAGATATCATGATTAATGCGGACGGCTCACCGAATACGGCACATACAACAAACCTTGTTCCCTGTATTCTAGTTGATAAGGATATAAAACCAGAAATGACTGACGGAAAACTCGGAGACCTTGCTCCAACCATATTAAAACTGATGGGTGTAGACATTCCTTCTGAAATGACAGGTGACTTTCTCTTATGAAAAAACTTCCAATTACTTTAATCACATTGGCTGTTGTACTGGTGGCCAGCTGTTCCTCTCAACTAGAAGGAGAAACCGATGAGAGCAACTCTTATTTTGATCTAGGAGGATTGCTAGACAAAGAAATTGATAACCTCACGAATCAAGGAGCAACCTTAGAAAAAGTATTGCAGACTAATGGTGAAGAAGAAAGGCTGACGCTTAGCCCTGATTCAGCAGGATGGCATGGGCAATTGATGCTCTTTTACGAAGCTGATATCAATAAGCCTGGATTTATCGGAGAATACTTCCAAGAAGAACTACCGTCAATCAATGGGGTTTCAAAGGTCATTTACACCTCTAAAAGTCAAAGGCACTTAGTTCAAGTAATGGAGTGTTTCTATGAGAACGACTTTATGACCAAAATACGCCTCTTGGTAAAAGAGATCAATGCCATTTACAGTGTCGAAAAAGAGTTGAGCCTTTACTTTGACGAAAACGGACTTACCAGCTTTGATATTAAAGGAGAAGAGACTATGCGCTTAAAAAAGGATTTAAGTTATCAGATTCAAGGTGCTGTTGTGAGGTCTTTATAACCTGAATAAGGCTTCCAGAAAACTCATATTCTCTTTACCCTTTTTGACAAGGAAGAGAGGAATGTCACGATCCTCCATCAACAGTTTCTCTGCGACACTACCAATTAGGAAAGCTGCACCGCTTGATCGGCCCTTGGAACCTAGGATAATCATATCCACATCAAGTTCTGCACCGGTCTTATAGATTTTATCGGCTGGGTGTGGATCATCATCTAGTGCATAAGTATGGTCATACTCAACACCTTCTAGGTTGATTTTCTTGAAGAATCGCTCACATTCTGCTCTTGTGTTTTCAAGCATAATGGCTGCAAATTCCTCATAGCTCTTTCCTGATTTCGCATAGCCAACAGGCACCCGATAAACATTATTGCTTAAGAGTTTCGCACCTGATTTTTTCTGAATATCTATGCCAATTTCAAAGGCCATCTGAGAATGTTCAGAATAGTCAATTGAAACCAGCACTTTTTCAAGTCTGTTTTTAGGCTCTTCTGGAACAAAAATTATTGATGAAGCAGTTCCTTTTGCAATTTTACGAGAGTTAAGCCCACTTCCAGATAGAACTTCTTTTCTGCCCAGAAGCATCAGATCGACCACCTTTACTTTTGCAAACTTAAGCACTTCATCTGTTACGGTGCCCGCCAAGACATTAACATTGATGTCGCAGTTTTCTGGAGCCACAAAGTGGTCATTAATCACTACTCCCATTTCCTTCATCAAGGTCTCATCAACGGGGGCAATAACATTGCCGTATTTTTCCTGAATTTCCTCAGGTAATTCAAGAGAGGTGGTCACATGTAGAAAGTAGACTGCATCTATTCCAAAAACCTTGGCGATCATAGAGGCATACTTGACAACGAATACATCCATATCCGAAAGGTCAAGGGCGACTAACATTCTTCGAAACTTACTTAAATCATGCATGGTTGATTCAGGTTTATATGGTAATTTATTGAATTAATCACGCCTATTCCACACCCTGATCAAATTTTTAGAGGGAAAACAGAAGGTTTTTTTAGATAAACAGCTTGCTTAATTACCTTTGCAGCCATTGAACCTAGCGAGCGTGGAGGAGAAACCATATTTAAAAAGATTACAGGCAAAGTGGGGGTTGAAATCCTTATTTCAGACTATTATGGTTCTGATTGTATTTGCCTTTACCGGAAGTACTGTCTTGTTTATTAAGCCGTTTCTTTTTGACTTAATCGGTTTTGATAGTGTAGAGGGCATCGCGGGGATTTTACTCTATATCATAATGATATTCCCCCTCTACCAGGTCTTGATATTGATCTATGGATTTATTTTTGGTCAATTTGCGTTCTTCTGGGCGTGGGAAAAGAAAATGATTCAACGGATGACAGGGCGTGGCAGAAAAGACAAGGCACCTAAGAAACCTTAAAACCGGTTATTGATTATATTTAAGCGTGGAAGCACAGGTTAAAGATTTATTGAAAGAACACTCACTAAGGCTCACCCAAGGTAGGGCAGATGTTATTTCTATTTTTCTCAATCGTAGCGTAGCCATTTCGCATGGAGATATCGAAGCTGATGTGGATGGTAAGTACGATCGAGTGACCATCTATAGAACACTCAAATCCTTCCTGGAAAAAGGATTAATTCATAAGGTTCTTGATGATACCGGAGCTACGAGATATGCGCTTTGTAGCGATGCTTGCAGTGAAGTAAGTCACCAACATAATCATATCCATTTCAAGTGTCAGGTATGTGATGAAACCACTTGTCTCGACAACGTTAATATTCCAGATGTGAACCTTCCCAATGGTTTTAAAATGTCTGAGAGCAATTACCTAATCACTGGTACTTGCAACAAGTGTAGCTAATACAAAACTTCTTCTTCCTTGTGGTCTAAAGCCTTAGGGTCATTTGGCCAAACAACTCCCGGTGGCAAGTCAATCTTAGGTGGAGTTGAGATTACATCTCCACCATCGTCATCAGAACCCTTTGACTTTTTCTTCTTCATTAACCTAAAGGTCAGATAGGTTAAAAGGACATAGGTGAGTCCGCTCAGAAAGATATCGTAATAGAGAGATTTCATAGATTCTACTAATCCAATATACTCGAAGTTTGACAGAATGGTTCGGCTTGCTTCTTAAAAAACGAAGAAGATAAGCCAAATAACAAAGAAGATCGGCAGTAGGATGGGTATAGAATACCTAAGAATATAGCCAAAGAAAGAAGGCATATGAATTCCGGTTTGCTCTGCAATGGATTTAACCATGAAGTTTGGCCCATTGCCTATATAGGTCATAGCACCAAAGAATACCGCACCCACTGCTATCGCCATTAGGTTAGTCACAGAGTTATCATAGACCCCGCCAGCAGCATAGTCCTGAACATTGGCAATCACACTAATATCACCTCCTTGAGAAGCTAACGCAGCAGCAAGGAAATTCAAATAAGTAGGAGCGTTATCCAGGAATCCGGATAATAGACCTGTTCCCCAATACAATGAGTTAGGACCTATTAGGGCAGCACCGGAAGGAGACTGGGCAAATTCACTCACCAAAGCTAGGGCAGGCATCATTGTACCGAAGATTCCTACAAAGATGAATGCAACCTCTCTGATGGGCTCAAAATTGAATTCATTTCCATCAATGGCCTTTTTATCGGCAAACTTGAAAGATAGAAAGCCAACAGAAAGCATTATGAGCTCCCTGATAAAAGAGAATTTTTGACCATCATAGACGATTGCCGGAACACCATCAATAACATTTGGGTCAATAAATACCGCTCCAATGATGATGGCTAACCATAAGAAATTCTTGCTGCCAACAATAGTTGTTTTATTAGTAAACTGTACCTCTGGTTCAAGGTCAAGATCCAAATCCTTGTTACGCGCGTCAAAAAAGTAAAACATCACGGAAAGGATTAACAAGGCTACAGCCCAAGGGAGTAAATTTTGCGTGAGCGTCCACATGAATGGAACCCCCTTAAGGAAACCAAGGAACAATGGTGGATCACCTATTGGGGTTAAGGCACCACCAATATTACTCACCATGAAAATAAAGAAGATGATATGATAAGGTCTTATGCGTCCCTTGTTCAATCGAATAAAAGGACGAATCAATAACATAGAGGCTCCTGTTGTGCCAATCAAGTTCGAAATAATGGCTCCAACTACTAGCAGCCCTACATTGGCCATAGGTGTTGCCTTCTTATCTACATTGATCATTATGCCCCCCGAGGCTATATATAAGGACGATAGTAAGGCTATAAACTGAACATACTCGGCAAGTGCATGGACGGGTGCATGAGTATCATGAAGGGCGAATAAGTAGTATACAACCACCAGCGTAGCTAGTGAAACGGCAATTAAGGGGTAGTTCTTATGCCAGAAATGCTCGTAGAACAAGGGTCCGGTCGCAATCATACCCAGTAATAGCACGAAAGGAATCACAGTCCAACCTGGGGGTGCCCCATGGTGTTCTCCTTCAACCTCACCATGACCATCATCTTTGACTCCGTGTGAGTCCTGTGGTTCGTGATCATCTGGAGTGTCATGATCCTGAATGAATTCAAGATTAAAAGCTTTAGGCCCAGTAGAACCTTCAGCAATCAAGGCAGCTTTTGGAACAAAAATCCCAAGCATAATAATGACTACCAAGAAGCGAAGACTCTTTAGCATGAAGGTTGATGTGAGATGCTAATATATAATTAGTTCGTTAAAATTCGTATTCGAATACTCGAATAGAAGATAATGGATTAATTTTTATCCACTATGACCTCAACATTAAGATATTAAATGCCCCCCTCTTTCTGAGAAAAAAGCCTAGAAATTATAGAGGTCTCCCCCGCTGTTGTCCTCTGATGCACCCGTAACTGAAGATAGGCAATTCGGTTCGCCTAGGTGTCTAAGAAGGCCCAGGTAAGCAAATATGAGTGCTTCCTTGAATTCAATGGTTTGCCGGTCAGGAATGAAAATAGTTGTGTCAGCATGAAATCTCAACCTGCTCATGAAATAATCATTAAAGGCACCCCCTCCGCTCACAAGCGTCCTATCCTCTTCTGTTCCAGCGAGCTGTTTTCCCACCTCAATGGCCAGGTGTTCTGTGAAAGTACACATCTTATCTTCCAGCGAAAGAGTGGAAGATGTTATCATTGGTTGCCAATACTTTTGATAATCCTCCAAACCGAGAGATTTCGGAGCTGTACTTGATAAATAAGGGATCTTACTGAGGGCTTTTAGGAGTTGATGATCAACAGTTCCCTCGCTTGCCATAGTCCCCTTATCATCATAGGCAAGCCCCTTTTGGTTAGCAAGCTCGTTCAAGCCCATATTAAAAGGACAAACGTCAAAAGCCACCAGAGTTTTATCCCTTTCAAAAGATATATTGGCAATTCCACCAAGGTTCAAACAATATGAGTAATCGGAAAACAAATCTCGATCCCCTATGGGAACCAAAGGAGCTCCTTGGCCTCCCAGAGACACATCCTTGGCTCTAAAATTATTGATGACGGGTAGACCTGATAGTTCTGAGATTTTTTCACCATTACCTATCTGAAGTGTATAACCTTTTTCGGGCTGATGAAATATGGTATGGCCATGAGAGGCGATGAAGTCTACATGACTTTTGCTAATGAATGCTTTTACTGTGGTACCGATGAATTGGCCAAGTGCAATGTCCAATTCTTGAATCTGCAAATCACTAAAATCTATGGCATTCTTAAGGCTTCGTACCAAGCTTTCGGGGTAAGAGACAGTTGTTGCCTTCTCGATTGAGAACTCCCATTTAAGATCGCGCTTTTGAAAATCAACCAATACCAGATCGAGACCATCCAAAGATGTACCCGACATTACGCCAACAATTTTATAGTGTATTTGTGATACCATAGGTATTTGGAAAACTAAACTTTTCGTTATAATTGCTGTTCATTTGCTATGAATCTCGTAATCGATTTTGGAAACACCAATATTAAATGTGGTGTATTTGACGCTGATCAGTTAGTTAATCAATTGACGTTCTCGGATGTCAATGCTGCCAGAGCGTTCATCACTCGTGACATATACTTCCAAATTGGTGTATGCTCTGTAAACCAAAGCAGAGAAGAGATAATAAGCTACATGCCTGAGCTTGAAAATGCACTCTTCTTGTCTCCTGACACCCCATCGCCACTCAAAATTGATTATGATACTCCTCTAACGCTAGGGATGGATAGGTTGGCGGCTGCTATTGGGGCTTTTACACTTTTTCCTAATCAACCACTAATGGTTATTGATGTAGGTACTTGTATAACATATGATTTTGTCAATAAGGGAGGCTATAAGGGAGGCATTATCAGCCCTGGTATTGAGCTCAGGTACAAGTCGATGAATGACTACACTAAGAACTTACCATTATTGAATAAAAGAGAAGCTTCAACCCTTATTGGCAAGTCAACAGAACAGAGTATGGTGAGCGGAGTCGTCCATGGAATCACTGGAGAAATTGAGTCGTTCATCTCACAATTTATGTTAAATAATGCTGATTTAAAGGTGATTATGACCGGAGGCGGGGCCAAAATATTTGAATCTAAAATAAAATCTGACATCTTTGTAGCCCTCGAAATTGTGCTCGTTGGATTGAATCGTGTTTTGGAATATAATGTGGAGTAAAATCAGAATTTCATTAGCTCTTATCTCGAGCTTATTTTTGTTTAATGAGGCTTCTGCTCAGTACGATCAGTCTAGTTATTCAATCATTGGTCTTGGTACTGTCAACTGGGGGGGGTACTCGCACAATGCAGCAATGGGAGGCTTTGGAGTTTCTTATGGCGATAGGCTTTTCTTAAACAATGGCCTCAATCCTGCGCTAGGCGCTCTGAACCTTGAGTCCGTATTTCAAATGGGAGGGGCCATTGATGGCCGTCAATTTACTCAGGGCCAAATAAGAAGTAATTCGACCACGGGTGGTTTCAAAGATTTTGGTCTAAACCTTCCTATCAAACTTGGAAAATGGAATACTGGATTAAGTCTCAGTCCTTATACCGCTGTCAATTATGGCTTTGTGAATAGAGATGAGGGCGGAGGACCCGAGGGTTCGACAACTGTGGTGGAAGTGTCTGGAACCGGAGGGATAGACAAACTTTCCTGGACGAACTCTTTTAGACTAAAGAACCTTTTAATAGGTATTGACGCTCAATTCCTATTTGGTTCGATTCAAAAAGAGGATTTATTCTTTTTAGAGGGCATAAGCCAGGGTGGTTTTGGAAACTCGGTAGTGGCGAGAAGAAAAAGTTTCCACAACCTGTCGTTTGGTTTAGGAGCTGTATATCAATTGCCTCTAAAAGAAGGATCCAGATTAAATATTGGCGGTTTTTATCATCCTGAAATCAAGATGAGACAAAATACGCTTGCGACCTTTGAAAACCAGACGCAGAACGGAGTAGCTTTTAGCTCTGATACTTTGGTTTTTGATGAGGCAGATAAAAAGACGGTGCTCGTTCCACAGAAATTCGGATTTGGAATTTCTTATGAGAAGATTCGTGCGCTTACCATTGGCTTAGACTTTCTTTCTCAAGATTGGTCGGCTTACCGAGATGAAGACGGTGCTGCTGACAATGCCTATGGAAATTCTTACCGAATGGTACTTGGTGGAAGCTTTGTACCCAACAGTGATGCAAGAACCAAACTGTTAAGTTTGACTACCTTTAGGTTTGGATTTCATTACGAACAGACTCCTTTTTTGGTCAATAACGAAACGATTGACGATATTGGGGTCAGTTTAGGTGCATCGTTCCCATTAAACGCGTTTTGGGGACAAGCCCATTTGAACTTCGGTGCTACTATTGGAAGAAGGGGAAGTGTCTCCAATAGTTTGGTAAGAGAGAATTACTTCAAAATCCATTTTGGATTTAGCTTACAGGATGTTACCTGGTTTACTAGACAAAGATTTAACTAAACTACTATTACTATGAGATTTAAAGCTCTTCTATTGACTGCCATGCTGGCCTTGTGTACAACTGCACAAGCACAGTTCTTTTGGCCTGAAAATCCAGAGCAAAGGTCAGATGCTCAAACTTTATGGACGTTGTTTGACGACACATATGGTCAGGGCGACTATGAGGCTGCCAAGCCTTATCTGGAACAAATTGTTGAAAAGTACCCGACTTTAAGTACTGCTGTTTACATCAATGCCATTAAGGTTTGGAAAGATACTTACAAGAACGAAAAAGATGCCCAATTGAAAGCAGCTGCTGCTGATAGGATCATGGAGCTGTATGAATTGAGATATAAAAACTTTCCTGATGAAAAGGCAAAGGTTATAGATCGACAGGCTATTGATGCTTTTCAATACTACTATAAGCTAAAGCCTAAGACACAGGAGTTACTTGATCTTTTTTCAGAGGCGTATGCTATGAAGGGCAACAATGCTTATTACCCATTGGGTAGATACTATATGAACATCGCGGCATTAGCCTATACTAGAAACACAGGGATCTCTGACGATGAAATTTTGAAAATCTATGACACCTGCACACGTCATATTGATTTCCAGACAGTAAAAGCTAAATCAGAGAATAAGAGCTTAAAAAGATACGTGGCAATCAAAGAGTTTATCGACAAAAAGTTGGTAGATCTTAACCTAATTGATTGCGGATTCATAGTTGAGAAACTAGTACCAGAATTCGAGCAAAACCCGAATGATGCTGAGCTGGCCAACAAGATTTTCGTTTACGCTTATGAAGGTGGTTGTACTGATGAGGATTGGTTTGTTACTGCGGCAGAAAGAGTATTTGAAAGCGATCCACAATATGGTGTTGGGTATTTACTTGGCGCGAAATTTGGTGCAGAAAAGAGCTTTGACAAGTCTAAAGATTATTTCATGCGAGCAGCAGAAGTAACTGATGACAATACAGACAAGGCCAAGGCGATCAAACAAGTTGCGGTAACCGAAAGAATTCAAAAGAATTACAAAGAAGCTCAGAAGTATGCAATGCAGGCTGCTGAAATTGATCCAACTTTGAAGGAAGAGATGTTCACGCTAATTGGTGACATGATTATGGGTAGCTTGGAATGTGATGCTAAGAAAAGCCAGGTAGATGATCGAGCTCGATATATTCTTGCGTACGATTATTACATGCGAGGAGGCAATTCTGTGAAGGCAAATGCTGCGAGTGAACAATTCCCTACTATGGGTGATATCTTTACTGCTAACAAAGAAGAAGGCCAGTCAGTATTTGTTGGCTGCTGGATTCAACAAAACGTTAAGCTTAAGAAGAGACCAGATCAATAAGAATTAAACTGAAGTATTAGAACGGTCTTCTTCGATTTCGGAGAAGACCGTTTTACTTAAATGAATAAACTTTTAAAATATTACCCTTTTATCATATTGATACTCCTGATAAGCTCATGCTTTTCTGATGACCAAAAGCTGTCAGAAATGGAGGAGTACACAGGACCTCTCTTTGAATCTGATAATGTGGAGATCAACCTGAGTCAATCTACCATCACCAAGGTCATTATGAAAGGGAAAAAGCAGCTTCAGCATCAAAACGGAGATATTGAATTTCCCGAAGGTATAGAAGTGACCTTCTTCGATGAACTTGGTGAAAAAACATCTATCCTAACGGCTCAAAAAGGGTTCAAGACAGCCAAAGAAAATGTCTATAGAGCGAATGGTGACGTAGTGGTTAGAAATCTCGAGAAACAAGAGACCCTAAGAACTGAAGAGCTTTTTTGGAATCCTGAAACGGCAAAAATTTATACAAACAAGTTTGTTACGGTACAAACCCCGACAGAGCTCATTCAGGCCGAAGGATTAACTGCTCCTCAAGACTTTTCTACCTACGAGTTCACAAAGGCAAAAGAGGGTAAATTCGAAATACAAGAGAATTGAAGAATCTAGGAGACACCATTATCTTTTCATTGACCGTTGTCACTTTCATCATTGGTGTGCACCAAACTATGACTTTTGGCATCGGCTATGCATACTTCATTTTCATGCTCTCCATGGGATTGTTATTTTTATATAGATATCGAATTGCCAAACGAAAGGAGAAGGAAAAATTGGAAGAGGCCAAAAAAACAAAATCAAAAAGAGCTAAGAAACGTTAATGGACCCCACTCAGTTAACGATCATTCTGATATGTCTGGTGTTTTCAGCATTTTTCTCAGGAGCTGAAATCGCTTTCGTCAGCGCCAGCAAACTTCAAATTGAGCTTCAAGGTCAGCAAGGTAAGCTAGGAGGAAGAATTCTCTCTTTCTTCACCAGAAGGCCTTCTAGATTAATCAATACGGCATTAGTCGGTAATACTATCGCCTTGGTGATTTACGGTATTTATATGGCCTTCTTGTTAGAGCCATGGATTGCTGAACGACTACCCGAATCAATTAATACAACAAGTACAGTGGTGGTCTCTCAAACCATTCTGTCTACCATAATTGTACTGGTCACTGCTGAGTTTACTCCGAAGAGCATCTTCCTAATTAACCCGAATAGCCTCTTAAATATTTTGTCAGTACCTCTGATTGTAGTTTTTGGGCTGATGTTTCCATTTGTCTGGGTAATTGAGCAAATGTCGAAGTTCATCATCATCTACGTGCTGAGACAGAAATATGAAGAAGACCGTCAAGTTTTTGGCTTGACAGACCTTGGTAATTATATCAAGCGTAATACGCATGAAGATGTCAAGAAAGCAAAGATCGAAGTTGACACGAAGATTTTTAACAATGCGCTGGAGTTCAAAACTGTAAGGGTTCGCGAATGCATGATTCCCAGAACGGAGATTTCAGCAGTAGATGTTGAAGACGATATCGAAGAACTTAAGAAAGAGTTTCTCGACAGCAGCCATACCAAGGTATTGGTGCACAAAGGCAATATCGATGAAATTATAGGTTATTGTCATGTATTGGAGCTCTTCAAGAAACCTCAGGACATAGAAAGTATTCTGACACCAATACTCATCGTTCCAGAAACCATGCTCGCCAACGAACTGATGATCCAATTTATACAAGAAAGAAAAAGCCTTGCACTGGTGGTAGATGAATTTGGGGGTACCTCAGGTATTGTGAGCTTAGAAGATGTAATAGAAGAGATTTTTGGTGAAATCCAGGACGAGCATGATGAAGATGAGGATTGGGTAGAGGTTCAACTAGAGGAGAACAAGTTCAGACTCAGCGCCAGACACGAAATAGACTATCTCAATGAGACTTATGAGTGGGATATTCCAGAAGGGGAGTATGATACTTTGGGAGGGTTCATTCTGTCTATTACAGAAGATATTCCAGAAGTAGGAGACATCATCGATTACTCACCATTTGAGATAAAAATTGAGACAATGGAAGATGCCAGAATCGATAATGTCTTGTTCACCATCAAATAACACGGAGACATCTGATTTTTAGGCAGTTTTGTCCCCTTTTTCCTTTGATTTTAGGCCATAATTCCGTTATGTTTGCGCCTGTTTAAAAAATAACCGATGGCAATAATTAATACGCTTCGTGAGAAAATGGGAAAACTACTGATCGTGGTAGTTGGATTGTCAATTGTGGCTTTCGTCCTAGGCGACCTTCTAGGCCAGAATTCGACATTGCTTGGGAATGGTAGAAATGTAGGGGAGATTGACGGTGAAGAAATCACTCAGGAGAGCTTTGCTACTATGGTGCAAAACGCACAAAGAAACTCTGGCTACCCTTCTGGCAACCCGCAAATTATGCAGTTCTTAAGAGATCAGGTGTGGAATAGCATCATTGCAGATGTGGCTTACTCAAATAAGTTGGATGAATTAGGTTTGGAGATAGGTCCTAATGAAAGAATTGACATGGTTCAAGGACGCAATCTTTCACCTGAAATGAGCAACTTCTTCCTACAGAGAATTGGATCAAACGACCCGGCATCTATCAAACAGTATCTGGCAAGTATCCAGTTCGATCAGAACGAACAATACCTGTTTGCCTCTTATGAGCGAAATGCCATTATTCAAAGAACCATCCAGAAGTTTGAAAACCTTTTGGCCAAAACTGAATATGTAACACTTGCTGAGGCACAAAAAGTATATCAGGAGCAATTGGGCTTTAGATCTGTAGAATATTTATCTGTACCATTCTCAAGTGTTAGCAACGATCAGATCGGCACTATTCCTGATAATGAGATCAAGGCCTATCTTGATAGCCACGAAGACGAGTTTACAGTTGAAGAGACCAGAGCGATTGACTTCGTTTCTTTCCCAGTAATTCCATCTACGGAAGATACTGCTTCTTACGATCAGCAATTGGCAGATATTAAGGCCAGATTCGAAACGGGTGATAATGACTCTATCTATGCAACTAGTATTACTGAACAAGGAACTGGCTTTATGGAATATGACCCTACTGCCTTACCTATTCCTGTTGCCGACCAGTTAACATCTTTGAAAGAAGGGGATATTATTGGCCCTAATTTGGAAAACGGTGTTTACACGATTCATAAACTAACCGAGATTGTTCCTACAGATAGTGAGTTTGCCAGGGCTAGCCAAATTGTATTCAATGTTGCCGGTCTGTCTGCAGCCGATAAAGCTGGAGTGAGAACAAAAGCTAATGACATTCTAAGACAAATTAGGAATGGTGCAGACTTCGCTGATATGGCGAGACAACACAGTGAAGGTGCTTACAACAATGTTGGAGGTGATGCTGGTTGGATGAAGAAAGGCGATACCAGAACAGCAGACATTGAAGCAGCAGTATTTGGTACTACAAGAAAGGGCTTGATCCGAAGACTAGTTGAAACAGATAATAACATTTACATTGTTAGTGTAACTGAACCTAAGATCAAAAACAGATACAAAGTAGCTCAGGTAATTATTGAGCTGATCCCTTCTACTCAAACCATTGATGAGGTTTACAGAAAAGCTGGTCTTTTTGCCAGTGATGCGAAGAGTATTCAGGAGTTCAATGACTATGCTGCTGAGAATGGTTATGCGGTGTTTAATGGCAACGGAATTGACAAGAATGCGATTTCCGTAGGTAGATTGACCAACGCACGTCAGGTGGTTTCATGGTTATATGGAGAGGCATCTATTGGTGACGTAAAAGACTTTGATCTAGACGGTGAATATGTCGTTGCGGTCTACAGAGATAAAACTGCCGAAGGTGTTCAGTCTTTGGAAGATGTTAGAATCCAGATTGCTGCTAAACTAATGAATGAAAAGAAAGCAGAGTTTATCAAGGCTAAGATCAATGGTCTTTCAGGCACAGTAAGTGCAATGGCAACTGCTTATGGTCCTGAAGCAAGTGTATACAGCAACAACTCATTGAAGTTGGCGGATGTAAGCTTACCAAATGCGGGTGTCGCACCTGAAGCGATCGGAGCTGTTTTTGCCTTGAAAAATGTTGGAGATAAGACTAAGCCTTATGTGGTGGATAACCAGGGTGTGGTTGTACTAGAGTTGAAATCAATTTCTAGTGCCGCTGAAATTGGCGATTACACTTCATATGAAAATCAGATATTGCAAGCGGCCTTCGCTGCGATTCAAGGAAAGCTGAGGCAAGCTGTAATTGATCGAGTAGAAGTTGTCGATGAACGCTACAAATACTTTTAAATTAGAATCGGCCAATCGGCCGATTTTTTTTTGCGTAACTTTTTCCTGGTTATTGATGTTAACCTGATCCATGAGTCAATTTACTACTGAAGAATTCAAAAGGAAGCTGGACGATATCCATGATTTCCCTACTTTATACATGTTCAAGTTCATTGTGACTGAAGACAAAAAGAGTGCTGTGAAAGCCCTTTTTCCGTCAAGTGAATTAAATTACAAACCTTCAAGCAAGGGTAAGTATACCAGCGTTACTGCAAAAGTGATGATGCAGTCTAGTGATCATGTCGTTGATGTCTATAAGGAAGCCCAAAAGATAGAAGGTATTATAGCCCTTTAATGAGTAGGAAATTTTTCATACTGATTCTGCCGATTTTCTTAATCTCTTGTGGAGGTAGGCAAGAAGAGGCGCAGCAAAATAACAACCCGGATAGTGCTGGCACTGTTACAGAGCGTGTCTCACCCACCGAGGAAAGGCTACAGGCAGACATTGAAGATCCTAAAAGAACAGAGTGGCAAAATCCTGATTTGATCTTGGAGAGAATCGGTGATCTGACCAATAAAACTGTGGCTGATATTGGTGCGGGCTCTGGTTATTTTACTTTTAAAATTGCAAGAGAAGCTGCAAAAGTCATAGCCCTTGATATTGACCCCAAAGCGCTCGAATACATAGATAGCCAAAAAGAAATCGTTGGAAAGTGGTCTGACAATATTGAAGCCAGACTGACACCACCCGATGTTCCAAACCTTTTGGAAGAGGAGGCAGACATTGTGTTGATTGTAAATACCTATAACTATATCCCTAACAAAGAAATATATTTTCCTCGGCTTTTAAATGGCATGAAGCCTGGCGGACGATTGATCATTGTTGATTTCAAGAAAGGAGGGATACCCGTAGGCCCGGCAGATGAGTATAAGGTTGAGGCTTCAAGTGTCAAGTCCTTCTTAAGGAAATCTTCATTCCGTAAGATTGACATTGACGAGAATAGCCTGCAATATCAGTACATTATTACAGCTGAAAAGAAGTAAACCATGTGGAACGAAGTAGATAACAAACTAGTCAGAACTTTTGAATTCAGAGATTTTGTCGAAGCATTTGGTTTTATGACCCGTGTGGCGATTGCTGCGGAAAAGATGGACCATCACCCAAACTGGTCTAATGTATACAATAAGGTAACCATTGAGTTGACCACACATGATGCTGGAAACATTGTTACCGATAATGATCGTAACTTAGCCCAAATCATAGATACTTTGGCCTAATGCCAGAAAAAGTCAACCTTTATCTTGTACCAACTCCCATAGGAAATTTGGAAGATATCACCCTCAGAGCACTAAAGGTGCTCAATGAGGTGGATGTCATCCTGGCCGAAGATACGCGAACCTCTGGGAAGCTTCTAAAGCACCATAGCATTATCAAACCACTTCAGAGTTATCACATCTTTAATGAGCACAAGACTGCTGAAAAACTTGTGGAAAGAATGGCAAACGGAGAAGTATTTGCATTGATTTCGGATGCCGGAACTCCCGCCATTTCAGACCCGGGGTTTCTATTAGTCAGGGAAGCCCTGAAGTCAGGCTTAGAGGTGAATTGCCTACCTGGAGCTACGGCTTTTGTGCCAGCATTGGTTAATTCCGGTTTGCCATCAGACAAATTTGTATTTGAAGGCTTTTTGCCCCATAAAAAAGGTCGCCAAACCCGCTTGAAGCTTTTGGCTGAAGAAACCAGGACGATTGTCCTCTACGAATCGCCACATCGATTGGTTAAAAGCCTTGAACAGCTTAAAGAATTCTTAGGTGATAGACAGGTTTCTGTTTCGCGGGAACTGACCAAAATGTTCGAGGAGACTGTACGAGGTACAATGACGGAAGTAATCACTCACTTCACTGAAAAAGGGGTTAAAGGGGAGTTCGTTGTGGTGGTAGAAGGAAAGTCCTAAACCTTCTTTAGTGCATCAATTAAATAGTCAACATCTGCCTTGGTTGTAAAGACGGATAGGGAAATCCTGACTCCATTGATACCATGGCTTCCTATAGGGCGACAATCGATCATGTAATTGTCGAACAAAGCTTTTTTGACATCACCAACCTTCTTGCCGATCACTTCAACATTCTGAATGGCACAAGAGAGATCTTCAGCGCCAGGAGTCTTTAATTTGAAACGGTCATCGGCTTCGATTTTTTCTCTGAAATAAGCCTTCAAATCTCGAAGCCTGGCTTCGCGTTTTTCGGCACCAATCAAATTGTAATAGTCTATGGCCGTACCCATGCCTAGTAACTCAGGATAGTTACGGGTATTGTAGTTTTCCAGTCGTCTAATTGATTCATCTCGAAAATGAGCACGTGACACAATCAATGGTTTCAAATGTTTCTGTGAGTCTTTTCGAGCATAAAATACTCCCATTCCCTTAGGTGTAAACATAAACTTATGACCACTGCCAGCATAGAAGTCACAGCCTAAATCATGCAAGTCAATCTTGAAGGTACCGGCTGTCTGTGCTGCATCAACAGCGACAAGAATGCCTCGCTCATGGGCCATGGCACTGACCTCTTTTACAGGCAGAATCATACCATTGGTGTTCGTACCGTGTACCATTGAAATGACTTTAGTGTTTGGGGTAATCGCTTTTCGATAAACCTCAACTAATTCTTCTTTAGACTCCGGGAGAATGGGCAGTTTTGGCCTCACGATTTTGAAGCCTCTTATTTCTTGCCAGTGTAGCCAAGGGACCGTACCACTTGGATGCTCATGATCGGCTAGTATTACCTCATCACCAGGCCCAAGTTCAATTGAGTGGGCAACTATGTTCATCCCTTCAGTGGTATTATGCACCATGGCAATTTCCTCTTTGTCGGCTGAGAACATTTCTGCAACTTTTTGACGAGTAGCCTCTTTCTCTTCTTGCCATCCACCCCACATATATTTGGAAGGGAAACCATCCAGAAGTGCTCTGAAGTGGTTGGTTGCGTCTACTACAAGTTTCGGGCAAGGGCCAAGCGAAGCATTGTTGAAATAATACAGCCCCTTTTCCATGGAAAATTCACTTTTAACCAGTTCCCAATAGTCTTCGCTATTGTCATTTGAGGCAAGGTTAAAACCTGTTTTTTCTACCTTTTCAAGGAATGATGACCTCACCCCACTGGCTAACAAAGAGGACGCTGCGATCCCTGAGAACGAGTACTTCAAAAGACTTCTTCTATCCATTTTATTTCAAAACTTGGTCTAGATATGGTGTCATTTCTTTGATGATAATATCATCGCGTTTTCTTAACTCTCTTAAAAACCAACCTTTATGGCCGGCACCATAAGTAATCAAAAAGCGTTTGCCTTCTCCCCTATGTTTTTCGATGGCCTTTTCAATATGCCAATAGTGGGCTATGTTGATGTTATCCCAACCACCCAATAACAATGTTTCATTAAATAGACGATTATATACTTCATATCGGATTTCTCCGGCTTCGTCATAGGCATCGGAGTTGATAAAGTAAGGGTCATTTCTGTCTCCTGCGGCATTCATTGCCTCGCTAGATTTTCTACCCGCCTCCTGATACTCAGCCCATCGTTCACTCCAGGCGGTATCTTGTCTTATCTCTCTAAAACGTTGATTTCGATAATCATTCATGGGTTTGGTCCAACCAGCAGTAGGAATGATTTCGAAATCCATTTCTCGCGTAAGCGGAAAAATCGCATCTACATATTCAGGGAATACGCGTACTCGAGACTCCATAATGGTATCCAACTCGTCAAACTCTTTTCTGGCTTGGGGGTATCGGTCTGGTGGAATTTCGGTAAGTATATAATCAGGATCTATGGCCCTGACGAGAGACTTTACAACTTCGATATCATAATTCGGATTTGTGCGATGACCACTATGGATCATTCCCATCACAATGACCTCATTTTTGGGTGACTCCTCTTGACAGGAAGCAAAAAGCAAAGAAGTCGAGGCTAAAAGCAGAAAAAGTCTCTTCATGATACGATCAAGTTAGTGAATTAATAAAAATGAAAGTGTCAGATATAGGCGTTCTTTCAGCCATTCATGTAATTTTGAGGCATGCAAAAGTTGCTTCAAGATGTCATTGTATTGGTGAAAGAAACGGGTGAATTCGTCCGTCAGGAATCGCGAAAATTCGATGAGTCAAAGATTGAATACAAGGGAAAGAATGACCTGGTGTCATATGTAGACAAGGAAGCAGAGCTAAAACTGGTGAAGGGATTGTCAGATATTTTGCCGGGCAGTGGTTTTGTAGCAGAAGAAGGAACATCTACTCATAAGTCTGATATCTATAACTGGATCATTGACCCACTAGACGGAACTACCAATTTTACCCACGGTATTCCTGTTTATGCGGTTTCGGTGGCATTAATGAAGCGTGGTGTTCTGGTCCTCGGTGTAGTCTATGAGATTAACAGAGACGAATGTTTTCATGCCATCAAGGGAGAAGGGGCTTTTTTGAACCACACACCCATCAGCGTTTCTGAAACGAATACTTTAGATAAATCATTACTGGCCACTGGTTTCCCATATTACAACTTCGATCAGATGCGGCCGTATCTCACCATCATTAATGAGTTTATGCAAACCACCCATGGACTTAGAAGGATGGGAAGCGCTGCAGTGGACTTGGTTTATACTGCCTGTGGTAGGTTTGAAGGCTTTTTCGAGTACAATCTTAATGCTTGGGATGTAGCAGCAGGAGCGCTGATTGTACAAGAAGCGGGAGGAGTAGTGACGGATTTTAAAGGAGGGGAAGACTTCTTATTTGGAAGGGAAATCGTTGCCGGAAATTCTACTCAATTGGCGATGCTATCTACCATTCAGAAGAATTGGAAGTAACAGTCATAACACTAAGTCCCAAAGCTTTATTAGTTTTGTCTTGATTTTAAGAACCAATAATTCCAAAAGTCAGTTTAGATAATCGATGCAAGAAGTAATTGTAATCTTATTGTTTGTAGCAGCAGCCATCTATATGGGCAGAAAGTTATATAAGCAGTACAAAGCAGAAAGTGGTTGTGCTGCAGGTTGCGATTCTTGTGCTCCTCCGAAAAAGGGATTCAAATTGCCGGGCCACCTAAAGTCTTAAGCCCAAATCTTAGTACCTTCAGAACAGTTCTTACACATCTCAATCTCACTCCGTGATTGGATAAGTGATGCTCGAAAGTTTTGATAAGCATCCCCTTTCCAGACGGACTCGAATGATTGATTTTCCATGGTACCCAACTGATAGTGGGCGTCTTTATCGAAACAGCAGGGGACTACCTTACCATCCCAGGTAATGACGCAGGAGTGCCACATCTTCCAGCAGTGATTTACGAGTTTATTCTTTATTGACCATTTGCCATTAGGCAATTGCTTATAGCGTGAATACCGTTCCAATGAAGGAATAAGTTCAGATCCACTTTCATAGTCATAAATTTGGGCAGTCTTAAAAGCCACCTCATCAACACCCAGTTCATTGGCTAGTACCTTCACCTCATCGAGTTGGTGCTCGTTCGGCTTGACCACTAAGTATTGAAAAATAACATGGGGGGTTCTTGATTTCAATTTCTTTTTCCATTTGACAATGTTGCGAGTGCCCTCAATTACTTTCTCAAGTTTCCCACCGACACGATACTGCTCATAAGTGTCCTGACTTGTACCGTCAATAGAAATAATTAAGCGATCCAGCCCAGATTCAACAGTAGCCTTGGCTTGTTGGTCATCTAAGTAATGGGCATTGGTAGAGGTAGCGGTATAAATTCGCTTTTGTCTGGCGTATTTTACCTGATCAAGGAAATTAGGGTTGAGATAGGGTTCTCCTTGGAAATAGAAAATCAAATAGGACAAGCTGGGTGCGAGCTCATCAATTACTTTCTTATAAGTATCATTCTTGAGCATGCCAGTGGGCCTGGTAAAGTTTCGAAGGCCACTAGGACATTCAGGGCATCTGAGATTACAAGAAGTAGTGGGCTCTAAAGAAATGCTGGTAGGCATGCCCGAGTGTATGGGCTTGCCCAATAGTTTGGAGGTGTAATAGCTTCCAACCAACTGAACCATATTGAATATTCTTAGTGGTGTCAACTTCGACACATAATTCAATCCATCCCTCCAATTTCGGTTCATAAGCTCAAGTTAGTTGCCCATGAGTAGGCATCAAAATTGATTGCTACATTTGCGTCAAAATCAATTCAAAATCATAGCTTTAAACTGTGAAGCATTTCATTCTTTTTCTCTTTCTAATTTTTTCATTTCAGCTTTCTGCCCAGTTTGGAAGACTTTCAGATCAGGCCGAAGTAAGCATTATCACAGTTGGCCCTGGAGCAAACCTTTATGACTGTTTCGGCCATAGTGCTTTTCGTATCAGAGACCCATCGAAAGGCCTAGACAGAGCCTACAACTATGGACAGTTTGATTTTACAGAGGGTGGGTTTGTCGCTAAGTTCAGTATGGGTATTGCACAATATAGACTCGCTGCTTATCCATTTCAGAATTTTTACAACAACTACGTTCAGGAAAACAGGTGGCTAACAGAACAAGTGTTAAACCTCAACTTGGAAGAAAAACAGGCCATTTACAATGCTTTAGAGACCAATCACCTGCCTGAAAATCGAAAATATGTGTATGACCCATTCTTCGACAACTGTGCGACAAGAATGCGTGACATTGTGAAAGAGGTAATGGGTGATGCGATTTTGTATAATAGTGATCATCTGACGAAAACTTCTACGATCCGATCGCTTGTGGATGAAAACTCTTATAACCACCCTTGGGTAGATTTGGGAATAGATGTCGCACTGGGAACTATTATAGATAAAACAGCTACTCCAGAAGAATACATGTACCTTCCGGATTATGTCTTAGCCGCTTATGCTAATGCTTCAATTCTGAGAGATGGACGTGCAGTACCAGCAGTTAAGCAAACCAATAGACTCTTTGAATCTGACTATTATGAGATTAGACAAGAAAAACTATCTCCCACATTGTTATTCGTTGTGATTGCTGTTGTACTGACGATTTTTACAGTGCGTGATTATATAAAGGGGCAAAGATCCAGATTCTTAGATTTTGGTATTATGTTAGTCACTGGCTTATTAGGGGCCTTTCTGATTTTTCTCTGGTTCTTTACTTATCATAAAACCACTGTGAATAATCTGAACGTTCTTTGGGCTTTTGTACCCAATGTAGTTGTAGCTTTTTATCTAATAAAGAGAGAAACTCCAAAGTGGGTACGTGTCTATGTTAGGTTTCTATTTATTCTATTGATTACCATGACTTTTGTATGGCTGTTGAGGCTTCAGGTGTTCAATATGGCCATGTTACCGATTATGTTATTGTTGGCAGTGAGGTATGGGTTCCTATGGCAAAAGGGCCTTAAGACAACTTAGTCTTCGTTCCTTAACACACGTTTGATAGCTTCCTGAATCAGGTCTATTTCAAAGCCTTTTGCGATAACGTGTTGCGTGAGTTTTCCTTTGAGTATGTATGTTGAATCTGATTTGATCAATGGCTTCTTCTTCTCCAGGTGCTTTACCAAGGTTTCGAAATAGTCGTCAGGATCGATTTCCAACATGCCTTTTTTAATGCAGTATTCTGAAATGCGATGTTGCTTCAAGCCTTGAATGATCTTTCGCCTACCCCATCCTTTGATTCTGAATTTTCCTCCCGCATAGGCCTTGGCAAATCGTTCTTCATTGATGTAGCCATCCGTAATTAACTCTGAAATGGTTTCTTCTACCTCATCCTGATGAAGGCCGTAACTGTAGAGTTTGTCTCTAACCTCTTGTTGCGACCGTTCTTGGTATGCACAATAATCAGCCGCTTTTAGGAGTGCTGTTTTACGATCAAGTGGTTTTTTGCGTTTTCGGGATTCGAAATCGTGCATGAACAAATGTAAGAAGGCTTATTGGATTAGCAGACTAGTTTGTATCCGTAACCACGCACATTCATAATCTGAATTTCGGGATCGAGCGCAAGCTTTTTTCTGAGTTTGGTTATGAAAACATCCATGCTTCGTGCATTAAAGAAGTCGTCATTACCCCAAAGGGTGTTAAGAATGAGTGTCCTTTCAGTAAGCTCATTTTTGTGCCTGTAGAGTTCGTTTAGCAGCTGAGCTTCTCTGTGAGTGAGCATAATTTCATTACTGTCAAAAGTCAATATCTGCTTAGAAAAATTGAAGGTATATTGACCCATTTGGACATCTTCTGAAGCAGATTTTCCTTTTTTTCTGTCTAACAGTGCTTTGATTCTCACAATCAATTCCTCCATGCTGAACGGCTTCTTGAGATAATCATTGGCCCCATAGCCAAAACCTTCTACAACGTCTTCAGTTCTTGATTTGGCTGTGAGAAAAATAATCGGAATCCTGTCGTCTACCTTTCGGATTTCTTTCACCAACGTGAAACCATCCTTTTTAGGCATCATTACATCAAGCACCAGAAGCTCGGGCTTACTAGATTGATAGAGCTTTTTGGCCTCTTCACCATCCATGGCATAGCTCACTTCAAAACCTCTTGTTTCCAAGCTTTCTTTTACAATAGTACCTAGTGCCAGCTCATCTTCTGCCAGCAAAATTTTGGTGTTTTCCGACATATTATATCTGAATTGTAAAGTCTGTCACGCTGTGATCTACTGATAGAGAAATGTCACCCCCGTGCTTCTCCACAATCTTTTTGGTGTAGTAGAGGCCGATTCCAAAACCCTTCACATCGTGTACATTTCCTGTAGGAATGCGATAGAATTGATCAAAAATGCGCTGCTGTTGGGTCTTGTCAATTTTCCCACCATTGTCTAACACTTGCCAACTAGCACTATCTCCTTCGTTGGATAGTTTGAGGGTAATTTCATCACCCCCATATTTAATGGCATTATCGATGAGGTTGGAGATGGCATTTTCTAAATGAAAGGGATCGATTTCTTTTCGGCACTCTGAGATTCCTGTTTGGAAGTAAAGGGTTTTATCCCCTTTGATTAATTGGAATTTATCGAAGATTTGCTGTGTAAACTTTACAATTTCGACTGATTCTAAACTCAAGTCTAACTCATCTGAATCTAGTGAGGCCGTTTCCAGGAGTTTTTCCACCATGCCATTCAGCTTTTGAAGTTGATTGCTGGAGATATCAAGGTATTTGGCCGTTTTAGCTGGGTCATTTGCCTGGTTAAAACTCGAAATAGCTTCAATAGCGGTAGAAACAGTGGCGATTGGGGTCTTAAACTCGTGTGTGATATTGCTAATCAGGTCATTCTTGATCTCTGCCAATTGCTTTTGTTCACTAATCACCTTGTACAAGTATAAAAGACAGCCTATCACTGCGCCAGTAATAAGTAGGGAGATGAACAAATCCAAGGCTCCACGTTTCAAAATATTTAAAGAGGCGTTCTCATAATTCATCACTAGCTTTTGATCCCGCGGTAGATAATTGGATTGGGAAACAGTACTTAGGTTGTAATGATCGTGATTAGACTCTGAAATAAGAGAATCATCAACATAATGCCAGAGTACAAAGCCAGCCTCAATATTCTTCCTGTCTAGCTCAGTGACCATTATCTCTGTAAGTCTCTCATGATCTAGGTTAGTACGAGAGAGTGAAAACATCACCTTTTTAAAGAAGCCTTTGATATCATTTAGTGAGTCAAAATTTGCAATCTCACTCTGAATACTGATGCCTGTGAGACTGTTCTCGTTCGTAAAGAGACTATCAAGGTCTGGCAAACTATTTCTTAGGCTAATGGAAGTTGTAGCATTGGCTCTGCCATTGAAGGAAACGAGCCTTCTGGCACTGCTGTCACTAATGCCTGAGATAAGATGAGCAGTGTCACCGGCCATACGATTTACCATGGACCATGACCGACCACCTAGTCTATTCAAAAAGGTGTCTTCTGCCGAAAAGATGATCAGGTCATTTCGTGCTATGTCCGTGAAATAAGACTCAACGCTTGTATCCAATGCAGTTTGCATGTCACTCATAAAGCGCTGCTTATTCAATTGATAGTTTTGAATATTACGATAGACCTGAATGCCGACAGTAATCAACACTGTCAGAGTGATCAAATAGCTTATACGTTTGAATTTCAATGCATTCACAGTTCAAATATACGGACAATGATAAGTTCAGTATTGTGGCTTAACACTCGTTAACACTGGTTAACCCAGCGTTTGCAGTGATCAGCTTTTATTTGTACCCATCAAACTTTTCGAATCATGACAATACTCAAAAGAAAAATATCATTACTAATAGGTCTCTTACTGGTCACCATAGGGACTATTCATGCTCAAAACTTTCAGGGAATCGCTACATACCAGTCTTCAAGAAATATGAGCGGTATGGAGATAAAGGCCGAGGGAGTTACTGAAGCCATGCAAAAGCAATTAATGGAGCAGATGAAAAAGCAGTTCCAAAGGGAATATGAGTTACAATTCAACCTAACTGAATCTAGTTGGAAAGAAGAAGAAAGTCTTGATGGAGGACCTGCAACTGCTTCCTCAGGTGGAATGAGGATATCTTTTTCTACTGCCGGAGGAGGGATCACATACAAGAACACATCTGAAAACTTGTATATCCAGGAAACGACAGTTTTCAGTAAACCATTCTTAGTGAAAGACGCATTAGAACCTTATGAATGGCAGATGACGGATGAAACCAAGACTATTGGTAATTACACGGCCTATAAAGCCGTTTATAAGGACATTAGAGAAAGCCGGTCTATCTCTTTCACTTCTGATAGTGATGATAAGGATAAGGAGTCTAGCGAGTCTAAGGTTAACATGGATACCATCAGCGTTACTGCTTGGTATACGCCTGAAATCCCGGTTTCTCAAGGACCAGCAGATTACTGGGGTTTGCCCGGACTGATCTTAGAATTGGGTGATGGCAGTACTACTTACTTATGCACTAAGGTTGTTCTGAATCCAGAAGAAGAAATTAAGATTAAAAGGCCAAGCAAAGGTAAAAAAGTCACCAGAGAAGAGTTGAGAGTAGAAATGGATGCCAAGCTCGAAGAAATGTCTAAGAAGTTCAAGCAAGGCGGAAAAGGTGGGGCCACCATTAGAATAGGCGGAGATCAATAATCATTAAGGTCAAAAACAACACGATTATGAACAGATTTATACTGCTTCTAGTGGCATTGCTATGCCTAAGCACTGCTGCCAATGCACAAAAAATAGCCTTCAGTGGAGAGGTCAGAGATACATTAGGTACTCCTCTTCAGTTTGCTAATGTTTTGGCCATTGATACGGTCAAAAAGACAATGGCCGCCTTTGGAGTCACAAACCAGCAAGGACGATTCAGACTTTCGCTAGATCGGGGAGTGACATACAAATTAAAAGTGAGTTTCATTGGTTTTTTACCCTTTGAGCAAGTTTTCACTCCTGGAGAAAGTAATGAGATCCCCTATGGAATTGTACTGAGGTCGGACGTAACCCAACTGGGAGATGTAGAGGTCGTTTCGGAAATGCCTGTCCTTATTCAGGGCGACACGATTACTTATAAAGTAGATGCATTTACCCAGGGTAATGAAAGAAAGCTTGAGGATGTTTTGGAAGATCTCCCTGGTGTAGAAGTGGATGAAGATGGAGGAGTCAAAGTTCAGGGGAAAGATGTCAGTAAATTATTGGTAGATGGTAAGGAGTTCTTTGATGGAGACACCAAATTAGGAACGAAGAACCTTCCTGCCAATGTGGTTGACAAGGTCCAGGTGTTACAGAATTATAATAATGTTGGTCCGCTAAGTGGTGTCAACAATAGCGAGCAGATTGCCCTGAATATTCAACTCAAAGAAGATAAGAAGAATATCGTTTTCGGAGATATTTCGGCAGGAGCTGGCCCAGAGGAGCGCTATAAAGCGAAGGCCAATACATTTTACTATAATCCGAAAACCAACCTTAACTTAATCGCAGGTTTGAATAATGTAGGTGAGCTTACTTTCACCATGCGCGACTACTTTAGGTTCACAGGTGGTTTGGGAAGTTTCGCAAGAGGAGTAGGTTCCTCTTTTCAAGTCAGCTCTAATAATCTGGGCATTCCATTGGCCGAACGTAATAATGCACGTGACCTGAAAAATATAGTTGGGGCATTCAATTACAACCTTAACCCTACAAATAAATGGAGCTTTTCAGGTTTTGCCATTGGTTCTAAGGTTGACAATACCTTAGGCTCAGTGCAGCAGCGAACATACATCCTTCAGCCGAATGCCAATCAGGAGACGCTCAGTTCAACCCAAAATGTGAATAGTACTTCGGGCCTCTTTAAGTTTGCTGGTAAATTCACGCCTAACCCTAGTTTACAGATTGATTATAGTGCTTTTGGAAGACTTTCGGATATTTCAAATTCAGATGCTCAAACCTCGGTTTTTGGAGCGATTACCAATGATATCTCTGGTTTAAGAAATCAGGAACCGAGATCGATTGAGCAACAATTGCGCGGTTTTTATGCCCCAAATGAAAGAGATGTTTTCTCCTTTGAAGGTTCTTATCAGTATCAAAACCAAGACCCTTCCTATAATCTGGTAACTACGGGTCAGCCATTTGCCAGCATCATACCAATGACTGGAAGTAGCCCATTTGATCTTACACAATTAAGAGATGTGACAACAAAAAAGCAGGAGGCAGTATTCAACTACTACCGCATTCTTAACAAGACGAATCACATCAATTTCAAGGTTGGTAACACTTATTCAAGCCAAACTTTAACCTCTAATATGTTCGAAAGGCTAAGCGATTTGTCAACTAATGAGTTTAGTGATCCAACATTGGTGAACTTGGTAGACTACACGTACCAGAACTACTACTTGGGCGTACTTTATAAAACTAAGTTGGGTAAACTGGTACTTACACCTTCCTTGAACCTGCATTATTATGATATTGCCAATGAGCAAAATGGTGCTGAGGCAGGTTTCGATAAGACATTGCTACTACCTTCTGTCAATGCGAAGTATACTTTTAGAACGTCTCACTCATTGACCTTGGATTACAGGGTTACCGCAGAGTTCACTGATGTAGCAAATATTGCTGAAGGCCTACTGGTCAGAGGATATAACTCTTTGTTTGGAGGTAATGCCAATTTACAGAACAGTCTCTACCACAGTGTACAGTTAAATTACTTCAACTTTAACATGTATAACTTTTTCAATGTATATGGTGGTCTGACCTACTCTAGACGATTTGATGATATTACGAATATCGTAAGCTTCAATAATCTTGAGCGCGTTAACACTCCGATCAATATCAATACTGCTAATGAGGTGCTTTCAGGTTATGCTAGTACTGACAAACGTTTTGATGCATGGCGCCTCAATTTCAGAGCCAATTGGTCTAGGAGCACCAGCAATAATATCATTAGTGATACACCTAATGAGAATACAAATTTTCAACAGTCATACAGGGCTACAATCTCTACTACGCTGTTCAAATCTTTGTTTCTGGACCTCGGCTATGATGTATCATTCAATACTTATGAAGGTAGAAATGTCTCGAGTCAATTCGAAAACCACAAGCCCTTTGCAAGTTTAAGCAAGAAGTTTTTGAAGGGCTTCGAACTTGAGGTAGAATATGAGTACAATAGTTATATCAGCTCAGGAAATAACTCAAGTACCTATGACTTACTCGATGCGAATCTAACTTATCGTCAGGATGGTAGCCCATGGGAGTTTAAAGTGGAAGGCATGAACCTGATGAATACTACAGGAATCAGAAGAGATTCATTTACGGAAAGCTTGATTAGCACATTTGAGTATTTCATTCAGAAGCGATATTGGGTGTTTAGTGTCATGTATGACCTATAGATATAACCTGAACTGAAAACTTTCAACCGGCCTTCAATGTAAATTGGGCCGGTTATTTTTTGAAAAAATCCTTTAAAGATGTTATGACATGGCCTTGTTCGGTCTTTGTCAAACCAGGAAATAATGGTAAAGAGAGCGTTTGATCTTGGATGCGATAGGCTTCAGGGAAATCTTCTTTATTGTAGGCTATGGAAGCATAGGCCTCAGTAAAAGGTATAGATTTTGGGTAATGAATTTGAGTTTGGATTCCACAATCCTGGAGAAAAACCTTTAGATCATCGCGTCTCTCAGTCTGGACCTGATAAACATGGAAAGTATGAAGGCTATGAGACTCAACCCCCGGGAGGTAAATTGGCAAATCGGCTAATGCTTCATTGTAGTGTGTTGCAATTGCCCGTCTCTCTTCATTCCATTTTTCTAAGTAGGGCAGCTTTAGATTAAGAACTGCGGCTTGCAAGGTGTCCATCCTGCTGTTGCTACCTGGCATTTCATGAGCGTGTTTGTCTGGGGCACCGTGGTTCGCGAGCTTTCTCACTTTCAGAGCAAGGTCTGCGTCTTGGGTAAGCATGCACCCAGCATCGCCTAGTGCACCAAGATTTTTGGTTGGGTAAAAGCTAAATACTGCCGCATGGCTCCATGTACCAGCCCTCTTGCCCTGGTGCCTTGCAAAGGTAGCCTGTGCACAATCCTCAATTACAAATAGATTATGCTTCTCTGCAAAACGCATGATGAGGTCCATATTGGCCATTTGGCCGTACAGATGAACAGGGATGATTGCCCTAGTCTTGGGAGTTAACTTTGCTTTCAATTGGTTAGCATCAATTAGCCCACTTGATTTGACGTCAACAAATATTGGAGTTGCCCCGAGGTTTGAGACCACCTCAGCATCAGTAATCCATGTCATTGCCGGAACGATTACCTCATCACTTGGACCAATGCCCAGTGCCTGTAATGTCAGTTGAAGGGCATCAGTGCAATTGCCTGTGCTCACACAATGTGCGTGTTCATGTTCCTTTCCGAAGACCTTCTCGAACGCTCCAACATCCTCACCATGTAAGAAATATGAGTCTTCCAGTACTCTTTTGAAGGTGCCCTCCAGCTCGTTCTGTATAAGCTTATGAGTTCTTTTCAGGTCTAAAAAGGGTACTTGCATGGCATCAAGTTAAATGAAATAAAAACGATTTTAAAGGATATGTGATATGCCCCTTCTGAATTTATAACTGAATTATTAACTTAATCCCAATCAATTTTTTTAGCAATGGCCACTCCAGAAGAAATGCTCCAAACCATGATCAATAATATGCCTGAAAAGACGGGTAAGTCTTTGGATGAATGGAGGGCATTATTACATTCCACTGATCTGGCTAAGCATGGTGAGATTATGAAATTACTCAAGGGAGAACATGGAGTTACTCACGGTTTTGCCAATACCATTACCCAGCTCTACCTAAAACCTGAACTGCTGGCACCAAAAACCGATTCAGGAAATGAAGATGATGAGCTACTCAAGGGGAAGGAGGCTATTGCTGAGATATTCAAGAGTGTAAAAGCCCAGTTCGAAGCTATAAAGGGAGAAGTGGAGTTCTCTTACAAGAAGACATATATCAGTCTCAGAACAGCCAAAAAGCAATTTGCTTTACTTCAGCCAAGTACAAAAACCAGAGTGGATGTAGGTTTGAACCTTAAAGGAGTTGCTCCCGAAGGAAACATCGAAGCCGCAGGTAGCTGGAATGCCATGGTAAGTCATCGGGTTAAGTTGACTGAACTGAATCAGGTGGACGATAATCTGGCCGCCTGGTTACAAAGAGCTTATGATGCCAATTGCTGATTGATACAGTCTCCGTGAATAAATTTCAACCCATCAGTTTTCAGGATATTGATGATCTCTTTGCCTTTTTGCCTGAAGAAGAACTGAAAATTGTTCAGGCATTAAGAACCCTTGTCTATGAGTGCATTCCAGAAGTAAAAGAGAAGCTTTCTTATAATGTACCTTTCTTTCGCGTTAGGAAAACAATCTGTTTTATTTGGCCTGGGTCGGTGCCATGGGGAGGTACTTTTAAAGGTGTCCAATTTGGCTTTACCAAAGGACATTTAATGCTGAACGAAGACGATTATTTAGAAGCCGGAAAACGAAAGTACGTCCGTACTAAAACCTTTCAGTCTCTTCAGGAAATTGACTTTGAAAAACTAAGAAGCCTCCTTTACGAAGCGGCTATTATCGATGTTGAAACATAAAAAACCCCATGCTTGATCAGCATAGGGTGAATTTATAAAAACTGAAATCATCTATTCCTCGAAGAGTTCCATCCAGGCGGCATTCACAGGTCGGCTTTGTCGACCTTTCCATTCGGGAGCGCCAGGAATTTCTGTTGCACCGGCTAGTTCTTCCTTAGTCTTACCAGCAGCCTGTCCTTTCTTTACAAACTCCATGACCTTGCCGAGATAGTTTTCAAAGGCTTTTAGGTCTTCGCGAGTACCTGTTATACCAAATCCATTACCAGAATGACCAAAGACAAACTGCGTGTCTTTATCGAATGCTTTGTAGCCCTTTTCCATCACCACTTGCCAGTTGGTAATATTCGCACCGGCAGATTTATCTACGAAAGGAGCCCTACGATTGAAAAGCAGGTCACCGCAATGCACGATATTCGCATTCTCAAAATGAACGAATGAGTCACCATCTGTATGGGCGGCACCAAAGTAATGGAGGGCTACTCTCTCACCGCCAACTTTTTGTCTGATCTTCCCCTTTTTATAGGTAGTGTCTGGGAAAAGCTGCTGATCTACATTATTGGCTCTTTCTGCCCGTTCTTTTTGATTCTTTAGAGAGTTTTCATGTGCCATCACAGTTTTGACAATGCCCTTGAAAGCGATATTACCTGCACTATGATCGCCATGGTGATGCGTATTGATCAAAAGGTCAATCTGTCGGTCAGATTTTTTCTGGATTTCGCCAACCAAGTTTTGGGCCTGAGCTGGAAACTGAGAATCAACAACCACGATGCCTTCGTCTGAAATCATCCAGCCAATGGTTCCTCCTCTTTCTGTGAAAATGCCTACGTTATTCCTTAGTGCTTCCATCTTATAACCGCTTTGAAAAAGAGTTTCCCAAAGTGATGCATTTGGGAGAATAGATAGGGCACTAAGGGCAGTACTTTGCTTAATGAATGATCTACGATTGGTCATGACATTTTTTATTTGTTGAAATTTAGCAGCCATAAAGCTGAAGTACTAACCACTGATGTAAATGAAAGTTCGATGGCTCATGTTTATTAGGGCTTTTTGTAATTTGGTGGACAAAGTTTTACATAATGAAAAGACCATCGCTTCTAATCCTCAGTTGTTTTCTCACTTTTCAAGCCATTGCGCAGCAAGTGGACCGAAGCCTCCTCATAAAACCAGAAAGAACTAACTATCGAGAGACTTCTACCTATCAAGAAGTAATTGATTTTACTAGTCTTGTTACCAAGGGTAGCCAATATGTTTCTAAAGTCAGTTTGGGAACCAGTCTGGAAGGGAAAGACATTCCCGTGTTCGTTTTGGCGAATCCTAGGATCGAAACACCCGAGCAAGCCAAGGCCAGTGGCAAACCGGTCATTTATATTCAGGGGAATATTCACTCTGGAGAAGTTGAAGGAAAGGAAGTAGTTCAAATTCTGATGAGAGATATCCTGACAGGCGATAAGGGCTACTTACTCGATAATCAGATTATACTTTTCGTGCCGATCTATAATACCGATAGCAATGATAAAATGGAGGCTGGCCGAAGGCCCTCTCAAGAGGGAAGCCCAATCCAGACGGGCATTCGAGCGAACAGCCAGGGCTGGGATCTGAATAGAGACGGGATGAAAATGGAGACCATTGAGTCCAGAGGGTTGTTTCAAAATATCATTGTGCCATGGGACCCAACGCTCTTTGTTGATTTGCATACGACCAATGGGACCTGGCATGGATATTCTTTGACTTGGGCACCTAGCTATCACACAGCCGGAGAAAAAGCACCTTACGATTTTACCTGGGACAGAATTTTGCCTGAAGTCACAGAAAAAGCTCTTGATAAATATGATGTGCATTTGGGGCCTTATGGTTATTACTATACAAGAAGAGAAGGCTGGCCAATCAAGTCTATTTATACCTATAATCACCATCCACGCTACTTGGTTAACCAATTCGGTTTGAGAAATCGTATGGCCATTCTTAGCGAGGCTTTTGCACATGAAAGGCTCTATCAGCGAATCAATTCTACCTACGCTTTTGTCAGCGAGATTCTTGAGTTTACAAATAAGAATGGTGATGAAATGCTGCGCATAAATGCCAAAGCTGAGCAAGACGCCATCAACTTGGTCAAAGAACAGGGAGGTAAAATACAGAAAGGTGTTCGCTTTAAAATGGTGGCATTGGATGAGCCTATTTCGGCTTACAGAACCTACAACCATATGGAAACGACCAATGAGAGAGGTCAAAAGACCTATCTGAGAAAGCCAGAGATCATTGAATTAAAAGATGTCGTGAATCATAGTGGTTTCGAAGCAACAAAAACGGCCACTTTACCCAAGGGCTATCTTATACCGAAAGAGTTTACCGCTATTGCCGAGCACCTTAAAATGCACGGTGTTCAGGTCACTGAACTCACAAAAAACAAGAGAGCAAAAGGAGAGGTATTTACAGCCACTAAGCTTCAAAGGTCTAACCGAGCCTTCGAAAAACACAAGATGGCCACGATCGAAGGGACTTATGCTGCCGCAAACAAGAAGTTTGGTAAAGGAGACTTCTGGGTGGATATGGCCCAGCCATTAGCCAATTTGATTTTCTATCTATTAGAGCCTGAGTCAGATGATGGCTTGGTTACATGGAATTTCTTCGATGAATACTTTGATAATAAGGGCATAGCCGATCAAGCTGTGGAATACCCTATATTTAAGTATTACGAAATTAAATGAGGCATATGAAAAAGTATTTGAATCTGTTTTCCACACTATTGGTAATTGGTATTGCTGGGTGTGCTGAAAAAACAGACTTGGAAAAGACGCTGGATACAGTAAATCAGCAAACCATTAAGGATCACATCTATTACATCGCATCTGATGAAATGCGGGGTAGAAATACCGGTTCTCCTGAGATCTTAAAGGCCGCTGATTATCTGGCAGATCAGCTTGAAAGCTATGGTGCTCAGCCGGTTCCAGGAGCCGAAGGCTACTTTCAGCCGGTCCCTTTTAGGCAAAAGACACCAGCTACCTCAGGTAGCTTTAGCTACGCGGGCCGAGAATTCCAATTGAACGAAGATTTCCTGGTAGTTGATGGTAAAAGCGGTGAGTATGAAGGTGAAGTGGTGTACTTGGAATATGCCCTTGAGGGGGACTATGAAGGTAAGGACGTTGCTGGAAAAATAGTCTTTGCTAAGGCTGGAGACGGTACCACTGCAGACAGAAGGTCAATTCTTCGCCTAAGTCGCCAGAAATATGAGTTCGCGAGAGAAAACGGTGCTGCAGGCCTTGTGGAGTTTTATAACTCACCTGCTACGCCCTGGGCGCAATTAGGGTTCACGTTTAACAGAGTAAACTTGACACTCGATAGCTTCGACAACGATAAGGAGATCATCCCTCACCTGTGGTTAAAGGACCTTGATAATTCGAATCAACGCTTTATGCGAACAAGGAGTATCAAAAGAGCCTCCCTGAAAATAGAGGGAATGACCAATGAAATCACCAAGGACAAGAATATTTTAGCCATGGTGGAAGGTACAGACCCTGAATTGAAAAAAGAGTTTATCATGTTCTCAGCTCATTATGATCACGTAGGTGTTGGAAGAGCAGATGCCGAGGGAGACTCTATTTATAATGGAACACGAGACAATGCGATTGGGACGGTAACAGTACTATCAGCTGCTGAGAACATTGCAAAATATCCTATGAAACGATCGGCCTTGTTTGTCTTGTTTACTGGAGAAGAGAAAGGGCTTTTAGGAAGTCGTTATCTTGCTAATAATCCAATTTTGCCCAATGAGGAGATTGTTTTCTGTTGGAATAGCGACAATGGGGGTTACAATGATAAGACCATTTCTACTATTATTGGCCTTGAACGAACTACTGCTTCACAGTATATCAAAGATGCCAATGTAGCCTTTGGCTTGGAGGCCATTGACGATCCTGCAGGAGAACAGGGCCTATTCGATAGGTCTGATAACGTGAGTTTCGCTAGAAAAGGGATTCCTGCGCCTACATATAGTTTGGGTTTCCGCGCTTTTGACAATGAGATTACAAAATACTATCACCAGCCAGGTGATAACCCAAATACTGTCGACTATGACTACCTGGAGAAATTCTTCAAGAGTTATGTTTATGCTTCTCGTATGATCGGTAATGCTCCTGAAAGACCGTTCTGGTTAGAAGGTGATAAGTATTATGAAACAGGTAAGAAGCTCTATGGAATGAATTGATTCCAATGTATTCGTCATTCTGGACTTGTTTCAGGATGACGGAAATACTTGCAGGAGAATCTCATTCTTTATCCTTATCCCTTTGAGCCATTTTCTTTGGAAGTACTACAAAGCGGTAATAACCCCAAAGCAATCCTGCCGGGACGGCAAAGATCAACTCCGTAATGTGGTTCTCCGGTTCTACGATTTGGTCATCGCTGAATTGCGGAAAGATGATGTACATTAGAACCCAAACTAAACCTCCAAAAACGAGTCCTTTAACGACCCAGCCATAGTTTCTCATACCTTTTTTATTACTGCCTCATGAATAAAACGTAGTCCCTCAAGGGTGAGGTGACGATTCACCTGATCAAACCGATCGTGCAATGGATGCAAGATAGAGGAAAGCCCTCCGGTAGCGATGACTTTTGCCTCTTTATCCAGTTCTTTTTGAATACGATCCAGCATACCTTCGACCATACTCACATAGCCCCAAAGAACGCCATTTTGGATGGCGGTAGTCGTGTTGGTTCCAATCACAGAGTCTGGTAGTTCTAAGGGTACTTCCGGTAATTGTGCCGTATTACCGACTAGGGCTACAATGGCCGTTTTGAGTCCAGGAGCAATGTTTACTCCTCTGATATTACCATTATCGGCTACTACCGTAAAGGTTAGGGCTGTACCAAAATCTACTATAATAATGTCCTCTTTATACAGTATATGTCCGGCCATGGCGTTGGCTATGAGGTCAGTGCCAATTTCGTAAGGGTTTTGCGTTGCGATCGGCAGCTTGTCATATACTTTTGGCCCTACAAATACCGGTTCCTTGTCAATTAAGGGTTTTGTGAACTCTGAGAGAATATCATTCAACTGAGGAACAACCGAAGAAATAACTACGCGATTTACGTCTTCTAACTTCAGGTTGGCTTCTAGAAAGTTTAATCGCAGAAAAAGCTCGTACTCAATTTGGTTTTTGACAGGTACGGTTTCAAATCTCCACTCTTGAATCCAGCTATTTCCGTCATGAATACCGAACACAATGTTGGTATTACCGGCATCTATTGCAAGTAGCATGGTTGAAGATATTAATTATTCCATTATCTGTCGTCATGTCGAATTCACTGACTGTTTAGTCGATGAAGCTCGGTGGATGTTGCTCATCAAAATCTGTGGCTTCCTGATAGGCCCTGGCCACCGCCAAAATGGTCGCCTCATCGAATAGATTCCCTATAAATGAAATGCTGGTTGGGCTGCCATTCTGGTTGTAACCATTTTTAAGCACCACGCAGGGGTGTCCAGTCAGGTTAGTGGTCAAAAGCTGGCTTCCACCAAAGCTAGGTGTAACGATTACGTCATAATCTTCCATGAGGGTGTTGACCCTTTGCACTACCTCATATCTTACCCTATTGGCGTTAATGTAGTCAACAGCGGAGGTAAAACGGGCACTACGAAACAGATTTGGCCATGCCCCTGCACTTTGTCGGACGAGTAAAGTATCTCTGTCTGATCGGGTAAGAGCATCAAAAGCAGCTGAAGCTTCTGCGCTCAGAATGGCCTGCATTGCAGGAAAAGGCAAATCGGAGACCCATTCTATGGGCTGGAGATCAGCACCTAGGGACCTTAATACATCAAGCGACTTGTCATCGTTTTCTTTTTGGTTTGGCCTGTTTCTGTCAAAATAAGCTTTCAGGTACCCGACTCTAAGCTTTGACAGGTCAACTTTGCCCTGATAGTTAAAAGGGTGATCTTCGACCGTCAGGTCAATATTGTCTTCTCCTCTGATGGCATCAAAAACCAGCGCACAATCAAGAGCATTGCGAGTTATTGGCCCAATTTTATCCATACTCCAGCTTAGTGCCATTGCTCCAGCTCGACTTACTCGACCGAAGGTTGGTCTTAGACCCGTCACACCATTTCTGGTGGATGGTGAAACAATGGAGCCCAATGTCTCGGTACCAAGAGCAAAAGGTACCAAGCCAGCGGCAGTGCTTGAAGCAGACCCGGCAGACGATCCACTCGATCCTTGTTTCAGATTCCAGGGATTTTTAGTGGTTCCACCATACCAAACATCACCCATAGCCAGTGCTCCTAGGGTAAGTTTAGCAATTAATACCGCGCCAGCTTCGTCTAGTTTCTTTACCACAGTGGCCAACTCCTTACCTCTGTCCTGGTCTTTGTAGGGTCCGGCACCCCAGGTAGTTTTATAATCAGGCACAGACATCAGGTCCTTGGCACCATATGGGATACCATGGAGAGGACCCAGATAAGTGCCATTCTTCAAAAGGTCATCTGCTCGTTTGGCTTGGGCCAAAGCTCTTTCTTCCGTAATGCTAATGACGGCCTTCAACGAATCATCATGCTTTCTCAGTCTGTCGATGAAGAATTCTGTAAGTTCAACTGAGGTAATTTTTCGCTCTCTGATGAGTACTGCTAACTCTGCGACAGTATAAAAGGCGAGATCGTTTTTGTTCTCTGGAAGCTTTACGTTTTTTGGAAGTTCCCATTGAATGGGATGTTGCTTGGTAGGAATTGATCGATTGCCTTTAGGGGGATTAAACCACAATGCAGGAGGAATACTATTGTCAATCTTATACTCATGTAATTCCTTCAACCCCCTCAGGTTACGATTTATGTTGGGTAGCATTTGTGAAATTTCCTGATCATCAAAATCAAGGTTCAGGATCTTTTGAGCAGCTTCAACATCGCTTTTTTCGATGGCCATATTCTGCGCCATTTTGAAGCCCGCCAAAAAGCCTGTTGCCAAAAGTAGCCCGATTAAAACAAGTGGTACCTTTTTAAACTTTATATTGAGTATAGTCATTGAAGAAGTGTTTTATAGATTTGAGGAGATTTAACCTTCACCCTGATAGAAACATAAGTTATGAATTCCATAAAGACACCACAAACCATTTTCTCTAACTGGATGCGTGGCTTTTTACTTATATCAGCTGCTTATAATATTCTGTGGGGAATCTTCATTGGTTATTTCCCTGAGACATTTTTTCAGTGGGTAACAGAGTCAGAGGCTTCGGCCCCTGGGGTCATCGCATGGCAAGGGAAATTTGTATTGTTTATGGCAGGGGTTTATCTGGCTTGTGCCATCCACCCTGGAAGGTTTTGGTATCTTTTGTTCTTTGCTGCCTTCACGAAAATTGCTGGCGGAATTTGGTTTTACTTTAGTATTCTGGAGCAGCAGGTGGGAGATAAAGCTACTTTCCATTTACTCATGAATGATGGTATTTGGGTTCCCTTTTTGGTACTCATTGGGCTTAGAGCCCATGCCTACTCTAAATTCAAGCGTAGTACTGAAAGTAAGGCTTAAAAGAAGAGGAATTTTTTCCTTTTATAGAGAGGAGTTCGCTCCGATCGTGCAAAGCCACTACCCACCCGTGATGAGCCAAAACAGTAAGTCTTTTTAGAATTAGCCTTCAACTGTTTTAGGTTAATACTAAAGAATAAACCACCGGATTTTTTCTCCTTGGAGAATAAGGAACCCAAGCTTTGGGTCCCGATGGTGAAGGCACCATACCTCAGTGCTGCGCCAAGCTCTGAATCACCATCTAAATTGCGATAAAAAGGCAGGTAAAACCCTGCATAACCTGTTTCGTAACGAGGCGTGATGGTGATACTACTAGGGTAATTCACCCTGTAGTCCGCTGGCACCAGGCTTGTCAGGTCAAACCTGCCAACTACGTTGACATAGAAGTTATTCCAAAAATTATAATCATAATCCAGATTGAGTGAGGTAGGCAGAGTCACCGTATAGCTGCCTGACTTATCTCCGACCTGCAGTATGGTCTCCAAAGAATCTCGCACTTGACGAAAGCTATCTATGTTTCCGAAAAGATCATCAAAGTTGATGTCTCCCTGATTCGGAAGTATTCCTGTTGCTGTAAAGGCTGCTGAGCCCTGATCAAACTTCATTACCCCGATATCAGTAATGGAAACACCCAATCTAAATTCATAGGTGATATCTGGTTTTAGCCTTGTTTCCCGATTGCCACGCGGGTCTTCACGATAAGCGACTCTTTCATAGACTACCCCAATATCTCCACCAGGTTTAAAGCCTGTTCCCTTGGGTAGCCTGTTGAAGCTCTGGGTACCATCAAATTGCTGAAAATCATCGAGGGTAGAGGAGTAGCCCAGCTCAGCTTCTAAATTGTTAAACTGTGCCAGTCCTGCACCTGTAATATCGTAGTCAATGTCCTTGACGCTCGCCCAGACATTGGCTAAAGGGTTTATGAGTTTGAATGTTGCTCCAACTTTCCAGCGATGGAAACCATCATCTTTCTTTACAAATGCATAACTGAGCGCCACTTCTTGCCATAGACTAGTAGCGAAATCACCCTTTTGATTTGTCACTGTAGTATTCAAAAACCGAGCGTCAGTAAATCGATTCACCTGAGTGATGAATTGAGGTGATAGATCGTTGATACTGCTCACTGACCTAAGTTGAAACTGTAAAGCAATGCCTTGTTTTCTTGGAAGAGACAGCATGGCTGAAAAGCCACCTAAACTTAAATTGGCATGTAAAAATCTTGGATCCAGATCGGTGAAACGGATAAGGCTGGTCCCTTCAGCATTGGTTCTGGTAAACCCGATATTATTGGTCAGGTAATAATTAGCATTGATAAGGCTGAAATCGAATTTATAAGGTGAATCCGCTATGGAAGCGGGTTGAACTCGTGCGCCTAATACGCCAGAGAAATCGGATTGAATGAATCCATTAAACTCTTGGGCCTTTAGCCAGGGGCCAACGAGAATGAGGGTTAAAAAAAAGATTCTCCGATTTATAATGATCAAAAAAGATTAAGGATCGCTTTAAAATTACGACTAGTACCGCATATTATTTTATGTAAACTGCGTATTTCGAGAGATATCGTTTGGTCCACCCTTTTTAATAGCTAAATATTATTTGGCCGAATTCTATTCTGCGATAGTCTGATATTGAAAAATAAAATCAATTTAAGCGTAGGTACACACTTTTATAAATACGGAATAAATGTATGTGAACAACATGAAAATTTGGGGTCAACGACTTTTTTCTGTATGTTTGTTTCACTTTCACAAGAACACCTCCTTACTATCTTCTTATAATCTACCCTCAGGTATTTCGCTAAAACCACCTGTATACTTCCTATTGCGCTAAGTCGAACGAGCGCTACCTCATAATTTTCCTATGCCCTGATTTCTCAGGGTGATCATTGGAGGTTTATTGCCGAACTCTTTAAATCTCATTTCAATTACAGCCAAGTCGAACGGGCTATTGAAAAGTCAACGATGAAGTCACCCTGGCTTAAAAACCGGGGTTATGAAAAGACATTTAAGTACAATCAATAAGGTAGTATTGGTCAGTTTGTTAGTACTGGCAAATACATTTTCCCTTTTATCTAACAACTATAATCGAACAATTACTCGTCAAGAGGCTGCCGATGATCTGGAAGTTTACTTTCAGATCATCGATAAGCAGCACGGCAATCCTTACCAATATATCAGCCGCCAGGCATTTCAAAAGTTGGTATTGGACAAAGTTGCATCCCTTCCAGAGGCCATTACTTTCAAACAATTTGAGGTACTCCTTGCTGAGCTGAATAATACATTGCGTTGCGGCCATACAAAGGTGGGAATGGATAAATCGGTTGTTCGTCAGGATTTGGGATTAGCTCAATTCTTCCCCTTGCCTATAAAGATTATAGAGGGTAAAGCCTATGTAGACTTCGAGCGTAGCAATATTCCTCATGGTGCGGAATTACTCAGCATCAATGATGAAGACATACCGGGTCTATTACCAAAACTCATAAACCTTACGGTTACTGATGGTTTCAGTGAAACAAAACCTTTAAGAGAAGTAGAGAGCAAATTTGGCTATTACTACTTCCTAAAAAACGGTGCTTCTTCTAGCTTCTCTGTAAGCTATAAGGACCCTATTGGTCAAGTTCGACAAACGGTTGTTGAAGGCGTGGCGGGTAATACCATGCTGGCTAACAACTATTATAGACCAATCAACATGTCGCATGAGCGATACAATCGGTTTACGAACCTTGATGCGATCGACTCCCTTCAGACGCTCGTTCTAACATTGAATACATTCCAGGCTAACCCGGACTGGTTTGATCAGAAGTTAGGATCACGTTACGATGAGGAAGACAAGGAGTTCGACTTTGAAAACCTCGTTATTGATCTGAGAATAAACGAGGGGGGCGATCGCAGATTGTTGAACACAATGTACCAGTTTCTAACCGGTAGCAAACTCAACGATCCTTCAAAGACCTATACCAGATCTCAGAGCATCGAGATGAAGAAATATGTTGCCTCGATTAATGGTCGTTTGAAGACGGATGAATCTCTAAAAGGTGCGGAAGACTATATTCAGAAGTATTTCCAAGCACCGAAAGAAGGGCGCTTTGAAGCACCTCTACTGAATTGGTATGACGAGTTTGAAGGAACAACAGACTACAAAGGAGCCAGGTTTGATGGCAATATTTACGTTTTGATTTCAGGGAGAACTTTCTCTGCAGCGGCTGACCTGGCCAGAATATTGGGCCAAATGGATAATGTAGTATTGATAGGTGAAGAAACTGGTGGTGCCCATGTGGGTAGGGCAGCTAATATGCTGGTAAACTATAGCTTACCTAATACAAGCTCAACCCTTCAGGTTCCTGTAATCTATGAGGAATTTGTAAATGTTTCGGCTGATAATGCAGGTAGAGGAACGTTTCCTGATTATGCAGTACAGACTACCTTCGAAGATCTTTTAGACAAAAGGGATTCTGTATTTGAGTATGCTTTGGAGTTAATCAGTCAGCGAAATTCTTTCGGTTCGAATTAAGCAATTTCCTCTTTTTCAGTTTTCCGGAATACTTACCTTTATAATATGAGTAAACCGGAAAAGACCCTCTTTCTTTTAGATGCAATGGCGCTCATTTATAGAGCCCATTTTGCTTTTAGTAAAAACCCACGAATTAACTCAAAAGGCCTCAATACAGGAGCTCCCTTCGGTTTTACCAATAGTCTTTATGAGATCATAGATAAGCGAAAGCCATCGCACATTGCAGTGGCTTTTGATACCAGCGCACCTACTTTTCGGCATGAACGATATGAGCCTTATAAGGCCAATCGTGAAGAAACACCTGAAGACATTAAAATCGGTACGCCTATCATCAAAGACATCGTAAGGGCCTTTAATATTCCAGTGTTGGAATTGGATGGTTATGAGGCGGATGATGTCATAGGTACTTTTGCCAAAAAAGCAGCACGAGAAGGTTTTGAGGTTTTTATGATGACGCCCGATAAAGATTACGGACAATTGGTAGAGGAACATGTCTACCTATACAAGCCGGCTTTCATGGGCAATGGTGTTGATATTATGGGTATTCCGGAAGTACTGGCCAAATGGGATATCGAACGGATAGACCAAGTGGTAGATATGCTAGGTCTTCAAGGCGATTCTGTTGACAATATACCTGGAATTCCTAGTGTTGGACCTAAGACCGCTTCAAAGCTATTGAAGCAGTATGGAACTGTTGAGAACATTGTGGCTAATGCTCATGAATTGAAGGGGAAGCTTGCCGAAAAAGTTGCAGCGTTTGGGGAACAAGGTATTCTATCAAAAGAATTAGCTCGAATTGAGATCGAGGTACCGATAGAGTTTAAAGAGGAAGACCTGGTTTACAAGGGACCCAATGTTGAAAAGCTGACGGAGATATTTGAGGAGTTAGAATTTCGCACTACGCTAAAGAGAATTCTCGGTCAACCGACTTCAACTCCAAAGGCAGCCAAGCCAAAACCGGCTGCTTCGGAGCAGATGGGTCTTTTTGCGGATGATGCGCCAACCTTACAGTCATCATCAGAAGAGCTGGCGGTTCAGGAGAAGAGTAACCTTGCGAGTGTGCCACATGATTATCATCTGATAGATACGCCAGCGTTAAGGCAAAGGCTTGTTAAATACCTGATGCTTCAAAGTGAGATCTGCTTTGATACAGAGACTGACAATCTTGAACCGATTGAGGCTAATATGGTCGGCCTGGCATTTTCATATAAAAAAGGAGAGGCCTATTACGTACCGACTCCTCCAGATGACAAAGCTGAGACACAAAAGATTGTCGAAGAGTTTCGATCGGTTTTTGAAAGCGAAAAAATTTCAAAGATTGCCCAAAATGCAAAGTACGATATTCAGATTCTAAAGAATTACGGTGTCGAGGTTAAAGGACCAATCTTTGATACTATGCTTGCCCACTATCTTATTGATCCGGATACAAGGCACAACATGGATGTATTGTCCGAAAACTACCTGAATTACACCCCTGTCTCCATCACTGAACTCATTGGTAAAAAAGGAGCCAAGCAAGGAAACATGAAGGATGTGCCGGTACATCAGGTGGTGGAGTATGCAGGTGAGGATGCAGATATTACTTATCAACTCAAAAACAGTCTTGAGCCTTTACTAGGGGATGGTCAGCTTAAGACACTTTTAGAGGAAGTTGAGACTCCGTTGATGCATGTATTGGCAGATATCGAGTACAATGGAGTGAAAATTGATGTCGACACACTCACTGCTATGTCGAAGGAGTTGGAAGAAGAAAGCCGAAAAGCTCAGGCTGAAATCTTCGAAATGGCAGGGGAGGAATTTAATGTAGCCTCTCCAAAACAATTGGGTGTGGTGCTTTTCGACAACCTCAAACTTGTTGATAAGCCGAAAAAGACAAAGACAGGACAGTATGCAACAGGGGAAGACATTCTCTCTAAATTGGCCGTAGAGCATGACATTGCCAGAAGGATTTTGGAATTCAGAGAGTATCAAAAACTCAAGTCTACCTATGTTGATGCTTTGCCAACCATGATTAGTCCGGTTGATGGATTGGTCCATACGGATTACCGGCAGGCTGTTGCGGCTACGGGTAGGCTAAGCTCGAATAATCCAAATCTTCAGAACATTCCTATTAGAACACCAAAAGGAAGAGAAATAAGAAAGGCATTCATTCCGAGGTCCGAAGAGTATACCCTACTGGCAGCGGATTACTCTCAAATTGAACTACGGATTGTGGCGTCCTTTGCAAAGGACGAAAGCATGATTGAGGCATTCAAATCAGGAAGAGATATTCATGCTACTACTGCTTCGAAAGTGTTCAATGTACCACTTGAAGCAGTAGATCGGGATATGCGGAGAAAAGCCAAAGAGGTGAACTTTGGACTTATCTATGGTATATCAGCTTTTGGCTTGGCCCAGAATATTGGGATTTCCAGAACGGAAGCACAGCAAATTATCACAGCCTATTTCAATGAGTTTCCAGGAGTAAAAAGCTATATGGATGCCCAGGTTAATAAGGCCAGGGAATTCACCTATGTAGAGACCATTCTAGGTAGGAGGCGATACCTCAGAGATATTCATTCTAAAAACATGACCGTGCGTGGGCATGCCGAGCGTAATGCAATTAATGCTCCTATTCAGGGAAGCGCAGCAGATATGATTAAGGTGGCCATGATCAATATTCATGACTGGATGAAAAAAGAAAACATGAAGTCAAAAATGATCATGCAGGTACATGATGAACTTGTATTTGATGTACATAATTCAGAGTTGGAAATCATGAAAACCAAAATACCTGAGTTAATGATGGGAGCGGTTGAGTTAGATGTACCGATGGACGTAGAAGTTGGAGTTGGTGAAAACTGGTTGGTAGCGCATTAGTATTATCACATAAACATGTGAATTGGCTCAATTAAGAATTCCTTAACTTGAACCATGCGATTTAGCTTTTTGAAACGTATTCAGAAGCTCTTATTTGCCTGTCTCATAACAGGTTTCTTCGTATGTAAAACTGATTTAGTTGCGCAAACAACTACTATAAAAAACTTTACCACTGCAGAAGGTCTTTCTAATGATGATGTAAGAGATATTCACGAAGACCGTTTCGGTTACAAGTGGATATCGACCGGTCATGGATTGAATAAATATGACGGCTACAATTTTGAGGTCTTTCGTCATAACCCTCAGGATGCCTATTCTTTACAAGCCAATAGTCAAGGTAGGATATTTGAAGATGTGCTGGGCAACATTTGGGTGACCCTTGATATTGGAGGGGTCAATAAGTATGATAGGGCTTCCGGAAAATTCTTTTTCTATAATTATGATAAAGAGCGGCCAAACCATCTCAACAACTTTGTCAAGACCATGGTATTCGATACGCAAGGTCGAGGATGGGTAGGAACGCAGAAGGGGATCAATCTAATTGACGAGAGCTCTCAAAAATTCACACCCGTTTCTATCCTAGGCCATGAAGAGGTAAATGTTTTAAGCGTTTACGAAGATAAGGTTGGCCGAATATGGGTTACGGCCATCGAGGGAGTTTTTATTTATAGCGGTTCTCTAAACCAGTTTGAACCAGTTGAGAATAATGGAGTCCCAATAAAAGGCGCCTATTTACCTGTAGAAATTGGTGATGCTCTGTGGTTAGCGGTTTTCGATGAAGGCGTTTATAAAGTTCAAACTTCTGACCTGCAAGTAAGTAAAGTGCAAGTCAATTCGTATGGCTCATGGATTTCTAACGTTTTCGAAACTAGCGACCACTCATTGGCTATTTCAATAAGGGGAGTGGGGATTTACAAATATGTAGATGGTGCTTGGCAAGAAGTAATCATTCCAGATTTCGAAACCAGCCAATTACTGGTGGCACATGGAAATCCAAAGGGTAGTGAATTACTCATTGTTACCACAGAAAATGAAGCATTCAGCCTGAGAGCAGGTGGCGCTCTTGAGAAGGTTATCAAATCAGATTTTACGCTCTCTGCTTTTTGGCTAAATAATCGTGAACCGGCCTTATGGTTGGGCTCTCGAGGCGGTGGGGTTGTCCAAGCTTCGAGTAAATCGAACTTTTTTGACATAATAGACTGGAAAGACCATGATAAGCTAGGGGACGCTATGTATGCCAGAATTGTTGGAAGATCAACTGACGGAGGCATTTATCTATCTACAGGGAAAGGGCTCTTATTATTTAACCCTCTTGATCAGAATGTTGGGCTGGTCTTCAGTTATTCGGAAAACGATTTTCATCATTTCATAAGATTATTGAAGGAGGAGGAAGAGCGTATAATACTGGCGACAGATGATGGTTTCTTCTTCTTTGATAAAAAAGCGAAGTTATTTACCGGCCCTAGTTCAGCCATTCCTGGTAGGGTCAGCGATTTTCTTTATGACGACCATGATTCGTTTTGGGTAATCGCTGATGAGCGGCTACTTAAACAAACACCTACCGGTTTTGAGAATACTCGTGAATGGGATAATGTTCCTGCTCAATTCAAATCAGCCCAGGGTAGAAAGCTCTTTATTGATTCGGAAGGAAGCATGTGGTTGGCGACCATTAGAGAAGGTATGTTTCGTATTAGGGAGAACAATGGTTCTTACGATGTAAAACAATTCAAATATTCAGGGGTCAGAGAATCTGGTTTTCAAAGCCAAACGATTAATGATATTTATGAAGATGCCGAATCTCGTCTATGGATTGGTGGTTTTAGTAGTGGCCTGATGGAATTCGATCGGCAGAAGGAAACTTGGATCAGCCATACACCCAAAGGATCCATGCCCATACCCAATATTCAATCTATTGAACAGGCCGATGATGGCGCTTTGTGGGTTTCATCTATTAATGGTTTACACAGTTATAGGCCTGAAAAGCGTCAGTTCAAACATTACACGACTCACAATGGGCTACCTGGCAATACATTTAGGTTTCATTCCTCTATAAAAACTGAATCAGGTACATTGTTTTTTGGCTCAACTGAGGGGATAATGTACTTCAACCCAAGAGAAGTAAAAGACGATTTGACTTACCCTGATATACAAATAGAAAGTGTTAGACTTTTTGATGAGCAGGTTCAAAGAGACAGACCTATACAGCAGATTGATCGATTGGAATTTAGGTATAACCAGAATTTTATTGGTTTTGATTTCATAGCCATTGACTACCTGAATCCTAATGATATTGTTTATTCCTACAAGCTGGAGGGTGCCGATGATTCATGGTCAAACAGTACCAAGCTGAGATCAGTCAACTATGCGAGCTTATCACCAGGGACATACACTTTTAGGGTAAGGGCCGGCCGAAACGCAGGTGATTGGAATCCTGTTGAAACTAGTTTAACCATTCAGGTTCTAAGCCCATATTGGCAACGATGGTGGTTTTATTCTATAGTGTTTGTAATCATGTGCTCGCTCCTTTACGCCATACATCAGTATCGCGTTCAGCGTAAAATACAACGGCTTTCTTTCATGGAATCCATACGAAAAAAGGCCGCAGCTGACTTTCACGATGAAATGGGAAACAAACTAACCCGTATTGCCTTGTTTTCAGAGGTTTTGGAAAGGCAAATAAATGGTTCTAATCCGGATGCCACGGCTTATGTGGAAAAGATCAAACATAACTCGAGAAACCTGAATAACTCAATGCGTGATTTTTTATGGGCATTGGACCCCAAGAAAGATTCAGCCTATGATTTAGCCAGCATGCTCAAAGATTTCGGAGAAGAGTTATTTGATAAGACCTCCATCGCCTTCTCAGTAGATCAAATACCAACCGTTTTGCAAGGTGTCAACTTAACTATGGACTGGAAGCGCCATTTGATCATGACCTTCAAAGAGGCGATGCACAATGTTTTGAAACATGCGGAAGCCAAGAATGTGTCTTTGAGTTTTAATTATAGAAATGACCAGATTGAGATTGTCTTAACAGATGATGGAAAAGGGTTTGATCTGGAGCAGCACCATGAGGGTTATGGTCTTAGAAACATGAAGTCGAGAGTCAATGAACTGGCCGCGAGCTTCGAAATACAGACAAAAATTGCATTCGGAACTAAAGTAATATTTAGTGGAAAACCATCAATAAGTGAAAGTAGAGTATGACTGATAAAATAAGATTGAATATTGTTGAAGACGATCCTGAGATCAGAAATAACCTCGCCCTTATCATTAATACAAGTGAGGGGATGATGTGTGAACGCACTTTTGAAAATGCAGAAAGCTTCCTTGAAAACCTTGAAACGCAAAAGCCTGATATCGTTTTAATGGACATTTCTCTACCAGGTATGACGGGAATTCAGGCAGTAGAAAAGATGAAAGAAAAAGCACCTAAAGCAGAAGCCCTGATGCTTACCGTTCACCAAGACGATCAGCTAGTCTTTGATTCTCTCTGTGCTGGTGCTTCAGGATACCTGGTGAAGAGCACTCCTCCTTTAAGAATTATTGATGCCATCCGTGAGGCTGTAAGTGGAGGTGCACCCATGAGTACCAGTATTGCTCGGATGGTGGTCAAATCATTCAGCAAAAAGACGGAATCTGACTTAACTGAAAGAGAGATGGACGTGCTTGATCAACTCTGTCAGGGTAAGAGCTATAAACTCATAGCAGATGCTCTTTTCATAAGTCAGGATACGGTGAGGTCTCATATCAAGAGTATTTATAAAAAGCTTGAGGTCAATTCTAAGTCAGAAGCTGTTGCTAAAGCATTAAAAGATCGTCTCGTCTAACTACTGACGTTTGAACCTCACCCTTTTTAAATAAGTAGGTTTTATATCACTATTGGCCGGAGTGCCGGTCAGTGGTTTGGAATCATTGATATAGAGAAACCTTCCGTCAGGGCTGAATTCAAGGTCATTGGGTAGCGAGAGGCTTCCTTGTAGGGCAGAACCCTCGTCATGACCTCTAGTACCACTGCCTACAATTAATTCAGCATTGCCTTCTAGATCCAATCTGTAAACCTGATTTGCTGCGCGCGCGACCACATAGAGGTTGCCTTGATAGAAAGTGATATGACCATTATTATTTCCAGTAAAAGTGGCCAGTACCGATGGGATTTCCTTGGGTATCGATCTTAACGACACTGGCATTGCTGAAATTCGCAACATATAGATTTCCATCATTGTCGATTGTAATGCCATTAGGACATGCAAACAAGTTGCCACTCGCAAAAGTACTTACCTCTCCTTCAGGCGTGACTTTCTTGACGGTATTATCACCACAGTTGGCTACGTATAAATTCCCCTCACTGTCAAATACTACACCCACCGGAGACGACATACCTGAGACGAATGTAGTCACTTGTCCAGAAGAGTTAATAGCACTCACTCTTCCTCCCTGAATGTTAGATTGATAAAGTAGACTTCCATCAGCATTGAAGGTATTGCCTGAAGCACCTACAAGTCCAGTCGCGAAAATACTTGCCTCTCCACCAGGTGTGATTTTATAAACTAATGTACCCGGAGGACTGCTAAGCGATTGGCCAAAATCGGCACAATATATATTGCCCTCACTGTCTACCTCTAAGCCACCAGTACCTATTGGTAGCTCAGTCATGATTTCCAGAACATCTACATTCTCAAGTGTAACTTGACTTGACTGATTGCTAAGTTTATTGGCGGTCACCGTGGTGCCATCTGCTATGGCAAGCACAAACACGCGATATGTTTCTCCTTCCGTAATTGGGTTTCCTTCAACGTCAAGAAGGGTTGAAGGTAAGTTGGTGGCAATGTCACTGCCAGTCGGAGCAATGGAATGGAAACTACCTGATGGTAATGTTTCGATAGAAGCCAAGGACAAGTTGGCGATGGCATCGATTTGAGCTACTATGACTCTGTAGGCATTTACAAAGGATTCATTATTGGAGATACTAAATGAAACCCTCAAGTCTGAAGCATCGGCATTATTGTTTAGGTCCGCAACAACAAGGTTGGCGACTGAAATATTCGGTTCTGGACCTCCGCCTCCCACCATCATCTCCATCGCTACCACAAGAAGAAAATCAGTGCGAAGAGAATTAAAATGAAAGAGGCTGTGGAAGAGGTGCTTTTTGACATAGGTAATTTTTGTGCTAGAACGTGTACAAGGGGAAAAGCGGCATCAATTGGCTAAAATTCACACGTTTATGTGATCTCTATGTAAGTATGAGGGCGTCAAGGGAGAAAAGGTGACTTGAGGACAAGAGACTCATATAAGCCTTAGAAAAAATTGATAAGTTTGGGCCGAAGAAGAA